>JBMOKT010000013.1:286229-572048 GCA_049323895.1 Bacillota bacterium | reverse complement strand
GACGAACAAATACAAGAGATAGTTGCAGCAACTAAGAAAAAGGGTATCGAAAAGAAAAATACTCTGACACCTGAGGAATTTGTTGAGTTGGCCAAGGAAATTTTAAATTAGTAGCTTGCTGTGAGGTTGACACTACCATATCTCATGAACATCCCCCTATTGATTGAAGCCAATGCATTTGGCTTCAATCACCTCTTTTTTAAAATAATGCTAAAAAACACAATCCATATTTCATTAATTTCGGAGTTGCCCTAAAGGTGTCAAATCCCTAGATGGCGAATATGAATCAGAGTATGATTCAATACTAAAATGTTCCTGTATTAAATAATGTCCATAAATATAAGTTTCATACGAGAAATAAAAAATATTTATATTTTTAACTCTAAAAAGAGGAAAATCCAATGGCAATGGAGAATCATTAAAATATCATATACGATATATCATATATTAAGCAAGTATCTTGAAAATTATCAAAAGCAAAAATCTTTTGACAGAAAGCAGACTTCAACAAGAGAGGTGTATGAAATGTTAAGTGCATCCTGGCACGGATTGGTGGCCTTGTTTGACCCTACTTCATTACTGTTTATGTCCATAGGTGTTCTCTTTGGGGTGGTAATTGGTATCCTGCCTGGTCTCGGCGGAATTGCAGCAATGGCTTTGCTTCTTCCCTTTACTTTTGGTCTTCCTCCAGTAGCTGCCCTAGCCATGTTATTAGGTGCTCATGTTGCTACAATTTTTGGGAGCTCTATAACCAGTATCTTATTTAATATACCAGGAGCATCAAAAAGTATTGCCTTATGTTTTGATGGCTATCCTATGACACAAAAAGGAGAAGGTGCAAGGGCTTTAGGTGCTGCTGCTATGTCTTCTCTAATTGGCGGTATAATTGGTGCGGTTTTCCTTACATTAACCTTGCCTATCATGAAAGCAATTATGATGTCCCTTGGTCCTCCCGAATATTTCGTTATGGCATTATGGGGGTTATCAGTTATAGCTTTATTCAGCAGCGGTTCTTTATTGAAGGGCTTGACGGCTGCAGGCTTTGGACTAATCTTGTCCTTTGTGGGAATGGATCCTGTAAGCGGAACATCCCGTTATACCTTTGGTACTTTATTTTTAATGGACGGATTGGATTTTGCAGTGGTGGTTATTGGTCTTTTTGCGGTATCTGAAATGATAAAGCTGTTTATCTCTGGAGATTCCATAGTAAAAAGACAGGCAGCCGGTGAACTGGGAAGTGTTTGGACGGGGGTAAGAGATGTTTTTAAACATTGGAAATTAGTTTTGCGTTCAAGTCTTCTAGGTTTATTTATTGGTGCCCTGCCTGGAGTAGGTGCCAGCATAGGTGGCATAGCTGCCTATGGTATGGCGGCCCAAACATCCAAGACCAAGGACACTTTTGGCACAGGGAACGTGGAAGGGGTTATTGCCCCTGAGGCGACAAATGCCGCAAATGAGGGCGGAGGACTGGTTCCCACATTAGGTTTCGGTGTGCCAGGGGGAGAAAGTATGGCTATTCTCCTGTCAGCTTTCATAACAATGGGTATTGCTCCCGGGCGAGAGATGTTGGAAAACCACATGGATTTAGTTTTTTCAATAGTATGGATAATTGTAGGTGCCAACATAGTTACTACCATTGGAGGCTTATTATTAGCAAAACACTTTGTAAAAGTAAGTACATTGCCGAGCAGTATTTTAATCCCAGTTCTTCTTCCGGTATGTTTTGTAGGTGCCTATGCCATTAAAGGGAGAATTCTGGATGTAGTAGTAGTTGCAGTATTTGGGGTTATTGGCTACATAATGAACAAATATAAGTATTCAAGGGCAGACATGGCAATTGGTATGGTTCTAGGGTTAATGATTGAAAGATACATGCATATTTCTATAAAGCTTTATGGAAATTTCTTCTTTATCACTAGACCGGTTACTTTGATCTTGCTTTTAGTGGTTCTTTCTACAATTGTGTATCCCTTTGTTCGTGCTTATCTTGCAAAAAATAGAGAAGGGAGCGGAGTTGCTCAATGAGTAAAAAAACCGAAAACAATATCATTGCTGTTGCTTTCTTGCTTTTCTTTATAGCGATTGCGGTAATGTCACTGGGATATGGTGCCAGGGCACGGCTAGTTCCCCTTCCTATAGCAATTGGTTCTGCCATTTTAGTATCCATGCAGCTTTACTTGCAAAATGCTAAAGGAACCAAAATAAATTTGGCAGTTGATGCCGGTGAACTCTTGTTTGGCGCAAAAGATGTAAAAGGCGGCAAATCTAAGGAAAGCAAAGAAAACCTTGGCAAGAAAGAGCTTGCAGCATTTGGTGTGGTATTTCTTTTCATGGGATTGATATTTATCTTAGGGATTGAAGTAGCTATTTTCACCTTTGTAACAGGATATTTTCGTTTTATCAATAAGGACAGCTGGTTAAAATCTTTAACCTTTGGAATAGGAACCTTAGTATGTATTGATCTATTATTTGTAAAGTTTCTAAAAGTTCAATTTTATCACGGTCTTCTTAATTTATTTTAGAACTTTTCGATTTTAAGGGGGGATGTGGCAACTAATTATGTAAATTTTGCATCAAGCTTTTTAAAAATGATAAGGAAATGAAATGGGAGAGGAGTATGAATTATGTTTAAAAAGAAAGGTTTGTTAGTTTTACTGGCAGTTTTATTAATGGTATCCCTGGTAGCAGGCTGCGGCCAAAAGGCACAAGAGCCGGCTAAGAAAAATGAGCCTGCTGCATCTGAACCTGCAAAGGTTGAGAACAAAGATATTACTCTAATAGTCCCCAATAGCCCCGGTAAAGGTATGGATACCTACGCTAGAATGATAGTTCCTTATATTGAAAAGCATTATCCAGGTGCAAAAATTACTGTCAAGAATATAGTAGGTGCTGGTGGAGTAGTTGGTACAAACCAACTCTGGCAGTCAAAACCAGACGGTTTAACAATCGCTTTTACAAGTTTCCCATCTATACTTCTTGCTGATTTGTCTGGCGCGGAAGGTGTTCAATTCAAAGCTACTGAGCTTACTTATCTTGGTCGTGCATCTACTGAACCTAGAGTATTCGCAGTAGGAGGAAAGTCTCCATTTAACAAAATTGAAGATTTAGCAAAGGCCGGAAGACCAATCAAATTCCCTTCCCAGGGTATGGATGAGGACTTCTTTACAGCGGCGGTTATGGCAAAATCCTTTGGTTTCGAATTAGTTCAAATCACCGGTTATGAAGGCAACGCAGACACAGCTTTGGCAGTAATTAAAGGTGAAGGTGATGGACATATTACCGCTTTAGGTGACGCTGATCCTATGATTAAGGCTGGAGATAAAAAACCATTATTGATGTTTGCTTCTGAAAGAGTTAAAGAATATCCTGATGTTCCAACAGCTTTAGAACTTACTTCTGGTGAAAATAAAGAGTTTATGTTGGTTTTGACAAATATGATTGAAGCACATCGTACTTTCTTTGGACCCCCCAATATGGATCAAAAAGCCACTGAGGAACTGAGAACAGCGATAAGTAAAGCTTTATCAGACCCAGAGTTAATAGAAAAAGCAAAACAAGCTAATAACCCAATTACAGCAATGGACGGAGCAAAGCTTCAGGAAAAAGTTAATGAATTAGCTGCAGGTGCAGAAAAGATTAAACCAACACTTAAAGAAGCGGTAGCTTCTATTAAATAAAAAAATACCAATGGACATTGGGGGCTGGATTACCCAGCCCCCAAATTACTAAAATAAAGGATGTTAGAGATGCTGGGCAGAATAAATGTTCGTTATGAACAATGTACTGGCTGTCGGGCCTGCCAGACGGCATGTTCTATAAAGAAGGAAAATACACTGTGGCCGGAAGCTTCCCGGATAAAAGTATTACAGGTAGGTAACGGTCCCTTGGATATCCCTATATCTTGTCATCAGTGTGCAGACCATCCTTGTGTTGCTGCCTGTCCGCCCAAAATACAAGCCTTAAGTTTTAACCCCCAAAGTGGCGTAGTAATAGTAGATGATAAAAAATGTTTAAGGGCTAAGGGTGTTCAATGTAAAGGCTGTGCCAAAGCTTGTCCTGCCCAAACTGTTACTTATCATCCACAGCAAAAAGTGCCACTCTTTTGTGATTTGTGTGATGGAGATCCTGCGTGTGTTAAAGCTTGCGGACCTCAAGCATTAGCATTTAATAAAGATCCATGTTTTGACAGTAAACATTTTAATCGAACGGTCGAAGACATTGCCGAGAATCTAATATTTAAGATATATGGCCGTAATGACATTAAATAATAGGTGATATCATGCAACCTTTTAAAGTGCTGGAAGTTGATTTGACAAAGGGTAAAATAGATACTATTGAGCTACCTCCCAGTTGGGTTAGAGATTATCTTGGTGGTCGGGGATTAGGCACAAAGCTTCTTTGGGAAAGAACAGGTGCAGGTTATGACCCCTTGGCACCGGAAGCAGAAATGTATATACTTACAGGACCTTTAACAGGAATTGTCCATGGTGGTGCTCACACCTGCTTCACCTTTAAATCCCCTGCAACAGGTAACACAATAGGTTTTTCAGTAACTGGGGCCCAGTGGGGCGCAGAACTTAAATATGCAGGTTATGATGGAATAATTCTTAAAGGGAAATCTTTTAAGCCCGTTTATCTTGTAATAAATGATGATTTTATCGAGATTAAGGATGCCGGACATTTATGGGGCTTAACAACCTGGCAAACCCAGGAGCAAATTTGTAAAGAAGCTAAAGACTTAAATATACGGGTCTTGGCAATAGGCCCTGGAGGAGAAAATTTAATACCCTTTGCATCTATTCAGCAGGAACAGTTTCGAGCTGCTGCACGTTGTGGATCAGGAACTGTCTGGGGTGCCAAAGGTCTTAAAGCTATTGCTGTTAGGGGTAGAAAGCAAGCAAGAGTTTTTGATCCTATAAGAACATGGAAAGTACGGCAGGAACTAGAAGATGTTCTCCTGAAAAATCGTACTGACCATCCTCGAGGATATGAATTGACTCGTTACGGCAACTTAATAAATATGATAGATCATTCCGACGAAGGAAGATTAGTGGTTAAAAATTACCAAGAGGGCACTTGTAAGGATATTGATGAAATAGGTGGTTTGAAATTTGATTTGCGCTATGCAGCCAAATCGCGATCTTGTTTTAATTGTCCACTAGGATGTATGAAAGTCGGAATTATTAGAGAAGGTGCATTTCAAGGAAATGTAGTCTGTCCGGATTTTGAATCAACTGCTAACATAGGTCCTGGATGTAAGATAGGTGATTTAGGGGCAATGGTTTATTTAAGCCGCTGGGCTGATGAACAGGGACTTGATGCTAATTCATTAGGAAACGTTACCGGATTTGCTATGGAATGTTTTGAAAAAAGAATCTTGACCTCCAAAGATTTACATGGATTAAACCTTGAATGGGGCAATGTAGAGGCTGTGTTAGTTTTATGGTCCAAGATTCTGAAAAGAGAAGGAATCGGTGATATTTTAGCTAATGGGGTGAAAAAAGCCGCTGAAATTATTGGCAATGGTGCTGAAAAACTGGCCATGCATAGTAAAGGGCTGGAATTTCCAGCATTTGTTCCACAAGGTGGTAATAAAAAAGGACTACAGTATGCGATTTCAGACCGCGGACCGTGTCATCATTATGGCGGTGACATAGATGAGCAAAACCAAAGAGCGATTGCTGATTCTTTAACAGTGTGTTCTTGGCAGAGGCGGTTGGTTCCTCCCCAATTATACATGGATTTATTGCAGTCAATTATGGGCTGGGATATAGAACTATCTGAATGGGATTTAATTGGCGAGAGGATGCTCTTGTTAGCTAGGGCATACAACATTCGGGAAGGAGTCATACCTGTTAAGGATGATGTTTTGCCTGAAAGGGTTCATACAGAACCTTTAACAAAAGGCAAAAAAGCCGGGTCGGTTTACCCCTTAGAAAAGTTTTTAGCTGATAGAAAGAAGTGGTATGAAAAACGAGGTTGTGATGAAAATGGTGTTCCCAAAATAGAGCACCTAACAAATATTGGACTAGAATTTACAGTACCCATAATACAAAAACATCTGGAGAGCAGTTTTTACAGGGAAAGGAAAGATGTTTAATGACTATTAGACTGTTAGGTCATACAGACTTGAACGGTTTCGGCAAAACGATGCAGAGCATGCCCTATAAGAATTGGCTTTATGTAGGACACTTAACTCCAGGCAAAGGTACCAGTATTGTAGACATTAAGGACCCGCGAAATCCGCAGGTTGTAGGTGAATTGCCGGGTTATGCCAATACGATGTCTCCTAAGGTACAGATAGTAGATGACTACTTATTTGTCAACTATGAACAGCGGGGAGCTGAGAAGGCTGAAAGGGTAGGATTTTCTGTATTTTCCCTTCAAAACCCGAGAGAACCAAAGGAGATATGCCATTATAATGTAGGAGGCATGGGAGTACACCGAACTACCTTTTTTGGTGGCAAATATGCCTATGTAACAGCAGTCCCTGATGGTTTCCTTGACAGGATGCTGTTGGTTTTTGATATGAGCAGCCCTGAAAACCCTTTGCAGGTGGGACGTTGGTGGCTGCCGGGACAGTGGAAGGCAGGTGGGGAGACCCCTTTTTGGCCTGATGACTTGAAATGCAAGCTGCACCATGCAATACCTCATGGCAACAGGGCTTATGCCGGCGTCTGGGATGCCGGAATGTATATTTTAGATGTCAGTGATATGTCAAATATCAAAACAGTTAGTAACTTGATGTGGGCTCCTGAAAATGGAAGATGTACCCATACAGCACTTCCTTTGCCAGGAAGAGGTCTGCTTATTGTGACTGATGAGTCCACTCGGGACAATTGCCAAGAGCCGACTAAATATGTAAGAGTAGTAGATATACGCAACGAGAAAGAACCAAAGATTATTTCAAAATTCCCTGTACCCCAGGGCGACTTCTGCAGCAAAGGTCTTCGCTTTGGACCCCATAACCTGCATGAAAACTGGCCCGGCTCTTTCCAGAGTGAAGAGATAATCTTTGTTACTTATAATAATGCAGGATTAAGGGTTGTGGATATTTCCAATCCCTCTAATCCCGTAGAAGTTGACAGCTTTATACCTGAAGATCCACCTGGAGTGAAAGCTATCCAGACAACTGATGTATACGTTGAGAAGAATGGAGTTATGTATACAACGGATCGTGCTGGTGGGGGCATTCATATTTTAGAAAAAATTGATTAATTCTTTGATTTTTAACTGACAAAAATGGAGGTGCTTTTAATGAACCTTGATGTAAAACAAAAAGTAATAGAAACCGATGTTTTGATCGTGGGGGGAGGATCTGCAGGTACTATGGCGGCTTTAGCTGCCAGAAGGCAGGGACTTGAAGTAGCTCTGGTAGACAAAGCGGGTATCGACCGCAGTGGATGTGGTGCAGCAGGAAATGACCATTTCCTTGCAGTGTTAGATACAGGTCCTGAGTGGGATACGCCGGAAGCTTTTATGACCTGGTATCACCGCTTGACTCAAGGTCTGGTAGATATGAACATTCCACCCAAGGTATATTTATCTAAGATTAAGAACCTTCTTGCATATTTGGAGGAACTTGGAATCCCCATGAAGGAGGATATAGAGAATGATGCTTATATTAGAACGGGATCTTTTGGTCAGCCCGGTGAATATTTTATCAACTTCGATGGTAGAAATCTCAAACCTACAATAAGCAAAGAAGCGGCTAAAATAGGTGTTAAATTTTTCCGCCGCATTAATATTATAGATTTAGTTGTTAATGAAACAGGAGTTGTTGGGGCAGTAGGTTTTGATATTCGTCAAGGTGACTTTTATGTATTTTTAGCAAAAGCGACAATTGTTGCTACAGGAAATACTACAAGATTGTATAATAACCAGGCTGGTATGCCCTTTAACAGCTGGCACAGTCCATATAATAATGGTGGAGCTCAAGCTATGTCCTTCAGGGCCGGAGCAGAAATTAAGAATATGGAATTTGTTAATTACACCCTAACTCCGGTTAACTTCAGTGCCTCTGCCTTAAATGCCATTGTAGGTATGGGAGGGTATATTGTTAATGGAATGGGTGAACGGTTCCTATATAAGTATCATGAAAAGGGTGAAAAAGGCCCCCGCTGGATAATGCCCTGGGGAGTTTACTGGGAAATCAAAGAAGGAAGAGGACCTTGTTACTTTGATTTGCGTCATTTGTCTGATGAGGATTTAGATCATCTGATCAATAACCTGCTTCCTGTAGATAAGAATACTTTCCTCGACTATTGCGAACAAAAGGGTGTAGACGTAAGAAATGATCTCATGGAGGTGCAGATTTCCGAAGGGCAGCACCCTGCTTTCCTAGGTTCTGTCAGCGGCATATATATTACTCCTAACTGTGAAACAACAGTACCTGGTCTTTTTGCAGGAGGTGCATCTACTGTTGCTGTAGGAAGCCTTTCCGGCTCAATGTGCGTAGGCGTTACATCTGGTGAAGAAGCAGCGAAGTTTGTTTTAAACGGCGGCGGAGGGAAATTAGAATTAAACAATGACAACATAAAAACTATTTCTGACAACCTCTATAAGTACTTAAATAATCAAGGTGGTTTTAAACCCTGCGAGCTGGAGGAAAAATTACGCCAGGTGATGACTCTCTATGTGGGTGTTGGACGTACTAAAAAAGGTTTAGAAACTGCCAAGGAAGAACTTGAGAAGCTGGCAAGTTATCTGCCTTCTGCATCTGCTTGCAATCTTCATGAGTTGATGAGATTATATGAATTCAGGGATTTATTGGAGATATCCCAGTCAGTAGTACGTGGTGCTCTGGAAAGGGAAGAGAGTCGTTTTGGGTTATCCCATTATAGGGGCGATTTTCCGGACAGTTCGAAGGAATGGCACTGCTCCCTCCATCAAAAACTTGAAAATGGGCAGGTTGTGTTTAAAAAGGTTAAGCCAAGCAGCTTATAATTAATTAGAAAGGAGACAGAGAATATGGCTATTCTAATTGATGAAGAACTTTGTAATGGTTGTGGGTTGTGTGATATTAACTGCCCAGGTGATTTAATTTTTATGGACGAAGAAACAGGAATGCCCAAAGTACTTTACCCGGAAGAATGCTGGTACTGCGGTGCCTGCCGTATGGATTGTCCCAAGGATTGTATAAAGATTATCTTTCCTTTAACAAGTTTATAGTAGATTAACCTTTACAAATAATCGTAATTTGCAAAAAAAGAGTATAAATTGTTGAATTAATGAATGATATATAATATATTAATTGTATTGGCTGCAAATAAAGAGTAGAGGCTGCTAAGGAGGGTGAATTATGGCAGATTTGCATACACCGATTCAAACCAAGACTAAAACAGAAATGATATATGCAACATTGCGAGAGGCAATTGTTTCCGGCGAATTAAAGCCGGGCGAAAGAATCGTTATCAGAAAAGTTGCTGGTGATTTAGGCGTAAGTGCCATTCCTGTCCGAGAGGCAGTAAAACTTCTGGAGGCTGAAGGTCTTTTGGAAGTCTCTGCTCATAGTGAGGTAATTGTAACTAAGTTATCGGAAAGAGATTTTAAGGAATTAAGTGATATTCGTGTAACCCTTGAGGCTTATGCTACCTTTTTGGCTACAAAAAACATGAATATCAAGCTGGTTCGTGACTTGGAACAACAGCTGGAAAAAATGGAAAAGTGCATTGAAAGGGAAGATTTTAGACAATACAGTAAATTAAACATTACCTTTCACCAAACAATTTATGATAATTCCGGAAATGGACAGTTAAAAAAGTTGATTCAAGACTTAACGGCACGGACAGATAGGGCAAGAGCTTTATTTGCAATAAGTCCCCAGAGAAATTTAAAATCTATTGAGGATCATAAGGCAATTATAAAAGCAATGTCCCAAGGACAAGCGAAATTGGCTGAGGAACTTATGTATCAGCACCAGTCCGAAGGTCTGGATACGTTCCTTAAAAACCTTAAATCTAGTGAGTAATTGCGAGAAAAGAACCATGCGAAACAAGCATGGTTCTTTTCTCGCATAGTTAATACTTTTATTACTTATTTTATTCTGTTTTATAACAGATTTTTTAAAAATTTAGCCATTGTATCTTTCAAATTTAGGAAAAGATTTCCTGCTTTACTAATGAAAACCTAAAAAAGCTTAAAAAGTTGCTAGTGCAAATAGGAACAAAGTCCTAGCCTGACAAATTCATACATAGTAAGGGTTTACAGCTCTTTATAAATATAATTTATAAAATTTCAGAATATTTTTCCATTCAGATGTTATAATATTCACAATTTTATATTTATATGTTATATATTGTATTCAGTATTTTTATGAAAAGGCTATTGAAAAAAACTTTAAAATAGTTTAAATTGTTATATAACAAGAATAAATGCATAAAGTGAGTATTTTTTAGTACTTATTCAGAGCAACGGCGCTCACTAAGTCTTTTTTAGTGAGCGCTATTTTTCACCCATTTATGTCAAAAAGCTGACACTTGCCTAATAATTTGGATAGATAGGTGGTCTGGGAGGCATGCTTGATGTTTACTGGTCCAAGCCAAGGGTTAAAAGTTAAAAACATCATATTGGGGCCTGTTAAAGTATCAGACGCTCCTCTGGATTCTGCTCAATTGACATGTTTGTTTCGAGATGGCGATTTTGCGGCAGTTTTGACTCCTGCACCTAACGATACGTGGCAGGTATATTTCCCTGAGAGAAAAACGCCCATAAACGGCTTTTCTATGAAAGCAGAAGTTGCAGTCAAGGATTTATTGGCAGCCTTCAATACTAATAATAAAAATGCTATCGCAGTAATATTAGATGAAGGAGTTCCTATTGGAATAATTGATGGGAATACAATTGCCCAAAAACTTTGGCAGGAGATTTTGCATTTGGAATGTCACCTTTCCACCCTTATGGATACAGTAGATGAAGCCATTACCGTAATCGACCGGGAAAATAACGTTATTGGCTGGAACCGGCGGGCTGAAGAATTGTATCAGATACCCTGCTCCAAAATAATGGGCAGGAAAATCACCCAATTTTTCTCCAGCTTGGTTGTAACAAATGTGGTCAATAAAAAAGAGGTTCGGGATGCATACCATCAGCCCCGCCCAGAGAACCATGTGCTTATTAATGCCCGACCCGTAATCTATGATTCTGAAACAATTTTGGGCAGCGTGTGTTCTGAGCGGGATATTACCGAAACTGTCAATTTGCATAATGAATTATCTAAAGCTAGCTCCCAGGTTAATTTGCTGAAAAGTGAAATTAAAAAATACAGTGGACCATCCGATTCTTTTGGAAAGCTGCATGGTCATAGCAAAAAATTACTGGAGGTAATTGTTTTAGCAAAAAAGGTTGCTACAACAAATACCGTTGTATTAATCAGGGGCGAGAGCGGAACAGGCAAGGAACTTTTTGCCGAATCCATCCATAGTTATAGTTCTAGACGGGACAAACCTTTTATAGTAATAAATTGTGGAGCTGTCCCTCCCACACTTTTTGAAAGTGAATTATTCGGATATCAACCAGGAGCTTTTACCGGTGCTGACAAAAAAGGAAAGCCTGGCAAATTTGAATTGGCTCACAATGGGACGATTTTTCTTGATGAAATTGGTGAATTGCTGCCGGAAATGCAGGTTAAGCTGCTGCGAGTTTTGCAAAATAAACGTTTCTACCGAGTTGGCGGAAATGAGCCCATTGCAGTAGATGTACGGGTAATTGCTGCCACCAACCGCAATCTGGAGGAAATGATCAGGGAAGGTACCTTTCGAGAGGATTTATACTATAGGCTTAATGTGGTTTCTCTAGACATACCGCCATTGAGGACAAGAAAAGAAGATATCCCTGAACTGGTTTATTTGTTTACCAGGGAATTTTGCAATTACCATAATCGCAATATTGTTCAGATCGATCCGGAGGTTATGAATATTTTTCTTAATTATGCATGGCCGGGTAATATTCGTGAATTGAGAAATGTAATTGAGCGCATGGTTATTATGGCAGAAAACGATAAGATTACTGAAGAAAATCTTCCTATATCTTTAAAGCTAACAAAATTCAAAAACTCCTATCATGAAGGTTCCACCTTAATGGATGTTGCTGAAAAGGCTGAAAAAGAAGTTATACTCCAAGCCCTAGACGGATCTGGTGGCAATAAATCAAAAGCAGCCAAAATTCTTGGTATTCCCCGCAGTACCCTTTATTACAAGATGAATAAGTTGGGTGTAAGCTGATGGGAATAAAGTTTTTTAGGGGGGGTGAAAGGACAATAAATTTGTTGGCAAGGCAGTAATAAATTATTGAACAATAAAACAAGGGGGTAATTAAATGATTAAGTCGAAAAAAATGTTTTGGGCACTTTCAATCATGATTATTTTGTCGCTAGTTCTGGCAGGTTGCGGCGGAACTAAACAGGAAGCTCCAAAAGAACAACCGAAAGAAGAAGCTAAAGCTCCTGCAGAAATTAAAATTGGTTTCTTAGGTGACTTGACTGGTGATACTGCTTACTATGGCAAAAACACCTTAGAAGGTATGGAAATGGCTGTAGAAGACCTAAATAAAGCTGGTGGAGCCCTAGGTGCCAACTTTAAAATAGTTGTAGAAGACCACCGTTATGACAAGGCGCAAGCTGCCAACATAGTACAAAAGTTTGTAACCCAGGACAAGGTTGTTGCCATCGTAGGTGACCCAACTACAGGTGTTACTAAAGCTACTGCTCCAATAGCTAACCAAAACAAGGTAGTTCAGATTTCAGCGGGTGCTACCGGACCGGGAGTAGTTGAAATTGGCGAATACATTTTCAGAAATACTCTTCTTGACTCAGTTGGTGGTCCGACAACAATGGATTACTTAATAAACGAATTAGGCTGGAAAAAGGTTGCACTTATTACAGCTGTTAACAACGACTTCAGTGTTGGTTTAAGCAAAATCTTCAAAGACGGTATTCTCAAAAACGGTGGAGAAATTATTATTGAAGAGAGCGTACAAGACGGAGATACAGATTTTAGTGGTCAGGTTTCCAATATTAAAAATTCCGGCGCTCAAGTAATCGTATTTTCCGGTTACTATACTGAGGGCGGTCTTATCATGAAAGAAGTTCGCAAGCAAGGCATGAAGGATATTATCATGGTAGGCGGCGACGGCTTACAAAGTGCTACTTTCTGGGAATTAGGCGGAGAAGCTGTTGAAGGCAGCGTTTCCTATGCCGGTTTCTCACCAGAGCAGCCAACTGCTGAAACAGGTAAATTCATTGATGCTTTCAAAGCTAAATACAATAAAGAGCCAGATTTATTCAACGCACAAGGTTATGACGCTGTTATGTTAATTGCTGACGCCATCAAAAAAGCCAACAGTGCTGATCCATCAGTATTCAAGGATGCATTAGCAAAGACCAAAGACTATCCAGGAGTTTCTGGTAATACTACATTTGGACCGGACCGTGAGCCAATCAAGAGCCCAGTTTACCTATTACAAGTTAAAGATCAAAAGTGGAGCTTGTTGAAGAAGGTTCCAGTAAAATAATAGGCAGTTAAGGACCTTAAAAGGGTCTGGCCAATAGGGCAGACCCTTTTAAGACATTTTTAACAGGAGGTAAAAGCTATGATCAGTAATTATATTGTGCAGTTGATAAATGGAATAGCCCTTGGCTCTACCTATGCCTTGATTGCCTTAGGATACACCATGGTTTATGGAATTATTATGCTGATAAACTTTGCCCATGGCGATATTTATATGGCGGGAGCTTTTGTTGGACTCATTTTGGTAACTGTTTTTAAGGTCCCTATTGTTTTTGCCTTTTTAGGTGCTATGCTGTTTTGTATGATAATGGGTATTATCATAGAGAAAATCGCATACCGCCCCTTACGCCGCTCCAAACGTCTGGCTGCTTTAATTAGTGCCATAGGTGTATCCATTACTTTATCCTCCTTGGCAATTCTGGTTTTTGGGGTTAAACCCACATCTTTTCCGCCTACTAAAGATATTCTTTTTGAAGTAAAAGCATACCAGCTTTTTGCAGGTGCTCAAATTACAAACCTGCAAATTTTAATGATAGGGGTCGCAGCTTTGTTGATGGTTGGACTTCAGTATATTATTAAAAATACTAAGATTGGCAAGGCCATGAGGGCTACCTCCCAGGATTATGACACAGCTGCCTTGATGGGTGTTAATGTGGATCGCATTATTTCTTATACATTTGCTATCGGTTCTGCTCTTGCAGCTGCAGGCGGAGTTCTGGTAGGGATTTATTTCGGAGTTGTAAAATACAACATGGGTTTACTACCAGGATTAAAAGCCTTTACAGCTGCTGTTTTAGGTGGTATAGGCAGTATTCCGGGGGCAATGTTTGGCGGTATTGCTTTAGGAATTATTGAGATGTTATCGGTTGCAGTTGGTCTCTCTTCTTACCGGGATGCCATAGCATTCGGAATTCTAATCTTGGTATTGCTGGTAAAACCTACCGGATTATTTGGTAAAGAAATATTTAAGAAAGTGTAGGTGGTTACAAAGATGACATTTTTAAACGGCATATTACCGCCATACATTGAATCAATTGCCATAACAGTTGGAATATATATTGTATTAGCACTTGGATTAAACCTTATTACAGGTGTTACCGGGCAATTATCCTTGGGGCATGCTGCATACATGAGTATTGGGGCCTATTCATCGGCCGTGGCCTCCATGAAACTGGGTCTCCCTTTCATTTTTGCATTATTGATCGGAGGATTTGCGGCAGGGCTTTTCGGCTTAGTAATTGGGTTTCCGACATTACGTTTGACCGGAGATTACCTGGCTATTGCAACATTAGGCTTTGGTGAAATTGTTAAATCCCTCCTATTTAATATGGCTTTTGTGGGAGGAGCTATGGGTTTGGCGGGGATACCCCCCAAGACTACATTTACCGTTACTTTATTAATTGTTGTTGTAGTAGTTGTCATGATGTTTCGGGTAGAAAATTCCCGTTTTGGCAGGGCGTTATTAGCAATAAGAGAAGATGATATCGCTGCTGAATGTAGCGGCGTAGACGCAGCAGCTTACAAAATAAAAATGTTTGTTTTAGGAACCTTTATTGCCGGTATAGGCGGAGCCTTATGGTCCCATAAGATAATGGTAATTCAGCCCAATGACTTTGGATTTATGAAGTCAATAGAGATTTTAAACATGGTCGTTTTAGGGGGATTAGGCAGTATCCCAGGAACTATAGTTGGTGCAACTGTTTTAACTTCTGTTCCAGAATTACTTCGTTTTTCCGCGGAATACCGCATGCTTCTTTACGGTGTGATTTTGGTAATAATGATGATTTTCCGTCCTAATGGACTCTTAGGAGGAATTGATGTTACCAAAGTTGTGAAGCAAAGCTTCAAAAGCCTTGGAGGAGTAAAAGCTAAAGATAATACGAAAAAAACTGCTAAGGGGGGGAATTAAATGCCGTTACTAGAATTAGAAAAAGCTACTATCAGATTTGGCGGGCTAATTGCAGTAAATAAAGTTGACTTAAAGATTGAAAAAGGAGAAATCATGGCCCTGATTGGTCCTAACGGTGCTGGCAAAAGTACGGCTTTTAATATAGTAACAGGTATCTACAGCCCTACCAGCGGTACGATAAAGTATAAAGAACAGGATATCAGCGGTCTTAAGCCTTTTGTTATAAATAAACTTGGCATTGCAAGGACTTTTCAGAATATCAGATTATTCAAGGAGTTAACCGTCCTGGACAATGTTAAAATCGGCAGACATACTAGAACTAAGGCAGGATTGTTTGCGGCACTGACCAGACTGCCTGGAACAAAAAGAGAAGAGAAAGAGATCGAAGAGAAAGCTATAGAGTGCTTAAAACTAATGGGTTTGCACAATAAGATGGAAGAGTACGCTGCTAATCTTTCTTATGGTGAACAGCGCTGTCTGGAAATTGCTCGGGCTTTAGCTTCGGAACCCGAATTATTACTGCTGGATGAACCTGCAGCAGGTATGAATCCACAAGAGAAAGAGGTATTGGTTCAAAAAATTAGACAGATAAGAGATATGGGGTTAACAATTTTTTTAGTTGAGCATGATATGAAATTTGTAATGGGTCTTTCGGACAGGGTAGCAGTATTGGATTATGGTGTGAAAATTGCTGATGGTATTCCCGAAGAGGTTCAAAAAAATCCTGACGTAATAGCTGCTTACTTAGGAAAGGAAGTGGGTTAACATGTTGGTTATTGATGACATTCATGTACGCTATGGAGCCATTAGAGCACTAATGGGAGTATCCTTCGATGTTCAAGAAGGTGAAATAGTTGCACTTATAGGAGCAAACGGCGCAGGAAAATCAACAACCCTAAGAACAGTGTCAGGAATAGTAAGACCAGAAAAGGGTAAAGTCCTTTTCAAAGGTACAGAAATCAGCAGTGTTCCTCCCCATAAGATAGTGGAAATGGGTATTTCTCAGGTTCCGGAAGGAAGAAGGGTTTTTTCCCTCATGTCTGTAATGGAAAACCTGGAAATGGGTGCTTTTATAAGAAAGGATAAATCCGGTGTACAGGCTGACTTTAAAAAAATATTTCAACGATTTCCGCGTCTGGAAGAGAGAAAAAATCAGTTAGCAGGTACCCTAAGCGGTGGGGAACAACAGATGCTGGCTATTGGCAGGGCACTAATGTCACAGCCTAAACTTCTTTTAATGGATGAGCCTTCGATGGGCTTGGCTCCAATGCTGGTGCAGGAGATTTTTAATATCATTAAAGAAATAAACGCTGATGGTACAACGATACTTCTTGTTGAGCAAAATGCCCGCATGGCACTTTCCATTGCTAACCGTGCCTATGTATTAGAGACTGGCGAAGTAGTAATGTCAGGAGATGCAAAAGAGCTAGCTACCAATGAAGAGGTGCAAAAGGCGTATCTGGGGCACTAAAGTAAGTGGCTAGTTGTTAGTGGCTAGTGGCTAGGAAATGGGGACTAGTTACTGGTGCCTGTGATGCTAGTGATTAGTGCCCAGTGGTCAGTGATTTTATATCAGTAAGGAAAGACCTCTGTGTCGTTCTGCAATGAATTACTTATTATAAAGTAGTTTTATCTGTGTTTATTGGTCTGTGGAAAACCCGATAACGAACTTTTATGTCAGAAAACTGACACATGATCAATTTCTTGAACAATATTATTGTGGTTTTTAGGGTGTTTTGGGTCTTATATTCAGGCATATATCTTGCAAATATTATACAAAAAATACAGTGGAGTGATTGATATGCGAATCGTTGATCATCCTATCTTAGAATTTAAGCGTGGAAAAGAAATCACCTTTTTCTATGATGGTCAAAAGGTTAAGGGCTATGAAGGTGAAACAATAGCTGCTGCATTACATGCAGCCGGCGTAAGGGTATTAAGCCACAGCCATGAACTGCATAAACCCCGTGGACTTTTCTGTGCTATTGGGAACTGTTCCTCCTGCTTAATGGTTGTTAATGGCAAGCCAAATGTCAGAATATGTGTAGAAAAGCTTTGTGAAGGCATGCAGGTCCAAACCCAAAAGGGGAAGGGGTGCTTGTAAAATGAAACAGACAGATATTTTAATAATTGGCGGAGGTCCCGCTGGAATGGTTGCAGCTATCGAAGCTGCGGAACTTGGAGCAGAGGTTGTCTTGGCGGAGAGGGATGATCGTTTAGGAGGTCAGTTGATTAAACAGACCCATAAGTTTTTTGGCTCCCAAAAGCAGTATGCCGGCTCAAGAGGGATTGATATTGCCAAGATGCTGGAGGAACGTCTAGAAAATAACCCCCGGGTGGAAGTACTTAAAAATACAACGGTTTTAGGTGTATATGAAGATGGTGTCATCACAATGGAAGGTGATAACAAGCACATAAAAATTAAACCTGCCAGGACTATTGTAGCTTCTGGAGCATCAGAAAAATTCCTGCCCTTTGTAAATAATGACATGCCTGGTATTTATGGTGCAGGTGCAGTTCAGACCTTAATGAATGTTTACGGTGTTATTCCCGGGAAGCGGGTTCTGATGGTAGGGGCAGGTAATATTGGGCTGATAGTTTCCTACCAGTTAATGCAAAGTGGGGTTGAGGTTGCTGCTATTATTGATGCAGCACCAAAAATCGGCGGATATCTAGTTCATGCTTCCAAAATAAGGAGAGCGGGAGTTCCTATCTTGACTTCCCATACAATCTTAAAAGCATATGGCAAAGATGTGGTAGAAGGTGCCAGTCTGTCTAAATTAGATGAAAATTGGCAACCTATCCCCGGCAGTGAAATAGATATGAAGGTTGACGTTATTTGTTTGGCTGTAGGTTTAAGCCCATTAACTGAGCTCTGCTGGCAGGCAGGATGTCAAATGAAATACGTTCACGAACTGGGCGGGTATGTTCCATATAAAAATCAATTCCTAGAAACAACCATCCCAGGCTTTTATGTTTGCGGGGACGCCGGTGGTGTTGAAGAAGCCAGTGCGGCTATGGTGGAAGGCAGAGTGGCAGGTATTGCCGCTGCTGACAGTCTTGGATACGGTCTAAATAATGCACAATTATTGGAGGCTGCCTTAAAAGAATTAGATGATCTGCGCAGTGGTCCGGCTGGTGAAAAGATAATCAGCGGGCTGGCAAAATGCTTAGTTAAGGGGGGAGTAGCATGTTAGCAAAAACAGGAGTTCCTACAGAACAAGAAATATTGCAGACCACCCCCCCCCCGGAACGTTTACTTTCCGGTCCTGTAGCGGTTATTGAATGTTTTCAAAAGATTCCCTGCAATCCCTGCTGGGAAGCGTGCAACAGAGGAGCAATTCAATCCATGGAGGATATGAATGTTCTGCCCGAATTAGACTACAGCAAATGCAACGGATGTGGTGTCTGTGCTACCCGTTGCCCAGGATTAGCCATCTTTATTGTGGATGCATCCTACAGCTCTACCGAGGCAGTTGTCAGAATACCTTATGAATTTTCTCCGCTGCCGGAGCCCGAGGAAAAAGTTATTGGTCTTAATAGGGCTGGGGAAGAAATAGGTGAATTTAAAGTTTTGAAAGTACAAAAAGGTGGCAAGCAAAATAAGACTGCCCTAATCTGGCTGGTTGTCCCCCAGGAATTACGCATGGAGGTTCGCAATATTCGTTATAAAGGGGTGGGAAGCCGTGGATAAAGATATTATGGTTTGTCGTTGTGAGGATGTTACTCTAAATGATATCAGGGAACTTATTAAACAAGGTTACAGGACTTTAGATGAGATAAAAAGGGTTAGCCGGGCAGGGATGGGACCTTGTCAGGGAAGAACTTGCCGTATGATCATTGCACAGGAACTAGCTAAAGCTTACGGCGTAAGTGTAGAAGAGGTTTTAATGCCCACCTTCAGGCCTCCCGTTAAACCCATTAAATTAGGTCTCTTAGCAGGAGGTGAGTAGAATGAAAAAAGCTTATGAGGTAGTTATTATAGGTGGTGGGGTAATTGGCTGTTCCTTGGCATATCAACTTGCAGTGCGGGGTGTAAAGGATATTCTTGTTCTTGAGAAGGAATATCTGACATCAGGTGCTACCGGGCGCTGTGGAGCAGGGGTCCGTCAGCAGTGGGCCACGAAAACTAACTGTCTATTAGCCAAGGAAAGCGTTAAGATGTTTGAAAATATGAACGAGGAACTGGGATATGCCAAGGATATTGAATTTAAGCAAAAGGGATACTTGCTTTTGGCATATACCGATGCCCAGTGGAAACAGTTCAAAAAGAATGTTGCCCTGCAGAAAAGCCTGGGAATTCCTGTTGAGATGGTTGACCCCTTAGGCGCTAAGGAAATTGTACCCCATTTGAATGTTGAAGGCGTATTAGGTGCTACCTATTGCGCTACTGACGGTCACGCCAATCCCTTCCATGTAACATATGCCTATGCTGAAGCGGCAAAAGGTTTGGGTGTTACTATTGAAACATATACTGAGGTAACAGGACTTAAGGTAGAAAAGGGTGTGGTTAAAGGGGTTGAAACTACTAAAGGCGAAGTATCAACATCTTTAGTAATAAATTGCGCCGGAGCCCACAGTGGAGAGATTACCAAGATGGCTGGAGTGGAAATACCTGTTTATCCTGAGCGTCACCAGGCACTGGTTACTGAGCCGGTAGAAAAAATGCAAGACCCAATGGTTATCTCCTTCCATCACCATATTTATTGTCAGCAAACACCCCATGGCAGCTTTATCATGGGCATGGGTGACCCAAATGAACCCAAGAGCTTTAACATTAAGTCCAGCTGGCAGTTTTTAGAGGAGGTTGCTTCTAGAGTAGTGAAAATATTGCCTCCCCTTAAGGACATTAGAGTGGTTAGACAGTGGGCAGGTTTGTATGATATGAGCCCCGATGCTAACCCTGTTATTGATGAGTTGCCTGAAGTAAAAGGGCTTTATGTGGTGGCAGGCTTTAGCGGACATGGTTTCATGGTAGCACCAATCACCGGTGTAATGGTTGCCCAAAAGATACTTGGTCAGCCTACAGTATTGCCTGTAGATATGTTTAGTTTGGAGAGATTCACCAGAGGTGAATTCATGCTAGAGCACTCAGTAGTATAAAGGAACGGGGACACACCTCCTTTGCAGTTAGCTCTTGGGATGAGGAATGTCCCCGATTGAAATGGCCAATCGTTGTTGAATGCCTAAAAGAGAAATCTATAGCAAAGTGAGGTGCGAAAGATGAAGTTTGTTGATAAAAATGAAGAGCTTTGTTCAAAGTGTCATATTTGTGAAGATGTCTGTGCAGAAGTAATCAATAAAAGTGAAGACAGGGCAAAGTCAGCTATTAAAATCAATGATGGTGATGGGCAAGAAATAATCAATGTCTGTAACCAGTGCGGAGAGTGTATCGATGTATGCTCTGAAGAAGCTATTTATCGGGCAAAAACTGGAATTGTACTGATAAACAAGAGCAAATGTATCGGCTGCTTAGTCTGCGTAGGGTATTGTCCCAGCATATCTATGCGGTATCATCAAGACTTAGTTGCTCCTTATAAGTGTATAGCTTGCGGCAAATGTACCGCCCAATGTCCCAGTCAAGCAATATTTTTAAATGACACAGAAGCAAAACAAGAGGCTGCTGCAGCAGTTGAATAACTACCGGTAAAGGAGGTAAGAGCATGAGTTGTATTTTAACCCCTGAGAAAGTTGAAAAGCTGAAAACAGCCCGTAAGGTACTGACTCAATATAAATATGAACCGGCTAAGATCGAAAAAGGGTATGCCAATAAGTCCCTTTATATAAACCTTAGTGATAATACCATCAGTTCTAAAGATGTAACGGAGAAAATGAAGGATGTTTTTATTGGCGGCAAAGGCTTTGGTCTATGGTATCTTTGGCAGGCAGTTACCCCTGCAACCAAGTGGAATGATCCCGAAAATGAGATTGTAATTTCCCCTGGTCCGGTAGGTGGTATTACCCAATACCCTGGGGCAGGAAAATCACTGGTGGTAAGTTTATCACCAACTACAGGTTCTGTAGTAGATAGCAACGTAGGTGGTCATTTTGGTCCCCTGTTAAAATTTTCCGGTTGGGACGCTCTGGAGATCCAAGGGAAAGCTGAGAAAGATGTTATTATCGTTATTGATGGCAATAACGGTACAATATCTATCGAAGAGGCTCCTCTGGAATCTGTAGATACCCATCTTATAATTGAAGAGTTGACAGAAATGTATGCAGATTCTGAGGATGATAAAAGGAATATTTCTATCGTTTCCTCTGGTTCCGCTGCCCAATATTCATTTATTGGTCTTTTAAACTTCAGCTTTTATGATAAAAGAAGGAAATCTCCCAGGGTCAAACAAGCCGGTCGGGGAGGTATAGGTTCAGTATTTAGAGATAAAAAGGTCAAGGCTATAGTTGTCAAGTATAAAGGTGTAAAGCCTGATTCCAATAACCCGGTAGATTTAAAGAAAATCCAGGATTTGGGTGTAAAGCTGCACAAGGAAATCCATGATTTTGACGCTATCCAGACCCAGAAAAGGGAAGTAGGAACAGCTAATCTGGTGGAAATCATGAATGATTATGATCTGCTCCCTGTTAACAACTTTAAATACGGTTACCATCCAGAAACCTGGAAAATTGATTCTCAGCAAATTAAGAAAAAGGTAACCCAAAATATGCCTGACGGCTGCTGGTACGGCTGCTCTATGGCATGTGCCAAAGCGGTAGATGGCTTTGAGTTAAAGACTGGTCCATATAAGGGCCATAAGGTTTTAATCGACGGACCGGAATATGAAACAGTTGCTGCGGTTGGCAGTAACCTTGGTATATTTGATTTAGACCATGTACTAGAGTGCAACTTCTATTGTGACACCTATGGTGTGGATACTATCTCACTAGGTACAATCACAGCTTTCCTTATGGAATGCTATGAAAACAATATCCTTACTAAAGAAATTACCGGAGGTTTAGAACTTACCTTTGGTAACAAAGATGCAGCTATGGAACTGCTTCACCAAATGGCACGGGGTGAAGGCTTTGGTAAAATTGCCGGCTTAGGCGTTAGGAAAATTAAGGAATTTTTGGTTAAGGAACATGGTGCAGATGCACAATTTTTAAATGATATTGGCATGGAAAACAAGGGTATGGAGTATTCCCAGTATATCTCCAAGGAATCTTTAGCACAGCAAGGCGGCTATGCCCTGACCAATAAAGGTCCTCAGCATGATGAGGCTTGGCTGATATTTATGGATATGGTAAATAACCAAATCCCAACCTTTGAGGACAAGGCAGAAGCTCTTCATTATTTCCCTATGTTCCGTACTTGGTTTGGCTTAATGGGTCTATGCAAGCTGCCTTGGAATGATATCGAGCCTGCCGACAACCGTCAGACAGATGAACCGGCTAAGGTGCCGGAGCACGTACAAAACTATGTTGAATTGTTCAACAGTGTCACAGGTAAAACTATTGATAAAAAAGAAATGATTATCCAGTCGGAAAGGGTCTATAACTTCCAGCGCATATTTAATATTAGAATGGGTTTTGGACAGAAGGTCCATGACGATCCTCCTTACCGCTCTATCGGTCCTGTAACCGTTGAGGAATATTTATCCCGGCAGGAACGCTATGATAAACAGATGAAGGAGTTAATAGGTGTTGACCCTGAAGGGAAAACTGTAGAAGAAAAGATGCAAATCACCCGCAAATACAGGGAAGACCAATATGATGAGTTAAGACAGACAGTGTACAGGAGGAGAGGTTGGAATGAAAATGGTATTCCAACCCTTGAACACATCCAGAAGTTGGGGATAGATTTCCCGGATGTAGTGGAAATAGTTAAGAAATATCTCTAAAATTTTTTAACTGGGGGAATGTTATGATTAAAGTTAATAATAGACCGGTAGAGTGGGAGGAAGGATTGACCATCAAAAAGCTGATAACTATCCTTAAGTACTCTTACCCTGTGCTGATTGTTACTATTAATGGCGAGCATATCCCTAGGGAAAAATATGAAGTAGCTGCAGTTGCTGATGGTGATGATGTGAAGATATTACATCCTATTGCAGGAGGCTGAACCGACCGTGAAAGGTCGGTTTTTCTTTGGTCTTAAACACAACCCCGAGAAAACCTTAGACGTTCTCTCTTTTTCTGAAAATTTGTGTTAAAAATAAACCAAGCAAACCACCCGCTCAGCGGGTGGTTTGCTTGGTTTATTTTTCTTTTTTATCTTGACGGTATTTACTATGTATATAATCTATAAAATCTTCCAGTGTTTTTTTAGCCTCTTCCGGTAAATCTTGGAGATCATAAGTGAAACTTTCTTCGACGATTTTGTCTAAGGGATTGGGAACATCAGATCTACCTAAAAGATAATCAGTTGAAACTTCAAAGAAATCAGCAATTTTTTTCAAAGTTTCATAATCAGGTTCCCTTTTATCCAATTCGTACATAGCTAGAGTACTGGGCGCAACATTAAGTAACTTAGCTAATTCACGCTGACTTAATCCTCTGGTATTTCTTATGGATTTTAAAGTATTTCCAAAACTATTACTATTTATCACTGCCGCCACCTCTGCCAATATATTAACATTCTCATTAAATAAATTTAATAATACATCACGATAAGTGAAATTTGGTTGCCGATATTGACTTTTTTAAAAGATTTACGATATTATTAAGCTGTATTGCTCACGTTTAGTGAATAAATATGTATGACTGCATATTTAGTTAAGGGTGTGGATAAATGGATACAAGTTTACTGAAAAGAATTGAAAAAGAGAGGAAAAAACTAAGCGATTTGTGGAATGAAAAAGGTTCTGTTTTACATCCTGAAGTACTCATATGCAGTGAAAAGTTAGACAAATTAATCTTGAGGTTCCTTATCAAAGAAAAGAACTTCTCTAAAGAAAACTAAGGTTAAGAGGTATGTTGAATGGGAACTATGAAATGCTGACCGGTGATATAAAATGATAATAAATAATGATTTTCGGATTTTTTCCCCACAGGATCTAACTGTAAGGAAGGAGTACCGGAAAGTATATGAAGATGCTTCCGGTAGATATTGCCCATTATCAAAAGGAATGAATTCTTTCGAGGGTAACGAGGAAATATTTCGCCAGCTTATTGTAAATATTAACGATGCTTTTTGGGTAATGGATTTAGTTGTGTCCAGGTTTATTTACATTAGTCCGGCATATAGAGAAATATGGGGAAGACCTTGTCAATTTTTATATGATAATCCTGAGTCTTTTAAGTCATCTATTCACCCCAAAGACTGGTCAAAAATAAAAACAGCAATGGAACGGTTGTGTATAACAGGAGAAAAATCTGAAGAAGAATATCGTATTATAAGGCCTGATGGTTCTGTTCGCTGGATATGGGGCCGTATGTTCCCTGTTGTTGATAGTCAGAATAGAGTTTATAGATTAGTAGGGGTGGCAGAGGATATCACCAGACGCAAACAGCTTGAACAGGAATTAATAAAACTTGCCACGCTTGATCCACTTACAGGCAGCAATAATCGTTATTCTTTTTTAGAAAAAGCTCAAGGGGAATTAACCCGTGCTTTACGATATGAAAAGCCTTTTACTTTTTTAATGTTGGATATTGACGATTTTAAGCAAATAAATGATAATTTTGGCCATCATATGGGTGATGAAGTTTTGAAGCGAATGGTAAGAAAGAGCATGGCTACCTTAAGAAAAAATGATATTTTTGGACGCTTGGGCGGGGAGGAATTCGGAGTTGTTCTAATCGAAACTGATCCTCTAAAAGGTCTAGTCATTGCGGAAAGGCTTAGAACTAATCTGGCTAAACTAAAAATAAAAAATGGGAAAAAAGCTATAGGATTTACAGTTAGTATAGGGCTGGCTGTTTTGAGGGAAAGTGACAGATCTATTGAACAAATAATGAGAAGAGCCGATAAGGCCCTTTATGAAGCTAAAAATAAAGGACGTAACCGAGTAGTAAGAGGATGCTAGGATATAGCTATCTTCTTACTGCTTTTTAAGTTATTTCCGTTTTCTTGTATAATGACCCGATATTTTCTTGAACAAGGTTTTATGAAAAAAAGAGGATACCCAGTCAGGTATCCTCTTTTAAGATTACTGTAGGCTGCTAATTTTGCTTGTGTGTAAGTATGCTTTCAAAAGAGCATCTTAATTTTTAGCAATTGGAAGTATAATGGAAAACTTTGATCCTTCACCTGGTTTACTGGATACCTTTATTTCACCCTTATGATCGGAAATAATCCTATTTGATATTGCCAATCCTAATCCAGTGCCACCTTCTTTGTCGCTGACAAATGGGTCAAATATTTTACCCAAAAGGTCTTTGGGTATTCCTTTGCCATTATCAATAAAGTTAATAATTACTTGTGAATCATCTATGGATATACTAGTTTTTATTTTTAACAGACCTTTTTGAGATATAGCTTGGAAAGCATTATTTACAATATTTAATACTACCTGTGTTAACTGGTTTTTATCACCCATTACCATGGGTAAAGGGTGGTGAAAATCCATTTCAATCGTTATACCTTTATGTAAAGCCTCGTTTTCCAGTAAAAACATAATTTCATTTAGTAAAACATTAAAATCTATCTTTTCCATCTTAATTCCTTGGGGTTTAGCTAAATTTAGAAATTCAGTTATTATGTAATTTACCCGGTCTATTTCTTTTAAAATTAATTCTATCTGATTATTAAATTCTTCGATACCCATTTTTGTAGCCTTTTGGTGAATCAACTGAACAAAGCCTTTAACTGTAGTTAAGGGATTTCTTATTTCATGGGCTGTTCCTGCAGCCAGTTCACCTATTACAGATAATTTATCACTTTTTGCTAAATGCATTTCAATCTCTTTTATTTTAGTAATGTTTTTCAAAAATATTATTACCCCATCCAATTCATTGTCATCAGTTATTAATATATGGGTATCACATATATAAAAATACTTAATATTATCTAATTCAAAAGAAATTTCATAATCTTTAACATTAATCTGTTTTTCTAGTGATTGCAATATATATTCATCTTGATAGCCCAGCTTATCCAAAAATATATTTACCGGAAGTCCTACTATGTCATATTGACTTATCTTTAGAAATTCCTCAATATTCTTATTAACCATATTTATTTTGAGAGACTTATCCAGTAATATTACTCCAGTATTGATCGTATCAAGGACTATCTCCGATTGTTTTAATAGTCTGTTATAACTCACATCTTTAGTTATGTCTTTGATTAAACAAACTGCTCCTAATCTATTTTTATCACTGCTAAATATAGGATAAATATTAACTTTTACTGGTATAGAACATTTATTAACTATTAGATTATCACCACATTCAGATATTGGTATTCCGAAGTCTAATAGCTTTAATAAATTTTTTTCTTTTAAATTCAATTCATGAAAATTAAAAATATTATGGTCATGACCCTTTATAAAATTAGCCATTTCATATAAAGCATTATTAGCCAATAAAATGTTACCTTGGTTATCAATAATTAATAGGGGTTGATTAGTTTTTTCCATAATTTCACTAGATAATCTTTTTACTAATTTGGAACTGTTTTTATCTAGAAAGTTTTCCGCCACCATTGTTAAGGGATATGATTGAAAATCAGGAATTACTAAAGATTTACCCAAATAAAACCCTCCTATAATTACCATCCTTTCTTTATAATTATACATATTTTTACATAATATTCAATAATATTCATTTATAATCTAATTTTGAAATTACACATTCACAGGAATTTTTTAACATAGCTGTGGGCTGATTATTTGTAGCGCTTGAGCTCAGAAATTTTTCAGATAAGTTTTTAGTAGATAGGTAGTTGCAAATATACCATAAAAAATATGGGCAGTTAAATCGACTAGACTTTCTAAGGGCGTCCTTATTATGTAGGGTCTTGGATCCACTATATTAGGAATTACTGCTACATGGGCTAACCATAATACAAGTCCTAAACTAATACCTTTTAAATAAGCATAGTCCTTGCCTGTTAACTTAAAGAGAAATGATAAAATAACCCCAACTATGGTCCCTGCTGAAAAATGAGCGAAAAAACTGATTATAAACCTTATAGCTGTAACTTCTTCCAGAGGAAATATTAATTGGGAAATATAATGGGCTGTCATTGAAGTTCCCAATATTAAATATGCCGAAATGTGAATCATTGCATCACCGAGGGTGCCCAGTAAGCCTGCAATAATTCCATCCTTGATAGAATCAGAACCTCTAGTATAAACTTTGGAGGACAACAATACCACCACCTAAATTGTAGTTATTTTCTATAGTGTCCTTTTTTCTGAGAAATATTATATGCTCCCCTCATATATGCTATAATTTATTAAATTGTTATTTAATATGTTTCTGAAAGAGATAGGAGGATATATGAGAAATGAGAAGAAAGGAAAAACTTGTCACGGACGTTAATATTCTACATAAGGTTATAAATGAGGCGCAGGTTTGCAGAATCGGTCTGGTTAATGGTGATTTACCCTATGTTATTCCCCTCAACTTTGGCTTTGACGGGAAATATGTATATTTTCATTGCGCAACAGATGGACAAAAAGTGGAAATATTAAAGAAAAATAATAATGTCTGTTTAGAATTTGAACAAGATATCAGTATCATTGAAGCTGAAAAACCGTGTAATTGGGGAGTACGTTATTTGTCAGTTGTTGTCCATGGGACGGTTGAAATGCTGGTGGATTCCGGAGAAAAAACTTATGGTTTAAATCAAATAATTAGACAATATAAGACTGATTCCCAACTGTATAATTTCTCCCCTAATGAGTTAAAATCGGTTTTAGTGTATAAGGTAACTCCCCGAGAAATTATCGGCAAAGTATCAGGCATGTTAAGCTAGCAATAAGGTATACTTTTGAATCCATTAAGTAAATTGAAAGAAAAATATTTATAATCAGAGAGGAGGTTCAGAATGGAAGCAGAAAAGGGTAACAAAGGCGCCGCTTCGGTTTATGAAAACCTCACAGATGGACAAAGGAAACTAATATTATTGACTGTAGCCATCGGGACATTTATGGGTCCGTTGGATTCAAGTGTAGTTAATATTGCTCTGCCTAGTATTAGCAAATTCTATCAGGTTTCTTTGGCAACAGTAGAGTGGGTTGTAATGTCATATTTGTTAATTATCAGCAGTTTGCTGTTAACATATGGGAGAATGGGTGATTTGTACGGACATAAGAAAATCTACATCACCGGTTTTGTGATTTTTTCTTTTGGTTCACTGATTTGTGCCGTATCGCCCTCTATAACAATGCTTATTATTTTTAGAGGAGTACAGGCAGTAGGGGCAGGTATGATGATGTCCATGGGTCCAGCCATAGTAACTAACATTACTCCTCCCAACCAAAGGGGTAAGGCCCTGGGGATGATTGCAGTTTCCGTTTCAGTTGCCTTAACAACGGGACCAATCCTGGGGGGGATTTTAACAAACCATTTTGGCTGGCAAAGCGTCTTTCTGATTAATATTCCTATTGGAATTATCGGTATACTTATGGCAGAAAAACTGCTGCCAGCTTCAAAGCAGCACGCGAGTCAGCCTTTTGATGTAATTGGTTCAGCTTTGCTGTTTTTTGCCCTGGTCTGTATATTATTTCCTTTAAGCTATGTAGAAAAGATAGGTTGGGATAACCCTTTGATAATAAGTCTTTTGTTAAGTGGTGCCTTAGTTTTTATTTTCTTTGTGGTTTATGAGAAAAAGATACCATATCCCATGCTGGATTTATCTTTATTTCAGAACAGATTATATTCTATGGGTAATTTATCGGCCCTTATAAACTATATGGCAATGTATTCAGTGATTTTGATTATGCCCTTTTACCTGCAGCATTTGCTGCAATTATCGCCGGCAGAGGCAGGAATGATGTTAATGCCTATGCCTCTGGTTACTATGGTAGTTGCCCCTATCAGCGGTGCTTTTTCTGATAAGGTTGATACCAGGTATGTCAGTTCTTTAGGGATGGGTATTACCGCTTTCGGATTATGGCTCCTCAGCAACCTTGATGCTGATTCAAGCAAACTGTTTATTGAGCTTTCCTTGGCGGTTATAGGTTTAGGTACCGGAATGTTTCAGACCCCCAATAACAGTGCCGTGTTAGGAACTGTTCCTCCCTACCGCAGAGGAATTGCTTCCAGCATGCTGGCTATCATGCGGAATATTGGCATGGTGTTAGGTGTTGCTATTGCGGGAGCTATATACTCCAGCCGCCTTAACCATTTGACAGAATCACTGACCTCCCGGGGAATTGAAGGTGTTGCACTGACTACCCAAGCCTATGCAGGTGCTGTACAGGCAACATTCTTTGCTGCTTCACTAATAGCTTTAACAGCTGTATTTACTTCACTGGTTCGCGGCTCACTGCTGGAGAAAAATAAACAAAATAGTCTTAGTAATTAGTCATTTAGCAACTTACGCAGGACCAGAAGACGAATTGACGAATTGAAACTTTAACAAATTTGCATTTTGGATTTGTTCAAGTTTTTTACCGTTTAGCAAAAATTAAATTTTTAGTTGTGGATAACTAGCCCAGTACAGCTTTTTTAATGTGTTTTACTAGCCACTAAACGCCGCAGGCGGTTTTTTACCAGGAGGATTTTGTCCAAAATTGTTGAATATACTATGTTTAATTTTCATTTTTTTAACAAGGGGGAAATACTATGCAGGTTAAAGGAAGTACGCGAATAGTTGTTACAGTTGTCGGTAAAGACAAAGTAGGCATAATAGCCGGTGTCGCCAATGTGTTATCTGGTTTAAATGCCAATATTTTAGATATCAGCCAGACTATTTTGCAGGAATTTTTTACTATGATTATGATTGTTGATATCGCCAAGGCCAACGTTGATTTTAACACCCTAAGGACTAAGCTAGAGGAAAAAGGAAATGAAATAGGTGTAAAAATATCTGCGCAGCACGAGGATGTTTTCCAGTTTATGCACCGAATTTAAAGGGGGGGAAAAATAATGCCTATTTCTATAACTACTGAGGAAATTTTAGAAACGATAAGGATGGTGGAGGCTGAAAACCTGGATATCCGTACTATTACCATGGGCATATCCCTTAGGGACTGTTCCGGCAGTGATGTAAAGGTAACCAGCCAGAAAATTTACGATAAAATTACAAGAAACGCTGAAAACTTGGTAAAAACAGGAGAGCAGATTGAACGGGAATACGGTATACCCATTATAAATAAAAGGATTTCTGTAACTCCCATTGCTATTGTTGCCGAGGCATGTGAAACAGATAATTTTGTTGATATTGCTGTCAGCATGGATAAAGCTGCAGCTGAAGTAGGGGTTAATTTTATCGGAGGATTTTCCGCTTTAGTACACAAAGGTATGACTAGAGGTGATGAAAAACTAATTAAATCCATCCCCCAAAGTCTTGCCCGGACGGAGCGGGTTTGTTCATCTATTAACATAGGAACCACTAAAGCGGGTATAAATATGGACGCCGTTAAAATAATGGGTGAAATTATAAAAGAAACTGCAGAACTTACTAAAGAAAAGGATGGCCTGGGTTGTGCCAAGCTGGTTGTATTTTGTAACGTACCCGAGGATAACCCCTTTATGGCGGGAGCATTCCACGGAGTGGGGGAACCGGAGGGAGTAATTAATGTTGGTGTCAGCGGTCCTGGAGTTGTTCTCAATGTTGTCAAGAAGTATCCAGATGCTACTTTTGGGGTATTGGCAAGCAGAATAAAGGAAACTGCTTTTAAAATAACCCGGATGGGAGAACTGGTGGGGAAAGAGGCGGCAAGAAGATTGGGTCTGCCTTTTGGTATTGTTGATTTATCCCTGGCTCCCACCCCGGCTATAGGGGATAGTGTGGCTGATATTTTAGAGGCTATGGGTCTGGAAAGATGCGGTACCCATGGGACTACCGCAGCCCTGGCTATGCTTAATGATGCAGTTAAAAAAGGTGGTGCCATGGCATCCTCCTATGTAGGAGGGTTAAGCGGTGCATTCATCCCTGTCAGTGAAGATGCAGGCATGATTCGGGCTGTAGAAGACGGAGCATTGGATATTAATAAGCTGGAAGCAATGACATGTGTGTGCTCTGTTGGTCTGGATATGATAGCTGTTCCTGGTGATACCAGTGCTGCCACTCTCTCAGCAATTATCGCTGATGAAGCAGCCATTGGTATGATTAATAAGAAAACCACTGCGGTTCGTATTATCCCCGTACCTGGCAAACAGGTAGGGGAGATGGTTGTCTTTGGCGGGCTCTTAGGTCATGCTCCCATAATGCCGGTTAATAAGTTCAGTTCCCATGGCTTTATAGCCAGAGGGGGGAGGATACCGGCGCCGATACAATCATTGACTAATTAACTATATAATTAAAATCCTCAACTAAAAAAGGAAAGGGGACACTCCTCTCTAGTAAGAAATTCTTAATAGATGAGGAATGTCCCCAACTTATTACGCCTGCGGTTTAGAGGCTCTTAAGCGCCTTGCCATCTACCACTTTTGACCAGCCTTATACTTCTACTCCAATCAAAACTCATGCCCATCAAATACTTGAACGATTGTTTTATTATTAGGCGTATTTTCCATCAAACTTCTAGTTCTGCATTTAATCTGTACTACTATTTGCGAAGAAAAGCATACTTGAAGATTCCATATTGGAGCCTAGCTAAATATTATATGTCTTATCTGTATGCATCCGTGTTTATCTGTGGCTTTCCTTATTCTGCAAAAAACAATTGTTCACCATTCACTTTAAAATTATTAATAATATCCTTACCCTCTTGGGAAGTAATAAACTCAATCAGTGCCATTGCACCTTCATAATTTATAGAGGGATGTTTCTCGGGATTTACAGCGATAATACCGTATGGATTCAGTAGGGGTGGAGCACCTTCTACTATAATTACAAGCTTAAGCTTGTCCTTCATACTAAGGTACGTACCTCTATCAGTTAATGTATAGCTTCCCTTTTCATTAGCCATAACCAAAGTGTCGCCCATTCCCTTATTTACAGCAAGATACCAGTTTCCTTCAGGTTTTATATTAACTTCTTTCCATAGCTGCAATTCTTTCTTATGGGTACCCGAATCATCCCCCCTTGATAAAAACTCACCTTTTTCAGAAATGTTTTTTAAAGCATCGTTTAATCCCAGCCCTTTAACACCGGCAGGGTCATTTTCTGGTCCCACAATTATAAAGTCATTATACATAACATCTTTGCGATTAACTCCAAACCCATCAGCTACAAATTTATCCTCGGAAGCTCTGGCGTGCACAAGAACAACGTCACAGTCGCCAAGTTCACCTGTTTTTAGAGCTTGTCCAGTTCCCTGTGATATAACATCAACCTGGTAGCCGGTTTTTTTCTCAAACTCCGGCAGTAGTGTGTCAAGAAGTCCTGTATCTTGTGTACTGGTAGTGGTAGACAAGACTAGTTTCTTATTTTTTGGCTCTTCTGGTGCAGCAGCCTTTGGTTCTTCCTTTTTAGTACAACCAGCAAGTGCAAATATAAGGGCAACAATCAAAAGTAAACTCAATATCTTTTTCATGATAGTACCTCCTGAATGAATATGTAATTTGAATAACCTTTTTTATTAAGATAGCCTAAGTCAATTGGCTATATCACCTCCAAATATATTTACACCGCAGCCCCCAAGGTTTTTAAGGAATATTTCATCCCTTTGGGCAACTAAGGGGTTGCAGCGGTACAGTTTGTTTTTAAGGGGGGGCAAAAAAAATCCTGCCCAACGCGGCAGGAAATAAGCCTGAGAATAGAAAATGCCTTCGGAAGAAGGCATACTAAGTCGATCATCTAAAACTTCATTCCCTTTCCGCAATGGGAGGCATTGCTGTTTCCAGCAATACCCTACAGGCTTGTACTCCATTGGCAAAGACCTTTAGGAATATCAAGCTCGGGTATATTAAGTTAAATATATTATAGTATTATTCTTTCCCCTTGTCTATGTATAATTTTTTTGTTTTTATCGACTATTGACCACAAAACTGAGTAAGCTCAGTTTTGTTTATTTCCCGGTATTTTTTTTGTAGTGAATGGGGACAATGACACTAAGATTGGGAGGAATTATATGTTTAACTCTACTAAAAAGTTAGAGGTACTAGTGGAAAAATTATCGATGGATATGGAGAAAATGAAGCTGGCAGAATATGTAGAGTTATTGCACAATCCTAAGAGACTTCTTTGGATTAATTTTATTGCGGGCGTAGCCCGGGGATTGGGTACAGCCATTGGTTTTTCCATTCTTTTTGCTATAATGCTTTATTTCCTGCAAAAACTAGTAATGCTTAAACTGCCTGTAATAGGTGATTTTATTGCTGATATTGTAAGGATGGTCCAAAATAACGCCCGTGTCCCAAAATATTAAGGAAGGGGGACACTCTCATTTAACATCAAATTTCTAAATTCTAAAATAGGATGTTCCCAGTGAAGGAGGTTTTTTTATGACTAAGGATGTTTTAGATGCCATTAGAGAAAGAAGAAGTATTTTAGGCAATGCCAAATCATTATCGACCTGTAGCAATAATATCATTTGGATATGGAGAAAAAGAAGCGCAGCCTCCTGCCAAGAGACCGGTTGATGAGGTAGTTCATGTAATAAAGTAAAGGAGGATTCAAAATGGACAGTCTGACCAAGGAAACCTATAGAAGAAAGTTAGAGCAGCTTAAAGAGGAGTATAGTGAACTTATTAACTCTTTAGACCAAGGATTAAATGACCCGCTGGGAGAAACAATTTCCGAGCTTTCCCTTTATGATAACCATCCTGGAGATATTGCCAGTGAAGTTTACGAACGGGGCAAGGATATAGGATTTAAAACATATGCCCTGCAGCAAATTGAAAAAGTAGAAGATGCCATGGAAAAACTAAAACAAGGAAATTACGGTATCTGCGATAAATGCGGGCAGCCTATTCCTGAGGAAAGGCTGGAGACAATTCCTTTAACTACTATGTGTGTCAAGTGTCGTGAGGAAGAATGGGAGGATGGTGCTAAATATAATGTCAAGGCTCGCAGACCCATTGAAGAACAGGTTGTGATGCCTCCTTTCGGTGGAGAAACCAATGACACACCTGAAGAAACACTGGGGCAGGGAGTAGATAAAAATATGTTTGACGGTGAGGATGCCTGGCAATCGGTAGCAAGGTATGGAACGTCAGAATCACCCAGTGATATAGGCAATGTTTTAAATTACAATAACGCCTACTATGATTTTGATGAAGACCAGGGAGCGGTTGAACGTTATGAACAAATTCCTGTGTATAAAGATGAAGATGGTCAATTCTATCAAGATTTTGAAGGACTTGATGATGAAGCGCCTCCCCAGGAAATATACAATCGGGAATCGGATGATTAGATGTACCTTTATGCAGACCGCTTTATTATAAAAATACTGGCATTTTCCTTTGGCCCTTTGATGGGGCTTTTGATTGCAGCTGCAGTCAACTATAATTTAGGTATCCTTATGGCAATACTGGTATTTTTACTGACGTACCATTTACCCTTTATCTCCGACATCTGTTTAAAGAATACAGCAGAAGCATTTGGAATAAAGGATACTATTTTAAGTGAAGGTAAAGTAAAATACCTAGGCAATAATTTAATCAGCGGAAAGTTGTATCTGACAACAAGCAAATTGATTTTTATTAACCACAATAAAATTGAATTCTCCCTCCTTTTAACTGATGTGGCAGAGGTACTGATAAATGAGAAGGATGAAAAGGCACAAAAGGAAATAAAACGACTCCAGCCTATGTTGGAGCATAAGTCACCAAATTTGCCCCAGCTTACTTCTATGGTAAGTATGTTGACCAATTTATCCCAAGGAATAATAAAAATTAAGATGGAAGGCTTATTATTTAAAAGTGACTTTAATTTTGAGGTATCCCGGCCCGATTTGTGGGCAAACCACATCACAAGATTAACAACAGTTAAAAAGTCCTAACTTGCAGCTGTAAAACTAGCCACTTAAAACGCCATTTCGGCGTTTTTTCAGTATCATAGTAATTTTATTTATGCTAAAATTAGGAAGTATAGAAAAATTTAAGGGGTGACTTTAATTGTCTTTTTGGCTGACAGCATTATTAGTCTTAGCAGTAGATCAAGGAACTAAATACATTGTGAAAAGCAAAATGGCCTTATACGAGAGCATTCCCATTATCCCTAAGGTTTTTCACTTGACCTATATAGAAAATCCAGGGGCTGCCTTTGGTCTTTTAGCGAACCAGAGAATTTTTTTCATAATAATAACCATAATAATTTTAGCTGCTTTAATTTATTTATATAGCCAATTAAAACCAGAGCAAAAATTATTAAAAATATGTTTAGGTCTGGTTGTTGGTGGAGCATTGGGCAACTTTATTGATAGATTAAGGGTAGGAACCGTTACCGATTTTTTTGATTTTAGAATTTGGCCTGTATTTAATATTGCTGATTCAGCTGTTGTAATAGGAATGATTTACGTAGCCTATCGGCTTCTCTTCCATGGGGAGGAATTATAGTGGAATCCTTTACATTTATTATTTCTGATGAAGAACAGGACCAGCGCTTGGATGTTTTTATCAGTACAAATATCCAAGGCATTTCCCGATCCTATGTACAAAAGTTAATAGGAGAAGGGCAGATTAAAGTAAATAATAATGTTGTTAAGTCAAATTATAATTTAAAAGAAGAGGATATAATTCTGGCAGAAATACCTGAACCCTTACCAGTAGTAATAGAGCCAGAAAATATTCCCTTAGATATAGTTTTTGAGGATAGGGACTTGGTAGTTGTCAATAAACCTGCAGGAATGGTAGTGCACCCTGCAGCGGGCAATTACTCGGCAACCTTAGTAAATGCCCTTTTATTTCATTGCAAAGATTTATCAGGAATCAATGGTATCATGCGTCCCGGAATAGTACACAGGATTGATAAAGATACTTCCGGGTTACTTGTTATTAGTAAAAATGATGCTACTCACAGGGGTTTGGCTAATCAGTTTAAGGAGCATTCCATTGAGCGTGCTTATCTGGCTTTAGTCCAGGGAGTGGTAACGGAACCTGGGGGTATAATAGATGCTCCCATTGGACGGCATACCTCAGACCGCAAGAAAATGGCCGTTACCATGAAAAATTCTAAGACTGCCATTACAAGGTATATGGTTAAAGAGCGTTTTAAGAGCCAAACCTTTGTAGAATGCAGATTGGAAACAGGACGAACCCATCAAATCAGAGTACATATGGCTTATATCAATCACCCTGTAGTAGGTGATCCCCTCTATGGTTATAAGAAGAATAACCTGGGATTTACCGGGCAAGCACTGCATGCGTATTTGCTTGGCTTTATACACCCTATAAAAGGGGAAAAACTGGAGTTTACAGTTGACCTTCCGGAACTATTTAATACTACCCTCGAAAACTTACGCAGGGAGGAGATATAATGGAAATTAAAGAGAAAACCATACTCATGGATGGAGATGCCTTAAACAGGTCACTTACCAGGATAGCCCACGAAATAATTGAAAAGAATAGAGGAATTGAGGGGCTTGTTCTAATTGGAATCAGGAGAAGGGGCGTACCCATAGCAGAAAGGCTGGTGCAAAAGATAAAGAAGATTGAAGGGGTTCAGGTTCAGGTAGGGAAACTGGATATTACCCTTTATCGGGACGATTTGACTACAGCCGGTGATCAGCCAGTTGTTCACGGTACGGAAATTCCCTTTGGGGTAGCAGGGAAAAAGGTCATTTTAGTAGATGATGTTTTATATACTGGACGTACTGTCAGGGCTGCTTTAGATGCAATTATTGACCTGGGACGACCTCTTTCTATCCAACTTGCAGTATTAATCGACAGAGGGCACCGGGAGCTCCCGATTCGTGCGGACTTTGTCGGGAAAAACATTCCTACTTCCAAAAAAGAAATTATTTTGGTCAAATTACAAGAGATAGATGGAACTGACCAAGTTGTTTTAGGTGAGATTTTGTAATAATTTTCAATAATTCATAATAATTTATCAATTAGATTTCCCCTAAGAAGGAAAAAAATTATTTATATCGAAAATATAGTTAATAAATAATTTTTATAATATTGGGGGCAATCCTAATGTTAAATGATAGCATTAGAGTTTTTCTTGCTGTTGCAGAAAAAAGGAATTTTTCCAAGGCAGCTAAATCTTTGTTTTTAACCCAGCCTGCTGTCAGCTTTCAAATACAAATGCTGGAGCAGTATTACGGCACTATATTATTTGACAGGGTTAACAGAAACATTACCTTGACTGCTGCTGGTGAGCTATTGCTTAAGTATGCCCAGGAAATGAGTAATCTGCAAGCCCAATTGGAAAGGGAAATGCAGGAATTGACAGGAACTATTAAAGGTCGTCTTTTAATAGGTGCCAGTTCTACTATCGGAGAGTATATATTGCCCTATTTAGTTGGGATTTTCAAGAGAAAATATCCCGAGGTAGAGGTCAGCTTAGTAGTTGCCAATACCGAAGATATCGAGACCAGCATCCTGGATACCTCTTTAGATGTGGGACTGGTAGAGGGACCGGTAAACGGCAAAGACCTTGTAGTTGAAAAATTCTTAGATGATGAGTTAGTATTGGTTGTACCTGTCAATCACCCTTGGGTTAATAAAAATGGAATTTCTGTTTTTGAATTGGATAAATATCCCTTTATCACCAGGGAAAAAGGGTCAGGAACCAGATATATCATGGAAACTGCCTTAAAAAAAGTCGGGTTTGACCCGCAAAAATTAAATATTATAATGGAGCTAGGCAGTACCACTGCAATTAAAGCTGCTGTAATTAATGGTTTGGGTATTTCCATTGTTTCTAAATGGACCGTCAAAGAACAGATTAAAGAGAACAGGCTGGCAGCTATTAATATAAATGAAACAAAATTTGAGCGGGAATTTACAGTAATATACCATGAGAGGAAGTTTAGAACCCAGGCAGTATATGAGTTTTTAAATTTCCTTAAAATAGATGAGGTAAAAGAAATTTTAAAATGTTAAACTAAAGAGAGGTTAAATTTAAATGTTGTCACGGAACAATTTAAGCAGAATTTTAAGGGAAAAAGGATACACTATTGACCAGCTTGCGCAGAACCTGAATATTCCCTTGGAAATATTGGATGAAATATATTTAGGGCGGCGAGAGTTCAGCGATGATATTCTTGAAAAAGTTGCTGACTTTTTAGAAGTATCCCGTGAGAATCTGCTTATTAATGCCAAGAAAAATATCTATGAAAACATAGGTCTTCAGCTAAGACATATCAGGGAAGAAAAAAAAATAACCTTAATTGAACTAGGCAAAAAATCCGGTGTTTCCTATACCCATATCAGTGAAATTGAAAGGGGTAAAACATGTGCCTCCCTTAAAACCCTGGAGAAGCTGGCTAAGGTTTTAGAAATTCCTACTAATTATTTTTTCCAACTGGAAGAGAGCTTTACTCTGGGCGATAAAATACGACGGTTAAGGGAAAAACAAAATCTAACCCAGGTTCAATTGGCTGAAAAAATTGGAGTTTCTTTAAGCTTAATCGGGCAGGTAGAAACTGGCAGGGTAAAACCCGCATTGGACACTTTACAAAACATCGCCAATGTTTTTGGAGTAAGCATTACCTATTTTCTCCTTGCTGAAACGGAAGAGTTAGCTCTAAGGCAGTCAAGTCTGGGCATCCAGAACAATTCTCTGGATAAATTAAATGAAGTAGTCCAAGGTTTAGATACCCAGGATTTTTCCCTAATATGTGATTTTATAAACCTATTAAAAAAATATAACCGTTTAGGTATGCAGGATGTAAGTCTGGATACCCAAACTAAAGAGTTATTAGAAGTGGTTAATCAGCTTTCCGACGATGATAAAAGATTTGTCATCGATAATGCGAAATGGGTCTTAAAAAAAGCTATCCTCCCAACATAGTAACATTTAAATGAAATATGGACGTGAAATTTTACAAGGGGGAGGTAATTTTGACTATGATGTGGAATAGAAAATTGAGGTGATTTATAAATGAAAAAGCAGGTGGGTATGAGCAAAACTGCTATAATTAGTTTATTAATTGTATTATCTATTTTATCCTTCATAGTCTATGGGATTGTGGCAGACCCTTGGGATGTTAGCAAAGCGCCTTATGGTGCTGGAGATTATTACTACACTGATGTAGAAGGATTTGATTTTAGCAAAAAACTAGGTACTAACCATCCTTTTTTGTTTTTTGGTATTTTCTTTGGTTGGTCAGTGGGTTGCTGGTACTTCTTAAAGTGGCTGGAAAGCAGGAATTAATTTCATAAGAAAGGTGGATAATAATTTGCTAAATGATAGTATCAGGGTATTTTTAACAGTAGTTGATAAAAAAAGTTTCTCAAAAGCTGCAAAAGCTCTATTTCTTACCCAGCCTGCCGTTAGTTTCCAGATACAGATGCTGGAAGAATATTATGGAACCAGGTTATTTGACCGGGTCAGCAGAAATATCACTCTAACTGAGGCCGGGCATCTTTTATTAAAATATGCTAATCAGATGAGTAAATATCAGAGTGAACTGGAAAGAGAGATGCAGGAACTGACCGGGACAATTAAGGGAAGGTTATTGATAGGGGCCAGTACCACTATAGGTGAATATATTGCCCCTTATCTTTTGGGGGCCTTTAAGAAAAAGTATCCGGAGGTTGAACTTTCCCTGGAAGTAGGAAACACAGAGGATATTGAAACAAAGATCCATGATACTTCTTTGGATATCGGCTTAGTAGAGGGTCCGGTATCATCCAAAGATATAGAAACAGATGTATTTTTGAAAGACCAGCTTGTCCTGATTGTATCCCATGACCACCCCTGGGCCCAACAGGATAAGATATCGGTATTTGAACTAGATAAGTTTCCCTTTATTTCAAGGGAGAAGGGTTCGGGGACAAGAATTGAAACAGAACATCATTTAAAAAAGACCGGATTCGTTGCCAATAACCTGAATGTCATTATGGAGCTGGGCAGTACTTCAGCTATAAAGGCTGCAGTAGAAAGCGGGTTAGGAATTTCTATTATATCTAAATGGGCTGCTAAGGAAAAAGTAAAAATGAAGCAGTTGGCTCAACTAGGGTTTAAAGAGGATAGTTTTGAGAGGGAGTTTACTTTTATTTACCATAAGAAGAAGTTCCGCACCCAGGCAGCGGAGGAGTTTCTGAGGTTTATAAAGTCTGAAGAAGCAAAAGAAATTCTTGAGGGTTAAAGAAAACACGGCTTACGCCGAGCCTTTAGCGACTGCGAAATCTGATAAGTATAAAAAAGGAAGCATCTTAACGATGCTTCCATTTTTTATCTATCCAGACTAAAAACTTATAACAGGCAAAGCCCCAAATAAAAAATATTCCAAAGAACAGGAGGGGGTTGTCAGTCCCGATATTTATACTTTTTTCACCAAAGAAAATCTTCTCCCAACCGGGTATGTCGGTATAATAGTATTGCCCTGGACCAAAATCTAAGCCCTCAATCAAACCTAAACCGTTTTGCATAATAAAGATTGCTGTAGCAATTACCAGTACAATAACAAGTACACTAAAATAATTAATAGCCCTTTGACCCTTCAATTTCGACACCCCTTATGGTTTTTAGTTAAACAATTTAGCAATTATTGTTTAGGATTTAATTATATTGTTAAATTGTTTCTGTGTAAATCCCTCAATTCTACTATCTTTATGCTAGGAGTTAAAAAAATCGCCCGGAGGCGATTTTTTTAACTCTTAAACTGCCAATTGTGGAATTGGGAAAATGATACCGCTGAGCAATAGCCAAGCCACCAGAAGTGTAAGCACTAAGTTGAAGCTTTGACCCACAATGTATAACCATAGTGGCTTTCCGCCTTGGACCAGTTCGGCCATTTCTTTAAAGTTAGACTCTAAGCCGATGGAGACGAAGGCCATACAGAAGCACCAGCCTTTCCAGCCTCCTGTCAGACCTAATAATGCTTTTGTTTCTTTTGCACCCATTGTTGGCTCAATAATGAAGGAGAATATTAACGAAGCACCAATAAAACCAAGGATAAATTTGGGGAAGCGGTGCCAGATTTCATCTAAACCAACGGAAGGACCATCTGCATCTTTCTCAACCTTGGTTGCAAAGAATACAGCAATGGCAAAGGCAATAATACCAATCAGTACGTTTTGAATCATTTTTACCATGGCAGCCACCTGACCGCCTAGCTTACCAAGAGCTTCACCGGCTAGAACAACAGCACCTGTAGAGTCTACTGTACCGCCAATCCAAGCACCGCCAACCATGGGGTCCATCCCAACGGCTTTAATAAAGATTGGCATACCAACCATCATTAAAACAGTGAAGATAAGAGATAAACCGATGGCAAAAGTAAGGTCGTCTTTCTTTGCCTTGGATGCTGCAGCAGCAGCGATAGCAGCGGATACACCGCACACGGAGGTAGCGGTAGCAATAACGATAACCATTGGTTTGCTTACCATTTTAAGAACTCTTGTTCCGTAAAGCCACATAAAAATTATTACTACCGGTGTAACGAACCAGGCAACACCAAGACCATATATCCCAAACTTAACAACATTGGAGAAAAGTACTTCTGCACCCATTAAAACGAGACCTGTTTTAATGTAATACTCTGTTTTAACAGCTGGTTTTAACCAGTCGGGCGTTTTAACTGTATTACTTATTAATAAGCCGACAACTAAGGCCCAAAATGCATACTCTACATATTTTTTCATTGTAACTTGAGCACCAATAATATAGGCAATTGCAGCTAAAATAAAGATAATAGGGAAAGCAATTGCAAATTTAGGAATATCTTCGCCCATAAACTTTAATCCAATACAGAACAATGCACATAAAACAACCATAGTAATTAATAGGCTTGCAACATCAAAGGAGCCTAAAAAGCTGGGTACTTTTTCATTACCCCAAGTGGCAATTTTGGCAGCATTAAATTTAAAAGCACCTGTTGATTTACTGATGGCGGCAATAATAATTACGATGAGTCCTAGCCAAATAGCCCACCAATCTTCTTTTTTTAGTAAATCCGACCATTTAAATTTACTCGCAGTTACTACATCTGACATAAATACACCTCCAAATTATTTATATAAGATTAAATTTTTAAAAAATTATCTCTAACTACCACCTCCTGCAATTGTTAAACTCATCACAAAGCTGAGCATAGGTGTCATAAAATTGTTTGATAAGTAAATTATAAGTTATTACAAATTCAGTTTATATCATGCTTTACTACCATTTTTCCGCAGACATAGCAGTTGAACATATATTTTCATTCAGTATAAACTTAGCCTAATTTCATACAGAATAAAAAAACACCATCCTAATAGATGGTGTTTCAGTAGTTGTTTATTATACTGTTAATTGTGGAATTGGGAAGATTACTCCGCTTAATAACAACCAAGCAACAAGTAATGTGAGAACTAGGTTGAAGCTTTGACCCACAATGTATAACCATAGTGGCTTACCGCCTTGAACCAGTTCGGCCATTTCTTTGAAGTTGGATTCTAAACCTATACTAACAAAGGCCATACAGAAACACCAAGCTTTCCAGCTTCCACTAAGGCTCAATATTGCCTTTGTTTCTTTAGTTCCAATTGAAGGTTCAACGAAAAAGGAAAATATTACAGAAGCAACTATGAAACCAAGGATAAATTTGGGGAAACGATGCCAGATTTCATCTATTCCAACAGCTGGACCATCAACGTCCTTTTCTACTTTAGTTGCAAAGAATACGGCGATAGCAAAGGCGATAACACCAATTAAAACATTCTGAATCATCTTAACTAATGCAGCGACTTGACCGCCTAGGGGACCTAATGCTTCACCAGCCAGGACTACGGCACCTGTTGCATCAACGGTACCACCAATCCAAGCTCCGCCGACCATGGGATCCATATTTATAGCTTTTATGAAGATAGGCATACCTACCATCATTAAAACAGTAAAGATTAGGGATAAACCAATGGCAAAAGTTAAGTCATCCTTTTTAGCCTTAGATGCTGCAGCAGCGGCGATGGCTGCAGAAACACCGCAGACGGAAGTTGCTGTAGCGATTACAATTACCATGGGCTTACTAACCATTTTTAAAACTCTTGTGCCGTACAGCCACATAAAGATTATTACTACCGGTGTAACAAACCAGGCTATGCCAAGCCCGTATACGCCAAATTTTACAACGTTTGAGAACAATACTTCTGCACCCATGAGTACAAGACCTGTTTTAATATAGTATTCTGTTCTAACGGCAGGCTTTAGCCAATCTGGGGTTTTAATTGTATTACTAACTGCCAAGCCAACGACCAAGGCCCAGAACGCATACTCAATGTATTTTTTCATTGTAGCCTGAGCACCAAATACATAAGCGATTGTAGCTAAGATAAATATTACTGGAAAGGCAATTAAAAAGCCTTTAACATCTTCACCCATGAATTTTAAACCTAGAGCGAACAATGCACCTAACACTATTAGTGTGAAAACAAGCAGTCCTGCTTGACCGTCAAAGGCATTCATCATGCTGGGAGCTTTTGCATTTCCCCAGGTGGCTATTTTTGCCGCTTTAAAGGCAAAGGCACCAGTAGATTTACTTATAGCAGCGAGAATAATTACAATAAGACCAAGCCAAATTGCCCACCAGTCTTCTTTTTTTAGTAAATCTGACCACTTAAATTTACTAGAAGTTACGATATCCGACATTGTAAAGCACCTCCGAGATAAAAAAATTTTAATGCGTTATTAATCAGAATCTTTAAAATCACACCCCCCATTAATAAAACTAATTTGTTTCATAAAATAAAATTACATTTTCATTATATAAACAGAAAAGATTTATTTAAATCCATCATAATTACTAATTTAGAACAGAAAATATATTTTATCTATAATTACGTTATAAATAATTTTAGACTAATATAGCAAATCAGGAAAAATAGATAGGGGAGCGGAAAATTAGAAGGATGATGAGCATTAAAATAATTTCGTTATATTCATAGGGAAAGAAAAAACCGCCTGCGCCGTTAGTGGCTAGTAAAACACATTAAAAAAGCTGTACTGGGCTAGTGATCCAAAACTAAATATTTATTTTTTCCGATAAAAAAGCCGAGCTTACGCTCGGCATGAGTTTGATTATACGGTTAGCTGCGGAATGGGGAAGATAACTCCGCTTAGTAACAACCAGGCTACAAGTAAGGTCAACACTAGGTTGAAGGATTGACCTACGATATACAGCCAAAGTGGCTTTCCTCCTTGTACCAGTTCTGCCATCTCTTTGAAGTTGGATTCCAAACCAATGCAGGTGAATGCTAAACAGAAACACCATCCTCTAAAGCCTTTTGCCAGGTCTAATACGCCTTTTGTTGCCTTTGTGCCCATAGCTGGCTCTACTATGAATGAGAAAATCACGGAAGCGGCGATAAAACCTAGGATGAATTTGGGGAAGCGATGCCAAATCTCGCTGGCACCTACCGCGGGACCGTCTTCGTCTTTCTCAACTTTTGTTACCCAGAAAACAGCAATGGCAAAGGCAATTACACCTATTAAAACGTTTTGAATCATCTTAACCATTGCAGCAACTTGAGCGGCAACAGGACCTAGGGCTTCACCGGCTAGAACAACGGCACCAGTGGCATCAATAGTTCCGCCCATCCAAGCCCCGCCTATCATAGGATCCATTCCTACCGCTTTAATGATTAAAGGCATGCCTATCATCATAAGTACAGTGAAAATAAGGGTTAAACCTATTGCGAAGGTTAAGTCGTCTTTTTTTGCTTTTGAAGCCGCTGCTGCTGCGATAGCAGCCGAAACACCGCATACGGAAGTAGCTGTGGCAATGACAATTACCATGGGCTTGCTGACCATTTTTAAAACCCGTGTTCCATAGTACCACATAAAAATTACTACAACTGGAGTTACCAGCCAGGCAATCCCCAAACCATAAATACCAAAAGCTACAATATTGGAAAACAGAATTCCGGCACCTAATAATACGAGACCTGTCTTGATATAATATTCAGTCATGACTGCCGGTTTTAGCCATTCGGGGGTCTTTACGGTATTACTTACCAGCAGGCCCAGACCTAAGGCCCAGAAAGCATAACCTAAATAGTTTTTTATACCTGCATTTGCGGCAAATAAATAGGCTATAGTAGATAGAATGAAAACAACTGGAAATGCCATGACAAATTTTCCTACATCTTTTCCCATTACCTTCAAGCCTATAGCAAATAAAGCACCCAACACTATTAAAGTAAACAATAAAGAAGGCAAAATACCGCTAAAGGAATCTAGAATACTAGGGGCTTTTTCGGTACCCCATGTACCAAGCTTAGCAGCCTTAAATTTAAAGGCACCAGTAGTAGAACTAATAAAGGAAAGTAAAAGGACTATAAATCCCAGCCAAATTGCCCACCAGTCTTCTTTTTTCACAAGATCTGACCATTCAAATTTACTTGTGGTTACCGTATCGGACATAAATACACCTCCAGTAATTTAGTAAAGCGCTTGCAGATAAAAGTTATTGCACAACCACCTCCTGCCCATAATAATTAGAGATTGTTTAGTTGTAACTGTTATCACAAAGTATGGTGTGAAGAAATGTAACAAATATTAAAAATATTTATTTAATAATTTCTTCTATAATTGATTATAAACATAAAAATAATTTACCACTATCCCTCGTTTTTACTATAATAAATTATAGCGAAAACATTTAATGAATAAAGCGCATTGTTGAACTAAATTTATTTTAGTTTAAAAGGGTTAAATAATAAAAAATAAATGATACAGTACTAGGGAAAGATAGAATTAGAATAATAATTTATACTATTTAAACAAATTATTTTGAACATAAGATTTATAACATAATATATATAAAAAAAATTTATGGAAAAAGATTTTTATGTATGGTAGGTTTTCGAAAAGATTGTGTAGAATAGTACAAATTAACTACTAAATTTATTAGTACTTACTACCTATATGGGGGTTAATATGAAAAATCTCGAAGATTATTACGTAAATATTAAATGGATGACCTTTGTCATTCCTGTTTTAGGGGTAGGTATCTATGAAGTTTTTCGTTTTCAGATATTTAACAATTTCTTCAGCCCTATTGTTAACAGTTTTATTCTCATGAGTGTTGTAGGAGTATTTGGTTTTATTTTTTCCACTTGGCTTTTTCAAAGAATCAGAATCATTCATGATTATTTGTTTTGGGAGCAGCAAAGGCTGAAAACAATTTTTAACCATACATCTGATGGTATTATTGTTTTGGATGAAGCTTGTAGGGTTATAGACTTAAACCCCGCGGCGGAAAAGCTTACTGGATGGAAAAGTTGGGAAGTCAGAGAGATTAAAACGTGTGATGAAATGAACGGCTGTTCTAAAAGCAGGGAGCATTGTTGGAATTCTACCAATCCCGATGGCTGTATGAATGTTGATTGCGGTCATCGTGAATGTTGGTGCAAAACTTGTTTGGAAAAGAAAGTTTCTATTCCTTATCTTGAAATGTGTTTAATAAGAAAGAACGGTCAAAAGATAAAAACCGCTGCCAGTTACTCTTATATACCTGCCGTTGGTAATGAACGACCTCAGGTTAAGCTTGTCTTGAGAGATATCTCTGAAAGGAAGGAATTTGAAAAAGCAATTCAGAATTATGCGACTTTGGAAGAGCGGTATAGGCTGGCCCGGGAAATGCATGATGGCTTAGCCCAGGCTTTAGTGTATATTAATATTAAAGCTCATTGCATTAAAAAGAATATTGCCGAGAATAATTATACAAATGCAGTGATGGAAGATATTAATGAATTGCGTCAAGTAGCTCAAGAAGCAGTCAATGAAGTAAGACAAAACATTTTTGATTTGAAGACGCCTCCTAAAGAAGAAAGCAGTTGTTTCCGTGTGTGGATTGAAGATTACCTGCGGTATATTGGTACGGTTAACCATATAGAGACAAAATTTATTTGCAACAGTTCCGAGGCATTGGTTCTTCCCACAGAAATAAAGGTACAGTTGATTCGCATTATTCAAGAAGCATTAACCAACATTCGAAAGCATGCATCGGCTACTTTAGCAACTATTTATCTGAATAAAAACGATAAAGAAGTGGTAATTAGAATATCTGATAATGGAAGGGGAATAGATTTAGCTACCCTTAGTAAAAACAAAAAGGACCATTTCGGGTTAACTATTATGCAGGAAAGGGCACAAATTATTGGCGGCAACTTAAAAATATTGCCTAATGAACCCCGGGGAACTTTAATTGAGATAACTATCCCAACAACAGATCTTTTCCTAAATAAAACTCCTATTGCGGACTAGAAAGATTTGATTATCGAAAGGAGGGGATACCCATGGCTAAAGCCAAAATTCTTTTAGTTGATGACCATGCCTTATTCAGAAAGGGAATTGCCAGTCTCCTAAGTGGCTTGGATGAAATAGAGATTATTGGAGAGGCGGGAAATGGAAGGGAGGGGCTGGAAAAAGCCTTAGCCCTAAAACCCGATGTAATTATTATGGATGTGGAAATGCCGCAGTTAACAGGGGTAGAAGCGGTTAAACTGATAAAGGAGGAATTGTCCGATACTAAAATTGTCATGCTGACAATTTCCGATGATGACAGCAATTTATTTAAATCCATTAGAAACGGTGCTCAGGGATATCTTTTAAAAAGTATGGACCCTGATGATTTAATCAAGGAAATTAAAGGACTGCTTAAGGGGGAGGCAGCAATATCTAAGCCCCTAGCCGGCAGGATTTTAAAGGAATTTGCCAATATTTCCAATAGTTATAAGGATAAAGAAGGAGATTTTCAAAAATTCAACCTGACAGAGCGGGAGGCGGAGGTCCTCAAACTTGTTGCCCAGGGTATTACAAACAAAGAGATAGCAGTAAACTTGGCTATTACCGAAAATACCGTCAAAAATCATTTATGCAATATAATGGAAAAGCTGCATTTGCAAAATAGGGTACAACTGGCAACCTTTGCTTTGAGAGAGGGGCTATTAGAAAGATAGATAGTGGGGGTAGATTCGGTGGATATTAATGAGTTATTAGGTAATAAGGCAGGTAAGGTTAAAGAGCAATACCACCTTTGCTGCTATGATCCGGCTATGTGGCTGGAAAAAGGTACGGCCCAGTGCCTTCTTGATTTAATAAATGGTGAAGAGGACTTGCATAAATTTTGGACTGAAAAACCTGTAGGAAATGGTCCCTGGTCGTGGCCGCTGGATATGTTGTCACCGCAGCAGGTTGATATTCTAAAAAAGAGGTTTTGGAAGGAAAAAAAAGTATCAATTTATTATATCTACGATGATGCACTATTAGATAAGTTAATTAATGACCCCCAATTGACGATAAACTATGTGGCAAAAGAAAAAATGCTTTTTATATATTCCCGCAGTGATAAGGAGTTTCGGGAATCTTTATTTATTGATGATTTGAAAAGCATTAATGACTTTTATGAAATTTTAGAGGAATACTGCGGTCGGTTTATACTTTTTGATGTGGAAAAAAGGGATATATTTATTACCAGCACACTAGGTCCTTTTGGCAGCTATACCCTTGCCTATGAAAACCTGGGACGCAAAGGCTGCCGAAATTATACCTGTGTATATAAATGTCCGATTTTGCCCCTTAATGATCATTTAAAAAAATTAACATCTAAAGTTGAATTAGTTATTGAAGGATTAACTTCTGAGGTCCGGGGTATAATACTTTATGATAAACACGGAAATATCATTGCAAACTTAAATGATGAAGGTGAATTTGAAGAAGTATAAAACGGGGTGATAAAATGGAATTCCCTCATTATGATGTGCTTGTTATCGGTTGCGGTCCTGCGGGACTTTCTGCCGCTATTAATACTATCATTAGAAATAAAAAAACCGTTGTTTATGGAGGAGAATTTTGCAGCCCCAAATTACATAAAGCTCCCCATATTAATAATTATCTTGGTTTTTGGGATGTTAGCGGCGAAGAGCTTAGGCAAAAATATTTAAATCATGTTCAGGAACTGGATATACAAATTGAATATAGGAAGATTGATAGTATTTATCCTGCAGGTAACACTTTCAGTGTAGTTAGCAAAGGGCAAATGGCTACTTGTACAGCGTTAATTTTGGCCGTTGGGTTACAAAATCCTAAATTCCTCCCCGGAGAGGAAGAATTACTTGGCAAAGGTGTTGGCTATTGTGCTACCTGTGACGGACCTTTATATAAAGGGAAAAGGGTAGGAGTTATTGGTTATAGCCCCCATGCGGAGGAAGAGGTTAATTATCTTGCCGACTTAGCGGGGAGAGTAGTTTATCTTCCTTTGTATAAAGGAATAGGAAATATTAATGAACGAGTTGAAGTTTTAAAGGAAAAACCTAAGTCTTTATTAGGTAAGGATAAGCTTCAAGCTCTGGAAACAGAGGGTGAAACATTAGAACTTGATGGTTTATTTATCCTGCGGGAGAGCGTACCCCCGGCGAAATTGTTAACCGATCTGGAAATAGAGAAAAACCATATTGTGGTCAATAGGCAAATGGCAACAAATATTCCCGGTATATTCGCTGCCGGAGATTGTACCGGAGTTCCTTACCAATTAGCAAAGGCTGTTGGGGAGGGTGCCATTGCCGGCCTAAGTGCAGCAAGCTATATAGATGAGATGCAAAAATAAGTCCCCCGTCTGGGGACTTATTTTTGCATCTCACCCACTACTTTAGCCATTGACTATCTACTATTGACCATCGACCTAAACTGAGCTTAACTCAGTTTAATTAAATTCAGCACTTTTTCCTCATCTGGTGTAATGAAAATCGTTTTCTGATTATCATAAATAACCATTCCCGGTTTAGCGCCGTTGGGCTTTTTGACATGTTTTTTAAGGGTATAGTCAACAGGGACCTGGGACGAATTACGGCTTTTGCTAAAGTAAGCTGCCATATTTGCTGCTGTCTCCAAAACATTAGCAGGTATATTTTTCCTTTCAGGATTCATGATAATAACATGGGAGCCGGGGATATCTTTGACATGAAGCCATAAATCTTCATTTTTGGCCAATTTAGTAGTCAAATAATCATTTTGTTTATTATTCTTTCCTATAAAAATAGTATACCCTTGGTATTTAACCTCCCATAGATTAAATTTTTGGATATTTTTATTTTCTTTTTTTCTATTCTTTAATAGCTTGGTTTTGGCGTAACCGCTTTCTTCCAGTTCTAGCCGTATTTCCTGCATATCCTTTAAATCCGCAGCCTTTTCTAAACCATTGAGTATTGATTCCAAATAGTTTATTTCTTCCAAGGTAGCTTGGCTTTGTTCAGCCGCCTTTTGGGAACCCACTTTTGCTTTAGTATATTTCTTGAAGAATTTTTGGGCATTCTCATTGGGTGTTAACTGGGGCTCCAGGGGGATGGTGATTTCCTGCAAATCTTCACTATAGAAATTAGGAACTTTGGCCTCACTACCTTGCTTGAGGCTGTGTAAATTGGCTGTTAACAGTTCTCCCCACAGCCTATATTTTTCCGCTTCCTGCCCTTCAGCAGCTTTTTCCTGCTGCAGTGAAAATTTCCTTTGGCATCGTTCCAATTCTTTTTCAATTATGCGTTCCAATTCCAGCTGCCTTTGCTTAAATAGATTTTGTTCTTCACTTTTGCCGATGGCAAATTCAACTAACGCACCCATGGAGGTAAAGGATTCATGTTCAAGACCTTCAAACTGCTGGGGATAAAATGGTGCAAAAGCAATGGTCCTATTTTTATCTAAAACTAAATTTGGTTGGAATTTTTTATTTTCCAATAGTTCCTTCAGCCAAAGTATTTCCCTCCATAGGTTGATAAGCTCATGTTCACCTAAAAATTCCAGCCTGGTATCGACATCGATTCCTGCTCTAATAATTAATTCTTTAATTGTCTGGGGACCGGTTCCTTCCAGCAAGCTGATTAAAGCCTTGGAAATCTTTAAGTCTAAGGAAAGTTCCTGTAATAGGCTGCGGAATGTTTCTTCCGTTAGCTCTTCAATATTGGCTTTTTTCTGAGCGGGTGGTTCTACATAAGGTATCCCGGGTAATATTTCCCGGTACTGGTTTGTAGTATGGTTAAACCTTTTAATACTATCAACAATCAGGTTTTTTTCCGGGTTTATGAGTATCAGGTTGCTATGTTTACCCATAAATTCGCCGACTAAGACCCGCACTGTCCTTTCTCCCAGTTCGTCGAATCCCTCGCACGCAAAATGGACTATCCTTTCTAAACCCTGTTGTTTAATTTCAACTATCTTACTACCTTCCAGATGTTTTCTTAAAACCATGCAGAATAAGGGAGGATGAGGAGGATTCTCCCTGCTTTTATTTGTTAAATGAAATCTGGCTGTTTGGGGATTTACTGAAAGCAATAGTCTATGATTAATCCCTGGCTGCCTTATAGTTATCAAAATGGTATTATGGTCAGGCTGTTGAATCTTATCTATCCTGCCGCCTTTCAACTGCAGGGAAATTTCATCGGTTAATGCCCTAATGGCAATCCCGTCAAGGGACATGGTATCACCTCCTAATATGCAAGTATAACATATAGCTGAAGGGTTAGCTATTGGGTCGGCAATAGCTTACGGCGAAGATAGTTACCCGGCATTGCTTTTTGGTAAAGATTGTTAGTCTGCTTTTACTCCTGGGTTAACATTTATGGTCTGCATCGCTTTTAGGTAAAGATTGTTAGTCTGAATCACTTCAGGGTAAAGATTATTAGTCTGATGTACTTATAGGTCTAGCTTTTGCGTCTGACACAAGCATTAACAGCAAAGCTAATAAGCAGACCGTAATATTTTATCTAGAAGTATGTCAGACGCGTAATCTTAACCCTTAAGCAAGTCAGACGTACAATATTCCCCCAGAAGTATATCAGACTAAAAATATTCACCCCAAAGCGAGTCTGACACATAATTTTCACCCTTGAAAAAGTCAGACGCTCAATGTTCGCCCGGAAGCCTGTCAGACTAACAATATTCACCCAGAAGTAATATGTCACCCCTTCTTTGAATAAGATTTATTTAGTACTGCAAAAGTGAGGGGAACTTCCATGGAAAATAGGTTTTGGCATTGTATGACTAATGAGGAGATTCTGCAGGAATTTCAGGTATCACCACAAAGGGGATTGAATACTAAAGAGGCAAATAGGCGGCTCCAATTGGTAGGCTATAATGAATTGCAGGAGCGCAAGGCAATATCACCCCTAAAGCTGTTTCTAAATCAATTTAAGGACTTTATGGTTCTTGTATTAATGGCGGCTACAATTATTTCCGGAATACTGGGGGAATATGCAGACGCCATTACTATCATGGCAATTATAATTATTAATGCTGTCCTTGGTTTTGTTCAGGAGTACCGTGCCGAGAAATCTATGGAGGCTTTAAAAAAACTGATTGCTCCCGAGGCACTGGTTATCAGGGATGGAATGGAACAAAAGATACCCGCCCGGGAACTGGTACCGGGAGACATTGTCCTTTTAGAGACGGGTGATATCGTTCCAGCAGATTTACGCCTAATTGAAGGAGCTCAATTAGAGATTGAGGAATCTTCACTGACAGGTGAATCTGTACCTGTGAAAAAACGTTGTATGGAAATTTATGAAGCAAACACCGGTATAGGCGACCGTAAAAATATAGCTTATATGGGTACTACAGTAACGCGGGGTAAAGGCTTGGGAGCAATTGTTGATACAGGAATGAATACAGAAATGGGTCAAATTGCCGGGCTGATTCAAAAGGTGACTGATGAACAGACCCCCCTGCAAAGAAGGCTGGAACAATTAGGGCGCTGGTTGGTTTTATTCTGCCTATTAATTGTTGCCATAGTTGTAGTGACAGGTATTCTACGGGGAGAACCCATTTATCAGATGTTTTTAGTGGGGGTTAGTTTGGCTGTAGCAGCTATTCCGGAAGGACTGCCGGCCATTGTTACCATTGCCTTGGCAGTGGGGGTACAAAAGATGTTGAGAAGAAGGGCTATTATACGTAAACTTCCCGCTGTGGAAACTTTGGGTTGCGCAACTGTTATATGCTCTGATAAAACGGGTACCCTTACCCAAAATGAAATGACTGTGCGCAAGATGTATATCAGTAATCAGGTGCTGCAAATAACAGGTGAAGGTTATGAACCCCGGGGAGAAGTAGTAATAGAAGGCGGCAAAACCAGATTAGATAATAAGGAAGCTTTAAAGGTGGCTTACCGAATAGCCGCCTTGTGTAATAATGCCAGGCTGTCCAGAGCGGACACTGTTATTTCAGGCATGTTTCGCAAGAAAAATGCTGACTCCTGGCAGGTATTAGGGGACCCAACGGAAGGAGCCCTTCTGGTCATGGCTGCCAAGGTAGGTGTTTGGCGGGAGCGTATAGAAAAGGAACAAGGACGAATCTATGAAATCCCTTTTGATTCTGAACGCAAAAGGATGTCCGTCATTTATCAAGAAGGTAATAAAAAACTACTTTACACCAAGGGTGCCCCGGATATAGTCTTGGAAAAATGCACCCACATTTGGTGGGATGGAGAAAAAATTCCTTTGGATAAGGACTTGAAAGCCAAAGTTATAGCAAATAACAATGAAATGGCAGGTCAGGCCCTGAGAGTGTTAGGTCTGGCTTATAGAGAACTGCCCGCAGGTATCGCCAACTATGAGGGGGCAGAGGAGCAAATTGAAAAGGATTTAACCTTTGTCGGTTTGGCAGGGATGATAGATCCGCCTCGTCCTTCAGCTTTAAAGGCGGTATCAGTATGTCGCAATGCAGGAATTAAAACAGTGATGATAACAGGTGACCATAAGGTTACCGCCCAGGCTATAGCTGAAGAATTAACAATTTACAGACCGGAAGATATTGTTCTCACGGGTACAGAGCTGGACGGCATGACAGACGGGGAATTAAGCAAGGTTGTTAACAGGGTTTCTGTCTATGCTCGGGTTTCTCCTAAACATAAACTGAGGATTGTTAATGTTCTTAAAGAAAAGGGTCATGTTGTTGCCATGACAGGTGACGGTGTGAATGATGCCCCAGCCATTAAAGAGGCTGATATTGGTATTGCCATGGGAATTAATGGTACAGATGTTACTAAAGAATCATCAGCCATGATTCTAGGTGATGATAATTTTGCTACTATTGTTTCAGCTGTGGAAGAAGGCAGGGCAATATATGATAATATAAGGAAATTTATTAGATATCTATTATCCTGTAATGTGGGTGAAGTGCTGACTATGTTTTTTGCTTCCCTTTTGGGGCTTCCTTTACCCTTGCTTCCAATACAAATCCTTTGGGTTAATTTAGTAACAGATGGTTTGCCTGCCATGGCCTTGGGGGTAGACTCGGCTGATCCAGACATCATGCACCGCAAACCTCGGCACCCTAAAGAAAGTATTTTTGCCCATGGTTTAGCACGTAGAATAGCCGTCAGGGGAACTCTGATTTGTGTGGGAACACTGCTGGTCTTTGTGATAGGTTTCTATCTTAACAGAGATTTGGGAATAGCTAGGACTATGGCTTTTAGTGCTCTGGTTTTCTCCCAGTTGTTCCATGTTTTTGACTGCCGTTCAGAAAGATATTCATTATTTGAACTGGGATTATTCTCAAACCCGTTTTTGATTGGTGCTGTCAGTTGTTCAATTATAATGCATATAATGGTAATATACCTGCCTTTTTTCCAGCCTATTTTTAAAACCCATCCTTTGGACTTAACCAGTTGGTTGATTATTATAGTAATATCAGGCGGCACCACAATTTTGCAAAATATTTACCGCATCTTAAAGAGGTATTATTTAAGAAAAGTGGTATACTTAAGAGCATAGAGTGTTACGGAGGTGCTAACATGAAATTCACAAAAATGCACGGTTTAGGAAATGATTTCATTATTTTAGACACATTTACTGAAGATATTAACGGCGAGTATTCCTCCCTGGCGGTAAAGTTGTGTGACCGCCACTTTGGTATAGGTGCTGATGGGTTGATTTTTATCCTTCCTTCGGATACTGCTGATTTAAAGATGAGAATAATTAATTCCGACGGTAGTGAGGCGGAAATGTGCGGTAATGGTATTAGGTGTTTTGCCAAATATGTTTATGATGCTGGGATGGTTAAAGATAAAACAATAAGGGTGGAGACACTGGCAGGAATAATAGTCCCTGAGATTATAGAAGGCAACACTAATGAGATATGGGTTAAAGTAGATATGGGTCAACCCCAATTGGAACGTTCTCTAATACCTATGGCAGGCGGGGAAGGTCAGGCTATAAAAGAAGTGCTTTCTATTGGTGATCAAACTTTTGCAATTACAGCTGTCAGTATGGGCAACCCCCATTGTGTTATTTTTCTTGATGACCTAGAAAAAATTGAGATAAAACACTGGGGACCATTATTAGAAAAACATTGGGCATTTCCTAAAAAGACTAATGTAGAATTTGTTCAAATAGTTAATTCCCGCAAGGCATTAATGAAGGTGTGGGAACGGGGAGCCGGGATAACCCTAGCCTGTGGAACAGGTGCCTGTGCAGTATTGGTCGCAGGCGTTTTAAATGGCTATTTAGATAAAAAGGCTGAAATCTGTCTGCCTGGAGGCAATCTGGATATCGAATGGGCAGATAATGGACGTATCTATATGACAGGACCTGCTGCTGAGGTTTTTCGGGGAGAGCTGGACTAAAAAATTCAAAGCCCTTTATTGCCCTCCAAACTTTATTGGGGGGTTTTGTTTTTTTGTGAAATAACAGGTATAATAAGAAGGATTTACTAATAATAAAGAGAAAAACAACTATTGTTACGGGTTTATTGGCGGATTGGTTATAATAAATAACATGAATATTTTAGGAGGAATATAACATGCGCAGCATGACAGGATATGGGCGGGGAGAAGCAGAAGGGGCAGGAAAGAAATTTACCGTTGAGATAAAATCAATTAATCATAGATACTCGGAGATAATAATTAAGCAGCCTCGGCATTATATGTTGTTGGAAGAAAACATCAGGCGCTTGGCGTCAAAATTTATCCAGCGGGGCAGGGTAGAAATATTTATTAAAGTAGAGGAAACAGGGGAAAAGAAACCGGAAATTAAAGTTGACAAAGAGAATGCCATAGCTTATTATAATTCCTTGAAGGATTTGGCTGAATATCTTGAAATTTCCCCGAATATCAACATTCACCAGTTAGTCAGCCTCCCTGAAGTAATTAAGCTGGAAGAAATGGAAGAAAATTTAGATGATATTTGGTCGGGGATGGAAGCAGCTTTACTAATGGCGTTGGAACAACTTAAAATTATGAGGATGGCTGAAGGCAAATCCCTTAGGGAGGATTTAGCAGAGAGAATAAAAGTATTGCAAAAATATGCCTTGCAAATTCGTGTACGTGGTCCGGTTTTAGTTGAGGAATATCGGGAGAAAATAAGAGCAAGGGTAAGTGAGATTCTGGATGACAGTCAATTAGATGAGAACAGGCTTATCCAGGAGGTAGTTTTTTTTGCAGAAAAAACTAGTATCGCCGAGGAACTGGTCCGTTTGGACAGTCATTTTAAACAATTTTTAGCTTCTATGGATTCAGGAGATAGTATTGGCAGAAAACTTGACTTCTTAGTACAGGAGCTAAACCGGGAGACAAATACCATTGGTTCCAAGGCAAATGATTTAGAAATAACCCAAATTGTTGTAGAAATGAAAAGTGAAATTGAAAAAATACGGGAACAAGTGCAAAACATAGAATAGTAAAAACAATGGAGAATTAAGAATTAAAAATGGAGAATGTTTTGTAAAGGAGGTATTGTTATGGGTATTAAACTCATAAATATTGGATTTGGAAATATAGTTTCAGCTAATAGAATTATAGCCATTGTTAGTCCAGAATCTGCCCCAATAAAGCGTATCATCCAGGAAGCTAGGGATAAGGGCATGTTGGTGGATGCCACTTATGGACGCCGCACCAGGGCAGTTGTTATTACCGATAGTGACCATGTAATACTTTCTGCAGTGCAGCCGGAAACGGTAGCCCATCGTCTAGCTGTTAAAGATACTCCCATACATAACGAAGAGCACGAAGAATAAAAGGAGTTGTTTTTATGGGAAATAAGGAAGGCATACTCATTGTACTGTCTGGACCTTCCGGGGCTGGCAAAGGTACCATCTGTAAAAGCCTGCTGAAGGAAACAAATATTAAATACTCTATTTCCGCTACAACAAGAAAGCCCAGACCAGGAGAAACTGACGGCAAAGAGTATTTTTTTATAACCAAAAAGGATTTTGAAAATAAAATAAAAGAGGATGCCTTTTTGGAGTGGGCAAAGGTATACGATAATTACTACGGTACCCCTAAAAAGTTTGTTGAGGAAATTCTACACAAAGGACAAGACTGTATTTTAGAGATTGATCCCCAAGGTGCCCACAAGGTTAGGGCAGCTAAGCCCGATGGAGTCTTAGTGTTTATTGCTCCTCCTTCTATGCAGGAGTTGGAGCATCGTATTACAACCAGGGGTACGGAAAATTCCAATGAAATCCAGAAAAGGTTAAGCTGTGCCAGAGAAGAAATGCTTTGCATGTATAATTATGATTATGTGGTAATTAATGATGAAGTTGAGACTGCGGTTGAAAAAATAAAAGCAATAGTACTGGCAGAGAAATGCAAAGTTCAAAGGAATAAATAGTTTTTACTTGAGGAGGAAAAACATGATCAAACCTTCCATAGACGTATTGGTCTCTAAAGTAGATAGTAAATACTCACTGGTAGTTGCTTCCGCTAAAAGAGCTAGAAGCATAGTTGAGGGTTCTCAGGTCCTGGTTCATGCCAATTCCACAAAACCTGTCACCCAGGCTTTATTTGAAATTGCAGCAGGAAAAATTACTTATGAAAGAACTAAGACGGGAATAAAGTAATTGACGTCAACTCCTCTTTTCGTCATATCGTCCATTCGTCTTTTAGTCCTTAGTTCTAGACGAGTAGTCGAGTAAACGAGTAGGCGAGTAGGCGAGTAAACGAAAAAAGTTGGTGTAGGTGTATGTTAGAAGATAAAACTGTCCTTCTTGGCGTAACCGGTGGGATTGCAGCCTATAAAGCTGCAGAAATTGTCAGCAGGTTAAAAAAACAAGGGGCGGAAGTTCATTGTATAATGACCCAGGGGGCGCAGGCTTTTCTCACGCCCCTTACTTTACGTACATTATCCCAAAATCCCGTTATGACCCATATGTTCCAGGAACCGGTACAATGGAACGTAGAGCATATAGCCCTGGCTGATAAAGCAGACTATTTTCTAATTGCACCGGCAACTGCTAACATTATAGGGAAGATTGCCCATGGTATTGCTGATGATTTTTTAACTACCACGGTAATGGCGACAAAATCTAAAGTTATTATTGCCCCGGCAATGAACGTTAATATGTATTTAAATCCTATAGTGCAGGAAAATATTAAAAATCTTAAAGGCAAAGGCTATTATTTTGTTGAACCGGTTGAAGGCAATCTGGCCTGCGGCTATTCGGGAAAAGGCAAAATGGCAGAACCAGATGTTATTCTTGAATATCTATTATCCTTTAATAAATGTGATTTAAAGGGTATTAAGGTTTTAATAACTGCAGGACCAACCCAAGAACCTATCGACCCTGTTAGGTATATATCCAACAGAAGTTCGGGCAAAATGGGTTATGCCCTGGCAAGGTGTGCCCAGCAAAGGGGAGCGGAAGTTACTTTAATTTCCGGACCGACCAATCTGGACAAGCCTGGGGGAGTGAATTTCATCCCTGTTGAAACTGCCTCTCAAATGTTTTTAGAGGTAGAAAAACATTTTTCCCGGCAGGATATTATTATCAAAGCGGCGGCTGTGGCTGATTATCGACCGGAAAAATTCAACGAAACAAAGATTAAAAAAACAGATGAAGACCTGTTCTTAAAATTAGAAAAAAATCCAGATATTTTAGGCTATCTTGGAAAAAATAAAGGTAACAAAATTTTGATTGGCTTTGCTGCCGAGACAAACGATTTAAGGAAAAATGCTGAAAATAAGGTTAATAAGAAAAAATTAGATTTTATTGTGGCCAATGATGTAACCCAGGAGGGTGCCGGATTTGGTTGCGATACAAATAAGGTAACACTATTTTTTGCTGACGGCAGGTATAAAGATTTGCCCCTGGCTAGCAAAGAAGAGATTTCCCATGAAATATTAAATGAAGTTTTAACCCTAATAAAAGGAGTGAAGGAAAATGCGTAAATTTTTTACCTCTGAATCAGTTACTGAAGGTCATCCCGATAAAATCTGTGACCAGATTTCTGATGCGGTTTTGGATGCCATCATTTCTGAAGACCCTGAAGCCCGTGTGGCCTGTGAAACAGCTGTTACTACAGGTTTGGTGTTGGTAGCGGGGGAAATTACTACAAAATGTTATGTAGATATTCCTAAGATAGTCAGAGAAACTATACGGGAAATAGGCTATACCCGTGCTAAATACGGTTTTGACGGTGATACTTGTGCAGTACTTACCTCTATTGATGAACAGTCACCTGACATTGCCCTAGGTGTAGATAAGGCTCTAGAAGCAAAGACAGGGGAAATGTCCGATGATATGATAGAAGCAATTGGTGCAGGTGACCAAGGGATGATGTTCGGCTATGCCAGCAACGAAACCCCTGAGTATATGCCTTTACCAATTTCTTTGGCCCATAAGCTAACTCGTAAGCTAAGTGAAGTGCGTAAGAGTCATGAATTAGATTATCTTTTGCCTGACGGCAAATCTCAAGTCACCGTAGAATATGAAGATAATAAGCCTTTGAGGGTTGACACAGTGGTTATTTCCACCCAGCATAGCCCTGATGCAACCTTGGATACTATAAGAACAGATATCATTGAAAAAGTTATTAAGCCTGTGATTCCCTCAGAGCTAATTGATGGAAAAACCCGCTACTTAATTAATCCCACAGGTCGTTTCGTAATTGGCGGTCCACAGGGTGATGCCGGTCTGACAGGACGTAAAATTATTGTGGATACATATGGTGGTATGGCTAGACACGGTGGTGGCGCATTCTCCGGCAAAGATCCCACCAAAGTTGACAGATCAGCCGCGTATGCAGCCCGCCACGTTGCCAAAAATGTGGTAGCCGCCGGGTTGGCAGAGCGTTGTGAATTGCAGTTGGCATATGCTATTGGTGTTGCCCATCCCGTTTCCGTGCTGGTTGAAACCTTTGGAACGAATAAAGTTCCTGAAGATAAAATTGCAGAAGCTATTCAAAAGGTCTTTGATTTAAGACCGGCGGGTATTATTAAAGAATTAGATTTAAGAAAACCAATTTTCAAAAAAACAGCAGCTTATGGCCATTTCGGCAGAAACGATTTGGATTTGCCCTGGGAAAGACTGGATAAAGTTGAACAATTAAAGAAAGAAGTAGGACTATAAAAGTTGAGCGCCAGCTCAACTTTTTTTCACTTTCCACTCTTTCACTGTTCCACTATTTCCCTAGTCACCAGTCACTAGCCAACTAGCCACCAGTCACCAGTCACCAGCCACTAATAATATGTACACACTTTTTACATAACAATATGTTACAATTAAATTATTAATATGACTTAGGGAGGGGTTTAAAGCTGACTAAATATGCAGTTGTCTGCGTAAATTTGACAAAAAATATGGAAAAAGAAACTTTCCACTACACTATCCCCCCTGCCATAGAGGAATCCATAAGGATTGGTTCGCGGGTACTTATCCCCCTAGGTAAACAAAAATGTGAAGGATTTGTCATTGGCATAATTGACCAAAGTCCTTTTAATTCCTTTAAAGAAATAGAAAAGGTAATTGATAACGAACCTATAATTTCCCAGGAAATGGTAGAATTAGCCTTGTGGGTAAGTGAGAAATACATAACTCCCCTCCATAAAGTGCTGGAATATGTTATTCCGCCCTATGCACGTCTTAAAAGGAAGAAGTTTGTGAAAATCAGAAATACCGGTAATGTCTCGGAAATCGAGGCTGCGCTTTCCCTTTTAGACCCTTTAGCACAAAAGCTTTTTACAAAGCTACGGCTGGGACCTCAGGAAATGGTAAAATTGAAAAGCATTTGGGGGGAAGGGATTGACTTATTAATAGATGATTTAGAAAAACGGGGTTTAGTGGAACAATTCTACGATTTTCAAAGAAACGGCAAAGTCAAAGAGGTAGATTATGTTCAGATGGCAAGTAATGACACACCTTTGGTTATAGAAGAAACAATTCAGAAGAAGTTACACCGGGCGCCTAAGCAAGCTTTAATTTTTAGATACGTATTCACTCAGGGACCCCAGGAAATATCTCAGCTAATGAAGAAATTATCCTGTGATAGGGCAGCTATTACAGGCTTAGTTAAAAAAGGACTGTTAAAGAAGGTAAAAAATCAGGAGAAAAGACTTCCCCAGGTTTATTCTGAATTTAACAATGAAAAAAAATTGTTTTTTAATTCCTATCAAAAAAAGGCCATTGAAAAAATTACACAGGTCATCAACTTAAATACCAACCATAATTTTTTGCTCCATGGAGTAACAGGCAGCGGTAAAACTGAGGTCTATCTGGAATGTATTAAAGAGGCTCTCAGTCAAAACAAGGGAGCAATATTGCTGGTCCCGGAAATCTCCTTGACACCACAGGTTATCGGCAGGTTTAAAAGTGTCTTAGGTCAGATGGTTTCTGTATTGCACAGTAATTTATCCCAGGGAGAGAGACTAGATGTATGGGAATCCCTTTACAGGGGTGAAGCCAGGGTAATCATTGGTGTCAGGAGTGCAGTGTTCGCTCCGGTTCCAAACTTGGGTTTAATTATTATGGATGAGGAACACGAAACTACATATAAACAAAGTGAGCCTGACCCCCGTTACCATGCCCGGGATATAGCGCAGAAAAGGTGCCAACTTGTTAATGGGGTTTTAGTCTTGGGAAGTGCTACACCTGCCCTAGAGAGCTACTATAAAGGAGAAAAGGGGTTTTACGAAATTTTGGAAATGCCCTTTAGAGTTACACCCAATCCATTGCCTGAAGTAGAAGTAATAGATATGCGGGAAGAATTTAAACTAGGAAACCGCAGTATGTTTAGCGAGAAATTGCAGGAAACTATTACTGAGACATTGTTGAATGAAGAACAGATTATACTTTTTTTAAACAGGAGGGGTTATGCTACCTTTGTCCTGTGTCGTGAGTGCGGAACAGCGGTACTCTGTCCCAACTGCTCCATCCCATTGACCTATCACACCAACCCTTTTTCGATGAAGTGCCACTATTGTAATCACTCACTGCCAGTACCTAAAAGGTGTTCCAGCTGTGGCAGTACCTTTATCCGCTATTTTGGGACGGGCACCCAGCAGGTAGAGGCGGAAATTCTCAAGCTGTGGCCAGATGCAAAAGTTACCCGCATGGATGTAGATACAACACAAAATAAGGATTCCCACCAAAAATTGCTGGCAGAATTTAAAAGGGGGAATTCAAATATACTGATTGGTACCCAGATGATTACCAAGGGATTGGACTTCCCTAACGTAACTTTAGTAGGAGTAATTGCTGCAGATACCTCATTGCATCTGCCGGACTACACCTCCAGTGAAAGAACGTTTCAGCTTCTGACCCAGGTAGCAGGCAGGGCAGGCAGGGGGGAAAAGAAAGGCAGAGTAATAATCCAAACATACAGTCCTGACCATTACGCCGTGGTAGAAGGGAAAAAGCAGGATTACAAAAATTTTTACCAAAAGGAACTGGAAGTTCGTCAATTAATGGAATATCCGCCATTTTCTTCTTTAATAAGAATAATAATTAGTGACTTTCAGGAAAATAAGGCAGCAGTTTGCAGTGACATTATTGCTCGTTCTATTAAGGAAAAGTTTCCCCAATCAGTGGAGATATTGGGTCCAGCACAGGCCCCTATTAGTAAAATAAAAAACCGCTATAGATGGCAACTAATTCTTAAAGGAACTGATTTAGATACCTTAAGGGAAGCAGCAATTTGGGGCTGCCAAAGGGCTAAGGAACAAACCCAAAACACTTTGCGCATTATTATTGATGTTGAACCCCAAAGTATCTTATAATTATAAAAAGTGAAAAAGTAAAAAATAAAAGGAAAGAAAAGAAAACATATCCATATGGGATTAATTGGAGGATAAAGATGGCAATTTACAGCATTGTCAGGAAAGAAGACCCGGGGTTAAGGGAACTTTCAAAGCCTGTTGGGAAGATAACGCCAAATGTGTTAAAGATGATTAAAAACATGGTGGAAACCATGTATGATGCAAATGGGGTTGGACTTGCCGCACCTCAAATAGGAGTTACCAAAAGGGTTATAGTTGTTGATGTAGGTGAAGGGGTAATTGCCTTGATTAACCCCGAAATTATTGATAGGTCTGGAGAGGAAACAGACACCGAAGGATGCTTAAGCTGTCCAGGTATGGTTGGTGAAGTAACCAGGTCCAAAATTGTAAAAGTCAAAGGATTAAATGAAGAGGGAATAGAAATAATTGTAGAAGGAGAAGGGCTTTTAGCCCGGGCCCTGCAGCATGAAATTGACCACCTGGACGGTATTTTGTTTCTAGATAAGGCCAAAAATATACGGAAACAGGATTAGGAGGTTGGTAATGAGGTTAGTTTTTATGGGCACTCCTGAATTTGCGGTACAAAGCCTGGATAAACTCCACCAGGCCGGTCACGAGATTTTAGGAGTTATAACCCAGCCCGACCGTCCCAAGGGAAGGGGTCAGAAGCTTACACCTTCCCCGGTAAAGGTCAGGGCTTTGGAATTGAATTTAGAGGTCTATCAGCCTTTAAAAATCAAGGAACCTGATTTTATAGGAATTTTAAAGGAACTTAACCCGGAGGTTATTATTGTTGTTGCTTATGGTCAAATTTTGTCTAAGGCTATATTAGACATGCCCGTCTGGGGCTGTATTAATGTACATGCTTCCCTGCTGCCAAAATACCGGGGGGCTGCACCAATCCACTGGGCTGTTATTAACGGTGAAAGTGAAACCGGTATAACAACAATGAAGATGGATGAAGGGCTGGACACGGGGGACATTCTCTTAAAAGCACGAATCGAAATCGGACCCGACACAACGACTGGTGAGCTTCATGACTGCCTGGCTGAATTAGGTGGAAAGGTTCTAATTGAAACTCTAGACCTTTTAGAAAAAGGTGAAATTTCACCACAACCTCAAGATAACCAATGGGCAACCTACGCACCTTTACTTACCAAATCCCATGAGGAAATTAAATGGAAAGAGGATTCAATCAAAATACATAATTTAGTAAGAGGCATGAATCCCTGGCCAGGTGCGTATACTTGTTTGGGAGAGAATAGGATTAAAATCCGAGAAACCAGAATATCTCAGGATCCTGGCAAAAAAATCAAGGGTCTGCCCGGCGAAATACTAGAATTCTTAGATGCCGGTTTTTTAGTCCAAACAGGGGGTAGTTCTCTTTTAGTTACAAAGGTTCAACCGGCAGGCAAAAATATAATCACTGCCAATGATTTTGTAAATGGTTATGGTATTATAAAGGGGCAAACCCTGGGTGGCTGCTATGATTGAAGCACGTAAACGGCTGTTTGTTTTCTTACTGGCCTTTAGTTTGGCGGGTTTATCCCTGATCTTCCTTTTCGCTTGGTGGCTGGTTTCTCAGCAGTATCTAATTATAAATCAAATTATTCTTACACTAGCATTGGTATTTTTTATCCTGCTTTTCCTTATTATATCTTTAGGGGTTCTATTACTGGTTTATAGTTTATGGAGTTTTAAAATAAATAAGGGCGCTAATATCTTTATTCGTAACGCAATTGACTTTCTTTTCCCCATCGCTTTAAAAATGGGGCAATGGCTGGGGATTGAAAAAGAAAAGATTCGAGGCTCATATATCCAAGTAATAAATCAGCTTGTCCAGATGCAGAAAAAAACTACATTACCTGAAAATATTTTAATTTTAGCACCCCATTGTTTACAGCAGGTGGAATGTCCCCATAAAATAACAGTCGATGTGGAAAACTGTAAATCATGTGGTGGGTGCCCAATTGGTGACTTGCTTATCTTAAGCAGGGAAAAAGGTGTACAGTTGGTCATTGCTACAGGAGGCACTTTTGCCAGAAAGTTTATCAAAGAAAAAAAACCGGAAGCTATTGTGGCTATTGCTTGTGAAAGGGATTTAACAAGTGGTATTCAAGATGTAATCCATATACCTGTTCTTGGTATAATAAATGAAAGACCTGAGGGACCCTGCCATAATACCCGGGTCAATTTATGCAGTGTGGAAAGAGCAATTCAATATTTTGCTGAAGGAGGAGAAGTATAATGTATTTTCCAGGTCTATTTTGGGATCCAACCATGATTTTATTAATTCCGGGGATAATACTTGCTATGTATGCCCAAGGAAAGGTTCAGACAACCTTCCATAAGTATTCAAGGGTTCTATCCCAACGGGGAATTACCGGACGGGATGTGGCCAGAAGGATTCTTGATGGTTATGGTCTGCATGATGTAGAAATTGAGATGACGGGCGGACATTTATCAGACCACTATGACCCCCGCTCCAAAAAAGTAAGGCTTTCCAATGAGGTTTACCGGGGAAGCTCTTTAGCTTCATTAGGGGTGGCAGCCCATGAAGTTGGTCATGCTATCCAACATGACACAGGTTATGCACCTCTGCACATACGAAATAGTATCGTTCCAGTAACACAAATTGGGTCAACTTTATCCTTCCCTCTGTTAATAATCGGGCTTTTAATGGGCTCTCCTTCATTGGCTAGATTAGGTGTCTTGCTTTTTGCAGGTGTGGTATTGTTCCAGGTAATTACCCTTCCTGTAGAATTCAACGCCAGTTCCAGGGCTCTTGCTATTCTTGATAAAGAAGGGTTTTTATCAAGAGAAGAATTAACGGGTACAAAAAAAGTATTGGATGCCGCTGCCTTAACATATGTTGCAGCAGCTTTGATGGCAGCACTAAATTTAATAAGGCTTTTAATAATTTCAGGAATGTTAGGTGGTAGAAGGGATTAATGAATGCCCGCCATTTTGCACTACGGGTGCTTTTTCAGGTAAATGAAGAAGGTGCATATGCCAACCTGGCTCTGGATAAAGCTTTTTCGGAAACTAGCCTGGACGACCCCAGGGACAAAGGTTTAGCAACTGAAATAATCTACGGCTGCATTAAATACCGTGGTCTTTTGGACTGGATTATAAACCAGTTTGCAAAACCCCAGGTAGAAAAAATGGCACCTTGGATAAGGAATATTATTAGAATGGGGCTTTATCAAATAATGTTTTTAGATAAAGTCCCTGTTTCTGCTGCTATAAATGAATCAGTCAAGTTAAGTAAAAAATATGGGCATCAGGGAACCGTTAAATTTGTCAATGGTGTTCTCCGTAATTTGGAACGTAATAAACATTTAATAAAATACCCCGATTTGAAAACTGACCCCGTAAAGCATATCAGTATCCGTTATTCTTTTCCCCAGTGGTTGGTTGAACGCTGGATAGGTGATTATGGTGTGGAAAACACCATCAAGCTATGCAGTTATTTTAATGAGCCTTCACCTCTGTGGATAAGAACCAATACTTTAAAGACAACCCGCCGTGACCTACAGGACAGCTTAAACCAACAGGGTATAAAATCCATAGAAAGCAACAAAAACCCTGAGGGGCTAAAAATTCTTAGTAATGTAGAAATTGGCAGACTAAAAGAATTTAAAGAAGGTCTTTTCACTGTTCAAGATGAAAGTTCTATGCTGGTCAGTCATGTAGTTGCCCCCCAAAAAAATGAAAATATTCTTGATGTTTGCGGTGGGCCGGGGGGTAAAACAAGTCACTTAGCCCAACTAATGGACAACCAGGGTCACATCTTAGCCTTTGATGTACATGAGCACAGGCTGACTCTGATTAGGGAAACCTGTGACCGCATGGGCATTACCATTGTTAAAACGGGGTTAAAGGATGCAAGATTTCTAACTGAGGTGGTAACTGAGCCGGTCGACAGCATACTTGTGGATGCACCATGCTCCGGCTTGGGGGTTTTAGGTCGCAGACCTGATGCCAGATGGCGAAGAGATCCCGCTGATATTAACAACCTGCAAAACATCCAGAAGGAAATCTTGTCTGAGGCAGCAAAACTGGTTAAACCGAGCGGGACATTAATATATAGTACATGTACTTTAAATAGAGAAGAAAACAATGATGTGGTAGACAGTTTCTTAAAAAATAATAAGGATTTTTCCTTTGATGGGGATTTACGCAAATACCTTCCTTATCCAACTGAGGAGGGGAAAGAGGGCTGGATACAATTTGTTCCTTTTATTCATGACATGGATGGTTTTTTTATTGCCAGACTAAAAAGGGAACACTAATAAGTATAATAGTTAAAGTGAAAAGGTAGATAATATGAAGAATGATCTTCGGTCCATGGATTTGCAAGAGATGGAGCAGCTTGTTACAGGATATGGTTTTCCTCGCTTTAGGGCAAAGCAGTTATTTGCCTGGATTCATGAAAAACAGGTTGAAAATTTTGACCAAATTACCAATCTTGGTAAGGATATTCTGGAAATGATTAAAGAAAGTACATACATTGATAAACTTGCCTTGGTCAAAAGACAGTCAGCTAAAGATGGAACTGAAAAATTTTTACTCTCCCTTTCTGATAACAACTATATTGAATGCGTCCTGATGAAATACAGGGGTTCCAAAAGCAAGCAAAGGAACACCTTGTGTATCTCCAGCCAAGTAGGCTGTGCAATGGGCTGCGGTTTTTGTGCCACAGGGTTGGGGGGCTTCACTCGCAATCTTAAAACGGGTGAAGTATTAAGCCAGGTTTATTTTGCAAATAACTTTCTTCTACATGAATATCCTCAAGGGGGACAGGTAGGAAATATTGTTTTTATGGGAATGGGGGAACCCCTCCTCAATCTAGCTAATGTTATAAAAGCAATTAAGCTGTTAAACAGTCCCCAGGGTCAAAACATCGGCATTAGAAGGATTGCCATATCTACCTGCGGGATTGTTCCCCGCATTGTTGAATTGGCGGATATGGATCTGGATATTGTTTTAGCGGTTTCCCTTCATGCACCTACAAATGAATTGCGGTCACAAATAATGCCTGTTAATAAACAGCATGACTTGCAAGAACTTAAGAAAGCCTGCCAATATTACATAGAAAAAACAGGAAATAGAATAACCTTTGAGTATGCTGTGGTAGATAACTTTAATGACAGCAAACAGCATGCAGTTAAACTAGCCCAATACCTGAGGGGAATGCTGTGTCATGTCAACATCATTCCTGTCAATCCTGTCAACAGCAGCTATAACAGACCTGCAAGCCAAAAAGTAAAGTTTTTTTTACGAATCTTATTGGAAAATAATATTGAGGCCAGCATCAGAGAGGAAAAGGGAGTAGACATTGATGCAGCCTGTGGTCAATTAAGAGGAAAAGTGGTGGAATAAGTGGGGTTGCTTTCCCATTGGTGGCAGTTTTTAATGCTGGGGGCATTATACACCTTTTTATTTTTAATGTACAAGGAAATGGCACGGCATCATTTATCAGAACCTGCAGCCCTGCTGTTGGTAGTTGATGGTCCTGTGGGCAGCGGTGAAAACCAATGGCCTCAGGGGCAGATAATGCTTTTATATCCCCAAGAGCATCTTGAATTGTATGGACAAAGGGTTTTTATAAAAAAAGAAAAAATTTTTTTAGAATCCAATGGAAGTATTAGGGAGATAGCATTTGGAGAGAAATTTGATTTTGCAGGAGGTTCCCTGCAGCTAGTGAGGTGGAATAATGCACGTCAACTCATTAACGGACATCGGCTTAGTAAGAAAGGCAAATGAGGATAAATACCTGACTGATAAAAACAGGGGACTTTTTGTTGTTGCCGATGGTATGGGAGGGCATGAAGCGGGAGAAATTGCCAGCAGTATTGCCATCAAAACCCTGGACGTGGTCCTAACAAATGAATACATTGCTTCTTACCAGCGGGATGGACTTATTGAGGCAATCAGGAAGGCCAATCAGCTTATTTATCAGGAGGCTAAGCAAAACATTAATTTTAGCGGGATGGGGACAACCATCACTGCAGCACTTTTTATTGAAAAAACACTGCATATTGCCCATATAGGGGACAGCAGGGCCTATTTAATAAGAGACAATTCTATAAGGTTATTGACTAAAGATCATTCCTTAGTTGGCGAATTATTGCGCCATGGAGAACTGACAGAAAATGAAGCCCAAAAACATCCCCACCGCAACGTCCTGACAAGGGCACTAGGGACAGAGGCGGAGGTTGAAATAGACCTTACCCAGGTAGAAGTAAAATCTGGTGATATGCTGCTTTTGTGCAGCGATGGATTATACAGTTTAGTTAAAGATTTTGAAATATTACAGGAAATAATAACTAACCGGGTAGATATGAAAGCTACAGTAAATAATTTGGTTAAAACTGCTCTTAACCGCGGCGGTATGGATAATATTACCGTTGTTTTAGTAAGTTATGATGGTTAATGTGAGACCCGGTTATTATTTACATATATGTTCTGTTATCTGCCTAGCGGGGCTAATGTCTCTGTCCCTGCATACAGGAAGGATAGGTCAGTACCTATTACCAACTGCAGTATTATTGGTACTCATTTATACCACATACTATATAAAAATTAAGATAATAAAAGAAGCTGATTTGCTGTATTTTATTATAGCCTGTATGGTAAGTATTGGCTGGCTGATGCTGCTGCTTATTGATCCTGGATATGCCTACAAGCAGTTAAAGTGGATTGCTTTTGGCTGTGCAGCTTTTATTGCCCTATTAAGGTTTTTGGACCTATTTTCAGGGAATTTTATCTTAAAATATAGGATTCATTGGCTCTTCTTAACTCTTGTACTGCTCATATCACCTTTGTTATTTGGGGTTGAAGCAGGTGGTGCCAAAAGCTGGCTGCAGATTTATACCATGAGGTTCCAACCTGCGGAAGCTGCAAAAATTACTTTTTTGGTGTTTTTGTGTACTTGGTTTAAAGATCATGGAAGCCTGCGAAATTCATGGCCAGCCTGGCTGGGAACCTTTATTTGTGTTGCTGTATTAGTTTTACAAAGGGATTTGGGTACTGCTTTGATTTTTTATTTATCTTTCTTATCCTTACTTTATCTTGTTACGGGCAGGATGAAAGGTCCGGTATTGGGTTTTATGCTTCTGATAATAGGCGCATTTTGGGCATACTTCTTTTTTCCCCACGTAAGGGTGAGAATTATGGGATGGCTTAATCCATGGTTGGAACCAGACCGGGGGGGATATCAGATAATCCAATCCCTTTTTGCCCTGGCCAATGGAGGAATATGGGGTATGGGTTTTGGGGGAGGAATGCCCGGGGTAATTCCGGAAGCCCATACTGATTTTGTATTTGCAGTAATAGGTGAACAATTAGGCTTGCTTGGAACAAGCGGTGTGATAGCACTTTATCTCTTTTTTAGTTTCTTTAGTTTGAAAAGGTCACAATTAATTCCAACTTTAGGAAGCAGGCTTCTATCTGCAGGACTTTCTATAATAATTCTGCTTCAAGCCTTTATAATAATGGGCGGTGTCACTAAACTCATACCTTTAACAGGTCTGCCCCTTCCTTTTATGAGTTATGGCGGCAGTTCTACCTTAAGCAGCTTTATTATGCTGGGAATAATAATTTGGTTGAATCGGGAAAAAGGATTTGTTCCAGCCATAACCAGACGGCGCTTAATAAATGTCAATAGGCTTATTTGGATATTAATGCTTTCTTTGTTAATAAATATCAGCTACTGGCAGGTAGTGAAGGCACCAACCCTTAGTGATAATCCTTTAAATCCAAGACAGGTTCTTCCTCAGGAAAACAGAAATTACAGTGAAGAAATCTGCGAAAAAAAGTTTTATTCTTACAGCAGTCCTTGAGCAAATGAGGTGGTAGTATGATTGGCAAAAGGATCGGTAATCGGTATGAAATACTTGCCTTAATAGGCGGGGGTGGTATGTCCCTGGTCTATCAAGCTAAGGATATTTACTTAAATCGCATTGTTGCCGTCAAAGTGTTACGGGAACAGTTTACCAGTGATAATGAATTTATCCGCCGTTTCCGCAGGGAGGCTCAGGCTGTTGCCAGCCTATCTCATCCTAATATTGTAAGCATCTATGATGTGGGGCAAGACAATGATGTCCATTATTTAATAATGGAGTACATTAAAGGTAAGACATTAAAAGAAATAATTGATGAACAGGCACCACTACCACTGAATGAAGCTGTAGATATTGTCAAGCAGATTTGTGATGCCCTTGAACATGCCCATGAAAATGCAATTGTCCACAGGGACATTAAACCTCATAATATTTTAATTACAAGGGGAGGAAGGGTAAAGGTAACGGACTTTGGCATAGCCAGGGCGGCAAGTACAGCTACCGTAACCCACACCAGGGGAATAATCGGCTCTGTGCATTACTTCTCTCCTGAACAGGCTAAAGGGGAGATAACCGACGAAAAATCAGATATCTATTCCTTGGGTATAGTGCTTTATGAAATGGTGACTAACAAGCTGCCTTTTGAGGGAGAGTCACCAATAAGTGTAGCTCTAATGCATATACAAAATGAGCCTCTACCACCTTCCCAACACAATAAGAATCTTCCGGAAAGTATGGAAAAAATAATTCTCAAGACAATTAATAAGAATCCCCAAAAAAGGTATGATACTGTAGGCCGGTTGCGTGTCGATTTAATGTCAGCCCTGCTGGACAATGTATCACATCTGCCTGGGACTAATTTTGAGCACCTGAATACCAGAGAAAAGCGCCAGGAACCTCAAGTCTCCAATGACACCCTGGTATTCCATGATGATAAAAAAGTTTTGCCGGTGGAAGCTACAAATCAACAACAGGGAGCAGGCAAACAAACAAAGAAAATAAAGCCCTTAGGCTATTTATTAATTTTTGCAGTGCTGCTATCTCTTACAGGGGGGATTATTTGGGGTTTAGGGGAACTTTTTATAAAAGAGGAAATCCTTGTGCCTGACATTGTTGAACTACACGCAGAGGAAGGGCAAAGAATCCTGGCAGGTAAAAACTTAAAAATGGCTGTAGAAAGAGAAATTCCCCACCCAACCATTGCAAAGGGAAGTATTATCAGCCAAAATCCCTTACCCGATACCAAAACCAAGTCAGGACGGACAATTTCCGTAATTGTCAGCACAGGACCTGCTTTGGTTCCTGTCCCTGATGTTGTGGGCAGTTCCCAGATTATTGCTGATGTTAATCTAACAAATGCTGGGCTAAGGGTAGGCAAAATAGACCAAAAATACAGTTCCCAGTATGCCAATGGGATAATTATGGGGCAGTATCCGGAACCTACGGAAATGGTACCGGAAAAAACAGCTGTTGACCTGGTTGTCAGCAAAGGACCTGAGCCCCGTTATGTTTCTATGCCGCCTTTAATTGGCTATGATCTTAACACTGTAGAAGCCAGGCTGCAGGAAGCGGGATTGACCAGGGGCGAGATAACCAGACAACGCAGTGAACTTTATCCAAAAGATTTTGTTATTGAACAAAATCCTCCAGCGGGCAGGGAAATTTTCCAAGGCTCGGCAGTTAATCTGGTGGTTAGTGACGGCCCGGGACCCACCACCCAGCAAGCCAGGGTGGAATTAAAGTTAAACCAGTCGGGAAATGTTAAAATAGAGGTCAGGGATACCAGAGGCAGGAGGATTGCTTATGAAAAATACCACCAGCAGGGAGATGTCTTTGCAGTAAATGTCAACTATTTTGGTCAAGGATTAATTACAGTTTACATAGATGATAAAAAGATTAGGGAGGAAGTAGTTCCCTCTCAACAATAAGATGGAGGTTTTAATGCAAGAAGGAATCATTCTAAAGGGTTATAGCGGATTTTACTATGTCAGCCAGGGTGAAAAAGTATACGAATGTTCATTAAGGGGTAAAAACAGGATAAAAAATGTAAAATTTCTTCCCGGTGATAAAGTAAGGTTTACACCCTTAACAGATAAATCCGGAGTGATTGAAGAAGTCCTGCCCCGTACCAATGAGCTAATCAGACCGCCTATAGCAAATGTGGAGCAGGTATTAATAGTAGCTTCATTGTTTAGCCCTGAGCCAGACTTGTGGTTGTTGGACAGAATGACTGTATTAGCCTTGTGGAATGATATCAATCCAATTATCTGTTTTACTAAAGGTGATTTAGTACCGCTAAATCAATCTCAGCAACTGATTGAAACCTATGAAAAAGCAAAGATTGAAGTTATAGTTACAAGCACAAAAACTGGTTGGGGTATTGAAAAAATTAAAAGAGCCTTACAGAATAAAATATCTGTTTTGGCAGGTCCTTCAGGGGTTGGCAAATCAAGTCTTTTAAACAGCATCCAGCCCGGTTTAAAACTGCAAACAGGTAATGTCAGTGAAAAATTGAAACGAGGCAAGCATACTACCAGACATGTAGAATTATTAACTTTAGAGGGCGGAGGTTTAGTGGCAGATACACCAGGGTTTAGCTCTTTGAATTTGCCGTCCGAGATTATCCGGGAGGAATTATCTTTTTTATTTCCGGATTTTGATGAATATAGGGGAGATTGCAAATTTACAACCTGCCTTCATAAGAGAGAACCGGGCTGCTGTGTGAGAGCTGCAGCAGAAGCAGGTCAGATAAATCGGCAGCGTTATGAAAACTATCTTTTATTTTTAGAAGAAGTAATTCAACAAGAGAGGAGTTTTTAAGTGGTTAAGATTGCTCCATCTTTGTTATCGGCAGATTTCAGCCGATTAAAAGAAGAAATAGAAAGCATTGAAATGGGCGGTGCAGACTGGCTGCATCTGGATGTAATGGATGGGCATTTTGTTCCTAATATTACCTTGGGACCGGTTGTTATCTCTAAGCTGCGTTCCCATACTAAACTCTTTTTTGATGCACATCTTATGATTTATAATCCCGATTTTTATATCGAAGATTTTATTAAAGCGGGTTGTGATTTGGTGACTGTCCATGTAGAAGCTGTGCACCATTTGCACCGTTCTGTTCAAAATATCAAAAGCTATGGTGTTAAAGCTGCAGTAGCCCTTAATCCTGCTACTCCATTGTCCAGCCTGGATTATATCCTGGAAGAGTTAGATATGGTTGTGCTGATGAGTGTAAACCCGGGATTTGGCGGTCAGAAGTTTATTGACGGCACTGTTGCCAAGGTGCAAAAATTAAAAGAAATGATAACGGAGCGAGGCCTTTCAACCCTAATTCAAATTGACGGGGGTATCAACCCCCAGACTGCCGCCCTGGTTACTAGGGCCGGAGCAGATGTACTGGTAGCAGGTTCCTATGTCTTTGGCACGGACAACCGTAAAGAGGCCATATCTTCTTTAAAGGTTATCTGAAATGGTTATTGACAGACTTATAGGTTTCCAGTAGTATTGACATAGAAAACTGAATAATCTCTTTCGGGGTTAGGTGTAATTCCTTACCGGCGGTAAAGCCCGCGAGCCATAAGGCAGATTCGGTTAGATTCCGAAGCCGACAGTTAAAGTCTGGATGAGAGAAAGAGGGTCGTAGTGCGTTATTGTATTTGTAGTGTACTTATTTTGCTCATTAACCCCGAATTTTTTCGGGGTTTTCTATTTTTTCATAATTTTTTTCAAAAGGAGATGTATTTATGAGTGTCAAAGTTTTATCTAGAATTGCTTTATTATCTGCCTTTGGTTTAATCCTCCAGTTTTTTGCAGTACCACTGCCTTTTTTCCCTGAATATCTGCGCTATGACGCAGCAGAAGTTCCAGCTTTGATCGCAGCCTTTGCCATTGGTCCTTGGGCAGGAGTATTTGTTGATTTTGGGAAGAATGCCCTTTCATTTCTAATGGGAAATGCGCCAGCAGGTCTCATCGGTATAACTGCAAACTTTATTGCAGGGGCTACCTTTTCATTGGTAGCAGGGCTGGTATACTCCTTCAACAAAAATAGAAAGACTGCTGTATTTGCAATTTTACTAGGAGTTATTGCTACAACTGCTGTCATGGCTATTGCCAACTATTATTGGCTGCTTCCCTTATGGGGCATCCCCCAAAACGGAATTTTGCCACTTTTAACCGCATCTATTATTCCCTTTAATTTATTTAAAGGAACACTTACCGGTCTGATTACCTTCGTATTGTATAAAAAAGTTAAGGTATTCATGGAGCCAGAAAGTAATAAAAAGGAAGCATTCGTAGAAAAGTAGTTAGTTTAGTAGCTAGTTGGGAGAAATATGAAAAATCCAAATAAAAATTTTTCATCAGTATTTATTAAGAGATTAAAAAATACTAGTTATTATTATAAGAAAATTTTTTGGTTTAAAAAAAGGAATTATCAAAATATTATAGAATTTTGAAAATAAAGAATTAATATGAATAAATTACCAAATATATTTAAAAGTTATTTGAATTTCTTTTATATTTAATAATATAGTTTACTGTGTTCTTCACAATCACTGGAGCGACCTGGTGGATATAGTGGAAAACAGCCAGTTTGAAGAGGTTTACTTTTTGCTGGCTGTTTTTTTATATTTATTTACCTTTCAGAAAAATAACAAATAAACAAAATTTATATAGAAAGGAGGATATTTAGCGGCAGAATTAATAAACTGAATGCACCTTTTTAAATAACATACCAATAAATATTAAGGGGGTACAACAATGAATAAGATTAACAAGTTATTGATTTTGGGGCTAATTGTGAGTTTAGTCATCTTTACTGCAGGTTGTGGAGGCACCACAAAAACAGATGGAGAAAAATCAGATGTTAAACAATCAACAGGGGAGAAGGTTGTAATAAAGTTTAGCCATGTTGTCGGACCTACAACACCTAAAGGTTTAGCAGCTCAAAAGTTTGCTGATTTAGCAGCCGAAAAAAGCAATGGTAGAATAGAAGTCAAAGTATACCCATCTTCCCAGTTGTATGGTGATAAGGATGAGTTAGAAGCACTTCAAACCAATAATATTCAAATAATCGCTCCATCTGCAGGTAAGTTGGTTGCTATAGACCCAAGATTTCAATTGCCCGATATTCCATTTTTATTTAAAAATGAAAAGGCTAGTAATAAATTCTGGGATGGTCCTGGTGGACAACAGCTCTTTGCTGGTTTAGAAAGCAAGGGTATTAAAGGATTGGTTTCTTGGCCTAACGGTATGAGGAATTGGATTAATGGAAAAAGGACTATTAAAAGCCCTTCAGATTTAAAAGGTCTAAAAATGCGTATTCCCAGTGGCGGTGTCTTAACAGAGTTGCACGAAGAGCTCGGTGCTGGAGCAGTAGGAGTTCCTTTCGCAGAGGTATATACAGGATTGCAACAGGGAACCTTTGATGGGACTGTTGCAAGTCTTGACAATATTAAGACAGAACGTTATCACGAGGTGATCAAACATTTAACTATTGCCGATATTAACAGCTTGAATTACGTTGTGCTTACAAACGCTAAGTTCTGGAATGGGTTATCTAGTGAAGATAGAGCTATATTGGAAGAAGCTCTTAAAGAAGCTACAGCATATGAACGGGAGTTATCTTTAGAGAAAAACTCCTTTGCAAAAGGCAGCGAGTTGGATAAAATTTTTACCGAAGCTAAAGTGGAAATTACAGAATTAACAGATGCTGAGAAAAAAGCATTTAAAGAAGCGCTTAAAGGGGTTTTAGATAAATATACTCCAGTTATAGGAGAGGACCTTATCAAATTAGCGGAAGAGGCAAATTCATAGAGTTAACGCTTAAGGGTATACCATATTTTTTTAATTATGCCATATGAAAGGCAGATTAAGGAGGTGACCTATTGAGTAAATGGCGTGATTTACTAGAAGAATTTTTAGCAGGAGTATTTTTTCTAATTGGGTGTGCATCTGTGGTTTATGGGGTAATGGTGCGTTATATATTTAATAAACCAATTTTTTGGGTTGACGAAATTTCTACTTATTTACTGGTATGGGGAATTTTGCTAGGATGGTCTATGGCTGAAAAAAAGGGCAAGCATGTTTCAGTAGGCATTCTTTACGACTTTCTTCCAAAAAAATATCAGTACCCAATAAGTATTTTCGAAAAGTTTTGCAGTGTTTTATTTAGTGCTTTTCTTACCATTGCTTCCATTTTATTATGGTTCCATTATTTTAATAATGATCAGGTTTCCACAAATGCGCAGATCAGTTTATGGATTGTCTATTTAATTATGCCCCTTGGCTCACTTTTACTTGGTATTAGATTCTTAGAAGAATTGATACATATTATCAAAACAGGCGAAATACCAACGGGAGGGGGTCATTAATGAGTACGGTCATTTTATTCACAATATTTATCATATTATTTTTGTTACATGTCCCTATTGGGATTAGCTTAGGAATCGCAAGTATCACAGCTCTATATTTAATTGGTGACTTTAACATGTTTATGATTGCCCAGCGCATGTTTACAGGGATGGATCATACGACTTTAATGGCTATTCCGGGCTTTGTTTTTGCAGGTATAATTATGGGCGGCGGAGGCATATCCAAAGCATTAATTAGGTTTATGCGGGCTTGGATTGGGCACATCCGCGGAGGTCTGTCCATAATTGTCATACTGGCTTGCATGGTTTTTGCTGCTATTTCCGGTTCCAGTCCAGCTACAGCAGCAGCTGTAGGAGGTATTATGATTCCGGCGATGATTGCAGGTGGATATGAAAAAAAATATTCCATGGGGGCTGTAGCCGCAGGAGGAACCATAGGAATTTTGATTCCTCCAAGTATAACTTTTGTTTTAATTGGTACTACAGCAGAACAATCTATTGCCAGGCTTTTTACGGCGGGCATTTTACCTGGACTTTTGCTTACTTTCGTCTTTATTATTGTAGCAGTAATATATGCCATCAAAAAAAATTATGGCGGGGAGCCCAAATCTAGCTGGGAGGAGAAAAAAAAGGCGACAATACACGCCATTCCTGCCCTTTTTCTACCAATAGTAATACTTACATCTATTTATGCTGGCATAGCTACGCCGACAGAAGTATCATTCCTTTCTGTGGCCTATGCTATAATTGTCGGTAAATTTGTATATAAAGAGATTACTTTTCAATCGTTCAGGGGAATGGTAAGCGACTCAATTGCAACAACATCTATGATATTTTTAATAATTGCTAACGCCATGACATTTGCTCTCTTTTTAGCTAATGAGCAAATTCCTCAGCAGGTGGTCACTTGGGTAGTTAGTCATGATATTAGTCAACCGATATTTTGGGCATTTTGCTTTTTACTGTTTCTAGTTTTGGGTACATTTTTGGAGGCAGTTGCCATAGTATTAATCACTTTACCTGTATTATTGCCTGTAATAAATACTTTGGGTATTGATATTACCCATTTTGCAGTATTTATGGTTATGATGATGGAAATGGCTATGATTACTCCTCCGGTGGGATTAAATCTCTTTGTTGTTGCCGGGGCAAACAATGCTCGATTAGAAAGCGTAATCAGGGGAGTATTTCCATTTATGATAGCTATGTTATTCGCTATTTTGCTGGTTGTATTATTCCCGCAGATCTCTCTATGGCTGCCAAATAAAATGTGATAGCTAATATTTTGAAATCTTACTTTTAATATTTACTTAATAAATTTTTTATTTCCTAAAAAGGTTTCCCCCGTTTCCTGTCGAATCTGAAAAAATATAAAAAATAAAAGTTTATTAATAGGGGGGAAATAAAATTAAATCGAAAACGGTTTTTTTGGCAGGTCACGGAACATTGCCTCAAGGAATGGCAGCAAAAGGAAGTTTTGATCATCTTGCCGTTGTTGTTGAGGTTGATAGAAAGTATGGAGTAATAGTTGATGCAAAAGTTACACTGGTTACAGATTTAGCAATTAACTTTGTACGCAACTGTTTAGTTGGCTACTGTCTTGCCGATGGAATAGAACCAATTATAGCTGAAATCATTGATTCCTATCATGGTGCGGCCAAAAATGCTATAATTTCAGCCATAAAGGATTTAAACAGGGAATATAATAAGTTAAAGGTGATGTAACTGTTTGTGTGCGATTATTTAGAAGCATACAGATGCAGGTTATTAAGTAAACCTAAAAGAGAAAATTCATTAACTGTTCTAAATGTGACCGTTTGAGATGATCAAACGCTAATAACTATTAGACAGCCAGTTATTTAATTAACGGCTGTCTTTTTTTATTAATAAAAGGAGGTTTCTTTTATGAGTGATATGGTAAGTATTCCTGTGACCGTTTATCGGGGAGGAACTAGCAAAGCCTTGATTTTTAAGCCAGAAAACTTGCCAAAAGACCATGGAGAGAGAGATAGAGTAATACTTGCGGCATATGGAAGCCCGGACCCTAGGCAAATCGATGGAATGGGTGGAGCCGATTCACTTACCAGCAAAATGGCTATCATTGGGGAATCTCTACGCCCCGATGTTGATGTGGATTATACCTTTGGCCAGGTTAGTTTATATAATGCTACAGTTGACTACTCAGGTAATTGTGGCAATATCTCCTCGGCTGTTGGTCCGTTCGCAATTGATGAAGGTCTGGTGCAGGCAGTAGAGCCCACTACTACTGTTCGCATATTTAATACCAATACAAAAAAAGTAATTGTAGCAGAAGTGCCTGTAGAAAATGGCAAACCAAAGGTGGATGGAGATTTTTCCATTGATGGTGTACCGGGAACAGGAGCCCGCATAGTTCTTAATTTCCTTGACTCAGCAGGTTCTGTTACAGGAAAGCTTTTGCCTACAGGAAATGTTAAAGATGTAGTTGAAACCAGCCGTGGTAATTTTACAGTATCATTTGTTGATTCAGCCAATCCAGTTATCTTTGTGTCTGCAGAGGAATTAGGTATAAAAGGTACTGAACTACCCGATGAAATTAATGCCAACTCCGAATTAATGGAAACACTTGAAGAAATCCGTGGCTTTTTCGCAGTTAGAATTGGTCGTGTTAATGACTGGAAAATTGCTAAGGCTGTCAGCCCAGCCATTCCCAAAATTGGTTTTGTAGCAAAGGCCCAGAATTATACCGCTTCTAATGGAATATTTATCCAAGAACATGAAATTGATATTGTAGGAAGAATGATGTCAATGCAGAAAACTCATAAGGCATATGCTGTCACAGGTGCTGTTTGTACAGGAACTGCCGCAAAGATTCCCGGTACGGTTGTCTTTGATTTACTTTCCAAAGAAGCAAAAAAGAAAAATCAGATTCGCATAGGTCATCCTTCTGGCAAACTAGAAGTAGAGGTTCATGTGGACCAAAATAATGGCAATATAATTTTGCATAAAGCAGCTTTAGCAAGAACTGCCAGGCGTTTGATGGATGGAAAGGTATATGTATCCCGTGCAAAAGTTGCATCTATAAAACTAGAAGCGCCACCTGAGAAAAAATTAGATGAGTAAATTATAGTTTGAATTAGGATGCTTACAAAATATTCAAATTTTCATAGTGGAGGTTGGACCATGGAGGAAAAATTGGTAGATATTAATGTAATGGGTAAGCATTATAAGGTTCCCGACGGACTAACAATCATGACAGCAATGGAGTATATCGGCTATAAGTTTACCCGAGGATGCGGCTGCAGGGGTGGTTTTTGCGGTGCTTGCGGAACAGTTTACCGGCTGCCCGGTGACTATAAACTACATGTAGGGTTGGCTTGTCAGACAAAAATTATTCCCTCTATGTATTTGACTCAAATTCCTTATTATCCATCCCAGAAGGCGCTATATGATTTAAAGGAAATTGAAAATCCTGTTAAGGCGCTGTTGGAATTGTATCCGGAGATAAAAAAATGTGTAGGCTGTGGTGCTTGCGTTAAAGCATGTCCACAGAACCTCCGACCAATTGATTACATTTCAGCAGCCCTCAGGGGAGACTGGAAAGAGGTCGCCGAACTTTCCTTTGATTGCATATTATGCGGTTTATGTGCAACACGGTGCACCGGTGAACTTGTCCCATATAACATTGCTCTCTTTGTTCGCAGATATTTTTCAAAAAGTGTTCGCCCTAAACCTCTGCAGATTATTGAGCGGAACAAAGACATTAGAGATGGAAAGTTTGACCGAGATGTAAAAGCATTGGCTAGTTTAACTGAGGAAGAATTGAAGAAAAAATATGACGAACGAGTATTTGAGAAGCTGTAAAGGGGGATTAAAATGTCAGGTTACCCAATTTCCATGCAAGAATCTATTAAAAGATTAGAACAAACTAGGGCTTTTAGATTAACCCAGGAGATTCCCCGCTTAGCATTTAGTGAGAGGGAAGAATTGTTGAAAGCATGCCATCCTGATTATCGGCCCGATAGCATCAAAGAGGTTCGTATTGGACCAAATAAGGGTCAGAAATTAACAAACAGGCTGGTGGATTTGCTAGAGGCTAGAAGTATTATAGAACCTGAAAAAATAGACCTAAGTAGAATTGATTATGATGTAGATATTTTAGTTATTGGCGGCGGCGGAGGTGGAGTCAGTGCAGCTCTGATTGCCAAAGAAAAAGGTGCTAATGTATTGTTAGCTACAAAATTGCGTATCGGTGATTCCAACACAATTATGGCTGAGGGCGGGATTGCCGCCGCTACTCAAAGCAATGACAGTCCGGAACGACATTTTTTAGACACCATTGGTGGTGGAAGATTTAAAAATAAAAGAGATTTAGTAAGTGTATTAGTTCATGATGCCCCGTTAATGGTTGAATGGCTAAAGGATTTGGGATGTATGTTTGATACCCATGACAATGGAGATTTTGTCGTATCATTTGCCGGCGGTCAGCAACGGAGGAGAGTCCATTCCTGTAAGGATTTAAGTGGTCTTGAATTTATGAGGGTCCTAAGGGATGAATTCTATAATTGGAAAATTCCTGTTTTAGAATTCTGCCCGGCTGTGGAATTGCTTTTAGATGAGGAAGGAAAATGTGCCGGAGCAGTCTTGAAGAATTTAGAGACAGGTGAATATGTAATAGTAAAATCCAAAGCAGTTATTATGGCAACAGGTGGTATTGGTCGACTTCATCCCTGTGATTTTCCTACAACCAATCATTATGGAGCAACAGCAGACGGTCTTGTTCTTGCTTACCGGGCAGGGGCGAACCTTTTGCACATGGACCATATTCAATTCCACCCTACCGGCGCTATGTGGCCTGAGCAGATGTTAGGTCAGTTGATTACCGAGGCATGCCGGGGAAATGGCGCCCAATTAGTTAACAAAAACGGTGATAGATTTATTAATGAGTTAGAAACACGGGACACTGTATCCTCTGCAATCCTACGGGAAGTTAAGGATAGGAGGAATGGTATCCCAACCCCTACCGGTAGACATGGAATTTGGCTTGATACTCCCCTTATTAATATTCGTGGTGACGTTGGAAAGTTAGACAGGATGTTTGCAGGAATCGTGCATAGGTTTAGCGAGTATGGGATTGATGTGCGTCAAGAGCCTATTATGATTTTTCCCACCCAGCATTATCAAAATGGGGGAGTAGAAATAGATCCTGATGCGAGGACCTGTGTCCCAGGTTTATATGCAGCAGGTGAATGTTCTGGAGGCGTACAAGGGATTAATCGTCTTGGAGGCAATTCCTTGTTGGACATTTTTGTATTCGGTAATAGAAGCGGAAACAATGCTGTTGAATATATCAAAAATATAAAGATAAAAAACCTTTCTCTGAACCATGTTATAGAATACCACAAACATTTGGATGAGACCGGTATTAATAATGAACTAATATCTCCAATTCTTTTACCAGATTATCGAAGGGAAGAGTTCAAAAGAAGAGCGTAAACTTAAATCTTAAAGGTAAGAAGGTAATAATTGAGAAAGGGTGATTTAAATGCCGGGTTTTAAAACTTCATCCCAAAATAGAGAAATGATTAATTCAATTTTAGATACAGCCTGGTCTCCGGTTGCCAAGTTTCGATTGCTTTCCGGCGGAATTTCTCCTAATAACCTTTTGGAAGGCGGAGCAAATGTAGTAGGTCATAAGGAATGTATAGCATGTGGTAACTGTGTGGACACATGCCCTGTCGTTATGAGGGAAGCAGGAAGATTAGACCTCCAGACTGAACGAACATCCTTGCACCTGGAACATATAGTTGATGATTCTTGTCTTCGTTGTTACCGCTGTATTCAGGTTTGTCCGCAGGTGGATTCAAAGCTAAAGATACTTGCTGCCAGGCATCGTATGACGGAAAAAGTTGTCCACTGGTGGATGGCTATAGGGTACCTGCTTTTAGCTGCCACCGGAATCGCCTTAAACCATTTTCGGGATATGTGGCTAGAACCCTTTACAACTATGGTAAGTATATCCCATAAATTTGGGGCGGTTATGTGGCTTGCATCTCCCTTCCTATTCTATTTCTTTGACCGTTATCATTTTAATAGAACTATAAAAGCAGTATTTTCCTTTGGTCTAAAAGATAAAGCTTGGTGGCTGCAGGCTTTCCGCAGCGTCTTTAAAGGTGAGCAGCGACCGTTTCAAGGGGAATATAATTCTGGTCAAAAATATTGGTACCTGCTTATTTTTGTTACAATGTCCGTACTAGGCATGACCGGTATACTGCGTTGGTTCTGGGAAGACAACATCACTCCGGAGGTGATGGGCACATTTATACTGATTCATATCATATTTGCTTTTATAATTGATATAAATTTCGCCTATCATTTTGGCCGCAAATTCTTGAGTCGCCTTATTCAATGGTTTAAAGTTAAGTCCAGAGAAGCTGTAGCTGATATTGAAATGTCAGATGAAAAAGCAGAAGTCGAAGATACTAAAGAGATTGAAGTAGTTGGCTCTCCGGTACAAAAAATTTCCGCATAATATAAAACTTCAGACTAAATTTAAACAAAATTAGGAGGTGCTTCCATGGGTTTGACAGTAGCACAAAAAATTATAAAAGACCATTTGGTTACTGGTGAAATGAAAGTAGGTGAAGAAATAGGCATAAAGGTAGACCACACATTAGTTCAGGATGCCACAGGAACCATGGCATTTCTCCAGTTTGAAGCTATGGGCATTCCTCGAGTTAAAGCAGAGAGAAGTATGATTTATGTAGATCATAATACATTGCAGACTGGTTTTGAGAGTCCGGATGATCATATTTTCCTTCAAGATATGTCCTCAAACATTGGGGTGATTTATTCAAAACCAGGAAACGGTATTTGTCACCAAGTAAATTTAGAACGGTTTGCTGAACCGGGAAAAGTATTGTTAGGTGCAGATAGCCATACTCCTACGGCAGGCGGTGTAGGTATGCTGGCAATAGGTGTGGGAGGGCTGGATGTTGCTGTAGCCATGGGAGGGGGACCCTTTTATCTTACAATGCCCAAAATCATTAACGTTAAGTTAACTGGTAAACTTGCACCATGGGCTACTGCAAAAGATATTGTGTTAGAAGTACTTAGGATACTTTCCGTTAAGGGTGGTTTGAAAGCAGTCTTGGAATACACTGGCGATGGAGTGAAAACTCTTAGTGTGCCTGAACGGGCAACCATTACTAATATGGGTGCTGAAACAGGTGCAACATCTTCCATATTTCCAAGTGATGAAATCACGTTTGAATTCTTAAAAGCTCAAGACCGGCAAGCAACCTGGAAACCGCTGGCGGCAGACGAAAACGCTGTCTATGACCAAGAAATAGAAATTAACTTGAATGAATTACAACCATTGGCGGCATGTCCCCATAGTCCAGACAACATAAAGACAGTTAAAGAACTAGAAGGGATAAAAGTTGATCAAGTAATGGTTGGAAGCTGCACAAATTCTTCCTATTTAGATTTGATGAAGGTTGCTTCGATACTTAAAGGCAAAAAAGTGCACCCTGATGTTAGTCTTGTTCTTGCTTGCGGATCTAGGCAAGTATTTCAGATGCTTGCCGATAACGGAAGTTTAGCAGAGATTATCAAATCTGGTGCACGGATTTTAGAATGCACTTGTGGCCCCTGTATTGGTATGGGGCAGTCGCCAAAGTCAGAAGGGATCTCGTTGAGGACAGTAAATAGAAACTTTAAAGGTCGTTCTGGAACAAAAGATGCCCAGATTTATCTAGTCAGTCCAGAAACCGCAGTAGCAAGTGCCATCACTGGAGTAATGACTGATCCACGTAGTTTAGGCGATGCTGTAGTTGTAAAAATGCCTGAAAAATTTGCTGTTGATGACAGCATGTTTATATTCCCCGATTTTGTTAATAAGGAAATTCGGCGGGGACCAAATATTAAGGCTTTACCCCTTAATGAGGAATTAGCCGTCGACCTTAAGGGTGAAGTGCTGTTAAAAGTAGAAGACAATATCACTACCGATCATATAATGCCTGCAGGTGCAAAAATTCTTCCCTTAAGGTCTAATATTCCTGCAATGGCAGAGTACGTATTTGAACCTCTTGATTCCAACTTCGCTAAACGGGCTAAAGAAAAAGGCGGCGGCATAGTTTTAGGCGGGGATAATTACGGTCAGGGTTCCAGTAGAGAACATGCTGCATTGGCTCCCATGTATTTAGGAGTAAGGGCAGTTATTGCAAAATCTATGGCTAGGATTCATGGAGATAATTTGGTTAACTTTGGCATTGTACCGTTAATTTTGCTTGATCCTAAAGTATATGATACTATTGCCCAAAGTGACTTTTTAGAAATTAACGGAATTAAAGATTCCATTGAAAAAGGCGATGAAGTATTGACTGTTCGAAATTTGACATCTGGAAAAGAATTTGAAGTAAAACTTATGCTCTCTGCTAGACAAAGAAGTGTACTTTCTGATGGTGGCACGCTGAATTGGATGAAAAAACAAAATAGTTAGAAACTGTCGGTAATTAAATTATAATTGTTCATAATAGGAGGAGGTTTTATAACATGGAAAAAATTCAAATGAAAACACCCTTAGTTGAGATGGACGGCGACGAGATGACCAGGATAATCTGGCAATCAATTAAAGAAACATTGTTAATACCTTACATTGATTTAAAAACTGAATACTATGACCTTGGTTTAAAGTACAGGGATGAGACCAATGACCAAGTTACAATTGATGCAGCTATCGCTACTAAAAAATATGGAGTTGCTGTAAAATGTGCAGGTATTACTCCTAATGCACAAAGGGTTAAGGAATATAATTTAAAACAAATGTGGAAAAGTCCAAATGGCACCATTAGAGCCATATTAGATGGGACTGTTTTCCGTACTCCAATCATTGTTAATTGTGTAAAACCATTCGTCAAAACGTGGACCAAGCCTATTTCCATTGCTAGACATGCATATGGCGATATCTACAAAAATACCGAATTTGTAATACCAGGACCCGGTAAAGCAGAACTTTTATTTACAGCAGAAACAGGAGAGGTATTAAGAGAAACAATTTTTGACTTTAAAGGACCTGGAATACTTATGGGCGTGCACAACCTTGATAAATCCATAGAGAGTTTTGCCAGAGCATGCTTTAACTTTGCTCTTGATCAAAAAATTGATATGTGGTTTGCAACTAAGGACACTGTGTCTAAGAAATATGATCATAGATTTAAGGATATCTTCCAAGAAATTTTTGATAATGAGTACAAGGAAAAATTTGCTGAATCTAAGATTGAATATTTCTACACCTTGATAGATGATATTGTTGCCCGCGTAATGCGATCTGAAGGAGGCATTCTTTGGGCATGTAAAAATTATGACGGTGATGTCATGTCAGATATGGTAGCATCTGCCTTCGGAAGTTTGGCTATGATGACCTCTGTCTTAGTTTCACCAGATGGATACTTTGAATACGAGGCTGCCCACGGTACAGTTACCAGACATTATTATCAATATCTTGAAGGAAAAGAAACTTCAACTAATCCAATGGCAACATTATTTGCATGGACGGGTGCCTTAAAGAAACGTGGGGAATTAGACAATATTCCCGAACTTTCCGATTTTGCGGAGAAACTGGAAAAAGCCGCAATTAAAACTATTGAAGAAGGAGTAATGACTAAAGACCTGGCTGTACTTGCAGAGCTTTCTGAAATTAAAGTTGTAAATACAGAAGGATTTCTAAGAGAAATAAATACACGTTTGGCTGAAATGCTGTAATCTTTTTCGGAAATAAGATAACGCTGCAATACTAGTTGCAGCGTTATCTTATTACTGGGGCTTGAATAATTCCCTTATGGATAAAAATAAGTGAATTATTCAAGACCCCAGTTTCCCCCCGTTTCTTTCAAGAAAGTATAATTTGAGGTGGCATAAGTGCAACTAGGACTTTCGTGCATCCCAAAGGCTTGCGTAAGCCAAGTTTTCTAATTGCGCATTAAAAATGGTTATAGTAAACTGTATGTTATGGAAAAAACTATATTTAGAAAGATTTACATATACCAGTCAAGACTCAAATACATATTTTTTTCACTAATATTTAATAAAAAAATAACTGCTTGCCTAAGTTTAATCCGTGTTTATCCGTGGCTTTGATTTTATTTTATTAGTTGACTAGTCACCAGTCACTAGCACTAAATTAATGGAGGTTAAATATTATGTGGGATAGTTTAGTACGGGGTACAGCCTTTGACAATAACATAAGGGTATCGGCCCTTGTTTCTACCAAATTAGTTGATGAAGCACGTACAAGGCATAAGACCTTCCCGGTTGCAACGGCTGCTTTAGGACGTGTTATGAATAGTGCCCTATTATTGACATGGGGGTTGAAAGACCAGGGGACTATAACTGTAAGGGTATTCGGAGACGGACCCTTAGGGGGAATCATAGCTGATGCTAATTCCTTTGGTGAGGTAAGAGGGTATGTACAAAATCCACAAGTTGATATTTCTTTAAGTCCTAAAGGCAAGCTGGATGTAGGAGCAGGTGTGGGAGCAGGTACACTGTATGTTACCAAAGATTTAGGATTGAAAGAACCTTATACAGGGAGCGTGCCCCTTGTTTCCGGAGAGATAGGGGAGGATATTGCTTATTACCTAGCTAATTCCGAGCAAATACCTTCACTGGTCTCTGTAGGTGTACTTGTTAATCCTGACCTTTCGGTAGCTGCCAGCGGGGGAATTATCATCCAGGCCCTGCCCCAGGCAGAGGAAGAAATATTAATCCGTATTGAGGAAAACATCGCAAACATAAAGCCAATTAGTACATTGATTAAAGAAGGAAACGGTCCCAGGGAATTGATTGATATTTATTTAAAAGGCATACAGGTAAATATCTTAGATGAGAAGCCCGCTAACTTTAGGTGCCGCTGCAGTGAAAAAAGAATCAGGGATATCCTAGTCAGTTTAGGTAAGGGAGAACTAGAGGATATTATTGAAAAAGAGGGTAAAAGCACAGTAACGTGTCATTTCTGCAATGAAGAATATACCTTTAATAAAGAGGAACTGCAAAACTTGTTATTAGAGATTTGATTCAGAGGAAAATTAAAAGGTCGACTGTCAAAACAGTCGACCTTATTATTGCTTAAAGTCACAAGTATTAACGTCAAGCCGTTAAACGGCACGTTTGACTTTACCGGAACGTAAACAACGGGTACATACGGTTACCCTTTTTGGAGTACCATTTACAATAGCTTTTATCTTTTGTAAATTAGGAGCCCATTTTTTCTTTGTTCTAATATGGGAGTGACTAACCTGCATCCCAGTCATAACACCTTTTCCGCAAACATCGCAAACTCTTGCCATGGTGGTGCACCTCCTTCGACTAAACACTTAAAAAAACAATTTCCATTTAAAAATCACCTTTTCATTCTAGCAAAAAGCCTTAAGCATTGCAAGGGAAAAAATGATTAAGTAGAATATAACATATAATTAACTGAAAATGCAGAAAAAATATTACCTGTGGAGGAGGGGAACACTTGAAAAATAAAATATTAGACATCCTAACACAAACCGGAGAATATGTTTCCGGAGAGAAACTTAGTCAACTCTGTGGAGTATCACGTACTGCAGTTTGGAAACAGGTAAATAAATTAAAAGAAGAAGGATATCAGATAGAATCTCAGTCGAGAATTGGTTACCGGCTGGTATATCGACCAGACAAATTAATTAAAACAGAGTTATTAGAGGGTCTCCAAACCCTTAACTGGGGCAAACATTCCCTATATACTTTTGATAATGTTGATTCTACCAATAATATAGCAAAAGATTATGGGGCTCAAGGAAAACCTGAAGGTACTGTAATAGTTGCTGAGAGCCAATCTCGGGGGAAAGGTCGCTTGGGCAGGCTCTGGGCTTCTCCTGCCGGTCAAGGTATATGGGCTTCAATCATATTAAGGCCCTCCATCCTTCCAACCCTAGCCCCCCAGATAACCCTAGTTATGGCTGTAGGAATGGCAAAAGCACTAAATAAAATAGAAGGCATTGAGGCAAAAATTAAATGGCCCAATGATATTTTAGTTAACAATCGAAAGGTTGCGGGTATATTAACAGAGCTTTCCGCTGAAATAGAAAGGATTAATTACATAGTTATCGGGATAGGGGTAAACGTAAACCAGGATATTAATGATTTCCCGGAAGAATTTAGAGAAAACGCCATATCATTAAAAGAAGCAGTTGGGATGAGACTATCCAGGGTCAAAATTTTGCAGTGGATGCTGGAGGAAATAGAAAAAACCTATCACTACTATCTTGCAGAAGGTTTAAAGCCCATTTTAGCAGAATGGCGGAATTATTCCTTAACAATAGGGCGGGAAGTTGAGGTAATAATGGGAAATGAGCGGATTAAAGGCAGTGCTGTTGATGTAGGTGATGACGGCAGTTTGATAGTAAAAGATGAAAATAATATTATGCATAAAATAATTGCTGGAGACGTATCCCTGAGGGGGAAGTGGGGGAGCTATGCCGGTGATTAAAGATTAATGTACATTGTGCAATATAACATTTATCGCTGATGAGTATTTTTTTTAAAATAATAGTTATAGTACAGATTTTTTTGATATAATTTATGAATCGAGAAGATTAAGGAAGGAGAGTAGAAAAATGTATGACAAAGAAAAATTGGAAGAAATTAAACAGGGCGTATCAGAATATAACCAAGACTGGCAGAGGGGTGTAGAAAAGCTTGCAGCGAAGGGGAAAAAATCCGAGAGGAAAGAAAACTTTGTGACAGGCTCCGGTGCACCTGTCAATCAGGTATATACACCCCTTGATATAGCAGATATTGATTATACCAAAGAAATCAATAACCCGGGAATGTATCCTTTTACCAGAGGGGTTCAGCCTAACATGTACCGGGGGCGTTTTTGGACTATGCGCCAATATGCGGGTTTTTCTACAGCAGAGGAATCAAATGCCCGATATAAATATTTGCTGGAGCAAGGGCAAACTGGACTCTCTGTAGCTTTTGATTTACCAACCCAGATTGGATATGACTCTGACCACCCCATGTCTGAAGGGGAAGTAGGAAAAGTAGGGGTTGCTATTGACTCCCTTGCCGATATGGAAATTTTATTTAATGGCATCCCTTTAGATAAGGTTAGTACTTCTATGACCATTAACGCTCCAGCTGCTGTATTACTTGCTTTTTACATTGCTGTTGCTGAGAAACAAGGCATTGGCGCAGACAAGCTGACAGGAACAATTCAAAACGATATTTTAAAAGAATATGCGGCACGGGGGACTTATATATTTCCACCTGCACCTTCCATGAGATTAATTACCGATATATTTGGTTTTTGTTCTAAGCATGTGCCTGATTGGAATACCATAAGCATTTCCGGTTATCATATCCGTGAAGCAGGCTCAACTGCCTCCCAGGAAGTGGCTTTTACACTAGCTGATGGCATTGCTTATGTTGACGCGGCAATTAAAGCAGGTTTGGATGTCGATACTTTCGCGGGGCGGCTTTCCTTCTTTTTCAATGCCCACAATGACTTGTTGGAAGAAGTAGCAAAATTCCGTGCAGCGCGGCGTATTTGGGCAAAAGTAATGAAAGAACGCTTTGGTGCAAAAAAAGAACGATCCATGATGCTGCGTTTCCATACCCAAACTGGAGGCTCTACCCTAACTGCACAACAACCTGACAATAATATAGTTCGTGTAGCCATCCAGACGTTGGCTGCTGTTTTAGGCGGTACGCAATCTTTACATACAAATTCTAAGGATGAGGCATTAGCTTTACCAACTGAAGAATCGGTTCGCATTGCCTTAAGAACTCAGCAAATTGTTGCGTACGAGAGTGGTGTTGCCGAGACAGTAGACCCACTAGCCGGTTCTTACTATGTTGAAGCAATGACAAAAAGGATAGAAGATGAAGCCTGGGCCTATATCAAAAAAATTGATGAGTTGGGCGGTGCTGTTAAAGCAATAGAGCAGGGGTATATCCAAAAAGAAATCCAAGACGCCTCCTATGAATATCAAAAGGAAGTTGAGTCAGGCAAGCGGGTAGTAGTGGGGTTAAATAAATTCCAAATAAAAGAAGCTCCTCCCCGAGGGCTGTTAAAAGTGGATCCAAGTGTCGGCATTATGCAAGCCAAGAAGCTTGCAGAAATGAAATCGAAACGGGACGGCAATGCAGTCCAAACAGCACTTGCTGAACTAAGGGAGGCTGCCAAAGGGGACATCAATTTAATGCCGGTAATTCTCAAAGCGGCAAAAGTATATTGTACAGAAGGAGAAATTTGCGGTGTATTGAGGGAAGTATTTGGTGAATATACACCCATTCAAGTTCTTTAATATGGACAGGAGGTTGGTATAGATGACTGAAAAAATTAGAGTATTAGTTGCCAAACCTGGTTTGGACGGTCACGACCGCGGTGCGAAAGTAATTGCCCGGGCATTCCGCGATGCAGGGTTTGAAGTAATATATACAGGATTAAGGCAGACTCCGGAACAAATTGTTGCTGCGGCCATTCAGGAAGATGTTGATGTGGTAGCCATGAGTCTTTTATCAGGCGCCCACGGAACATTAATGCCTAAGGTTGTTAAGCTTTTACACGAAAAAGGCGCCCAAGACAAACTGGTACTTGGCGGTGGTGTGATTCCCGATGATGATATTCCCGCTTTAAAGGAAGCTGGTGTTGCTGAGGTCTTCACCCCCGGCACTCCCACTTCTGTTCCTATTGAATTTATCAAAGCTAATGTCAGAAAATAAATCTATCGAAAGGCGGTGGAAGGATGGATTTTGTACAGCAGGTCAAAGAGGGTAACAAAGTTGCTATTGCCCGTCTCATTACCAAAGCTGAAAATGAAGCTCCGGAAGCCACCGCAGCCTTACGGGAACTTTATCCCTATACTGGCAGGGCATATTTAATTGGAATTACGGGACCGCCAGGTTCGGGTAAAAGTACTTTGACTGATAAGTTGGTTAAAGAAATTCGCAAAAGAGGTAAGACTGCAGGGGTGATAGCTGTAGATCCCAGCAGCCCCTTTACCGGAGGGGCTATCCTTGGAGACAGGATTCGCATGTCGGATCTGGCCTTGGATGAGGGAGTATTTATCAGGAGTATGAGTGCACGGGGCAACCTGGGAGGACTGGCAAGGGCAACCCAGGATACTGTTAAAATCCTTGATGCAGCCGGCTATGAATACATTTTTATTGAAACTGTAGGTGTTGGGCAGTCAGAGATTGATATTGTGAAAACTGCCGATTCTACTGTAGTTGTTTCTGTCCCAGGTCTAGGTGATGATATTCAAGCTATTAAAGCGGGAATTATGGAAATAGGTGATCTATTTGTTGTCAACAAGGCTGATAAAGATGGGGCAGAGAAAGTTGTTATCGAATTAAGCCAGATGCTTGAGTTGAACAACGAGATGGGTAATTGGTATCCGCCAATTTTAAAGACAATTGCTCCAATAAATGAAGGAATTGTTGAACTTATGGATAAAATAATAGAACACTTTAATTACCTGATAGACTCTGGTGAACTGCAAAAACGGAGAAAAGAACGGATTAGCAATGAGATAATCAGCCTTATCCTTAAGAAAGTTTCGGTAAAAATAAATTCTAAACTTGGGGTAAAGGATTTTTGGGAAAGTGAATTAAGTGAAATTTTAGCTAAAGAAAAAAATCCTTATGATTTTGTTGATAAAATAGCAAGGGAGATTTTAGTTTAACAGAAGGAGGGTTTAGGGAATGAAGGTTTTAAAGGTAGATCATATTGGTATTGCAGTCAGCAATTTAGAAGAGAGTTTGAAATTTTATACTCAAGTCTTGGGTCTTAAAAGTGAAGGTACTGAAGTTGTGGAGGAACAAAAAGTGCGGGTTGCATTTTTGCCCTGTGGTGACAGCGAGTTGGAATTATTAGAATCAACATCTCCTGATGGACCCATTGCTAAATTTATCGAAAAAAATGGTGAGGGTGTACAACACATAGCTTTACGAGTTGAAAATATTGAGGCTGCTTTGGAATATTTAAAGGAACAAGGTGTCCGCTTAATTGATGAGAAGCCTCGCTATGGTGCCGGGGGAGCAAAAATTGCTTTCCTGCACCCTAAAGGAACCAAAGGTGTATTGCTTGAATTATCAGAAAGGTAACAGTTAAAATTTATCGATGTGAGGGGAGTTACAAGACAATGAGTACTCGCGCCAAATTAGAAGAATTAAGGGTAAAAAGCCAGGAAATAGAACTGGGCGGTGGGGATAAGGCCATAGAAAAACAGCATGAAAAAGGGAAATATACAGCTAGGGAAAGATTAGCCATGCTGTTTGACGAAGGTTCCTTTACTGAGCTGGATAAGTTTGTCAAACACCGTTGCGTAAACTTTGGCATGGAAAAGGTAGAAGCACCGGGAGAAGGTGTAATCACAGGCTATGGAACCATAGACGGCAGACTGGTGTACGCCTATGCCCAGGACTTCACAGTAGTGGGAGGGTCTCTGGGGGAAATGCATGCCAAGAAAATATGTAAAGTATTAGATTTAGCCCTTAAAATGGGAGCCCCCTGCATTGGCATAAATGACTCCGGGGGAGCACGTATCCAAGAAGCAGTAGATGCATTGAGCGGATACGGAGACATATTCTTCAGAAATACAATTTCTTCGGGGGTTATTCCCCAGATTTCTGTAATAATGGGACCATGCGCCGGAGGTGCAGTATATTCACCGGCCCTAACCGACTTTATTTTTATGGTGAAAAATACATCTCAAATGTTTATCACTGGACCCCAGGTAATCAAAGCTGTAACCGGTGAAGAGGTAAGCTCTGAGAAGCTGGGGGGAGCCATGACTCATAACAGCGTCAGCGGTGTAGCCCACTTTGCTGCAGAAAACGAAGAAGAATGCATGGCACAAATCCGTGCACTGTTAAGCTACATACCCAACAACAACCTGGAAGAGGCACCGGTATACAACACAGGAGACGACCCTGAACGCCAAGACGAAAGTCTTAATGATATAATCCCCGATAATCCCAATGCACCCTACGACATGCTGGAAGTAATAGCAAAGATAGCAGATAATAACGAAGTTTTCCAGGTACAGCCTTACTACGCCCCTAATATAGTGACGGCCTTTATCAGGCTAAATGGGCGCAGTATAGGTGTTATTGCCAACCAACCCAAATTTATGGCCGGCTGCTTAGATATCAATGCCAGCGACAAAGCCGCGCGGTTTATCAGGTTCTGCGATGCCTTTAACATACCCCTATTTACCATCCAAGACGTACCAGGCTTTTTGCCCGGAACAAACCAGGAATTCGGAGGAATCATAAGGCATGGAGCCAAAATGCTCTACGCTTACTCTGAAGCAACAGTACCCAAAGTAACCCTGATAACCAGAAAAGCATATGGGGGAGCCTATATCGCCATGTGCTCCAGACATTTGGGAGGCGATCAGGTCATAGCCTGGCCCACCGCGGAAATAGCAGTAATGGGCGCCAGCGGTGCAGCCAACATCATCTTCCGTAAAGAAATAGATTCAGTTGCCGATAAAGAAGCAAAAAGGACTGAAGTTATAAAACAATACGAAGAACGGTTCGCCACCCCCTATGTAGCTGCAGAGAGAGGCTATGTAGATATGGTGATTGAACCGGCTGCAACAAGACCCATACTGATAAACGCCTTTGAGATGCTCTCCACCAAAAGAGAGACAAGACCGGCTAAAAAGCACGGGAATATACCCCTATAAAAAACAAGGTAAAGGTAAGCTTTTAAGATATACTGCATGACAGGTAAAGGTAAAGTATTATGCTTCGCTAGATTATAATTTCATTAAGATTTCGCTACGCTAAATTTAGATATTATCAATCTAGTGCAACTTGTTGCACGAAATCTTTAATTTAACGAAGTGAAATCTTTCTGTGATTCATTGCAACTAACTAACAAACTGGCGTAAGGAGGGAGGGACAGCATGTTAATATATGGATTAAAAGTAACCTTATTAGGAATGGGAACAGTATTTGTAGCACTATACATTTTGATGTTAATCATACAAGGTCAAGCCAAATTTTTGGCACCCAAAACCAAAAAAATATCCCAACCCGTTAAAGAAGAAATATTCCAGGTAAAAGAAGATATATCCGCCACCAAGGCTGCAGCAGAAGACGAAGACGAAATACAAGCGGTGATAGCGGCAGTCATAGCAGTCTGCGGTCAGCAAAAAAACGTAATTAAAAGTATAACCAGGCTTTCAGGACAACACGGCTCTGTCTGGTCAGACAGCGGTCGCAGAGAAATAATGAGTATGCGACAAATATAACAATAAAAAGCAAAAAAGGAAGGAGAAAAAGCAATGAGGAAATTTAATATAACTGTTAACGGCAAAACATATGAAGTAGAAGTAGAAGAAGTAGGAGGCGTAAGTGCACCTGCTAGACCGGCACCAGTTGCAGTACCTAAAGCAGCTGCTCCTGCTGCACCAGCACCTGCCCCTAAAGCAGAAGCACCAGCAGTTTCCGGCGGAGGAGAAAGTGTAACAGCGCCCATGCCCGGCAAGGTGTTAAAGGTACTGAAGCCCGAAGGGTCAGCAGTGAAAAACGGAGAAGTAGTAATGATTTTGGAAGCAATGAAGATGGAAAACGAAATAACAGCTCCCACTGACGGAACAGTAAAACAAATAGCTGCCAAAGAAGGAGCGGCTGTTAACCCCGGAGATGTGCTATTTGTAATAGGATAATTATTAACGGGATAAGCTGCTAGTCACCAGTCACCAGTCACTAGCCAACTAGCCACTAGCTACTGACCCAAAATATAGCTTTGCAAAAGAGGAGAGAGGGGTTGAAACAGCTCTATGAATTACGAAATGAACCTGGGTACAGCTCTCACCCAGTTGGTGAAGAGCACAGGTTTTCTGACAATAAGTATTGGTCAAATCATAATGATTGTTATCTCATTAATTCTGCTTTATCTGGCAATCCATAAAAAATACGAGCCACTATTGCTGTTGCCTATAGCCTTTGGAATGCTTTTGACAAACTTCCCAGGAACAGGGATTATGGATGGACCCGTATATGACCCCAATGATCCCCATGGCATATTGGTCCCCGGTGGATTATTGTACTACCTGTACCAAGGTGTTAAGCTAGGCATCTATCCACCCTTGATATTTTTAGGTGTAGGTGCTATGACCGATTTTGGACCACTGATAGCCAATCCCAAAACACTATTATTAGGTGCTGCAGCCCAATTTGGGATATTTACCACCTTTATCAGCGCCCTTTTTCTAGGTTTTACCCCCCAAGAGGCATCCTCCATAGGGATAATCGGCGGAGCCGACGGACCTACCGCTATTTATTTGACCAGCAAGCTGGCGCCCCATCTTTTGGGACCCATAGCGGTGGCTGCATACTCCTATATGGCCCTGGTGCCCATAATTCAGCCACCCATAATGAAAGCCTTAACAACAAAAAAACAGCGCCAGGTAATAATGGAGCAGTTAAGACCAGTTTCCAAACTGGAAAAGATTGTGTTCCCCATCATGGTGACAATAATATGCGTATTGCTGCTTCCCAGTGCCGCACCCCTAATCGGTATGCTGATGTTAGGCAACTTGTTCAGAGAATCAGGTGTAGTTGAGCGGTTAAATGATACAGCCCAGAATGCCTTAATCAATATTGTAACCATCTTCCTCGGAACCACCGTAGGTGCAACAGCAACTGCCGACAAATTCCTCACCCCAGCTACCCTGAAAATTATAGTAATGGGATTGGTAGCCTTCTCCATAGGTACAGCAGCGGGGGTATTGCTGGGACGTTTGATGTACGTTCTCACCGGCGGAAAGGTAAACCCCTTGATAGGTTCCGCTGGAGTATCAGCTGTTCCTATGGCTGCCCGGGTATCCCAGGTGGTAGGACAGAAAGAAAACCCCAGGAACTTCCTGCTCATGCATGCTATGGGGCCTAATGTGGCCGGTGTAATTGGCTCTGCAGTTGCAGCTGGAGCTTTACTATCTTTGTTTGGCAGTTGATTTGCAAACAAAAGATAGGAATTGGAAAATTAAACTGCCATGAATAAGAACACAGATATCTTAAATATTCCCGGTATCGGTAAACAAAGACAGTTGTATTTAAGGAAAATGGGTCTTGAAACGGCGGAGGATATTTTATATTACTTTCCCCGCAGATACGAAGATAGGTCTCAATTTAAACCTATTAATTGTCTGGAACATGGGCAAATCGAGAATGTATTTGCACTAGTGAAAAAAGTGGAAGAGGCTAGACCTAAACCAAGGGTGAAAATTTTAAAGGCATATATGGAAAACTCCACAGGTAAAATAACAGCGGTTTGGTTTAACCAGGGGTTTCTGAAAAAAATTATTAAACCAGGTCAGAAATTATTGATAACCGGCAAGGTTAGCTTAGATTATGGACGGCAGATAGTTGTCAATGATTATGAGGTATATGAAAATGAAGAGAATTTACCCCACTGGGGCTCCATTATTCCCGTATATAGTGCTACGGAGAAAATTCCCTCTAAATTACTGCGAAGTACTGTATGCCATACTTTAGAAAAATTTTTGCCGGAAGTTATTGATCCGCTGCCCGATACAATCAAACAAGATTATGGTTTAATGGCACTGCCTGAGGCATTCAAAACCATTCACTTTCCTGAAAACATGGAGAAGCTGAAGAAGGCACGGTATACATTAGCTTTTCAGGATCTTTTACTATTACACTTAGGCATAAAACATTATGGTCAACAAATCAGACAACTGCAGGGTATTGAACATACCAAGTGCAGCCAACTAACCGACCGCTTTATCGTCAATCTGCCTTTTACACTTACGGCGGGACAAAGTGGAGTAATTGCAGATATAAAAAGGGATATGGAGTCTGGTCGGGTAATGTATCGATTAATACAAGGAGATGTTGGATCTGGAAAAACCGTTGTTGCGGCTTGGGCAATGCTCAAAGCCCTCAGTGGAGGATTTCAGGCTGTGTTGATGGCACCGACTGAAATATTAGCCCAACAGCATTATCAAAGTATTGCCGGGTTTTTGAAAAATCTCAACATTAAACCCTTGCTGCTAACGGGTAAACAAAGTGCAAGGGAAAAGAAGGAAATACTAGGCTCAATTGCCAAAGGCAATTCCTACCTGATTATTGGCACCCATGCCCTTATTCAAGATGAAGTTATTTTTAGAAATCTAGGATTAATAGTTATTGATGAACAGCATCGTTTTGGGGTCAAACAAAGGTTAGCTTTACAGGAAAAAGGACATAATCCCGATGTTTTAGTGATGACTGCAACACCTATACCTCGTTCCTTGGCCCTAACCCTTTACGGAGATATGGACTTTTCGGTTATTAAGGAACTGCCTGGGGGACGGCGCCCCATAAAGACCTATCATGTAAATGAAACAATGCGGGAAAGGGTATATGCATTTATTCAAAAAGAAGTGCAAAGCGGCAGCCAGGTATTTATTATTTGCCCCCTAATTGCCGAATCTCAAAAACTTGATTTGGAAAACGCCGTAAGCCTGGTAGAAGATTTGCGCAAAAACAGGTTTCCCCAAATAAATATAGACATAGTCCATGGCAAGTTAAACCGTGAACAAAAAGAAAAAATAATGGGTGATTTCCGCCTTGGGAAAATCGATATTTTGGTAGCAACCACTGTAATAGAGGTTGGGGTGGATGTTCCCAATGCAACAGTCATGATAATCGAAAACGCGGAAAGGTTTGGTTTAGCGCAGCTTCACCAATTAAGAGGAAGAGTAGGAAGGGGAGATAAACAGTCCTACTGCATCCTCTTTTCGGAAGCTGAAAATGAGGAAGCGTTAGCTCGGATGAAAATTATGACTAAATGTACTGATGGCTTTCAGCTTGCGGAAGAGGATTTAAAATTGCGGGGGCCAGGGCAGATATTTGGTACACGACAGCATGGACTGCCCGAATTAAAAGTTGCCGACATTATCCGGGATAAAGAAATATTGGAAAAGGTTATAAAATTAACGGACAACATAATTAATCAGGGGTTATTGGAACAAAAGGAATATCAACCTTTAATGTCAGCAGTTGAAAATAAGTTTAATTATAATGCAGCAGCTAATTTGCAAGGATAAAAAAATAAAATTTTAAAAAATCTAAAAACGCCGTTCTGGCGTTTTTTCTACTAATTATTGCATATTCATTTAAAGCATTTTTTTTTAGTAAAAAGTAAAAAATAATTTTGGAGGTGCTTTAACAATGAAAAAATTAAAAAATAGAACTAACCTGGGAAAATTCAAATATGAAATAGCACAAGAGATGGGTTTAGTGCAAAAGAAAAAAAACAATAGTAATAAAATAGATAATTCTAAAGAAAACAGGTAAATAATACTAGAATAATAAATTTCAAAAAAGACAAACTAATAATAATTCAAGGAGAGGAGGTGACAATGTGAGTAGAAATACTAATAAACCTGCTGTGCAAGGTGCTTCTTCATTCCTAGATAGTTTCAAATATGAGGTTGCCAATGAACTAGGCATGACAAACTATCAAACAGTAGATAAAGGTTCTTTGACCTCCCGTGAAAATGGTTATGTTGGAGGTTATATGGTAAGAAAAATGATTCAGTTTGCAGAACAGCAACTTATTAATGGTGGTACTTTAAGATAACCTTTTGTTAACTATCTCAAAAAAAGGAGGTGAAAAAATAATGCCTCGTAACACTAATAAACCTGCTGTACAAGGTGCTGCTCCTTTCCTTGACAAGTTCAAGTATGAGGTAGCCAGTGAATTAGGTATGACTAACTATCAAACAATAGATAAAGGCCAATTAACTTCCCGTGAAAATGGTTATGTTGGTGGATATATGGTTAGAAAGATGATCCAGTTTGCCGAACAACAACTTTCTGGTCAAAAGTAATTAAAATAAAAGCGCAACAAAATAAACAAGCAGATGAATTTTCATCTGCTTGTTTATTTTTGTTTAAAAAACGAAAAAAGATTAGTTAACGAATAATCAATTACGTAAGACGATATAGTGGAGGGTTAAATATTTTAACCCTCCTGTTAGAAAGATGACCCAGTTTGCCGATCTGGCTCATCAAACTTAATTTACCATTAATGCAAATAATTTGCAACTTCCTCAGGCATTGCAGGATGGAGGGCAGATGCTAACGCCATGGCTATGACCTTAGAGGTATTTCTGATGAGATCATCTATTTCTTTTGGTGTTACCATCAAAGTATTGCTGTAAGGCTGCAGCACTTGGTCCACTATCATTCTTAACATTGGCGGATGAAGTTCCTTAGTAAGTTCGGTGAGAGGTGGTCTGTTTTTCATTTGTTCAACAAAATTTTCGATTATATCATTAGCAATTATTCCAGCATGGACGACTGTAGGAACACCAATAGCAATTACAGGGATACCCATTGTTTCTTGGTTAATGCCTGATCTTTTATTCCCTACACCTGAACCAGGATTAATTCCTGTATCTGCTATTTGAATTGTAGCACCTATTCTGCTTACATCACCTGCTGCGAGAGCATCTATGGCAATAATTACTGAAGGGTTTGTTTTTTCTACAATTCCTTTAATAATCTCAGCTGTTTCAATTCCAGTAATTCCTAGTACACCGGGTGCAATGGCACTAACAGACCTTAAACCATTAGTCAATTCCTGCGGGACTTGACCATAAAGGTGCCGTGTAGCCATCGTTTTTTCTACTACCTGAGGTCCAAGAGCATCGGGAGTAGCATTCCAATTTCCTAAACCGACTATTAATACACTATCATTTTCATTATTAAAGGGTAGAATTTCAGTAAGTTTATCCGCTAATATTTGACTCAATTCCTGGTGGTATGCTTTATTATTAATACGCAACACATCTGACTCTATTGTAATATATTTTCCGATGGATTTTCCGATTACACTTGCTCCCCTTTGATCTAGAACCTTTACTGTTTTTACATCTGCAACATCAAAGGATTCTTCTTCTAAACTGACGCCTGGAATTTCTCCTCCACTTTGCCCTCGTATTGCTTCATGGGCTTCTAAGGCTAGATCCAGGTTTAAACCAAGCTCTTTATAAATTTCGTTTCTACCCATAATTAACCTCCTTTTAAACATTTCTTCTCAAAAATAATGTTTTCCTTTTTTTCAAAATCATATACAATGTGTTTTTTTAAAAGTTTTGGGAAAAATAAAAGTAAAGAAAGGGGGTAATAAAATGAGAAAAAGAATGCGCAGTGAAGAGTTTTTTTATGGCAAAACTAAAAAGGACACTGAATTTGGTGCAGAATTGACTAATAACACCCGCGATATGATTAAAAAAGAGAGTGCTGATGTCAGCAAGTTTGCCAATAACCCCAGACCTAAGTATGAAATTTATCCCGGTGAATAATTTTCTTTAAAAGCGTGGTAAATTACCACGTTTTTTCCTTACTTATTAGAATATATAACTTTTACAAGTTAATAAATTATAAGTGTAACATCGGCTTCGCAGTTGCCAAAGGCTCGGCGCAAGCCATGTTTTTTAATATTTAAAATTTAAAAAAACGCAGGAAAAACCTGCGTTGACAAAGAAGAAAAGCACATTGGGAGAAATTTTGTTCTAAATATAGTTTATGTAGAATCATAAAAGATATAAGAGGTTAATTAAGGTTTTCTGCTCAAATATTTTTAAAATTGTGTTATACTAGATTTGTTTGAAAGAGGTTGAATTATGCGGATTATTGCTGGTATTTGTCGTGGCAAAAAATTAAAAAGCGTTAAAGGCACCAAAACAAGACCTACAGCAGATAGGGTTAAAGAAGCTGTTTTCAATGTACTGGGTCCGCGGATATTTGATGCCAACTTTTTAGATCTATTTTCCGGAACAGGTAGCATAGGGATTGAGGCTTTAAGCAGAGGGGCAGAATTTGCATATTTTGTGGAAGAAGATAGAAATGCACTACAGGTTATTAAAGAAAATATCCAGGGCTGTGCAATGGAAGAAAAAAGCAAAATCTTACCTTTAGATTGGGTTAAGGCATTAAATAATATGGAAAATATTATAAAATTTCATCTAGTTTATATGGATCCTCCATATAAATTGGAAATTATAGAACAACTACTGGAAAAATTGGTAGAAAAAAACCTTCTAAATGAGAATGGAATAGTAATAGCAGAAACCTCTGCTAATGCCCAAACTCCCTCTGGTTTTAAAAATTTAACTTGGGTACGGGAGAAAAGATATGGTGATACAAAAATAACATACTATCAGTTCAAGGAGGAGGATAATAATGGAAGTATATAGGATATTGGATGAGTTGGAGGCGGAACTGGAGGAGGCTGCCAGGATTCCATTGACCAATAAAATATTAATCCAAGAAGAGACATTATATAAATACATAGATAAATTAAGGGCAAATCTTCCCGAAGATATTAGGCAAGGACAGTGGATAAGAAAGGAAAGACAGCGTATTCTGGATGATGCAGAAGCCGAAGGGCAAAAAATTATTGAAAATGCCAGATCGAGGGTTCAAGAACTGGCTAATGAAACTGAAATACTTAAATTAGCTGAACAAAACAGCCAGGAGATATTAAAGAAAGCAAAACAACAAGCCCAGGAAATTACCCAGGGGGCTTTTGTCTATGCCGATGATGTAATGTCCCAGTTAGAGATTCAATTAGAAAAACAGGTCAGCCAGGTAAAGGAAGGTCGCCAGCAAATTAGACAGACAGCTGGAAGCAAACAAACCAACATAAAAAAACAAACTGAATAGAATAATGATTTAACTATTAAAAACGCCCCAGGCGTTTTTAATTTTTTTAAAAATATAAAAAATAAGGGAAATTGCTATTAAAATAAGTATTGCAAAGCTAGACGCCTTAATAGTAAACAAGAAATAACCCCAATTTATTGTACTGGCTTGTTGTGGTAAGTGGAAATTTAATGTAGGAATAAAACTGGGGAAAACTAATAATAATACACCGGTAATTATTCCTGCCACAATTCCCTGAAAGAATCTTCCCACAATATAATTGGCAATTGGAATATTGCTCCTGCCTGCTATACTTGTTACCTGTGCTTGAATTGATAAGCCGCTCCAACCTAAAATAAAGCTTGTTACTACTCCTTTATGAATGAAGTTAACATCCATTTCCGAAACCCTTTTAGCACCCATGGTCATTTCAAAAAAACCTGTGGCTAATGCATCCCCTAAGGAAGGGTTCAGGTTTAATAATGTTAACAGATTGTGCAAGGAAAGGGCAAAAATATTAAGTACTCCTATGGTATGAAATATTTCTATTAAAACTGCAAAGAAAATTACAAAACCACCGATGGATAACATATTTTGAATTGATTTCGATACCGCATTACCTAGTATAGAACCAATGGTAAGTTTGCTTTTTTGGTGTATCCTTAACAATTCGGCAAAACTTTTTTTAAGTATATTTTCTTTTTTTTCCACGATAAAATTCTTATTTTTATTTTTTAAACCCAGTAGAATGCCAAATAATAAATTTGCGCTATAGTGGGAGATTAACAAAATAATACCTAAAGCGGGATTTTCAAACATACCTATGGGGACAGCTACTAATAAAAACAAGGGGCTGGAGTTGTTGGTGAAGGCTATCAGCCTGGCGGCTTCTTCCCTGGTACATAAATTCTTTTCAAAGAGGGTATTGGTAAGTACTGCGCCCATAGGAAACCCTGAAGTAAAACCCATGGCCAATACGAAACCAGCAGCTCCCGGGAGACGGAAAAAAGGTCGCATTAGGGGTTCAAGAAGAATTCCTAAGAAATTAACCACCCCTAATTCGATTAAAATATCTGAGATAATGAAAAAAGGCAGCAAGGAAGGAATTAATACTGAAAACCAGGTTTTGAGCCCATAACTTGCTCCGGTAAAGGCAGCCTGAGGATTAAAAGCCATTAATAGTGATAGTAAAACAGCCAGAAAAGCTAGCATGCTCAAATAAATACTCCTTATATTTTGCAACAGACATACCACCTTAGAATCTATGTTATTAGGTATATATGTAATAATCAGTAGGTTATGATAATATTTTCTTAGTAATAAGAAGGTTGGAGATGAGTTAGATGATTCAGAAAATAGGTCTTGCCTTAGGGGCTGGAGGAGCCAAAGGCTTAGCTCATATTGGGGTATTGCAAGTTTTGGAAAGAGAGGGAATACCTTTAGACATTATTACCGGTTCAAGTATGGGTGCAGCGATAGGCTCATTTTATGCAGCTGGTGCCGACTTAGAAGTTATGGCTAAACTCGCAGGACAGTTAGATAATTCGTACTTAATTGATTTAGCAATCCCTAAGCTGGGACTTATAAAAGGCCGAAAAGCCCATGCATTAATTCGCTTAATGACCCATAATAAAAATTTTTCCCAAATGAAAGTACCTTTAGGAATTGTTGCTACAGATTTGCAAAGTGGTCAACGGGTAGTATTCCAGGAAGGGAATGTGGCAGACGCAGTTCGGGCCAGTATTGCTGTCCCTGGTGTAGTGGAACCCTTCTGTTTAGAAGGAAAGATGTTGGTTGATGGTGCTGTAACGGATCGGGTGCCTGCTAAATTGGCAAAGGAAATGGGGGCCGATATAGTTATCGCTGTAGATTTACAATACTTCACTAAAGAAAATCCTAAAATCAATAATATTTACGATGTAATCATTCACTCCATTGAGCTTTTGGAGAAAAGAGTAAGCAACTATTATGCTGATTATGCCAGCATAGTAATAAAACCAAAGGTATGTGACTACTCCTGGACAGATTTTGCCGATGCCCCGCAGCTGATCAAAATTGGTCAGCAGGCATGCGAAGAAGTAATAGAAGACATTAGAAGGGTGATAGTAGTCAAAAGTGAAAAAGTGAAAAAGTGAAAAAGTGGAACAGTTAGCTGGCATCTGCTTTTGGGTTAATTTTTGGGAGGCATCACATGAAAGCTATTTTTACATGACGCATCTGCTTACTGGTCTACCTTAAGGGATGCATCCCTATACATTGGACATTCATCGGATGCATCATGCTGTATAGCCTATGAGCAGATGCAACCCTATATATTCACGTTTATAGGATGCGTACTCTTGAAGCATAACTTCTAGAGTACTATAGGTGTCCTATAAAAATCCTGGCGCCCCTTTTGATGCAGATTATTAGTGAAGCCCAGCACATAAAGATCCGTTGCTCTGGCTTCAAAATCCAGTATGTCCCTTCCTTGGGGTGAAACTTTTTCAAAGCCATCGGCAAATTTGGTAATAACGGGGATTTTGGTTTTTTCTTTCATGAGACCTAAAATTTCTTTGCCTTTGGAGTTAAATCCCAATATCCGCAAGTAGGAAGGTTCATTACTACTTAAATTATTGGTAAAGTTAAGGAGAACATGAATTAGCATTCTCTGCAGCTTAGTATATGTATAGCGCTTGGTCTTTAGATAATTCAATAATTCATGGATATTTCCTGTATTTTGGGCACTTTGCCATAGCCTGCTTTCTAAGCCGTTATTAATTTCAATAATTTTTTCTAAAGATGTAATATCCTTTCTTCTAATAGTAGAAATAATACTTTGTTGGTATCTATCAATGGTAACAGGACCTTTTCCTTGAGCAAATTCTTCCAAAAGTATCTCCCTGGTGGTTGGCGGAACGAAATCGATCCATCTGTTATCGCCTTTTAGAATCATTTTTCTTACTGCTGTTGCACTGGCAAAACCATCTTCAGGCAGCTCACTATGATAACTGCCTATTCTTTTTATGATAAGGGGTAAAATAGGTGTATCCAATAGGTCTAAAACCCTTAAATAGGCAATAGCTAAGATGTTATTTGGATTATTTAACATTCCTAGATCGGCGATGTCTTCCCCATCATTACTAATTTCGCCAAGGCTTCTACTACGTGCTTTAGGAAAGGAATAACCTAAGGCTAGATTTTTTTTTAGATGCCGGTTAAAAATAAAATCTTCCTTGTTTAGGAACCGGGCTATTTGTATATGTTGGTTCAGGTTGTTTGTTTCGGCACCAAAGGCTAGATGGGTAACTACGCCGCTTGCAGTCAGGGACTTTACACTTCCTTGGGCAAACCAAAAGGCACTGCGGCAGGCAAAAACTTGCGGCAGTTCTAGCACCAAATCCACACCTCCTGCTAATGCCATTTTTGCCCTGGCCCATTTATCTACAAAGGCGGGTTCTCCTCGTTGTAAGAAACAGCTGCTTAAAATACATACTGTGCCGTCAGGGTTAATCTTTTTTTTTGCCTCCTGCAAATGGAAAAAATGTCCATTATGAAATGGATTATATTCGGCGACAATTCCCAAAACCTTCATATATTTTATCTTCCTTTCTATACATAAGGAAAATTTTTTAACGAAAAATAATTTTATGGTAGGAATTCGTTCGTTAATGCTGAATTAAAATTAAGTTATCTAAATTATACCAGAAGGAGGAAGCAATTCAATGAACCTTATTCAAAGTTTTAAAGCCAAAGCAAAATTAAAACAAACCACTATAGTCTTGCCGGAAGGTACTGAAGAACGGACAGTCCAGGCGGCTTCTATTATAACTAAAGAAGGGTTAACCAAAGTTATTTTATTAGGGGAGAAAGAGGGTGTAGAAGCAACAGCAAGGAAAATAGGGTCAGATCTAACTGGGGTGGAAATTATTAATCCTGTCCAACACCCAAAATATGATGAATATTGTCAAAGCCTATATGAAATCAGGAAAAATAAAGGACTGACACTTGCTCAAGCCCAGGATTTGACTAAGAACCCCCTATATTTTGGAGCCCTAATGGTAAATCAAGGGGATGCTGACGGGATGGTGGCAGGTGCCCAGAATACAACAGGTGATGTATTAAGGCCTGCCCTGCAGATTATTAAAACAGAAAAAGGGATATCTTCCGTCTCAGGTGCCTTTATTATGATAGTACCTGACTGTGAATATGGTGAAAATGGCATAATGGTATTCGCAGATTGTGCAGTTAATCCTAACCCTACCTCGGAGCAACTGGCGGAAATTGCTTACCTGTCTGCAAAAACTGCCCAGGCCTTAGTTGGTTTCGAACCAAAGGTAGGAATGCTTTCATTTTCCACTAAAGGAAGCGCAAAGCATGAGTTGGTTGATAAAGTAGTTAAAGCCGTGCAAATTGCCAGGGAAAGATATCCCCATGTTGCCATTGACGGGGAACTTCAGGCCGATGCGGCCCTAGTGCCTGAAGTAGGCAGTTCTAAGGCTCCTGCTAGTAATGTGGCAGGCAAAGTAAATGTTTTAGTATTCCCCGACCTCCAGTCAGGAAATATAGGCTATAAGCTTGTCCAGCGATTAGGAAAAGCTGAAGCTGTTGGTCCTGTTTTACAGGGGATGAATAAACCTGTAAATGATTTGTCAAGGGGCTGCAGTGTTGATGATATAGTTAATACAGTTGCTATGACAGTCCTGCAATGTTAGACTCTTTCCAAACAGTTCATTAATAAATGCATAAAATCTTGCATAAAATCTTTTAGAAGTGGTAAGGTAACCAGCTTGACAACAATAGGGTTCAAATATATAATGAAAAAGTCGCCTATGTCGATTTGGCTTGAAAAGGGTGGGTACTATGGCGTATAACATCAATTTAAGCAGGGTTAGAAATGCAGTAGGGACAACTTCAAATTACGAGTTAACTGAAACAACGCTAGATCTCGGATCGCAATTGCAAATTACAAAACCTATTCGTATTTCCTTGATGATTACCAATAATGGTCGCATTCTTGAACTTAAAGGTTTTGTCAATACTGAAATTGAAAGTGCATGCGGACGTTGTTTGGAAAAGGTGACTATTCCAATAAATGCGGTAATTGAGGAAGAACTCCTTTACTTCGCCGATGCGAGATATCTGGAAAACCTTACTCAGGACGAAATTGAAGAGCGTTTTTTAATTTTTGATAATGATTTGTTAGATTTAAGAAACGTTATAAGAGAAAGTATCCTAATTGCTTTACCATATAAAGTTCTCTGCAGTGATGACTGCCTGGGACTATGTATAAAATGTGGGCAAAATTTAAATAAACAAAAATGCAATTGTAAGATCGAGGAAATAGATCCCCGATTAGCAGTACTAGCCAAACTTAAAGGTATTGAGGAGGTGTAGTTATGGGAGTTCAACAAAATAAAAGATCAAAGGCAAGAACAAGAAGGAAAAGAACTGCTTGGGCTAAATTAGATTCTCCTTCCAAAATGGAGTGTCCACAGTGCCATGAGCCTAAAATGCCCCATAGGGTTTGCCCAGCGTGTGGATATTATAAGAATCGTGAAGTGATAAAAAAAGCAGCAGCTGAATAATTTGTATAAGTATATTAGAGCAGATACCCATCTGCTCTAATTTTTTTATCGTATAACACCAGGAAAAAATAAATTTTTAGTTGTGTATAACTAGCTCAGTACAGCTTTTTAATGTGTTTTACTAGCCACTAAACGCCGCAGGCGGTTTTTTACTTTCAGATAAATATTAGAATACAAAGGTTGAAAGTATAATGCAACTAAGGCTTCGTTTGTATAATTATTCCCAATTGGTAAAAAATGATTTCAATATTGCATATTTTCCTAGAATATATTATACTTGTTATTGGTATCAGGTACTAATACTTGATATAAAGAACGGATGGTACATATGAAGAAACGAAGGATGAAAGCCCAAAGACAAGAACAATTGCAAGATTTTTTAGTAGCAAATCCCTTTGCTACCGATGAGGAATTAGCCCAGCGCTTTGGCTGCAGCATTCAAACTATCCGCCTGGACCGTTTAGAACTTGGGATTCCTGAAGTTCGGGAAAGGATGAAAAGGGTTGCGGAAAATAATTATTCTAAAGTTAAATCTGTAACTGATAAGGAAATAGTTGGCGAATTAATTGAATTGGAATTGGGGAATAGGGCTGCATCTATTTTAGAAATAACATCGGATATGGTGGCAGAAAAAAGCAATGTCTGCCGTGGACATCATATATTTTCCCAGGCCAATATGCTGGCAGTTGCTCTAATAGACGCAGAAGTGGTATTGACAGGAAGTGCTAGAATCCGTTATAGGAGACCCGTATATTTGAATGAAAAACTAGTTGCCAACGCCTATCTTGCTCGTCAACGCAGCAATAAACATTTGGTAAAGGTGGTTTCCAAAGTAGGGGCTGAAGAAGTATTTGTAGGTAAATTTATTGTGGTCTCACGTTAGGAGGAGTAATTGTGAGAGTTGCATTAGATGCGATGGGTGGAGATTATGCACCCGGAGAAATCATAACGGGCGCCCAACAAGCTTTAGATTTATACCCCCAACTTACAAAAATAATTTTAGTTGGACAATTGGATATAATAGAAAAACTGCTTCCGGATAACAAAAATAAAATTGAAATAGTTAATGCTAGCGAAGTAATTGGGATGGATGAACATCCAGGTTCTGCTTACAGAAAAAAAAAGGATGCTTCCATAACAGTGGCAACTAAACTTGTTAAGAATGGAGAAGCCGATGCTGTGGTATCGGCAGGAAGTACGGGGGCCCAGATGGTTGCCGGGTTATTTGGTTTAGGTCGTATTTCGGGTATTGACAGACCGGCCATATGCACCGTACTGCCCACCTTGAGCGGGGGGAAACTGCTTTTAGATGTGGGTGCTAATGCCGACTGCAAGGTACATAATTTAGTTCAGTTCGCTAAAATGGGCAGCATATATGCAGAAAAAGTATTAAATATTAAAAATCCAAAAGTGGCTTTGGTTAATATTGGAAGCGAAGAAGGCAAAGGGAATGAGCTGGTTATTAAAGCCTATGCACAGCTAGCCGCAGACACCAGCATAAACTTTATGGGCAATATCGAGGGTAGGGATATTCCTCTGGGAAGTGCTGATGTTATGGTTTGTGATGGTTTTGTAGGAAATATAGTCTTAAAAGTAATTGAAGGAATGGCGTCATCCTTTAGCACCCTCTTAAAGGAAGAAATTGACAAACATTTATTAGCCAAATTAGGTGCAGGCTTAATGCTTCCTTCATTGAAAGGACTTAAAAATAGAATGGATTACTCTGAGTATGGTGGTGCTCCTCTTTTAGGTGTGGATGGAATTAGTATAATATGCCACGGCAGTTCTAAGGCTAAGGCTATTCACAATGCCATCAGGGTTGCTTGGGAAAGCCACTCCCAGGGATTTATTGAGGAAATCAAGAGAAATATCCAGGTAGGAGAGATTAATGATGTTCAATAATCTACAATCTGTAGGGATAATCGGAACAGGTAAATATCTGCCTGACAGGATTGTCACCAATAAAGATTTGGAAAAAATAATAGATACGTCTGATGAGTGGATTGTAACCAGAACGGGAATCAGCGAAAGAAGAAATGCAGAGGCTCATATTGCTACTTCAGACATGAGCATAATTGCAGCCCAGCGGGCGATTGAAGCCGCTGGCATTGCTGCTGAAGATCTGGATTTAATAATAGTGGCAACTATAACTCCTGACATGTTTTTTCCTTCAACGGCATGTATTGTTCAGGAGAAAATTGGTGCAAAAAATGCAGCTGCCTTTGATATAAGCGCAGCCTGTACCGGTTTCATTTATGCTTTATCTGTCGGCAGCCAATTTATTGCTTCCGGTATGTATAAGTATGTGCTGGTTATCGGTGCAGAGACCCTAAGCCGAGTTTTAAACCCTAATGACAGGAGTACTTTTGTTATTTTTGGTGACGGCGCTGGAGCAGCCGTTTTGGGTCCAGTGGAAAATGGAGAAGGATTTCTTTCCTTTGACCTGGGCTCAGACGGAAGTGGTGGAAATCTCCTTTATATTGAAGCAGGGGGTTCCCGCTTACCGGCTACCAGCGAGACAGTTGAAAATGGCAAGCATTACCTAGTGATGTCAGGAAATGATGTTTTTAAATTTGCAGTGCGTATTATGGGGGAGGCTTCTCTTAAGGCCTTGGAAAAAGCGGGGCTTGAAAAAGGGGATGTTGATTATCTTGTTCCCCATCAGGCTAATATCAGAATAGTCGATGCAGCAGTCAAAAGACTGCAGTTATCTCCTGATAAGGTTTATGTGAATTTAGACAAATATGGTAATATGTCCGGGGCATCCATTCCTGTTGCCTTAGATGAGGCTGTAAGAGGAAACAAAATAAAAAAGGGTGATAACATTGTTCTTGTTGGTTTTGGGGCAGGGCTAACCTGGGGTTCATGTGTTATTCGCTGGAGTTATTAGGAGGGATAAGACTTGCTGAAAACAACCTTATGTGATTTATTAGGTATAAAATATCCTATCATCCAAGGCGGTATGGCTTGGATTGCTACTGCAGAATTGGCTGCAGCCGTTTCCGAAGCAGGGGGTATAGGAATTGTTGGTGGTGGAGAAGCACCGCCTGAGGTAATTCGCAATGAAATAATCAAAGCCAAAGAATTAACAGACAAACCTTTTGGTGTCAACGTATATTTTATGTCCCAATATGTGGAAGAAGTGATTGACATTCTTATAGAGGAAAAAGTTCCGGTGATTACTACAGGTGCCGGTAATCCCGGAAAGTATATACCCCGCTTGAAGGAAGCCGGTATTAAAGTGTTTCCTTTAGTCTCCTCTGTAGCCTTAGCTAAAAGGTTGGCTAGAACAGGTGTAGACGGTTTAATTGCTGAAGGAATGGAATGCGGAGGTCATGTAGGTGAACTGACTACTATGGCTTTAGTGCCTCAGATTGTAGATGCTGTAGACATCCCCGTTATTGCTGCCGGAGGCATTTATGACGGCAGGGGATTGGTGGCTGCCTTAAGCCTTGGTGCCCAAGGAGTCCAAATGGGAACAAGGTTTGTCTGTGCCCAGGAGTGTACAGTGCATCCAAATTATAAAGAAGCAATCATTGCTGCCAAAGACAGGGATACAGTACTAACGGGTTATCATGGACATCATGTTAGAGTACTTAAAAATAAATTGACCCGCGCCTTTGAGGAACTTGATGCTCGCAAAGCCGATCAAGGGGAATACGAGTCTTTAGGCGCAGGCAGACTGCGGGCAGCAGCTGTTGAAGGCGATGTAGCCATGGGTTCGGTTATGGCTGGGCAAATTGCCGCCATGGTTCACCGGATTCAGCCGGTCCAAGAGATTATTGAGGAAATTATCTTAGAAGGACAAAAAACATTAAGTAACTTACAAAAATATTGTTAAGGAGGAAACTTATGGGCAAACTAGCCTTTGTTTTTCCCGGTCAGGGCTCACAATATGTAGGAATGGGCATAGATATAGCAAATAATTTTCCACAAGCAAGAGAAATTTTTAATCAAGCTGACCAAAAATTAGGCTATAGTCTTTCAAATATATGTTTTAACGGACCTGAAGATAAGCTCAGATTGACAATACATACACAGCCCGCCCTTTTAACCACAAGTATAGCCTGTTTTGAAATAATAAAGGGTGAAGGTTTTACCCCAGATTTGGTTGCGGGACATAGTTTAGGTGAATTTTCGGCCTTGGTGGCCGCCCAAAGCCTGGGTTTTACCGACGGTGTTTGGTTGGTAGGGGAAAGGGGCAGGTTCATGCAGGAAGCCGTTCCTCCTGGGGAAGGTACAATGGCTGCCATCTTGGGCTTGGAAATAGATAAAGTAAAAGAATTGTGTGAAAGCTGTAAGGATAAAGGTGTAGTAGAGCCTGCCAATTATAACTGTCCGGGACAAATAGTGATAGCTGGTGAAACACCTGCTGTAGAGAAAGCAATAAGTATTGCTAAAGACTTTGGTGCCAAAAGGGCCATGCTTCTCTCAGTGAGCGGACCATTCCACTCTTCTCTTTTGGCTCCGGCTGGAACTAAGTTGGCACACGCCATAGAATCCATTACTATTAAAAACCCTGTTGTGCCCTTAGTAGCAAATGTTTCTGCTGAATTGGTTTTTTCAGCGGAGAAAATCAAAGAGGGTTTGGTAGCACAGGTTAGCAGTTCAGTTATGTGGCAGCAATCTGTAGAAAAAATGATTGAACAGGGGGTAACTACCTTTGTTGAGATTGGTGCAGGAAAAGTCCTTACAGGCTTAATTAAGAAAATCAATAAACAGGTTAAAACATTTAATGTTGAAGATACTGCTTCTTTAAAGGAAACCATAGAGGGTTTAAAGGAAGGTGTAAAGTAATGAACCTAGTTGGTGAAACAGCTCTGGTTACCGGTGCCTCCCGGGGTATTGGCAGGGCGGCAGCACTGGAATTAGCACGCCGAGGCGCTAAGGTGGCAGTAAACTACATGGGCAGCGAGGATAAGGCCCAGGAAGTAGTAACTGAGATTGCGGCCTTGGGGGGTGAAGCCATAGCTGTTAAGGGAAATGTTGCCTCTAGTGAAGAAGTTGCAGAGATGATAAAAATTATTGAACAGAAATTCGGCGGTATAAGCATTCTTATTAATAATGCTGGAATAACAAGAGATGGCTTATTAATGAGGATGAAGGAGGAAGATTGGGACCAAGTTATTGATACCAATCTTAAAGGAGTATACCATTGTACCAAGGCGGTAATCCGGGGAATGATGAAACAGAAAAAGGGAAAAATCATTAATATTACTTCCATTGTTGGCTTAACCGGTAATGCAGGACAAAGCAACTATGCCGCTGCTAAGTCCGGTGTAATAGGCTTTACCAAATCAATGGCCCAGGAACTGGCGTCCAGAGGAATCCAGGTGAATGCTATTGCTCCAGGTTTTATAACCACAGATATGACAGATAAACTATCAGATGAGGTAAAGGAGCAGTTGTTAGCAAGAATTCCCCTGCAGAGATTTGGGAAGACTGAAGATGTTGCCGGTGCCGTAGCTTTCCTTGCTTCTTCCCTGGCAGATTATATAACCGGACAAATAATTGCCGTTGACGGCGGAATGGTTATGTAGGATTATTATACTTAGAATTTTGTGGAAGGAGGTGAAGAGCATGGACATTTTTGAAAAAGTAAAATCTATAGTTGTTGACCAACTAGGAGTGGACGCCGACGAGGTAACTTTAGAAACTAGCTTTGAAGATTTAAATGCTGATTCCCTTGATGTTGTCGAATTAGTAATGGCATTGGAGGAGGAATTTGATATTGAAATTCCTGATGAAGATGCTGAAAAGATTAGAAGTATTGGAGCAGCGGTAGAATATATCAAGGCAAAAGTACAATAAGCGTTGGAAAAAACACGGCTTGCGCCGAGCCTTGGCGACTGCGGAAGCCGATGTTGTACTTATACTTATTACCTTGTAAGAGTTATACTTTCTTAATAAGTATAAAAAAGTCCCGTATTTGGCTGCGGGACTTTTCTTCAAATAGATTTATTGGAGGAGTTCCAATTGAAATTACCTGAACTAATAATAGGAAATTTAAAACCAAAATATCCTATAATCCAGGGCGGTATGGCTGTTAGGCTTTCCACTGCCAGGCTGGCTGCAGCAGTTGCTGATGCAGGGGGAATAGGTCTTATTGCTGCCAGCGGTATGGAAGAGGACGAGCTGCGCCGTGAAATACGCTGGGCAAGGGAGAATTCTACGGGAATTATAGGTATTAATATAATGTTTGCTGTTGCCAAATTTGCCCAGTTAGTCAATACTGCTTTAGAAGAAGGAATAGATTTAATAGTGCAGGGAGCAGGATTTTCCAGAGATATTTTTAAGTGGTGTGAAGAGGCGAAAACTCCCCTTGTGCCAATTGTCTCAACAGCTAAGCTTGCAAAGGTTTCGGAAGGGTTGGGTGCTTCAGCTGTTGTTGTGGAAGGAAAAGAAGCAGGAGGACACCTTGGTACCATGGACTCCATGAGAGAAATTGTGCCAAAGGTTAAAGCTGCAGTCTCCATTCCAGTAATTGCCGCAGGTGGTATCATAGATGCTTTAGATATGAAAGAGGCGTTTTCCTTAGGAGCTGATGGAGTGCAAATGGGCATCAGGTTTGCCGCTAGTGCTGAGTCTAATGCTGCTCCTAATCTCAAGGAAGTATATGTTAAAGCTAAAAGGGAAGATATTGTTTTGATTGATAGTCCCGTTGGGTTGCCGGGAAGAGCAATAAGAAATGAGTTTAGTGAAAGGCTTAAAGACCCTGATTATGATTCCAGCCCGGAAAATTGTGTAGGATGCCTAAAAAAATGCAAACAGAATTTCTGTATTATGGATGCCCTAAATAACGCACAACAGGGAAATCTAAGCCATGGGCTTATCTTTTCCGGTGAATATATAGAAAAGATTAAGGAAATCTTGCCTGCGGGTGAAATAATCAGGAATCTGGTGGAGGACTACGAAAAGCTTTAAGGTTGTAGGGTGTAATAACTTAATTTAAAATTAAATATTTGTTTTGCCTTAGTTTTTTTTAGAATCTTATTACACTAGTCACTAGTCACTAGTCACTAGTCACAACTTTGGAGAGGATGTGTAAAGTGAAGAAAAGGGTTGTTGTTACAGGCTTAGGGATAATCTCACCTGTTGGTATAGGAATTGACACTTTTTGGGCAAGTTTGCTTGAAGGCAAGTCTGGTATTAGCTCCATCACCAGGTTTGATACCAGCGAAATGCCTGCTAAAATTGCTGGTGAAGTTAAGGACTTTCAGGTAGAAAACTATATAGATAAAAAAGAAGCCCGTCGTATGGACTTGTTTACCCAATTTGCCGTTTCAGCTTCGAAAATGGCTGTGGAAGATAGTGGATTAGATTTGACAAAAACAGATCTGGACCGGGTAGGAGTTATTTTAGGCTCTGGTATTGGCGGTATGGAAACATTTGAAGACCAGTGCAAGGTGCTTGTTAATAAAGGACCAAGCAGAATTAGCCCATTTATGATTCCCATGATGATTGTCAACATGGCTGCAGGGCAAATATCTATCCATCTAGGAGCAAAGGGTCCTAATATTACTGTTGTGACAGCATGTGCGTCAGGAACAAATGCTGTAGGCGATGCTTTTAAGCTAATTCAACGGGGAGATGCCGATGTAGTTATTTCCGGTGGAACTGAGGCCTCTATAACTCCGTTGGCCTATGCCGGTTTTTGTTCTATGAAAGCTCTTTCTACCCGAAATGACGAGCCTGCGAAAGCCAGCCGTCCTTTTGACCTTAACAGGGATGGTTTTGTAATGGGAGAGGGTTCGGTTATTTTGATTTTAGAAAGCCTGGAACATGCGTTAAGTCGTAATGCCCATATTTATGCAGAGGTCTTGGGCTACGGAGCAACAGCAGATGCCCACCATATCACTGCTCCCGCTCCTGAAGGCGAAGGGGCTGCCAGGGCAATGAAGCTGGCTATAAAAGATGCGGGGCTCCTTCCTAAAGATATTGATTATATTAATGCTCATGGTACGTCTACCGAGTTAAACGATAAATTTGAAACCTTGGCGATTAAACAGGTTTTTGGTGAGGATGCCAAAAATGTTATGGTAAGCTCCACCAAATCCATGACAGGTCATTTGCTGGGAGCTGCGGGTGCACTGGAATTGGCAGCAACAGCTTTAGCCCTTAAGCATGGTCAGATTCCTCCCACTATTAATTATGAAACTCCCGATCCTGAATTAGACCTGGACTATGTACCAAACGTTAAAAGGGAAAAAGATATTAATTATGCCTTATCTAACTCCCTTGGTTTCGGCGGACATAATGCAACTGTTGTATTAGGGAAATATAAGGGATAAAATAATAAAGGTTAGCCTAGGCTAACCTTTATTATTTTATCCAGTGCCACTGTAGCAACTATACCTATAATAATTGCTTAACCAGTTAAGAATGAGTAAAATATATTTGTTATGGAGGTGAAGTAAATGTTGGAACCACAGAGAATACATAAATTAAATAAATTAGTAGAAAATATAGGGCTTAGCCTAAGTAAATATGATTTACTAAATGCAGCTTTAACCCACCCCTCATATGTTTTTGAAAAAGGTACCCGGGTAGGCAGTCATAACCAGCGGCTGGAATTTTTAGGTGATGCAGTTGTAGGGTTGATTGTAGGAGACTACCTTTACAACCGTTTTCCTGATAAGACTGAAGGAGAGTTAACTAAAATGCGGGCCGCGGTAGTATGTGAAAGCAGTTTGGCCAAAGCAGCCAAAAGGCTTGGTATTGGAGAATATCTTTTGATGGGCAAAGGTGAAAAGATTGGCGGAGGAGCACAACGTCCTTCCAATTTGGCTGATGCTTGGGAAGCATTAATTGGGGCCTTATACATTGAACTAGGATTGGAATCTATTCGTGAATTTACCTTAAAGTATTTAAAGAATGAAATTGATACTGTTATCAAAGGAAATTATGGTGACTATAAAACCCAGTTGCAGGAATTTATACAAAGACAGCCGGACAATCTTATTGAATATCAAATATTATCGGAAAGCGGACCGGATCATGAAAAACATTTTGTAGCAGGCATCTTACAAAACGGCAGCCTTATTTCCCAGGGTTCTGGCAGAACGAAAAAAGAGGCTGAACAAAACGCAGCCCAGAAAGCTTTGGAAAAACTGGTCCAATCAAATGGCTAAGAGAAATTTAATAATTCCTATCTTCATACCTCATTTGGGCTGCCCTCATACCTGTGTTTTCTGCAACCAAAAAAAAATTGCTGGAGAGTATCAACTTCCGACTGCAGAGGAAATTAAAAATACAGTAGAATTATACTATACTACCTTTAAAAATATCGCTAATGCACATATTGAGCTGGCTTTTTACGGAGGCAGCTTTACAGGCCTTAAAAAAGAAATTCAAGAACAGCTTTTAAGTGAAGCATTTTCGCTGAAAAAACAAGGAAAGATACAAGGTATTCGTTTATCAACAAGACCTGATTATATCGATGAGGAAATTGCATCCCATTTAGTAAAAAGTGGAGTCGATACCGTTGAATTAGGAGTGCAGTCCTTAAACGAAGCTGTATTGGTGAAAAGTTTAAGAGGGCACTCTCCTCAGGATGTTTTTACTGCTGTGAAAATACTGAAAAAATGGAGACTGCAGGTTGGTATCCAGTTGATGCCTGGTTTGCCTGGGGATAGTAAAGATAGAGTATTGGATACTACCAGAGCAGTTATAAAACTGGAGCCCGATTTTGTCAGGATTTACCCCACGGTAGTAATCAAAGAAACCCAATTAGCGCAGCTATGGCAAAATAATATCTTTCTACCTTGGTCATTAGAGGAAGCGGTAGAAGTTTGCACCCTTATGGCCATAGCTTTTTTACAGGCTGATATACCTATTATTCGCATTGGTCTGCAAAAGACAGAAAATCTCAGCTTCGACAGGGATTTATTAGCTGGACCTTATCATCCTGCCTTTGGCGAGATGGTAAAGTCTCGTATTTTTAGAAAACAAATTGAAATTCTATTAGACTCCATTCCGGAACACGTAAAAAACAGGCATGTAAACCTTTACTGCCATCCTAATGACATTTCCCAAATTAAGGGTCAGAAACTGACAAATGATAAATTTTTTGAAGAAAACTACCGGATATCCTTTAATTTAGTTCCTGATGCCAAACTTGAGAGATACTCCATAGCAATAGAACAGAAAGGTATTTTACCCTTCCTTTGCATTTCAAGAAGGGAGTTTTTGGACAAATATAGAATAATATAGTATTTGATATCTACATAGTGCCAGAGTACTGGTCACTATTTTTTTGCTTATATTTTGGAGGTGTAACAGTGTATCTCAAGCGTCTGGAAATACAAGGCTTTAAATCCTTCGCAGATAAAGTAGAATTAGAGTTTAATCCAGGTATAACAGTAATAGTGGGACCCAATGGCAGCGGAAAATCAAATGTGGTCGATGCAGTTCGCTGGGTTCTAGGTGAGCAGAGTGCTAAGACACTAAGAGGCTTAAGGATGGATGATATTATCTTTTCCGGCAGCAGCAGCCGACGTCCCGTGGGTATGGCCCAAGTATCCTTGACCTTAGACAACACCTCGGGGATTTTTCCTCTGGACTATCACGAAGTTACTATCACCCGCAGGCTGTACAGATCGGGTGAAAGTGAATACCTAATTAATAAAGTTCCTTGCCGTATGAAGGACATTCACCAATTGTTTATGGATACGGGAGTAGGGAAAGAGGGCTTTTCAATTATTGGACAGGGAAAAATCGATGAAATTTTATCCCTGAAAGCAGAGGATAGGCGCAACCTAATTGAAGAGGCCGCCGGTATTGTAAAATACCGCTATCGTAAAAAAGAAGCAGAAAGGAAATTAGAGGATACTCAGCACAGTCTGGTGCGCATTAATGATATTTTAGCTGAGCTTTCTGAACAGTTGGCACCTTTAAAAGAGCAGGCAGAAAAGGCACAGCTTTATCAAAGCTGGAAAAAAGAACTGGATCAGTTGGAGATAAGTCTGGCGGTACAAGCAGTCGAAGAAAATGAAGAAAAAGAGCAATCAGTCCTCCAACTTGTCCAGCAATATGAATACCAATTGGAGGAAGCCAATACCCATTATCATCTGGCTGTATCCCAGATAGAGAACCATAGGTTTGCAAAACAGCAGTTAGATCAGACCATTTCTGATATGCAGCAGAACTTCTATGATTTAAATACCGAACTGGAACGCAAAGAACACCAGATTGAAATGACAATAGAAAAGAAAAAAGGCATAGAGGCACAAATCCAGAGGATAGGTGCTGATATCGATGGTTTTGCTCAACAAAGGGAAAAGCTTTTGGCAGAGATAAAAATAAAAAATGAGGAATTTAGTCAGACCGACCAGGACTATATGGAAATGGCGGCTATTACCGAAGCACTGCAGGGAGAAATCAACCATTACAAAGATATTTTTTCTAATAATAACTTATTGCTGGAAGAATATAAATCGGGAATAATTGAAAATCTCCAAGAAAAAGCCAGGGTAAACAATGAGCTGGTTAGGATTGACAACGACTTTAACTTACAAAATAGAAGGCTGCAGCAGCTAAAGGATAAGATGAAAAATATTGAGAATCTCTTAGCAACGGATGAGAAGGAAAAGGATTACCTCTTAGCGCAGCAAAACAATCTTAAAAAAATGAAAGAACAGCTAGAGTCAGAAGTTAAAGATTTGCAAAGGAAAATGGAAGATAAACTGCAAAAACAGTACCAGTTGAAAAAAGAACTCGAGGGTAAACAGGCCGCTTGCCAGCAAAACAAGTCCCGGTTGCAGGTACTGCAGGAAATGGAAGAAACAGGTGAAGGATATCAACAGGGTGTAAAAGTCATTTTGGAAGAAATGAGAAAGCCTTCCTCTTTGCAGGGAATTTTGGGTACGGTGGCAGATATGATTAACGTACCTGCCCAGATGGAGGTGGCTATAGAAAATGCCCTTGGGGGTGCCCTCCAGTACATTATCACAACTGATGATACTTCAGCTCAAGAGGCTATTAGCTACCTTAAAATGAAGAAAAAAGGGAGGGCCACCTTTTTACCACTAAACACAGTTAAAGGGAAATCAGGAGTAACAAAGCTAGATTATCCCGGAGTCATTGGCAGGGCAGTAGACCTTATTAAATTCAAACCCCAGTTCACCGATATTATGGAATATTTACTGGGTCGTATTTGGATAATTAAAGATTTAAAAGACGCAGTAAGCATTGGTAAAAAAATAGGTTTTTCTGCCCGTATGGTAACCCTGGAAGGGGAGATAGTTACGCCGGGCGGAGCCTTAACAGGCGGAGCTTATAATAAACAAAACGCTGGTCTTTTGGCCAGAAAGCGACTTATTAAAGAACTGGCTGACAAAGTCCTGCAGGGTGAGGAGGAAATAAAAAACCTGGTAAAGGATATCAATACCCTTGAGGAAAGGCAAAAAGAATTATTAATTAGAGTTGAAGAATCTAAGGAAGAAATACATAGGCATATATTATCCCTGTCGGAGTTGGATAACAAGTATGTCCAGGCTGTTAGGGAAAACAAACGCAATTTGGAAGAAAAACAGTTGTATATTATTGAAAGAGAAGAAGCAGAGAGCCTTCAGGAATCCTATTTACATGAAAAAGAAAAACTTAAGAAGGAACTGCAAAAGCTAAGTATCAAGGATGAGGATCTGCAGCAGCAAATCAGCTCTATCCAGGCTCATTTAAAAGAAGTTGCGGCCAGTCAGGAAGAGCTTGGGGAGAATTTAAACCAGAAAAAGGTATTGGCAGCTACATTATTGCAAAAGAAAGAATTAGTATCCAAGCAGATAATGGACATGCAATCACGTCTCAATGAAATTAACCAGTCGGAAAAGAAAAGCATTAACGATGAGAAGGAACTGGCGGCAAACATTGATAAACTTTGCGTTGAAAGAAGCCAGCTAGAGGCACAAGTCAATAAATTTTCACAGAAACTAGAGATCCTGCAAAAAAACGTTGAAGCAGAGAAGGAAAATAGGGAAGAATTACAGAGACAAATTATTATTCTGGAGAAAGATGTTAAAAACAAACAGTCTCAAATGGATGAACTGAAAAACAGTTTATATCTGAACAATATGAAATTGACAAAAATTCAGATGGAAATTGCAGCAAGTAAAGAAAAACTTACGGAACATTATGGATACAGCTATGGGGAGGCTGTCCACCACCGGATAGAAATTGATAATAAGCGAAACGCACAGAGAAGAATTAACGAGTTGAAAGATTTTATTTCCGAACTAGGCTTGGTGAACTTTGCGGCAATCACAGAATATGAGAGGGTGTATCAGCGGCGGGAATTCTTGGATAAGCAGTACGTGGATTTGGAAGAAGCAAAATTATCACTGGAAAAAGTGATTAAGGAAATGGACCAGATTATGGTGAAAAGGTTTAAGGAAACCTTTGCCTTGGTAAATGAAGCCTTTAATTCAGTTTTCACTTCTATGTTTGGCGGCGGGTGTGCATACTTAGAATTATCAGATGCGGATAACCTGTTGGAGACGGGAATTGAGATAATTGCCCAGCCTCCGGGGAAAAAGCCCCAGACCTTGTCCCTGCTTTCGGGAGGAGAAAGGGCTATGACTGCCATTGCTCTTTTATTTGCAATATTAAAAATCAAGCCTAGTCCCTTCTGTGTACTGGATGAAATTGAAGCTGCATTAGATGAGGCAAATGTGGACAGGTTTTCTTCATTTTTGAAGATGTTTGTCGCAAAAACCCAGTTTATTATCATTTCCCACCGCAAGGGAACCATGGAAGCAGCTGATGTATTATATGGGGTAACTATTGAGGAACAGACAGGAGTTTCTAAACTAATATCGGTAAAGCTTAGTGAGGCTGTCTAGGTGAACCTCTCCCGGCTTAAAGTCCAAAAAAGGATTAATAAGGGAAACTTAGCTTATAATATAAAAAAGTTTTTGTTCTCATAACAAAGATAGGATGTGGTCATTTTGGGATTTTTTTCGAAACTAAAGGATACCTTAACGAACAGTTTTGGCGGCGAAAAGCTTTCCGACAGTTTAACCAAGACCAGAAAAGGTTTTATTGATAAGGTCTTTGATGTATTTACCGGCAGGGCTATTGATGAGGAGCTTTTTGAAGAACTGGAAGATGTGCTTATTCAAGGTGATGTAGGAGTTAATACGGCAATTGATCTGGTAGAAAAGCTGCGCAAAAGGGTAAAGGAAGAAAAAATCAAAGAAGCGGAGCTTCTCCGTCAGGTTTTAGTGGAAGAGATTATTAAAATTATGGGAGATGACACACCCACTATAGACCTTGCCGCTGGGGAATTAAACATTTTTCTCATTGTAGGAGTAAACGGTGTTGGAAAGACGACCAGTATAGGTAAATTGGCATACAAGCTTAAAGGAGAAGGCAAACGGGTTTTGCTGGGTGCGGGTGACACCTTCCGGGCTGCCGCTATAGATCAGTTAAAGGTTTGGGGACAAAGAGCAGGTGTGGAAGTTATCAGCCACCAAGAAGGTGCAGACCCTGCTGCAGTGGTATATGACGCCATTCAGGCAGCTAAAGCCCGTAAAACAGATGTTTTGATAATAGATACAGCCGGCAGGCTCCACAACAAGGTCAATCTAATGGAGGAATTGAAGAAAATTAAAAGGATTATTGATAAAGAGGCAGCGGGTTCTTTAAAGGAGGTCTTGCTTGTCTTGGATGCAACCACCGGACAAAATGCACTTTCCCAGGCTAAAACCTTTGGTGAAGCTGCAGGAGTAACCGGAGTAATTCTCACAAAACTTGACGGGACTGCCAAAGGCGGAGTGGTTATCGGCATTAAGTCAGAGCAGGATTTACCGGTGAAACTGGTAGGGGTCGGAGAAAAAATGGAAGATATGCAAATTTTTAAGCCCCAGGATTTTGTGGCTGCTCTATTTACCGAGGTAAAGGAGGGCGAAGATGAAGATTGATTTTGCTGTAATTGGCGGAACGGGGGTATATAATCCCCATTTATTGACTTCAATAGAAGATTATGGAGTAAAAACCCCTTATGGGGATGTTAATTTAAAAATTGGGCAGTTAGGGCAGAAGCCAGTTGCTTTTTTAGCCAGGCATGGTGTAAAGCATTCGGTACCACCCCATAAAATAAACTATCGGGCTAATATTATGGCCTTGAAGAAATTAGGGGTAAAAAAGATAATTGCTACCGCAGCAGTGGGTTCTTTAAATAAAATAATGGCTCCCGGGCATTTAGTTTTACTCAACCAGTTTATCGATTTCACTAAAGGACGGGTACAAACCTTTTATGAAGGAGACGAAAATGGTGTTCTGCACATTGATATGACCAATCCCTATTGTACCCACTTACAACAGGAGATTGAGAGAGTATGCCCTTTAGATATTACTTTACATAAAAATGGCTGTTATGTGTGCACAGAGGGACCCCGTTTCGAAACACCTGCTGAAATAAACATGTTTAAGCAGTGGGGCGGTGATTTAGTGGGGATGACAAGTGTACCCGAAGTTGTGCTGGCCAGGGAATTGGGAATGTGTTATGCCGGGATTGCCATGGTTACTAACTATGCGGCGGGAATTTCTGAACATCCCCTGACCCATAAAGAGGTAGTGGAAACTATGGTCCAAAATACCTCCAATTTACAGAGACTAATAATGAATACCTTAGAAAAAATAGGTCATGAACAAGTATGTTTATGTCCTTTGGCCGATGAAGAAGCGGGAAATCTTGTATAAGGGTGGTTAATGATGAATTCAGTTAAATACGAAAATGGCAAACTAAGTCTTCTGGACCAAAGCAGGTTGCCAATCTATGTTGAATATGTCCAATGTGAAGATTACCGTTGTGTTGCCCAAGGAATTAGGAACATGAAAGTCAGGGGGGCTCCCGCTATAGGGGTAGCAGCTGCCTATGGGGTAGTCCTTGCTGCCCATGAATATAGAAATTTTCCAGCCCAGGAGTTCCACTCCAATATCAAGCAAGCAGTGGAAGAACTACGTCAGACCAGACCTACTGCCGTCAATTTATTTTGGGCATTGGATAGGATGGTTGGTGTACTGGATAAAAATCTAACCTTAGAAATACCCAGCTTAGTAGAAAAACTAGAGGCAGAGGCAGTAGCCATCCAGGTGGAAGATTTGCAAATGAACATGAAAATGGCTGAATATGGATGCACCCTGATTAATGAGCCTGTTAATATTTTGACCCATTGCAATGCAGGTGCTTTGGCCACTGCTGGGTACGGCACTGCCTTAGGGGTAATCCGCAGTGCCTGGAATAAGGGAAATGTAAAAATGGTTTATGCCGATGAAACCAGACCATTACTGCAGGGAGCTCGTTTAACGGTCTTTGAGCTTATGGAGGATGGAATACCTGTTACATTAATAACTGATAATATGGCAGGGTATTTCATGCAACAGGGGAAAGTGGATTGTGTCATTGTAGGTGCCGACAGAATTGCCGCCAATGGTGATACGGCAAATAAAATAGGAACCTATGGTGTGGCAGTACTTGCCAAGTATCATGGAATACCTTTTTATGTTGCTGCACCTAGCTCAACCTTTGATTTAAGTTTACAGAGGGGTCAGGATATCACTATTGAGGAACGAAACCATGATGAGGTGAGGAAAATTGGAGATATTTATGTTGCGCCACCTCAGGTAAAGGTAATTAACCCTGCCTTTGATGTTACGCCCCACAGCTTAATATCTGCTATTATTACGGATAAGGGTATTATCAAGCCCGATTATTCTATGAATATTAAAAGGATGCTGGCTAATGGAAATTAGGGAGCAAGTTATTTACATAGGCAAAAAAATGATTGCAGATGGTTTGGCTGCGGCAACCTGGGGAAATATTTCTGTTAAAGACCAAGGCAAAATATTTATAACCCCTAGCGGTATGGATTATCAGTCATTAGCTCCTGAGGATATAGTAGCTGTAGATGAACATGGTATTATTTTAGAAGGTCTCCGTAAACCTTCCAGTGAGATGCTGCTGCATTTGGAAATCTATCGGCACAGGGCTGATGTTCTGGCAATAGTCCATACCCACAGCCTTTATGCCAGTGCCTACGCAGCTGCCCGTAAATCAATAGAGCCTTTGATAGAGGATATGGCCCAGGTGATAGGCGGAACGGTAGAGGTAGCCCAATATGCCCTTCCGGGCTCTAAAGAGCTTGCTTTAAATACCGTTGCAGCATTAGGTAATAAGGGAGCTGCACTACTGGCTAACCACGGGGTTGTGGGGGTGGGCAATACTTTAGCTGAGGCCTATAAAGCCTGTCTGCTGGTGGAAAAAACAGCCCATATCGGTATTGCAGCCCAAGGTCTTGGCGGCTATTATGTTTTGAGCCAAACAGATGTAGATCAAATGAGGAACATGTACATAAATTATTATGGTCAAAAATAGGAGGGGATAGGATGAAAAGACTGTTAATTAAAGATGCTGCCATTATGCCCATGGTAATGGAGAACAATCAACAGGTGTTAACAGGGGATATCCTTATTGAAGACCAGTATATTAAAGAAATTGGTGAAATAACTGAAAACATTTCAGATGCAGAAATAATCAATGGGAAAAACTGTGCAGCCCTTCCCGGATTAGTAAACTGCCATACCCATGCAGCCATGACCCTTTTAAGGGGCTATGCCGATGATATGGAGCTAATGCCCTGGCTTAATGAAAAAATTTGGCCCAGGGAAGCAAAATTGACAGGAGAGCATATTTACTGGGGTACTCAACTGGCTGTCCTGGAAATGATTAAATCCGGTACAACTACATTTGCCGATATGTATTTCTTTATGGATAATGTGGCCCAGGCAGTTGTAGAAAGCGGTATTAGGGCAGTTCTAGCCAGGGGTATGGTTGGATTGAATGACAGTAATCTGAAATCACTGCAGGAGAGTAAGGATTTTGTACTTAATTGGCAGCGTGCGGGAGACGGAAGGGTTACCTGTATGCTGGGACCCCATGCCCCCTATACCTGCCCGCCTGATTATTTAACAAAGGTTCTTGAATTAGCCAATGAATTAAAAACAAGTATACATATACATTTGGCAGAGACTAAACAGGAGTTTTCTGATATTAGAAAACAATATGGCAATACTCCCATCAAGCATGTTTATGAACTGGGGCTTTTCCAAGTTCCCGTTTTGGCCGCCCATTGTGTACACCTTACTGAAGAAGATATTTCCATTATGCAGGAGGTTAAGGTAGGTGTAGCCCACAACCCCACCAGCAACATGAAGCTGGCCAGCGGCATGGCTCCTGTGCCACAGATGCTGGAGGCAGGCATTATGGTGGGTCTTGGTACTGATGGGACTGCCAGCAACAATAATTTAAATATGTTTGAGGAAATGCATATTGCCTCTCTTTTGCATAAGGTCAGCTGGGGAGATCCCACAATGGTTCCCGCCTACCAGGTGCTGCAAATGGGTACAATCAATGGTGCCCATGCCCTAGGTCTTGGCAATGAGGTAGGGACAATAGAACCTGGTAAAAAGGCAGATATAATTTTGCTAGACTTAAACCAGCCCCATCTTTATCCTAATCATGATTTGGCGGCAAATTTGATTTATTCAGCCCAGGGCTCTGATGTAAAAACTGTAATCATTGATGGAAAGATAGTCATGAAGAACTGGGAAGTTATAGGGATGGATGAAGAAAAAATTATGTATGAAGCCGCCCGTTATGCCACTCAAATGGCAGAATAGCATCTCAAAACCATTTAGAACTGAAAGGTTTTAGGTGGTTTTTCTTTATTTAAAAAGGTTAAAATAGGTTATAAAACTCTTAAATATTAAATTTTTTCAATTATAATAGAAGATAAAAAAGGAGTGGAATTTTAATGAATAAATATGTAGCCCATCCTTGGCATGGCATTTCTCTTGGTGAAAATGCACCTAATATAGTTAATGCCTTTATTGAGGTAACCCCCAGTGACACAGTTAAATATGAGTTGGACAAAACCACAGGAATTTTAAAGATTGACAGACCCCAGCTATTTTCTAATATCTGTCCCACTTTGTACGGCATGATGCCTCAAACCTATTGCGGTCAGAGAGTAGCTGATGTGTGTAAAGAAAAGTTTGGAAAAGAGGGCATTGTCGGGGATAAAGACCCCCTTGATATCTGTGTTTTGACTGAAAAACTGGTAACCAACGGGAACATTCTTTTACAAGCCATACCAATCGGGGGCATAAAACTACTTGATAATAATGAGGCCGATGACAAGATTGTGGCGGTGTTAAAAGATGATGCATTATATGGTGATTGGAATGATATAAGTCAATGCCCAAAACGAGTGCTAGACCGTCTTGAACACTATTTTTTGACATATAAAAAAGCTCCTGCAAGTCAAAGCAATAAAGTAGAAATTTTAGACATATACAGTCAGGAAGAAGCTTTTAAGATAATTAAACTCGCCAGTGAGGATTATAAAGAGAATTTTCCATCAACCTTTTAATTATTCTTACTGCTTTTTAAAGGGGGAATTTATACTATGGGAATAGCAAAATCATTATTTTATTTTATATTAGCCGGTTTTTTAGAGATTGGTGGCGGATATTTAGTATGGATTTGGTTAAGGGAAGGAAAGACTATCAGGTTCGGTTTGCTTGGTGCTATTATTTTAGCTTTGTATGGGGTAATTCCAACCTTACAGCCTGCTAATTTTGGACGGGTCTATGCCGCATATGGTGGAATTTTCATAGTACTTTCTATCTTTTGGGGTTGGAAAGTTGATGATATAGTACCTGATAAATTTGACCTTATAGGGGGATTTGTAGCTCTTTTAGGTGTACTAATTATCATGTATTACCCCAGGGGTTAATATCTTTCCTATCTTTTATATGTAATTTTTTATACTAAATAATATTTTACGATAGAATGAAGAGACGATAAGACGAATCACGGATCAACGATTAGAAGAAATTTGAGGTGTGTTATTTGGAGAAAATTAATTGGGAAAATGCCATAAACATCCGCAGATCTACTAGAAGTTTTGAAATGATTCCAGTTGAATCCTCAACAATGGATAAGCTGCAAAGCTTTATTCCTAAACTCCAAGTACCCTTTAAACATGATGCTTCCATACGTTTCTTTAAAGCCAGTCCGGACAAGAAGCTTTATACTGTTTTTACCGCCCCCCCTGACGGAGCAGCATTTTTGTCTCGTACTGACCCTTGCTCCATATCTAAAACAGGTTTTGCAGGGGAGATATTTGTTTTGTATGCAACCAGCCTGGGGTTAGCTACCTGCTGGTATGGGCATTATACACTGGCTGAATTGGAACGAATTATGCCCCATTTAGGAAAATATGCCCTACAGCCAAATCCCAAATGGGGATACGGTAAAGAAACGGTGGAGGGGGAAAGGACCATTTGTATTACACCCCTCGGTTATTGGCAGAAGAAGGGGGTGAGGGTATTTGACAGGATGCAGGAATCCCTTATCAGCTATAGGCGTAAACCTGTAGAAGCTTTTCTAGAGGGTGATTCCAGTGCAGATAAACTGCCGCCGGAAATATTATATGGATTTGACCTGGCCCGCAAAGCTCCGTCAGGTGCTAACAGTCAGCACTGGCGTTTTAAAGTCTCTGCTGATTGCAAGAAAATTTTCATTGCCATGCCTGTAGGATATAAGCATATCAAGTGGGAACACCCTGATGTTGACATAGGAATATGTGCGTGTCATTTTTGGTTAGGACTCACCCTAAAAGGCGTGAATTGTGATGTTTCTGTAAGAGAAGAGGAAGGACGGGCAGTTTGGTATTTTGAACTATAGAGAGGGTTAAAAAGGAATGACCATCGTGTTGTTCCTTTTTCATATTTATGAATTTATGTTAAGTGTTTTTCCTTGACAATAACGAAGTAACAGGGTATTATTATTTGTGATGTTAAGCGTAAATACTTTACACGTATTAGCGAACAGCTTATAATGTGCTAGCCACTAGCCACTAGCCACTAGCCACTAGCCACTAGCCACTAGCCACTAGCCACTAGCCACTAGTCACTAGTCACTAGTCACCAGTAACTAATTTAGGGTGGGTTAATTGTTAGAAAAAAGGGATTATCTAATATTATTATTTGATTTTTATGGCGGTCTGCTGACAGAAAAACAAAAACTAATCTTTGATTTATATTACCAATACGACTTGTCACTGGGTGAAATTGCTCAGGAGCAGAATGTATCCAGGCAGGCTATCTATGATGTTGTTAAAAGAACAGAAAGTATTTTAGAGGGATATGAAAAAAAGTTATTACTAGTGGATAAATTTTTAAAAACAAAAGACAGGCTCCAAGAGGCATTGTTAATTTTGGAACAGGCAACTGATGAAAACATAAGTAGTCTAAAGCTAAAAAGGATAATTAGAGAAACCATTGAGGAAATATAATCTGACATTTTTTGATAGATTGACTATTATTTATTTGTGGTAAAAAATGAGACCTATAGTCATGTATTTCAGGGAGGTTTTATTGTGGCCTTTGAAAGCTTAGGTGAAAAACTGCAGGGTATTTTTAAGAAGTTAAAAGGTCAAGGCAAGATTTCAGAAAAAGATTTAAAAGATGCTTTAAGAGAAGTCCGGGTTGCATTGTTGGAAGCCGATGTTAACTACAAAGTAGTAAAGGACTTTATAAATAGTGTCAATGAACGGGCTTTAGGGCAGGAAGTTTTAGAGAGCCTTACCCCTGGGCAGCAGGTAATCAAAATTGTTAATGATGAACTAACAAGGCTCATGGGGGGAGCACAAAGTAAGTTGGAGATATCACCTAAACCTCCCACTGTAGTTATGATGGTTGGTTTACAGGGCTCGGGGAAGACTACTTCAACGGGTAAATTAGGCAGATACCTAAAGAAGCAGGGTCGTCGACCTCTGCTTGCCGCATGTGATATCTACCGTCCCGCTGCGATCAAGCAGCTGCAGGTCTTAGGTCAGCAATTGGAAATTCCTGTTTTTAGTATGGGTGACAAAACTAATCCTGTTGATATTGCCAAAGGTGCAGTCAGTCATGCCGCATATCATGGTAATGATATTGTCCTTCTGGATACTGCCGGTAGATTGCACATTGATGATGCCTTAATGGATGAGCTGACCAAAATAAAAAAAGAAGTTAAACCAACGGAGATACTCCTTGTTGTAGATGCCATGACCGGTCAGGATGCAGTTAATGTAGCCGAGAAATTTAATGAACTGTTGGAATTAACCGGTGTTGTGCTTACTAAACTAGATGGCGATACCCGGGGTGGAGCTGCACTTTCAGTAAAGAAGGTTACAGGAAAGCCTATTAAATTTGTAGGTATGGGTGAGAAACTTGATGCTTTGGAACCCTTCCACCCTGAGAGGATGGCTTCCCGTATATTGGGTATGGGTGATGTTTTAACCCTTATTGAAAAAGCCCAGGAAAACTTCGATGCCAAAAAAGCTCAGGAGATGCAGCAAAAGCTTCTAAAGGCTGAATTTACTTTAGAGGACTTTCTCAGCCAAATGCAGCAAATGAAAAATATGGGTCCTTTAGACCAGTTGATGGATATGATGCCAGGAATGAATAAGGCTAAACTTAAGGGTGTGGAACTGGATGAAAGGGAATTTGTAAGATTTCAGGCCATTATTCAATCCATGACAAAGGATGAAAGGAAAAATCCCCAGAAGATAAACGGGAGCCGCAGAAAAAGGATAGCCGCAGGCAGCGGTACCAGGGTGCAGGATGTAAACAGGCTGTTAAGGCAGTTTGAACAAGCCCAGAAAATGATGAAACAGATTTCCAGCATGGCAACAGGCAAAGGCAAAAAGGGTAAATTCAAATTACCGTTTATGTAATATAAAAATTCCGATTGGAGGTGAGATATAAATGGCAACAAAGATTAGACTTAAAAGAATGGGTGCTAAGAAAAATCCTTTTTACAGGATAGTAGTAGCTGACTCCCGTTCTCCTAGGGATGGACGTTTTGTTGATGAAATAGGTACTTACAATCCGACTAAAGAACCAGCTATTATTGAAATTGATGCAGAAAAAGCGGCTAAGTGGATTCAAACCGGTGCCCAGCCTTCAGACACTGTTAAATCTTTATTTAAAAAAGCGGGTATTGTTAAATAGAACATAGGGGGTATTATAGTGCGGGAGTTAGTTGAATTTTTAGCTAAGTCCTTGGTCGATAACCCTGACCAGGTAAGTGTGAAAGAGGTTGAAGGTGAACGTTCTGTCATTTTGGAGCTTACAGTTGCCCCTGAAGATATGGGAAAAGTAATTGGGAAACAAGGAAGGATTGCTAAAGCGGTCCGGACAGTTGTAAAAGCTGCTGCAGCGAAGGAAGGAAAAAAAGTTGTAGTAGAGATTTTACAGTAGAAAATAGGGGCTAATTATAGCCCCTATTTTACACGCATTTTATAACATTTTAAGGTCGAAGGGAGAATATATCCCCTATGGAAAATATTAAAATTATGAGAACTATCGTAATTAAGCAAGTAGTAACAGAAAACTTCAAGATAAAAGCAGCGGCAGAAATACAAGATGCATTGAAAAAGGTTGAGACAGACATAGAAAACTTTGATAAACAGACTAAAAAAAGCATAACTGAATTAACTTTAAAGGGTCATCCTCAAATTAACCAGATAAAGCAGCAAATAGAGGTTGAAAGGGAGAAACTAAATACATATAAGCAGCAGCTTCTTGAAAAATTAAAAGTAATCAGTAAAATTAATTTGAACGAAGAAGTAGTACAAGGTACTATTGATGGACCTGTGGAATTAAAGCTAGGGGACAACTTCAACACCCTCAGCAAAGCGGAAATTGTTCTTAAGGATGGTATCCTAATAGAGATTAGGAGTTAAAAATATATTTACTTAATCCTAGTGGAGCTGGTGCTAATGATTAAAATCGGACAAATAACAACTACCCATGGGTATAAGGGAGAGGTAAAGGTATTACCTCTGACCGATGACCCTAAAAGATTTAAAAAACTGGAATATGTCTTTTTACAAATGCCCCGGGGTTATGAAAAGGCTTATTTGGAACAAGTTAGATTTCATCAAGAAGGATTAATAGTAAAATTTAAAGAGGTCATAGATATGACCTCAGCAGAAAGACTCCGTAATATATACATATGCATTACTGAAGAGCAATTGTTGAAATTGCCGGAAGGTCACTATTATATCTTTCAAATAATAGGCATGGATGTTCATGAGGGGGATACTTACCTTGGTCAAGTAAAAGACATCATCCAAACAGGAAGCAATGATGTTTATATTGTACAAAAGGGAACGGAAAAAGAAATATTAATACCGGCCCTTAAAGAAATCGTCAAGGACATTGATATAGAAAATAGGATTATTTCTGTTAACCTTCCTGAAGGTTTAATTGATTGAAAGGGAGATAACATGGAAATAAAAATTTTTACAATTTTTCCGGAAATGTTTACAAGTCCCTTTGATGCCAGCATCTTGGCGAAAGCACGTAAAAAAGGTCTGTTGGATATTGAACTCATCAACTTCCGGGATTATGCACATAACAAGCATAATACTGTAGACGACTACCCTTTTGGCGGCGGAGCTGGTATGGTTTTAAAGCCTGAGCCTATTGTCCTGGCTTTGGAGGATAACTTAAATCTTAGTGATTTGCATCAGGAAGTTATTTTAATGTCTCCCCAGGGGGAAAGGTTTTCCCAAGAAATGGCCAAGGAATTAGCTCAAAAAGAAAAGCTTGCTTTCATATGTGGACATTATGAGGGTTTTGACGAGAGAATACGCAGTTTTGTCACCAAGGAATATTCTATTGGTGATTATGTTTTAACAGGCGGAGAACTGCCGGCCATGGTCATAATTGATGCTGTAGCCAGGTTAATACCGGGGGTTATTAAGGAAAGTGAATCCTATGAAGAAGATTCATTTTACTCGGGTTTGATTGAGTATCCACAGTATACAAGACCCAGGGTCTTTAGAGGTATGGAGGTTCCTGAAGTTTTATTGTCTGGAAATCATGAAAATATTAGAAAATGGCGCAGAAAAGAATCACTAAGGAGAACTTTAGAACGCAGACCCGATTTGCTGCAAAAATTCACCATGAATGAAGAGGATAAGATTTTGTATTCTGAGATTAAAAAGGAAAAAGATTAAATGGGAAAATTATTTATATGTTTAGTTCACTATCCTGTATACAATAAAAATATGGAAGTAATCTCTACCTCCATTACAAATATGGATATTCACGATATTGCCAGAACCTCTGCTACATATGGAATTGAAAAGTATTACCTTGTCCATCCCCAGCAGGTTCAGCATGACATTATCAAGGAAATATTAGATTATTGGCATGTAGGCTATGGCGGAACTTATAATCCTGATCGTAAGGCAGCGCTAGAGAATGTTAAACTGACAAAATCTATCCCTCAGGTAATAAACGAGATAAGAGAAAGCTGCGCAGGCCAAGTAAAAACTATTGTTACCGATGCCCGCAAGTACCCTAATTCCATGGAGTATTCATCCATTAGGAAACTAATTAATACTAATGATGAAACCAACTATTTATTATTATTTGGTACAGGCTGGGGTCTGGCAAAAGAGGTTATGGGTCAGGCAGATTACCGCTTGCTTCCTATCCTGGGTAAGGGTGAATACAACCACCTTTCTGTGAGGAGTGCTGTTGCAATTATTTTGGACAGACTGTGTGGAGAACAGTGGTGGTAGACCTTGTGTATTTCAAATATTTATGGTATAATTGCCAACGTGTTGATTACGGGCGGTCCGCTGTCTTATTAGTGTGACATTGTTGTCACCCTTAAATTGAAGAAGATAAGAACGTCTATAGAGGAAGGAGGGAAATCCCCGTGGATATTATTAGGACTATTGAAGCAGAACAAATTAAAAAGGATATTCCAGATTTCAAACCTGGTGATACTGTTCGTATTGATGTAAAAGTTATAGAAGGAAACAGAGAGCGTATCCAGGCATTTGAAGGTGTAGTAATCAAACGCCGCGGCACCGGACTGAGTGAAACCTTTACAGTTCGCCGTGTAGCTTATGGTGTTGCAGTAGAACGTTGTTTTCCACTACATTCTCCCCGTGTAGACAAAATTAGTGTGTTGCGTAGAGGTCGTGTAAGAAGGGCTAAATTATATTACTTAAGAGAAAGATCCGGTAAGGCAGCAAGGATTAAGGACCTGCGCAAATAGGAATTTTGGACTGATAATCATCAGTCCTTTTTATTTTTGCTTAAAGTAAAATAGCAGGTTAATGTTTCCTGTTTCACATAAAAAGTTTATAATAGTAAGGGTGTAATTTGCATTTCACTTTAAAATGAGGGAGCAGAGCCGGGAGGTAGTAGTATGAATCAACAAAACCACGGACTGAATTTCAAAGAGATTGTTGAGTCCATAGTAATTGCTGTTATATTGGCACTTTTAATTAGAACTTTTTTGTTTCAATTTTTTTGGATTCCATCTCGTTCTATGGAGCCTACCCTTTTGATTAATGATCGCATAGTAGTTACAAGATTTTCTTACTGGTTTAGTGAACCACAAAGGGGTCAAGTTGTTGTCTTTAAATATCCTTTGGAACCGAAAAAAGACTATGTTAAAAGATTGATTGGATTGCCTGGGGAAAAAATTCAAATAATCGACAGTAAGCTATACATAAATGACATACTTGTTGAGGAACCTTATCTAATAGAAGGTTTGAAAATCGGGGATTTTGGACCCATGGAAATTCCTGAAAAAAAATATTTTATGATGGGTGATAATAGAAACAATAGTAGTGACAGCAGGGTGTGGGGGTTTGTAGATGAAGAATTGTTAATAGGTAAAGCCCAATATATTTATTGGCCTTTGGATAGAATGGGGAGAATAAATTAATGCAAGTCCAATGGTTTCCGGGACATATGGCAAAAACCCGCCGATTAATTCAGGAAAATTTAAAGCTGATAGATGTAGTAATAGAGATAGTTGATGGACGTATTCCCAACAGCAGCCGTAACCCCTTGCTGGATGAATTAATTTCTTCTAAACCAAGGGTGATCATACTTAATAAAGAAGATTTAGCTGATGATAAGGTAACTGGTCAATGGCTTGATTTTTACAACAGGCAGGAAAATCATCAAGCCTTAAAAATAAACTCCACTATACAAAGGGGTAATGTTGTAGTTTCCTTAAAGGAAGCACTTCTTTCTTTGACCAAAGAAAAAAGGGAAAAGCGACTTTTAAAGGGAATAAAAAATCAAGTAATTCGAAGTATGGTGGTTGGGATACCTAATGTAGGGAAAAGTACCTTTATTAACAGCATTGTTGGTAAAAAAGCTGCCAAAACTGGGAATAAACCTGGGATTACCAGGGGCAAACAATGGATCAGGATTGAAAAGGAAGTGGAGCTTTTAGACACCCCGGGCATACTATGGCCAAAGTTTGAAGATCCTTTGGTGGGATTCCGTCTAGCAGTAACAGGTGCCGTAAGTGATGAGGTTTTTGATTTTGGTGATGCATCACTAAAGCTGATAGAATTTTTGACAAATGAATATCCTGTACTGTTAATGGAAAGATATAAATTAACAAACGAAGAATTAGCCACAACGCCTCTGGAAATTATGGAAAAAATGGCTGTTAATAGGGGTTGTCTTTTGCCCGGCAGAGAAATAGACTATACTAGAATAGCAAATTTGTTTATTACTGATTTCCGAGCAGGCAGAATTGGCAGAATCAGCTTAGAGAAGCCATAAATATTTTTCATAAAATATTTATATAATAGTAAATTACTACTAGGCAGGTTTATACACTTGGTAAGAAGAATTATTTTCATTATTATAAATTAAATAAATTTAATTATTACTTTAGTGTGTTGATTTTGAAGGATTTTACCGATAAAAAGAGAATAATTAGAGTTAAGATATTTATTTTTTTGCATATAGGGGATTTTTATGATGTCGGGGAAAGATACGGTTGAAAAAATCAGGAAACACCTTGATTCTTTGACCGAGGAAGAACAAATCGAATATATTAAAAGCTTATATGATGATGAGCGCAAGACAATTAAAGAGATAGTAGAAAAGTACCAGTTAAAGCTGGCTAAAAAGTCAGCAGAAGAACAGAGACTGCTAAACCTATGGAAATTAGAAGAAAACCTCTACCAACTTGGTTACACAAATGTTGTAGGGGTAGATGAAGCTGGGAGGGGTCCGTTAGCAGGTCCTGTAGTTGCTGGTGCTGTTATTTTGCCCCCCTATTGCTTCATTGAGGGATTGAATGATTCCAAAATGGTTACCGAAAAAAAACGCAGCCAGATTGCTATAGAAATTAAAAATAAGGCAGTTGCCTGGGCGATAGGAATTGTTGATTCAACCACTATAGAAAAAATAAATATTTTAGAGGCTACTCGCTATGCAATGGTTTTAGCTGTAAATTCCCTAAAAACTCCCCCCCAATACGCTATGGTGGATGGGATGGAGAATCCCTTGTTGAATATACCCCAATCCGGCATTGTTAAGGGGGATGGTCTCAGCGCTTCCATCGCAGCAGCCTCTATAATTGCTAAAACCTATCGGGATAAGCTGATGGATATATATGATTCCTTATATCCAGGATATGAATTTGCCCTTAACAAGGGCTATGGAACCCAACAGCATTTAGTGGCCTTGGCGGAAAAAGGAGCATGCCCAATACACCGCAAAACATATGCTCCTATTAAATTAATAGCAAGCAGTAATTAAAAGGTTTTACTATGTTAACAAATGAGAAAAAAGTAACAAACTATGAAAGGAGGGAGGAGTTTGGTAGAATACGCAATTGTAGGCATACTGTTTCTAGGAGCTGCAGCCTTTGGCGCTTTTACTATAGTTTTATCCAGATTATTGCAGCCCCATAGACCGTATCCCCAAAAGCTGGAAACGTATGAATGCGGTATTAAGACAGAAGGAACCGCTTGGGTTCAGTTTAAAACCAGTTATTTTTTATACGCTCTTGTTTTCCTGGTTTTTGACATTGAAACAATATTTTTATACCCCTGGGCTGTCAAGTTTCAAAGCTTAGGACTGTTTGCTATTATTGAGATGTTTATTTTCTTAACTATTTTAATTATAGGTTTCTGGTATGCCTGGAAGGAAGGTGCATTAGAATGGCAATAGACAACGAAAAAGAATTAATGTCTCAGGAAGAACTAGAATCAAAAGGAATATTGTTAACATCCTTGGACAAAGTTTTGAATTGGGCAAGGGGCTGGTCATTATGGCCGTTTCAGTTTGGATTAGCCTGTTGTGCTATCGAGATGATTTGTACCACCCAGGCCAGGTTTGATATTTCCAGATTTGGTTATGAGGTTTTCAGAAATTCTCCTCGGCAGGCAGATGTTATGATTGTTGCTGGAACAGTTTCCGAGAAAATGCGGCCCTCAGTTGAAAGATTATATCACCAAATGGCAGAGCCCCGTTGGGTTATTGCCATGGGCAACTGTGCAATCAGCGGAGGTCCTTTTGTAGATTCATACGCTGTGGTGCCTGGTGCTGATGAAATAGTACCAGTTGATGTATTCATTCCTGGATGTCCCCCTCGTCCTGAAGCACTTATTCATGGGATGCTTCAGTTAAAAGAGAAGCTGAATTCTCCGGCGAAGGTGAGGTTGAAGAAACATGGCAAATAACAAAAATTATCAAGAATTGTTGCTTTCTAAATTTGCAGGTTCAGTAACAATTAATGAAATTGAAGATTCTAAAGTATATGTGGATAAAAAAAACCTTTATGAAGTAATGGAATTTTTGCAAGAAAATGACCTTACTTTTTTAGCAGATATTTCAAGTGCCGATTATAAAGAGTATTTTGAAGTGGCTTATCAACTTTACAGCTTTGACAGTTCCGACCATTTATCGGTGAAAGTAAAACTTGAACACGACAAGCCTGAGGTTGACTCGGTTTTTAAACTTTGGTCAACAGCAGACTGGATGGAACGGGAAGTATATGATTTGATGGGTATTAAATTTTTAAACCATCCAAATCTTGAAAGAATATTAACCTGGGAAGGATTTGACGGTCATCCTTTAAGAAAAGATTATGTTTCCAAAAGTGGCCGAAAGTAATAGGGGAGTTGAGGTGTTACAACAGTGAAAACTCAAACGTATACAGTTAACTTTGGACCTCAGCATCCTAGTACCCACGGGGTGCTGCGTATAGTCTTAGAGTTAGACGGTGAAACCTGTGTGGGAAGTAAAACCCATGTGGGATATTTACACCGGGGAATTGAAAAGCTTATGGAGGGTAAGACCTATCCACAGGTAATACCATACACTGACCGTTTGGATTATCTGGCAGGCATCAGCAATAACTTAGCATATGTTCAAACAGTGGAAAAATTGATGAACATTGAGGTGCCTGAAAGAGCTCAGTATATCAGGGTGCTTTTAGCAGAGTTGATGCGAATTGCCAGTCATATGGTTGGTATTGGTATCTTTATTATGGACTTAGGGGCTATTACTGCGGTATTCTACCCCTTTATTGAGCGGGAGAAAATACTGGACCTTATGTGTCATATGACGGGTGCACGTATGACCTTTAACTATATGCGCATTGGCGGAGTGGCCCATGAAATTCATGACGATTTTATGCCGGGTCTGGAGAAATTTATTGATGAATTTCCAAAAGCTGTAGAATCATATCGACAACTGGTAGATGACAATGAAATCTTTAAAGCTAGAACTAAAAATGTTGGCGTTATTACCCCTGAAAAAGCTATGAGCTATGGTTTGACCGGTCCTAATTTAAGAGCGTCCGGTGTAGCTCATGACGTCAGAAAAATAAATCCATATAGTGTTTATGATAAACTGGATTTTGATGTTCCTGTTGGTGAAAATGGGGATTGTTATGACCGTTATGTGGTAAGAATGAAGGAAGTTGAAGAAAGCTTTAAAATAGTTAAGCAGATTTATAATAAGCTTCCCCAAGGACCCATAATGGCCAAGGTTCCTAAAATAATTAAACCACCTGCCGGAGATGTATATCATCATTCAGAAAACCCCAAGGGTGTTTTAGGCTGTTATGTTGTGAGTGATGGCAGTACTAACCCATATAGGGTTCATTTTAGGAGACCATCATTTAACAATATTTCTATTTTTGATGAATTGTTCATTGGGCATAAGGTTGCCGATATAGTTGCTATTTTAGCTAGCTTTGACTTTGTTTTAGGTGAAGTTGATGCCTAGGGTGAGAAAGGAGATATAAACCATGGAGTTTTTAAATAACATCTTTGTCTATGGTGCTCAATTGATAAGAGAAACTCTGGCTGCCTTGGGCTTTACACCTGTTTGGGTGGAGTTAAGCATGGGAGTAACTTATTTGGTGGCAATACTTGGAGTTTGCACCTTAGCTGCTTTATTTTATGTTTTATGGGAAAGAAAGCTGGCTGGGTATATCCAATATCGTCCCGGTCCCAACAGGTTAGGTCCTAACGGTTGGTTTCAAACCATTGCTGACGCAATTAAACTATTGACGAAGGAGGATGTTGTACCTGCAGAAGCCGATAAAGCAGTTCATTTGCTGGCACCGGTATTTATCTTTGTGCCAACTGTACTTGCTTTGGCTGTAATACCCTTCGGGCAAGGTATGGCGGCCTTAGATTTAAATTTAGGGATATTTTATCTAATTGCGGTAACTTCTTTGACTACTATCCCCATATTTATGGCTGGATGGGGCTCTAATAATAAATACTCCCTCATTGGCGGAATGCGTGCGGTAGCACAAATGGTCAGCTATGAAATTCCTTTGGTATTTTCCTTTTTGGGAGTAATTATAATTACCGGAACATTACAATTACAAGGAATAGTAGCAGCCCAGTCTAATGTGTGGTTTGTCTTTCTGCAGCCTATAGCCTTTATAATCTTCGTGATAGCTGCTACTGCAGAAACAAACCGGGCACCTTTTGATTTGCCAGAGGGAGAATCAGAACTAACTGCAGGTATCTATACTGAATATTCTGGTATGAAATGGGCATTATTCTTCCTTGCCGAGTATTGTAATCTCTTTGTTGTCTCAGCAATGGGTACAACTGTATTTTTGGGCGGCTGGCATGGTCCTATATTACCGGGTTGGGTTTGGTTCTTTATTAAAACACACTTGCTCTTTTCCTTCTTTATTTGGATCCGCTGGACATTCCCCCGGGTTAGAGTTGACCATTTAATGAACTTCGGTTGGAAGTTTTTAGTACCACTATCTTTAGCTAATATTTTTATTACTGCTATAGGTGTCTATATTTACAACAACGGATTGGGGTGGTGGTAAAATGTACGGCAAAGGATTATTTAAGGGGTTGGGGGTAACAGGTAAGGTTGTTTTCAAAAAAACAATTACAGAGAAATACCCTGAAGAAAAACCCCAATTGGCTGCAAGGTGGCGGGGGGGGTTCCAGCTCAATGTTGCAGATTGCATTGCCTGTTCATTATGTGAAAGAGCATGTCCTAATGTAGCAATAAAAATGACTACAGAAAAAAATGAAGAGAATAAAAAACAACTGGCCAGCTATAGTATTAACCAATCTTATTGTTTGTTTTGCGGTTTGTGTGTAGAAGCTTGTCCTAAAAATTGTTTAAAATTCACTAAGGAATTTGAAACAGCTACCTATGACAAAGAAAAAGTAGTTCTTGATTTGTTTAAAAATCAAAATCTTTCTGCACCAGCTTCTGACTATGGTCAACCTGAACCAAAAAATCAATCAGAAGGGAAGGAGGGTTAAAAATGGATTTGCAGGCTATCTTGTTTTGGATTTTAGCTTTTGTAACCTTAGGTTCAGCACTATCGGTTGTGGCATTAACAAATATTGTACACAGCGCATTGGCGCTTATCATGGCCTTTATCGGTGTAGCAGGAATCTATTTAACCCTTCATGCTGATTTTCTGGCTGCAGTACAGATTTTGGTTTACGCCGGAGCGGTTTCTATTCTAATAGTTTTTGGTATCATGCTCATTACCAGGGGTGATGGGAGAATGGTTGATACCAATGTTTTTGGAAAATACAAATATACTGCAGGGATAGTAGTAACTGCTTTATTTGCAGTTTTATCTTATTTTATCATTGCCACTCCTTGGCAGGTTGACAGTACTGGGGTAACACAAGGTGCAATGGAAAAAATGGCCGAGATGCTATTGGGTGAGTACGTAATCCCCTTTGAACTGGCTGCTATTCTGTTGACTGTGTCTATGGTGGGTGCAATAGTCATTGCAAGAGAGGTGAGAAGCCCTAAATGATTACCTTGAATCATTATTTACTCTTGAGTGCCATGTTGTTTTGTATTGGACTTTACGGGGCATTATCGAAGAAAAATGCAGTAGCAATTTTAATTTGTATCGAATTAATGCTTAATGCTGTAAACATAAATCTAGTAGCCTTTACTAAATTTTTAACACCTGGAGTTTTAACTGGCCAAATATTTGCTCTATTCGTAATTGTAGTTGCAGCATGTGAGGTTGCAGTTGGTTTGGCTATTGTTATTGCCATCTATCGGGATCGTTCTTCAGTGGATGTTGAGAATTTAGATTGGCTTAAATGGTAAGGGGTGATATGGATGATTGAAAGCATAGGTCTAAAATATATATGGATAGTCCCCCTAGCTCCCTTGGTTGCCTTTGTATTAATTACCTTTCTTTTCAAAAGATATCAAATGCTTAGTGCCTTAACAGCTATATTCAGTATGGTCATTGCCTTTGGGTTATCCTTAGATATAGTAAGGAATGTACTATCGGGACATGGAGTTACTATGCATGAGCCGGTAGAAAAGGCTGTAGAATGGCTTAATATGAACGGCTTATATATTGAAATGGGGGCATTAATTGACCCTTTGACGGCTGGAATGCTGTTTGTGGTAACTTTTATTTCTCTATTGGTAATGGTATATTCTGTTGGTTATATGCATGGTGACCCAGGATTTTCCAGATTCTTTTCTTATCTTGCACTTTTCGTTTTTTCCATGCTAGGGCTAGTAATAGCTAACAATTACTTTCAAATGTTTGTCTTTTGGGAATTGGTTGGTTTAAGTTCCTATTTGTTGATTGGTTTTTATTTTTATAAGGATTCTGCTGCCCAAGCCAATAAAAAAGCCTTTATTACCAACAGGGTAGCAGACTTCGGTTTTATGATCGGGATTATTATCCTGTATCTATACTTTGGAACCTTTAATTTTGGTGAACTTGCCAAAGCCATAAGTGCTTCCTCGGATTTAGCCTTTTTGACCCTGGCAGGCATCCTGGTATTCATTGGTCCTATCGGTAAGTCTGGTCAGTTTCCTTTACACGTTTGGCTTCCTGATGCCATGGAAGGTCCTACACCCGTAAGTGCTTTAATCCATGCTGCGACCATGGTTGCTGCTGGAGTATATTTACTGGCTCGTGGATTTATTCTTTTTGCCAGTTCAACGACAGCCATGACGGTAATTGCTTATTTAGGTGCCTTTACAGCACTTTTTGCAGCTACGATTGCCATTACCCAGAGGGATTTTAAAAGAATACTGGCTTTTTCCACACTAAGTCAGTTGGGTTATATGGTTATGGCTCTAGGCGTTGGCAGTTTGACTGCCGGAATGTTCCATTTAACTACCCATGCTTTTTTCAAAGCCCTTATGTTTTTATGTGCAGGTAGTGTAATTCATGCTCTGCATAAACAGGATATTTTTGAAATGGGCGGAGTATTTAAAGAAATGAAAATTACCGGTACCTGTATGGTAATCGGGGGACTGGCAATTGCTGGTATTCCGCCCTTTGCCGGTTTTTGGAGTAAAGACGAAATTTTACTGGTTACCAAAGACCATGGATACACCCTTCTTTATATAATGGCTGCAGTTACGGCATTTTTAACTGCGTTTTATATGTTTAGGTTGATTTTCCTTGCTTTCTTTGGTGAAAAACGCAGTGACTATCATGCCCACGAGTCACCATTGACCATGACAATACCTCTTATGATTTTAGCTGTATTTTCAATTTTTGGCGGATTTATGGGAGCACCCTTTATAGAACATGGTTTTTCCTACTATATTTATTTCGGAGAACCTCATCATCCCACACCAGACTTTATGGTTATGGGTTCATCTACCATTATTGCCATGTTAGGAATTTTCTTGGCTTGGCTGATTTATATCAAGAAAGCTATTTCTGCGGAAAAAATTGCCCAGCAATTTGCTCCTGTGTATAAGTTCCTTTACAACAAGTGGTATATTGATGAGTTATATCAATGGTTCTTTGATAAAGTAGTTCTTGGCTTATCAGCTGTACTAAACTGGTGTGACCGTTATATTGTTGATGGGATTGCCCATGGTATCGCTTGGTTAATAAGAATGACTGGGGCAAAAGGAAGGTATGTTCACACAGGCAGCATGCAAACTTATGGTTTAGTTATTTTCGCAGCAGTAGTTGTAATTGTCTTATTTCTGGCAGGACCTGTGGTAGGAGGTGTACAATGAGTTTTCCGATTCTTTCAGGCATTTTATTGGCACCGGTACTTGGGGTCTTAATAATTCTCTTTATTCCCCAACGGGAAGATTTGATTATAAAAATAGTAGCAGCAATTACTACTGGCATTTCTATGTTACTGTCGTTAATTGCTTATGTTAAATACGACCAGAGTATTGGTGGTATCCAGTTTGTTGAGAGAATACCCTGGATTGAAAAGCTGGGGGTAGAATACGCTCTAGGTGTTGACGGCATTAGTTTACCACTGGTTTTATTAACGGCTATTGTTATCTTTACGGGAGTTTTTGCTTCCTGGGGCCTAGAAAAACGTGTCAAGGAATTCTTTGTCTTTCTGCTGGCTCTTGTTGCTGGGGTATTCGGAGTTTTCTTGACAACCGATTTATTTTTCTTCTATCTGTTCTTTGAAGTAGCGGTAATTCCCATGTACATCTTGATAGGTGTTTGGGGAAGTACCAACAAAGAATATGCAGCCATGAAACTAACTATTTACTTGTTGGTTGGAAGCGCATTTGCTTTGATTGCGGTTATTGGTGTATATCTATACACTGGTCTGAATACCTTTGATATCCAGACATTGACCCAGCAAACCTATGATATCGGATTCCAAAAGTTTGCTTTCTTCCTTTTAATGATTGGCTTCGGCTTCTTGGTTCCGATGTGGCCAATGCACACATGGTCTCCCGACGGTCACGTAGCAGCTCCTACTGCGGTAAGTATGCTGCATGCCGGCGTTCTTATGAAGCTGGGTGGCTATGGTTTAGTACGGGTAGGTATCTTTTTATTCCCAGAAGGTGCAAAATTCTGGGCGCCTGTAATAGCTCTGCTTTGTATTGTTAACGTAGTCTATGGTGCAATGGTAGCCATGGCACAAAAGGATCTTAAATTTGTTATCGGTTATTCCAGTGTAAGCCATATGGGTTACGTTTTATTGGGAATTGCCGCCCTTAATACGCTAAGCATTAACGGGGCAGTAGCGCAAATGTTTGCCCATGGTATTATGACAGCTCTATTCTTCGCCCTGGTGGGTAATGTATATAATAAAGCCCATACTAGAATGATTGCTGATTTTGGCGGTCTGGCCCATCAAATGCCAAGGATTGCAGCAGGTTTTGTTATTGCCGGTTTAGCTTCTTTAGGATTGCCGGGACTGATAAACTTTGTGGCTGAATTTTCCATTTTCGTTGGTGCTTTTCGGGTCTATCCGGTATTAGCCATATTAGCTATTTCCGGTATCGTAATTACAGCGGTCTATGTATTAAGGGTTGTACAGAGGGTGTTCTTCGGACCTAGAAACCCCAAATGGGACGGTCTGGAGGATGCTAAAGGCATTGAATTAGTACCCATTGTAATATTATGTGCAGTACTGATTTATCTAGGTTTCTTCCCATCATTCCTGATGGAAATTATAAATAACGGTGTAGACCCTTTTGTACAGGAATATTTATCTACACTTAAGGTAGGAGGGATGTTTTAATGGGATTTGATCTGACATTACTAACTCCTGAACTATTAATTGCCGGTTTTGCCTTTACAGTGATGATAATCTCCCTCCTTGTTCCTAAGGAACAGAAAAACGGTTTGGCTTATGTTTCGGTTTTTGGGCTTCTTATTACGTTAATTGTTTTATTTAGAATGATTAATGTTCAAGATTCTCTTTTTGCAGGCATGTATATTGTTGACCCCTTTGGCTCCTTTATAAAAATTCTTATAGTTATTTCATCTATTATGGCTGTCATGCTGGGGACTCAATATGTAGATAAATTTATTACCGGATTTGTAGGCGAATTCTGTTTTCTGGTTCTTTTTGCTACACTAGGGATGATGACTTTGGTTTCAGCCGGTGATTTTATTACTCTTTATGTAGCACTCGAATTAATGACAATTTCCTTTATAATTTTGGTTGGTTTTGGAAAACGCATTTTCCGAGCCACTGAGGCTTCTATTAAATACTTGTTGTTAAGTGCTCTATCTTCAGGGGTTCTCCTTTACGGTTTAACCCTAGTTTATGGAGTGACAAAAACAACAAATATTGATGGTGTAATGCAGTATATTTCTCAAGGAGGTTCTGCCCCTCTTCTAATGCTGGGCATTGTCTTCGTTATCAGCGGCTTTGGCTTCAAGGTTTCTGCTGTACCCTTTCATATGTGGACACCAGATGTTTACGAAGGAGCTCCAACCCCAGTTACTGCATTGTTATCAGTTGCTTCTAAAGGTGCAGCTTTTGGGGTGTTCTTTAGAGTATTCTTGAAGGCTTTTCCTGCTAATGCAGAACTTTGGATGCCTGTAATTATTGCGTTAACAGTGTTGACCCTTTTACTTGGAAACTTTGTTGCTATACCCCAGAAGAATATTAAAAGGTTATTGGCTTTTTCTGGTGTGGCACAGGCGGGTTATATCTTACTAGGTTTAATTGCCTTTTCCACAACAGGTGTATCAGCGGCACTGTTCTATTCCATGATTTACGTTTTCTGCAACATGGGTGCCTTTGGAGTCATCATCGCCTTTAGTCAAGCTGGCGGAGGGGACCAATTGGAAGATTATAACGGTCTTTGGAAAAGATCACCTTTCTTAGCAGCTGTTATGATGGTGAGTTTATTATCTCTGGCAGGGATACCTCCTTTAGCAGGTTTTGTGGGTAAGTTCCAATTGTTTATTGCCATTATGGAACAAGGGTATTTGTGGTTGGTTTTTGTTGCTTTAGGCATGAGTATGGTATCAGTTTACTACTACCTGCTTGTTGCGAAAGCTATGTATTTCAAGGACCCCCATGAAGAGGCACCAATCATAGTACCTTTTGGCATGCAGGTTGCTCTAATGGCTACCATGATAATTACATTATTCTTGGGTATTTATCCAACACCATTAACCAATTTAGCGACCCAAGTAGCTAAAACTTTCTTCTAAATAAAAGTATAATAAGACCTTAGGAAAGACCGAATTAGCGTACTTTAATACGCAGGTTCGGTCTTTTTACTGTATAATATAAAAAATATATTGATTTTTATGGCTAATACAAAAATACCACTAGCTACTTTAAAAATGGATGTTTATACTAAAAGGTATTACCAGATATACAGCGAATATGTTTTTTAAACAAAAGAAGAGGTTTTTACTATGACTAAGGAATTAGGATTATATGGAGAAGATTTGGCCTTGTCCGAACTTAAAAAAAAGGGATATCTAATACTAGATAGAAATTTCAAATGTAAAATTGGTGAGATTGATATCATTGCTAGAGATAAAAACCACCTTGTTTTTATTGAAGTTCGCTCTAAGACTGACGCGAGTAGCGGTTTACCCCAGGAGACGGTTAACAACACAAAAAAGAGAAAGATAAGGCGGGTGGCCGAGTATTATCTTCTAAAGAATAACTTACTTGAAGAATACTGCCGTTTTGATGTTGTGGGAATTGTATGGACTGGGATTAACCCCGAAATATGTATTATTCAGGATGCTTTCTAAAACTATGTACACACAGAATGAAGCTCATTGTTGCATATTTTGGCAGGTTTGCCCGTATTCAAACTATTCTGACATTTATTCCGTAAACGAAATAGTTGAATAATAAATAAAAAAATAGAAGGAAATAAAAGATACTATGTAGAATAGAGTCTACTAAATATTCGAATAATTGTTAAACATTCAAATAATTAAAAAAACTTATAATATCTATAAATTTTTATGGGTAGGTTTTAACTTAAAGTATTCAAACATAAATATGAAAGGGTGGACAATAAGTGAAAATAGCTATCTCTGGTAAGGGAGGCGTGGGGAAAACTACTATCTCGGCAGCCATCATAAAACGTTTTGCCCAAGATTATAACGTATTTGCCGTTGATGCTGACCCAGATATAAGTCTGGGTAGTGTGTTAGGATTCCCTGAAGATAAAGTTCTTGCATTACCACCAATAGTTGATATGAAGGGGCTGATAGAAGAAAAACTAGGAGGTAACGGTGCCTATTATTCCTTAAATCCCAAGGTAGATGACGTATTAGAAAATTATTCTATAAAGCACGGCAACATCCGTTTACTAAAAATGGGTGCTGTCAAAAAAGGTGGATCTGCCTGCTATTGCAAAGAAAACACCTTCCTTAATGCCTTGTTGAAATCTCTTATTGTTTCAAGTGAAGATGTAGTTCTTTTAGATATGGGAGCCGGAATTGAACACCTTACCCGGGGTACAGCTAAGGGTGTAGATATAATGCTCATTGTTACTGAACCATCTAAGGTAAGTGTGGCTACAGCCAAAGTTATAGCCAAGCTGGCTCGTGAGATTGGAGTTCAAAATATTATTTTTATTGCAAATAAAATAAGAAAAACAGAGGAAATTGATTTTCTAAAATCTAATCTAGAAGGAGAAAAACTTATTGGGAGCATCCCATTTTTAGATGAAGTTTTAGATATGGCAATGGGTAAAAATGTTAATGAAATTCCTGCACTTAATGCAGCAATTGATAAGATTTATCAAGAACTGCATAATTGCCGGGTAAATAATTAAAGGAGGGAAACATATGCCAAGGTTTAGGGACTTAAGCCACACTGCAAAGCCTTCTGATGCGGTGCGAGTAAAAGATCCAAAAAGCAACAAAAGAACAATCGACCCTGCCGCGTTAGAATTAATTGCTAAGGCGGAGAATGACGGGGTCAAAACCACTTTTGACCGTTTTACACAAATGCAGCCACAATGCCAGTTTGGCTACAAAGGACTCTGTTGTAGATTCTGCTTAATGGGACCATGCCGTTTAAAAACCGATGACCCTGAAAGCAAGGGTATCTGCGGCGCTTCTGCATGGACAATCGTTGCTAGAGCTGTAGGTACACTTATTCTTACAGGTGCATCTTCCCATAACGAACATGGCCGTCATATTGCCCATGCTTTATTAGAATTAGCTGAAGGTAAAGCTCCTGATTATAAGATAACGGACCCAGCAAAATTACAGCGTGTTGCCAAGATGATTGGATTGGAAACAGAGGGTAAGGATGAAATTATGCTTGCCAAAGAAGTTTCCTTAAAAGCACTGGAGGATTATACCCGTCTCCCAGGCTTTGGTGAAAACTTATGGATTAAGAGCACACTAAATGAAGAACGTTTAGAAAAGTTTGATGAATGCAACATAATGCCTGCAGGTATTTATGGAGACATTTCCGATTTGCTGGCAGAAGCCCACGTGGGTAATGATGATGACCCTGTTAATATTATCTTTAATGCTTTGAAAGTTTCTTTGACTGATTATGCTGGCATGCACCTTGCTTCGGATATTTCCGATGTACTTTTTGGTACACCTAAGCCTATAGTAACCGAAGCCAACTTGGGTGTCCTTGATGCAGCAAAAATTAACATAGCAGTTCACGGTCATAATCCCCTTCTAAGTGAAAAGATTGTAGAAGCTGCTGAAGAACTGGAAGCAGAAGCCAAAGCCGCAGGCGCAGCTGGATTAAATGTAGTGGGCATGTGCTGTACAGGTAATGAAGTGTTAATGCGTAAAGGAATACCTTTAGCAACATCCTTTGCTTCTACTGAACTAGCTATAGTTACCGGCGCTTTAGATGCTGTAGTAGTAGACGTACAGTGTATTATGCCCGGAATGAAACAAGTTGCTGAGTGTTACCATACTAGGATAATTACTACTTCAAATATTGCCAAGCTTCCTGGTTCACACCACATTCCATTTGAAATAGAAACTGCATTAGAACAAGCTAAACAAATTATACGATTAGGGATTGAATCCTATAAAAAACGTAACGGACAGTCAATTCAGATTCCCAATGTGAAAAACAAAGTTGTCGCAGGATTTAGTTTCGAAGCCCTACAAGATTTGTTTGCAGCTGTTAATCCTGCAAATCCAATACGTGTTCTCAATGATGCAATTCTTTCCGGGCAAATTAAGGGGGTAGCCCTTTTTGCCGGATGTAATAACATAAAGAGACCCCAAGATGAGAGCCATATCGGCATTTTAAAAGAAATGCTGAAAAACGATGTTTTCGTATTAGCTACAGGATGCTCTGCCCAGGCTTTTGCAAAGCATGGTTTCCTAAATCCGCAAGCACTGGAAGAATATGCTGGTGAAGGTTTGAAAGCATTCGTAAAAACATTAGAAGAAAAATCAGGCATGCAAGGGCAGCTTCCGCCTGCCTTCTTTATGGGTTCATGTGTTGACAATACCCGTGCCTCCGATATTTTGGTGGCTATGGCAAAAGACCTAGGCGTTGATACTCCAAAGGTTCCTTTTGTTGCTTCAGCCCCAGAGGCTATGAGCGGTAAAGCTGTAGCCATAGGTTCTTGGTTTGTTACTTTGGGTGTTCCAGTTCATGTAGGTTCCATGCCGCCGCTTGAAGGCAGTGAATTGTTCTATAGTATTGCAACTCAAATTGCGTCTGATGTATATGGTGGATACTTTATGTTTGAACTTGATCCCGAGATAGCTGCTAAAAAAATACTTGATGCTCTTGAATATCGCACTTGGAAGTTGGGCGTTCACAAACAAACGGCAGAAAAATTCGACTCAGCCCTCTGCCAAAATTACTAAGAGGAGGAGGGATAAAAATGACAATAAATTTTGATCAAATTTATGAAGGTATAATTGAGCCTGGTAAAGAACCAAGAAAACTATTTAAGCATGCTTATGAAGGGGCGATAACCGCTACCAGCTATGCAGAAATACTTTTAAGCAAGGCTATTAAGAAATATGGCGCCGGTCATCCCGTGGAATATCCTGACACTGCCTATTACCTACCGGTAATTCGTTCATTAAGTGGCGAAGAGGTCAAAACATTAGGTGACCTTCAACCCATCTTAAATAGGATGAGAGGTCAGTTAAAATCCAAGTTGACTTTAGAAAACGTTCTTCTGGCTGGTGAAGCTACTCTTTATGCCGCTGAGATTATAGAGGCCTTAAGATATGTTAAAAATCCCAATCCCCATGTGGCTCCTTGGACAGGATTCTTAGGTGACCCTGTTGTCCGTAAATATGGTATAAAAATGGTTGACTGGACTATTCCTGGTGTTGCGGTAATTTTAGGACGTGCAAAAGATTCTAAAGCTGCCCGGAAACTAGTAGATGACCTGATGGGTAAGGGTATGATGCTATTCCTGTCTGATGAAATTATCGAACAATTACTAGAGGAAAATGTCAAACTAGGTATTGACTATATTGCTTTCCCTTTGGGCAACTTTACTCAGGTAGTCCATGCAGCCAACTATGCATTACGGGCAAGTATGGCCTTTGGAGGTATTGCACCTGGTTTGCGAGAAGAGCATAGGGATTACCAAAGACGGAGAGTTTTGGCCTTTGTTCTCCATTTAGGGGAAAGGGATACAGTCAAAACAGCGGCGGAAATGGGCTGTATGTTCCTTGGCTTCCCAACAATCACCGACCAGCCCCTGGCTGACGATGAGCAAATTAAAGACTGGTTTGTATCAGAGCCGGACTACGATAAAATTATTCAGTTAGCCCTTGAGATAAGAGGCATCAAACTTACTAATATTGATATTGACATTCCAATAAATCATGGACCTGCCTTCGAAGGTGAAACTATCCGTAAGAATGACACCTATCTGGAGATGGGTGGAGGCAAAACTACTGCCTTTGAGTTAGTACGCATGGTTGAGTCCGATCAAATTGAAGATGGCAAAATAGAGGTCATTGGGCCTGACATTGATGATATTAACGAAGGGGACCGTTTGCCTTTCGGTTTAGTAGTAGACATTTACGGCAGAAAGATGCAGGAAGATTTTGAAGGCGTACTGGAACGCCGTGTCCACTACTTTGTTAACTATGGTGAAGGCTTATGGCACGTTGCACAGCGTGACCTTGCCTGGCTGCGGGTCAGTAAGGAAGCGGTTGGCAAAGGCTTTAAGCTGAAGCATTTCGGTGAACTTTTAATAGCTAAATATAAGAGTGAATTCCCTGCTATTGTGGACCGGGTACAGGTTACTATTTATACTGACCAAGCCAAAGTTGATGAAATGATTAAGGTAGCTCGGGAGAAATATGCTGCCAGGGATGCACGTTTACGGGGCTTAACAGATGAAGCAGTAGATACCTTCTATTCTTGTCTGTTATGTCAATCCTTTGCACCCAACCATGTATGTATTGTTACACCACAACGGGTAGGTTTGTGTGGAGCAGTAAGCTGGCTTGATTCCAGGGCTTCCTTTGAAATTAATCCTACAGGTCCTAACCAGCCAATAGCCAAGGGTGAGGCAATTGATGAGTACAGGGGCATGTGGAAGAGTGTAAACGACTATTACTATCAGGCTTCAAACCGCAGCTTGGAGGAAGTAAACCTGTACACTATGATGGATAGGCCCATGACTTCCTGTGGTTGTTTTGAGGCTATTATGGCCTTAGTACCGGAACTTAATGGTATTATGATTACCACCCGAGAACACAGTGGAATGACTCCAGTGGGAATGTCCTTCTCAACATTGGCCGGTATGGTAGGCGGTGGTGTACAGACTCCTGGATTTATGGGTATTGGTCGCTTATATCTGGTAAGTCAAAAGTTTATTCCTGCCGATGGCGGTATGGCACGTATTATTTGGATGCCAAAAGAACTTAAGGAGTTCTTACGGGATGACTTTGTAGCCCGCAGCGTGGAAGAAGGCTTAGGTGAAGATTTTATTGACAAGATTGCCGATGAGACTGTTGGCAGTACTGTTGACGAAATCATGCCGTACCTTGAAGAAAAAGGGCACCCAGCCTTAACAATGGATCCAATTTTCTAAAAAAGATATTACATTAAATATAATATTGGGGATGTTCCTCGTATTGCATATTAAAGCTGGGAGCATCCCTCTACACTAGAAAGGAGTTTGGTAAAAAATGGCATTGACAGGTCTTGAGATTTATAAACTTCTTCCCAAAAAAAACTGTGGTGAATGCGGACCTCCTACCTGTTTGGCTTTTGCAATGAGTCTGGCAGCTGGAAAAGCCAGTCTTGAAACATGTCCTTATGTAAGTGACGATGCAAAAGAGGCTTTAGGATCCGCCTCAGCTCCACCAATTAAACTGGTGAAAATCGGTGCAGTAGAAAAGGTTGTTGAGCTTGGTGACGAAACAGTACTGTTCCGCCATGATAAAACTTTCTTCCACCCGACAGGAATTGCTTTTGAGGTTGAGGACAGCCTTAGTGAAACAGAACTTAACCAGAAGCTGGCTGACATAAATGCTTTAGAGTTTGACCGTGTCGGACTCCATTATGATGTAGATATGGTTGCTGTTAAGCAAACTGGTGATGCTACGCAGTTCAAGCAGGCAGTGGAAAAAGTGGCAGCCGGTACTAAACTGGCTCTTGTTTTAATGACCGAGAATGCAGACGCGGCAGGTCAAGCCCTCGAAGTTTGCAAGGGTAAAAACCCTCTTCTTTATGGGGCAACTGAAGGCAACTTTAATGAGATGACTGAACTTGCCAAAAAGTATAATGTTCCACTAGGAGTCAAAGGAGACGATATTTTTAAGCTTTCGGACTTGGTAGAAAAAATAACTGCTTTAGGTCATAAAGACTTAGTTATTGACAGCGGTGCCAGAGGCACTTCACAAGTCCTAGCTGACCTAACTGAAATGCGAAGGGCTGCAATTAAAAAGAAATACCGCCCATTTGGCTATCCAACAGTAGCTTTTGCAACTGCTGCGGATCCGATGGAAGAAATAATGCAGGCACAGGTTTATATTTCTAAGTATGCTAGTATGGTCGTTCTCAAAACTACTGCTAAACATTTTGTGCTTCCATTATTAACATGGAGACAAAATCTTTATACAGATCCTCAGAAACCCATTCAGGTTGAAGCAAAAATCTATGAAGTAGGAAATGTAACTGCTGATTCACCTGTATATCTAACTACTAACTTCTCATTAACATATTTCAGTGTCGAAGGTGAAGTTGAAGGCAGTAAAGTACCTGCCTATATTATTCCAGTAGACACCGACGGAACTTCTGTATTGACAGCCTGGGCAGCAGGAAAATTCTCTGCCGAAAAGATTGCAGAAGTTATAAATACTATAGGTATTGCTGAAAAGGTAAATCACCGTGAAGTGATTCTTCCTGGCTATGTTGCAGTACTAAGCGGAAAACTTGAGGAAAAATCAGGTTGGAAGGTAATAGTAGGTCCACGGGAAGCAGCCGCAATTCCTGCATTTGCAAAAGGACGCTATGGAGCATAGGAGTTGAAGACACATGTTTAAAGTCCTTTTTCAACCAGACAATCTTTTTGTAGAAATAGAAGCTCAGAACACAATATTACAGGCTGCCAACAAGGCAGGTCTGCCCTTAAAGGCGACCTGCGGCGGCAGGGGTACATGCGGCAAATGTTTAGTGCGGGTGTTGAAAGGGGATTATCTGCTCAAAGACGATAAAATATTGCACAAAACCGGTTTGCTGCCTGCCTGCCAGGCAGTAGTATTATCGGATATTGAAGTGGAAATTCCACAAGAGTCAAAACTTGATAAACATAAGGTTTTAATCCAACAGGAAAATCTGTTGGCGGAGAAAGAACTGGAGGTACTGGCGGGCTTTAATTTCAACCCCCTTGTCAGGAGATATAAAATTAGTGTCCCTGAACCAACACTGATGGAAAATAGTTCGGATTTGAACCGCCTTTTAGTGGAACTGAAAAAGCAGGTTTCCTGCGGCGACATTAAAATATCACTGCCAATATTAAGAAAGCTTGCTCCTGCTTTGCGTGACGGGAATTGGAACATTATAGTTGATGTTGCCCACTTGGAAGGTTGTGGGGAAATCATAGATATTCTGCCTGGTAATAATGATAAACCCCTTTATGGTCTTGCAATAGATATAGGAACAACAACTGTAGTAGTTTTTCTGCTTGATCTTATAAGCGGAAAATTAATAGATAAAAGAGGCACTTACAATAAGCAGGCAAAATACGGAGATGATGTTATTTCCCGTATGATCCACGCAGATGAAGAGGAGGGTGGCTTGCAGGAACTCCAGCAGGCAGTTTTAAACTCAGTCAATGAGTTGACAGAAGAAATACTAAAGGATTCACCCCATATTAAAAGAGATTCGGTTAAAGTAGTGGTGTGTGCAGGCAATACCACAATGACCCACCTATTGCTGGCACTGGATCCCAAATATATTAGACTGGAACCATATATACCCGCTGCTGCACAATATCCTCCCGTAAAAATAAAAGATTTAGGCTTGCCCCTTTACGGAGAGGGATTGCTTGTTAACATCCCCTCAGTGGCAAGTTATGTAGGGGGCGATATTGTTGCAGGTGCTCTTGCAGTAAAAATAGACAAATCAAATGAACTGGTATTATTTATTGATATCGGAACAAATGGTGAAATGGTTCTGGGCAATAAGGAATGGTTGGTAAGTTGTGCTTGTTCTGCAGGTCCCGCATTTGAAGGCGGAGGCATTACCTTTGGAATGCGTGCCATGAGGGGTGCAATAGAACGGATACAAATTGATGGCAGTTTTGAAGTAGCTTATGAAACCATAGATAATGATAAGGCGGTTGGAATATGCGGTTCCGGATTAATTGACTGTCTAAGCAAACTCCATTTTTCCGGAGTAATAGATCGTACAGGTAAGTTCCAAATGGATATCCCAACTGACAGACTGCGCCAAGGTGCAGACGGACCCGAATTTGTTTTGGTTTGGGCACAGGAGACGGGGGTCCATAAAGACATTGTTATTACGGAAAGTGATATAAAAAATCTGTTGCGTGCTAAGGGTGCTGTTTTTGCGGGAATACGTTCTATGTTAGAACTAGTTTCCTTAGAGATGTCGGCAATTGATAAAGTTCTCATAGCAGGAGGTTTTGGTAACTATCTAAACCTGGAAGATTCCATCAGAATAGGTCTTTTGCCAGACTTGGAAAGAAACAAATATCAATTTGTAGGCAATACATCGGTGAAAGGTGCACAAACAGTGCTGCTTGCCAAAGAAGCTTATCAGCAGTCTTTAGAAATAAGCAAAATGTTGACCTATTTGGAGCTTTCTGTAGGCAATACTTTTATGGAAGAATTTGTTTCAGCTACTTTTATCCCCCATACAGACCTGAACCTGTTTCCATCATTGATAGAAAAAAAGGAGTGATTTATCTATGCCAAAATATATTGCTGTTGCTGGAAAAGGTGGGACGGGTAAAACGACTTTCACTTCTTTAGTGGTCAAATACCTGATCCAGAATAATAAAGGCTCAGTTTTAGCTGTTGATGCTGACCCCAATGCTAATCTTAATGAAGCACTTGGTATGGAAGTAAAAACAACTATCAGTGAACTCTTAGCCCAGACAAAGGATCCTAAAAGTATACCGGAAGGTATGAGTAAAGAAGTATTTATAGAATATAAGCTTCAACAGTCTCTGGTTGAAACAAAAAATGTTGACCTGTTAGTTATGGGTGGTCCCCAGGGACCTGGCTGTTATTGCTATCCGAATGATTTGCTTCGCAAATACCTGGAGCGTTTAAGCAGCGGTTATGACTATGTGGTAGTGGATACTGAAGCAGGCTTAGAGCATATAAGCCGCAGAACCATTCCACAAATTGACTGGTTGTTTGTCATAAGCGATGCATCAGCCAGGGGTGTTCGTTCAGCAGGAAGGGTTCATGAATTAGTGGAAAGCTTAGGTTCCGCTGTTAAAAAAGAACTTCTGGTTGTTACCAAAACAAAAGTAGACTCATTGAAACATTTAGAATCGGAAATTGCCGCTACCGGTATGGATTTAATTGGTGATATACCATATGACGATTCAATTGCGGCATACGATGAAGAAGGAAAGGCATTGTTTAAATTACCTGAGGAAAATGCCGCCGTAAACGCGGTAAAAGATATTCTTATTAAAACAGGTATCTAGGAGAGGAGTGTTAATATGGCTTTTCAAGTTGTAAAGGAACGATATACCTCCAAAGTAAATGAAGTAGTCTTGGGTGCTACGGCTGAACAAGGCGGTACCCGCAGCCATGTCTTAAAGGTAGGTGGGCAGACTACCCTTCCTTACCTTCATTTTGAAGGGGATGTGCCCAACAAGCCGATAGTAGCTATGGAAGTTACTGATGTGGAACCAAATTGGCCTGCGCCTTTAAAGGAATTATTTAAGGATGTATATAATGACCCACAGGCCTGGGCGAAAAAATGTGTGGATGAATATAAAGCTGATGTGATTTATGTTGTTTTAAGCGGAGCAGATCCTGATGGAGCAAACAAGTCCCCTGAAGAGTGTGCTGCAACAGTTAAATCAATTTTACAAGCAGTAAGCGTTCCCCTGATAGTTACCGGCTGCGGAAACGAAGAAAAAGACAACGAAGTGCTTGCTAAGGTAGCTGAAGAGTGTGCCGGAGAGAATCTAATGATAGGAAGTGCAGAACAAGAAAACTATAAATCTATTGCTGCAGCCTGCATGGTTCATAAGCACACCTTAATAGCCCTTTCGCCCCTTGACATTAATATTTGTAAACAGTTGAACATCTTAGTTAATGAAATGGGACTGCCTCTAGACCGTATAGTGATTGACCCCATGATAGGCGGCTTAGGGTACGGTATAGAGTATGCATATTCAATTATGGAACGGGTACGCATGGGTGCGCTGCAGGGTGATAAAATGCTTTCTATGCCTATGATCTGTACAGTAGGTTATGAAGCATGGCGTGCCAAAGAATCGTATTCGGAAGGTGAGCAGTTTGAAGGTTGGGGCGAACAGGCTTTCCGTGGACCGCTTTGGGAAGCAATGACTGCAGCTGCCCTCATTCAGGCAGGAGCAGATATCCTCTTAATGCGCCATCCGCAAGCGGTACAACTAGTACAAAAGAATATTGCTGAATTAATGGAAAACAATCAGTACTAAAAATATCAAAATGGCTAATGGCTGATAGTCAATAGTCACTAGTAACTAAAAATATAAGGTGTTTACCTTTAAATAAAAGGAGGGTAATAAAAATGATTATTATTGGTGAAAGAATAAATGGGATGTTTAAAGATATTGGTCAGGCTGTCCGTGAAATGGACCCTAAGCCTTTGCAAGAGTGGGCAGTAAAACAGCAGGAGGCAGGGGCTCATTACCTTGATATTAATACAGGACCTAATGCAGAAGACCAAGTGGCTGCAATGAAGTGGATGGTAGAAGTGGTACAAGAGGTTAGTGATTTACCCCTTTGCCTTGATTCAACCAATTATGATGCCATTGAGGCTGGTTTGGAAATTTGCAAAAAGCCTGCCATGATTAACTCTTGCCCAGCTGATAGACCTAAGATTGAGCGGGTTTTCCCCATGGCTGTCAAACACAATGCGAAGATTATCGGATTAACAATGGATGCCAAAGGTATTCCCAAAAATGCTGAGAGCCGTATTGCCTTAGCTATGGAATTAGTAGCTGCAGCTGATGAGTTTGGGTTACCTATGGAAGATTTATATATCGATCCACTTATTCTTCCAGTAAACGTAGCTCAGGACCATACTCCAGAGGTACTGGAAGCTATTAAACAAACTAAGCTTTTGGCAAATCCCGCCCCTAAGACTGTCCTGGGTTTAAGCAACGTATCCCAGAAGGCTCCGGATCGTCCTCTAATCAATAGAACATACTTGGCCATGGCAATGGCCTGCGGTCTTGATGCTATCATAGCAGATGCCAATGATGATGCGTTAATGGCAACAGCAGCTACCGCAGAGATTTTGCTTAACCAAAGTGTTTACTGTGATTCTTATATTAAAGTCTTTAAGAGCAGATAATTTCTTTGAACAGCTTGTTCCTATTCATAATTGGTTGTGTTATAGTTCCTTAAAATAACGATTAAGGGGTAAGGTAAATTGTGCTTTACCCCCTTAACCTGGATAAGGGGAGATTGGCGTGGAAAACAGATTCAAAGAATCATTGCTGGATAAAAACACCATGTCGGTAACCTGGGAGGTTGTACCGGGCAGAGGGGCTAGGGAAAAAGCCCAGGAAAGTGCCCTTGCTGCAGCTGAGGCAGCTGCCAAAGGCGGTAAAGTCCATGCAATAACAATTACTGATAATCCCGGTGGAAACCCGGCAATACTTGCGGATTATTTAGGTATGGAAATACTTAAGCTGGGTATTGAGCCGTTAGTACATTTTACATGTAAAGACAAAAACCGTAACCAAATGGAAAGTCAGCTATATAGTCTGGATCGAGCAGGGGTACGCAATTTACTAGTTATGACTGGTGACTATCCTGTCACAGGGTATCAAGGCAGACCCAAACCTGTTTTTGATTTAGACCCTGTCCATGCTCTGGAATTAATCGGAGAAATGAACAATGGACTAGAAGTACAAGGTCCTAAAGGACCATCCTATCACCAAAAGAGTAGTTTCTTTGCAGGTGCTGCAGTCTCTCCCTTTAAAGGAAAAGAGGCTGAGTTAATGATCCAATATTATAAGCTAAAGAAGAAAATACAGGGTGGAGCACAGTTTATTGTAACTCAGCTAGGCTATGATGCCCGTAAGTTCCACGAAGTATTGCAATTCTTAAAGATAAATAATATTGATATTCCTGTGGTAGGCAATATTTATATTCTTCCCTTTGGTGCCGCCAAGGTAATGAATGCAAATCAGATCCCCGGTTGTGTTGTACCCGATAAATTATTAGCTGAAATCGACAAAGAGCGTACTGCCGAAGACAAGGGTGTAGGAGCACGCCTATTGCGGGCTGCTAAAATGTATGCATTTATGAAAGGAATGGGCTTTGCAGGAGTTCATATCGGCGGGCATGGAATTAAATATGAGCAGGTTGAGTATATAATCGGAAAAGGTGAAGAGTTAAGTAAAAATTGGCTAGAATTAATTCCTGAATTTGATTATCCTCAACCGAAAGGGTTCTACTATTTTGAAAAAGACCAAGCTACAGGGTTAAACACAGAAAAACCTGTCACCAGAAAAGGACTCCCCTTAGATGCACCTGTAAATTTTGGATACTCTATGATGCGCATGGCTCATGGGCTTGCTTTTGAACCAGGTACACCATTCTTCCCATTAATGCAAAGCATATACAAGGGTCGTAAGGATAGCCGAGCCCATGGAATAGAACATATAGTAAAAGTAATAAGCAATGATTGTAAGGATTGCGGAGATTGTGCACTTCTTGACCTTGCCTACCTTTGCCCCATGTCCCAATGTCCCAAAAATCAGCGTAACGGTGCATGTGGCGGCAGTTATGACGGCTGGTGTGAAGCTTTTCCTAACGAAAAACAATGTGTTTGGGTAAGGGCCTATGCTCGCTTAAAGAAATATGGAGAAGAGGAGCAGTTAGGAAATTATTGCATTCCACCTGCAGATTGGAATTTATATCAAACGTCCTCTTGGTATAACTTCTTCTTGGGGCTTGACCATTCAGCAAAGCGTCTAGGAATAACAAAACCTCAAGTTAAGAATCAGGAACCAGATCAAAAAGCTAATGCGTAATTACCTACCCCCCGACTGGGGGGTCACACTTTATAAGAACTGTAAAAATTTTCTTGTCCAAAAAATTATTAGAATATTCTATAATAGTAGATAAGATTCGAAATTATAAAGGAGTGGGAAAATGAAGGTATTTATTGTCATAGCGCAAGATACTAATTTTATTAAGATGGTAGAAAAAGTTTTTCTTTCTTGTGAAGATGCGCTTTCTTATATAAAAGTTAAAGAGGTCGACAGACAAGATCTGTTTTATTCAATTGGAGAATATGCTGTGGAATAATTTGCAATATTATATATTAGGTTAAAGATACCGCGTTTTTATAACCGCGGTTTTTTTTGTCCAAGTACAAAGTCAGGTTAGTTTTCCAAATTATAGTAAAAAGAATAAGGTTAATAATTCTTAAAAGGATACGAAAAAATATATTCCAATCTACAAAAATCGACATAACAATTCAAGTTTTGTCGATATAATAGTTATTGAAAAAATAGAAAAAGGCAAATCACTTGAAAAAGTGAGACGCAAAGCCATGGGTCTAAGGCGTAAGCTATGATTGCCAGGTTGCCGATAAACTTTTAAAGATTTTTTGGCAGTCTGGTATATGACTGTCTTTTTCATTTTATTTTATATTGGAGGGTATAAACGGAATGGATTCGGAATTTTCTTATAAAGTTCATACAGAAAGAAAAGAAATAGAAAGGTTGTTAAAGGAAAATAGATTGGAATATGAAAGTATTTTAAAAAGGAGTAAAGAATTAGATAAAATAATAATTCGTTATTTAAAAGACCAAGAGAAAGAAAAAGAGGGTAATTAGCTTTTCTATTTTTTAAAAAGGTACTTGTAATAATAACAATTCCTTAATATAATATTTTAAAAGATATTATGCATAAAAGTGATGCGGAAGAAAAGTAGGTTGTTTTTAGAGTCTACAGGGAGAGAGTGTCGTGACTGCAAGCACTCTTAGGCTTTAAGCAATTGAAGTTCCCTTCCAAACTGCAAGGGTGAGACCGAAAGGTAGGTAGTCTTTGCCGGAAACTTCCACCGTTAAAAGGAAGGGGGTATGGAATGCATTATTGCTGCGTACCCTTTTGAGAGGGTTCATTTTATGAACCAATAAGGGTGGTATCGCGGAATCCACAGTTTTCGTCCCTTTTCAGGGGCTTAAGACTGTGGTTTTTTTATTTTGTAAAGGAGGAGTTTATTATGGATCAAGTCCTTGCCTATCTTGGACCAGAAGGTACTTTTACTAACCAGGCTGCATGTAAGTCTCTGACGCACCTAATAAACCCGGGTTCTTGGGAAATTAAACCCTTTCAAACCATACCCCATATCTTAAATGCAATAGAAGAAGGAGAGATTTCCTTAGGTGTGGTACCAGCCGAAAACTCAATTGAAGGATCAGTAAACATCTCATTAGATATGCTGATGCATGAGGTTAATCTACATATCTTGGGTGAAATAATCCTGGATATAGAACACCATCTCTTAAGTCATGAGAGGTGTCTGGAGGATATACAAACGGTTATGTCTCATCCCCAAGCCTTGGCACAATGCCGTCATTATCTCCAACGCTATTTGCCCCATGCAACAATAGTCCAGGCAAACAGTTCTGCAGATGCTGTGCTATATATGGCAAAACAAGGGAAGGGTTGGGCTTCTATTGCCTCTCAAAACGCCCATGAAATTTATAAGATTCCAATTTTAGCTGCAAATATTGGTGATTATCCCAAAAATCAAACTCGTTTTTTCCTGGTGGGAAAAGAGTCAGGAAAGTACCTTTCCCTTCCCCATACGAAAACTAGTTTGATTATGGCCTTGGAAAGGGATCGTCCTGGAGGTCTTTCGGAAGCTTTAGGTGAATTTGCTCGGGAGCAGATTAACCTTAGCAAGATTGAATCACGTCCTACAAAAAAAGAGTTAGGAAACTATCTGTTTTTTATTGATTGTGAGGCAGCTATAGTGGAGAGCAGGTTACAAAGGGTTTTATCTAACCTCTCCCAAAAAGCTGCATTACTAAAAATTTTAGGATCGTATCCACGTCTATCTTAATAAGGAAAATATTTATTATCATCCTATTGTTAAATTTCTTTCTATAATTAGAATTATTAAAATTATATTTCTAAATCTCTTGACTTTTTCTAAAAAATAGATAAGATTTTAATATGTTTTTGTTGTAGGATAGTAGAACTTTGTTACATTGTAAGAGGGTAAATGGTTTATTTAAAAGGTAGGATGGAAGAATGGTAGGCAGTGGCTTTTTTTGGCACATACTACTGGTGTGTGCTTTTTTGTACCCTTTTTTTCAGGGTCTTCATGAAATTTAAAGGGGGAGGATGAAAATGACAAAATACAAAGACCACATACTTTCCGGAGAAGTAGAAATGCTTTCAGATGAAGAACGGCGCATCATGGAAGAAAAGGCGCTGAAACTACTGGAAGAGAAGGAGACAGAAAGCAGGATCCGTAATTATACTGGATTTTGGGCCAAGATTATTACCATCATATCAGTAGTATTTGTGGTCTTTCAGCTTTATGTAACCAGTATAGGTACAATGGAAGCTATGATGCTGCGGGGGTGGCATGCTACTTTTTTACTACTGTTGTGTTTTTTAATTTATCCGGGGTTGAGGAAGCAGAATCTTGAAAGCAATAGCCCTACCCTAATAGATTATATTCTGATTGCGTCGGTAGTTTTTGTCTTTGGATATTTTATACTGGAATATCAGGAAATCGCTTTAAAGGGTGGTTATGTTTCAAAATTTGAAACATATCTGGGTTTAGCAGGTGTGATCTTAGTGTTTATAGCTGCAAAAAGAGCATGTGGCAGTCTTGCTTATTTAGCATTAATTTTCCTGCTATATTGTATATTTGGTCAATATATTCCAGGAGCTTTGGGTCATAGCGGTTTTTCATTAAAACGTTTGATGGGGCATATGTTCTGGGGCAGCCAGGGAATTTTCGGAGTTGGAATTGGCGTCTCTGCTACCTACATATTCGTCTTTATTCTGTTCGGGTCTTTTTTAAAACATAGTGGTTTCAGCAGCGTAATAAATGATATTTCCCTGGCTTTGGTAGGTCGTTCCTCTGGTGGACCGGCTAAAGTTTCTGTCATAGCTAGTGCCTTATTAGGGATGATTAATGGCAGTGCTTTGGCAAATGTGGCTACAACCGGTGCCATTACCATACCCTTAATGAAGAAAACAGGCTACAGGGCTGAATTTGCCGGTGCAGTTGAGGCGGTAGCCTCAACTGGGGGGCAGTTTGCACCACCTGTAATGGGGGCAGTCGGTTTTATCATGGCAGAGTTCTTAGGTATATCTTATACTGCAGTTATGTTGGCCGCCATAATACCTGCTTTTCTATATTACGTTGGTTTAATAACTGCCGTTCATTTTGAAGCTAAGAAATTAGGCCTTAAAGGGATTGCTAAAGAAAATATTCCTGATGGCCTTAAAGTTTTGAAGGAAAAGGGTTATCTAATCTTGCCGCTCTTTACATTATTGATAATTATGTTTATGGGATATACACCTTTATATGCTGCTATATTTTCTATACTGGCAGCAGTAGTGTGTTCTTGGTTCCGCAAAGAAACCAGGATGTATCTGAGAGATATTGTGGTGGCTTGTGAAGAAGGTGCGCGAGGTGCAGTAAGTGTAGGTATAGCCTGTGTAATTATTGGGGTAATAGTAGGGACAGTTTCTCTGACAGGTTTAGGATTAAAGTTTGGTTATATAATTCTAAAATTCGTCGGTGAAGGAGAATTAATTAAAGGCGGCCTATTGGTAATGATTATGAGCACAATTCTAGGGATGGGTGTTCCTGGTGTTGCAGCGTATGTTATTGTTACAGCGGTGGCAGTACCTGTTTTAATTGAAGTAGGAGCTTTGCCCATTGCCGCCCATATGTTTTGTTTGATTTATGCCTGCCTTTCCAATATTACACCCCCTGTAGCAATGTCCTCCTATGTGGCGGCAGGTATTGCAAATTCTAATCAGAACATTACTTCTTTGCTTGCTGTTAAACTTGGTCTAACAGGGTTTATTCTGCCGTTTTTCTTCCTAACTGACCCAATTCTACTGATTGGGTCTGCGCCTGAAGGTACGGCAACAATTGAAATAATTAGAACGTTTTTAACTGCCACAGTTGGAATTATAGCTCTTGCCGCAGGTCTTGAAGGATGGTTGGTGAAAAGGTGCAGCTGGTCGGAAAGAATTTTGGCCATTGCCATAGCTTATTTATTTGTAGACCCGTCTGGGGTCACTGATATCTATGGCATTGCCTTGCTGATTATACTCCTTGCTTACCATATCTATACACTTAAAAAAGAAAAGAACAAGGAAATTCCCTTAATGGGATAGTAAGGACACTATAAAAAATTGAGGTGTATAGGCTGCTTTATGCTATAGCTCAATACTACCTTAAATAATAAAAGGAGGAGAAAAAATGAAAAAAGTAGCAGTTTTATTATTAGTAGTTTTTTTATTTGTTAGCTTGATTACTGGATGTTCGCCAAAACAGGAGGAGGCTGCTCCAGTAAAGAAGGAGAAAATTAATCTTAATTTCCCGACAGCCAGTACTACCGGTGCAGTATACCCTTTGGGTTCAGCCCTGGCTAACCTTTGGAATAACAAAATAGAAGGTGTAAATGTTTCTGCTGAAGCATCAAATGGTGGTGTACAAAACCTGAATTTATTGGCAGATAAAGAAGCACATATTAGTGTAGCTGTTACAAGTATTATTACTGAACAGAAACAGGGAATAAACTCTTTTAAGGACCGTTCCTATGATGGTGTAAGGATACTGACTTCTCTTTATGCAAATTACAACCAGGTTGTTGTTAGAAAAGGAACAGGATTTAATACTATTAAAGATATCAAGGGTAAAACCTTTGCAGTAGGAGCACCTGGCAGTACAATGGAAGTTGAGACTAAGAATCATGTGGAACAGGCTGGTCTAAAATACCCTGATGATTTTAAAGCTCAGTTTGTTGGTCCAACTGAGGCTTTAGATTTAATGCGAAACAAGCAGATAGATGGTTTCATGATGATGGCAGGTATTCCTACAGCAGCGGTGTCTGAAGCTCTGTCTACTGCTGACGGCATGATTGCCAGCATAGATGAGGATATCATTGCCGGTTTGAAAGCTAAATACCCTTGGTATATTAGAGCGGTTATACCTGCAGGTACTTACGATGGTCAAGATAAAGAAGTAGTTACCACTGCTATCCAAATTATGTTGGTGTGCGATGAGAGTGTACCTGATGACGTAGCCTATGACCTAGTTAAGGTTATGTGGGAAAACCTTGATACTATTAAAGCTACCAACAAGGTAGTAAAGAACATGGATATAAATAACGCAGTCAAAGACACAGCTGGAATTCCTTTACATCCTGGTGCTGAGAAGTATTATAAAGAAAAGGGTGTTTTATAGCAGCCAAGCGTAGCAGGACAAATGTTTAGCGGGCCTTCATCCTAATTAGGGTGGAGGCCTAAAAAAGGGAAAGGAAAAGTGCAAGATGAGTTCTTTTGTTAAAGTAAACCATGGATATGAACCTCATCTTATGGCTTATGATGCTATAGGGAGTGTTTTTATTGATGATGCCAGAGGCAAACAAATACTTTTAAAGCCTAACGCGGGACGCATAGGTCCTGCTAAATCAGGACTATGTACAAATCCGGAAGTTCTGAGGGGACTAATCAGGTTTTTTAAAGAAAAAGAAGCTACTCAAATATTTGTTGGTGATGGAGCATTAGTAGGCAGCAATGTATGGGAGGCTATGGATGCAGCTGGCATTGCCAAGGTTTGCCAGGAGGAAGGGGCTATAATGGTAAATTTAGACCAATATGACCCTGTTATAAAAGAGATCAGTTATGGAACAATGGTTAGCAATTTGAAGTTTTCCTCTTTGGTATTTGAAGTAGATTACGTAATTTCTGTACCAGTTATGAAAACCCATATGTATACAGGTGCCACACTAAGCATTAAGAACATGAAAGGTTGTCTTCATAAAAGGGAAAAAACTAAGCTGCATTATATTAATAAACCTTGTCCCGATACTGCAAAAGGGCGGTGCTTGGATTGGGGCATTGCCGACATGGCTTCGGTGCTTTTGCCCCACTATTCGGTTATAGATGGAACTTCCTGTATGGAAGGTTTTGGACCTAGTGCAGGTACTAGGATAGACTTGGATTTGGTTATTGCCGGCAAAGACCCGACGGCAGTTGATTATGTGGGTGTAATGCTAATGGGAATGCCGTCTGATTCCATATCACATATCAATCTTGTTCAGGAGCATTGCGGTACTGCCGCCAGTGACAATATTAATGTTGAGCCCGATGATTATTTAAAGTACAGTAAAAAATTTATTCCCTCTGATTTATCAAAATTGCCTAATATGTATCCAAATATTAGTTTGCTGGAAAAAGGCTCATGCAGTGCGTGCAGCGCCGCAGCCATGATGTTTCTGAAAACCCACGGCAATAAATTTCATCAGAACTTTAAGTTTACTATCGCTACAGGAAGGGACCTGAGTTATGAAGACTCCTCTAAAGAGGACGTATATCTCATCGGTAATTGTGCAGGTACTAATGCCCAGGGTAAAAAATACTGCATAGGCTGTCCGCCTATAGGGTCATCTATTTTGGACTTTATCAGGGGTGAGTGGGAAGCGCAGTGACTGCTGCTTCCTTGCTTTTTTAATCTAAAATTAAATATAAAAAAAGGATATTGCCGATATTTGTAAAATTCTAATATAAATAAGTATTAGAATTTTTTTGTGGAGGTCTTATGTTAGCCAGTGTGAATAGCTGCAGTTTGATGGGTCTGTCGGTATATGATATTGAAATTGAAGTAGATGCCAGCGGAGGTCTGCCTGCATGGGACATTGTCGGCTTGCCTGATACTGCTGTTAAGGAAAGTAAAGAACGGGTAAGATCGGCCATAAAAAACTCAGGGTTCGATTTTCCGCCCCGCCGGATTGTAGTAAATTTAGCCCCAGCTCATATAAAAAAGGAAGGACCAAGTTTTGATTTGCCTATAGCCTTAGCTATTCTTGCTGCTACCAATCAACTGGAGGCAGACCTTTTAAAAGATTATATTGCTGTGGGTGAGCTTGGTCTGGATGGAAGGCTGCGTAAAATTAATGGTGTACTTCCCATTTCCTTAGCAAAAAGCAAACAATCTGTTAAATTAGTAGTACCAAAAGAAAATGGAGAGGAAGGAGCTATCGGAGCAACGGAAACTTTTGCCTTTGATACATTATGGGAGGTAGTAGCCTTCTTAACTTCACCAGGAAAATATCAACCTGTATCTACTCCTGATTTAAAGCAGCTTTTGAATTCCCAGGCTGCCATAGAAAATGACTTTAAGAATGTTAAGGCACATCAAGAGGCAAAAAGGGCTTTGGAAATTGCTGCCGCAGGGAACCATAATGTTATTATGGTTGGTTCACCTGGCTCAGGAAAAACCATGCTAGCCAGATGTTTACCGGGAATTATGCCTGAATTGACTTTTGAAGAATGCCTTGATATTACTAAGATATATAGCATTGCCGGTCTTTTACCCAGTTCGCAGCCAGTAATAAATAAACGACCTTTTAGGGCACCACACCACAGTGCATCTGCCGCCAGTATTATTGGCGGGGGGAGGGTGCCTGGTCCCGGGGAAGTCAGCCTTAGCTATCATGGAGTATTATTTATGGATGAGCTGCCGGAGTTTAACAAGGATGTTTTGGAGTGTTTGCGTCAACCATTAGAAGAAGGCAAGGTTACTGTAGCAAGGGTGGCGGCACAGCTTACATATCCTGCTAACTTTATCTTAGTTGCCGCACTTAATCCTTGTCCCTGTGGATTTCATGGTGACAGCTTAAAGGAATGTACCTGTACACCCTATCAGGTCCAAAAATACCGCAATAAAATTTCTGGACCCCTATTAGATAGGATAGATATCCATTTAGAGATTCCCAGGCTAAACTTCACAGAACTGCAAAATGAAAGTGAAGCCGAAAGCAGTTCCTCCATCAGGCAGCGGGTTGAGAGGGCTAGGGGTATCCAGTATGCGCGCTTTAAAAAAGAAGGTATTATTACCAATTCCGAAATGAAACCCCAGGATGTAAAAAAATACTGTAAGCTGGATAAAGGAGGAAAAGCTATCTTAGAAGAGGCATTTCATAGCTTAGGTTTGAGCGCCAGATCCCATGACCGGATACTGAAGGTGGCGCGTACAATAGCTGATTTAGAAGGAGAGGAAAATATTCAGATTTCCCATTTAGCCGAGGCTGTACAGTATAGGTCCTTAGACAGGCAGGTCTGGGAGTAATCAGGAAAATTTTATAATTCAGTATAATTATTAACATAAGAGCCTTTAATTAACTAAAGGCTTTTTGCTTTTTATGTGGAATTGTAGAAAGTAGCCTTTTAAAATTCAGGGAGAAGGAGCGAAACTTGGTGCTAATTAAGTTAATATATGAGGATGAACAGATTGAAGCAATTAAACAGCAGATCCGGGAACTAGAAACTAATCAGTTGTATTTTCTAGAGGAGTTTATCAGAAAAGAGAAAAAAAATAGAAAACAGAGGATTTTCGAGCAATGGAAAGAAACATTGGAGGCTACCATCGAAGAAAAAAATCAAACAGAATAGACTAATCTTGTACATATTTGTAATTATTGACCAATAAACCTCCTTAACTTATAATATAAGGTAATGTTCTTTGTATGTTAAAAGGAGGCTTTACATATGAAAATCAGATTTCTTGGTCATGCCTGTTTTTCTTTTGAAAGCAATGGATATAAGGTAATTATTGACCCTTTTTTAACGGGAAACCCTTTGGCCACCTTAAAGGCAGAAGAAATTGAAGCGGATGCTATTTTAGTAACCCATGGCCACGGAGACCATCTTGGTGACAGCTTAACAATTGCCAAAAATACAGGTGCTATTATTATAGCACCCAACGAGCTTGCCCTTTTTTGCCAAAATCAGGGTGCCCAGGTGCATCCCATGCATATAGGAGGCTCTTATCAATTCGATTTTGGAAGAGTCAAGCTTACACCTGCATGGCATGGTTCAGCGATTATCAAGGGGGATTCAATAACCTATACTGGAAGTCCCTGTGGTTTTTTGCTTACTATGGGTGGAAAAATAGTATATCATGCAGGTGATACCGGTTTATTTGGTGATATGGAATTAATCGGTAGACTCAACAACATCTCTGCCGCCTTGCTTCCTATTGGTGATAATTTTGTAATGGGGATTGAAGATGCTGTTGAAGCTGTAAAAATGTTAAAACCCCAATTAGTTATACCAATGCATTTTAATACCTTTCCTTTAGTTAAACAGGATCCCAGGAAATTTAAGGATAAAGTTGTTCAAGAAGGTTACCAATGCGAAATTATGGATATTAATGAAGAAATAATTATTTAATAACACAAACTTTTTTGTTTGTGTTATTTTTTCATTTAAAATATAATATAAACTAAAGAATAATATTTAGAAGATTTTAATAATTACAAATATGTTGATTGGCTATTACTACTTTGAAAAGAGGTGATTATTATTTCTTCCAATTGTAATGGCAAGTGTAAAAAAGAAGCACAAAAATTTGAAGAAGAACATGTCAGCTTTGGAGTGGTAGAAAAGAAAAGTGAGTGTAAAGAGTGTGAATTTATTGATGCAAGCAATATTTATCAATGTTTAGAGTGTAAGGAAGAATAGAGGCTAATTTTATTTAACTGGGCTCCTAGCTCAGTTATTATTTTGCTATTTTGAAGTTTTTTTCTATACATTTGGTAATAATGAAGTTAAAATGTACTTTTAGAGGGACTAATATGCTGGTAAAAATTCACAGACATGAAATTAATATAACAAATTTAGATAAAGTCTTCTGGCCTAAGGAAAAAATCCTAAAGGGCGATCTAATTAAATATTACCTCAAAATTTCCGAATATGTTTTGCCCCATTTAACAAATCGTCCCTTTGTCTTGAAAAGGTATCCCAACGGTATCAAGGGAGACTTCTTTTATCAAAAACAATGTCCTAATCATGCTCCTCATTGGATAGAGACTATTCAGGCGGAAGACAAGCAAATGGTAGTGTGTAATAATATTGACACCTTAATTTGGCTTATTAACCTAGGCTGCATCGAACTACATCACTGGTTATCTAAAACTTCAAGTCTAGACAAACCTGATATCTTAGTATTTGATTTAGATCCCGAACCTCCGGCTGATTTTCGTGACAGCCTGAAAGCAGCCTTAATTATAAATGATTTGTTCGCTAAGATGAATATTAAAACCTTTGCAAAGACCTCGGGTTCCGAAGGACTGCATATATATATACCAGTTCGCCCTGTACACTCCTTTGAGATAATAAAAAACACTTTGAAAATAGTTAGTAATTATTTAGTATCCCAACACCCCAGCCTTTTAACTGTAGAGCTTAGTAAGGTCAAAAGAAGGGGCAGGGTATATCTGGATTACCTGCAAAACGGATATGGCAGGACAATGGCCGGTGCGTATAGTGTCAGACCTATTGCCGGCGCTATGGTATCAACCCCTTTATCGTGGAATGAGGTTAAAAATGGGGTAGATATGATGAATTTTACAATTTTTAACATGGAAGATAGGTTGTTAAGAAAAGGGGATATTTTTAGTCAGGTAAATACATTGGAGCAGGATTTTTCGCCGGTTGTAAATAGCTTAATACCTGCTTTAAGCAGGAATTGATTTTTAAGTAAAGAATTGCTATTTAAAAGAAGTGAAAAGAGGTAGTCTATGGAGGATATTTTATATTGGTCTTTTGTCCACTCTTTATGGGGGATAGGGAGAAATAAAGACATTACAAGACTCTTAGTGGAAATAAAGGGTGCAGAATTTTGGAAATTAAACAGCAAGGAAATTACCAGTCGATTCCCTTTCATTTCCCAGGAAATGGCAGATGAATTAACTGCAAAAAAGCAAGATTTCCATATTGATGATGAATATTACAAAATAAACAAACATAATGTAAAGATAATTAGCATCTTAAGTCAAGAATATCCTAAAACATTAAGGCAAATTGCCAGTCCACCCCCGTTATTATATGTTAGAGGAAGTTTACTAAAAGACCCTCTCAGCATTGCTGTTGTTGGGGCTAGAAAAGCTACATTTTATGGCAGGAAATGTGCCGAACAACTATCCTTTCAGTTGGGAAAAAATGGTGTGCAAATAATAAGCGGTCTTGCCAGAGGGATAGATTCTTCGGGACACCAAGGGGCCATAAAGGCTAAAGCTAGTACAATTGCAGTTTTAGGAAGTGGGGTTGATGTTATATACCCTCGGGAAAATGTGCGGCTCTATAACGAAATAATAGCTTCAGGAGAAGGTGCTGTTATTTCTGAATTTCCAATGGGTACATCACCTTTAAAAATAAACTTTCCTATAAGAAACAGACTGATTAGCGGTCTTTCTGACGGAATAATAATTATAGAGGCGGGAGAAAAAAGTGGGTCCTTAATAACGGCTGAATTTGGGCTGGAACAGGGAAAAGATATCTTTGTAGTCCCTGGTCCCATTGATAATCCCCTCTATAAAGGTTCCCATAAGTTGATAAAGGAGGGGGCCAAACTTATAGACTCAATTGAAGACATTCTGGAGGAATATGGACAGATGAGCCTTTTAAAGGAGTTTGCTGATACTAAGGTTAACCTCTCTCCGGAAGAGACTGCCATACTTAATCTATTAAGCTCCCGGCCCATATCCCCGGAAGAAATATTAAAAAACAGCAGTTTTACAACTCAAAAAATATTATCTATCTTAGGCCTGCTTGAGATAAAGGGTTTAATTAAAAGGGTAGCAGGCAGGAAATTTATCAGTATAAGTTGAGGTGATTATCATGAGTAAAACCTTATTAATTGTTGAATCACCTGCCAAAGCAAAAACAATTGGTAAGTTTTTAGGAAGCAAGTATTTGGTGAAGGCTTCACTAGGACATATTAGGGACCTTCCCAAAAGTCAATTTGGCGTTGATGTAAAGGAAGACTTTGAGGTTAAGTATATTACCATTAGGGGCAAAGGCGAAATTCTTCAAGAACTAAGAAGTGCAGCTAATAAAGCCACTAAAATTTTATTGGCTCCTGACCCTGACCGGGAAGGGGAAGCAATTGCCTGGCATTTAATGCACATCTTAAAAATTAAGAATGATGAGAAATGCAGAATAGAGTTTAATGAAATTACAAAGGAAGCCATTAGGGAGGCCATCAAACATCCTCGAAAAATTGATATTGACCGGGTTGACTCCCAACAGGCGAGAAGGGTTCTAGATCGCTTAGTGGGTTATAATCTTAGTCCCTTATTGTGGCGGAAGATTAAAAAAGGTCTAAGTGCAGGACGTGTACAATCGGTAGCGGTAAGGCTGATATGTGACAGAGAAGATGAAATTGAGCAATTTATACCTGAGGAGTACTGGTCCTTATTAGCTAAATTTAGATTACCTAGTAAAAAGATTGTTGAAGCTAAACTAGCTAAAAAGGATAATAAAAAAATAGAAATCAACAGCCAAGAAACAATGGAAGAGATATTAGAAGATTTAAAAGATAAAAATTATCTGGTAAAGCAAGTAAAAAAGCAAAAAAAGAACCGTAACCCGGCAGCACCTTTTACAACAAGCAGCCTTCAACAGGAAGCTTATCGCAAGTTGAACTTTACTGCGAAAAAAACCATGCGAACTGCCCAGCAATTGTATGAAGGTATTGATATTGGAAAAGAGGGTACTGTAGGCTTAATAACCTATATAAGGACTGATTCTACAAGGATTTCGGAATCTGCCCAGAAAGATACCCTGGATTTTATTAGAGAAAATTTCGGAGAAAAATATATTCCTGAAATTCCCCGGGTATTTAAAAATAAGGGTAATACTCAAAATGCCCATGAAGCAATCCGCCCAACTTCGATAATAAGAGAGCCGGATATAATTAAGGGTAGTTTAACCAGGGATCAATATAAACTCTATAAATTAATTTGGGAGCGTTTTCTGGCCAGTCAAATGGCCCAAGCCCTGGTGGAGCAAACAACGGCATTAATAAGTGCTGAAAATTATGAGTTTACTGCTTCAGGTTCCATAATTGTTTTTAAAGGGTTTATGGAAGTTTATATTGAGGGTAAGGATGAGGAAGAGGCTGAGGAACCGCCATTAGCAGAAGTAAATGAAGGTCAAATTCTGGACCTTAGTAAGCTAGATCCAAAACAACACTTTACTCAACCCCCTGCCAGGTATACTGAAGCTACATTAGTTAAGACGTTGGAGGAAAAAGGTATCGGAAGGCCTAGTACATATGCACCCACAATTGATACTATCCTTTCAAGAGGATACGTGGTTCGTGAAGCTAAGCAGTTCTTTCCTACCGAACTTGGCTTTGTTGTAATTGACCTTTTAAAACAATATTTCCCTGATATAGTTAATGTGGAGTTTACAGCAAATTTGGAAGACAAATTGGATAAAGTAGAAGAAGGGGATATTTTCTGGAAGGAAGTATTACGGGATTTTTATAAAAACTTTGAAAATGAATTAAGGTATGCAGATGAAGAAATAGGGAAGATTGAAGTCCGGGATGAAGTCTCGGAAGAAAAATGTGATAAGTGCGGCAGAAATTTTGTTATAAAGTTTGGACGGTTTGGGAAATTCCTAGCATGTCCAGGTTTCCCAGAATGCAGAAATACCAAGCCCCTGTTTGAGGAAATCGGCGTTACCTGTCCCGATTGTCATAAAGGAAAGGTAGTTGTAAGAAGAAGTAAAAAAGGCAGGACTTTCTATGGGTGTGATCGGTATCCCGATTGCCAATTTGTTAGCTGGGAGAAACCCCTTGCTGAACAATGTCCTCAATGCGGAAAATTTTTAGTTGAAAAGAAATCCCGCGAGGGAAAAAGAAAGGTATGCAGCAGCAGTGGTTGTCACTTCGAAGAAGCACTTGTTGATAAGGAGGAATCCTAAAGGTGGGCTGTGCAAAAATAACAGTGGTAGGAGCAGGTTTAGCCGGGTGTGAAGCTGCCTGGCAAATTGCTAATCTTGGAATTAAAGTTGACCTTTTTGAGATGCGTCCGTATCAATTAACACCTGCCCATAAGACCGACTTGTTTGGTGAGTTGGTTTGCAGCAACTCTTTAAGGGGGGCAGGACTTGAGAATGCTGTGGGTCTTTTAAAAGAGGAATTAAGAAGGTGCAACTCACTGTTTATGAAATGTGCGGACAATAATAGTATTCCTGCCGGAGGAGCCTTAGCCGTAGATAGGGATAATTTTGCCCGTTGCCTGACTGAAACGATATGCAATCACCCTTTAATAAAGGTTCATCGTCAAGAGGTTTGTTATTTGGAAAATGATAATATTTATGTTATTGCTACAGGACCCCTTACTGCTGGTGTAATGGGTGAAACCATTCAGAAACTTACAGGAGAAGATTATTTTTATTTTTATGATGCAGCAGCACCCATTGTTACCGCAGAGTCCATTAATTATCAATATGCTTTTTGGGCTTCAAGATATGATAAAGGTGAAGCAGATTATCTAAATTGTCCTTTAGATAAACAACAGTATGAAATTTTTCATAAAGAATTAGTAACAGCTCAGCTTCATCCTTTGGAGACATTTGAGAAACAAGTATTTTTTGAGGGATGTATGCCTATCGAAGAGATGGCAGCCAGAGGAAAAGATACTATAAGGTTTGGTCCCCTCAAGCCTGTTGGTCTAATTAACCCTAAAACGGGACAACAGCCTTATGCTGTAGTACAGCTTAGAAAAGAAAACAAGGAAGCAACCCTTTTCAACCTCGTAGGATTTCAGACAAGGCTCAAATGGGGTGAACAGAAAAGAGTATTTGCCCTCATACCAGGCTTGGAGAATGCGGAATTTGTACGCTATGGTGTAATGCATAGAAATACTTTTATTAATTCGCCCAAGGTCCTTTTACCAACAGGACAGTTAAGGGAGAAACCCCATATCTTCTTTGCCGGACAAATAACAGGAGTAGAAGGCTACGTAGAATCTGCTGCTGGTGGTTTAGTTGCTGGCATTAATGCCGCTAAATTTATTAGTGAAGATAAAGCTGTTATTTTTCCTGAGGAAACAGCTATAGGAAGCTTAATGAAATATATAACCTCTGCAGAAAGCAAATCTTTCCAACCAATGAATATAAATTTTGGACTTATTCCACCCCTTTTACACAAGATAAGCGATAAGAGGGAAAAAAATAAGCAAATTTCAATGCGGTCCTTACATTCACTTGAAAATTTTATTAAGGAGAGGGAGTTGTTTGAAAACTGATTTGCAATTGATAGATTCCTTTTTAGAATATATGTCTGCCCAAAAGGGTTATTCACAACACACTCTTACGGCTTACAGTAATGATATCCTTCAGTTTTTACAATTTATTGATGAAACCAAATCTCTCCTAGAAATTGATTATCTAAACATTAGAAATTACCTGGTCTTTTTGCAGCAGAAGGGTTTAACTAAGACCACAATGGCGAGAAAGGTAACCTCCATCAGAAGTTTTTATAAATTTTTAAAAAAAAGTAGACACCTTGACCAAAACCCGGCACAGAATATTTCTACTCCCAAAAAAATAAAGAAGATACCTACAGTTTTAAGTCAGCAGGAGTTAGAAAGATTACTGGATAATGAATTTGTGGAGAGGAATTTTCTTACCATAAGGGATAAAGCAATCTTTGAAATGTTATATTCTACCGGATTGCGAGTTTCAGAATTAGTTTCTCTTAAATTAACAGATGTGGATTTAGAATACCAATATGCAAAGGTTTTAGGCAAGGGTCAGAAGGAACGGATTGTTCCAATTGGAGCTAAAGGTATTTCAGCCCTAAAGGGTTATTTAGAACACAGTCGGAGCCAGCTGCTTAAACCTGAATCCGGTAATTTTATTTTTTTGAATAATCAAGGAAAAGGTTTATCAGCCCGAGGTATTAGGTATATAGTTGACAAATATATTACCAATGCGGCAATAAGAATAAAAGTTAGCCCCCACGTATTTAGACATTCCTTTGCAACCCATTTGTTGGATAATGGTGCAGACTTAAGGGTAGTGCAAGAGCTCTTGGGGCATGCTAATTTATCCACCACACAAATTTATACACACGTTTCTAAAAAGAGAATCCAACAAGTATATAAACAAGCCCACCCACGGGCTTAGGAGGGAACCGATATGTTTCATGGAACCACAATTATTGCTGTAGCAAAAGAATCGGAAATTGCTATGGCTGGTGACGGACAGGTTACTTTCGGTCAAAATACTGTAATGAAGCATAATGCTGTTAAGGTGAGGAAACTTTATAATGGGAAAGTCCTAGCCGGATTTGCTGGGTCGGTAGCCGATGCCTTCACTTTATTTGAGAAGTTTGAAGGTAAGATCGAACAGAGTCATGGAAATTTAAAGAAAGCTGCAGTTGATTTAGCTAAGGAGTGGCGCTCCGATAAAGTGCTTAGAAAATTAGAGGCCATGTTAATAATAGCAGACAAAGATTCGCTGTTGGTTCTATCTGGTAATGGGGAAGTGATTGAACCTGATGATGGTATTGTTGCTATTGGCTCCGGTGGTTCTTTTGCCTTAGCGGCTGCCAAGGCTTTAAAAAAACATACTAATCTACCCCCCCGGGAAATCGTAAATGAAGCTTTAGAAATTGCAGCTTCAATTTGTGTATATACTAACAACAAAATAACCGTGGAGGAATTATAAAGGAGGTTGAAAAGTGGAAAACCTTACTCCTCAAGAAATAGTCAGAGAACTTAACAAGTACATAGTTGGACAAAACGGTGCTAAAAAAAGTGTAGCTATTGCCTTGCGCAATAGGTTTAGAAGGAGTCTGCTCTCACCTGAACTACAGGAAGAAATTAGTCCTAAGAATATAATTATGATTGGTCCAACAGGTGTTGGGAAAACGGAAATAGCCAGAAGAATGGCTAAACTTGTAAAGGCCCCCTTTGTTAAAGTTGAGGCAACCAAATTTACGGAGGTTGGCTATGTAGGACGGGATGTTGAATCAATGATAAGGGAATTAGTAGAAGTTTCTATTCGCATGGTTAACCAAGAAAGAATGGAAGACGTTAACGTAAAGGCAGCGGAAATGGCCCAAGAAAGGTTATTGGATGTCATTGCGCCCTTTCCTCAGAAAAAAAATAAGATATACAATCCTTTAGAAGCATTTTTTGGTCAGCAGGACATTAATAAGGCAGAATTTGAACATAATGAGAAGGAAGAAGAAAGATACATAAAAGAAAAAAGGGAAATAATAAAAGAAAAACTTCGGCGTTTGGAATTGGAAGATGAATATGTTGAAATAGAAGTAGAAGAAAACAATGCACCTATGGTGGATATGTTCTCCAATATGGGCATGGATGAAGTTGGTATGAACTTTAGCGAAATGTTTAACAGCTTTTTGCCGAAAAAAACTAAAAAAAGAAAAGTTACGATTAGTCAAGCCCGCAAAATATTGACCCAACAGGAGGCACAAAAGCTAATCGATTTTGAAGAGGTGAAAAATGAAGCAATAAAAAGAGCGGAAAACACTGGGATTATTTTTCTAGATGAAATAGATAAAATTGCAGCCAAGGGAGGCGCTCATGGGCCAGATGTTTCTCGGGAAGGGGTACAAAGAGATATTTTGCCCATCGTAGAAGGAAGTACTATAGCTACGAAATATGGTAATATCAAAACGGACCACATTTTATTTATAGCCGCCGGTGCATTTCATTTAGTCAAACCTTCAGACTTAATCCCGGAGCTACAAGGCAGGTTCCCGATTAGAGTTGAACTGGAAAGTTTGAAAAGAGAAGATTTAAGAAGAATTTTACAAGAGCCCCATAATTCTATGATAAAACAATATACTAATTTACTAAAAACTGAAGGAATTTCTTTAGAATTTACGGAAAATGCTATTGATGAAATAGCAGATATTGCGTATACTGTAAACGACCAGACAGAAAATATAGGTGCACGCAGGCTTTCTACTATCTTGGAGAAACTGTTAGAGGATATTCTTTTTTCAGCCAGCGAATTAGAAAAAGATAAAATAATTATTGACAAAGTGTATGTACAAAATAAACTTAAAGATATAGCACTCAGTAAAGATTTGAGTAGATATATTCTATAGTAGCTTTGAAAGGAGGAAATGTAATGAAGACACTTTTGGATAAAACCCGTAACCTAAATAAGCTCTTGCAAAAAAGTGCCGGACATCCTGTGGATTTCAAAGAAATTGCGCGGGTATTAAGCAATATGATAGAATGCAATGCTTATATTGTGGGCAGAAGGGGTAAAATTTTAGGTTATGCTTTCGTAGAAGGCTTTCAATGTGCAACCATTGACGACCTAATACATGAGTATGAAAGATTTCCTGAAGATTATAATGAAAATTTGCTGCGCACAACCCAAACCCTGGCTAATATCAAATCAGAAAATCATTGTGTTTTTGAAGGTCCTGTAAACTGTGAGTTTGGCGGAAAAATATCAACAATTGTACCTATCATGGGTGCAGGTGAGAGACAAGGAAGCTTACTATTGGCCAAATTTAATGATGAATTTACTGAATCCGACCTAATTTTAGCCGAATATGGTGCTACTGTTGTAGGGATGGAGATTTTGCGGGCAAAAACAGAGAAAATAGAGGAAGAAGCCAGAAGAAAAGCTGCTGTACAGATAGCAATAGGTACCCTTTCTTACTCAGAATTGGAAGCAATTGAGCATATTTTTTCCGAACTAGAGGGAACAGAAGGTCTTTTAGTCGCCAGCAAAATAGCTGATAGAGTAGGGATAACCAGATCAGTGATTGTCAATGCCTTAAGGAAATTTGAAAGTGCAGGGGTAATTGAGTCGAAGTCCCTAGGCATGAAAGGCACCTATATCAGAGTATTGAATGAGAATCTATTAGATGAGTTAGAAAAACTAAAATAATATATGTTCTATGAAACCTCAGCCAAAGCTGGGGTTTTTTAGTGTTATTTACCTTAAAATGCTAATGTCGAAAAAGGGTTTTTTTCGGTCGCATCGAATAATAAAATATAGAAATTCGGTAAACTTTGTCAATATGGAGGTTCGAAAATGGTAAAAGGATTCTGGCAGAACCGAACCATGGATATCTTGGGAAAATCCCTCGATACCACTTCCCTTAGGCATAAAGCTATTTCAAATAATATTTCCAACATTAATACCCCTAATTATAAAAGACAGTTAGTCAGTTTTGAACAGGAACTAGCAAACTATTTAGATGATAAAGATAGTAAAAAAAGTTTAAGAACTACACACCCAAAGCACATAAGTCTGGGAGAGGGAGAATATAAGAACATTTACCCTGTGGTGGAGATGGATAGTACATCCTTAAGAACAGACGGCAATAATGTAGATATTGATTTAGAACTGGCAGTACTTGCGGAAAATACGGTAAAATTTAATGTTTTGTCCCAATCAATAAGTAAAAAATTCTCCATGTTAAGTTCTGTAATTAGAGGAGGGAGATAGAAGTGTCATTATTCTCTACTTTTAAAGTAAGTGCATCTGGTCTCTCTGCCGAGAGGCTGAGAATGGACCTTATAGCTGATAATATTTCCAATGCAGAAACTACCCGTACACCCGAGGGTGGTCCCTATAAAAGGAAAATGGCTGTTTTCTCCCCTTATAGGAGTTTTGAGACAACTTTGAAAAAAGAGTTAGCCCTTCGAGAAGGGGTAAAGGTAGACAAAATAATTGAAGATAATTCCCCCTTTAAACTTGTCTATAACCCGGAACACCCTGATGCTATCCAGGAAGGCAAGGAAAAAGGTTATGTCCGCATGCCTAATGTGGATATTGTAAAAGAAATGGTGGATATGATTAGTGCCACAAGGGCTTATGAGGCTAATGTAACAGCTCTTAATGCTGCTAAATCTATGGCTTTTAAGGCTATGGAAATAGGACGTGGATAATAAAGGGAGGTAGCTAATGAAAATTGCACCAATCCAGCCTTTTAAAAATAATGAAAATACTAATGCAGTTGTGTCAAATTTGACAGGGGGTAGTTTCCAAAATTTATTAGAAAAAGCCTTAGGTGAGGTAAACAACCTTCAATTAGATTCAGATAAAAAAGCATTGGTCTTTGCATCTGGTAATCCTAATATAGATGTCCATGATGTAATGATTAGTATGGAAAAGGCCCAACTGGCATTACAATTAACTATTGAAATAAGAAATAAATTAGTGGAAGCATATCAAGAAGTAATGAGGATGCAAGTTTAAATTTTGAATTATGGGGTGGAATTTGTGATTTTTTTGCAGCAGCTGCAGGAACAACTAGCAAATATTTGGCAAAACCTTAGCAAATTACAGAGGGTTGTTGTCATAGGTACCTCTTTTTTAGTTGCCGCTTTATTGATTTTTTCGGCTTTTTTCCTGGGGAGGACCAACTACGAACCCTTGTATCCTAATCTTAATTTAAATGATTCCGCTATGATAGCTGCCAAACTAAAAGACATGAAAACTGATTATCGAATCGATAAGGACGGTACCACAATATTAGTCCCTTCAAACCTTAAATACCAACTGCGCTTAGACTTGGCCAACCAGTTGCCCCAAGGCGGTGTAATAGGTTTTGAAAGTTTTAATGAAACAAGGTTTGGCGAAACCGATACCGACAAAAGAGTAAGGTACTTAGCTGCCTTGCAAAACGAATTAACGCGAACAATTCAAGAGATGGCAGAAGTAGATGCAGCAAAAGTACATATTGTCCTGCCGGAACCTTCCGTTTTTGTCAGCGAAAGCAAGCCTGCTACCGCTTCAGTCCTATTAAAATTAAAACCTTACTCTAATATGGATACGAATAAGGTAAAATCTATTGTATATTTTCTCACGCACAGTGTAGAGGGGTTATCTTCGGAAAATGTAACGGTTATTGATGTTTATGGGAATTTATTATCTGAGGGAATCCAGGAAGCAAATGTCTTATCAACTGCTAATCTTACTGTGAATCAAATGGTAATAAAAAAACAATTCGAGGAAGATTTGTCCAAATCCCTGCAGACTATGCTGGAAAAAGTAATGGGACCTGGTAAGGCGGTTGTCCGCGCCAGTGTAGAAATGGATTTTGATCAGGTTGAAACAAGTTCGGAAGAATTTGGTGACAAAGTGCTTAGAAGTGAACAGGTTAGGGAGGAATCATCAGAAGGAACTACTAATGCTGGTTCCGGTGTTCCTGGTACTGAAACCAATTTAACCGATATGCCCAGTTACCAGAACAGTGAAACAGGGGGGAGCAGTTCCCAAAGTTCAGAGGTTATACGCAATTATGAAATAAATAAAATAGTGGAAGTCCGTAAGAAATCACCCGGAGAAATCAAAAAGCTTTCTGTTGCTGTAATACTGGACGGGCAGCTCACCACTCAGGAACAGGAAAATATCCAGGACGTTATTGCCAGGGCAGCTGGAATTAATGAGACCAGGGGGGATTTAATAAGCATCACCAGTCTTGCTTTTAACAATGAATCCTATAACCAATTGCAAGAACAGCTTTCCGCTGAAACATCCCGCCAGAATATTATGGAGATGGTGAAATATGGAGTTTTGGGTGTAGGTATTTTAGCGGTTTTTGCTATTGTGTTTTTATTACTGCGCAGGAGCATCAATAAGGCAATTCTACCTCAGGCGCCTTCCCAACAGATGGCGGTTAACTTAGACGAACTATATAATAAGCAGCTGACCCCTGTGGAACTGGAAAAAATCGAAGTTCAGAGACGGATTGAAAAAATTGCAAAGACTCAGCCTGAAAACGTGGCAAAAGTTATTAAAACTTGGTTGGCAGAGGATTCGAGGTGATAGAGGTTGGCCCGAAGCGATAAATTATCAGGAAGGCAAAAAGCTGCTATGCTTTTGATTGGTTTAGGACCTGAGAGGTCTGCCCAGGTAATGAAAAACTTCAATGATGAAGAAATAGAGCAGTTAACTTTAGAAATTGCTAACATACGCAAAATACCTAATGAGCAAAGGGAAAAAATATTTGATGAATTTTACCAGCTATATATGGCTAATGAATATATTGCTAAAGGTGGAATTGATTATGCCAAGGAAGTTCTGGAAAAAGCCCTTGGCAATCAAAAGGCAATTAATATTATCAATAGATTAACATCTTCTTTACAGGTCAGACCTTTTGATTTTGTACGTAAAGCTGACCCATCCCAGCTATTAAGTTTTATCCAAGGAGAACATCCTCAGACCATTGCCCTGATTATGGCTTATTTAGATGCAGAGCAGTCAGCTGTAGTTTTATCTTCCCTGCCTGGAGAAATGCAATCTGAAGTTGCTCGCAGAATAGCCATTTTAGATAGGACTTCTCCTGAAATAATTAAAGAAATAGAAAGTGTTTTAGAGAAAAAATTCAGTAATCTTGTAATACACGATTTTAGTTCCGCAGGTGGTGTCCCCTCCGTAGTACAGATATTAAATAGGGTTGACAGAACCACGGAAAAAACAATTTTGGAGACTTTAGAAATCCAGGACCCAGAACTGGCAGAAGAAATTAAAAAGCTGATGTTTGTCTTTGAGGACATAATCCACTTAGATGACCGGTCTGTACAACAGGTGTTAAGGGAAGTAGACCAAAAAGATCTGGCTCTTTCTTTAAAAGGATCAAGTGAAGAAGTAAAGGCAAAGGTTAAGAAGAACATGTCCAAAAGAGCTGCCGAGTTAATAGAGGAAGAACTTGAGTTCATGGGACCTGTGCGTTTAAGGGATGTAGAAGAGGCCCAACAGCGGATTGTAGGTATAATCCGAAGGTTGGAGGAAGCCGGTGAAATTGTAATTTCCAGGGGCGGGGGTGATGAACTGATTGTCTAGGATAATTAAAGCCAGTCATCTCGTTGTGGTTAATAATAATAATAATTTTTGCCCCAAAGATGACGAAGAACGTGTTTTTTCTATAAAAACAGCAGAGTTGCTATATGAAGAAACAAAGCATATGGTAGAAGAATTAATAAGTGGCGCGCAAGAAAAAGGTGCAGAAATCATAAAAAATGCCCAATCAGAGGCAGACAGGATTATTGATATTGCCTCTAGGGAGGCTGAAAACATAAAAAAACAGGGATATGATGAAGGTTATCTAGCGGGTCAAAAACAAGTTTATAACGATTTTAAAAGCAAACTTGAGGAAGCAGATATCATTATTCAAAAGGCCTATCAGGAACGGGAGAAAATTTTGGCTGGGTTAGAGAAAGAAATTCTTAATTTTTCTTTGTTGTTGGCAGAAAAAGTTTTACGTAAACAGATAGAAGAACGTAACGACATCATTGTTAATATTGCAAAAGACCTTTTAGAAATCGTTCAAGATGCCCAAAGCGTAACTATTAAATTATGTCAGGAAGACTATTTCTACTTAAATGATTTTCTGCCGGAACTTCAGGCAATTATCTCACAGGGAACTTTAAAGCTGGAACAGGATAGTACCTTAATGAAGGGTGACTGCATAATTGTCTCGGAATGTGGATTGGTGCTTGCAAAGATTGATGGGCAGCTTGAGAAATTGAAGGAAACGCTAATGGAAGTGAACAGTTATGATTGATTTCAGCAAGTATCATTCAGTCATTAAAGAAGTTCCATTAGAGGTTCATAAAGGGTTCGTTTCGGAAATAATTGGTTTTATTATTTACGCACAAGGACCGCGGGCATCTGTGGGTGAGCTTTGTATAATAAATTTAGGTAAAAAAGTTATTCATGCTGAAGTTGTAGGGTTTAAAGCCAAAAAGACATTATTGATGCCCCTTGGAAATTTCCAAGGTATTAGACCAGGCAGTGAAGTAACCGCAACAGGTGAATTTTTAAAAGTAAAAACAGGAAAAGCTCTAATTGGACGTGTTTTAGATGGTTTGGGGCAGCCCCTAGACAATATAGAAAAAAGAATTAATGGTCCGAACTACCCTTTAGAGAATAATCCTCCCCATCCTTTAGAACGGCAAAGGATAACAGAACCCCTGGAATTAGGTGTTAAGGCCCTAGACGGTTTGGTAACATGCGGGGTAGGACAAAGGCTGGGAATTTTTGCAGGAAGTGGTGTTGGCAAAAGTACTTTACTGGGAATGATTGCCCGCAATACTAAAGCGGACATAAATGTGATTGCTCTAATTGGAGAGCGGGGCAGAGAGGTAAGGGAATTCTTGGAACAGGACTTGGGTGAAGAAGGACTAAGACGGTCTGTTGTGGTGGTTGCATCATCCGACCAGCCACCTTTATATCGTATTAAAGGTGCCTATGTCGCTACAGCTATTGCCGAGTATTTCCGGGATCAAGGGTTAAGGGTGATGTTAATGATGGATTCTGTAACCAGATTTGCCCTTGCCTTAAGAGAGGTTGGTTTAGCTATAGGTGAACCCCCAGCAACCAGAGGATTTACACCATCTGTTTTTGCAGCTTTACCCCGTTTGCTGGAGCGGTCAGGGACCTCCTCTAAGGGCTCCATCACTGGATTGTACACCGTTTTAGTTGATGGTGATGATATGAATGAACCAATTGCTGATGCGGTTCGTGGTATTTTGGATGGACATATTGTTTTGTCGAGAAAACTAGCAACTTTAAATCATTATCCTGCAATTGATGTTCTTAGTAGTATTAGCAGGGTAATGCCTAATATTGTCTCGGAAAATCATTTATTAAATGCAGGTAAATTCCGTAAAATTTTAGGCATTTATAACGAAGCTAAAGATTTAATTGATGTAGGTGCCTATGTTAAAGGTACTAATGTACAAATCGATTCAGCACTTAAAAAAATAGGGGATTTTAATAGTTTTCTACAGCAGAATGTTGATACAAAATATTCTTTATCTGATTCGCACAATAATATTGCAGAACTTTGCAGTGATATAGAAATTTAAAAAAGGTTGGACGAGATTATGGGTAAATTCAACTTCCGGCTAGAAAGTTTATTAAATATTGTAAACCATCGGGAAGAAGAAGCTAAGTTAAAGCTCGCATTATGTTTGCAGGAGCTTCATTTAGAACAGGAAGCATTGATGAAGTTGTCAAAGCAACAGACACAAGCTTTAAGGACCTTAGTAGAGAGCCAAAAAGGAATCATTTCTATTCATAAGCTAATTAGTGAGCACCACTACTGTCAATACCTAAAATCTGAGGTAGAGTTAAAACAGCGGGATGTTATTGTTAAAGAAAAAAAGTTTGAAGAGGCCCAGAATGTTTTAAAAGAAATAGTGAAAAAAAGGAAAACTTTAGAGAAATTGAAAGAAAAAAGATACTCTGATTATATCAGTGATGAACAAAATACCTTGCAAAAAGAACTTGATGAAATTGCAAGCAATTCATTTTTTACTTCGGCAGGGGGTTTTTAAGTGGCAGGCCCAAAGTTACCGCTAAAAGCTGTTATAATTTGCATAGTATTTGCCGTCCTCGGTGCATTATGGGGTTCCCACGCCGCTGGATTAATAAATTTAACTCCAGTCCTTGCTGACTTGCCATTTGTTGGAGGATATTTTGCAGAGGAAAAAGTTGTTGGGGAAGATGAAATAGCACCTTTGGAAGATGAGAATAACACCCTCAAAGAACATATTGCAGTATTGGAAGCTAAACTGGAAGCTAGCCAGGCGGCAGAGAATAATTTACAACAGGAGATTGAAAAACACAAAGCGCAGGCAAATGCTTTGCAAGAACAGATTAAGGCTTATCAGGAGCAGGTAAAATCTAGTGCAAAACTTTCCGAATACTATCAACAAATGAAACCTAAAGATGTAGTTGCCATTTTTGATAACCTTGATGATGAAACAGTACTGCTTATTTTATCTAATCTTGAAACCAGTCAGAGTTCCAAAATCATGGCTGAATTAGACCCCCTAAGGGCTGCTAAATTAACCAAAGAAATTACCGATAATAATAGTATTGAATAAATATTTATAGTTTCCTAATTGAAAGGAGGTGAGAAAAATGCATTTTCAAGAGCTGATTTCTAATTTATCACATAATTTACAAAACAAAAGCAGTCCTGCAGTCAGTGGTAACTTAATGGTTAAAGATGGAGATTTTGAAAAACTGCTGCATCAATTATCAATTGAAACAGAAGGAGAAAGTACCGGTTTCTTTAAGCTAATGAGACCACTTATTTTAGACAAGTTTACCCCAATCAGGTTAAAGGTCACGGACCCACCACAATTGATTGAAGCAGATGTGCTTGCTGATGAGGGCTCACACCCTATCCTGAATAATTTACGTGAAAGCTCAAACCTCACTTATGCGGGGGAGCATTTGAACGTTTTGTTAACATATCAGGCACTGAAACCTCCCCAGGGAGATTACAAAGCCTATGATACTGAAATAGCGGAAGAAAGAAGTCAAGAATTTCAATCGCTTAAAACAGAGGATTTAATAAGCCTTCTCAAATCTAACTCGTTAGATTCTCCATTAATTTCCCCAAAAGGGACTGTTGCAAATAACATTGGTACTTGGCAAGTGTCGGCGCAAAAGGCAGTTAATCAACCTGAATTGGAAGATGTTTTGACCAATCAGCAGTTTATTGAAGAAGCAGGCAACTTCTTATTAAAACAAACTACCGGTGAGAAAAATACTGCACAGAGCAGGATATATAGTGAGCTTCTGCTAAAGCAACAAGTTTTAGCTAGTCAGCCTGAAATTAGAATGCAAAATCCCGAAAACTTTCAAGTGAAAGAAGCTGTCCCACCCGGTAATCTTGATATTAATGAGAATGTTTCCTTTAGTAAGGAATCTAAAAACAAAGGCTCATTTTTGTTCCCAAAAAAAGAGTTTTTTGGGGATTTTCAAACAGTAGGTAAGGATAAAACCTCTCAACAACCATTCGATGTAAATTTATTTAATAACACCCTTGATAAATCAATAAACAAATTAGGAAGCCCCAGTTTATCAGCCCTGCAAGAAGATGTTCCCATTAAGGAATTGCCGGATTTTTTGCAGAAACAAATTCAATCTAGACTTATTACCAATAAGGTTGATGGTTCCCAAGAGTTAAGCATTAAGCTCAAACCTGCTGAACTGGGTAAGCTAACTGTACAAATTACTGCCAATAATGGACAAGTTTCGGTAAAAATACTTACTGAAAATAGCAATGTACGGGAATTGGTAGAACAGAATCTTGTTCAGCTTAAGCATTCCCTTTCTACCCAGGGAATAAAATGTGAAAGCATTAATGTGCAGGTGGGTACAGACAGCAGCTTTAACCAATTTATGGGTCATCAATTTAATCCCTTCAACCATTCAAGACAGTCAAACAAATATAAAAACTCCTCTTTTAATAGTGACAAAAGGAACTCTTCGGAACAAATTACCGAGCAGTTGAGACCTTTAGGGCAAGGAGGGAGAAAACAAGGAATAAGCAAGGTGGAATTATTTGCCTAGAAAGGAGGTAAATATGCAACTAGCGGGAATTAGTGGAACAATGATAAACCAGGTTCAGAACAAAAACAACCAGACCTTAGGAAAAGACGATTTTTTAAGACTTTTAGTTACTCAATTGAAGCATCAGGATCCTTTAAATCCCATGGAAGACAAAGAATTTATTGCTCAAACCGCTCAATTTACTTCTTTGGAACAGATGCAGAATATGAATAAAAATATAGAAGAAGGTTTAATGGGATTACTGGCGGTGCAAGAGGAACTATTAATCAGCATGAACTCCTGGCAATCCATTACTAATGGTTTTAATCTTATCGGCAAGGAAGTAAGGGGCACAAATGGTGATGGTGAAATAATTGCTGGAATTGTTGAAAAGGTAAAGCTTACCGGAGTTACGCCAATTGCAGTAATTGGTGGACGGGAACTGGCTTTGCATCAGATTGAAGAAGCGACCTTACCGACCCAACAGACCCAGGAACAGCTTAGCAATGAAACAGTAGGTGGAGAAAATGAATGATAAGTTTTTTATCCAACAGCCCATAAGACCTATTGCCCAACCCCTGGAGAAAAATAAACAGGGAACACAGCAAAGCCAAAATCAAACTAGCTTTCGGGAATTACTGGATAAGCAAATTAATAAAGGTGAGGAACTTAAGTTTTCCAAACATGCTCAGCAACGTATGAGTATCCGCAATATAGAACTTAATAAAGAGGAGCTGGACAAGCTTAATGATGCGGTAGAAAAGGCGGCCCATAAAGGTGCTAAGGAATCACTTATTCTTATGGATGATTTTGCTTTTGTGGTAAGTATTAAGAATAAAACTGTAATAACCGCGGTAGATGGAGCTAATATCAAGGAAAATGTTTTTACCAATATAGACAGTGCTGTAATAATTTAGGGCTGGACCTCTTAGAGGAAGCCCTTCCCGCAGATTGACAGATGCGGATAAAAAAAAGGAGGTCATTTTCCAATGATGCGTTCATTGTTTGCTGGTGTATCCGGCTTGCGTGTACACCAAACCCGTATGGATGTTATTGGTAATAATATTGCCAATGTCAATACCCCAGGCTTCAAGAAAAGCCGGGTAACCTTTCAAGAGATGTTGAATCAAACCATAAGAGGAGCATCTTCACCCCAAGGAAATCGCGGGGGTACAAACCCCACCCAGATTGGATTAGGTGTTAATTTGGGCAGTATTGATGTAATACATAGCCCTGGCTCACCCCAATCTACGGGAAAAACTATGGATATGGCAATTGAGGGCGAAGGCTATTTTATTGTCGGTGAAGGAGCTAACAAATTTTATACCCGTTCCGGCAACTTTGACTTTGATCAATCCAATACTTTGACTACACCCAACGGTCTTAAAGTAATGGGTTATGTCAGGCAGTTAGGTCAGACAGGAATAACAGTTTCCCCAGGAAATGAAACAGTTATTGATTTAAGCGATTGGGCAGATAATTCTGTGGCAGGTGCAACTAACCTGGTAAAAATAGGTAAAAATTTAGATACACGAAGTGCCTTGACACCAATGATGGCTTCAGCACCTTCTTGGAAAGCATCGGATATGCCTTCTGGTTCAGGCGATCCTTTAGTAATTGACTTGGGTCCCGTTTTCCAGGACGGTATAGTACTCACAGATGATACTACCCCCACTGCTAATACCGTTACTCTAAGTCACAATGATGATACATTTATTAAGGGCACAGATGCATATCGATTTAATAGAATTACAGGCAATTTGGAAATTTATGACAAGAGTCTATTGGGCGGATTAAATGCTTTAAGTGGAAATGTCACTGTCCAAACCCCTTCTGCAAGTGTAGCAGTTCCATCCCATACCACACCGATAACAGTGTATGATGAAAACGGTGATCCCCATGAGTTGGTAGTACAGATGAGAAAAATTGCAGAAGAGCCTTCATTCAAGTGGACTGCCGATGTTTTTGTAAAGGGACAGGAACTGGTAGGTGCGACAATCGTAGACGGTTATAAAAAGGTTGCTGCAAACCACATTCTGGAGTTTGATGGTGCTGGTAATATAATAAATGGCAAGACCTTGCAAAACATTCAAAGAAGTTTAACCGGTGACAGAAACATTGATTTAGACATTGATTTCTCCCAGCTGACCCAGCTGGCCCAGGATACAACCGCCCTGGCATTAGGACAGGATGGCTTTGAACCGGGGAGCCTGCAGGGCATTAGTGTAGATACAACGGGAACTATCATAGGTACTTTTTCCAATGGACAGAATCTGGCATTAGCTCAGGTAGCAGTTGCAACCTTTTCCAACCCGGCAGGTCTCAACAAAATTGGTAATACCTTATTTAAGGATTCCAAAAACTCCGGTGACCCTCAACCTGGTACACCAGGAACTGCAGGGCGGGGAGTAATTAAGCCTGAAACCCTAGAAATGTCTAATGTGGATTTATCACAAGAATTTGTAGATATGATTGTAACCCAAAGGGGTTTCCAGGCTAACTCCCGGATTATTACTACTTCCGATGAGATGCTCCAGGAGTTGGTTAATCTCCGCAGATAATTAAAGGGATAGGGGGATAGCATCCCCCTATTTGCTCAACTGAGAGGAGGGACAGCTAATCATGATTAAAGTAACCCGCTTTCAGGGTAATGAATATTACTTAAACAGTGATTTAATTGAATACATTGAAAATAACCCCGATACGGTTATTACCCTTACTAACGGAAAAAAAGTCGTGGTCATGGAAACTCCTGAAGAAATAGTGAAAAGGGTTAAAAATTTTAGGAAAGAAATAAATATGCCTCAAATTAAGTGATTTAGGTAATCAGAGGTGATACGATGGATATAGCGACTATAGTAGGTATAATATTTGGAATAGTACTATTAATTGGATCCATACTGGTAGAAGGAAGTTTAAGCGCCTTTTGGAGTATATCCTCCTTAATGATAGTTCTGGGCGGTACTATGGCGGCAACCCTAATAAATTTTCCTTTAAATCAGGTAATTGGGACTATTAACGTAATTAGGATTGCTTTTCGCAATCATACTACAGAGCCGGCAGAGATTATCACCACCATGGTTTCCTTTGCTGAAAAAGCCAGAAGAGAAGGTTTGCTGGCTTTAGAAGCTGAGGCTGAGGAAATAGATGAGCATTTTTTGAAAAAAGGAATTGAATTAATTGTTGATGGCACTGATCCCGAATTGGTGAGAAACATTTTGGAAACTGAACTGAATTTTGTTGAAGAACGCCATAAACAAGGGGCTTTGATATTTGAAAATATGGGTGCCAGTTCCCCCGCTTTTGGTATGCTAGGTACTTTAATAGGACTGATTTTAATGCTGAGAAATCTGGAAGACCCTTCAACAATTGGACCGGGGATGGCTGTTGCCTTAATTACTACCTTCTATGGTTCATTGCTAGCTAATCTGATTTTTTTACCTATAGCCGGCAAGCTGAAAATTAGGAGCAGTGAGGAAATATTGAATAAAGAATTGATGCTTGAGGGGATCCTTTCCATTCAAGCCGGGGAAAATCCCCGAATTGTTGCTGAAAAAATGAAATCTTTTCTAACTCCCATAGAAAGAAAGAAACTAGAAAAAAAAGACGATGGTGAAAAATAATGGGTAGAAAGAAGCAAAGAGATGATGTCCCCAAAGGTTCTCCTTTATGGATGACTACATATGGAGATATGATAACCCTTGTTTTGACATTTTTCATTCTTTTGTATTCATATTCTTCTCTAGATGTATTAAAATGGAAACAGGTGGTTTCTTCTGTGAAAGGCTCCTTGGGTGTGATGGATGGTGGGACTACTCTTGATAATTCTGAACTAGCGGGACCAGGCAAGCCCAACGATAGTCTGGACAATAAACGGATAACGGAAGATGAAATTGAACAATTAGAAAGATTGCAGCAGGAAATGAAAGAGATGGAAGAACTAAAAAAGGCATTACAGGATATTTTAACTAAAATTGATCAAAGAGTTATTGTTAAAACTGACCAAAGGGGAGTCATTCTTCGATTCGAAGATAGTGTGCTTTTTGATAAAGGGAAGGCTGAATTAAAAGGTGATGCTAAAAACGTATTGAACAGAGTTGCTCAGCTTCTTAGTGGAATAGATAAACCCATTAGGGTGGAGGGGCATACCGACGATTTGCCTATTCATACAGTTCAATTTCCATCAAACTGGGAATTATCTACTACTAGGGCTACAAATGTTTTGCGATATCTTTTGGAACATAGGCTAAACCCCAAACTGCTGTCGGCAGTGGGATATGGAGAATACCATCCTTTAGTTCCCAATGAAAGTGAAGAATCACGCAGAAAAAACCGCAGGGTGGATATTGTAATATTAAGAGACAGCCTTGTTTTGCAAGAACCTAATGGTAAATGGGGGAATACTGATGGATAACAACAATAATGAAGAAGTCCAAAGACCGAGCAGATTTACTTTTAAATTCATAGTAAGCGCTGTTATTATTTTATTCATATCTTTTGCTGCTGCTTTTGTTATCGGCAAGTTTGTTTTCTCTTCACCAGACGCCAATGCAAACCAAGTAAAAGAAATTGGACCTCTTTACAATTCTCCGGAATTCACTGTTAACTTGGCTAACTCTAATGGACGCAGGTTTTTAATGACACAATTTTCTTTGGAAGTCGAAAACAAAAAGGTATTAAAGGAAATTGAAGAAAAACTGCCTGTTTTTCAAGATAGGGTAATAATTATTCTGAGCTCCCAAACCGCTGAAGAGCTTAACACAGTTGAAGGCAAAGAAAATCTAAAGAAACTTTTAACCGACAATATTAATGGCATACTTTCAGAAGGCAAAATATTAAATATTTATTTTAATAACTTTGTCTATCAATGATTGGGGGGATGATTAGGTGGCAGAAATATTATCGCAATCGGAGATAGATGCCCTGTTAAATGCACTCCAAACAGGAGAAATTGATGCCGAAACAATTAAGCAAAAGGAAAACGAAAAAAAGGTTAGAGTCTATGATTTTCGCCGCCCCAATAAATTTTCTAAGGAACAGTTGAATACCATAGAAGTAATAAGTGAAAATTACTGTCGATTAATAACTACATACCTTTCTGGGCAGCTAAGAACACGGGTTCATATTAAGGTTGTCTCTGTTGAACAATTAACTTATGAAGAGTTTATCAGGTCTGTACCCAACCCAACAATCTTAAATATTTTTGGTATGGAACCATTCGAAGGTAAAGCTATTTTAGAGTTAAACCCCCACCTGGCCTTTTATATTATTGACAGACTTTTTGGTGGTCCAGGCACATCTAATATGAAAGGAAGACCTCTCACTGAAATAGAGCAAAATGTTGTAGTCAAAACGGTAAGCAAGTTACTTGATTATTTTATAGATGCATGGGCCAACTTGGTAGAGCTAACTCTCCAGTACGAGAATTTAGATACTAATCCTAGTTTTACCCAGATTGTATCCCCAACAGAAATGGTGGTTTTAATAACTTTTGATGCCCAGCTGGGCGAGACCGAGGGATTTATGAATATCTGCCTGCCATGTATTATGTTAGAGCCCATTGCCAACAATTTAAACGCCCGTTTCTGGTATGGAACTTCAGCTAAGGAACAAACCTCGGAATATCTCCAGTCTTTAAAGAGTAAAGTAAAAAAAGCAAGGGTTCCTGTAACTGCCCTTTTAGGTCAGACAACGATAACATTGAAGGAACTGCTTGATTTACAAAAGGGTGATGTAATTTCTTTAGATACACCTGTGAACAGTGATATTAGTGTTATTGTCGGATCAAAAAAGAAATTTAAAGGTATACCTGGACTTTCAGGCAGCCGTTTAGCAATACAGATATCCAGTTCAATCCCACAAGAGGAGGGAGAAGATAATGAGTGAAGGCATTTTATCCCAGGCAGAAATCGATGCTCTGCTTAGAGATAGTGATTTTAACGAAGGAAAAAGTGAAGAACTTATCAGTGAAATGGAAAGAGACGCCCTTGGTGAAATTGCCAATATATCAATGGGTACTGCGGCAACTACCTTATCCTCCTTATTGGGTAAAAAGGTAGAAATAACAACACCAAAGGTTCAGTTAACCTCCATTTTGGAATTAAAGGAACATTATGTTAAGCCTTATGTTGTGATTGATGTTAAATATACCGCTGGTCTTAAGGGTCACAATGTACTGGTAGTCAATACAAGTGATGCAGCTGTCATAGCGGATTTAATGATGGGGGGGACAGGGAAAAATCCACCTGCTGAATTAACTGAACTCCATATCAGTGCTATTAGTGAAGCTATGAACCAAATGATGGGATCTGCTTCAACCTCCATGTCGACAGTGCTCGACAAAAGAATTGATATCTCACCCCCTTTGTTAGATATTATTAACCTCCATGAGCAGGGAATTGGTATGGAGAATGAAGAAGGCGCCGAACCAATTGTAAAGATAGCCTTCCGCATGGTAATCCAAGGTTTGGTTGATAGCGAACTTATGCAGTTGATTCCATATAAATTTGCAAAAATGATGATTAATGATTTGTTTGATAATTATTCATCCACTACCCATTCGGAACCATCTGAAAAAAGCGTTGAAAGTGTCAAGAAAATAGAAAAAGTTGTTGACCCTCTTGCGGAGGAGTACCCGAAATTTACTGATGAACACCAAATGAAAGGGGAGCCAGCAATCAAACAGCCGACAATTGCCGTTCAACCTGCTAAATTCATGCAATTGGATCCTAAGGCTGAACAGAGTGCACCGCAGAACCTTGATCTTATTTTAGATGTTCCCCTTCAGGTTTCAGTAGAACTTGGCAGGACAAATAAAACTATTAAAGAAATACTTGAGTTTTCTACAGGGTCAATTATAGAATTGAATAAGCTTGCAGGTGAACCGGTAGATATGCTTATTAATGGTAAGCTTTTTGCTAAAGGTGAGGTAGTAGTAATTGATGAAAATTTTGGAGTTAGAATCACTGACATTGTAAGTCCTTTAGAACGAGTAAAAAATCTTCAATAGGGAGGAATTTTATTTAATGGCACACAAAGTATTAATTGTTGACGATGCAGCATTTATGAGAATGATGATTAAGGACATACTTTCCAAAAATGGCTATGAAGTTGTAGGGGAAGCTGAGAATGGCAAGGTTGCTGTTGAGAAGTATAAAGAACTTCACCCCGATCTAGTTACTATGGATATTACTATGCCTGAAATGGACGGTATTGCTGCAGTAAAGAGAATAAAAGAAATCGATTCCGGTTCCAGAATTGTAATGTGCAGTGCTATGGGACAGCAAGCCATGGTTATTGACGCCATTCAGGCAGGGGCCAAAGACTTTATTGTCAAACCTTTTCAACCGGATCGGGTTTTAGAAGCTGTTAGAAAAGCATTGTCATGAGCAAATTCAGAATAACTATTATTTTTCTAATTTTAATGTTTTTATTCTTCACATTTTCTGTATTTGCAGCACAAGAAGAGCCTATTGATTTGGATATATCAAAAGAAAGCAAAGAACCAGATAAGGTAACCAATATAGGTGGCTTACTATTTCGCTTTTTTCTATCATTTGCAGGTGTGGTATTGCTTGTCTTATTTGGTGTTAAGTTTTTACTACGAGGTGCTGATTCCTACACATCATATGGGGATTGGATACAAATAATTGACCAAATGCCTTTGGGTACTAATAAAGGTATTTATCTGCTGGAAATTGAGGGCAAAGGTTACGTTATAGGGGTAACAGACCAGCAGATTAATGTTATTACTACAATTGAAAAAGAAGGACGTTTAGATGAGTTGAGGGGATTACCTTTAAAAAAAGATAAGGGATTTGGCTTGAGTAAATTTAATTTGTTGCCTGGAAAGAAAAAAAACAATTTCCATCAATCCCTTCAACAATATATTAAACAAACCCAAAATCTTTACTATAGTCAAAAAAAAGGGGACAGGAATTATGAAGAATAGGATGACACTTATACTAATACTTTTCTTCATTATTTCTTTTACATCCGGCGCATGGGCTGCACCATTGCCATTTCCCAGTTTTGAATTTAATACCAAACCCGCTGAATCCCCCCAGGATGTTGCAGTAACATTAGAATTGCTTGCCCTTTTGACAATACTGAGCCTAGCCCCGGCGATTCTCATGCTGATGACATCTTTTACCAGAATTATTGTTGTTTTATCTTTTGTCAGACATGCTTTATCAACACAACAAATGCCGCCCAATCAGGTTTTAGTTGGTTTAGCACTTTTCTTAACCTTTTTCATCATGGCTCCTGTGTGGTCAGAAGTAAACCAAAAGGCATTGCAACCCTATCTGGAAGAACGAATATCCCAGCAGGAAGCCTTTAATAACGGGTTGGAACCTATTCGCGAGTTTATGTTCCAGCATACCAGAAAGGCTGATTTGGCATTGTTTGTTAACTTATCAGGGATGGAAAAACCACAATTTAAGGGTGATATCCCCACATACGTACTTATTCCGTCTTTTGCCATTAGTGAACTAAAAACTGCTTTCCAGATAGGGTTTTTGATTTTTATACCTTTTATTGTAATAGACATGGTAGTTGCCAGTACATTGATGTCAATGGGTATGCTAATGGTACCCCCCATGATGATTTCTTTACCCTTTAAGTTATTGCTCTTTGTTTTAGTAGACGGCTGGCATTTAATAGTTAAATCTTTGATGCTGAGCTTTTAGAGGGGATAAAAGATGACGCAAAATTATATTATTTATCTTGCCCGAGAAGCTGTTTATACTGTATTGATAATTGCTGGTCCATTATTGGCCGGGAGTATTATTGTGGGGCTGATAATTAGTATTTTTCAAGCAACAACCCAGATCCAGGAGCAAACATTAACCTTTGTTCCCAAGTTAATAGTGATACTGGTCATGTTGGTTGTTTTTGGACCCGTAATGTTGAATATCCTTATGGATTTTACCAAGAATATTTTTGAAGCAATTCCAATGCTGGGTAGTTAATAATGGAAAACATTACACAAGTTTTTGATTTTTTTCCGATATTTGCAATTATACTTTTCAGAATAACTGGCTTTATGCTGGCTGCACCTGTTTTTAACAGCAGGAATCTTCCTTCTCATCTAAAGATTGCCTTAAGCCTTACATTAAGCTTGTTTGTTTTCTTGACAATTTTTGGGGAAATTAATACCCCCATAATTAATCTTGGTTTTGCATTGATTCTTATTAGTGAAATTTTAATAGGAGTAGTAATTGGTTTTTCCGCCCAACTATTATTTGCGGCAATACAGTTAGCGGGTCAGAGCATTGATATGCAAATGGGTTTTGGCATTGTTAACGTAATGGACCCTCAAAGCGGGATGCAGATTCCGTTGATGGGGACGTACAAATACTTGCTGGCAATATTGGTGTTTTTCTTAATAAACGGTCACCACTTTTTAATTGAAGCTTTGGTTCATTCCTACCAACTTATTCCTATGGAAGGCATTAATATTTCTTCTTCCCTTATATTACTCCTTATTGAATTTACAGGCAAAATGTTTCTTATTGCTTTTAAACTTGCTGCTCCCATGGTCGGAGCCCTTTTCATAACTGACTTTGTAATGGGTATCATTGCCAGGACAGTTCCTCAGATGAATGTTTTTTTAGTAGGCATGCCTGCAAAAATTTTAGCAGGATTTATCCTGTTGCTTATAATAATGCCATTATATGTTTATCTATTATTTGCTCTTTTTGAAAGGGCCTTTGAAGATACATTAAAAATAATAAGGGTGCTTTCATGAAAAAGTACTATATCAACCTACAATTATTTGCTGGTGAAAAAACAGAAAAGGCAACTCCAAAGAGAAGGCAGGAGGCTAGGAAAAAGGGACAGGTTCTTAAGAGTACTGAAGTAAATTCCGTATTAATACTTTTCACTTCCTTTCTACTTTTAAAGCTTTTCCTCCCATTAATGATTGAAGATCTAGGCAATTATATTTTTAATTTATGGAAAAGTTTTAATTTAGAGGGTTTTACAGCGGCAGGAATTATACCACTTTTGATAAGCTTAATTTTACTTCTCGGGAAATTAATTCTCCCCATGTTGTTAGTGGTGTTTATTTCAGGAGTAATTTCAAATTTAATACAGGTGGGATTTATGTTTACCACAGAGACACTTCAGTTGAAATTTTCAAGGGTAAATCCCATTGAAGGCTTTAAGAGAATTTTTTCGAAAAAAGCATTAGTTGAATTATTTAAATCTGTTGGAAAAATAGGACTTATAAGTTATATTGCCTTTTCTAGTTTGAAAGATAAAATCAATACCTTTCCTTATTTAATGGATATGGAATTGGGTAATATTTTGAATTTTATTGGAACAATTCTTTTTACAATCCTGTGGAAAACCACATTGCTTTTAGCTGCACTTGCCGCGATAGATTATCTATTTCAGAAGTACCAATATGAAAATGAGTTAAAAATGTCTAAGCAGGAGATAAAGGACGAGTATAAGAATATAGAGGGTGACCCGCAAGTCAAGGGTAAAATTAAAGAAAAACAACGACAATTGGCCATGTCTAGAATGATGCAGGAAGTACCCAAAGCGGATGTGATAATTACCAATCCCACCCATTACGCGGTAGCACTGAAATACGATGCTAAAACAATGAATTCGCCCATGGTTACTGCAAAAGGTCAGGATTTAGTGGCTCTTAGAATTAAAGAAATTGCTCACAAATCAGGTGTTGTTACGGTAGAAAACAAACCCCTAGCCCAGTTACTTTATAGAAATGCTGATATTAACCAAGAAATCCCCGAAAATTTATACCAGGCAGTGGCAGAGGTATTAGCTTTCGTCTATAGATTAAAGCAGAAGAAATAGGAGGATAAAATGGCAGCATCTGATACTTCAGTTGTAAACAGAATTTTTAAACATAGTGACTTACTTATCGCCTTTGGTATCATTGCAATTATTGTCATGATGATTATTCCAATGGCTGATTGGATATTAAGTCTGCTTATAGTATTGAACATCACCATTTCCTTAATAATAATTCTTGTTTCGATGTATAATCTTGAACCTCTCCAGTTTTCGGTTTTCCCATCACTGCTATTAATAATGACACTTTTCCGCCTTGCTCTTAATGTATCATCAACCCGCTTGATTCTTTTACATGGTTATGCGGGTGAGGTTATTGAACAGTTTGGCAATTTCGTAGTTGGAGGAAATCCCGTAGTTGGACTCATAGTTTTCCTTATATTAGTAGTCATCCAATTTATAGTCATAACTAAAGGTTCCGAAAGGGTTGCTGAAGTTGCTGCCCGTTTCACCTTAGATGCCATGCCGGGCAAGCAAATGGCCATAGATGCTGATTTAAATGCAGGGTTGATCAGCGAACAGGACGCAAGGAAAAGAAGATTAAATATCCAGCGGGAGGCTGATTTTTACGGTGCGATGGATGGAGCCAGCAAATTTATAAAAGGGGATGCTATTGCTGGTATTGTAATTATCTTTATTAATATTACCGGCGGTATTATTATAGGAACTTTTCAGCTTAATATGGGTTCAATCAGTGAGGTAGCTACAACTTTCACTTTGCTAACAGTAGGGGACGGACTGGTTTCGCAGATTCCGGCGCTCCTATTATCTACCGCTACAGGCATCACTGTCACCAGAGCAGCTTCTGATTCAAATTTAGGTCAGGATTTAACAAAACAAATTTTCGCCCATCCAAAAGTATTGGCAATTACTGCAGTTGTGCTAGTGGCCCTGGGGTTAGTACCTAGTCTTCCAACAGTTCCTTTTTTAGCAATAGGATTAGGTTGTGGTATTCTTGCTTATTTAATGCATAATTCTATAAAGGAATCGGCAGAAAAACAAGCTCAGGAGGAGGAATTTAAAGAAGTTGAGGAAATAAAGAGACCAGAGAGTGTTTTTTCCCTTCTAAATGTTGATACCTTGGAATTGGAATTAGGTTATGGATTAATTCCCTTAGTAGATAATAGCCAAGGGGGTGATCTGCTGGACAGGGTGGTTTTAATACGCAGGCAAATTGCATTGGAAATGGGCCTGGTTGTCCCACCGGTTAGAATAAGGGATAACATGCAGCTAGAGCCCAATAAATATATAATGAAACTTAAAGGTGTGCCTCTAGCCCAGGGGGACCTATTATTAGACCACTTCTTGGCTATGAATCCAGGGGATGCTCCTTCTTTACCTGGTATCGAAACTAAGGAACCCGCCTTTGGGCTTCCTGCGACCTGGATATCTGAAGGTGATAAGGACGAAGCGGAAATTTTAGGATATACAGTTGTTGACCCTCCGTCTGTTTTAGCAACCCATTTAACTGAATTTATTAAAAACCATGGGGCAGAAATTCTAACCAGGCAGGATTTGCAAGTACTAATTGACCATGTAAAAAAGGATTCTCCGGCAGTTGTGGATGGATTAGTACCCCAATTGATGTCCTTAAGTGAAGTGCATAAGGTAATAGCCAACTTGCTGGCGGAAAAAATACCAATAAGGGACATGGTTTCCATTTTGGAAGCATTAGGTGACTATGCATCTGTAACTAAAGATATTGACATTTTAACCGAATACGTGCGTCAGGCATTAGGCAGACAAATAACCAATCTTTATGCAACGGGCGATGGTAAAATTACCGTTATTACAATAAGTCCAGAGGTGGAACAGGTAATTCGCAGCAGTGTCAAAGAAACTGAACAGGGTAATTATCTAGCTATAGACCCCCTAAAAGGTCAGCAAATTTTAAAATCATTGGCAAAAGCATATGAGCACTCTTCCTTAATGGGTTATCAAACTGTTGTTCTTTGCCCGCCAGTTGTTAGAATCTACTTTAGAAGGCTTATAGAAAGGAATTATCCTGGAATTCCTGTTTTATCTTACAACGAAATACCTACAAATGTTGAAATTGAGGCAGTGGGGGCGGTGAATATAGATGCGCGTTAAAAGGTTTGTTGCTAATAATATTCAAGAAGCTATGCTCCAGGTGAAGATTGAAATGGGGAAGGACGCAGTTATTTTACATACTAGAAGATTTAAGGAAGGTGGGTTTCTAGGTCTGTTTTCCAAAGAGTTTGTGGAGGTAACCGCTGCTGTTGACAATGATTTCCCCAGTTTAAAACCTGAACCCAAAGAGGTACCAGCTCAAACCCAGATTGTATGGCCTCAAATTACTGAACAAAAATTAGATTTAATTGGAAGTCAACCTAATAACAATGAAGCCGTAGTTAATGAAGATTTTATGAATGAAGATCTTGCCGATGAAGAAACAGATAGTTTAATTGACTCACAAAATGGCAGCGATGACCTGCAAGAAATGAAAAAATTAATGCAGGATATGATATTGCAAATTGAAAATGCAAGTCTTAATTTTGGTTTGAACAGAATAGGCGAACAGTTTTACCATTCTTTAGTAAAAAATGAAGTTGAAGAAAAACTTGCCAAGAGGCTGGTAAAAAGGTGTCTGGATAATATCCCTTCCAGTAAGTATGAGGATATGGATTACATTCAAAAATCCTTTACTGAAATAGCATGCCGGATTTTAAAAAAGCCTAAACCCATAAATTTGCCTAAAAAGAAAAAGCAGCAGGTATTTGCTTTAGTAGGTCCTACCGGTGTAGGAAAAACTACAACAATTGCTAAACTGGCAGCAAATTTTACAATAAACAACCAAAAAAATATTGCACTCATTACTTCTGATACATATAGAATAGCAGCCGTTGAGCAATTAAAAACTGTAGGTGATATTATCGGTATACCTGTAGAAGTTGTTTTTACGCCTCAAAATATGAAAAATAGTATAATTCAACATTCTGATAAAGATCTTGTTTTCATTGACACAGCCGGACGAAGCCATAAGAATGCTTTGCATTTAGGTGAATTAAAGGGTTTTTTAGATGCAGCTGAACCTGATGAGATATTTCTGGTGCTGAGTGCCACAACTAAGTATAAGGATATGTTAGAAATAATAGAAACATACGAAAAAATTAATTTTAATCGAATAATCTTTACCAAATTGGATGAAACAACAACATATGGACCAATTTTAAGTATAATTCATAAGAGTAGAAAATACCTTTCATATTTTACCACTGGGCAGAGTGTCCCCGATGATATCGAGATAGCTCAGACTGAAAAAATTGTGGGACTTATTCTAAGGGGTGGTGTCAGATGAGTACACAACTAGACCGTTTACGCACCTTAACTAAGAATCTAAAGCTTAAAGCTGAAAACCAAATAGGGGGAAAAGAGTATCCCACTAAGGTTATTACTATTGCCTCAGGTAAAGGCGGGGTAGGCAAAACTAACTTTACACTAAACCTTGGATTAGCATTAGCGGAATTTGGGCAAAGGGTATTAATTTTGGATGCTGATTTGGGAATGGCTAATATAGATGTCATATTGGGTGTATCCCCTAAATATAATCTTTATCATGTAATAAATGGGGAAAAAGAATTAGAGGAAATTATCATCGACGGACCTAAGGGTATTCGGATAATTCCCGGAGGGTCAGGTATATATGAATTGGCAGATTTAAAAGAATGGCAATTAGAAAGATTTTTAATTAAGCTTTCAGCCCTAGACAGCGAAAGCGATTATTTATTAATAGATACGGGAGCGGGCATTTCCAGAAATGTTTTAAATTTTACCTTAGCTGCAGATGAAATATTTATAGTAACAACTCCGGAACCTACATCATTAACTGATGCATATGGATTGATAAAAACTCTAAACAAACATAAATTCATTGGAAAAATCAAAATTATTGTTAATAAAGCTATAAGTTATGAAGAAGGAGAAATCTCCGCTAAGAAATTACAGATTGTAGCTAATAGGTTTTTGAAAAATTGCAATCCCGAAATAATGGGTTATATACTTGAGGATAAAGTTGTATCCGCATCAGTGAAAAAACAACAGCCCTTTATACTAAGCTATCCTTCATCGAAAGCGGCAGAAGGAGTATATCATTTAGCTTCACAAATTTGCAATCAGCATTATGAAAACATTAAAGCTGCCGGTCTAAAGGATTATTTTAGTAAAATTATTTCTTACTTCAAAAACTAGTGCAATCTCCTAAAAGTTGGTGATTAAATGCTGGATAATTTAAAAGTTAACCAGTTAATTGATATTGAAGTTGAAGAAGATTTTGAGTATAGTGGAACCTATCGTACTAGGGTGGAAGACGTAAATGAAAAAGGTATTGTTATTGGGATGCCTTTTCATAACGGGCAGTTAATTCCTTTGCGTCCTGGTACAACGGTCATTATCCAACATTGGGATAGTAGTGCATCATATAAATCATATTGCAAGGTAAAGGACCGTAGTTCTCGACCTATTCCACTTGTTTTTTTGGGTTTACCTTTTAAAGTTAAAAAAGTCCAAAGGAGGAGCTTTGTAAGAGTACCAGTTAATATTGAAATTGAATACCGGCTAGATAGTGAAGAAGATGTGCCTTTTTCAAAATCCCTTACCCGGGATTTAAGTGGTGGCGGCACCCAATTTTCTGTTAAAGGCAATTTTGAAAAAGGTCAGAGATTAATAATTAAATTGCATTTGCCCGAAGAGATAGTAACTTGCAAAGCAGTTGTGATGTGGGTATATTGTGAAAATATTGAAGACATTCAACGGATATTCATAGGTGTTCAATATACTGAGATATTAGAAAAAACTAGGGATAAGATAATTAAATACGTTTTTGAACGGCAAAGGGAATTAATTAAAAAAGGAGTGTTATAATGTCCAAAATAAGGGTTCTGGTGGTAGATGATTCTGCATTTATGCGAAAGGTTATTTCCGATATCATTAATGCAGATGAGGAACTGGAATTGGTTGGTACTGCAAGGAATGGTCAGGATGCATTAGACAAGATTCCAATTCTTCAACCAGATGTTATAACCCTTGATGTAGAGATGCCGCAAATGAATGGTCTGGAGGCACTGCAAAAAATAATGCAAATCAGACCTACACCTGTTGTTATGCTTAGTTCCCTCACCCAATTGGGAGCTGACATAACAATTAAATCCTTAGCTTATGGTGCCATCGATTTTGTACAGAAACCAGGAGGGGCAATTTCCCTTAATATTAATGACGCAGCTAAAGAAATTATCCAAAAAATTAAAATGGCTAAAAGGGCAAATTTAAAACAGGATACATTTGTCGTAAAGGAGAAGATAGAGCAATCGGGGGTTGCTATATCTCCCCCCAATAGTACAAAATGGTCTGATACTTCTTTAGATTTCCCCCTGGTTGTAATTGGGACTTCAACAGGAGGTCCTAAAGCATTGCACAATGTAATAGAAAACCTTCCAGAAAATCTAAACGCTGCAATACTGATAGTACAGCATATGCCACCAGGATTTACAAAATCTCTGGCACAAAGGTTGAATAGTCTTACTCAACTTATTGTTAAAGAGGGCGAAAATGGGGAAAAGTTGCAATCTGGTTACATATATGTAGCACCCGGTAATTATCAAATGGAAGTACAACTGAATGATTTTGGTGAGCTTGTGCTTTGTTTGCACCAAGGACCTTTAGTAACAGGACACCGACCTTCGGTTGATGCATTATTTAAATCTGTAGCTAATACCCAATTCAAAAAAGTTGTTGCGGTAATTATGACAGGAATGGGTTATGACGGTCGGGCAGGTATTAAGGAACTAAAAGGAATTGGGGCTTATACAATTGCTGAGGCTGAAGAAACATGTGTTGTCTTTGGAATGCCAAAAGCTGCCATTGAAGCAGGTGCTATTAATAGGATTGTTCCCCTTCAAGATATAGCTAAAGAGATTGTTAAGGGCGTTAATTTTATTAATATATAATTTTTTATTTAAGTATAAATATTTGCAAATAAGGGGTGTCATAAGATGGATTTTGAATCGTTAAGCATGCTGCAAAAGGATGCATTAAAGGAAATTGGCAACATTGGTGCAGGAAATGCAGCTACCGCCTTATCAACTATGTTAAATAAAAAAATAAATATGTCGGTGCCTAATATTTTTATCTTGCCTTTTGCCCAGGTAGTTGAACTAATGGGAGGGGCTGATACCTTAGTTGCAGGTGGATACTTGCAGGTAGATGGTAAAGCGCCTATGAGCATCCTTTTTGTTATTCCTGAGGAAAGCCTCAAACTATTCCTTAATATTTTAGTTGGCAAAAGTGCAACAGGAAGTTTGGTTTTAGATGAGATGGATGTTTCAGCCTTAAAAGAAATTACCAATATTTTAGCGGGGTCCTACCTTACTTCTCTAGGGACATTTACCAATATTGAATTCAATGCCTCGGTTCCTGCATTAGCATATGATATGGCAGGGGCTATTTTGGGCAATGTCTTACAGCTTTATGGTGAAGTGAGTGATTATGCATTAGTTATCGAAAGTGTTTTCTTAGAGGAGGAAAAAGAAGTCAAAGGACATTTCTTTTTGCTCCCTGAGCCAGGGTCCTTAGAAATTTTGTTGAAAGAATTAGGAGTTGTTTTCTAATGGATGTTATAAAAGTAGGAATGGCTGATTTAGCTGCATGTAAAGCCCCGCAAAAATTGGTTACAACCGGACTGGGGTCTTGTGTCGGTATTTGTCTATATGACCCCGCAAAAAAAATTGGAGGAATGGCTCATATAATGCTTCCCGACAGCACACAGGCAAAAAACAACCAAAATAAAGCCAAATATGCCGATACAGCATTGATCGAGACTGTTGACCAAATGACCAGATTAGGTGCAGAAAAAATCAGGCTGGTGGCTAAAATAGCCGGTGGAGCACAAATGTTTAATTTTAATGGTACAAGCAGTATTATGAGGATAGGGGAAAGAAATACGGAGGCAGTCAAGAAAATATTAGCAGATTTCAGAATTAAAATAATGGCGGAGGATACTGGAGGAAATTTCGGTAGGACGATTACCTTCAATCCGGAGAATGGGGAATTGCATATTAAAACCATAAATAAAGGAGAAAAGACCATTTGACAGACTAGGAGTGGTGACGTGGATAATAAAAAAGATTTGTGGCAGGACTTTTTTAATAATCCCAATATTGAAAATAGAGACAAACTGATTACTACTTATGCACCACTAATTAACTATTGCGCCCAAAGAATTTATCAAGGGCTTCCTAATTCCGTTGAATTTGACGATCTGCTCTCCTATGGGTCCTTTGGCTTAATTGACGCTATCAATAAATTTAACCCCAATATTAATAACAGCTTTGAAGGGTACGCTGTTTTGCGAATAAGGGGTGCTATTATTGACGGATTAAGAAAAATGGATTGGGCCCCCCAGTCTTTAAGGAGAAAAGCAAAGGAAATTGAAAAAGCATATTTTGCGTTGGAGCAGCAACTGGGCAGAAGTGCAACAGATGTAGAAGCTGCAGGTTATCTTGGTATTAATGAGAATGAATTGGAAAAGCTGCTGCAGGATGTTGGTTATTTATCTGTAATTTCCCTGGAACAGGAAATTGACAATGACGAAAATGATTTTTTCACATTAAGAGATATGCTCACTGATAAAAACAGCCCTGATCCGGTAAAACAGCTGGAACAGGAGGAGTTGGTTGAAGCTTTGGGGAATACTATACAGGAGCTAAATGAAAAAGAAAAATTAGTCATAACCTTATTTTATTATGAGGAATTAACAGTTAAAGAAATTAGTAAGGTCCTAAGTCTTAGCGAGGGTAGAATTTCACAGATACATAAAAAAGCAGTTATTAAACTTAAATCTAAGCTTCTTCCTAAATTTGTTTGAGGTGTTAGAATGGAGGTGGAATAATGGGTTTTTACAAATTGGAGTTGAACGATAAACATATAATAGTAAGCACAACCAAGGAAGATAAGGGGTTAAGCTGGGACAAAACCTTTTCTATTCTAAAAAAAGAACTGGAGTTAAGGAATGTTAGTTTTAATACGGAAATGCTCCAGTACTGGTTTGATAATAACAGCAAGGAGTTTTTTAGCATTCCTTATAGTAATATAGATACTACAACTAAATTTGAGATTGAAAAAGCTGATGACTTACTTAGTGCCTACATGACAATTTTTCCTGCTCTAGAGGATGAACATAAACTTACTTTGGGTGAAATAAAATCCCAACTACTTGCTAAAGGCATTACATATGGTATTGATGAAGTAAAGATTATGATTGCTCTAGCGGAAAAAAATTATGTTATTGAACTTTTAATAGCCCAAGGAAGAAACCCGGTACATGGTCAAGATGGAGAAATTAAATATCATTTTTACGAGAAAGGTGTAGAAATAAAACCAAAGGAATTAGAAAACGGTAATGTAGATTTTTATAATATAAATTTAATTCAGGTCGTAAAAGAAGGTCAACTTTTAGTGGAAAAAATTCCGGCAACTAAAGGCAATCCTGGAATTACAGTTACCGGGAAGGAAATTCCAGCTTTTAATGGTAAAGACGTAATAATTCCCATTGGTAAGAACTTAGTGTTATCAACAGATAAGACTAAAGGCTATGCAGCTTGTGAGGGACATGTTGTCATTGTTGAGCGCAGGGTATCAGTTCTACCGGTTTTTGAGGTAAATGGTGATGTCGATTTTTCCAGTGGGAATATTGATTTTGTTGGTAATGTGGTAGTCAGAGGCAACATTAGGGATGGCTTCACTGTTAAGGCTAAAGGTGATGTGGAAATATTTGGAACAGTAGAAGGTGGCAATGTTTATTCATCAGGCAATATCTTCATTAAAAAGGGTATTAGAGGTCTTAAGAAGAGTATGGTGGATGCCCAGGGCAGCATATACAGTAATTTTATTGAGTATGCCAATATTTCTGCAGGTATAGATGTAATTGTAAATGAAGCCATAATGCACAGTACCGTCAATAGCGGCTTGACTATTCAAGTAGGAGGAAGAAAGGGACTTGTTGTTGGCGGAACAAGCAGAGCTGGTAAAGCACTTATATGTAAAAATATTGGTTCAAATTTAGCAACCCTGACCAACATAGAGGTAGGTATAAAACCGGAAACCCGTATGATCTTTAAGGAAACTACTCAGCAGATTTTACAGGTGAAGGACAATCTTGATAAAACAAGCAAAGCAGTGAAACTCCTAATGGAATTAAAAGGGAAATTAATAAACCTACCACCTGATAAGGAAGCCCTTCTCTCTAAATTAAAGGAAACTAAGATGCAGTTGGAAAAACAACACGAGGACTTACAGTTGCTAAAATTTGAATTAGAAAAACAAATCAAAGAGCTGGAAGAGGGTTATATAAAGGTATCGGGTATGATTAACTGTGGTGTGAATGTTACAATTGGCAGGGCTAACAAGCATTTTACCAACGAAATGTATAAGGTAACCCTAAGGCAGAAAGGTGCAGATATTAGCATTTCACCTCTTGAAGCAAATAATGAGGAGGTGGGTTAATTGTCCTTTAAAGCAGTAGACCTACAGGTCATGGTGCAAAGAACTCCTGATATTGGTAAATTACAACAGATGCAGCTGCAACAGGGACAAAATGAAAATCATGCCGCATCACAGCAGTTAAAGAAAGAAATGAATATTCAGGAAAAATCCGTTAACAAAATGGATTATGCCATAAATGGCAATATTAATGATAACCAACAGAATAAAAGAGGAAAGAATGGAAATTCCAATAAAATACAAAAGGATACCCAAAACGACGAAGAAGATAAGTTAGTACCAAAGGTTTTAGGTAATATTTTAGACATTCATATATAGGTGGTAACCTACTATGCTTTATTTTTTTATCGGCATTATTTTTAGTTTGCTTGTTTTCTGGTTGTATCTAAATATATTTGCCAGCAACCTTTCTAAAAGCATTGAGGAAGCGTCCTTAGTTAAAAGGGATTTAGAAATACTCTATGGAGAGTATGAAAAGTTGACTGCGGAATTGACGAAGGATATAGAAATGCAAATAAATAATGAGGTAGAAGCTAGAACTCTTACTTCAGGCAATTTAGATAATGGGATAATTCCTTTAGACAATTCGAGACGAATCAATAAGGAAATAAAACAAAGGACCGTAAATCCAAGGAAAATCAGTACCAAAAGCAGTCATTCCAATAATAAGTTTGGATATACTGTACCAAAATTAAACGTCCAGCACAAGGAAATAATTGAGTTGGCTGCTAAGGGCTGGACGGTAAAACAGATCTCCCAGCATCTAAATATCGGACAGGATCAAGCTGCAATGATTATACAACTGTATAAAGAATAGGCTAGTTCTATATTGCTTATAGAAATTAGCCTATTTTTTGTGTGATAATATTGCTTATTATATATTACTATGCTAAAATAATTTTTGGTGTTATTACACACGCCTTTGGATTTATTTTAGGGTGCCTGGAAAGGTCTATTATAAAGTTGAAAAAGGCGGAGGAAAAAAACCAAGAGGAAAGGAGGTGCCCTAATGGCTGTTATCTCCATGAAACAACTTTTAGAAGCCGGTGTTCATTTTGGACATCAGACAAGAAGATGGAATCCCAAGATGGCTCCCTATATCTTTGCAGAACGTAATGGCATATATATCATTGATTTACAAAAAACTGTAAAGAAAGTAATTGAGGCTTATGAATTTATCCGTCAAATTGCAATGGAAGGTAAACCCGTTCTTTTTGTGGGTACAAAAAAACAAGCCCAAGAAACTGTTAAAGAGGAAGCGATAAGATCCGGTGAGTATTTTGTAAACGAAAGATGGTTAGGCGGCATGTTGACTAACTATCAAACTATTAAAAAACGTATTGACCGTCTTTTCGAATTGGAAAGAATGGAAGAGGATGGTACAATGTCCGTTTTGCCTAAAAAAGAAGTTATAAAATTAAGAGGCGAAAAGGAACGTTTAGAAAGATTTCTTGGTGGTATCAAGGATATGCCAGAGTTACCTGGTGTATTATTTGTAATAGACCCCAGAAAAGAACGTATTGCTGTTGCTGAAGCAAAACGTTTAGGTATACCAGTTGTTGCTATTGTTGATACTAACTGTGACCCTGACGAAGTTGATTATGTTATTCCCGGTAATGATGATGCTATCAGAGCCGTAAAACTATTAACTACTGTCATGGCTGATGCTGTTATGGAAGCAAAGCAAGGCAATACTACAGCAGCTACTGAAGAATAAAATTATGGCAATAAGGGGTAACCAAATGGGGATTAGGGACCCCAACTATGGCTGCCCCTTAATTTTTTGAAGTTATTTTCTATTATACATAATTTTGGTTATCCTATATTAAGAGAAAGTAAAAAAGGAGGTTTAAATCCAATGACAGTATCTGCTAGTTTGGTCAAAGAGTTAAGGGAAACAACGGGTGCAGGGATGATGGACTGTAAAAAAGCTTTAGTTGAAACCGGCGGAAATATGGAAAAAGCAATAGAGTATTTACGAGAAAAAGGTTTGGCTGCGGCTGCTAAAAAAGCCGGTAGAATTGCTGCTGATGGTGCTGTAACATCATACATACACATGGGTGGAAAAATTGGTGTTTTGGTAGAAGTAAACTGTGAAACAGATTTTGTTGCTAAAACCGAAAAATTCCAAGAGTTAGCCAGAAACATTGCGATGCAAATAGCTGCCAGCAAACCGGAATATGTAAGAAAAGAAGAAGTTTCCGGTGAGGTAATCCAAAAGGAAAAAGAGATATTAAAGGCACAAGCTTTAAATGAAGGCAAACCAGCCAATATTATAGATAAAATGGTTGAAGGACGTATTGAGAAATTTTACAAAGATGTTTGCCTGTTGGAACAATCCTACATCAAGGACGGGGATAAAACAGTAGGTCAGATAATTTCGGAGGCAATTGCCGAAATTGGTGAAAATATTAGTGTGCGCAGATTTGTACGTTATGAGCTGGGAGAAGGCATTGAGAAGAAATCCGGGGATTTTGCCGCTGAGGTAATGGCTGAGATTAATAAAAAATAACCACAGAGAGGAGAACACGTTGTGTTCTCTTTTTTGAAACAGCTCTAAAAAAAGGAAAAATTTATGTTGTGTCGAAGATAATAGACTGGAGGTAATTAGTGGTTATGGATCAGCCAAAATTCAAAAGGGTTGTAATAAAATTAAGTGGCGAAGCATTAGCAGGCAACTTAGGTTATGGTTTAAACCAGGAAATACTAAACTCCATTGCCTATCAAATATCAGAAATTGTTAGTTTAGGTGTACAAGTAGCTGTTGTAGTTGGAGGAGGCAACATCTGGAGAGGTGTAGCAGGGAGTTCCAAGGGTATGGATAGGGCCACTGCTGATTATATGGGGATGCTTGCTACAGTTATAAACTCCCTTGCCTTGCAAGATGCACTAGAAAATCAACAAGTAGTTACAAGAGTGCAAACAGCTATTGAAATGAGGCAAATTGCAGAACCATATATTAGAAGGAGAGCTATTCGCCACCTGGAAAAAGGTCGGGTTGTGATTTTTGCTGCCGGAACCGGGAATCCCTATTTTTCTACTGACACTACTGCTGCTTTGCGTGCTGCGGAAATTGAAGCAGAAGTTATTCTCATGGCGAAAAAAGTTGACGGTGTATATGATGCTGATCCGATTATAAACCCCCAAGCAAAGAAATTTTCCGATTTAGAGTACATAGATGTTCTTAATAAAGGGTTAGGAGTAATGGACTCAACCGCTACTTCTTTATGTATGGATAACAATATACCGATTATAGTTTTCAGCTTAAATGAGGCTGGTAATATTAAAAAAGTTGTCTTGGGTGAAAATATTGGAACTTATGTAGGGAGGGAGAAAAATGATTGATGAAATTTTAATGGACTCCGAGGATAGGATGCAAAAAACAGTGGAAGTCCTGAGAAAGGAGTTCGCCAGCTTACGGGCAGGACGAGCCAATATTGCAATTTTGGACAAGGTTCAGGTTGAATACTATGGGGTACCTACTCCTATCAACCAAATGGCCAATGTAACTGCTCCAGAAGCAAGGCTGTTATTGATCCAGCCTTGGGATAAGAGCACCATTCCTAATATTGAAAAAGCCATTCTCAAATCGGATTTAGGTTTAAATCCTTCAAGTGATGGAACAGTAATTAGAATTTCTATCCCCCAGTTAACCCAGGAGAGAAGAAAAGAATTGGTTAAAATGATTAAGAAAAAGACCGAAGATGCGCGTGTAGGAATCAGAAATATTCGAAGAGATGCTAACGATACTCTAAAATCTTTAGAAAAAACTAAAGAAATTTCTGAAGATGAAACTAAGAAAGCTCAGGATGATGTACAAAAACTTACTGATAAATTTATTAGTGAGGTAGAAAAAGTTCTAGACAATAAAGAACAAGAAATTATGGAGATTTAATAGTAAATGGACTTTGAAAATATTTTAGCAATGAAGCTCGTGGAAGCAAAGATTGTTTTAGAGGCTGAGGGCTATGCAATAGATAAAGTCAACTTCCTTAACCAACCTCCGGGAACTGCACGGATTGTCAGGGTAAAAAAGACTAAACTCAATTCAATTGAATTATTAGTAACATGGCACGAGGATACCCTTCAATCTTAAATAAATATAAATGAATCCCCTTGTACAAAACCAAGGGGTTTTGTTTTATACTTATCAGAAAGTATAAGTATACAAGTGCAACATCGGCTTCCGCAGTCGCCAAAGGCTCGGCGCAAGCCGTGTTTTCCGATTTCAAAAATTTGGTTTGGTAATTATAGGTTAGGCATATTATAATTATTAGTGCATTGAAAAATACTTATTTTAGTAAAGTTTTTGGAGGTAGCTATGTCTTTCTTTTCCCGGGAAGAAGTTATTGAAGTAAAAGATGTTATAAGTAAGCCTCTACCCAGGCACATTGCAATTATTATGGACGGAAACGGACGATGGGCTACCAAAAGGGGATTGCCCAGGGTTGCCGGTCATCGTGCAGGAGTAAATACATTAAAGAGAATAGTGGAAACTTGTCTAGAACTAAAAATATCTTTTTTAACTGTTTATGCGTTTTCCACAGAAAATTGGAAAAGACCAAAAGATGAAGTAAATACTCTCATGAATTTAATAGTAGAGTATATACAAAGTGAACTTGATATTCTGCATAAAAATGGAGTGAAAATCCACCCCATTGGATTTATTGATGAACTTCCCCAATTTACCAGGGATTATATAAAAAATGCAGCTGAAAAAACTTTTTTCAATGATAAGTTAGTGCTGAACGTAGCGCTGAACTATGGTGGCCGGGCGGAAATTACTCAAGGGGTGCGGAATCTTTGCCAGGATGCTTTAGATGGGAAATTTTCGATTAATGATATTAATGAAAAAACCTTTTCAGAATACTTATATACCAAAAATCAGCCGGATCCGGACTTGATGATTCGACCTTCCGGTGAAATGAGAATTAGTAATTTCCTTTTATGGCAGCTGGCATATACTGAATTCTGGGTAACTAATATTTTATGGCCAGATTTTAAGCCGCAGCATCTTATAAAAGCGATTTATGATTTTCAGAACAGGAATAGAAGATATGGAGGAATAAATCTAAATTAAGTGTGGTGTAAATATGCTGTGGTTAAGAGTAGTTAGTGCTTTGATAGGCATTCCAATTTTAATTGCCATTATAAATATGGGTGGTATTTGGCTGTCTTTTGCCTCTTTGGCTTTAATCCTGGTTGGTACATATGAACTTAGAGGGATGTTGATTAACAAGGGATTCAAGCCACTTTTAATTCCCGTTCTCCTGAGTCAAGCAATTTTTATCTTTGGGCTTTATAAGGATTGGGAGAGCCCTTTTGCTTTGGCAATAGGGTCCTGTTTTATCATAACTTTGCTGGCTTTCCTTTATTATTTTCCCCAGATAAGTATTTGCGATTTAGGACTTAATTTTTTTATTTTGATCTATATAGGTTGGTCATTAGGACATCTTATTTTGCTGCGGGAATTAGCCCAAGGAAATATCATATTGATTTATTTATTTATTGTTATATGGTCAACAGACACAGGTGCATATTTTGGGGGTAGGTTTTTTGGTAAACGCAAACTTTCACCTCAGATAAGTCCCAATAAAACAATTGAAGGCGCCATTGGTGGACTGTTATTCAGTATACTGGTGGGTGTAGTATTTAACCGTTTATTTTCCCTTTTTCCCCTGGATTTTATGATAATCACTACAGTAATTCTCTCTGTGTGCGGACAATTGGGAGATTTAATTGAAAGTGGAATTAAAAGGCAAACTGGTGTAAAAGATTCAGGAAATATTATACCAGGTCATGGAGGAGTGCTGGATAGGTTCGATAGTACAATTCTAGCAGTTCCGGTACTATTTTATCTGATAGTGTTTTTTAGCTAAACTGGGGTGATTGGATGGAGAAGGAACTTAAAAATTTAATACTGGTTTCTACTGCAGTTGTTTTTTTTCTTGGGGTTTACCTGTTAGTTGAATTTATTTTTCCTTTTTTTAAGACCTCGGCAAATTTGTTATTAAGTGCATTAAGTCCGTTTATTTTAGCGATCATTATTTCTATTCTGATTGATCCCCTTGTCAATTATCTGGAAATAAAGGTGCGAATTGGACGCAGCATTGCTGTAGTAGTAAGCTTGTTTTTAGTACTAGGTTTTTTATCGGTATGTATTATCTTTATCATCTCCCGAATGACGGTAGAGTTAATGCAGTTCTATTCCATACTTCCGAATATCAGTAGATATATTATATTTGAAGGAAGTATTATATTAGAGGTTATCAGAACATTTATTTACACTAATCCCTTACCACCGGAAGTTTATCAGACACTACAGGAGAATGCCGTTCAGTTTTTTAACTCCCTTAAGATTTTCTTGGGTCGCTTCACGGAATCTTTAATTATTTTTTTAGCAACCCTTCCTTTAATTTTTACAATAGTAATTGTTTCTGCTTTAGCCACATTTTTTATCAGCAAGGATAAAGAAAAAATAAATAATTTTATTATAAATCTGCTTCCGGTAAAATTAATCTTACCCGCCACCCAGGTTTTTGACTCCATTAGTAAGGCTTTGGTAGGTTTTTTAAGAGCTCAGTTTTTATTGGTAAGCATGACTGCCGTACAAACAATTATTGGGTTGCATATAATTGGTATTGAATATGCGTTTACAGTAGGTGTTATTACAGGAATTATGGATATAATTCCCATATTGGGACCGGGAGGTATTTTTATTCCCTGGGCAGCCTGGCATTTACTTGTAGGAGATTATAAGTTGGGTTCAGCTTTGCTCATTCTTTATATTATTGTTATAACTATTAGACAGCTCATTGAGCCCAAATTAATTGGTGATAGTATCGGACTGCACCCCCTGGCAGTTTTGTTTTCAATTTTTGTAGGCTTAAGTTTGCTGGGAATCAAAGGGTTAGTAGCAGGTCCCTTAGTAATTTTAATTATTAAAATTATTTACCAACTAAAAAGGGGTAGTTAATTTGAAAAAGAAAATAGCACTTTTGGGAAGCACTGGTTCTATTGGTATTCAAACTCTAGAGGTAATTAAGGAATTTATTGATGAGTTTGAAATAGTTTTACTATCAGGTCATAGTAATATTGACCTATTATTGGAGCAAGTGATTTTTTTCAGACCAGAGGTTGTAGTAACAACAGATAATGAAAAATATACATATTTTAGAGACAAAATGTCAGGGAAAACAACCAGAATTAATTTTGGTACAGATGGCTTAATCAATGAGCTGGAAAATACCGAAATAGACCTCGTGGTTGCTGCCATATCCGGGGCAGCGGGGATAAAGCCCACCATTAAGGCGTTGGAATTAGGGATTGATGTGGCATTGGCCAATAAGGAGACAATAGTAGCTGCAGGAAGTATAGTATGTGGGTTACAAGAAAAAACGGGAGCGAAGATCATACCTGTTGATAGTGAACACTCGGCTATTATGCAGTGCCTGGAACCAGACAGACATCCTCTGCAAAAATTACTGTTAACTGCATCGGGGGGACCATTTAGAGGTTATACTAGACAAGAGCTGGAAAATGTTTCACCAGAGAGGGCACTAAAGCATCCTAACTGGCAGATGGGAAAAAAGATTACAATTGACTCTGCTACCCTAATGAACAAGGGACTAGAGGTAATCGAAGCCCATTGGCTATTTCAGGTAGATTATGATAAGATTGAAGTTGTAATTCATCCCCAGAGTATCGTGCACTCAATGGTTCAATATGGGGATGGAACAATTTTAGGTCACTTAGGCTTACCGGATATGAAAGTGCCCATTCAGTATGCACTAACGTACCCCCGGCGCAGAATAAACAGCTTCCCTAAGCTGGACATCTTGAATATTTCTAAACTTGAATTTATGAAGCCTGATTATGCAAACTTTCCGTGTCTAAGTTTGGCTTATGAGGCCGGGAAAACAGGCGGGACAATGCCTGTTGTCCTAAATGCTTCTAATGAAATTGCAGTTGAATTTTTTTTAAACAAAAAAATATCATTTAATGAAATTCCAAAAGTAATTCAGCAGGTAATGGATAAACATATTCCTCTTAATGTTTTTGAACTTGAGGAAATCATTGAGATTGATAAATGGGCTCGTTTTGAGTCAACTAAGTATATTCCATTGAGGTGATCAAATTTGCAAACTGCTTTTTTAGCCTTAATAATTTTTGGTCTTTTGATTTTTGTACACGAGTTTGGACATTTTATTATAGCTAAACTTGTAGGTATCAGAGTGGAGGAATTTAGCATAGGAATGGGACCAAAAGCTTTTTCCTTCCAGAAGGGGGAAACTGTTTATTCCATTAGAATACTTCCCATCGGCGGTTATGTAAAAATGTCAGGGGAAACAGGAATAGAAGAGGAAAATGAGTACCTTAATGACCCTAAACATTTTAATAATAAAAGTGTTGGGCAAAGGGCAGGGGTTATTGTAGCGGGACCACTAATGAACTTTATGCTGGCTGTTGTTCTTTTTGCTTTGATTTTTGCTTTTATAGGAATACCCTATGGCACTACACAAATTGGTGATATTATGCCGGATAGTCCTGCGGCAAAAGCAGGTCTGCAAAAAGGAGATAAAATAGTATCGATTGATAATACTACCGTTGATGAATGGTCCGAAATGGTGAATATAATTCATAGCAGCCCAAACAAAGAACTAAGTATTAAAATTGTGAGAAAAGGTGAACAACAAATCTTCCAAATCACCCCCAAATTAGACGCTGACAATGGAGTGGGGCTGATAGGGATTACTCCTGATAAAACTCCCAAAAAGGTAAATATATTTAATGCAGTTGGTTTGGGGATAACCCGTACTGTGGAGATACTTTACTTTACCATTTATGCAATTATTGAAATGGTTGGTGGAAATGCGGACATGGGTGAGGTTGCCGGACCCGTAGGGATTGTACAATTAATAGGAGAATCCGCTCAGATAGGTTTAATATATTTAATAAATTTGACTGCGTTAATCTCTATTAACCTGGGATTATTAAACTTACTTCCAATACCGGCCTTAGATGGCAGTAAATTGATTTTCTTAGGAATTGAAGCCCTAAGAGGCAAACCAATTGATGCTCGTAAAGAAAATTTTGTGCATATTCTGGGGTTTGCCATTTTGATGACTTTAATGCTGTTTATAACATACCGTGATATTGCCAAATTATTTGATTAAAGGTGATAAATATTGATAGTTAGACGAAAAACAGTAAACTTTATGCTTGGTAGTATTGGGATAGGGTCGGACTATCCTGTTTCAGTTCAATCAATGACTAATACTGATACTCGCAATAGCCAAGGGACAATTAAGCAAATTAATGAACTATATAATGCAGGTTGTGAAATAATAAGGGTAGCTGTGCCGGATTGGGAAGCAGCCGAAAGTCTAAAGGAGATTTGTTTAAGAAGTCCTATTCCTGTTATAGCAGACATTCATTTCGATTATAGGCTGGCTATTGCTGCTATGGAAAACGGCGTGAGCGGTTTGAGAATAAATCCAGGGAACATTGGTAACCGGTTAAAAGTGGGGGAGGTTGTTAGAGCTGCCCTCTTTTATGATGTACCTATTCGTATAGGTGTTAATGCAGGTTCTTTGGAGAAATATCTATTGGAGAAGTATAATGGTGTAACTAAAGAGGCTTTGGTTGAAAGTGCTCTTGGACATATCGAGATCCTGGAAAACTTAAATTTCACTAAAATTAAAGTATCAATTAAGTCTTCCCATGTACCATTAATGATTGACTCCTATCGAAAATTGGCCAATAAAATTCCCTATCCTTTGCATTTAGGTGTTACTGAAGCAGGTACCAGTAAATTAGGAACGGTAAAATCGGCAGTAGGTATTGGAGCCCTCCTGGCAGAAGGTATTGGTGATACGATAAGAGTATCCCTGACGGGAGACCCCCTGCAGGAAATACCTGTTGCATTGGACATCTTGAACTCCTTAGAAATAAGGAGAAACAGGGTAAATATTATTTCCTGCCCTACGTGCGGTCGATGTGAAATAAATTTGGAGAAACTTGTTAATGAAGTTGAGAAATTGACAGAAAACATCAAGCAACCTTTAAATTTGGCAATTATGGGATGTGTAGTTAATGGTCCCGGAGAGGCTCGTGAAGCCGACTTGGGAATTGCCGGAGGAAAAGGCGAGGGTTTAATTTTTAAAAAAGGTAAAATTCTTGGCAAAGTAAAGGAAGAAGATTTATTATCTGCCTTCTTGAAAGAATTAGATGAATTGAGGAGATGTGATACCAATGAGAATGACTGAAACTTTTATTCCTACCCTTCGTTCAACCCCCGCTGAAGCTGAGATAATAAGCCACCAGCTTTTAATGCGGGCAGGTTACATTAGGAAGGCTGCCGCTGGAGTATATACATATCTGCCATTTGCTCAAAGAGTTCTGAAAAAGATTATGGATATTATCAGGGATGAAATGAATAAAGCGGGTGGACAAGAAGTCATGCTGCCCATTATTCAACCTGCTGAACTTTGGTTGGAGACAGGTCGCTGGCATGTTTACGGTGAAGAAATGTTCAGGTTAAAAGACCGCCATAACCGTGACTTTTGCCTAGGTCCAACCCATGAAGAAATAATTACTGACTTAATTCGCAGTGAGGTTAGCTCCTATCGCCAGATGCCATTGCTTTTGTACCAAATACAGAATAAATACAGGGATGAGAGAAGACCCCGCTTTGGTCTAATGCGTGGACGGGAATTTATTATGAAGGATTTATATTCCTTTGACAGAGATGATCAAGGACTGGATATCAGTTATAAAAAAATGTATCAGGCATATACCAACATCTTTTCAAGATGCGGACTGGATTTTCGTCCGGTAGAAGCAGACTCGGGAGCAATTGGCGGAAATGTCACCCATGAGTTTATGGTGTTGGCTGAAAATGGTGAAGCTACAATAGCATATTGTGATTCATGTGATTATGCGGCAAATATTGAAATTGCTACCACAAAAAATGTAGGGCAAAAAGGTTCACAGGAGCCTTTTGAGATGCAGAAGATACATACGCCTCAGATAAAGACAATAAATGATTTAGTTAATTTTATGGCTGTAGAACCTGTTAATTGTATTAAGACCTTATTTTTCAGGGCAGATGACCAAATAATTGCGGTACTCATCAGAGGTGACAGAAATATCAATGAAATTAAAGTGCAAAAGGTTCATCCTTGTTACAACCTTGAATTAGCTTCCGAAGAGGATGTCAAGAATTTAACTGGATGCTCTCTAGGCTTTGTGGGTCCCGTGGGATTGCAAGGAATTCCTGTCTATGCTGATTTAGAAATAGAATACTTACAAAATGTTATCTGTGGTGCCAACGAAGATGATTACCATTTAACTTATGTTAATCCAGGCAGGGATTTTACCGTAAGTCAGTACAATGATTTCCGTTTTGTTGAAGCTGGAGAACAATGTCCAAAGTGCCAGGGTACATTAAAGGCTGCAAAGGGCATCGAAGTAGGGCAAGTGTTTAAGTTGGGGACTAAATACAGTCAAGCCTTAAATGCAAAGTACTTAGATGAAAATGGAAAAGAAAACTTAATAGTCATGGGCTGTTATGGAATTGGTGTTACCAGAACTATGGCTGCCGCTGTAGAACAAAATTTTGATGACAATGGCATCATCTGGCCCAAGTCAATAGCTCCTTACCATGTAGTCATTATCCCTATTTCGGCAAAAGACCAGGAGCATATGAAATACGCCGAAGAACTTTACCAAAAGTTAACTGCTAAAGGTATTGAAGTTGTCCTGGATGACCGCAATGAGCGCCCAGGGGTAAAATTTAAGGATGCAGATTTGATAGGATTCCCTTTACGCTTAACAGTTGGCAAGAAAACAGTGGAAGAAGGAGTTGTTGAATACAAACGGCGAGACGAAAAGCAAACAGTAGACGTTCCTGTGGGCGAAATAGTAGAAAAGATCACGGAGTTTCTTAAATTGTAGGTTGCGGAGGTTCTGCTTATGAAAATCAGTGCCGTTATTCCAGCTTATAACGAAGAAAAATATATTGGGCATGTACTAGACGTATTACTAGAGTCTAATCAAATAGAAGAAATTATTGTTGTCAGCGATGGTTCAACTGATGGTACTGTAAATATTGTAAAAAAATATCCCGTAAAACTTATTGCCCTTTCAGAAAATATCGGAAAAGGCGGTGCAATGTTAAAAGGTGCGCAGGATGCAAAAAATAACCTAATTCTTTTTTTGGATGCGGATTTAATTGGTCTAAAAAAGGAACATGTTGAGGTCATGCTTAATAAAATAGAAGGATACGACATGGTAGTGGGTATCTTTGACAGTGGAAGAAAAACCACTGACCTGGCACAGGTAGTTGCTCCTTTTCTATCTGGACAAAGGATTATTAAAAAAGAACACTTGTTTAAGATAAATAATCTACATGTTTCCCGCTTTGGTGTTGAAGTGGCATTGACAAAGTATGCAGCACATCATAACCTGAGGGTTAAAGAGGTAATCTTAAAGGAATTGTCCCATGTAATGAAAGAAGAAAAATTAGGACTTGTTAAAGGTTTTGCCTACCGGCTAAAAATGTATTGGGAGATTGCCAAGAATGTGACCCATAGTTAGAGGTGATTCTTATGATATGGGAATTAGAAATGGTTATCAGACTAATCCTAGCGGCTGTTCTTGGAGGGGTCATTGGTCTGGAAAGGGAGGCCCTTAATAAAGCTGCCGGATTTAGGACACATACCCTGGTTTCTGTAGGTGCCTCTTTAATCATGATAGTTTCCATCTCGATGTTCATGGAATATAGGGAGTATACTAATATTGACCCTGGTCGGATTGCAGCCCAGGTGGTAAGTGGTATCGGTTTTCTAGGTGCCGGAACTATAATGCGTTCAGGCGTAAATGTCCGGGGCTTGACTACTGCTGCCACTCTGTGGGTTGTTGCGGGAATTGGTTTGGCTGTGGGCGCGGGTGCATATTTGGCTGCGTTAGCTACTACAATAATTGTTTATATTTCTTTGGTATACTTTATTAAACTGGAAAATGTCGTGAGTAGTAAAAAAAGGCTGCAATACTTAAATGTGCAGATGGATGATCGTCCTGGGCAAATAGGTCTTGTTTGCAGCACTTTAGGAGATTTGGAAGTAAGTATCAAAAGCATTAAATTGGTTAGGGAAAAAACTGAAGATAAAGCAATCCAATTAGAGATGCTCCTTAAGCTGCCAGCAACAGGAGACCCCCAAAAAATTACAACTACCTTGGAACACCTCCAAGGTGTTCATAAAGTGAAGCTGGAGTAGTGGAGGTTGTAAATGACCGAAAATATTTTTTCTAAAATTTTAACAGGCAATGGTAATGATATTCCACTAGAAATCAGAGGGTTTTTTAACAATCTAAATATTCATAAGGTTGAAGTTTCCCAAGTTAATAATACTTGGGAAATCTATTTTTACTGTACCCAGATACCTTCCGGCAGTTTCCTTAGGAGCTGTAGTAAATACGCAAAAACATTTTTACCCCATATAGAAAAGGTGATTTTTAAACCTAAGCTTAAGCAAATATCTTCCCTCTCAACATTTGTAGAGGAAAACTGGAGTTATCTATTAGCAGAGATTAGTCAAAGGTATCCCAGTGCTTGTGGTTGGATGTCTAATTCCTATTGGCGCACGGAGGGGGAAAATAGACTAGAGATTTTCCTTGGCTCTATGATGGGTGTAAATTATTTATCTAAAAAAGGCTGTATACCTTTTTTGGAAAAACTTTTTTTTGATTTGGTCCAACAAAATATTTCTATAAGCCTAAAATGGGATGAGCAAATTAAACCTGTGATAATAGAGAATAAGCATAAATATCAGGCGCCGGTGTCTGTTGTTCCTAATAAAAAGGAGAAACAGGAAACTGTTAAACCGAGCACCTCAAATATTATTTTTGGCAAGCAGATAAAGGGCAGCAGTAAAATTATCAGTGAAATTGTTGAGGAGGAACCCAATGTTATAATCGTTGGACAACCCTTTAATATAGAGGTTAAAGAATTGAAAACCGGCAGGGGCATCTTAATTTTTAATTTAACTGACTTAAAGGACTCCATCAATTGCAAATTGATTAAGGAGCTAAAGGAAATTGAGGAGGTTACCCAAAAGATAAGGGAGAGCAAACAATTAAAAATAAGGGGAACGGTGCAAATAGACAAGTTTAGTCAGGAATTGACTATGCTGGTTTATGATATTAATTCAGAACAATTCCAGGGGCGGCATGATTCTGCAAAGGATAAACGGGTTGAACTGCATTTGCATACAAAAATGAGCAGTATGGACGGAGTAGCCTCCGCTAAGGATTTGGTTAAAATGGCTGCCCAATGGGGGCATGAAGCAATTGCCATTACAGATCATGGTGTTGTCCAGGCTTTTCCTGAAGCCTATGAAACAGGACAAAAATATAAGATAAAAATTATCTATGGTACTGAAGCCTATATTTATGATGATGGTCTTAATTATAATGGGAAAATTCCAAACTACCATTGTATTTTGTTAGTTAAAAATGCTGCAGGCTTAAAAAATTTGTACTCTCTCATTTCAGACTCTCACCTCCAGTATTTTAGCAGGGTGCCTAGGATACCAAAAAGCCTGTTGGCAGCTAGAAGGGAAGGGCTGATAATTGGAAGTGCCTGTGAAGCAGGTGAGTTAATTCAGTTTTATTTAGAAAATAAAAAAGATATAAAGGGTTTAGAAGATATAGCATCTTTTTATGATTTTATTGAAATTCAGCCTATTGGGAATAATGAGTTTTTAATTCGCAACGGTCAGGTTGATTCAGAAAAAGATTTAAACCAGCTTAACATGGATTTGTACCAACTAGGAAAAAGAATAGGTAAGCTAGTTGTAGCAACCGGTGACGTCCATTTTGCCAATCCTGAAGACGAAGTATTCCGGAGAATTCTGATGGCCGGGAAAGGATTTACTGATGCTGACCAACAAGCACCTTTATATTTTAGAACCACTGAAGAAATGCTGGCAGAATTTGAATATTTAGAGAAAGAGGCTGCTGTTGAGGTAGTAATTACTAATCCTAAGCAAATAGCCTTACAGGTGGAGAATTTAAAACCTATTCCCGATGAATTTTATCCACCGGAAATACCTGGTGCAGAAGATGAAATTATCAAACTTACATATGAAACAGCTCATTATTTATATGGACCTAACCTCCCTGAGATTGTTGAAAAAAGGATAAAAAAAGAATTAGATTCCATTATAAATAATGGTTTTGCTGTACTATATTTAATTGCCCATAAGTTAGTAAAAAAGTCTAATGACGATGGATATCTGGTAGGTTCAAGGGGTTCAGTAGGGTCATCCTTTGTAGCTACTTTAACAGGTATAACAGAAGTTAATCCATTAGCAGCCCATTATAGATGTTCATCCTGTTTTTATACTGAATTTATTACAGATGGTTCATATGGTTCAGGTGCGGACCTTCCTGATAAAGAGTGCCCCCAATGCGGGAAAAAGCTGATTAAGGACGGACACGATATACCTTTTGAAGTTTTTTTAGGCTTCAAGGGTGATAAAGTACCTGATATTGACTTAAATTTTTCAGGTGAATACCAGCCCAGAGCACACAAATATACTGAAGAACTTTTTGGTAAAGAGAATGTATTTAGAGCAGGTACTATTTCCACCATTGCCACCAGAACAGCTTTTGGATTTGTAAAAAACTATCTGGACGAAAGATCCCAATATAAGAAAGCAGCAGAAGTTAATCGTTTGGTTGAAGGTTGTACCGGTGTAAAGAAAACCACAGGTCAGCACCCCGGTGGTTTAATGGTGGTTCCTAAGGGCATTGATATTCATAATTTTACGCCCTTGCAGAGGCCGGCTGATGACCAAAACTCAGAGACAATTACTACCCATTTTGATTATCACTCTATAAGCAGCAGATTAGTAAAATTAGATATTCTTGGTCATGATGACCCCACTGTAATAAAAATGCTGGAAGATCTGACAGGGTTTGATGCACGGATTATACCTTTAGATGACAGGGATACAATGAGTATTTTTTCATCTACAGAAAAATTAGGACTATTACCTCAAGAACTTGGCTCCACCGTAGGTACATATGGCATACCTGAGTTTGGGACTAAATTTGTCCGGCAAATGTTGGAGGATACTAAGCCCAAAACCTTTTCCGAGCTAGTCCGTATAAGTGGCTTTTCCCATGGAACCGATGTTTGGCTGAATAATGCTCAGGATTTAATAAAAAGTGGAACGGCAAAGTTATCTGAAGCCATATCAGCCAGGGATGATATAATGACCTTTTTAATCCACAAGGGTGTAGAATCCAGTGGGGCTTTTAAAATAATGGAATCTGTGAGAAAAGGGCAAGGTGTGTCTGGTGAACAGGAAACTGTTATGAAAAACAATCAGGTTCCCCAATGGTATATTGAATCTTGTAAAAAAATTAAATACATGTTTCCTAAAGCCCATGCAGTTGCATATGTGATGATGGCCTTTAGAATTGCCTACTTTAAGATAAATTCCCCCCTAGCTTTTTACGCAACTTTTTTTACTGTTCGTGCCGATGAATTTGATGCGGAATTAATATGCAGTGGATTAAGCGAAGTCCGCAGGGCAATTTCCCAAATCCAGGAGAAGGGTAATGGGGTAACTGCAAAAGAAAATAAGCTGTTAACAATTTTAGAATTAGCTTTGGAGTTTTATCTGCGTGGATTCAGCTTTTCCAAAGTAGACCTCCTAAAATCCCAGGCCCAACAGTTTATCATTGAGGACAACGCACTATTTCCTCCTTTTGCTGGGCTCCAGGGTGTAGGCGTAACTGCTGCCGAAAACATAGTAAAGGCCAGGGAGGAATACCACTTTACTTCTATAGAAGATTTACGAATTAGGGGTAAACTGAGCAAAACGGTTATTGAAACACTGCAGAATCATGGGTGCCTAAAAGGCTTACCTGAAACTGACCAGATTGCCCTATTTAGTTAATGTTGCCAATTGTTGCAGGTTATGATATACTAATTTTGGAATTGGGTTAAGAAGTGTGTGATAATTTGTATGCTAAAAGAGTGGGTTTGTGCCCACTCTTTACTATTATTGTTGCTTCAATCTGTATACAACTTACAAATACTGTAAAAGATAAAGGTTACGAAAAATAGAAAGGAAGTGTCTATATGGCAAAGATAGAAGATGTGGTAAGTGAAATAGCACAACCCATTATAGAACAAAATAATATGGAATTGGTAGATGTTGAGTTTGTAAAAGAAGGACAGGAGTGGTTTTTACGGATATATATAGATAAAGAAAATGGGATTGACCTAGAAGATTGTGAAAAAATCAGCCGTTTGGTTGATAAAGAACTTGACGAAAAGGACCTGATTCTTCAGTCCTATCACTTAGAAGTATCATCGCCAGGTATTGAAAGACCATTAAAAACAACAAAGGATTTTATAAGATTTCAGGGAAGTATGATACAAGTTAAAACCTTTGTCGCAATAGAGGGTAAGAAAAAATTTATTGGGGAATTAATTAGTGCTGACCAACAAGAAATTTTTGTGAAAGTTGGACAAGATCAGGTAAACATTCCAAGGGACAAAATTTCCAAAGCAAATTTAGTATGGCAGGATTAACAATTAAATAATAGGAGGTTATCGGAGTGAATTTGGAACTTATTGAAGCATTAAGGGATTTGGAAAAAGAAAAAGGTGTTGATGCGGAAATTATAATTGAGGCCATTGAGGCTGCTTTAATATCAGCATACAAGAAAAACTTTGGTTCATTACAAAATGTCAGGGTAATAATTGACCGCATAACAGGAGAAATTAAAGTTTATGCCCGTAGACAGGTTGTTGAACATGTGGAGGATGACCGAATAGAAATTGGACTGCAAGAAGCGAGAACAATAAACCCTAATTATGAAATCGATGATGTAGTTGAAACGGAAGTAACTCCCAAAAATTTTGGGAGAATTGCTGCTCAGACAGCCAAGCAGGTTGTTGTGCAGAGGATAAGAGAGGCTGAACGTAGTCTGATATATGACCAGTTTGCCAATAGGGAAAGTGATATAGTTACAGGTACTATCCAAAGAACTGAGGCAAAAAATGTATTTATTGATTTGGGAAAAACTGAAGCGGTGCTTACCCCTACAGAACAGATTCCGGGTGAAGCTTATTATACCCATGAGCGCCTGAAGGCCTATATAGTTGAGGTGAAAAAAACTCCCAAAGGACCCCAAATTATTGTTTCCAGAACACATCCGGGATTACTAAAAAGGCTGTTTGAATTAGAGGTGCCTGAGATACATGATGGTGTAGTAGAGATAAAATCTGTATCCCGGGAAGCGGGTTCCCGTTCTAAAATTGCTGTATACTCCCATGATGAGAATGTAGACCCTGTAGGTGCTTGTGTAGGACCAAAAGGAATGAGGGTACAGACAATCGTAAACGAGTTGAGGGGAGAAAAAATTGATATTGTAAAATGGGATAAGGACATGGCAGTATACATAGCCAATTCATTAAGCCCAGCCAAAGTATTGGATGTACAGGTAAATGAGGATGAAAAAAAAGCCCGTGTAATTGTTCCTGATTATCAATTATCTTTGGCAATTGGTAAAGAAGGACAAAATGCCCGGCTCGCGGCAAAGTTAACGGGCTGGAAAATTGATATAAAAAGCGAGACACAAGCCAGAGAAGCGGGAATTTCTTTTAATGACAGTGAAGATTTGGAGGGATGATTGTTGCCAAAAAAAATTCCTCAAAGAATGTGCATAGGCTGTCAAAACATGTTTGATAAACGGGATTTACTAAGAATAGTGCGTACCCCCGAGGGAGAGATACTACTAGATCAAACAGGGAAAAAATCCGGGAGGGGCGCATATATTTGCACTAAACTGGAATGTTTTGCGAAAACCAAAAAAACAAAAAAGCTTGAAAAGGCTCTAAAAACAGCTATACCCGCTGAAGTTTATAATAAATTACAGGAGAATTTTAATGAATGATAATTCCATTTATACTTTATTAGGTTTCGCCCAAAAGTCAGGAAAACTTGTCTCAGGCGAATCTGCAGTGAAGGCGTTGTTGAAAAAAGGACAAATAGAATTGCTAATAATTGCTGAGGATTTGTCAGAAAACCGTAAAAAGTTCTGGAATTATATTTCCCAGCAGGAAGGACTGTCCCTTCTTATTTTAGGTACTAAAAGGGATTTAGGAATATCTATAGGTATGTCCCCAAGATCATTAATTGGTATAACAGATAAAAAAATGGCCAGTTCGATTGCAAATCAATTGCATCAATAAATACGGGGGTGATTTAATGGCTAAAAAGAGGATTCATGAATTAGCTAAAGATATGGGAATTAGCAGTAAGGATTTATTGGATAAATTGATTGATCTTGGTCTTCCGGTAAAAAATCATATGAGTACAATTCCTTCCCATGAGGTCAAGCGCATTCAAAATATGGTTATCAATTTAAATGACAAAAAAGAATCTGCTAAGGAAGTCACACAGGAAGTTGTAAAAGAAGTTACACATGTTGATAAAAAGCCAAATTTACATACCAAAGGAGATACCAACATTAAAGCAGTGCAAAAAAAACCTCAGCCTGTAAAAAATCAAATTGGTGACACGGATAAAACAAGCCAAGAAAAATTTGAAGAATATCAGTATAAAGATAACAGTAAAAATAAACAACCTATTAAAGCTAAAAAAGGTAATGATGCTGCCAATGTAAAATCATTTGGAAATAAAAATCGACCCAAGGGTAAGGGGAGACATAAGGGTAATTTTAACAAGGATACTTCTAAAGAAATTGCTGAAGTTAAAAGACATCTAATAATAGAAAATACCATAAGTGTGCAGGATTTAGCACACCAGCTTGGTAAAAAAGCGACAGAAGTAATTAAAAAATTAATGCTCATGGGTACGATGGTTACTATTAACCAAGAGTTGGATATTGAAACTGCAACTATTATCGCAGAAGATTTCGGGGCAACTGTAGAAGTGAAAATGACTAAAGAAGAGGAACTCTTTACGGAGGTACAAGATAAACCTGAAGATTTAGTAACGAGACCACCGATAGTTACAATAATGGGTCATGTTGACCATGGAAAGACTTCTTTACTGGATAAAATCAGGGAGACAAATGTTATTGCCACAGAGGCCGGAGGTATAACACAACATATTGGTGCATATCAGGTAGAAATCCGTGGAGAAAAAATAACATTCCTAGATACACCAGGTCACGAAGCTTTTACTGCTATGCGCGCCAGAGGTGCGCAAATTACAGATATTGCCATTTTAGTTGTTGCAGCAGATGACGGTGTTATGCCCCAGACTGTAGAGGCAATACATCATGCAAAAGCTGCCAAGGTGCCAATTATTATAGCCATAAATAAAATAGATAAACAAAATAGCAATCCCCAAAGGGTAAAGCAGGAACTTACCGAGTATGGTCTTGTGTCCGAGGAATGGGGCGGAGATACTATTATGGTACCAGTTTCCGCGATTACAGGAGAAGGAATTGATAATCTATTAGAGATGATATTACTTGTTGCGGAGGTTGGGGAACTTACTGCCAATCAAAACCGGAGTGCCCGTGGTACAGTTGTGGAAGCCAAGCTTGATAAAGGACGGGGTCCTGTTGCAACTCTTTTGGTTCAAAACGGAACACTCAATGTTGGAGATTTTCTTATAGTTGGCAGTACTCAAGGCAGGGTTAGAGCCATGTTTGATCATAAAGGCAAGAAAATGAGAAGTGCACTGCCTTCCACACCGGTAGAAATATTAGGATTATCTGAAGTACCCAGTGCGGGTGATGATTTTATTGCTGTTGAGGATGAAAAATTAGCTAAGCAAGTAGCGGAAAAACGGCAGCACGAAAAGCATCATGAAGAAATTACAAGGAGGACTAAGATATCCTTGGATGACTTGTTTGCCCAAATTAAGAAGGGTGATGTTAAGGATTTGAATATTGTCCTTAAAGCAGATGTCCAAGGTTCAATTGAAGCTATTAAACAATCCTTAGAAAAGTTAAGCAATGAAGAAGTTCGGGTTAATATTATCCACTCAGGTGTAGGTGGCATAAAGGAAACTGATGTAATGCTGGCAACGGCTTCCAATGCAATAATTATCGGCTTTAACGTACGTCCTGATACAAATGCTAAAAAAGCTTCGGAAAAAGAAGATATAGATATTAGAACATACAGAGTAATATATGATGCCATTGAAGATGTTAAGGCTGCATTGAGCGGTTTGCTTTCTCCCGAAATAAAAGAAGTAGATTTAGGGCAAGCTGAAATAAGGGCTACTTTTAAGGTTCCTAAGGTGGGCACCATTGCAGGTTGTTATGTAACCGATGGGAAGATTCTTCGCAATGCTAAAATTCGCATCGTAAGGGATGGAGTAGTAATTCACGATGGAGAACTATCTTCACTAAAACGTTTTAAGGATGATGTGCGTGAAGTGGCTTCAGGATTTGAGTGTGGAATTGGCATAGAACGTTTTAACGATTTAAAAGAAGGAGATATTCTTGAGGCATATACTTTTGAGGAAATAAAAAGGCAACTTTAGATCTGGGGTGATTTAAAGATGGGTAAAGTAAGAAGCAGTAGAATTGCAGAAGAAATAAAAAAAGAATTAGCCCTTATCATGAGAACCGATTTAAAGGATCCGCGGGTCAAAGGGTTAATCAGCATTACCAGTGTAAAGGTTACAGGTGATTTGCGTTTTGCCGAAATATTTGTCAGTCATTATGGAAACAAAGAGGAGCAGCAGGATGTATTGAACGCCCTAAAAAAAGCAGCCGGTTTTATGAGATTAGAATTGGGAAAAAGAATCCGCCTAAGATATACTCCCGAGTTAATTTTTAAATTTGATGATTCCATCGAACATGGCGCAAAAATTTCCGCTATTCTCACTCAAATAAACACTAGCCAGGAGGATATAAATGGAAGATCTACAGAAGATTAAGGATATCCTGCTGCAAAGCAAAAAAGCAACCATCATTTCCCATTATAATCCCGATGGTGATGCTATTGGTTCCCAAATTGCCTTAGGACTTGGCTTAAAACAATTAGGCATTGATGTTTCCTTAATCAACAAGGATCGAGCCCCCAATTACTATAGCTTTTTGGCAGATTGGGAGAGCATAAAACCTTTGAATGAGGAAGATATTTATAATACTATTGTCTGTGTTGACTGCGCAACTATGGAACGTACAGGATATGATGCCGTTGAATTACTCCGGGAAGGAAAAAGAGTATTGATAAATATTGACCATCATATCAGCAACACTAATTATGCAGATTATAATTGGGTTGATCATAATGCCGCTGCTACCGCAGAACTAATATATGATTTACTAGGCATACTACAAGTTAAAATAGATAAAGACATGGCAAATGCACTTTATACAGGCATTAGTACTGATACAGGTTCATTCCTGTATGAAAATACTACAAGTACTACGCACATAGTTGTCTCCGATTTAATAAACCGGGGAGCGGATGTTAATTTATTGAGGTTAAATTATTATGAAAACACTAGTATGAGTAAGATTGAACTGGTTAAACACGGTTTAAATAATTTATCATTTGCCCAAGATAATAAAATTGCCTGGATTACTATTGGTCAACAAACTTTTTTATCCGCACAAGCTACTGATGCTGATGCTGAAGGTTTAATAAACTATGTCAAGGGTATCAGCGGGGTAGAAATCGCAATTACCTTTAGAGAAATTGAACACGAAAAAATTAAAGTCAGCTTTCGTTCTAAATCTATTGCTGATGTAAATGAATTGGCTGCAATGTTTAGCGGAGGGGGTCATCCCAGGGCCTCCGGATGTATATTTTCTGGTAATATGGAGGATGCAGTTGCCAAAATAACGTCTGCAGCTGTTAAAATCTTAGCTCAAGGGGGCTAAACACTTGGATGGAGTAATAAATATCTTTAAGCATGCGGGAGTCTCATCCCATGATATTGTACAAAATCTTAGAAAGATATTGAAGACTAAAAAGGTAGGTCATACTGGCACACTAGATCCCGATGCTGTTGGAGTTTTACCTATTTGTGTAGGTAAGGCAACAAGGTTGGTGGAGTTTCTTACCTCCTCCACTAAGACTTATAGGGCTTTGCTTGTTTTTGGCAGGGAAACAGATACCCAAGATGGTTCTGGGAAGGTTTTAAAAACCACTCCACTACCCAAACACAATGTTATAGAATTTACTTCTGTCTTAAGATTATTTTTAGGAGAAATAGAACAGATTCCACCAATGTATTCGGCTATTAAAATAAAGGGGCAGCCATTGTACCAACTTGCGCGGCAAGGTCAAAGCGTCCAATTGGAACCACGCAAAATTAAAATTTTTTCTATTAATTTATTATCTTATGATACTAAAACGGCACTTATTGAGGTATGCTGCAGCAAAGGAACCTACATAAGGACACTTTGCCAAGACATTGGAAAGGCTGTTAATTCAAGTGCATATATGTCCTTTCTATTGAGAACTAAGTCAGGTCAATTTAATGTAAATGATTCCTTTACTATAGATGAGGTTTCTCAACTGCCAATAGAACGATTTTTGGTTAAACCTGCTGATTCTATTAAAGAATGGCCTCAACTTTTTTTTAATAAAGAGGAAATGACAAAAGTAAGCCACGGAAATGCCGTTTCTTTATCATCTCCTGCTGAGTTATGCCGGGAAAACCAAAGATATAAAGTACTAGACGTTGATGGCAATTTAGTAGCAATTGGTATTGTAACTGATGGTTTGTTTAAACCAGAAAAAGTATTCAGGTGAGGAAACGATGGAAATTTTAACTGATATAAAACAATACAAAGGATGGAAATGTCCCATTGTTATTGCTTTAGGCAATTTTGACGGTGTTCATCTCGGTCATCAACAATTAATTAAAAAAGCTGTAGATATTGCCCAAGAAGTTAAAGGAAAGGCTGTAGTTTTTACTTTCTACCCCCACTCAAAAGTTTTTTTTAATAAAGAATTACAGCTTCTCAATTCTTTTGATGTTAAAACAAAACTTTTTGAAAAGCTTGGGGTTGATGCTACTTTAATTGTCCCTTTCACCCAAGAGATTGCCCACTTAAGTCCCGAAAGTTTCGTAAGAGAAATTCTGTGCCACAAACTTCAAGGTTCTCATCTGGTAGCAGGCTTTAATTATTCTTTTGGCTATAGGGGACAAGGGCGGGCACAAGACTTAATTAATATTGGCGGTGAAAGCAACCTGAAAGTAACTATTATTGAGCCTTTTTATATTAAGGGCGAACTTGTCAGCAGTACAAAAATCCGTGAATATCTTAAAGAGGGAAGTATTGAGCAAGCTGTTAGTTTTTTGGGCTACTATCCGATCATACAAGGACAGGTAGTACCTGGGAATAAAATAGGACGACAGATTGGTTTTCCTACAGCAAATCTTAAATGGGACCCTAACCTCTTGATACCTGGTACAGGTGTTTATGCTGCAAATGTTTATCTGAATAATTATAAACATCGGGGTGTTCTGAATATAGGTTGCAAACCAACGGTTTCACTGGATAAAAAGCTTTTAACTATGGAGGTATTTATCTTAAATTTTAATCAGGATATTTATGGAGAAATTTTAGAGATTCATTTTATACATAAGCTAAGGGATGAAAAAAGATTTACTGGTTTAATTGAATTAAAAGAACAGATTATGTCTGATGTGAAAAAAACTGAGAAGTTGCTTTCAATTTAAGTAATAGGTTTTATATTAAGACATCTTTCCCTTGTTTCTTAGATATAAATTAATATATCTAAGAAAGGGGAGTTTTTTCATGTATTTTTGTATTGACGAGAATCACGGCTATTATAAAGATTTGGCTGAAAAGGTAACCACTATTATTCATAACAAGGAATTCATAAATTTACAGTATGAGTTGGAAATCTTATACCGCAAAACGGGCTTTGAGAGACCTAAGATAAATGCCTTTCAAGATGCCCTTTACAGCTTTTTATCCCAGGATGAAGGTTTAAAACCTGTCAAGGCATATTAGGGTGAAGACTGTGAAGGTTATCATTACTGAACACGCTAAAAAAAGATTAAAAGACTGCCGGCAGGAAAATATAATAATCACAGATATTGTATTTGCAGCCAGGCAAATTCCAGGCTATATTCCCACTGCCACAAGGTTTAGAGGATTTATTAGTAAATCGGGAAGGATTTTTGATATTGTTGCAAAAGATATTGAATCAGGTCGACTTGTCATAACAGTTATAGGAAAATAGAATATACAGGGAAAAACTTGCATACTAACTGCTTTTTATATATAATTATTAATGCTGAAAACCATAAGCTAGGTTTTACGACTACTCCGACGTTTTTCTTGGCTTTTGGTGTTAATAATATAAGGAGGTGAACTTCATGGTTTTAAAAAGTGATGCAAAACAGGAACTAATTAAGCAGTTCCAAATTCATGAGAGCGATACTGGATCACCTGAAGTACAGATTGCAATCTTGACTAACAGGATTAATTATCTAACAGAGCATTTGAAAAAACATAAAAAGGATCATCATTCCCGCCGTGGTCTGTTAAAAATGGTTGGTCAAAGAAGAGGACTTCTTAATTACCTTATGAAAAATGATATTGAGAGATATCGCAAAATAATATCCATACTTGGCATACGTAGGTAACTAGCAGAAAAGAGCGGTATATATACCGCTCTTTAAGTATTTATAATAGCCTAAGAGGGATATACTAAGTATAACTGGTAAATAAACTTAGAACATTCATTTATTTAAGGTAGGAGGTATATATGATAAATATCGGTATTCTCAAAAAAAGTATTGAGATAGGAGGCAGAACCCTGACAATGGAGACAGGACGCCTTGCTAAGCAAGCAAGCGGGTCTGTTCTTGTACAGTACGGCGATACTACAGTATTAGCAACGGCAACTGCCTCTAAGGAGCCAAGGGAAGGTATTGATTTCTTTCCACTAACCGTTGACTATGAGGAAAGGCTATATGCAGTTGGTAAAATTCCTGGAGGTTTTATCAAACGGGAAGGACGTCCTAGTGAAAAAGCTATTTTATCCAGCAGACTAATTGATAGACCAATTAGACCACTTTTCCCTAAAGGTTATCGCAATGATGTTCATGTAGTTACTACTGTGCTGTCAGTTGACCAGGATAATCCTCCTGATGTTGCATCAATGATAGCGGCATCAAGTGCATTACATATTTCTCATATCCCCTTTCAAGGACCGATTGCAGCAGTTACCATCGGATTAATTGATGATCAATTTATAATTAATCCTACTGTGGAACAAGGTGAGAAAACTCAACTCCATTTAGTAGTCGCAGGAACTAAGGATGCTGTTATGATGGTTGAGGCAGGAGCTAATGAGATTCCTGAGGAAACTATTTTAGAGGCTATAATGAAGGGACATTCGGAAATAAGCAGGATTGTTGATTTTATAGAACAGTTTAGAAGCGAGGCTCTAGAAAAGGGCTTAGCTAAAGAAAAAGAAATTCCTGTTTTAGAAACCGTACCTCAAGAAATAGAAGAACAGGTAAGAACTTTTGCTATGGACAAGCTATTTGATGCGGTACAAACAAAAGATAAGCACCAGAGAGAAGATAATATAACCGGTGTTAAGGAAGAAACCATTGCTCATTTTCAGGAAGTTTTCCCTGAACAGAATAAAATTATTAAAAATATTCTAGATAGTCTCCTGAAGGAAATAGTACGTAAGTTAATTACAGTCGATAAAATAAGACCTGACGGCAGGGCATTAGATGAAGTGAGGCCTATTACCTGCGAGGTAGGAGTTTTGCCTAGAACCCATGGCAGCGGCTTATTTACAAGGGGTCAAACACAAATTCTATCGGTAGTAACCCTAGGTGCTATAGGTGAAGAACAAATTATTGATGGCTTAGGTTTAGAAGATTCAAAAAGATATATGCATCACTATAACTTCCCTCCATATAGCGTAGGAGAAGCAAGACCGATGCGTGGACCCGGGCGCAGGGAAATAGGTCATGGCGCTTTGGCTGAGCGGGCTTTAGAGCCAATGATTCCCTCGGAGGAAAGTTTCCCTTATACCATTCGTATAGTTTCCGAAGCTTTGGAATCAAACGGCTCAACTTCTATGGGAAGTGTCTGCGGGAGTACTTTGTCACTAATGGATGCAGGGGTACCTATTAAAAGACCCGTTTCGGGTGTTGCTATGGGATTGGTAAAGCACGGCGACGATTATTCCATTCTGACTGATATCCAAGGTATGGAAGATGCTTTAGGTGATATGGACTTCAAAGTAGCAGGTACAGAAAGTGGTGTAACTGCTATCCAGATGGATATAAAGATTGCCGGTCTTTCCAGGGAAATTCTTAAAGATGCTTTGGAACAAGCCCGAAGAGGAAGATTGTTTATCATGGGTAAGATGATGGAAGCTATTAGTCAGCCTCGTCCCGAGCTCTCACCATTTGCACCTAGAATAATTACTACTTCTGTAGATCCGGACAAAATAAGGGATATAATTGGACCCGGAGGAAAAACAATTAAAAAAATTATTGAGGAAACAGGAGTAAAAATAGATATTGAAGATGACGGCAAGGTCTTCATTGCATCTGTAGATGCAGTAGCAGGGCAAAAAGCGCTAAAATTGATTGAAAATCTTATTAAAGAATTAGAAGTAGGTCAAATATACCTGGGCAAAGTTGTGCGAATTACTAACTTTGGTGCCTTTGTGGAACTTTTACCCGGTAAGGAAGGTCTTGTTCACATTTCCCAACTAGCCTTAGAAAGGGTTGAAAAGGTTGAGAATGTAGTATCTGTTGGTGACGAGATAATGGTCAAGGTGGTTGAAATCGACAGGCAAGGCAGGGTAAACTTGTCTCGGAAAGTACTTTTAAAGGAAGAACAAGAAAATAATCCCGAAAAGAAATAAACCGAAAATTTTCGGTTTATTTCTTTGTAAACCCTCATAAGTATATGGTAAATACTGAGGGGAGTGAAATAAATGAAGATTTTTTTTATAAGGAAAAGAAGTCTTTATATGGGGGTTACTTTATTATTGTTGTTTGTGGCTGTCATTTTCCTATTCAATATGTTTGTTAATAAACCGATACCTACATTAATGACTGATCCCATTTACCAGGGTAAAACCGACAGCCAGTATGTTTCACTTACAATAAATGTAGATTGGGGAGAAAATATTATACCCTCTATCTTAAATGTGCTAGAAACTAAAAACGTAAAGGCGACTTTTTTTATAACTGGCAGATTTGCAGAGAAATTTCCTGAATTAGTTAAGCATATTGCAGAAAAGGGTCACGAGATTGGCAACCATGGATATTCCCACCCTCATCCTGATAAGATTTCAGTGCAAAAAAATATTGAGGAGATTACCAAGACCCATGAAATATTACAAAAATTAGCTAAAAACCAAGTAAACCTTTTTGCCCCTCCATATGGGGAACGGGGACCTAACTGTTTAAAAGCAGCGGAAAAAACAGGATACCGTACTATACTATGGACAGCCGATACCATTGATTGGCAAGAACCACCACCTTCTGTTAATACTCTAGTGCAAAGGGTGACAGGGAAAAAATTGGCTAATGGAACTATTATCCTTATGCACCCGAAGCCTCATACTTTACAGGCATTACCTGTAATAATAGATGTTATCCATTCGAAAGGATACAAAATTGATGTGGTATCCAAAATTATTTAGTAAAGTTTGATTGTATTTTAGGATTTTCAGCCATGGAAATCCTATTTTTTTCATAAATGTACAGAATTAAGACCATACTAGTTAAGACAAAAAAGTGAATGGAGAGAATTATGAGACAAAAAATCCTAATTTGTTTTTTTCTAGTTTGTCTTTTTATTTTAGCACCTTTTTCTGCATTTGCCCAAGTTAACGTAAATGCTCCATCAGCAATTCTGATTGATGCACAGACGGGAAAACTCTTATACAGTAAAAATCCTTATGAACAACGACCGCCAGCCAGTACAACAAAAATTTTAACAGCCATAATTGCAATTGAAAAAGGAAATTTAGAAAAAATAGTAAATATATCAGATCGTGCAGCGCAAACAGGGGAAGCTAGATTAAACCTGGTTTCCGGTGAGAAAATAACTCTAAAAAACCTAATCTATGGAGCACTTTTAAAATCAGGAAATGATTCAACTGTTGCTATTGCAGAAGGAGTCGCTGCATCAGTTGAAGAATTTGTAGAGATGATGAATCTAAAGGCTAAACTAATTGGGTGTACTAATTCCCACTTTTCAAACACAAATGGTCTTCCTTCTGAAAAGCATTATTCAACTGCCTATGACCTAGCACAAATTGCAAGATATGCTATGAATAATGACATTTTTTCAGAAATAGTTGGCACTACTACCTATACAGTTAAATGGGAGGAAAGTGGAAGGGTAAGAACAATTAAAAATACCAATAAGCTGTTAACGTCTTACCCAGGAGCTAATGGAGTAAAAACGGGAACAACAAATAAAGCAGGGCAATGTTTAGTTGCTTCGGCAGTAAAAGGAAATCAAACTCTTATTGCAGTTGTTCTAAAAAGCCAAAATCGCTTCGCAGAAGCTGCCAAATTATTAAATTACGGTTTTGCAAATTACCGTAATATAACTCTTATTAATAAAGGCAAAACTGTAAAGTATCTTGTTGGAGAAACTAATAAAGAAGTCGAACTTATAACTGGCAAAGAATTAGTAATTACTATTGGTGGGAATGAGAAAATAGAAATTTCTAATAAATTAAATGTCTTTGAGAATGCTTTTAACACTTCGGTTTTTGCGGGGCAGCATATGGGAGAGATTATTTACTATAATAACGGTTCTGAGGCGGGAAGAGTACCCCTTTATGCTAAAAATAACATAATACAGGTTCCTGAGGAAAGAAATAATATTTTTATTAAATACTTGCAAAAAATAAAAGGTAAGTCTTCTTAAAACTAGAATAGATGTATAAACGAATTATAAAGGGGAGTACTTATGGCAGTAACAAATTACAACAAAAGCATTTTAAGCAATGGAATAAGGGTAGTAACTGAAGAAATTCCCTATGTAAAATCTGTTGCCGTAGGGATTTGGGTGGGAGCCGGTTCCCGCTTTGAGAAGGAAGAATACAGTGGAATATCCCACTTTTTAGAGCATTTATTCTTTAAAGGGACTGAAAAAAGAACCGCAAAGGATATTGCCGAAAGCTTAGATTCAGTTGGTGGACAACTAAATGCTTTTACAACAAAAGAATATACTTGCTATTATGCTAAGGTATTGGACGAACATTTCCCATTAGCATTAGATGTCCTGGCAGATATGTTTTTTAATAGTAAGTTTTTGGAAAAGGATATTCTCAAAGAGCGTGAGGTAATAATTGAAGAAATTAAGATGTATCAGGATACCCCTGATGAATTGATACATGATGTATTCTCACAAACAATCTGGGCTGGACACCCTTTGGGCAGACCTGTTTTAGGTACTGAGGAAACAATTAACAAATTTACTCGGAATGATTTTTTAAGGTTTATTGGTACCCATTACGTCCCCGATAATATCGTAATAGCAGCTGCAGGTAAGATAGAACATGGTTCCCTTGTTGAAAATTTAGAGAAATTATTTGGCAGAGCTAAAAAAGGACCTGTTGAAAAAGTGCCTTATCCGCCTCATAATCACTCTGAAATACAAAATGTATATAGGGATATTGGTCAAGTTCAGATTTGTTTAGGTTCTCCCGGGTTACCCCAAGATGATCCACAAATATATCCCTTGTATATACTTAACAGTGTTTTAGGGGGAGGGCTTAGTTCCCGCCTTGTTCAGGAGGTTAGGGAAGAGAGAGGTTTGGCTTATTCGGTGTATTCTTACCATTCTTCCTTCTCCGATGCCGGTCTTTTTACTTTTTATGCTGGTACAAGACCTGATAATTATGAGCAGGTCATAAAGATAATTTTTAAAGAAGCTTTTAAAATTGCTAAGGAAGGGATAAGTCTAGGTGAATTAAAAAAAGCCAAAGAACAGTTAAAAGGAAGCCTTTATTTGGGCTTAGAAAGTGTTGGCAGCAGGATGACCCGTATTGGGCGGTCGGAGTTATCCCTTGACAGACTGGTTACTCCAGAAGAAGTAGTAGAAAAGATAGATTTAGTTACTAATGAACAGGTTAAAGATTTGGCCCAATATCTTTTTAACCCGGATAAATTTACTATAACTACTATTGGACCAGTCAAAGAGGTAAAAGGTAAGGATTATTTCCTCAGTGGAGTATGATAGTATGGACAGACTAGAAAAAATATTTTTACTCCAGCAACAACTGGATAATAAGATAACTGAAAAAAGAAATATAAATTTTGATACAGACACTTGGATTCAAAAAGAAATTCTTGCTTTAATTTCAGAGCTTGCGGAGGTTTTAGAAGAAACAAACTTTAAATGGTGGAAACAGCCAAAGGAGATTGACAAAGTTAATTTGAAGGAAGAAATAATCGATGTCTTTCATTTTTTTGTCAGTTTATGTCTCAAAGTAGGAATCACTCCTCAGGACCTATACAACGCGTATGTGGCAAAAAATGAAGAAAACAATCTTCGGCAGGATGGTTTATCCAAAAAACAGGGTTATATATGATAATGGGCCAAAGCCCAATGGTCAAATAGTCAGTATAAAAACGCCATTTCAAAATGTGAAGGCGTTTTTTTCTATACTATGAGAAAGTATAATTTTTACAAGTAATAAGTATAAGCAAACGAGTAAACAATTTAACAGATTTTTAAGTATTCTTATGAATAAAAACCTTTTTTTTTCATAGAGATAATATTGAGGTGATAGACATGCTTCATATATTAATTATTGCAATAATAATTTTATTCATTTATTTTGCTGTCAGGTCAAAAATATATTTAAACAGAATGTACAGAAAAGAATTGCCGGAAGCCGTTGATAGTCCCCTATCCCAGGCACTAACCCAATTGTTGGGGATTGCCGGAGGAATATATTTATCCTTGGTTATGCTTTCATCTTTTTTAGGACTGGAGATGCCAAATAAGACTTCCTTTTTGGATATAACCCTTGACCCCCTTGCATTATTTTCCTTAATTATTACAATTTTGCAGCCAATAATCCTAAGGTTGTGGAGAAATATTTATTTTTAGCTAATGGAGGTTTTACTTAGATGAGATTAAGCGAGTTAATTGGGAAGCATATAGTTAATATTTACGATGGCGCCAGGCTAGGTACGGTGGCCGAGTCTGATTTGCTAATCCACACAGAAACAGGGGAAATAGATTCTATTATCTTGCCAAATAAAGGGAACATATTAAGCATTTGGATGGATAAACCTAGTTTGACTATTCCCTGGGAGTCAGTTAAAAAAATAGGAAGAGAAGTTATCATTGTGGATCTAGACCAGAGTCACATGAGATTGAAAAGGTTTTCCTACTAATAGATTGTATAATATATACTTAATACCTATTGACATTGTAAAAATACCATGTTACAATTTACCAAAATTAAATATTACCTCATCTCTCAAGAGGTGGGGTAGAGGCGCGGAAAATATCAGTAATGCTAATGAAATTAGGGGATTTATGATTTAGTAAGAAAGGGTTTTCTGCCGAAGTCTGGTAATTTCCCTGGATTATCAGGCTGGGACTGCATTTAAGAGATGCAGGACTGTCACCTATGGCTTTTCCCGGGTCTTAGGTGGAGTGCTATCTCGCTGGAGACGTGGGGATATCTTTCTTTGGAAACAACCAAAGGGGTATTTTTCCCTTTGGTTTTTTGTTTGCTTAATTTATGTCAAACGAGGAGGACTGGAAGTGGGAAAGATTCGGGTTGGAGTTATGGGTGCATGCGGAAAGATGGGGAGAGAGATTTGCTCCCATATTTTAGATGATTCTGAATTAGAATTGACAGCAGCCATTGATGTTGTAAATAATGGCTCAAAACTTGGTGTTTTAATTGGCAGACCGCAAACAGAAATACTTATTAATAACTTGCATGATGCTTTAGATGCAGGTAATTTAGATGTTTTAATTGACTTCACAAATGCTCAGGCAGTTTTAAACAATTCTCCTAAAGTTATTGCAAGGGGTATTAATCTGGTTATCGGAACAACGGGTTTATCTGTGGAAGAAGTTAACCATATTGAAACAATGGCTGAAAAGCATCAGGTTGGGGTAATAGCTGCACCGAATTTTTCAATTGGGGCGGTGCTGATGATAAAATTTGCAAAAGATGCAGCCCAGTATTTCCCTCATCTGGAAATTATCGAAAAGCACCATGACCAAAAATTAGATGCACCTTCAGGAACAGCAATTAAGACACTAGAGGAAATATCTAAGAACCGCTCAAAGATGCAACAGGGACACAAACATGAATACGAAAAAATAATTGGTGCAAGGGGGGGGGATTTTGAAGGAATAAGAGTCCATAGTATTCGCTTGCCGGGTTTAATTGCCCATCAGGAAGTAATATTTGGCGGAGAAGGACAGATATTAACAATTAAGCACGATTCCCTTTCAAGGGATTGTTTTATGCCGGGTATTCTGCTGGCTGTAAAAAAGGTAAGAAATATAAAAGGTCTTTGCTATGGTCTTGAAAATATTCTTTAGGTTACAAACTGTTAATAAATTATTTTTATAGGTTTAGTTTAAACAAGATACCAGTTATTTTTTAGGGGCAATTATTATCTTTATGCACCGAAAGCCATACCTTTTCATATACTGTCTGTAGCTAAGGGTAGGGAGGTTTATGCATGGATAATAGCTTATCTGGTATTAAAATAGCAGTTATAGGTGGCGACAAACGGCAGTTAGTTCTTGTAAAGAAACTTTTTGAATTAAATGGTGAGATACGAGTATTGGGTCTTCCCCGTTGCGAAGAAACAGCAGGTATTATTTTTTGTGGAAATTTACAAGAAGCAGTGAATTCTGTAGATGCTATAGTTCTACCAATGCCAGGGACTGATAATTTAGGAAATGTTTTAGCACCCTTGACAGGAGAAAAAATAATAATCACCAAAGAAATATTTCAAGAAATTCCTTCTAAAGCACCCATTTTCGTTGGAGTAGCCAAACCTTTTCTTAGGGAATGGGCTAGAGTATTTCAAAAAAGGTTAATTGAAATAGCAGATTTGGATGAAATAGCAATTCCTAACTCTATACCTACCGCAGAAGGTTGTCTGCAAATTGCGATGGAGAAATTACCTATAACCATCCATGGAAGTAACGCTATGGTTATAGGATTTGGCAGATGCGGGAAAACTCTGGCGAGAATGCTTAACGCTTTAGGAGCTAAAACCACAGTTTTTGCCAGAAAGAAGGCTGATATTGCTCGGATTAACGAAATGGGACTTAATGGGGAAACTTATGACAGGCTACCTGGGACAATAAAGGCAGCCGATGTTATTTTCAATACTATACCTACACAGATTTTGGACGAAGCAATATTAAAAAAATTAAATAAAGAAACACTAATTATTGATATAGCATCGGCACCTGGGGGAACTGACTTTGAGGCTGCCGGAGAACTGGGTATAAATGCTATTTTAGCTCCAAGTTTGCCAGGTTTAGTTGCTCCCAAAACAGCTGGGTTAATTTTAGCCGAAAATCTTCCAGTGCTTATCCTTCAACAAACCTCCTTATCTGATAAAAAAGAGTCAGGAGGTTGTGAAAATGAAATATAAAGATAAAAAAATTGGTTTTGCTATTACAGGTTCTCACTGTACCTTTGAAAAAATAATTCCGCAGATTGAAAATTTAATAAATGAAGGGGCACAAATACAGATAATTTTATCGGAGACTACAAAGAATACTGATACAAGATTCGGAACCGCTAATGAATGGATTGAAAAATTTAAATCATTAACAGGTAAAGAATTGATTACCACTATTACCGAGGCGGAGCCAATAGGTCCTAATGGTTATTTTGATTGTTTAGTTATAGCACCTTGCACAGGAAATACTATTGGCAAACTAGCTAACGGAATTACTGATGGTACAGTATTAATGGCAGCAAAAGCCCATTTAAGAAATTCAAGACCTTTAGTTATTGGAATCTCAACAAATGATGCTTTATCTGCTAATGGTAAGAATATCGGATTCTTGCTAAATGCTAAAAATATTTATTTTGTACCGTTCAGCCAGGACGATCCATTTAAAAAACCTAATTCTCTTGTTTCAAACATGAATTTAATAGATGAAACTATACGAGAGGCGCTAGAAGGCAGACAGATTCAGCCTTTATTAGATAGGTAAATTTGTTTCTCCTTCTGGCCGGAGAAAAAAATCCAAAAAGGAGGAGCAGCATGAAAAGGCTAAATATAGCAATTGTTGGTGCCACTGGTGCAGTTGGGCAAGAAATCTTGAAGGTAATGGCGGAAAGAGAGATTTCTTTTAATAAGTTAAGGCTTCTTTCAAGTGAGCGTTCGGCAGGGACGGTTATGAAATATGATGATCGGCAATATATTGTTGAGGAGACTACTGAGAAATCCTTTGACGGTATTGATCTGGCCTTATTTGCCGGGGGACCTGCCAGTAAAGCTTTTGGACGTTTAGCACAACAAAAGGGTACCGTTGTAATTGATAATAGCAGTACTTTCCGTTTAGAACAGGATGTTCCCCTAGTTGTTCCTGAAGTAAACCCACAGGCTTTATTCAAGCATCAGGGGCTGATTGCCAATCCCAATTGTTCTACGATAATAATGGTAGTTGCCCTTTATCCTATCTATAAGCTTAGCAGAATTAAACGAATTATAGTTTCCACTTATCAAGCAGTATCAGGAGCCGGAAAAGAAGGGATCGAAGAACTGACAATCCAGACAAAACAGCTTATGGAAGGTAAAACTATAGAAACTAAAATTTTTCCCTATCAGATTGCATCCAATCTAATACCCCATATTGATGTATGGATGGAAGAAAATTATACAAAAGAAGAGATGAAAATGGTTTATGAGACCCATAAAATAATTGGTGATTTCGATATTGGAGTTACTGCAACTACTGTTCGTGTTCCAATTTATAGAAGTCATTCGGAATCTATTTATATTGAAACGGAAGATGCCCTTTCTCTTGATGCAGTACGAAAAACATTAGTGGATAGTAAAGGGGTTGTAGTGCAAGATGACCCTTCCCGAAACATTTATCCCATGCCCCTCTTTGCTTCCTATACTGATGAAGTATATGTGGGTAGAATTAGGAAGGATTTATATAATCCTAAGGGTTTAAATATGTGGGTAGTTTCTGACCAGATTCGCAAAGGTGCTGCAACAAATGCAGTACAAATTGCTGAAGAATTATTGAAAAATAATTTAGTTTAATATAAATGGAGTGGAGTATGTGAAAATAATTATTCAAAAATTTGGAGGTTCTTCCTTAGCCAGTCAGGATAAGAGGATACAGGCAGCCCATAAGGTGATCGCTGCTAAGAAAGAAGGATATGCTACTGTAGTAGTTGTCTCTGCCATGGGAAGAACTGGTGACCCCTATGCGACCGATACTTTGATAAGCTTACTAAGGGATATTCATAATGATACTGATCCACGGGAACTTGATTTGCTCTTGAATTGCGGGGAAATTATCTCTGCCGCCGTCTTTGCCCAGGTTTTTAAGAGTTTAGGTTATGAAGCAACTGTTTTAACTGGTAATCAGGCTGGAATAATTACCGATAATGCATTTTCCGAGGCTCGAATTCTTAAAATTAAGCCTGATAAGATTATTCAAAATCTTAACCAAAACAAAATAGTAATAGTCACAGGTTTTCAAGGTGCAACAGCAGATGGCGAACTGACAACATTGGGAAGAGGAGGCAGTGATACAACTGCCTCTGCCCTGGGTGTTGCCTTAAACGCACAGTACGTGGAAATTTTTACAGACGTAGATGGAATAAAAACTGCTGACCCAAGAATTGTGGAAGATGCAAAGACACTGGATGTAGTGACTTATAATGAAATTTGCCAATTAGCGCAGCAAGGGGCAAAGGTAATTCACCCCCGGGCAGTAGAGATTGCTATGCAGAAAAATATTCCTTTACGTGTCAGATCAACCTTTGCAGATTCTCCGGGAACTTTGGTCACTAACCATGGGCAGACCTACAATACAGTTGAAATTTGTACAGATAGGCTATTAACAGGGATAACTCATGTGCCTAATATAACCCAGCTTAAAATTTTTACTAATCAAAACCAGGATGCCAAAGGATTGGAATTAAAAATATTTCGAGCAATGGCTCTCTCAAACATTAGTATAGATTTTATAAATGTACACCCCCATCAGGTTATTTTTACGGTAAAGGATGATGATGCCCAAAAGGCTGTTAAGATAATTGAAAATATCGGGCTGCAGCCGGAAGTACTAGCGGGTTGTGCAAAAGTTTGTGCAGTAGGTGCCAATATGGCTGGCGTACCTGGTGTAATGGCCCGTATAGTTGAAGCTTTATCAGAGGAAAACATTAACATACTTCAAACCGCTGATTCTAATACAACTATCTGGTGTTTAGTAAGAAAAAAAGATATGGAAAAAGCAGTCAGAGCTCTACACAATAAATTTAATTTAGGTTAAGGAGGGATTCTCAATTGGTATTTGGAAGATTACTTACTGCAATGGTAACTCCGTTTAATGAGAAATTGGAAGTAGATTTAAAGAAAGCACAAGAACTTGCAGAATATTTAATTGCAAATGGAAATGACGGAATTGTGGTAGCAGGTACAACAGGTGAATCACCCACGTTGTCATCATTAGAAAAGAAATCTTTATTTAAAGCAGTAAAAGATGTAGTGGGAAATAAAGGCCAAGTTATTGCAGGTACAGGTTCATATTCTACTTCGGAAAGTGTTGAATTATCTTTAAACGCAGAGGAAATTGGCGTCGATGGAATTATGCTCGTGGTACCTTATTATAACAAACCACCCCAGGAAGCTTTATATCTTCATTTTAAAACAATTGCAGAATCCACCAAGCTCCCAGTGCTTCTATATAATGTTCCAGGAAGAACATCAACAAATATGCAGCCGGAAACTGTTGGCAGATTGTCACAAATCTCTAATATAAAGGCTATTAAAGAAGCTGCAGGGGACATGGACCAGGTTAGTTCATTAAAAAATCTTGTTCCATCTGATTTTTTAATTTACAGTGGCGATGACTCTTTAACACTTCCCATGCTTGCCATTGGAGCTTATGGTATAATAAGTGTAGCTGGTCATGTTGTAGGAAATGAGATTAAACAAATGATAGAAGATTTTTTAGCAGGTAATATACAAAAGGCGCAACAGCTCCATAGTCAACTTTTCCCCGTATTTAAAACCATGTTTATAACAACTAATCCAATTCCAGTTAAAACTGCCGTTAACTTAATGGGAATACAGGTCGGAGGCATGCGCCTGCCTATGATTGAGGCGACTAAAGACCAAGAGGAAAAGATAAAAGCTTTACTTCAAAAACTTGATAAAATAAAATAAACAAAAAAACGCACTTAAAGTGCGTTTTTTGTATTTTTGCATGTTGAATCAGGCAATAATAATTTAGTAAAGAAATTTAATTACTCGATAAGTATAATCAAGTATTGAATTTAACCTTTTTCTTGTACTGGTATTGTAAATACCTTATAATAATAAAAGGTGTTTTCTGGTTCGGTAATTTAAAACGAGAGGAGGAAAATAAATTAAAGAAGAAAAAATTAACCTGATTCCCTTGGGCGGTCTTGGGGAAATTGGGAAAAATATGATGCTGATAAGATATAAGGATGAGATTATTGTAATTGACTCGGGCTTAATGTTTCCAGAAGATGAATTGCTGGGAATCGATGTTGTGATACCAGATATTACTTATCTCATCGAAAACCGCGAATTAGTAAAAGGCATTGTTTTAACCCACGGGCACGAAGATCATATTGGTGCATTGCCCTATGTGTTAAAGGAATTGAACGTACCGGTTTTTGGCACTAAACTGACCTTGGGAATACTTGAAGGAAAACTCAAAGAAACAAATTTCTCAAATAATGTCAAAACTAATATTGTTAAACCAAGAGACGTGATAACCCTTGGCTCCTTTAAAATTGAGTTTATAAAAGTAAGCCATAGTATACCTGATTCCGTTGGATTGGGTATTCATACTCCAGTAGGTACTATCTTGCATACAGGGGATTTTAAATTAGACCAAACCCCTGTTGACGGTAAGCTTGCTGATTTTAACCGTATAGCTGAAATAGGCGAAAAAGGGGTTTTAGTATTACTATCCGATAGTACCAATGTGGAGCGCCCTGGTTTTACCATGTCTGAAAAGGTGGTTGGACAAACTTTTGATGAGAATTTTAGGCTGGCAAAAGAACGGATAATCATTGCCACATTTGCATCAAATGTGCACCGTATTCAGCAGGTGATTGACTCATCATTTAAACACGACCGCAAAGTAGCTATTGCTGGGCGTAGTATGGTTAATGTTGTTAACATTGCCTCGGAGCTAGGTTATCTTACGGTTCCCGATGATACAATTATAGAACTGGACCAAATAGATGAGTACCCCCGTAATAAGGTTGTAATATTAACCACGGGAAGCCAAGGGGAGCCTATGTCTGCCCTAACACGGATGGCCATGTCGGATCATAGAAGGGTGGAAATTGTACCTGGAGATACAGTAATTATCTCAGCTACCCCTATACCTGGTAATGAAAAACTAGTTTCCAGGATTATTGACAACCTATTTAAACTGGGGGCAGATGTTATTTACGAATCGGTTTCAGGGATACATGTTTCTGGTCATGCTAGTAAGGAAGAGTTAAAACTAATGCTAAACCTGGTAAAACCGAAGTTTTTTGTACCGGTTCATGGTGAATACCGGATGTTAATAAAACATGCCCAATTGGCACAGGAGGTAGGTATGTCCCCTGCCAATATATTTGTGGCTGAAAACGGCAATGTTTTAGAATTCTCTAAAGAGAAGGGTCAAATTGCCGGTAGGGTAACATCAGGCAGGGTTTTAGTAGACGGACTTGGTGTAGGTGATGTAGGTAATATTGTACTTAGAGACCGCAAACAGTTATCACAAGATGGCATATTAATTGTTGTTGTTACTATAAATAAAGAATTGAAACTTGTAGTTGCCGGACCAGATATTGTTTCCAGGGGATTTGTCTATGTCAGAGAAGCAGAAGAATTAATGGAAGAAGCTAAAGAAAAAGTAAAGCTTGCCTTAGAAAAATGTAATGAGAAAAACATTACCGAATGGGCTGCCATTAAATCAAACATTCGAGACGCCTTAGGAAAATTTTTATACGAAAAAACCAGAAGAAAACCTATGATTTTACCTATAATAATGGAAATTTAGCACAGAGAACAACTCTGTGCATTTTTTTTGCCTGTTTTTAGCATACTACTTATTAAAGAAATAAAGGGAGTGATTTTATGTATTATTCCTCCGGATTTTTCGGTGATAAAGAAAACTATTATTCACAAAGCAATCCACCTATAATCCCACAACCGCCTGGAAAACCAACGGTCATTCAGCCCCAACCTGCTGTAAATCCAATTAAAAGGAAAGCTAAGAGCAGTAAAAAAATTGAAACTATCAAAGAGTTTGGAGAACCGGCTCTACCTACTAATTTTCAGAGCAGTATCCATTGTATGACTATAGTAGGACAGGTGGAAGGGCATATGGTACTGCCTCCTCAAAATAAAACTACCAAATACGAACATATAATTCCCCAGATTGTCGCAGTAGAACAAAATCCCGAAATTGAGGGATTGTTAGTTGTATTAAATACAGTAGGCGGAGATGTAGAAGCTGGATTAGCCATTGCGGAAAGCATCCGCGGGCTGTCAAAACCCACAGTTTCAATTGTTATGGGGGGAGGACATAGTATTGGTACTCCCATTGCTGTATCGGCCTCTTATTCATTCATAGCCCCGACAGCTACCATGACCATCCACCCCATTCGATTGACTGGACTTGTAATAGGTGTCCCTGCGACAATGGATTATTTAGAAAGAATGCAGGATAGGGTTGTACAGTTTGTAAAGGAAAATTCCAAAATCAGCGAAGAAGATTTCAGAAAATTAATGTTTAAGGTTGGAGAACTGTCACAGGATATTGGAACAGTATTAGTTGGGAAGGAAGCTGTAAACCATGGTTTAATAAATGAAGTAGGAAGTATGTCCAGGGCCATACAAAAACTTAAAGAACTTATTGAAAAAAGCAAAGGACAAGGTGGAGTTCACTAATGAAGGATGTTATTTATACAATATTACCCCTGGACTTAGTATTAAAAGATTTTACCCAGGATAAAGAACCAAGCTTTCAAAACGTAATTTATGAAGGTGTTGAAATGCAAGTAGAACCCTTAGAGTGGAACCAGTTTCGCATCATAAGACTCTTAAGCACAAATCCTTCCCATTATTTAGATAACAATTTACAGCCCGGTTCCATAATTTCCTTCTAATTAGTAGAGCATGCCTCTGAGATTTGGCGGTATGTTTTAGTGTGTAGACCAATCCTGCCGTAAATATAGGCAGGATTTTCTTTTCCTCTGTTGAATTTTATAATCGAGGAAAAGGAGTGGAAACATGGCTAAAAATAAGAAACAGCAGTTTAAAGAAGAAGTAAAAAGTGAACTATTTGGAATAATGTTGGTTGGAGTAGCTATTTATTTATTTTGGATTATTTTTCAAAAGCCTTCCGGTCCGTATCCTCTACCTGAGGAAGGTACGGGTATAGTAGGGAGCTTTCTTCTCCGTGTATTAAGTGGACTGGCAGGGGGGGGGAAAGTTTTAATTCCTTTATTTATCCTCTTAGGGGGAGTGGGGGTTATGTATCTAAGATCAAATATTAATAAATCCCAATATATCATTGGTGCTATCCTGCTGTTGTCTGTTTTGGCAATTTATCATTTGTATTCTGTACCTATACAGGAACAAGGAAGTATTTTTGTGAATCTGCGGGATGGACGGGGGGGCGGCTTTTTAGGAGGAACAATAAGCTGGATAACACTAAAAATATTTGGACTAGCTGGTTCTTATATTCTTTTAATATCAATTTTTATAGGAAGCGTTATTTATTTAACTGGTATATCCATAAAAAATATCGCAAAAATTTTTTTTATTATGAGTGTTAGGTTATTTCAAGGTTTTAAACAACAGTTATTCAATTTCATTTTTACAGCAGTCGATGAAGAAAAACCCATAATATCAGTAAATGGTGACAAGATAAGCTTTAATGAAACCAATACTGAATATGAGGCACCGTTAATTGTCAATCATTTTGAAAATGAAGGAAAACAAGTTAAGGCTAAAATACAAAAGGACAAAGAAGACAGCAAAAATTCGAGTAATGTTATTGAATTTCCCCAGATAACTAAAGAAAAAATGAAGGATCAGGATTTTAATCTTCCTAAGGTAACTATGCTGGAAAAAATTAAAAGGAATAGTAGTTCTTTTACCCAAAAAGATATAAATGAAAACATCCTGCTTTTACAAAACACTTTAGAAAGCTTTTCTGTGAAGGGTAAAGTTGTCCAGGTAAGCTGCGGACCATCCATTACTCGGTACGAATTTCAACCGGCCCCAGGAGTTAAAGTAAGCCGGATTGTCAATTTGGCCGATGATATTGCCCTAAGCCTTGCTGCTGCAGGAGTAAGGATAGAGGCTCCGATTCCAGGGAAAGCAGCTATTGGTATAGAAGTGCCTAATCAGGAAATAGCTACTGTCAGCCTTAGAGAAGTACTGGAAAGTGATGAATACAAAAATTCCAGTTCAAAATTAACAGTGGCTCTGGGAAAAGATATTGCAGGCAAACCCGTAATGGCTGATCTGGCTAAAATGCCCCACCTATTAATCGCTGGGGCTACAGGTTCTGGGAAAAGTGTTTGTATGAATACCTTAATAACCAGTATTTTATTCAAAGCTAAACCTTCCGAGGTAAAATTTGTCATGGTGGACCCTAAAATGGTAGAGCTAACAACATATAATGGGATACCCCATCTGATTACTCCTGTTGTAACTGATGCCAAAAAGGCTGCATCTGCACTACGGTGGGCTGTTCATGAAATGGAAAACAGGTACGAACTGTTTGCCTCTGCTGGAGTGAAGGATGTTGTTCGTTACAACCAGCTTGTAACAGACAACAATAAAGAAAGTGATAGTTTTCTGCCATATATTGTTGTGTTAATAGATGAATTAGCTGATCTGATGATGGTTGCTCCAGCTGATGTAGAAGATGCAATTTGCAGGCTGGCACAAATGGCCAGGGCAGCAGGAATACACCTGGTTGTAGCAACACAGCGTCCATCTGTTGATGTAATCACCGGGATAATAAAAGCTAATATACCTTCCCGCATTGCATTTGCTGTTTCTTCCCAAACTGACTCCAGGACTATTTTGGATATGAACGGGGCGGAAAAACTTTTGGGAAGAGGGGATATGCTTTTTTACCCTACTGGTTACCCGAAGCCTGTCAGATTACAGGGGGTTTATGTTTCCGATGCTGATGTGGAAGAGGTAGTAAGTTTTTTAAAACAACAGGAGAAGCCTGAATATGTTGAAGAGGTGACTAACCAAGATGTACTAGAACAAAACAAACCAAAAATTGAAGATGATGACGATGATTTGATACCAGAGGTTGCCAAGCTATTCATAGAAAATGGACAGGCATCAATTTCTTTAATTCAGCGCAGGTTTCGGGTAGGTTATAACAGAGCAGCTAGAATTATTGATTTGATGGAGAAAAAAGGTATTATAGGTGGTTATGAAGGTAGTAAACCGAGACAGGTCTTAATAACCGTCGATGACTATCAACGTCTTTTTGGAAGTTATTAGATATATTCCATGAAGGAGATAAGGCTTATTTGTAGAATGTAAATAAATAATTTGGAGGTGATGTTTAATGGGGTAGGTGAGATTTTAAAAAATGCCCGCCTATCAGCGGGATTATCCATTGGAGACATTGAAGAAAGAACTAAAATTCGAAGTAAATATCTTGAAGCAATTGAAGAAGAAAATTTTGAAATATTGCCTGGCAAAGTTTACGTTAAAGCATTTGTCAAATCCTATGCCAAATCCTTAGATTTGGATAATGATAAAGCACTTTTGGAATTTTTAGATAGCAAATATAATGCAAATCCGGAAACTATAGAGGAAATTAAGTATAAACAAGAAAAAATTGTACTATCAAGAGGCTGGAATAAAAAGGCAGTTTCTATTACCCTTGGTATTGCAGCTATAATCTTGTTATTTATGGTACAAAGGATTTATAATAATTATTTACACCAGGAACCCTATACCCCGCCACCGATTTCTCAAAATCAAATTCCTTCTGAGGAACAAAAAGAACAATCTGCACATGTGCCTATAATGGAAACAAAGCCGGAGAAAATTATATTAGGTATTGAAATTATTGATGTTGGAGCACAAAAGGAAGCTTGCTGGATACAAATTGCCGTAGATTCCCAATTGGTCTATGAAGGAACCTTGTTTCAAGGAGACTTTAAAACAGTTGAGGGGAAAGAAAAAATATCTATCACCTTGGGCAATGCCGGTGTGGCCAAAATAAGTATAGGTGACAAAGATTTAGGAGTATTAGGTAAATTAAATCAGGTTGTTACTAAGGAGTTTACAATCTCTGACATGGAATAATCCTCTCTATTACAATGTTATACAGAGAGGATTTTTACCTTTACATTTCATTTTCCAATTTTTCTTTGACACTAAAAATTGATTATAATATACTAAGTCTGATAATCTTTCCGCAGGTAGAAGGGAGTATTATATCCTTGTTTAAAGTAGCAGTTGTTTCCTTAGGTTGTCCTAAAAATCTTGTAGACTCTGAAAACATGTTGGCGTTAATCAACCAGGCTCATATACAAATATCTAGTAATCCTGCCGACGCCCATGTTATCATCATAAATACATGTGGATTTATAAGCAGTGCTAAGGAAGAATCGATTAATACTATTCTTGAGATGGCTCAATACAAAAAAGAAGGAACATGTAGATTACTAATTGTAGTTGGCTGTTTGGTACAAAAGCATCGCAAGGAAATTGAAATGGAAATACCGGAGATAGATGTTTTGCTTGGCACTGACAGTTATCACAGAATTGTGGAAGTTATAAATCATACCTTAGAGGGTCAATTTGACAATACCGAATGTTTAATACCAGTAGCTGAGCATCTTGAATTACCCCGAAATTTAACAACACCTAAGCACTATGCCTACTTGCGGATTGCAGAAGGTTGCGATAATTATTGTACCTTTTGCTCCATCCCCCAAATTCGGGGGGGATACCGCAGCAGAACTATAGAAAACATTGTAAACGAAGCTAAACAACTTGTTTCAGATGGTGTAAAAGAACTGATTTTGGTCGCCCAGGATACAACCCAGTACGGTAAAGACTTATACGGAGAATTTATGCTTGTGGAGCTTTTAAGAGAACTGGTGAAAATCGATGAGCTTAGATGGATACGTTTATTATACTGCTATCCTAATCATTTTTCTGAGCAATTGATTAAAATAATAGCTAAAGAAACCAAAATTTGTAAATACATTGATTTGCCATTGCAGCATGCTGATGATACTATTTTAAAGAAAATGGGACGGAGAATAACCCAGGAGCAAATAAGGAATCTCTTAATAAAAATAAGAAAAGAGATTCCGCAGATTATTATTCGTTCCACTTTTATTGTCGGTTTTCCCGGTGAAACTAAAGAAAATTTTAACAGCTTAATTAATTTTCTAAGGGAAGCTAGATTGGATCGGGTTGGTGCGTTTACTTATTCCCAGGAAGAAGATACACCTGCTGGAAAATTGCCTGATCAGGTAAATGAAAAAACTAAATTAAATAGGTTGAAAAAGCTTATGGCTCTCCAGTATCAGATTTTAAGCGAAAAAAATCGAGCGTATATAGGACATAATTTAATTGTACAAGTTGAAGGAGCAACTGACGAAAATCCCAATCTATGGATTTGCCGAAGCCAGGGGGAAGCTCCCGAAATTGACCCGGTAATATTGTTATATTCAGAAGACCGACTCATTCCTGGACAATTACATTCTGTGAAGATTACCCATATTCAAGATTATGATTTAATAGGAGAGATAAACAGTGAATCTACCTAATACTTTGACAATACTTAGAATTATTTTAGTGCCTATTTTCATGCTGGTATTACTGGTCAAAATCCCTTATGGACAGCTTTTCGCTGCGTTGATTTTTATTATTGCAGCCAGTACAGATGGATTAGATGGGTATATTGCCAGAAAAAGAAAACAAGTCACTAATTTCGGCAAGATAATGGATCCCTTGGCTGATAAACTGTTAGTTTCCGCAGCACTAATTTCTTTAGTACAGCTTGGCAAAATATCAGGCTGGGTTGCAGTAATAATTATTGGTAGGGAATTCGCTGTTACAGGTTTGAGGTCGGTGGCTGCAGTGGAGGGTGTAGTTATATCGGCCAGCAAATTGGGTAAATTCAAAACTATCTCCCAGATAATAGCTATTGTTGCAATTTTAATTAATGAATTTGTAATTAAAATAATCGGACTTTCTTTAGGGCAATACTTTCTTTATTTAGCAGTATTTTTCACCCTTTATTCCGGTCTGGATTATTTTATAAAGGCTGGGAAACTGTTGAAGGTAGGATTAAAATAAATGAAGACTATTATAAAATTCCTTGGATTGGGTCTAGGAACTGGGAATTTGCATCCTGGACCAGGTACTTGGGGGTCTTTGCTTGGTTTAATTATTGCATCAATAATACCTCCAACATTAAGTATTATTGTTGTTTTTGCCTTGGCAGGAATATTTATCTGCCAAAAGACTGAAGAATTATTAGGGAGGCATGACAGCCCTCAGATTGTTTATGATGAGATTATAGGAATGTGGATAGCGGTTTGGAATGTACCTTTATTTTTATTTCCTGTTTCCTTTGTATTATTTAGACTATTTGATATTGTTAAATTTTATCCCATCAATAATCTGCAAAAATTGCCAGGCGGATTAGGCATTATGCTTGATGATATTGCAGCCGGAATAATATCACGCTTATTAATAACCGTAATAATGATTTTTTTATAGCACCCTCAGTCTGAGGGTGCTATTTTTCCACCCATTTCATAAGGTAATAGTCATGAGTAACTGTTATAATATAACCCTGAAAGGAGGCAGAATAGTGTCCTTAAACATAAAAAAAATATTACTGTCCTGTTTGGCTTTTCTTCTAACACTTGGTATCCTTTTCGGAGCTTATTTTTTTTATAAGCAATTTTTTGTTAATCAGCCCCTTTCTATAACTTTGGAGAATTCTGAGTTTATTGCTAAATATGAGATAACTCAGGATAAAGCAAATCCCACTTTGAATTTATATGTAAATCAAACAGCTGACTTTAGTAGTGCTTTTACGGATTTTATTAATCAGAGTGGACAGCTTATGAATAAAAAGGATTTAATGGTGAAAATAGCCAGTAAGCCTAATGGAAAATTGCGGGATTTCTATCAGGAGATTCACCCCTCCGTCTTTGAAGCCCTGTTACATGGCAATTATACCCAGCTGCAAGATAAGTTGAATATCCTAAATGAGGAATTTACTTTATCAAAGGCAGTTCTTACCATTACCGAAGATTACATTTTTCTGCAATTGGAAGATGGCTCCTCTTATCTCTACAGTATATTTACTATAAATAAAGAACGTAAACCTAGATTTATCAACCAGATAGGAAGTGAAGAACCTTGAAACTGGAACTTTTAATTGGTGCGGTACTAGGTGTGTCAGTATTCGTATCATTCTTAGGGTATGATATTACACCCCTAGTTATCCTCGGGTTTTTAGGAACGATGTTTTACTTTATGTTACAACGGAAGGGTTTTATTAAAAATGAAAGCTTTCAAGAAATATCTTCATCGGGATTTTTTAATTTTGATAGTATTGGCGGGCAAGAAGTTGCTAAACAAGAATTAAAGGAAGCACTTGAATTTTTAATACGTTCAGACGAAATAAATAACATGGGTATTAGACCCCTTAAAGGCATTTTATTAACAGGACCTCCCGGAACAGGCAAGACCCTGTTGGCTAAAGCCGCGGCCAACTACTCAGATGCAGTTTTTTTAGCTACTTCAGGTTCAGAATTTATTGAAATGTATGCCGGTGTGGGGGCCCAGAGGGTAAGGAAAATATTTCAATCAGCCAGAGAAAAAGCAAAAAAAAGTAATAAAAACCGGGCAATTATTTTTATTGATGAAATTGATGTTTTAGGTGCCCAGAGGGGAAGCCACTCCAGCCATATGGAATATGACCAAACTTTAAACCAATTTTTAGTTGAGATGGATGGGCTAGGTGAAAACAATGAGATAAATATTCTTGTTATTGGAGCAACGAACCGGCCGGATTTGTTAGACTCAGCTCTATTAAGACCGGGAAGGTTTGATCGCCAGGTAAAGGTAGATGTGCCTACCCTTCAAGGACGATTAGAAATAATCAAGCTCCATACAGCTAATAAAAAACTTAATGAGGATGTAAACCTTTTGGATATTGCAAAGGAAACATATGGTTTTTCCGGAGCACACCTGGAGAATGTAGCCAACGAGGCAGCTATATTAGCTATGAGAGATAATTCACCAGTGATTACCCATTTCCATTTTAAAGAAGCTATTGATAAGGTCATACTGGGCGAAAAACTAGGCGATAAAACAAACCTGAAAGTTTTGGATAGGGTTGCTATCCATGAAGCCGGGCATGCCTTAATTAGTGAACTGGTTAAACCAAATTCCGTTTCACAGGTAACTGTTACGTCTCGGGGAAATGCTTTAGGCTATGTTAGACAAAATCAAGAGGATGATCAAAAACTTTATACAGCGATTGAACTTCGCAATCAAATTAAAGTATGTCTGGCCGGTGCTGCAGCAGAAAAAATATGCCTAGGTGAAAAAAGCACTGGAGCCAGCAATGATTTTAATCAGGCTGTTAAAATTTCCAAAACATTAATAAATTCAGGTTTGTCTTCACTAGGGGTTGTTTCGGTAGACGATTTGCCTTCAGGCAAGATTAATTTTGTAATACAAAAGATAGTCAAAGAAGAGGAAGAATTTGTTGTAGAGATGATAGGCAGAAATATCAAAGAACTTCAGGAGATAGTAAAGGTGCTAAAGGAACAGGAAAAAGTCTCCGGTGATAAAATAAGGGAAATTATCAATAACAAGGCAGCATAAACAGCTCATATAACATGGGCTGTTTTTTCTAATTAAGGTCTCTGCTATAATTAATTAAAAGAATGATATTAGTAGGTGATTATTTTGAAGTGTGAGATTATAAGTGTTGGTACGGAAATTCTTTTGGGAGACATCCTTGATACAAATTCAAATTATGTTGCCAAGGAAATGCAGAAATTAGGAATAGATGTTTTTTTTATTTCCACCGTTGGTGACAATTTGCAAAGATTAAAAAATACTGTTTTATCTGCTTGCCAGAGGTCTGATTTAATCATCATTACCGGTGGTCTGGGGCCTACAGATGATGATTTGACCAAGGAAGCAGTTTGTTCTGTTTTAAACATACCACTTTGTGAAAATCAAGAGGAAGTGGCAAAACTCAATTATTTTTTTCAGAGCAGAGGGATGGTTATGCCTTCAAATAATTTGCGGCAGGTTTTTTTGCCTGCAAACGCAATTGTCTTAGAAAATAAAATTGGAACGGCTAGTGGAATTATAATTAACAAAGACCAAAAAAATTTTATAATGCTACCTGGTCCGCCTTCGGAAATGCGTCATATCTTTAACCTTCATGTTATTCCTTGGTTAAAAGGAAATATAGCTGCAGATGGGGGTTACCTATATTCCCATACCCTAAAGTTTATTGGCATTTCTGAATCACAACTGGAATTGGATTTAAAAGGTATTATTGATAAACAAACAAATCCTACCCTAGCTTTACTGGCAAAAAACGGAGAGATACATCTTCGCTTAACAGCTAAAGCAGGAAACCAGGATGAATTTAATAAACTAGTTTATCAAACTGAGAAAGAAGTCTTAGCAAGGGTAGGTAAGTACTATTATGGATCAGATGAGGAAAAGTTGGAGGAATTAGTTGGAAAACTATTGCTGAATCATAAATTAACCTTAGCTACAGCTGAATCTTGCACAGGAGGTCTAATTGGCACCAGGTTAACTGATATACCAGGCAGTTCTGCATATTTTTTGGGAAGCATCGTTGCCTATGATAATTCCATTAAAGAAAAACTGCTAAGGGTAAATAAAGATATTCTGGCTGTAGATGGTGCAGTAAGCGAGAAAACTGCAGTTGCCATGGCAGAGGGTGCAAGAATGGAGATGGGTTCGGATTTAGCTTTAGCCACAACCGGAATAGCAGGTCCTCAAGGTGGGACTGATGATAAACCAGTAGGATTAGTATTTATTGCTTTAGTAGGGAAAGATATATGTATATGTAAGAAACATGTTTTTTCAGGAAATAGGACTGATGTAAGATGGCGGAGCAGCACATGGGCGTTAAACCTGCTAAAAAGGAGTCTGGAAAAAACTTGAATAAATTCCGGTTTAAATATTGGTTCGGGGTATTTTTGCTTGCTAGTATAGGAACCCTGCTCTTTATAAGTATACTTGGAACTATGACTTTTAATTTTGAAGCCCTTGAATTTAGCTTAGGAATTCAAATATTTGACCATGGCTTTACCGATTTAAAAATACCCCCCATAGGTACTGTTAGGGCAAAAACCCATATTGCACCTTTGAAATTCACTATCAGCTTGCAAAATATTGATATAAAACTTTTAGAGGGGCTACTAGAAGATACCCCTGATAAAGAAAGACTTTTGGAAAGTTTTGAAAATAGGATTTATAGTATAAGCAAGATTTTTTTAGTACGTTTATTTATTCTTTCTGTAGTCGGAGGAATTGCAGGAAGTTTACTCCTGGAGAGAAAAAAAGTTAAACCTGTATTAATTGGTGCTCTTATTGGAGGGTTAATTTTTGTCTTTCTTATCTTAGGCTCAATATCGACCTATGATATTAATGCTTTTAAAAATCCAGAATATAAAGGTGCATTAGAAGCTGCACCCTGGATGATTGGACTGGCTGAGCAGGCTTTTATAAGGTTAGATACATTAAGTCAACAATTGGAATTGATGGCTAAAAATTTTTATATTCTTTTTGAAAAAATAAATACATTACAGACAATGAGCAGTTCGGAAGGGACAGTTAAAGTCCTGCATGTCTCGGATTTTCATAACAACCGTGCCGCATTAAAATTTGTGAGTCAGGTGGTAAAAAGCTTTAATGTTGATTTTGTCATCGATACCGGTGATTTTACTGATTATGCAACTCCTATTGAAACCCAGCTTTTGGAACATTTAAAAGAAATTAAAGTACCTTATGTCTTTATTCCAGGCAATCACGATTCTCCGGCAATAATAAAGAAACTGAAGCAAATACCCCATGTTATAGTTGTCAGTGAATCCATCAAGAATATTAAAGGCATAAATATTTTGGGTGTTGAAGACCCCGCCTCATTAACAAATAGTGCAATACCTTCCGATAATGAATTGTCAGACAGTTATCAAAAGAGGCTCTTGGAATTATGGGAAAATTCCAAAGAAAACCCTCCTGATATAGTTGCTGTACATAACTATAAGATTGGTAGAATTTTAGCCGGCAAGGCTGAACTAATACTTCATGGACATGATCATGAATATAAGATTTATCAAGAAGGAAAGTCAGTAATAATTGATGCCGGCACCACCGGTGCAGCAGGTATAAGGGGCTTGCAGGCAACAAAAGAAATACCTTATACAGTAGCATTACTTCATTTTCAAAAATCTGGTGAGAGATTTCATTTAACGGCTGTTGATACTATTCGGGTCTATAATTTACAAAGCGGCTTTATTTTAGAAAGACAAGTTCTGCCATAAAGGGGATGAAATATTATGCGTTGTTTCCTGGGTCTACCTTTGGATGACACCAGTAAAAAGGCAATATCTTCTCTACAAAGGAATCTCAGCAATTCTATAAGTGGCAAAATAAATTGGGTACCTGAGGAGAACCTGCATCTTACCATTATGTTTTGGAGTGTGTTAGGAGAAAGAGAAATTAAGGAAATCTTCAACAGAATGCCCCTTGCTGTTGAAGGGATTCCTTATCAGAGGTTTAGACCTGGAAAAATAGGCTGTTTCCCCGATTTTAAAAATCCACGGGTAATTTGGTTGGGGTTAGAAGGAAACAAAGAAAGTTTGCATAATTTATATATAAGGTGTCAGGGGATTTCCCAAGCTTTAGGTTTGCCTATTGATGAAAAATCATTTAAGCCCCATATTACTTTAGCTAGGATAAAGGAGGCAGGTGGAACTTTTGATTCTCTACCCCGAAAATTTCCAAAACTACCGGAGATTGAATTTAATAGGGTTGTTTTTTATCACAGCATCTTAACACCTAGAGGTTCACAATATTCGGTATTAAAAGAATTTGTCCTAAAAGGTTGACAAAATATTAAAAAAATAATTATAATTAATCGAACATTTGTTTGGAATAGGAGGAGTTATCCATGACAGATAAAAGGAAAGCACTGGAAATGGCTTTAGGTCAAATTGAAAAACAGTTTGGGAAGGGTTCGGTAATGAAGCTTGGCGAACAAGCCAAACTTAATGTTGAAGTAATTTCTACAGGGACCTTAGCTTTAGATGCAGCTCTAGGAGTAGGTGGCGTCCCCCGGGGGCGGGTAATTGAAATTTTTGGACCTGAATCTTCAGGTAAAACTACAGTTGCATTGCATATTATTGCTGAAGCTCAAAGAGCAGGTGGTACTGCAGCTTTTGTTGATGCAGAACATGCTTTAGATCCTGCCTATGCGAAAAATTTAGGTGTTGATATTGATAATTTATTAGTTTCACAACCTGATACCGGTGAGCAGGCCTTAGAAATTGCTGAAGCGTTAGTTAGAAGTGGTGCTATTGATGTGATTGTAATAGATTCGGTTGCAGCCCTTGTACCTAGGGCTGAAATTGAAGGCGAGATGGGTGATGCCCATGTAGGTTTACAGGCTCGTTTAATGTCCCAGGCTTTGAGGAAATTAACAGGTTCAATAAGCAAGTCCAGGACTACGGCTATTTTTATTAACCAGATTAGAGAAAAGGTTGGTATCATGTTTGGCAATCCAGAGACTACCCCCGGTGGCAGGGCATTGAAATTTTATTCCTCAATTCGTATGGAGGTAAGGAAGGTAGATACCTTAAAACAGGGTGTCGATATTGTTGGCAATAGAACAAGGGTTAAGATAGTAAAAAACAAAGTAGCTCCTCCCTTTAAACAAGCGGATTTTGATATTATGTATGGTCAAGGAATTTCGAAAGAGGGAAGTATCTTAGATTTAGGTGCAGATTTAGATGTAATCAAAAAAAGCGGTGCCTGGTATTCCCTTGGCGACGAACGTTTAGGTCAAGGTCGGGAAAATGCCAAAGACTTTTTAAAGGAGAATCCTGAAATTTGCAGGCAGATTGAACTTCAAATAAAGCAAATACTAAATATCCCTGTTAATAACACTCCAGCAGCCGCTCAAGAGGATGGGGCTCTTGCCAAATGATAGCTGAAGAGGCAAGGAAAACAGCAATAAAATATTTATCATACAGGGTGCGGACTGTAAAGGAAGTACAAGACTACTTAAGAAAAAAGAGATATGACCAGCATGTTGTTAATTATGTTATTGAATATCTACAAAATTTAGCTTATTTAGATGATGGAAATTTTTGCAATTTATGGATTGAAAGCAGAATCAGGCTAAAACCTATGGGTAAAATTCGGCTACATTCCGAATTATCTGCTAAAGGAATAGATGGAAATCTTATTGAAAAGGCATTGGACCACAAGTTGCCATACGACTTTGAGTTGTGTTTAGCAAGGGATTTAGTACAGGCTAGGCTGTCTAAGTGCCAAGATACTCTAGACAAGAAACAAGAAAAAATCCTTCTTTTTTTACAAAGAAGGGGATTTAGTAATAAAATAATTTTTAAAATGGCAGAAGAATTTTTTTCTTGACAAATTCCAATTAATACCACTAAAATCTTGACATAAATCATTTTTAACATTAAAATAAATCCGAGGGAAACTGTTTATAGAAATTACCCTGCCTTCTACGGGTTTTATATATTTTATATAAATATAAGTATTTATATGTATATATTAATAAGCTTTATACTATCACAAGCCCGATTAACCAGGGAGGGGAATAGTGTATACCCGTTTAGTATAAGAAGGTGTAATTTCTATAAAACCGAGTTTTTGCTCGGTTTTTATTTTTGTAAAATTAACATTTTTTTATTAGGAAGCAAAGGGAGGTGAAGGTCATTCAAAATATTCTAATTGGTGTATTAGCTTTAGCTATTGGCGGTTTAGTAGGCTATTTCTTCAGAAAAAATGTTGCTGAATCTAAAATAAAATCTGCAGAGGATGCAGCAAGCAAAATAATTGAAGATGCCAAGAAAGATGCAGAGGCTACTAAACGGGAGGCCATTTTAGAAGCTAAAGATGAAACACATAAATTGAGAACGGAAGCGGAGAAGGATATTAGAGAAAGACGTACTGAATTACAGCGTATTGAAAGACGTCTTATTCAAAAAGAGGAATCCCTTGACCGTAAATTTGAAAGCATTGAAAGAAAAGAAGATAATCTGCACCGTCAAGAACAGAGTATCGAGAAGATTAAGGAAGAAATAACAGATTTATATGAAAAACAGTTGACTGAATTAGAAAGGTTGTCTAATCTAACCTCTGATGAGGCAAGAGAATTACTTTTAGCAAGGGTTGAAGATGAGATTAAACATGAAACTGCCATGATGATTAAGGATATGGAAATGCAGGCCAAGGAAGAAGCAGATAAAAAAGCCAGAGAAGTAATTTCCTTAGCCATTCAGCGTTGTGCTGCTGACCATGTAGCTGAAACTACAGTATCAGTAGTAGCTTTGCCTAATGATGAGATGAAAGGTAGAATTATTGGTAGAGAAGGACGTAACATTAGAACTTTGGAAACCCTGACTGGTATTGATTTAATTATTGATGATACTCCTGAGGCAGTTATCTTATCAGGATTTGATCCAATCAGACGAGAAGTAGCCAGGGTTGCCTTAGAAAAGTTAATTGTTGATGGCAGAATTCATCCTGCTAGAATTGAGGAAATGGTAGAAAAGGCTCAAAAGGAAGTAGAACAAAAAATTCGGGAAGAGGGCGAACAAGCAACCTTTGAAACTGGTGTCCATGGACTCCATCCTGAATTAATTAAGCTTTTAGGTAGATTAAAGTTTAGAACAAGCTTTGGACAAAATGTCCTTAAGCATTCAATCGAAGTAGCACACTTAGCAGGAATGATGGCAGCCGAACTGGGTTTAGACGTGCACTTTGCGAAGAGGGCCGGATTGCTTCACGATATTGGAAAAGCTGTTGACCATGAGGTCGAAGGTCCCCATGTTACCATTGGCGGTGATTTAGCTAAACGCTACAGAGAAAGCAAGGAAATAATTAATGCCATTGAAGCCCACCATGGTGATGTTGATCCTATAACTATAGAGGCAGTACTTGTAGCAGCAGCCGATGCGGTGTCAGCTGCACGTCCAGGTGCAAGACGAGAAACCTTAGAAAACTACCTGAAAAGGTTACAAAAGCTTGAAGAGATTGCAAATGCATTTGATGGAGTAGATAAATCGTTTGCCATTCAGGCTGGTAGGGAAATTCGGATAATCGTAAAACCTGAGAAGATTGATGATGCAACTTCTATAAAAATGTCCAGGGATATTGTCAAACGTATCGAGCAAGAGCTAGAATATCCAGGTCAGATAAAGGTTGTAGTAATCAGAGAAACCCGTTCTGTAGATTATGCTAAATAAGGTAAAGCGACCGGTGAGGTCGCTTTTATTTTATAATTGATTGTGATATTATATATTAACCAAAAGAACAAGCAGGTGGATAAATGATAACAATACTTGTAATTGGTGATATAGTTGGTAATACTGGAAGGCTTGCTATCCAGAAGATATTACCAAAACTTTATGAACAGCATCAGTTTGATATGGTTATTGCTAATGGTGAAAATGCTGCAGGAGGAAGCGGAATTACCTTTGAGATTGTTGATGAACTATTAAGCAGTAAGATACATGTTTTAACCATGGGTAACCATGTCTGGGATAAGAAGGAGATAATAAACTTTATCGACTACCAGCCAAATTTAATTCGACCAGCAAACTACCCTCCTGGAACTCCTGGCAAGGGCCATACAATCTTTAGCCTGAAAAATAACATTAAAATTGGAGTTGTAAATATTTCAGGAGTTATTTTTTTACAACCCTTAATTTCTCCCTTTCTAATTATAGATAAAATTATATCTGATCTTAAAAAAGAGTGTTCTATAATAGTTGTTGATTTTCATGCGGAAGCAACATCGGAAAAGGTTGCTATGGGCTGGTACTTAGATGGAAAAGTCAGTGCAGTATTAGGAACCCATACTCATATTCAAACAGCCGATGAAAGAATTCTTCCCCAAGGAACAGCCTATATTACGGATATTGGTATGACTGGACCTAGGGATTCAGTTTTAGGTGTAAAAAAAGAACTGGTTATTAATAAATTTCTCACTCAAATGCCGGTAAAATTTGAGACTGCCACCGGGGTTGGTCAATTAAACGGCGTAATTCTCAATATTGATATTAATTCAGCTAAAACAACTTCCATTACAAGAATTCAAGAATTCATATAAGTTTTTAGAAAACACTGCTTGCGCTGAGCCTTTGGCGACTGCGGAAGCCGATGTTGCACTTATACTTTCGACCTTTTATTTTTATACTTTCTGAAAGTATAAAATATTTTAACCACTTGGCAAACTTTTTAGATTGTAAAAAAGGAATTCTTTTCTTGATGTAGAATACATAAAATACTAAAAATACTAAAAATACAGATTTTCTATTTCATTCTTATACGAGGAGGTAACTATTTGATGGAAGTGTTAAAGGTTTCAGCAAAGTCCAGTCCAAATTCTGTCGCAGGAGCTTTAGCAGGGGTTATCCGGGAAAGAGGTTGCGCTGAAATTCAGGCAATTGGTGCCGGGGCCCTTAACCAAGCAGTAAAGGCAGTTGCTATTGCAAGAGGTTTTGTTGCACCTAGCGGTATAGACCTGATTTGTATTCCAGCTTTTACAGATATATTAATTGATGGTGAAGAGAGAACAGCAATTAAATTGATTGTAGAACCAAGATAAAAGATATATAGAAATTAACCTGCCTGTTTATTCTCGGAATAAACAGGTTTTAATTTAATGGGGTCAAGGAGGGTCAGATGGATAAACTCCTTATTGTTGACGGACATTGTGACTCTATCCTGGAGGCGGCAAAGGGAATTAGATCTTTGGCAGAGAAATCGGAACTAGGACATTTAGATTTTAGCCGGTTACAAGGAAGGGTAAATTTACAATTTTTAGCTCTTTTCATAGAATCGGTTTATAAGCCATCAAATACATTACTTCGGACACTAGAATTAATAGATACTGCAAATTGTGAAATTTCCCGGGTAAATTACATAAGTAAGGTTTTAGTGAAAAGTGACTTAAATTGTTTTGAAGATTTAGAAGTAAAAATATTACTGGCAGTCGAGGGAGGCGAAGCTCTTTGCGGTAGCCTTGCCGTATTACGAAGTTTGTTTGCTCTTGGAATTAGAAGTATAACCTTAACATGGAATCATTGCAATGAAATAGCCGACGGATGCGGTGTCGGTAATTATGGTAGAGGGCTGTCCTTATTTGGGAGAGAAGTTGTAAATGAAATGAATCGGTTGGGTATGGCAGTAGATGTCTCTCATTTATCTGACAAAAGTTTTTGGGATGTCTTGGAAATTAGTTCACAGCCGATAATTGCTTCCCATTCCTGCTGCAAAAAGCTGGTTCCCCATCCACGCAATTTATCTGATGAACAGTTAAAAGCTGTTGCAATGAATAAGGGAATTATAGGAATTAACTTCTATCCGGCGTTTTTAAACACAATTCCCAGTGAAGCAACTATTGATGATATCGTAAAGCACATTATTTATGCGGCAGAGGTTGCAGGGACAGAACATGTAGGCTTAGGGTCTGACTTTGACGGTATAGACCAAGTACCATTAGGAATGGAAGATGTGACTAAAATTAATCTTTTAGCGTCAAAACTTGAAAAAGCAGGGTTTACTTCCAAGGAGATTGCAAATATTATGGGTAATAACTTTATTAGGGTTTTAAAAAAGGTGCTGCCTGATGGATAAATATGCTGACTTACATTTACATACTACAGCTTCTGACGGGGAATATTCTCCCGCTTTTGTTGTCCGCGCTGCCAAAACCCATGGTTTTACTGCAATTTCCATTACCGACCATGATACACTAGGCGGTTTGCAGGAAGCGATGAAAGAGGGTACGGAATTCCAGTTAGAAGTAATACCCGGTGTTGAGATTAGTGCTTTATGGGAACATAAGGAGGTTCATATCTTAGGATACTATGTTAATCCGGATAATGAAAACCTATTGCAAAAACTGGAGGAAATGAGAAACTCCCGCCAGGAAAGAATACGCAAAATGGTTTTTAGATTAAATGAATTGGACTATAAAATTGAGATGGATAAGGTTTTTAAAATTTCCGGGCAAGGAGCAATTGGGAGACCCCACATAGCAAAGGTTTTATTGGAGAAGGGTTATGTTAAAACAATAAAAGAAGCTTTTGTAAAACTATTAAGCCCCGGCTGCCCTGCTTATATTCCCCGATACAAAATTACACCCCAAGAGGCTATAAGGCTGATTCTTAATGCAGGAGGAATTCCTGTACTGGCCCATCCCGGTGTAAATCCTGATGATGCTATTATACCTTTCTTAAAAAAAGAGGGTTTGCAGGGGATAGAGGTCTGGCATCCGGAACATAGTACATCAATTATAGAAAAGTATATCAGAATGGCTAAAGAATTTGATTTATTAATGACAGGCGGGTCTGACTGGCATGGTGGAAATAAGGATTCTGGATTTTCCCTGGGAAATATAAAAATAGACTATTGTTATGTCAGAAAGCTTAAAGAGATTAAAGGGGTTGATTAGATGCAGGAAGCACAACGTCTCAGTAATATTTCTGGAGGAATATTTACTGAGGTTGATTTATTAGCAAAATCTGTTGCTAAAAAAGGGATAGAGGTAATAAATTTAAGCATTGGCAGTCCAGATTTACCACCTTTTGAAAATTTTCGCAATGTTTTATCAGAATATGTACTGGATCCAGCAAATTATGGATATGCTCTGGCTGATGGTATACCGGAGTTTAAGGAAGCAGTAGCAAAGTGGTACTTTGATAGGGATGCAACTATTTTAAATCCTACAACGGAAATACTTCCCTTAATGGGTTCCCAGGATGGTTTAAGCCATATTTACTGGGGCTTCTTAAATAAGGATGACATAGCCTTAGTCCCAGACCCAGGTTATCCCATCTATACAGCAGGTGTATTACTGACAGAAGCACAACCATATCCTATGGCACTAACCAAAGAAAATAACTTCCTGCCCGATTTAGATTCCATCCCAGATGATATTGCACAAAAGGCTAAAATTATGTTTTTAAATTATCCTAGTAATCCTTTAGCCGCTGTAGCAACTAGGGATTTCTTTGCAAAGGTTATTGATTTTGCAAGTAAAAATAATATTATAGTTTGTCATGATTTTGCTTATTCCGAACTTGCTTTTGATAACTACAAACCAATAAGCTTTATGTCTATTTCTGGGGCAAAAGAGGTGGGAGTGGAATTCCACTCACTATCAAAAACCTATAATTTGGCAGGATGCCGCCTGGGTTTTGTAGTGGGTAATAAAAAAGTGATTGATGTCTTGCGTAAAATTAAAACAAATATTGACTTTGGCAGCTTTAAAGCCATTTTAAAGGCAGGAACCTATGTTCTAGGTAATGACTCCTGTCAGGAATATGCTAAGAAGACAGCGGAAATTTATCAAAGGAGAAGGGATGTCTTAATAGATGGACTAAAGACCATTGGCTGGAATATTCCAAAACCTAAGGCTTCTATGTTTATATGGGCACCCATACCCTCTAAATACAATTCCTCGGTGGAATTTTCAAAGGTTTTGGCTAATGAAACTGGTGTCATTGTCGTTCCAGGAATTGCTTTTGGAAAAATGGGAGAAGGGTATGTACGCATAGGTTTAGTACAAGAGGAAAACATACTGCAAGAAGCAGTTAAAAATATCACTAAGAAAAGGGAACTTTTTATGCTATCTTAACTTGACCAATTGTTGGAAAATTGTTAATATTATTCTAATTAAAAAGATATTAGGTAAGGGAAGTTCGGTGCAAATCCGACACGGTCCCGCCGCTGTAAACGGGTACAAAACCTTATTAAGCCACTTTACTATGTAGGGGAAGGCAAGGTAGAGGATGATCCGTAAGTCAGAATACCTGCCTAATATTTACCTTTTGGGGCCTCGGTGTAAGGTGCGGTTGAACAGGATTTTAAATGCGGAAAATCCTTTAGCCTATTTGGCTGAAGGTTTTTTTATACTTATAGGAAAGCATAACTTTTACAAGGTAATAAGTACAAGCGCAACTAAGGCTTTCGCCATTGCCATAGGCTTGGCGTAAGCCAAGTTTTCTAATTACCTTTGGCAAGTAGACCTTTTTATGACTAGAATCCCTTAACCTGGAATATAATATTAAAAAAGTTTTGGGGGGATTCTTGTGTATGAGAATTATGATAAGGAGTTATTAATCGCAAGAGTTAAAGAGCTAGAAGAACAAGTAGAACATTTACGTATCAGCCGCAGGGTATTAATGAATTTAATAGAAAAGATTGAAAGGGAGAAAAGGCATCTCTTGACTAGGCTTGAAAAAGAAAACAAGAGGCTTCAGTTGAGTAATTCTAAGTATGCACAATGGCTCTGGAATAAAAACAGAAAAATAATTGAATTAGAGGCACAAATCCATCAAGAATACTAAACGGAGGACAAACATGCCAATATCATTAATTATTGGGGGAGCAAGAAGTGGCAAAAGCAGTTATGGAGAAAAACTTGCAGCAAGTATTTCTGAAAATGTTGGATATGTGGCAACAGCCCAAGCTTTTGATGAAGAAATGCAGGCACGGATAGCTGCACATAGGAAAAATAGACCGCAAAATTGGGTTACTTATGAAGAACCAATTTCTATAAGTGATATATTAGCATCTAATCAACACAAGCATGATGTTTTTCTCATTGACTGCTTAACATTGTTAATAACCAATATTCTGTTAAAAGGTCTGAATATTGATAATCTATCAACTTCAAACCAACAGGAAAAGGAAAAGGAAGTACTGGTGGAATTAGGCAAAGTAGTTTCCTTCAGTAAAGTTTTTCCTCCTGAAATAATTATAGTGACAAATGAAATTGGCTTAGGGATTGTACCTGCTAATAATTTAAGCCGTGTTTATCGTGATATTGCTGGACGGGCTAATCAATTTATGGCGGAAAATGCCCGAAGGGTTATTTTTACCTGTGCAGGAATCCCTTTGCAAATCAAACCCACATTGGAAAGGTTGTAATTTATGAAGGCAAATTTGCGAGAAGGCTTTACTACCGGTGCTTGTGCCGCTGCAAGCGCTAAAGCTGCAGTTTTTATGCTGTATAATCAGAAAATAATTAACAATGTGGAAATAACTTTTCCTGGGGGACAAACTATAGGATTTAAAGTGAATTCACCTTTGGTCTCTTCCCGGGAGTGCAGTTGCTATATAATAAAAGATGCCGGGGATGATCCGGATATAACAAACGGCGTACAGGTATGGGCGCGGGCATATTGGGATGACAATATTGAAGAAATTAGTGTTATTGGCGGAGAAGGCATAGGTTTAGTTACCAAACCAGGTTTACCGGTAGATGTAGGACAGCCTGCAATAAACCCTATACCGAGACAGATGATTTACAGTGAGCTTGATAAAATATTGCCCAGGCAAAAAGATGGTTTGGTCATTGAGATATCTATTCCAAATGGAGCAGAACTAGCCAAAAAAACGTTAAATCCCCATTTGGGCATTATAGGTGGGTTGTCAATACTTGGAACTACCGGGATTGTTAAGCCAATGTCGGAGGAAGCCTATAAAGATTCACTGGTGCCACAGCTTAAGGTAGCCTATTCCTCAGGGAATAAAAATATTGTATTAACCCCTGGGAATATAGGATATAAATGTGCTGTTAAATATGGGATACCTGAGGATGCTATTTGCCATACTAGTAATTTTATTGGATTTATGTTGGAAAAAGCAGTCGATATAGGATTTAAGAGAATTATCCTTTGGGGGCATCCGGGTAAATTATTAAAAATTGCTTGCGGGAATTTTCAGACCCACAATAGAATTTCCGATGGCAGAATGGAAACTTTAGCAGCTTACCTGGCAACCTTGCAGGCACCTGTGCACTTAATTAATGAAGTACTTGACAGTGTTACAACAGAAAACGCAATTAAGCTTGTTGAGGAAAATAACTATCAACAGGTATGGAAAATAATTGCCGGAAAAATTTCAGCAAGGGCAGAGAGATATATATTTAACCAAGCTAAAGTTGGAACTGTTTTGTTAAAGGACAGGGAAAGTATTTTAACTATTGATAAAAATGCAGAGATATTGGGGGAGGAATTACTGTGGCCTCTTTTACCATAGTGGGTACTGGTACCGGTACAGAAGACTATATAATACCTATTGCGAGAAAAACAATTGAAGAGGCAGAGGTTATCATTGGCGGGGAAAGAAATATCTTCCCATGGAAAGAAGGAAGTAATAAGGAGTTTTATATAATAAAGTCTCCAATTGTAGATGCAGTAAAGATAATCAAGGAAAATTTCTGCAGAAAAAAAGTAGTTGTTTTGGTTTCCGGAGACCCCGGCTTTTACAGTATGCTAAACTTTTTGTCCAAATACTTTAGCAGGGATGAAATGATTGTTATTCCAGGAGTCAGTTCCATCCAAGTGGCTTTTTCCCGTTTAGCTCTCAGCTGGCATGATGCCGTTTTTGTAAATATTCATGGTCGTCCTTTATCGTCCTTGGATCAATATATTTATTTCCCGAAAATTGCCGTTCTGACTGACCCTGAAAACCAACCGGCAAATATTATTAAGCATTTCAAACGGAAAAATAGAGTCCAAGGAAAAGTTTTTGTCTGTATAAATCTTGGTTATGTTAACGAGTCTATCATAGAAGTAAATTTAGCTGATTCAACAATCCCCGAAAGGGCATATACCAAAGAGGGTGCAGTGGTGGTGATATTAGATGAATAAATACGGTTTGCCTGATGAATTGTTTATTCGGGGAGATATTCCCATGACAAAGTCTGAAATCAGGGCTTTAACTTTAACAAAACTATCCCTTGAAGAAAAAGATGTGTTTTGGGATATCGGAGCAGGGACTGGTAGTATTAGTATAGAAGCATCTTTAAATCTACCCCTTGGACAAGTCTATGCCATTGAAAAGAATTTAACTGCCATTGAGCTTATTAAGGAGAACATAAGGAAGTTTGATTGTAAAAATCTAACCGTCATACAAGGAACAGCCCCGGATGCATTTGCAGGTCTACCATTGCCAACTAAGGCTGTAATTGGAGGGAGTGGCGGATACCTAGAGCCAATAATCAATTACCTATGGCAAAAAACCAGTCTGGAACATTTAATCATTAATGCAGTTACAATAAAAGCCGTTTACCACTCAATAGAACTGCTAAGTGGGATGAAAGCAGTCATTGATGCTGTTCAAGTTAGTGTAACAAAGATTAAGCTGGTGAATAATTTGCAAATGTTGCAAAGCCAGAATCCTATTTTCATCATTAGTGCTAAAAGACCATAGGAGGAATTAAAATGAAAGTATATATTGTAGGAGCAGGACCTGGGGACCCTAAACTTTTAACTGTCAGAGGTAAGGAACTACTAGAGCAGGCCGATGTTGTTATTTATGCCGGGTCGTTAGTAAATCCGCAGGTATTAAACTATTGCCAAAGTAGAGCAAGAATTTATGACAGTGCAATTTTAACCTTGGATGAGGTTTTAAAAATTATAATAGACGCAGTCAATGAAAAACTCCTTGTGGTAAGGCTTCATACAGGGGACCCTAGTCTTTATGGTGCAATCCAGGAACAGATAGAGCCTTTAAGCAAATTGGGAATCGAAGTTGAGATTATTCCAGGCGTTAGTTCCTTTTTGGCTGCCGCTGCAGCTTTAAAACAGGAATTTACTTTGCCCGATGTATCCCAAACCCTAATTATTACAAGATTAGAGGGAAGAACATCTGTACCTGCTAAGGAAAAACTAAGTTCTTTGGCTCAACACCAGACAAGCATGGCTATATTTCTTAGTGTAGGTATGCTGGAAAAAGTAGTTGCGGAGCTCCAAGCCCATTACCCACAGCAGACACCGGTAACCGTTGTTCAAAAAGCTTCTTGGCCAGACGAAAAAATTGTGGAAGGTAACTTAGAAAATATTGTCCAGAAGGTAAATGAAGAAAAAATTACTAAAACAGCCCTTATTTTTGTAGGTGATTTCCTTAACAAAAGATACGCATTGTCAAAGCTTTATGATCCCAGTTTTGAACATGAATTTAGGAAGAGCGGCAAATGAAAAAAATAGGTGTTATTTCCATTTCGGTAAAAGGTATGGAATTAGGTGATAAGATTTACAATCTTAGCGGTAAAAAGGTAGAAAGACTAACAATTTCTAATCTGAATAAGGATGGTTGGGTGGCAGATTTTAATAAACTGACTAGTCTAATGAAAGATGTTTTTCATAGGTATGATGGTATAATTTTGATCATGTCGGCAGGTATTGCTGTCAGGGTTATTTCACCCTATATAAACAAAAAGAATATAGACCCCGCTGTTGTAGTTATGGATGAAAAAGGGAAATACATTATAAGCTTACTTTCTGGGCATTTGGGTGGCGCCAATAAGCTAACAAAGGAATTAGCACAACTTACTGGCGGGCATCCTGTAATAACAACTGCTACAGATATCAATAGTCTAAATGCCGTAGACGCCTTAGCACTAAAATGGAAAATGGATATCGAACCTATTGAAAATATCGTATTTTTTAATAAGGCTCTTCTCCATGGGCACAAGTATACTTTTTGGGCGGATAAAGATCTGCAAATAACAGACATTGACCAAGAGGTAAAGAATTTCAAAGAATACTCGGCAGGCAATAACACATGGAATGTCATCATCAGTAATAAAAAATGCAATAATTTAATAGGTAGTAATAATATTTTCCTAAGACCAAGGAATATCATGCTAGGTGTGGGATGTAAAAAAAATTTTCCTTCGGAAAAGTTTAGAAATGTAGTTGAAAAATTCTTAAATGAAAATGATTTAAGTATTAAATCATTAGGGGCACTTGCAACTATTGATATTAAAAAAGAAGAAAAAGCCATATTGGATTTAGCGCAGCTTTTAAAAATCCCTCTCTTTGTATATTCAAAGGAGGAGTTGAACAGTTGCTATGAAAAATTCCCTTTTTTAAAAAAGTCCCAGTTTGTATATAGGACTGTTAATACCCTTGGGGTTTGTGAACCGGCTGCATTATTGGCAGCACAAAACCATACTCTTTTAATAAACAAGACCTCCATAGAGGGTGTTACCCTAGCTGTTGCCGAAATAAAAGTTTTATCATTGGCAAAAGAATTTTGTTGGTTTGAGTAGGTGAAAACATGATTTTGTTATTAGGAGGAACTCGGGAGAGCAGAGATATTGCAAGAGAACTCCAGAAAGGAAATCAACGGTTTGTTATAAGTACTGCAAGTGCTTATGGGGGTCAAATAGCTAGTCAAGATTTCGATAATGTTCTTAGTAAGACCCTCAATTATCAGGAACTGGTTGACTTCTGTAAAGCATATAAAATAGACGTTATAATCGATGCAACCCACCCTTTCGCCATAAATATATCAACTAATGCTATGGCAGTTTGTAAAAAGTTAAAAATAAATTATCTGCGTTTTGAACGGCAAAGCAATCCTATTACACCACAGGAGCCTTATATTAAGATAGTTCATTCCATCGAGGAAGCCGTCCAACTGGCAGATAAAATAGGAAATAGGATACTATTAACTATCGGCACAAGGTTATTAAAACATTTCGGGTCTTTAATAGCTACTAAGGAAATATTTGCCCGTGTTTTACCGGATATTTCCTCTTTGGAGACATGCTTTTCCATAGGATTGCTGCCCAAAAATATTATAGCTGCTCAGGGACCTTTTTCTGTGGAGTTTAACAAAATATTAATTACTGAGAAGAAAATCGATGTTGTAGTAACAAAAAACAGTGGTGAAATTGGAGGACTGGAGTCTAAAATTTGCGCCTGTTCCTCCTTACATAGGACTTTAATTATTATTGAAAAACCCCGTATAGAATATCCATGCCAAATTACAGATTTAAATGATTTGCATATCTATTTACAGGAGGTTAAGGAATGAATTTTGAAATTAACCCCAAATATATTGAAAATAAAAGTATGGAAATTATTGCAAAAATTCTTGGACCCAATGATTGGGAACCTTTAAAAAGAGATATTGTATATCGCATAATTCATACTAGTGGTGATCCCGATTATGCTAACTGGATAGATTTTCATCCCCAAGCAATTGAGGCTGGAATTAAAAATTTAAAATCAGGATGCAATATTATTACAGACGTGGAAATGGTTAAAACCGGCATCAATAAAAGAGCACTTAACAAATTAAATATTGAATGCAAATGCTATTTAAACGATTCCAGGGTCAAAGACCTAGCTGATAAAACTGGTGAAACCAGGTCCATGACAGCTTTTAAAATAGCAGGCAATGAACTTAATGGAAGTATAGTAGCTATTGGAAATGCACCCACAGCTTTATTTACTCTTTTAGATCTTTGCAGGAATGATAATATCAGACCTGCTTTAATAATTGGCACTCCTGTTGGATTTGTGGGGGCACAGGAATCAAAGGAACTCTTAAGGGAGGAAGCACCTGTACCCTATATTACAGTACGTGGTACAAAAGGGGGAAGTCCTATTGCTGCTGCGGCAGTAAATGCTTTGTTATATTCTTTAGTTGAAAGGAATGACTAATAGTATGGCAAAAACTGTAATGCTGCAGGGAACTAGTTCAAATGTAGGAAAAAGTGTTTTAACAGCAGCCTTATGCAGGATATTTCTAGAAGATGGCTATAGAGTAGCCCCTTTTAAGGCTCAGAATATGGCCCTTAATTCTTTTGTCACTTTAGATGGGGGTGAAATGGGAAGGGCACAGGTTGTTCAAGCCCAGGCCTGCAAATTAGAACCAGATGTTTTAATGAACCCTATTCTTTTAAAGCCTACCAGGCATGCATCCTCACAGGTTATAGTTTTAGGAAAACCTGTTGGAAATTTATCAGCAGTAGATTACCATCATAAATTTAAGGAATCAGCCTGGAAGGTTATTTGCGAAAGCTTAAAGACTCTGATAGACCAATATGAATTGCTTGTTATTGAAGGGGCGGGGAGTCCGGCAGAAATTAATCTAAAGGAAAATGATGTTGTAAATATGCGGGTAGCCAAGGAAATTACAGCGCCTGTCTTATTAGTAGCTGATATCGACAGGGGTGGAGCAATTGCCTCAATAGTTGGCACGTTAGAGCTTTTAGACCCTGAAGAACGAGAATTGATTAAAGGTATAATTATTAATAAGTTTAGGGGTGATATTGCTCTTTTACAGCCTGCTTTAGATTTTATAAAAAACAAAACAGGCAAGCCAGTGTTAGGAGTAATACCCTACTTTTCGGATTTTAAAATACCCGAAGAGGATTCGGTGGCCTTAGAGACGTGTAATAATAGCTCCACCAACAGTCAAAAGTTAGACATTGCTGTCATAAACCTACCCCATATTTCAAATTTTACAGACTTCGATGCGTTAGCTTCTGAAAATGATGTGGAACTGCGTTATGTGAAAAAAGGCAAACAACTGGGAACTCCCGATTTAATTATTATTCCGGGAAGTAAAAACACTATTGGTGACATGAATTATTTGGAAGAGTCCAACTTTTCCAATGATATTAAAAGATTAGTTTTAGAAAAGAATGTTCCTGTGATTGGCATTTGTGGCGGTTACCAGATATTGGGCAAAAAATTATATGACCCTCACCAAACAGAATCGGATTTGATAGAATATCCAGGTTTAGGATTACTGGATATTGAGACGGAATTCCTTACAAATAAAATTACCTACAGGGTAAAGGGGGTAGTTAAGGGTAGCCAAGGTATATTGAGGGGTTGCCAAAATTTAAATATTGAAGGTTATGAGATACATATGGGTATAACAAATTTCACCGGAAAGCTGGACACTCCCTTTAATCTGGATATCAGAGGAAGAGAATCTGTTCTACTGAATGATGGAGCCATAAGTAAAAATGGTCTGATTTTGGGAACGTACATTCACGGAATATTTGATAATGACCTATTAAGAAGGGGACTTCTTAATAATATACGTGTAGCTAAGGGATGGGAGCCCATTACAAGTCCGACTTTTAATAACAAAATAGAACAAGAAGAGGCATTTGATAAATTAGCTGATTTAGTTAGAGAAAATATTGATATGTCTTTTTTATATCAGCTAATGGAGCTTAAAGTATGATAATACTTGCATATCTTATTGATTTAATTATTGGGGATCCTGAGAAAATACCACATCCTGTGGTATTAATTGGAACTCTTATCTCAAAACTAGAAAGGATACTCTATAACCCCCAACACAATGATACACGGAAATTTTTATATGGTGCATTTTTAGTTATCCTTGTTTCCCTGATAGCTTATTCCTTTACCTGGCTTTTAATTTACTCTCTCAATAGTATTCACTATCTTTTAGGATTGGCTGCAAGTATCTGGATTATATCAACCACTATAGCGGTAAAAGGATTGGCAAATGCCGGAGCAGGTATTGCCAAGGTTCTTAGTAAAGGAAATCTCTCATGTGCACGCAAAGAATTGGGATTTATAGTTGGGAGAGATACTGGTGAACTTGACGAAAAAGAAATTATCCGAGGTACGGTGGAAACTATTGCTGAAAACATTGTAGATGGAGTAACAAGTCCTCTGTTTTTTGCTCTCTTAGGCGGCGCTCCATTAGCAATAGCCTACAGGGCCGTTAATACAATGGATTCAATGTTAGGATATAAAAATGATAGATATTTGTATTTTGGCAGAGCAGCTGCTCGGTTGGATGATATTATAAACTTTATTCCAGCCAGATTAACTGGTTTGTGTATCTCCTTGGTTTCACTAGCTATTCCAGGCATCTCTGGAAGAAATTCAATTAAAATTCTTCTCCGTGATGCAAGAAATCATCCTAGTCCTAATAGCGGTTTTGCAGAAAGTGCCGTTAGCGGAGCTTTACAAGTTAGGTTAGGAGGTTTGAATTATTATCAAGGAATTCCATCCCAGAGACCTTTTATAGGTGATGAGATTAATCCTTTAGATATTAGTGCAATTAAGAATTCTATAGTTATCCTATATTCTGTTTCTGCGGTATGGGTTCTTTTGCTCACAATTGTTCAATATTTACTTGATAATTAAGGGGAATTTACGATGAAATTACCTAGATTGGTCATAGCAGGCACTCACAGTGGAGTAGGGAAAACAACTATAACCAGCGGATTGATGCAATTTCTGGTTAAAAAGGGAATCAGGGTCCAAGGATTTAAAGTAGGACCTGATTATATTGACCCTAGTTATCATACACTAGCTACAAATCGTAATTCCCGCAATCTTGATTCATGGATGTTTTCAGAAGAGGCTGTTCTTGAACTGGTAAATAGAACTTCTTCTAATAGTGATTTAGTAATCATTGAAGGAGTTATGGGGCTTTTTGATGGATTTGGGGGAAATTCTGACTTAGGGAGTACAGCCCACATAGCCAAAATAACCAAAAGCCCAGTTATTCTAGTTGTGGATACCCGTTCCATGGCCCGAAGTATTGCAGCCTTAATCCAGGGGTATATGAGTTATGATGCAGACGTTAATATAGCCGGGGTCATTTTGAATAAGGTTGCCAGTGAAAGGCACTTGCAAATACTGCAAGAAGCTATAAAACCCTTAAATATACCTGTTGTAGGGCATATCTTTAGAGATACAGACCTGGGCATGCCTGAGCGCCATTTGGGTCTTGTCCCAGCCATAGAAAAAGATGATTTAAAAGAACATTTATTAAGGACAGGACAAAAGTTGGAAAATTATGTAGAAATTAATGTGCTGTTAAATATTAGTAGAAGTGCTGTCGCTTTACCCCAAAGCAAGGCAAGTATTTTTTCATCCCAAGAAAGAGGTCTTTTTGATAAACTGCCCATAGGATATGCTTATGACCAGGCATTTAATTTCTATTATTGGGATAACCTTGACTATCTTCAACATCTGGGAGCGGAGTTAATACCTTTTAGTCCTTTAAAAGACCAGTCAATACCGAAAGACGTTTGTGGACTCATAATTGGCGGGGGCTTTCCAGAACTTTTTTTAGAAAGGCTTAGTAATAATAGAGAATTTATCCATTCCCTCCGGCAGGCTTATAATTTAGGTATTCCCATCTACGCTGAATGCGGAGGTTTCATGTACCTTACCCAAGAAATCTCTGATTTTTTCGATAATACCTTTAAAATGGTGGGTCTAATACCTGGCAAATGTAAAATGACAAAGAAATTAGCCGGAATGGGTTATCGTGAAGGAATAATTAAAAATCATTCCCTTTTAGGTGAAGCAGGAACCTATATTAAAGGGCATGAATTTCATTACAGCAGGTTTGAACCGGAGGAGGAAAGTCCAGAAAAAGTTGCTTTCCAATATAAAAACGGAAATTGTGAGGGATATTGCGATAATTATTTGCTTGCTTCCTATCTGCATTTACATTTTGCCAGCAATCCCTCTCTTGCGCAAAATTTTCTAAAAGTATGCAATACATTTAAAAAGGAAGGTAACACATGAAAGGTTTAATTATTGCCTTGCAGTTTATGACGCGAATCCCCCTAGGTGGAGTAAAACTTAATATTACTGAAGAGGAATTTGGCGGTTCCAGCAGGTTTTTTCCTGTAGTAGGATTGATAATTGGAATTATTTTATTTTTAATAGCTAAAATATCTTCTGTTTTTATGTCTCCTCTAGTAGTGGGAGCATTGATAGTGGTGGCAGATATAATTTTAACAGGAGGTATTCATCTAGAGGGGTTTATGGATACCATGGATGGCATGCTATCAGCCAGACCCAAGGAAAAGGTATTAGAAATTATGAAAGACAGCCGTGTCGGTGCCCATAGTGTAGTGGCTGTTTTTTCTCTATTAATTCTCAAATATAGTATCATAATATCTCTTCTTAATGGGAACTTAATAGTAGGTCTACTATTAATGCCTGTCATAAGCCGTTGGGTCATGCTTTATGGCATCACTTTTTATCCTTATGCAAGAGAAAAAGGACTGGGGAAAATTTTCTGGGAAAATACTACAAAAAACAGCTGGTATATCCTCACTGGCATATTGCTTTTTACTCTTGCGTTATTAGATTTTCGTTATCTTATGGCAATGGCAATTACTTATTTAGTTTTACTGACACCAATGATTAAGACAAGTGATTTATTAAATGGATTAACGGGTGACATTTACGGAGCAATAAATGAAGTTTCACAGGTTGTATTTATTTTTATTTGTCTCCTTTTAAAAATTTAATAACAAAAATGCTTTTTTTGAATAAACTAGGGTGAGGATTAAGGAAGGACGAAAGAGGTGTCTAAATGAGAGGTACGGCTGTTGCTCCGGGGACATGCGGGGAACTCGTTCAGGGGACAATGGAAAAAATTAATTTCCATATTACTTGCCCAGTTAATTGCTATTCAAAAGTATCAGTAGATATAAACAACCCCAAAAACAATTTTGTATATGTAAATGACCCAAGAAGGACTAAGGTTATTCAAGCGGTTTCTAAAACCATGCTTTACTTAACAGGGGAGATTCTAGGGGCTTCCGTTAATGTTGAAACAAAGCTACCTATTTCTAAAGGTATGGCTAGCAGTACTGCTGATATAACCGCGGCCTGCTCTGCTACTGCAAAAGCCTTAGGATGTTTTTTGTCGCCTACGGAAATATCTAAAATAGCTCTTAGTATAGAGCCCAGTGACGGACTTTTTTATCCTGGTATTGTCGCATTTGACCATGTTAAAGGCGATTTCTATAAAGAGATTGGCGAGGCAGTAGATATTGATTTACTGGTCTATGATTTTGGCGGAGAAATTGATACAATTATTTTTAATCAAAGACCAGATTTAAAAGAAAAAAATGCACTAAATGAAAAACAAGTTAAAAAAGCTTTCAAGCTTGTTGAAAAAGGTCTTAGAACAAATGATTTTAATTTAGTGGCCCAAGGAGCAACTCTAAGTGCTTTGACAAATCAGAATATAATCTATAAACCCGAGTTGGAAAAGGTTATTGAAATTATTTTGAAAAATGACGGACTGGGGGTAAATACTGCCCATAGTGGAACATTAATAGGTATTTTATATAATGCTAAATATTGTGACTATGAAAAGATTAGCGCATTAATTAGAAAATCCTTTCCTGGTCTTTTTTATCTTGGAAAATTCAAGCTAATAAATGGAGGAATTAATTTCCCCTTAGAGGAGGAATATTTTTGTCCCAAATTAGGAAACATGGTGGCAACCTAAATGAGGCTAGTGAGATGTATAATGTTCCAGTTGAAAAGATGCTGGATTTTAGTGCAAATATAAACCCCCTTGGACCACCGCAGATTGTATATGAAGTAATAAAGGACAACCTAATGCTTATTTCCCGTTATCCCGACGGTAGAAATAAGGAGGTAAAAAAAGTTTTGGCAAATCATCTAGGTATGGCTCAGGAAAATATTATTTTGGGTAATGGTGCATCTGAATTAATTTTCCTGATTGTTAATAACATCAGGCCACAACAGGTCTGGATTCCTGTCCCCGCCTTTTCGGAATATGAAATTGCTGCCGAAAGCATAAATGCAATTATCAAACATTTGCCCTTACAAGGGGAAAGCATGGATTTTTTTAATTTGGACAAGCTTTCGGATTTACAAGAAAATGATATCATTTTTATTTGTAACCCAAATAATCCAACCGGACAGCTTTTTGACAAACTGTTTTTGACTGAATTATTTAAATTATGCAGGCACAAGGGCGCATATTTAATAATAGATGAGTCCTTTTTGGATTTTTTAGAAGACTATCACTTAATTTCTCACATGCCTCAAGCGGTACAGAACAAAAATTTGTTGATTTTGTATTCCCTAACTAAATTTTTTGCTATCCCTGGTCTGAGATTGGGTGCCTTAATAGCACATACCTCGCATATTAATAGACTAGATAGGGCTAGGGACCCATGGAATATTAATACTTTTGCTCAGTTGGCAGGGGAGGCTGCCTTGAAGGATACTAATTTCATTAAAGAGACCTACAATTTCTTTAAAAAGGAAAGAGAATTTTTATATATAAGTTTGAAAGAAATCCAAGGTCTAGTACCATTTAAGCCTACCGCTAATTATATATTTATTAAATTACTTCCCCCCAATTCTTCCAGTGAACTAACTGAAAAACTTGCTAAAAAAGGAGTATTAATTAGAAACTGCAATTCCTATCCTTTATTAAATGAAGGTTTTATAAGGGTAGCAATTAAATCCCATGAAGACAATCTTAAATTGCTTGCCAACTTGAAAGAAGTATTAATTACTAGGTAGGATGTGGAAATATGAAAAAAGTTATTTTCGTAAGGCATGGACAAACTTTATGGAATGATGCAGGAAAATACCAAGGGCATACTGATATCCCCTTAAGTCCTACCGGAATACAACAAGCTTCACGGGCAGCTAAAAGATTAAGGGAGTTTCAAATAGATGCAATATATTCCAGTGATTTGTTGCGAGCAAAACAAACTGCTGAAATTATTGCCCTTGAACATACTCTGCCGGTAATAGCTATGCCTCAATTTAGAGAAATAAATTTTGGCATTTGGGAAGGAAAAACCTTTAATGAAATTCAAAAACTATATCCGGAGCTTCTGGAAACATGGCTTAATGAACCAGAAAAATTAGTGATTCCTAATGGTGAATCATTTCAGCAGCTCTTGGATAGGGCATGGAACGGCTTAAGCCAGTTGCTTAATTCTGAGAACAACAGCATTATTGTGGTTGCCCACGGAGGGACCATCGGTACCCTAATTTGTAATATTCTTGGCATGAACCTTAATTGCCTGTGGAAAATTAAACAGGGGAACACAGGAATTAGTATTGTAGAATTTTATAATAATAAAGGTATACTAACTTTGTTTAATGATACGTACCATCTCCAGATTTCTTAAAAAGGAATGATCAAAGGTATGGTAGTTAAAAAGCCATCATTCTGGCGCAGGGTCGGTTTTATATTAAATTTGCCACGCAGTCTGCCCCTTGCCTGGAATTTAATAAAGGATAACCGGCTTCCTTTAAAAAACAAGATTTTTTTTATTGCTCTTTCCCTCCTATATTTAATTATACCTGTGGATATCATTCCTGATATTCCCATATTAGGTCAATTTGATGATATAACAGTCTTTTTATTTTTATTCAACTGGTTTTTAAAGCAAGTCCCTAAAGAGATATTAATTCAATATGGTTGGGAACAGGAAGAGGAGAATTAAATGGGTAGATTATTTTTAGCCTTTACATTGATACCCTTGATTGAGTTAGCACTATTAATAAAAATCGGACAGTTAGTAGGGACCCTTCCTACTGTATTTTTAGTCATTACCACAGGAGGTATTGGTGTCTTTCTAGCACGCAATCAGGGACTTTTAGTATTAAATAACATTCAACAAGATTTGCAGGATGGTATAGTTCCAGGCAATTCTTTAGTAGAAGGACTTCTTGTCTTAATTGGTTCTGTGCTCCTTATTACACCTGGGCTGCTTACGGATATTTCAGGTTTTCTTTTCTTGTTTCCGGTAACAAGGGTGGTAGTGAGGGAATTTCTTAAGAAAAAATTCAAAAATATGATTGACCAAGGAAAAGTTACTGTTTATTTCCGACGATATTAATGCTATAATGAGTTTTAAAAATTAGTCAGGGGGCTTTTACTATGGATAGTAAATTTCAAAAGTTAGGTCTTACCTTTGATGATGTTCTTTTAGTTCCTGCCAAGTCCGATGTATTACCCCGGGATGTAGATATAGCTACTAAGTTAACAAGTAAAATCAGCTTGAATATCCCTATTATAAGTGCAGGTATGGATACTGTTACTGATTCGCGGCTGGCCAGGGCCATGGCTCGCGAAGGGGGATTGGGAATTATCCATAAAAACATGTCCATTGAACAACAGGCTGGTGAAGTTGACAAGGTAAAACGTTCCGAACATGGTGTAATAACCGACCCCATATTTCTTAGTCCGGAGCATTATATTAGTGATGCGTTAGAACTAATGGCAAAGTATCATATTTCTGGAGTTCCTATAACTAATAACGGAAAATTGGTGGGAATTATTACTAATCGTGATTTACGATTTGAAACCAACTATGGCAGAAAAATACAAGATGCTATGACTAAAGAGGGTTTAGTAACAGCACCGATTGGTACCACTTTAGACGAAGCTAAAAAGATTCTCCAACAGCACAAAGTAGAAAAACTGCCAATTGTAGATGAAAATTTTTATCTAAAAGGGCTAATTACTATCAAAGATATTGAAAAAGCAAAACAATATCCTAACTCCGCCAAAGACAGTCAGGGAAGATTGCTGGCAGGTGCAGCGGTAGGAATAAGCAACGATACAATGGTAAGGGTAGCAGCACTTGTAGAGGCCAAAGTAGACCTTATTGTTGTTGATACTGCCCATGGTCATTCCCAAGGAGTAATAGATATGGTTCAAAAAATAAAAAATGCTTATCCCGACCTTGAACTAATTGCTGGGAATGTAGCAACCGCTGAGGCAACCAGAGACCTGGTAAATGCGGGGGCTAACGGTGTGAAGGTAGGTATTGGACCAGGGTCAATCTGTACTACCAGAATTGTTGCCGGGGTTGGTGTGCCCCAGCTTACCGCTATTTATGAATGTGCTAATGAGGCTGCAAAATATAATATTCCTATCATTGCTGACGGCGGGATTAAATTCTCCGGTGATATTGCCAAAGCAATTGCCGCCGGTGCAGATGTGGTTATGATTGGCAGTCTGTTTGCCGGAACTGAAGAAAGTCCTGGTGAAATAGAAATCTATCAGGGACGAAGTTATAAAGTATACCGTGGTATGGGTTCCCTAGGTGCAATGAAGGAAGGCAGTTGTGATAGATATTTCCAAGAAAATATCCCTAAACTTGTTCCAGAAGGTGTGGAAGGAAGGGTACCTTATAAAGGACCCCTCTTTGAAACTGTTTATCAGCTTGTGGGGGGACTAAGGGCAGCCATGGGTTACTGCGGAGCAAAAAATATAGCCCAAATGAAGGAAGCAAAATTTATTCAGCAGACTAGTGCAGGTCTGAAAGAAAGCCATCCCCATGACATTTATATAACTAAAGAAGCTCCTAATTATCGTGTATAAAAAGGCTGAAAGGCCTTCTTTTTTTTGTTTAAATGAATAAATATTAAATAAAAAACAAGGGGGAGATAAGTATTTCTAAAATAGTTTTTTTATCAAAGAAAAGCCTAGCTAAACTCTTCCTGATTACAATTATTGTCATATGTACTTTAGGCGTTTTTAAACAACCTATTTATAACCAGGCAAATCAAGCCCTGGGGGTACTAGTACCAGGTTCCAAGCTTAAGCCAATATACTTTGTCGATACTCAGGATAAAAAAATTGCAATAAGTTTTGATGCTACTTGGGGAGCTGAGCATACTCCGTTAATTTTGAGTACTTTGGAAAAATACAATTTGAAAACAACCTTTTTTCTTACAAATATCTGGTTAAAAGAATACCCAGAGGTAGCAAAACAAATAAGAATGGCAGGGCATGAAATTGGAATGCATAGTGTTTCCCATCCTCATTTCAATCAATTATCGGAACAACAGATTGTGCAAGAACTTAAAGGAAATGCGGAATTAATCGAGGAAATTACCAAATTTAAACCTTTATTATTTCGACCGCCCTTTGGGGAATATAATAACAAAGTTATTAGAGTAATTGAGAGTATGGGCTATATTCCAATCCAATGGAGCATTGATTCCCTTGATTGGATGGAAAAAATGAAACGAGAAGATATTGTAAAAAGGGTGACTGAAAAACTTCACCCGGGGGCAATAGTCTTGTTCCACAACAATGGCACCTACACAGCCAGCGCCTTGGAAGAGATAATAGAATATACCCTTCAACAAGGTTACCAGGTTATCCCTATTTCCCAGTTGATTTATAAAGAAAATTATTATATTGACCACCAAGGGGGCCAAAAATTAAAGAAATAGTAGTGTTTAACTTTTACAAGGTAATAAGTATAAGAGCAACATCGGCTTCCGCAGTCGCCAAAGGCTCGGCGTAAGCCGTGTTTTTCTAATA
>JBMOKT010000013.1:140856-286129 GCA_049323895.1 Bacillota bacterium | reverse complement strand
AAGTATAAGAGCAACATCGGCTTCCGCAGTCGCCAAAGGCTCGGCGTAAGCCGTGTTTTTCTAATACTTTCAAAGAGCAAAAGAACAAAAGGAAGAAAGTATAAGAGCAACATCGGCTTCCGCAGTCGCCAAAGGCTCGGCGTAAGCCGTGTTTTTCTAATAGCTGATGGCAATACGTTTTAATAGATTCATTTTTTCAAGGGCTTTCCCCGTTCCTTTAACAACACAAGTTAAAGGGTCATCTGCAATTTTAACGGGCATATTAGTAGTCTTAGAAATTATTTGATCCAGGTTTTTTAATAATGCTCCCCCACCTGCCAGTACCATTCCAGAATCCATAATATCTGCCGCAATTTCCGGAGGAGTTTTTTCTAAAGTTGAACGTATAGCTTCAATTATACTGTTGATGGGTTCTGCTAATGCTTCAGATATTTCTTTTGCGGTAACTTCAATACTATTTGGTAATCCCGTTGCCAAATTTCTTCCTTTAATTTGATAACTTTCTACAGGGCTGGGACTAGTAGCATATCCTATGTTAATTTTAGCCTGTTCAGCAGTTTTATCCCCAACTTCTAGATTGTAGTTTCTTTTCATATACCTAATTATTGCTTCATTCATTTGGTCTCCGCCAACCCTTAAGGATTTACCAACCACAATTCCCCCAAGTGAAATAATTGCCACCTCTGTAGTTCCGCCTCCAATATCCACAATCATATTTCCCATAGGTTCATAAACTTTTAGACCTGCACCAATTGCTGCAGCAACAGGTTCTTCAATTATATAGGCTTCTCTAGCTCCGGCTTGTTGTGCGGCCTCTATAACGGCCCTGCTTTCCACTTGCGTAATTCCCAGTGGGACCCCTATTAATACCCTTGGTCTGGCAATACCGCTACCCTTTAGGGTTTTTGAAATAAAATATTTTAACATAATTTTAGTTGTATTAAAGTCTGCAATTACTCCATCTTTTAGTGGTCGAATGGCAATAATATTACTGGGGGTCTTGCCTATCATGGCTTTAGCATCTTCTCCAACTGCCAGCAATTCTCCGGAATGGGCATGAACTGCTACAACAGAAGGTTCTTTTAAAATAATTCCCTTACCCTTTAAATAAACTAATGTATTTGCTGTTCCCAAATCAATTCCAATATCTTTACTAAAACCTAATCTGAAAGAAAGGGTAGGTTTGTTATCGTCTTTTTTACTAACCACTTTAACACCCCATTTAAAAATTCTATAAAGTAGTATTTGTTATTAATTGTTCTGTATACTTATTTTTGATAAAATATATTTAGGTTCAGGAGGTGAATAGGAGATGTTGCTTGTTGGAACTGTATTTTTGGTTCAAGTGCTGATTCTGGTAATGATTCTTGTCAATCTTGAGAAAACCCCTAAAAAAGACTTAAATATTCAGGATTACCATCATTAAAATCCACAACCAGGTGGATTTTTTTAACTTTTTCTAATAAAAAATTTATAAAATTTCTCTTGCAAAATATATAAAATTATGTTCTAATATATTCATTGTGAATTTGGGGGGGTGGCTGCAGTGCTGCAAAACAAACAAAACAAGACACCTTTATTTGATGCCCTGATGAATTATGTAAAGGAGAATACCATTCCTTTTCATGTACCAGGTCATAAACAGGGAAGAGGCAATCAAATATTAACTTCTATACTTGGCGAAACCACAATGACCATTGATTTAACATGCATGGAAGACTTGGATAATATCTGTAACCCCAAGAGTGTTATTAAAGAAGCTGAGCAATTAGCTGCTGCTGCATATAAAGCGGAAAATACCTTTTTCCTTGTTAACGGAACAACATCTGGAATTCAAGCTATGATAATGAGTGTCTGCAATCCGGGGGACAAAATAGTCCTGCCCAGAAACGCTCATAAATCAGCCATTGGCGGAATAATTCTTAGTGGAGCCCACCCTATATATATAGAGCCTGAAATTGACCCCTACCTAGGGATTGCAATGGGTGTTACTCCCGAAAAGGTTAAAGAAACATTAGAGGAGCATCCCGATGCAAAAGCAGTTTTTGTAATAAATCCTACCTATTACGGTATTGCTTCAAATTTAAAAACAATAGTAAATATTGCTCATAGTTATGATATACCAGTATTAGTTGATGAGGCACATGGTGCCCATTTGGTTTTTCATCCTGAGCTGCCTTTATCGGCCATGGAAGCAGGTGCTGATTTAGCTGCATCCAGTACCCACAAGCTTGCTGGGTCTTTAACACAAAGTTCTATTCTGTTGCATCAAGGCAAATTAGTTAACCCTGAATATGTAAAGTCAGTTCTTAATTTAACCCAGACTACTAGCCCATCCTATATTCTCATGGCCTCCATAGATATAGCCAGAAGGGAAATGGTTCTCTATGGACATGAAAAATTAGAAAAAATAATTCAGATTACCCGTGAAGCAAAAAATGAATTAAAGAAAATAAAAGGTATCAGTGTTATAGATGAAAATATTTTAGATGGTAATGGACGTTATGCTCTTGATGTTACAAAACTAGTAATTAACGTTAGGGAATTGGGTTTTTCCGGCTACGAAATAGAACGTATTTTAAGAAAAAAATATAAGATGCAAATTGAACTATCTGATTTATATAATATTATTGTATTAGTTACTATTGGTGATGATAAGAATACGATTAACTCCTTTATTCAGGCTTTTTCAGAGATTGTCTCCCAAAGGCAGGCTGATAAAATTTTCCGTTGTACAATTGACTTACCGAAGCTACCGGAACAACAAATCTTACCAAGGCAGGCATTTTATGGTGAAACCCATGTGGTTCCTATTGCAGATGCTGAAGGAGAAATAAGTGCAGAGATGATTATGGCTTATCCTCCCGGAATACCATTAATTTGTCCAGGTGAAAGAATCACCAAAGAAATTATTGAATACATCCAGCTGCTTCATACGGAGGAAGCAGAACTGCAAGGAACACAGGATCCCAAGGTAAGAAATATAAAAGTTCTAAAACATCGTTTGGTACTACTACAAAATCAATCAGGAACAATCCAAAATGTTGGTTAGGACGTTTTTTAAACGTCCTTTTTACTTTACTCATTTTTAAGTATAATAAGTAATGGTAATTTTTTTATTGCGGGAAAAAATAGAAGGCTAAATTGCTCTTGGGTTTAAGTTGGGTATAATATATATGAATTCTTGGCTTAGGAGGATATGCTAAATGGAGTCAAATCAAAAGAAATATTTTATTCAAACCTTTGGCTGCCAAATGAATGAAAGGGATACTGAGGTCCTTTCAGGGATGTTAAAGAGTATGGGGTTTCAAAAAACTTCAGACATAGATGATGCCCAGATAATATTGTTTAATACTTGCTGTGTACGGGAAAAGGCAGAAAGTAAAGTTTTAAGCTATCTTGGAGAACTTAGAGGTTTAAAATCAAAGAATCCTGACCTTATTATCGGAGTCTGCGGCTGTATGGTTCAACAAGAGGGGATGCCAGAGATGATAAGAAAATCAGCACCCCATGTTGAACTGCTTTTTGGCACCCATAATATCCATGAGCTTCCTGATTTAATAGAAAATATACTTGCTTCACGTAACCCCCAAATATCGGTTTGGGACAAGGAAGGAACTGTAAGGGAAGAACTGCCTTCTGAAAGGGAATTTCCTTTTAAGTCTTTGGTGAATATAACATATGGGTGCAATAATTTTTGTACATATTGTATTGTTCCCTATGTCAGAGGGAGGGAAAGGAGCAGGTTTCCCGAACATATTGTCAAGGAAATTACCGACCTGGTAGCGGACGGAGTTATAGAAGTTATGCTTTTGGGTCAAAATGTAAACTCTTATGGTAAGGATTTTAAAGAACAGAATTTGGATTTTGCTGACTTGCTGGTAGAGATTAATAAAATAGAGGGTTTAAAAAGAATACGTTATATGACTTCACACCCAAGGGACTTTACTGATAAACTAATTGAAACAATTTCCCAGTGCCATAAGATATGTACCCATTTCCATTTGCCGGTTCAATCAGGAAGCAATAACATTCTTGCTAAAATGAATAGGGGCTACACACGGGAAGATTATTTGACGTTGGTCTCAAAAATAAGAGAAAAACATCGTCAAGCGGTTATAACTACTGATTTTATTGTAGGATTTCCGGGGGAAACAGAGGAAGATTTTTTAGACACTCTGGATTTAGTTGAGAAAGTGCGTTTTGATGGTGCCTTTACCTTTTTGTATTCTCCCCGCTCAGGTACACCTGCGGCGAAATATAAGGAGCAGATTTCAACTGAAGTAAAAAAAGAGAGAATTCAAAGATTGAATGATAGAATAAACAATATAGGTAAAGAAATAAACATGCTGTACCTGGGCAAATCTGTGGATGTTTTAGTAGAGGGTCTAAGTAAAACTAACAATGAGATGCTTTCTGGCAAAACCGAAGGCAATAAAACTGTTATTTTTAAAGGAACTATGGATATAATAGGGAAAATAGTTAAGATAAAGATTACTGAACCTCAAACTTGGATTTTGAAAGGAGAATTGCAGGAAAAATAGTTTACTTATAGAAATATTAAAATGGAGGTGTTCCAAGTGGAAATATATAACAAAGCTAAGGAATTAGCCGCTTCTATCTCCCAATCCGATGAACTTAAAAAAATGCGGGAAACAGAAGCAAATATGATGTGTGACCCCCTGGCCAGAAAACTGGTGGAAGAATATCAGCAAAAGCAAATGGAAGCTATGCAAAAAGGAGTTTCCTTTGACCAACTGCCTGTGGAAGAACAAAAAGAACTTGAGAAAATTGAAGAGAACATGTCGCAAAATGAAAATATTGTGGCATATATGGAGGCTCAGGAAGCCTTAGAAAAAGTACTTCGTTCAGTCAACCTTATCATTAGCAGTGCTTTAAATGAGAACGAAGGAGCCTGCCCTAGTTCAGGTTGTTCCTCCTGTTCAACCTGTGGTTAATTTTTTAAGGAGACTATTATTGGTCTCCTTAAGTTTTATATTGAATCATTTGTATCAGGAGGGGAATATGTTAGGCGATACACCGATGATGACTCAATACAACAACATAAAAAGCCTTCATGAAGATTGTATACTGCTCTATCGACTAGGAGATTTTTATGAAATGTTTGGACAAGATGCAGAAGTTGCAGCTAAGATATTAGATATTGCCCTCACTTCTAGGGAAGCCGGCAAGGGGAATAAAATACCCATGTGTGGTGTGCCTCATCATGCTGCAGACAATTACATTGCGAAACTTATCCATAATGGCTTAAAGGTTGCTATCTGTGAGCAGGTTGAAGACCCGCGGGAATGTAAAGGAATAGTAAAGAGGGAAGTAGTTAGAATTATTACACCTGGAACCGTTTTGGAACAAAGCATTTTAAATGAAAAAGCCAATAATTTTTTGCTTTCAGTGGTTCATAATCAAGGAATATATGGTTTAGCTGCAGTTGACGTTTCCACCGGAGATTTTTTTGCAACAGAGGTTTCAGATGGACAAAGTTTAATAAACGATATATATCGGTATGATCCTGCAGAATGTATCATCTCACCTAAAGATAGTATTACTGAACAACTATTAAAAAAAATAGACAATTTATTTCTTAATAAACACCTTGATTATGCTTATATCAGTGACTATAGCCACAAGTTACTGTTGGAACATTTTCGTATTAATTCCCTGCAAAGTATTGGTTTAGCAGATTTTCCTACAGCAGCATGTGCAGCAGGTGCTATTTTAGATTATCTTTTAATTAATCAAAAAATAAAGCCTGCGAATTTAATAAAGTTAAATATTTACCATCTCCATGAAAAAATGTTTCTTGATTTAGCTACCAAAAGAAATTTAGAACTTACCCAATCTTTACATAACTTTGAAAAAAAAGACTCACTTTTAGGAGTAATTGATAATACCGAAACTTCACTTGGCAGCAGGATGTTAAAGGCTTGGGTTGAGCAGCCCCTGATATGTGAAAAACAAATTTTGGAACGATTAGATAGTACCGAAGTGTTTGTAAACAATAGTACATTTCGTAAAAATATTAAAAAAATTCTCAGTGGGGTTTATGACTTGGAAAGGATAACTGGCAGGATATCCTTTGGAAGCGCAAATGCTAAGGATTTGCTGGCACTTAAATATTCAATTAATCTCTTTCCTCTCTTAAAGGAAGAACTGATGAAATCAAATAATTATGAACCATTAGCTGAATTAATTGATAACTTTGATACATTGGAAGATATTTCATCTTTATTAACCGGGTCATTAGCTGAAGAACCTCCCTTTTCCCTGCGGGAGGGCAGTTTGATAAAAGATGGTTATCATACTGAGGTTGATGACCTGCGTTCTGTAACAAGGAATGGTAAACAGTGGATATTGGATTTGGAATTATCAGAAAAAGAAAGAACAGGAATTAAGTCTTTAAAGATTGGTTTTAATAAGGTCTTTGGCTATTATCTGGAAATTACAAAGAGCAATCTTCACTTAGTTCCTGATAACTACTACCGTAAACAAACCCTGGCTAATGGGGAACGTTTTATTACACCTGAGTTGAAGGAACTTGAACTGCAGGTTATAGGTGCAGATGAAAGACTAAAAGAATTAGAATATCAGTTATTTGTGGAAATTCGAGAAAAAATAAAAGAATATATTCCCCGTATTCTACAAACAGGCAAGATTATTGCCCAAATTGACTGTTTAGTTTCATTGGCAGAAGCAGCAGTAATAAATAGTTATGTCAAACCAACCATTAATAATGAAGGTATTTTCAATATTAGCAAATGCCGCCATCCTGTAGTTGAAAAAAAGCTCTCAGGTCAATGGTTTATTCCAAACGATATCTATATGGATTTTTCCCAAAGGTTTTTAATAATTACAGGACCAAATATGGCAGGTAAAAGCACCTTCTGTCGCAGTATCGCTTTAACTAGTATTCTAATGCAAATAGGAAGTTTTGTGCCTGCCCAAAAAGCAGAATTACCTATTGTAGATAGGGTTTTCGCCCGCATAGGGGCAAGTGATGATTTAAGCACGGGACAAAGTACCTTTATGGTAGAAATGAATGAAGTAGCCAACATAGTAAACAATGCCACTGAAAATAGTCTAATAATATTAGATGAAGTGGGCAGAGGCACAAGCACTTATGATGGATTATCCATTGCTTGGTCTTTAACGGAATTTATTAATAATAAGTTAAGGTCCAAAACCTTATTTGCTACCCATTACCATGAACTGACTAAACTGGAGAACGCCTTGGAAGGAATTAAAAATTTTTCAATAGCAGTAAAAGAAGAAGGAGATCATATTGTATTCCTGCATAAAATTATCCAAGGTGGAGCAGACAGAAGTTACGGAATTCAGGTTGCAAAACTTGCAGGTCTTCCGGAAGAAATTATATTAAAGGCTAAAGAAATCCTGAAGAGCTTAGAAAATGGAACAACCAAGACATCCCTAAAAACATTGCCTAATGATAACCATGGAGTAATAACAACAATAAAAGTCGGTTCGGAATATGAATCTGACTTGGTTGACAGGTTGCTAAATTTAGATTTGCTAAATATTACCCCTATTCAGGCAATTAATACTTTATATGATTTGCAGCATCAAGCAAAAATAAGCTTTAAAAAAACAACCTAACTAAGGGTGATTAATGTGGGGAAGATAAAAGTACTTGATCCTCAGACTGCCAATAAAATTGCAGCCGGGGAAATTGTAGAAAGACCCGTTTCCGTCGTCAAGGAACTAATTGAAAATTCAATTGATTCTAATGCCACCTTAATCGAAGTGGAAATTTTGGAAGGCGGTCTTACTTTAATAAGAGTTAGTGATAATGGTTGGGGTATGGATCCCGAGGATGCGGAAAAAGCCTTTCAAAGGCATGCTACTAGTAAAATTTCTTCACTAAATGACCTTTTTGAGATAACTACATTTGGTTTTAGAGGAGAAGCTTTACCAAGTATTGCCGCAGTTTCCCAGACAACTATTGCCACTCGTGAACCGCAGTTGGAGTCGGGAATTAAATTGAAAATTATAGGTGGTCAAATAGAATACAGGGAATACATTGGGATGACCAAGGGAACCACCATTGAGGTTCGCAAACTTTTTTTTAATACCCCTGCTAGAAGGAAATTTATAAAAAATCCTAGTTATGAAGCAGGTTTGATTACAGAATTAATTACTAAATATTCATTAGGGCATCCCCATGTTCGCTTTAAATTAATTAACAATAATACAACGGTCTATGATACTGCAGGTCTAACTACCATTGCCCAAAGAATAGAATATGTTTATCGAAACGATGCAACACGAAATTTAATTCAAATTGAAAACCAGGAGATAAGCTCTGGATTTTATTTCTCCGCCTATTTACTAAATCCCAACTATCATCGTAACACTAAAAATCAACAAACTTTTTTTATCAATGGAAGACTAATAAAAAGTATTGAGCTTAGCAAGGTTTTGGAGGAAGCGTTTCATACCCTTCTGCCTAAAGGGAGACATCCCATAGGGATACTGCATTTACAGATTCCCAGTTATGAAATTGATATTAACATCCATCCGGCTAAACTTGAAGTAAAGATAAATAATATGGAAAACATTACACAAGCCATGATTAAGATTATTCAAAAACAATTATGGAATAGTAATCTTCATGCTAAAAATGAACCGGAAAAAAAAGAATATATCCGGTCAGTCCTTATGGTTAAAGAAGATACCTCAAATATTAAATATCAACAAGATGTGCTGGATCTTAAGGAAGAAAAAAAGAACAATACTAATTATTTTAATAATAAAAATGTTATTGTTGCGAAAGAAGAACCAATCAATACTCCCCAAATCAGGTACACTCCTTCGGGGAAAAAAATTGAATTGAATATAAAGTTTAACTTCATACCAATTGGCCAACTTAATAATAGTTTTATTCTGGCCCAGGATGATAAGGGATTGTACATTATTGACCAACATACTTGTCATGAGAGAATCCTGTATGAGAAATTTCTAGAATTAGAAGAAAAAAAAGAGGTGTTTTCGGAAAACCTATTAATACCTTTAACTATAACCTTATCGGGAAATCAGGAAGGTATTTTGTTTAAAAATATCCTGCTTTTCAACAGCCTGGGTTTTATAATTGAAAGTTTCGGTCCTAGAACAATCCTGTTAAGAGGTTTGCCAGTGGGATTAAACCTGCAAAACCCAGAGAATTTTTTCCTAGACCTATTGGATGAGTTAAGTAATGCAGGCTCTATTTCCTCAACCAAAATTAAAGAAAGTATCATTATTTCTGCTGCCTGTAAAGGTGCCATTAAAGCTAACCAAAAAATTTCCCGGGAAGAAATGGAATATTTAATAGATGGACTGAATAAAATTGCTAATCCACTGGCTTGTCCCCATGGGCGACCAATTATCCACCATCTTTCCATGCAGGAGTTATATAGGATATTTCAGAGGGGTGAATTTAAGGGTGTATAATTTCAATAAGATTGCTGTAACTACATCTCAGGAAAAGGCACATCTTATTGAGACTGCCCAGGAAATCAGCAGTGAGATAAAGGTTAATTATATCCCTCGCAATAAACTTACTATAAACAAATTAAAGGAAAAAAATAATTTAAAGCATTTAATTGTTGTTAGAGAGGATAAAATTACGGTGGATAACAATTTCTTTTTCCACCCTGGTATGGCAGTCGCCCGTATAAAGATGTTAAAATCAGGACAGGATGATCCAATGATTAATGCCATGGCTCTTAAGCCAGGGTCAAGAGTTTTGGATTGTACTGTAGGTCTCGCTACAGATTCTATTGTAGCCAGCTTTGTTGCCGGGGAAGAGGGAGAAATAGTTGGCATAGAAAGCAGTCCCATCATTTATATAGTAACTAAATTGGGCTTAAAAAGTTATACCCAAGGAAGTAAGGATTGCCGCAGAGCAATGGAAAGAATAAATATTTATCATAATAACTATGAAGAATTCCTGCAGAAACAAGGTTCGGAAACCTTTGATGTGGTATATTTTGATCCCATGTTTGATACTCCATGCCTTAAATCTTCTGGAATAGAAGGTCTTAGGACCTTTGCCAACTATAAGAAACTATTGCCTGATTCTTTAGAAAAAGCATTAAAAATAGCAAGAGACCGGGTAGTAATTAAGGACCGCAAAGACAGCGGAAATTTTCAGAGATTAAAGGTTGATGAAATAAGTGGGGGGAAGTATAGTTCCATTAATTATGGTATTATATATAAATAAAAGTATAAATATGGGAATAATAAATGATGTATAGGAGGGATGAGGTTTTTGGCAAAACATCCTCTCTTTGTTTTAGTAGGTCCTACGGCAGTAGGCAAGACAAAAATTAGTATTGAAATTGCCAAGGAGATTGGTGGAGAAATAATTTCCGCTGATTCCATGCAGGTTTATATAGGATTAGATATTGGTACTGCAAAAATTAAACCTCAGGAAGCAGAGGGAATTCCCCATTACCTGATTGATATCAAAAAACCAACAGAATTTTTTAGTGCTGCGGAATTTAAAACCTTATGTGAGGAAAAGATAAATTTCATATCAAAAGGTGGCAATATTCCCATGCTGGTTGGGGGAACAGGCTTATATATAAATTCTTTAATTAATGATTATGATTTTACGGAGAATGCCAATGTTGCTTTCATCCGACAAAGCCTTTGGGAAGAATGTGAAAAAAGAGGAATAGAGTTCTTGCGCCAAAGGCTAAAGGAAATTGACCCAGCCAGTTGGGAAAGGCTCCATCCTAATGACCATAAAAGAATAATACGGGCCCTAGAGGTATTTTCTTTAACGGGTAGACCTATATCATCCTATCATAATGCACAGGAAGATTCTGTGTCTAAATATAACCTGACAATGGTAGGGTTAATACGGGAAAGGGAGAACCTTTATAATAGAATAAATTTAAGGGTAGATTTAATGATTAAGGAGGGTTGGATTGAGGAGGTTAAGAGCCTTTTAGAAAAGGGTACTCCTAGGAGTGCACCTGCCTTTCAGGGACTGGGGTATAAACAACTAGTCAGTTTTTTATCTGGTGAGATTTCGTTGGAAGAGGCAGTAGAGTTAATAAAAAGAGATACTCGCCGTTATGCCAAGAGACAGGTCACCTGGTTCAAGAGGGATAAACGAATTCATTGGATAGATGTAGATAAAAACAAGGAAAAAGACGTTATCAAAGAAATAATGAACCTTATCAGCAGGAGTATACAAAGATAATGTGGAAATTTAAAATACAAATAACTTTTATGAGCGGAGGGAAAAAATGACTAAACAGCAAATTAATTTACAAGATGCTTTTCTAAATCAAGTTCGAAAAGAAAACGTTCCTGTTACTATTTTTTTAGTAAATGGTTTTCAGTTAAAGGGTTCAGTGAAAGGATTTGATAATTTCACTGTTATACTTGAGGTTGAAGGAAAACAGCAAATGGTTTACAAACATGCAATTTCCACCATTGCACCGGCAAAAAATATTATTTTTTCAAGTGATAGTAAAACCCTCTAATAAAATTGAGGGTTTTTAATTTGCTTTCATCTCCCACGCACACTTAGTTTAATTCTGCATAATACTATAATAGAGTTTAATGGGGAGGTGACAGAATAAATTGGCTTTAAAATATTCCTTTAAAACGGAAGTTAATGGAAACAGACAAATAATACAACCGCAGAAATTTAAAAAAAATTCTAAGTTCAGTAAGCAGTATAATCATAATAACAATCAAATTCAAAAAATCTTTGCTGAGATTGAAAGCTTAGTTGGACTGGAAAATGTAAAAAAATTAATTTATGAAATTCAAGCCTATATCGAAATACAAAAAAAGAGGCAGCAAGAAAATTTAAATACAGAGCCACTAGTATTGCATATGATTTTTAAAGGAAATCCTGGGACTGGCAAAACAACAATGGCCAGATGTATCGCTAGACTATTTAAGGAATTGGATGTTTTAAAGAAGGGGCATGTAATTGAAATTGAAAGGGCGGATTTAGTAGGGGAATATATAGGGCACACAGCTGTCAAAACAAGGGAGCAAATTCAGAGGGCTATTGGTGGTGTATTATTTATTGATGAGGCGTATTCTTTAGCCAGAGGAGGGGAGAAGGACTTTGGCAAGGAAGCCATAGATTGCATGGTTAAAGCCATGGAGGATTATAAAGACCAGTTAATCTTGATTTTAGCCGGTTATAAGAAGGAAATGGAATGGTTTTTACAGACAAATCCCGGCTTAAGGTCAAGATTTCCCATTCATATTGACTTTCCTGATTATTCTATTACAGAGTTGATAGAGATTGCCGAATTGATGCTCAAACAAAGACAATACAGGTTGACAACTGATGCAAAACATTTACTAAAAAGTACTATTCAAAACAAAATGATTTTAGGTCATGAGCATAGTGGAAATGCCAGAATGGTTAGAAATTTAATTGAAAAGGCAATTCGTCTGCAGGCTGTAAGGTTAATTGAATTTAATCAATTATCGAGAGATGATTTGATTCTTATCACCCGTAATGATATAGAAGAAGCCTCCCGTGCTGTTTAAGGGAGGCATTTTAATTTTTATGGTTTGGGTCAATAATATTAAACAAAGTATGGAAAAAGGAGAAATACTATGAACATTCCCAGCAGAAAAGAAAGGCGCAAAAGCATCAAAAATAAAAAAATAACTAATAAAAACATAGTTGAATTGTTTTTAATTATTCTTTTTAATTTTTTAATGATATTATTAAATAATAGGGCCTTATTGATTTTCCTGCTGCCTTTTTCAATTGCATATGTTTTATTCACTTTGTTTAAAAAAAGGGTTACAATTTTGGTGATTAATCTAATTCTTCTCTTTTTTGGATATTTGGCCTATATAGAGTTTTCCTACCGGCTATGGGCTCAAAAGTAGAATGGTATATTTAAAAAATAGTCAACAGTGGTGAGGTTTTTATGAAGAAGATATTTGGTGAAATTGGTTCTATAAGTCAAGTAAACCTTTATGCACTAGAAAAGCTATATGAATTAAAGATACCAACCAATGAATTTTTAACATTGGAATTAGCAAACAATTTAATGTATTTATCTCAGAAGATTAATAGGGAAGTTGCCATCTATATAGACCGGAAAGGTAATATAAAGATTGTGTCTATAGGTTCTTATGACTTGGTTAATATTCCCCAGATGACTTTTAAAAGAGGGGAATCTGGATATTCTGGTCTAAGGTGTATACATACCCATCCTAATGGAAACTGTGAGCTAAGCACGCCAGATTTAACTGCTTTAATAAACCTGAAGCTTGACTTTATAGCTGCTATTAGTGTGGAAAAAAATCCTCGGATATGTACGGCTTACTTAACACCTGTTAAGGGTTCTTTAACTAATAAGTATGAAGTAATGGGTCCCTTAACAATTGCAGAATTTATAAAGGTCCCTTTACTTTCCATCCTTGTGAATTTTGAAAAACAGCTGCAGTTTAAAGGTCATTTAACGGAAACTAATAAAGAAAGAGCATTATTGGTTATTGTAGAGTGGAGTTGGCAATCCCTGGAACTGGAAGAAATTAAAAACGAACTGATAAATCTCTCTTCTACAGCGGGTCTTGAAGTAGTAGATGTTCTAATCCAAAAAAGAGACAAAAAGGACTCCGCATTTTTAATCGGACAAGGAAAACTAAAGGACATTTCCTTATTAATTCAAGAAAAAGAAATTAACTGTGTCATATTTGAAGACCAATTATCACCGTCCCAATTGACTAACCTTATTAATGTTTTAGGCGTAAAAATACTTGACAGGACAAACCTTATTTTAGATATTTTTGCCCAACGGGCAAAAAGCAAAGAAGGTAAAATTCAGATTGAATTGGCTCAGCTTTCTTACATGCTGCCCAGGTTGACGGGTCAGGGGCTGAACCTGTCAAGGTTAGGGGGAGGTGTTGGCACTCGAGGACCAGGGGAAACAAAACTAGAAACTGACCGCAGGCATATTCATCGGAGGATAGATTTTTTAAAAGCAGAGTTGGAGGACATTAAAAAGCATCGGAATATTTTACAAAAAAATAGAACAGAAAAAGAATTTCCAACAGTAGCCTTAGTAGGGTATACCAATGCCGGCAAATCTTCCCTTTTAAATAAGCTGGCCAACGAAAACACTTTGGTAGAAGATAAATTGTTTGCCACACTGGATACTACTACTAGATTAGTTAAGCTTAATGATGCAATGCAGCATATTCTATTGACGGATACAGTTGGCTTTATACGTAATCTACCCCACCAGTTAATATCTGCCTTCAAATCTACTCTGGAGGAAGTAAAACTAGCAGATTTATTATTGCATGTTACTGATGTTACCAGCGAGAATATGGAAGATAATATAAAAACTGTGGAAAATGTCTTGCAAGAGCTAGAAGTATCTCATAAAAAGACTATTTTTGTATTTAACAAAATAGATAAGTTAGATAAAGAACCCCAGATACCCTTAAAAAGCCGTCCCTATTGTCTAGTTTCAACCCACAGCGGTTCTGGAATTGACCAACTTAAGGAACTGATAGTCAGCACTCTTTGGGGGCATGAAATTTTTATGAAAATCCATATTCCGTTTGAAAAAGGTGATTTATTAGAAAAGGCTTTTCAAACAGGAAAGGTGGAAATAGTTGGTTATAACCAGTCTGGAACAGAAATAAAATATTGGACATATGAAGGAAAAGTGCCCAGACAATTAGAACAATATTTAATAATGGAGAAATAGCATATGGAAAGTTTTATAAATGAACTTACTGAGGAATATAAATTAAATAGCAGTTATAGATATATGTTAGAAGAATGTTTTCTAAAAATAAGACCTTATTGGGAAAAAATTGATGCTCAAGCTTTTTTAAATCAATTGAAAGTCTTGAGAGCTTTCAAAAAACATAATGCCTCGGATTTCCATCTTAATGGTTCAACTGGTTATGGATATGGAGATGTAGGGAGGGATGTATTAGAGAAAATATGGGCAGACATGTTTCAAGCAGAGAAAGCCCTTGTTCGCTCGCAAATTGTTTCAGGTACCCATGCCATAGCTTTATGTTTATTTGGGGTATTGCGCCCCGGTGATGAAATGGTTTCTATCAGTGGGAAACCATATGACACCCTAAAAAAAATAATTGGTAAAAACAATGAACCAGGTACTTTAGCCGAATTAAACATCAGGCATAGAATAGTTGAACTTACTGCAAATGGTGATTTTGATTATAAAGCAATTAAAAAAATAGTGACAAACAAAACTAAAATGGTTTGTATTCAACGATCCAGAGGATATAGCTGGAGAAATTCATTGGATATTAATAAAATTCGTGGGGCAATAAGTTTTATTAAGAGTATTGATGAAAAAATTATTTGCTTTGTAGACAATTGTTATGGTGAATTTGTCGAAGAAATAGAACCTATTGAAGCAGGAGCTGATTTGGCAGCGGGATCGCTTATCAAAAACCCTGGTGGAGGAATTGCACCCAGGGGAGGCTATGTAATGGGTAAAAAAGACTTGGTAGAGAAGGCAGGTTACCGCTTAACTGCACCTGGTATTGCTGGGGAAGTAGGTTCTGCCCTGGAATTTAATAGAATGGCATATCAAGGGGTTTTTTTAGCTCCTATGATTACACAGCAAGCTTTAAAAGGTGCTGTCTTTGCATCCCAGGTATTATCCGATTTGGGCTATGAGGTGTCACCTGGACCGCAAGAAACAAGAACCGACATAATCCAAGCGGTCAAATTGAATTCCCCCCACAAAATGAAATTGTTTTGCCAGGGCATACAAAATGCCTCTCCCCTGGATGCCCATTTTACTCCCCAGGAAAGTTTTTTGCCTGGCTATGAAGATGCGGTTATTATGGCAGGAGGCACATTTATCCAGGGCTCATCTATTGAATTAAGTGCTGATGGACCTATGCGGGAACCGTATATAGTTTATTTACAGGGTGGATTGTCAACTGCCCATGTTATTATTGGTTTAGTTTCTGCTTTAACAAAAATGGAGAGTTTACATGGATAAAGAATTGATTTTGTTGATATTTCTGTTCTTGGGTCTTTTAGGTACACTAGTACCTCTTTTGCCGGGATTGCCTTTAATCTTTGTTTCGCTTTTAATTTATAGCATTATTGATAAATGGGAACATTTTTCTGTTTCTTTTATAATCTTAGTAGGTATAGTGACCTTAATAGGAATACTTTTAGACTATCTAGCCGCATTTTGGGGTGCGAAAAAATATGGTGCCAGCAAACTGGGCATAGCCATAGGAATTATAGGAATTATCTTTGGATTATTTACTTTAGGTCCCTTGGGTGTAATTATTGGTTCAATCAGCGGCGTGGTAGTGGGGGAATTGCTTTCGGGAAAAGGCTTCAAAAAAGCATTAAAGGTTTCTATTGGCAATATCGTTGGTATTATAGGAAGTAATCTGCTCCAGTTTTTAATAGGATTGGTTATTTTTATTTGGATTGTAATAAAAATTATGTAGTTACAAATGAAGGGAGGTTTAGTTTTGGAAAAGATTAATGTTGCTCTTCTTTTTGGGGGAAGATCGGGGGAGCATGAAGTATCCTTAAACTCTGCATTTTCTATTGCTAATGGTTTTAATAATGATAATTACAATGTAATACCTGTTGGAATAGCGAAAAACGGCATCTGGTATGGACCAGTGGATATAAAAGACATTAAAGAATTTAAACCTGATATGTATAAGGGTGCTGAGGTAACAATTTTACCTCAGCAAAATTCCAAACTGTATAGTCTTAGTCAAAATCAAGAAATATTAACCCTAGATGTTATATTTCCCATAATTCATGGTACTTTTGGCGAGGACGGCACTCTCCAGGGCTTGCTGGAAATGTCGGGAATTCCTTATGTTGGATCAGGTGTTTTAGGCTCAGCAGTAGGCATGGATAAGGTTGTGATGAAACAGATTTTTGCTTATCATAATCTGCCGCAGGTGAATTTTACCTATATTTATCGTCATGAATATGAAAAAGACCCTCAGGCGGTAAAAAGAAAGATTATTAGCAAACTAAAGTTCCCCATGTTTATTAAGCCGGCCAATTTAGGCTCAAGTGTTGGTATTTCCAAAGTTAAATCCGAGAATCAGCTTTTTGATGCATTAAGTGCTGCCAGTAAATATGACAGCAAAATTATTATTGAAGAGGGAATGGATGTCCGGGAAATTGAGGTTAGTGTACTGGGCAATGAAAACCCACAAGCCTCCATTCCGGGAGAAATTATTCCTAGTAATGAATTTTACGACTACAAGGCAAAATATATAGATAACCAATCTACTTTAGAAATACCGGCTAATCTTGATATGGATACGACGAATCTAATAAGAAAAATAGCTATAGATGCTTATCTTGCTGCTGAATGCTCCGGTTTGGCCAGGGTTGATTTTTTTCTTTGTAAAAACACCGGAGAAATTCTAATTAACGAAATTAATACACTGCCAGGGTTTACTACTATAAGCATGTATCCTAAACTATGGGAATATAGTGGTCTTGAAATGCAGCAACTTTTGGATAAATTAATTCAATTAGCTTTCGAAAAACATAAAGAAAAAAATAAGAATCTAACAACTTTTTCTGTTGAAACTGCCTAAAATGGCAGTTTTTATTTTTTCTGTAAAAAATATTTTTTTAGAAAGAAGGAATTTGTCGATATAGAGCGAAATTGTAGAGAGTGTAACAAGGTCATACCACTGACCTCTTACCAGGTGAAATCAGAAGGGAGTGTTGGAGAAGGCATTCAGGTTTAATATATAAGTATATAATTCAATTTTTTTACAGTATCCATAATAAAGGTAAAAAATAAGTTAGGTGATATACTAATGTTCAAACCAATATACCAAGAGCAGGAAAGTGTCTACGAGAAGGTTGTAAAGAGACTGAAATCTTCCATTTTAGAAGGAAAGTTGAAACCTGGTGATAAACTTCCTGCAGAAAGAGTTTTAGCTGAGATGCTGGGTATAAGTAGAACTTCTTTAAGGGAAGCATTGAAATTACTTTCAGCAGAAGGTTTGATAGAAATTAAGCATGGGAAAGGCGTATTTATTGCAGAAACTGATGAACCCATAAATGTAATAAAGAAATTTTCCAGCAAAATTTTTATTGAAACCCATACTCTAATGGATTTTTTTGAAATACGAAAAGTATTAGAAACACAAGCTTCTATTTGGGCTGCAGAACGATGCAGCGATGCTCAAATTTGCCAATTGGAAGAAATTGTCACCAAGGCTCACTCGGAATTAACTGAAAACACTAAGATTAATGTCGCTTTATTAGCGGAACATGACATGAAATTTCATAATTATTTAGCCGAGGTAAGTGGAAATGCTGTTCTCATACGTATTATGCAGAATTTAATTGACTTATTAAATGAGACAAGGTCACAAACAATTTCAATCCCCAAGCGTCCCTATATTTCTTTGGAGGAACACTTGGAAATAGTTGGAGCAATAAAGAAGCGGGATCCTGAAAGAGCTGGTAAAGCAATGTATACCCACTTAAAGAATGTAGAGAGAGACATATTTTTTATACCCAATGATAACAATATTAAGGATACTGTGAAAGAAACCTAATAAATATATCTAATGGGAGGATAATTATGAAGAAAAAATTGTTAGTTGTTTTACTGTTAGTTAGTTTTGTATTTTCCCTTGGCTTAACAGGTTGCCAAAAGGCAGATGAGCCTAAAAAAGGAGATGGTGGTCAAGCTCCTGCTGCAAAATATCCCGAAAAGGATATCACTCTTATAATTCCTTTCACCGCTGGTGGTGCCAGTGATGTTCAAGCTAGAATCGTTGAAAAGTATTTTAAAGATGAATTCGGTGTAAACTTAATCATTACTTACAAAGAAGGTGCTGGTGGTGAAGTTGGTTTCACGGAGCTTGCTAAGTCCAATCCTGACGGTTACACTATTGGTGGTTTAAACGTTCCTCATATTGTATTACAACCATTAGCCCGTGAGACAGAATTTACTATTGACAGCTTCGCATATATTGGACAAGTGGTAAATGACCCTCAATTAGTTGCAGTATTAAAAGACAGCAAGTACAATTCTCTTCAAGAATTAATTGATGATGCTAAAGCAAACCCTGGCAAAATTACTTTAGGTAACGTAGGTACGTTCAGCGGTCACCACATTGCTTCCTTAAACCTTATGGATTTAACAGGTACTGAGTTTACCCTAATCCCTTATAAAGGTTCTGCTGACCAAATCGTCGCCTTACAAGGTGGTCATGTTAATGCAATCATGGGTAACTTGAATGACGTAATGCGTGACCTTGATAAGTATAAAATTTTAGGTATCGCAACAGAAGAAAGACATCCCATGGTACCAGATGTTCCAAGCTTTAAAGAATTAGGTGTTGATATGTCTTCAGGTATAACTAGATTGTTTGGTGCACCAAAAGATATTGCCCCTGAAAAATTGGCTCGTTTGAGAGAAGGATTTGAAAAGATTGCTAAGAATCCTCAGTATTTAGAGGATATGGCTAAGATCGGACAGCCTGAAGAGTGGAAAACTGGCGATAAAGTTTATGAAGATTTGAAAAAAGAAGTAGAAACTGCAAAATCCTTATTAGAAAAATATGATTTGCTAGATAAAAAATAGGTATAATTTTATAACTGGGGGGCTATCCCCCCAGTTATTATGAATTTAAAGGAGGGTCAAGATGCTAGCAGATTTTTTAGTAGGACTTCAAAATGCATTTCATCCTATTAATATACTAATTATGAGTTTGGCCCTTGCCGGAGGAATTGTTATTGGAACACTGCCCGGTTTATCAGCTACTATGGGTGTGGCTCTATTAGTTCCCTTAACCTTTGGTATGGACCCAGCATCAGGATTGTTAATGTTAGGTGCAATGTATAGTGGTGCAATTTATGGTGGTGCAAACTCCGCTATTTTAATTAATACCCCAGGGACTCCGTCAGCAGTTTGTACAACCTTTGACGGTTATCCTCTAACCAGACAGGGTAGGGCAGACGAAGCTCTTTTTACAGCATTAGTCAGTTCAGTAATTGGTGGTATAATTGGAACTATCTTTTTATTGGTAGCTACGCAACCATTGGCATTAGTTTCTTTGAAATTTGGCTCACCTGAATACTTCTGGATGGCCATATTTGGTTTAACCATTATCAGTTCTTTATCAGAAGGCAATATTATTAAAGGTCTTTTAGGTGGAGTATTAGGACTTTTATTAGCAACTATAGGTATAGATCCAGTAACAGGTCATACCAGATTTATTTTTGGCTTTAGACCACTAATAGAAGGCATTACCTTAATTCCTGCAATGATTGGCTTCTTTTCTTTTGCCCAAGTATTAACCTTAGTGGATGAAGACCAAAAATATCTTGCCGAATATTCACCTAATAAAGGAGTCATCAATAAAGTCCTTGGTCATCTTTTGAAATCTTCTAAGATAAACTTATTAAGATCATCCCTAATCGGGACTTTTGTAGGGATTCTTCCAGGTGCCGGTGGTAATGTTGCTTCTTTTGTTGCTTATAATGAAACTAAACGTTGGGCCAAAAACCCCGATTCATTCGGTAAAGGTGAAATTGAAGGTATTGTAGCCAGTGAATCTTCCAACAATGCTACTGTTAGTTCATCCCTTATACCATTGTTAGCTTTAGGTATTCCTGGCAGCCCTGTTGCTGCTGTACTACTAGGCGGTTTATTAATTCATGGGCTGCAGCCTGGTGCTAAGCTCTTTATTCAAACAGGCGATATTGCCTATACCTTTATTGTGGGTTTAATTGTTGCTAACCTTCTGATGCTATTTATTGGTTTCCTTGGTATGCGCCTTTTTGCGCAAGTATTAAATGTACCTTCCCACTATATAGCTACAATTGTTATAGTTTTGTCGATAATAGGCAGTTATGCGATTAGAAACAGCTTGTCAGATATAGTCATTATGATAGTTTTCGGTATAATTGGATATTTTGCTATTAAAGTAGGTTTTGAACCCGGTCCTATTGTATTGGGATTGATTCTTGGAACCCTTGCTGAAGAAGGTTTCTCCTTATCGCTTTTAATGGCTAAAGCTTCAGGCTCCATGTTTGGAACCTTCGTAGGAAGACCAATTAGTGCTATTTTGATCTTCATGTGTATCATGGCAGTTGCTTCACCCGTTTATGTTCGTATCAAGCAATCCCGTAAAAGTAAATTAGAAAAGGGTAAGGGGTGATAACTATGGAGATGCGTAAAGTAAATTTTATAATAGCGGGTTTGATTTTAACCATCTCTTATTTTTTCTGGACTGACGCAGCAGGTATCAGACCACCTGCCCATATTTATCCTAAGACAATCATTGCAATTACAGCATTTTTAGGATTTGCTCTGCTAATCCAATCGATATTTTTTCCAAAATCGCTAATTCAGGGAAAGCCTTTCGAAGGAATAAATTATCCCAGGGTTCTGACAACAATTGTTGCTACAATAATTTATTTCTTTGTTCTTAAAACCATCGGATTCTACGTAACCAGTTTCTTCTTTATAATTATCCTGACATGGATTTTAGGTGAAAGGGAAATTGGCTTAAAGATCTTTGCAAAATTAGGGTTATTAAGTTTAGTGGTAATGGGGTTAGTTTATGCCTCCTTTAAAGTTTTCTTAAATGTTCCAACCCCTACGGGAATACTATTCTAAAAGAAGGTGTCAATTGTGTACCAAGTAAAACTTCCCTATGGAAAAGATTATCTTAAAGGGGAAATACCTTTTGCCTTTGAAACAATATCAATATCCGAAGAACCTGTTCAACATACAAGTATTGATGAAATAACCAGGGCTATTGAAAATCCTATCGGTGCCTCCCTTGAAAGTTTAAGGGGTTGCAAAAATGTTGTAATTGTAACCAGTGACTTAACTCGCCCTGTGCCTAACAAATTGATTTTACCTGTTTTAATTAAGGAGTTAGACAAGGTAGGAATCATTAAAGAGCAAATAACAATATTAATAGGTACTGGCTTACACAGGGTTTCTCCAAGGGAGGAATTCGTGGAACTAGTGGGAGAGGAACTTTCTAAAGAAATAAAAATAATTTCCCATGATGCCTGGGACCAGGAAAACTTAGTTGATTTAGGCAGAACTTCACGTAATACTCCAATTATTATTAACAAGCTCTTTATGGAGGCTGATGCCAAGATTGTACTTGGTGTTATTGACCCCCATCAATTTGCCGGAATTAGCGGCGGAGTAAAAGGGGCAGTTATTGGTCTAGGTGGGGAAAAACTGGTTCAAGCCAACCATTCTATGTTAAGCCATCCTAAAGCAACATTAGGTAATTTAGATGGGAATCCAGTCCGTGATGATATTGATGAAATAGGTGCCAAAATTGGTGTTAATTTTATAGTGAACGTTGTTCTAAACAGCAAAAAAGAAGTTGTCAAAGCAGTAGCCGGACACCCCTTTGAAGCCCATAAGGTTGGAGTTGCCGAGGCTAGAAAAACCCTGCAAGTGGAGGTTAATAAACCAGCTGATTTAGTTATTGCTGCTAGTGGGGGATTCCCTAAGGATGTTAACCTATACCAAGCGCAAAAAGCCCTTCTGCACGCTGCCATAGCGGTTAAAGAAGGCGGGATAGTTATTTTAGCAGCGGAATGTATAGAGGGAGTAGGGGAAGATAGGTTTACCGAAACAATGAAAACCGGTAAAACTCCCCAAGAAATTATTGACAATTTTGTTAAACAAGAATTCCAAGTTGGTGCCCACAAGGCATTGTTGTGGGGGACATCTTTAAAAAAAGCACGGGTAATTTTAGTTGCAGAAGGCATAGACTCACCAACATGTGAAATAATGCTTGTCGAAAAAGCAGTAAGCTTACAGGTCGCAATAGACAAAGCTTTAAAAGTTTTACCGGAGAATCCCATTGTTTATGTTATGCCTAAAGCCCCATCGACAATACCTCTTCTCAAGTAATTGACAAACTGTTAAAACCACGGCTAATAATAAACTAGCCCCCCTTCCGGATTTGTTTTCCGAAGGGGGGCTAGTTTATTATTAGTGAATACTCCTATAAACTCCTATTACCTTGCCAACTACTTGTGCATCTTTTGTATAGATGGGTTCTAAAGCGTCATTTTCAGGTTGTAGACGGATACAGTCTTTTTCCAGGAAGAATCTTTTAACAGTTGCCTCATCACCGAGTAAAGCTACTATTATTTCTCCGTTTCGAGCAGTTTTTTGCTGTCTAACTAATACTAAATCCCCATCTAGAATGCCTGCATTAATCATACTATTGCCCCTAACATTAAGAGCAAAGACATAGTCGGATCGGACCATATCCCAGGGTAATGATAAATAATCCTCGATATTTTCCTCAGCTAAAATTGGACTGCCTGCAGCCACTTGTCCCAAAATTGGTACATTGACGGTTTGCTTAGCAGGCAAAACATCATCATCAGACCCTTTAATCTCAATAGCACGTGGTTTTGTAGGGTCCCGACGTATAAAACCTTTTTTTTCAAGTTGTGCCAAATGTCCATGGACTGTAGAACTTGAACTAAGACCGACGGCGTCGCCAATTTCTCTAACAGAAGGAGGATAGCCTTTAGTTCTTAATTCGGATTTAATAAAGTTAAGAATTTCAAGTTGCCGTTCAGATAGATTATCTAACATTTGTTAGCCACCTCCGAATAAACAAAAATATTATGTAAATATATACATTTATTATAGCATAGGGTGTTAAATTGTGCAAACAAGTGTTCGCAAAAATTGTTAAAAATTGTTGACAAAGAACGCTTGTTCGTGCTAGTCTATTATTAGAACAAATGTTCGGAGGGATGTTGATGAAAAAGAGAAGGATTAATTTTAAAAAAGGAATTATTAAAACTACTTTAATGGTTGCTTTAGCACTTTTATTTTCGGTATTCATAGGGTTAATTGCTAATACTGCAATTGCCGGCAAAGATAATACAGTTATCCAAGTTACAGTGAAACCTGGTGAAAATCTCTGGGTAATTGCTGAAAAATATAATAATAAAATTGATATCCGCAAACATATTTTCGAAATCAAGGAGTTGAATAATATTACCGATACCATTTACCCGGGTCAAGTTCTGGAAATACCAATTTATAATTAAAAGGAGGAAGGCTCGGTGCAAGCCGTGTTTTTCTAATACTTTCAAAAAGCAAAAGAATAAAAGGAAGAAAGTATAAGAGCAACATCGGCTTCCGCAGTCGCCAAAGAGGGCTCGGCGCAAGCCGTGTTTTTCTAATTAAATAATATATGTTAAAATGTTTGTGATAAAGGATGTGAAGTTATGACTAAAAGCTGTGTTCTATATGATAATAAAATTTGCAATCGATGTCAGGAATGTATGGTCTGTGACCTGGACTCTCAAAAAATTTGTGATAACTGCTGCTCCTGTTTTAATAATATAGATAAAGATTATGAAGCTATTCCTATTGCAGAAATCATCCTAGAATAAGTATTATCTTTTTTTATTTTACACTTCCTATAATAAATATTATGTAAACTAGAATTTTATCAACAAAATTGGGTATCACATTAGCTTACTACTAAGCCCTCCCCAGTTTTTAAAATGTAATAATATATTCTTATAAATTATAAATACTACACTTTATAATATATTTATTCGGATAGCTCAATTTACCCTTTGAACTCCTTAACTAGATTTGGTGGTTCCCCTCCGGTGCAGGCTATTACCAGATTTTTTGCCGCCAAAGCTACCATGGCGTGATGGGTTTTTGCCGTGGCTGAACCTATATGAGGGATGGTAACTACATTTTTCATTTTTAAAAGTGGATTATCGGGGTCAACAGGTTCCTGTTCAAATACGTCCAAGCCAGCTGCAAAAATATTCTTTTCCTGTAAAGCCTTTATCAGTGCCTTTTCATTAACAGTTTTACCTCTTGATATGTTAATGAATACCGCCGTCTTCTTCATTAAAGAAAATTCCTTTTCACCCATTAAGTTTTGTGTTTGGTCAGTCAGGGGAGTAAGCAGCACAACAAAGTCCGAATTCTTAAGCAACTGCTCCAGTGGCATATATTGGACACCTAATGCTTCTTCTACATGGGGTTTACGATTGCGGTTGTAATAAAGGACATTCATATTAAATCCAAGTTTCCCTCTTCTGGCAACAGCTTCGCCAATTCTACCCATTCCAATAATACCCAGGGTAGCACCATGGACATCATAGCCAAAAAAACGTTCTTCAGGTCCATCCACCCACTGACCTTTTTTTACATATTGGTCAAGTTCAGTAATCCTCCTTGACGCGGCAAGCATTAGTGCCAGTGCTGTATCTGCAGTGGTTTCATCGAGCACAGATGGAGTGTTTGTCCCAATTATGCCCCTTTCCTTCATTAAGGGTATGTCAAAATTATCATATCCTACTGAATCATTGCTGATAACTTTTAAATTTGGAACAAGACTTAACAGTTCTTTATCTATTTTATGGTATTTTAATAATAAGCCGTCAATATCGTTATTCTCTGCAAGTAACTTTAGTAATTCTTCCCGTGAAATTGGGTTCTGCCCTTCCCATTTATAATAATTGCAATGCTCCCCTATATATCTTTCTACATCTTCTGGAACTGGAGTGGCTATTAATACTTTAGGTTTCATTTTTTCCCTCCTTTTAGATTCGTTGACTCAGCAAACAGGTATAATTATAATTTTTAATTATTGCAAATCTAAAATGGTAAATTTTCTGTTTCTTCTTTTGATTCCAGAGAATACTTATATAACTTTCTATTATCCAAGAGCCAAACCTTCTCTGAAAAATTACCCGGTGCTACTCCTTCAAGGGCAGCACTTATTTCATACATTCTCGCATCTATCATGTCCAGATGATGTAGTATTTCTGCCTCTGGAATCATTGGTCTTTTGGGGCTGCCAAATTCAGGCTCGTTATGATGTGCTAAAACCATGTGTTGAAGCAACAAGGATTTTTCAGCACATACACTCAATCTTTTTGCTGCAGCATCAATAATTTTCACTCCTAGAATTATATGTCCTAAAAGCTGCCCTTCTTTAGTGTAGCCAGAGACAATTCCCAGCTGGTTAGCATCTAGTTCGTATACCTTTGCTATGTCATGGAGTATTACCCCAGCAAAAAGAAAATCCTTTTGTAAAAAAGTATATATCTGGCTTATTTGTTCTCCGGCTTTTAACATTGTTAATGTATGATAGAGCAGACCTCCTCTTATGGAATGGTGATTTTTTTTTGCAGCGGGATAGTAAATTAATTTTTCTTTCATTTCTTCTAACAAGGTAATGACTAATTTATAAATCTCCGGGTCTTTTATTTTATCTGTAAATTGTCTTATTTCTAGGTACATATCTTCTGGTTTATATGGTGCAGCGGCAATTAAGTCCTCGATAGATACTCCGTCATTCTCAGTAATTAAGCGGATTTTTTTTACCGATAGCTGAAGTTTATCTTTCCATCTTGTTACTTCCGCCTGTATTTTTACTGCACTATTTACACAACAGATAACTTCCTGTTCCTCAGTACAGTCCCATACTTTAGCATTAATTTCTCCCGAGTTATCTCCTAATATTAGATCCAGGTATTTATTGTTGTTAGAAGTGAATTTGACTTCTACTGACCTAATAATAAAAAACCCCTGGAAAACTTCACCTATAATGATTTGATTTAAAGTCTTTAGCTCCATGCCTATCTTCTCCTTATTCACAATCTTTAAATCCACATAAGTTAAATTCTACAAAACCTTAAGTATATCCTACATTTATAAAAAACAACTTAAAATAAAATGGGGCTTGCTAGATGCAAACCCCATTAAGCAACCATCCCTTATAGGTTTTCCTTAGATATTACCAACTTGCTTGGAATTCCTTTTACTATTGACATGGTTAAAATTCTTATACACTTCCTAACTAAGACTTGCATTTAAATCCTAACAAACATCACACTAAATGCTGAAACCTGATTTCCTCTTAAAAAACAAAAACACTATCCGTAAAACTGGGTAAACTACTTGCCAACAACCAATCAAACATGTTCTTGCCAAAGTCATTTAAACCTGTTCACTATAAGGATGGTGCTTAATATTATTTTAACAAAAAAAATTATGTTTTGCAATTAATTTTAGTCCATACCATCTTGGTAATTATTGTAAAAGGAATATGTTCAAGGCTGTCTCATAGAGACAGCCTTGAACATTCTATTTATCTAATAATTGGTTAAACTGACCCCGTTTAGTATAGTGGGTATGGAGCAGTTCATGAGATTTATGTCCAAGGGGTTCTTTCAGGTATTCCTTATAAAGAGCCTCTACCAAAGGATTTTGATGGGATTTTCTAAGGGATTTGCCTTCATCTTCCTGATAAATGGCTTGCAGCCTTTTTTGCCTAATTTCGGGAGTAGTCGGGCGTGGTTGTCCTCCTCCGCTGATACATCCCCCAGGACAACCCATTACCTCTATAAAATGATAAGGTGATTCACCTTTGGCGATTTGGTCCATCAGGATTTTTGCACCTTTCAAACCACTGGTAACTGCAACCTTTACTGTCACACCTTCAAGGAATTTATACTCGTCTCTAGGGTTTTCAATGGAAAGTTCTGCGGTCTTAATCTGATTAAATCCAACTAATGGTGTTACATGAAGTTTTGCAAAGGGAATTTCCCTCCCGGTAACTACTTCATAAACAGTACGCAATGCTGCCTCCATTACACCGCCCGTAACAGCAAAAATATCAGCGGCCCCTGTAGAAAGTCCTAAAGGATTATCAAAGGCTGCATCTTCAAGAGCTAAAAACTCAATCCCTGCTTCTTTTATCATTCGTGCTAATTCCCTTGTTGTTAAAACAGCATCAACATCAGCAACATGGTTATTTATCATTTCGGGACGTACCACTTCAAACTTTTTAGCAGTACATGGCATGATGGAAACGACAAAAATGTTTTTGGGATCCAAACCCAGTTTCTCAGCATAAAAGGATTTTGCAAGCGCACCTAACATCATATGAGGAGACTTGCAGCTAGAAAGATGATCAAGTTCCCAAGGAAAACTGTGCTCAATGAATTTAATCCAGCCTGGACTGCAGCTGGTAATCATGGGTAGGGTTGCATTACCACCGGTTAGAGGTTTAGTTACTCGCTGCAGGAATTCGTTTCCTTCTTCCAAAATAGTAAGATCAGCTGTAAAATTTGTATCAAATACATCATCAAAACCCAGCTGTTTTAAAGCATTGACCATTTTCCCTGTTACCAGAGTGCCTGGAGCAAAACCAAATTCTTCACCCAGAGCGGCACGGATAGCCGGTGCCGTCTGAACTATTACCCTAACATTTTTATCCAATAAGGCCTTCCAAACCCTTTCGGTTGCATCGGTTTCCACTAAGGCTCCTACAGGACATACAACTGTACATTGACCACAGTTTGCACAATTTACACTATTAAGGGGCAGTTCCATAGCAGGGCCTATTTGGGTCTTAAAACCCCTATTTTGAGGATTTAAAGCTCCAATACCTTGGATCTCATTGCAGACTGTGACACACCTGCGGCAAAGTATGCATTTAGATGTATCACGAGTAATAGATGGTGAAGATGAATCCATTACTCCTTTGGATTTTTGTCCTTGGAAACGTGGTTCATTTATTTGAATCTGTTCCCCTAGCTGCTGCAATTCACATTTCCGGCTGCGCTGGCAGCTCAAACAATCCTGGGGATGATCTGAAAGCATTAATTCAAATAGCACTTTACGGGTCTTTTTAACCCTGTGGGAATTGGTATAAATCACCATTCCTTCCCGGACAGTTGTTATACATGAAGCCTGCAGATTTTTCATTCCTTCCACTTCTACCACACAAATCCGGCAGGAGCCGATTTTATGAATACCTTCAAGATAACAAAGGTTAGGAATGAGAATATTGTTCTCTTTTGCTGCATCTAAGATGGATGTTCCCTCTGCAACTGAGATTCTTTTGTTATTGATAGTTATATTTACCATATCTTAAGCCCTCCTATCGCATCTTAAGCATCTCATGGATTCAGCCAGAGCATTCAGCCTATGGTAACCAACTGCCACTTCATCAAAGCAGTCTTTCCGTAATTGGGGATTCAGGTATTTCATTGGGAACCTTTCGTGTTCTACTAATTCTTTTTCATCTGATGGGTCAGGTATCTGGATGATTTCACCGGTGTTTAAGATTCCTTTGCCTCCTAAAAATTTATCGATGGAAATAGCAGCTTTTTTTCCATCAGCTATTGCTGTGATTGCTACATCTGAGCCTCTAACCACATCACCACCGGCAAAAACTCCATCAATTTTTGTCATAAGACTAAGGGGGTCTACCACAAAAGTCCCCCAAGGAGTTAATTCCAACTCGTCTTTGTTAATAAAAGGCAGGTCGGAATACTGGCTGACAGCGGGAATAACCATATCCACTTCGATAGTAAATTCTGAATCTGGAATAATAACAGGCTTTCTTCTTCCGCTGGAATCAAATTCTCCCAGTTCCATACGGAGACACTTGACTCCCTGTACCCTGCTTTCCCCTAAAAAACTAACAGGAGAGACTAGAGAAATAATTTTAATGCCTTCTTTAACAGCATCCTCAACCTCTCTGGTATCGGCCGGCATATCTTCTACTAAACGCCGGTAAAGAACAGTAACTTCTTCTGCACCCATTCTTATGGCCACCCTGGCAGCATCTATAGCAGTATTTCCACCGCCGATAACTGCTACCTGGTTACCCATATTAACGGATTTTTTAAGATTAACGTCACGCAGAAAATCTAATCCATGGTAAACTCCTAAGAGGTCTTCTCCTGGAATATTTATCCTATGGGAAAATTGGGTCCCGGTAGCAATATAAATGGAATTGTGCCTTTCCTGCAAGTCCTGGAAAGAAATATCTTTTCCTACTTCAGTGTTTAGATGAATTTTCACCCCAACCTGTTCTATTAACTTAATTTCTTTTTGTAAAATATCCTTAGGCAAACGGTATTCCGGAATTCCAAAGGCCAATACACCACCAGCTACCGATTGGGCTTCATATACTTGCACGTCATAGCCCAGTCGGGCTAGGTAGTAACCACAAGTTAAGCCCGAGGGACCTGCACCAATAATTCCAATGCTTTTAGTATTGTTAGGGTAGACTATATCTGAATAAGGTTCTTCATGCTTTAAAACATAATCGGCAACGTATCTTTTTAAATCAGAGATTGCTACTGCTTCATCCAGTTGAGCCCTGCGGCACTTATTTTCACAAGGGTGGGTACACACCCGCCCGCAAACTGCTGGAAAAGGGTTTTCTTTCCTGATAAGGTTGTAGGCGTCCCTTAATCTGCCGGCTGCAATTAATGCTAAATATCCAGGTACATTGACGTCAGCTGGGCAGGCATTTTCGCAAGGTGAAATAAATAATCTTGAGCAGACACCTGCCCGACAATATTTATCCCTAATGTGTTCCTCATATTCATGGCGGAAATACTTAATAGTACTTAAGACGGGATTAGGAGCGGTTTGACCTAAGCCGCACACTGCCGATTCTTTTATGGACTCACTAAGTTCTTCCAATAGCTCAATGTCTCCTTCTTTTCCTTCACCCTGAGTAATTCTTTCCAGAATTTCCAGCATTCTTTTTGTCCCTGTTCTGCAGGGGAGGCATTTACCGCAGGATTCGTCCTGGACAAAGTCCATAAAATAGCGGGCTACATCTACCATACAGGTATCTTCATCCATACTGATAAGTCCTCCCGACCCCATAATTGCTCCCAGTTTAGTAAGGGAATCATAATCTACTGGGGTATTCAGGAACTCTCTAGTAATACATCCCCCGGAAGGTCCTCCAGTCTGTGCCGCTTTAAAACCTTTATTTTTAGGTATTCCTCCTCCTAATTTAAAAAGAATGTCTCCCAGGGTCATGCCCATTGGTACTTCCACTAGACCTGTATTGGCTATGTCACCGGCTAAAGCAAATACCTTAGTACCCTTGCTCCCTTCGCTCCCATATTGGGCAAACCATTCACTTCCTTTTTGTATTATCGGGGGAATATTAGCAAAGGTCTCTACATTGTTAATAATTGTAGGTTTTCCAAAGAGACCTTTTTCAAAGGGGAAGGGTGGTTTTTGCCTGGGTTCTCCCCGCAGTCCTTCGATGGAAGCCATAAGTGCTGTCTCTTCACCGCAGACAAAAGCCCCTGCACCGATACGTATTTCTAAATCAAATTCGAAATCTGATTCTAGGATTTTTGCGCCAAGTATTCCTGCTTCACGAGCTTGTGCTATTGCATTACCAAGACGTTCAACAGCAAGAGGATATTCGGCTCGCACATATACATACCCTTTTTGTGCACCGATAGCATAACCGCTAATCATCATACCTTCAATTAAAGTATGGGGATCCCCTTCCAGGATGCTTCTGTCCATAAAGGCACCAGGGTCTCCTTCATCAGCGTTACACACTATATATTTTGTTTCACCTTCCGCCTTGAGTCCTGCTTCAAATTTAATTCCCGTCGGGAAACCTCCTCCTCCTCTTCCTCTTAGTCCCGATTTCTTTATCTCCTCCACTACAGATTTTTGGTTCATTTCTGAGAGTACCTTGCCAATTGCCATATATCCATCATGAGCAATATATGCGGCTAAGGAAGAGTGCTCAATAATACCACAGTTCCTTAAGGCGATTTTAACTTGTTCTTTAAAGAAATTAATGTCACTAAATTTTGGTACATGAATTCCTTTTTTACGATCAAAGTAGGTCTTATCTTTTTTAATTTTCCCTTCCAATAGATGAGATTTTATAATATCAGAGATGTCTTCTGGAACTAATTGAGTATAGAAGGTCTCGTCAGGTAAAATTACTATAACAGGTCCAATATCACAACTGCCGATACAACCTGTTTCTGCCACTCGAACATCTTTTTCAATGTTATTTTCCTTTAAAGCAGCAAGTAAGGCATCTCTAACTTGATAACATTTTGATGAGATACAGCCTGCTCCAGCACAAACTAAAACCTGGTATTTATATTTTTGTAGATTTTCTAAGTAATTTGTCTTTAATTTCACAATATCATCCAAATTTTTAAGCTTCAAAGACATTTCTTCACCCCCCTTTAGAATTTATTTAATATAGATTGCAATTTATCCGGGTTAACCTGTTTGTAAACATCATCATTGATTGTTAATGCTGGGGCTAGACCGCAGGCTCCTATGCACCTCATTACCTCCAAGGTGAATTTTCCGTCAGCAGTTGTTTCACCCACCTGAATTTTAAGAAGCTCCATCAATCGATCAACTATTTTTTTACCTCCACGAACATAACAAGCTGTTCCCAAGCAAACCCTGATAGTATTCTCACCTCTAGGTTGGGTTGAAAAGAAAGAATAAAAGGTTACAACTCCGCTTACCTGAGATACGGGAATATCCAACCTTTCTGCAATATACTCTTGAAGTTCAAGGGGAATATACCCATAGATACCCTGTGCCAAATGGAGTATTTGAATAAGACTCCCTTCCTTATCTTTGTATTCATCAATAATTTCACTGATACGAAGGTACTTCTCCTTTTCATCATCACTGCACTGGCATTGACATTTTCTTTCAGAGTCCACTCCTCACACCTCCCAAAATTAATATATAGCTATTAAAATGAAAGTTATCACATTCACATTAATTATAGTATATTTTGAAATTTCACTCAATATCATTTTTACTTTTTTTAAATAATACATAGAAAACTTGGATTACGCCAAGCCTTTGGCAACTGCAGAAGTAAAAAAACTAACTCCCTAGGATTAAGGAGTTAGTTTTTAAAATAAAATAATTCATAAATACAGGTAGTGAGTTTATTAACTTACTAATGGTGTTAGCAGATAGGCGGCAAGGGTTGCTGTTAAAAGTCTTAATACTACACCTACTACAGCAGCCTGCATGGCTTCCTTTTCATTTAGGTCTGTAACATTAGCCCATACTGCAGGTATTTGACCAAATGGAACTTGGAGTGGAAAACCGGAGTTAGCCAGAACAAAGGAACCAAGTACTAAGGCTGGAGCAATTGCTGCTTCTTTTAAGTTGGCTACTAATGTTCCCATAGCCAATGTGTTGGAAACTAAAATAGTTAAGGCACCAGTAATAGGTTCAATTTTTAGAACTCCCATAACGCTGTTTAAGAAGCCTTCAGCATATTGCCAGATGCCTATGTACTCTAAGGCCCCGATAATTGCGAAAATAACAACGGCAGCCGGAATTATTAAAAGGAAAAGAAGTTCTGCCCCTTCCCTTGCTGCATTAAAAATTGTTGGCAAAGCAGGTGTATTAGGGGTAAAACGTGGCAAATTTTCAAGGGTTACTGCTTTTGTATCTCTCCAGACAAACTTTAGAATAAAAGGAACAACTATTAAAGGAAGAAACATGGTAATGATAACTACCGGGAAAACACTTATTCCGGCCATGCTTAATGCAAGCATTCCTAACATGAAGATAGAGAATGAAGCAGGAGCTTGAACCATTGTAGCAATGGCAATCTTTTGCTCATCCTTAGTCGCACCAGCCTTAACCAATACCGGTCCTGCTATACGTCCGGCTGCATTAACGTCCCCAAGTATATTATACACACCAGGTACGACAACAGCTGAGTTAACACCAATATACTTTAATATAGGAACAAAAATTCTCATTAGAGCATCAGTAAAGCCAAGTCTCTCAAGTATTCTTCCTGTCATAACACTGACTAAAATTGCTGCACCAATATTTTTACCGAAAATAAAAACATTGAAGATTACAAATGCTTTATTGACCATTGCATCAAACATTCCTGCAATATGGTTAGAACCAAAAAATAAGCCAATTAATGAAAGTACCACAAGAGTAAGTCCTACATATTCAATAGTTGCCATGGTTTTTCTGCTGGATGTGATTTCAGTCTCGAGTTTCGCCATAAATTAATTCCTCCTTTTTTATACTACTTAATGTACTTGTCTAAGAAACTTCTAAACCTCCTTTTTTATTTATTTGTTTTAACTAAATAATTTTCTGTTATCATTTTTGCATAATCTTGAATGCTATCAGTACCAAAACTATCAACGGGTACAGAACACATCCTTTCTCTAAATACTACTACATCAAGGGATGGTAATATAGTTTTTATAGCCCTAGCTAAGGGAAGTCCGTTTTCAAATATTTCCAGAGAATGAGGATTACCAAGTATAAAATTCAAGCCCATCTCCCTAGCTTTCTCCACCAGGGGATTATCAATTTTTACCCTGCTGATTGATGCTAATACTGTATCAATTTCTGGATTTTCTCTCATCACATTTTCTAAATGTTGTGGAGTAAAAGCTGTGTGGGGGAATATATGGAGAATATTCTTAACTTTGCTTTCCCTAGTACCTAATAAGATTTTGCCTTGGACTTCCACACTTGTTTCGGTTATGTAATTACAATCTCTGATTACCTTTTCTGCCTTGAGGAATTCATTTTCTACATCAATGTTCATAAAGTTTTTAATCCTGTCAATGATGTCCCCTAGGGTGTCAATTCCTTCTAAGGTCCTGCCAACATATAGCACATTTCCTGGCACTCCTCCGTAGCCAATTTCTACACGATAGGCAGCATGTCCATGAATATAAGATATACCTGGGTGCAGACCATGAAATGCCTCGTGAAGTTCTAGGGCAGCAATTTTATACAGCCCCAGATAAGTTTTAATTAATACTCCACCTGAATTTGCTGCATCTGCAATTGGATGGTGAGCTACAATTGCATCAACATCCGTAGAGCCAGCTAGCTCTATTGCTGACTCAGTCATAGTCATTAATACCGCAACCTTTTTGATTTCCATATCAAGGTCGCCGAAAACCAATCCGGGAGTTTCAGTTATTGCCTTACCTGGCAAATTTGATGATTTTACTACTACAAAAGGGTTTGATCCATTGTACATTTCACCAATATTTTTAGGCAGCCTCCCCCCCGTAATGGTATCAAGTGCTTGTACTAAATCCGAGACTTTGAAATTCTTCATAAACTTCCTCCTTTAATTACAAAACATTTTGTAGAATTACTAGAGCAGCTTGTTAAAAAATACATACATAAAATTAATAAAACCGTCCACCAAAGAAAGCTTCAGTATATAACCAAAAGGTTATAACTAAACTAGTTTCTTAAATGGACGGTCATCTTGGGCTCTTTTCAAAAAGTTCCCTCAGCCAGTCGTGTATGCAAATGAAGGATTTTGGGCACTTTTTTCAAAGTTCCCTTGTCCTTTCAATCAGTAGGCTTATATTTACTTGCTAAAAAATATTAAATACAAGCTGCAGCAATTTTCAATTAATTCTTCTACAAAAAATAACATACTCCTTCTTTTTATTTAAAAATATTTTAATTATTTTTTAAAATTTCCAATAAAATAGTGTGGTCAAAAACCACACAAAAAAATTATAATGTTAACTTATACTTCCACAAATATTTTGCTGTTTATAAATTCTGTTATATCTACTACAAATCTGCCTCTAGCGTTCCAATATATTTCCAAATCCGGTCGAGCTAAAGGAATGTCATAATTTTTCCCACGGTTGCTAACTATTCTTATGCCCAGGCAGTCTTTAATTGTACCAGGGTCAAGGAGAATGTTTGTTTCAAATATTAAATGTAGATCATTCAGATGTTCATCATTTATTTCTAAGTACTTCCCAGGTCTGGCTTCAGTTTTGCCTAATCCTAAAGGTGTGTCTTTGCAAGAATATAAATTATTACGCCCAATTCCTCCTATCCTTGAGCCAGACAAGGCTGTAAAACTATGGGAGTAGTGGTCAGTCCCTCTAGAATCGGGGAGAATAAATCCGTGGGATCTGATGGAAGTTTCGACATAAGAATCTTCTTTGACGAATATAGGCTTTTCCGTGTAAAGTTCAACGGATAGCTTCATTTCTTTCCCCTCCTTTATTATTAGATACCTTATGGTATGTTTAGAGGGGAAATTTTGTTACAAATTATAAAAATAAATTAAAAAATTAAAAAACATAAAGCATAAAATTAAAGCTTTTGCGAAAAATAATATTAAGAAAGGGGTTGAAATACATGAATCAACAACATATTCACTGCATAGTAAATGATTGTCATTATTGGGAACAAGGTAACAAGTGTGTAGCAAATGAGATTCTAGTAACTACAGATCAATTTGGTCAAAATGAGCCCGATAGGATTGATGCGGCAATGGCAAAACAGCTGATACCAGCCCAAGCGGGTAACTGTATGGAAACATGCTGTAAAACTTATGTACAAAAAAATTCAAATTATAAAAATGTAGACCAAGTAAAAAAAATGCAGTAAAAAGTTTTGTACAGGATAGGAGCCTCTGGAAAATCTAGAGGCTCCTAATTATTTATTCTTTTCTTTTCATCGACTTAACATTTAAGAAATATTTTTTAGGAAAAGAAGCAGTTATTAAAGGGGTATGATTGAATTGTTTAGGTATGGATATTTTCAAAACAATTCCTGAACAAACATCATTTCCCATTTCATCAACTAATAATACTTCCTCCCCTTTTTCCGGCAAAGGATAATATTCATAAGGAAAAGTGATTGTTCCTTCCTTTTCCGAATAGCTGTAATCTTTTAAATATATTGCCAAACCTGGACAGGCGGCGACACAAAGGGAACAACCAATACATTTTTCTGCATCTAAGATTGGTAGGTTTGTTATGGGTTTTCCAACTTTTATGGCTCCCCGGGGACAAGAAGATTCACAAGGATTGCAGGGTATTTCTTCTACACACTCCATAAAAATAACAGGTCCTTTTTTCCAATAAACTTCCTTTGGAAATCCGGGAGAATTACTAATTTCTTCCCAGTTAGGAGCACCGGATTTTTTTACACCAGGGTTTTTTTCCTTCATTGTGCAATCCTCCCTTCCATATTAAGAATAGATTCTTTGGCTTGCTTTCTTTTCTCACCAAAGGGTCCACTGCGCAGGGCATTAAGTCTTTCCCATATTTCATTACATTTTTGGGCTGCATCATCTTGAGTAAGGTAATTAAGAGAGGCAGCCGCACTTACCCCAGCTAATCTACCTTCTTCCATTGCTGTACTGGCTTCTTCAACACCGGCAATATCTCCTGCTACATAAATTCCGGGCACATTGGATTCCATATGAGAGTTATGGTCTGGAACAAAGCCGCCCATTAAAGGAATATAATGAAACTTGCAGCCTAAGGACCATGCAAGCTCCGCTAGTGGTGTCAGACCTGTTGCGATACAAATGGTATCTATTTCCAGGGTAAATTCCGAGCCGGGAATATGCTGCCAATTATCATCTAAGGCAACTACAATGGCACCTTCCACCCTTTTGTTACCAAAAGCTTCTTTTATAGTATGGGAGGTGTAGAAAGGGACTCCTGCTCTTCTAACCTTTGCGGTGTGTACACCATAACCGCCCAATCTGGGAGCGGCTTCAATAATGGCTGAGACTTGGGCTCCCCCTTGTAAAAGCTGATAAGAAACAATTACACCTACATTACCGGAACCAATCATTAATACTTTTTTGCCGGGAAGAACACGGTTAATGTTAACCATAGTCTGGGCTGCACCAGCTCCCATTACTCCGGGAAGTGTCCAGCCAGGGAAGGCTAAAGAGTTTTCAATAGCCCCAGTGGCCAAAACTATTTTTTGTGCCTTGACCTCGGTAGATAATTTACCATCTTTAATAACCCAAATATTTTTCTCCTTATTTATGCCTACAACCTCAGAATTCAACCATACGGTAATCCCCAGATTTTCTGTTTCATTTAATAGTTTTGTGCCGATATCTGTTCCTCTTACACCTGCTTGGTGTTCTCGGGAACCAAAAAATTTATGGATTTGTTTAAATAACTGTCCACCTGGTCGTTCATTCTCATCTAAAACAAGGACATTTGCGCCCGTTTTAGCTGCCTCAATGGCGCAGGATAAACCTGCTGGTCCCCCTCCTACCACTACAATATCAAAGTTATTCATTGTCTATTCCTCCGCCTTTCCAGGAACCAACCCCTTGTTGGGTTTCAATAACCATTCCTCCTTTAACAGGAGTTTTGCAAGTACGAACATTTGGGACACCATCGACTACCATCACACAATCAGTACATCTCCCAATACCGCAGTAAACTCCCCTGGGGTTGCCTTTTTTGGTATACCTTAGGTCTTTTTTACCATGTGCCCACAAGGCAGCAGCAATCATTTCCCCTTCATACACCTCAAAAGGAATGTTATCAACAGTTATGGTTACCTTATTTCTTACTGGCGGGTCTCCTAGAATAATATGTTTTTCTACACGGGACATAATTAATTAGCCTCCTCCAGTTTTCTTAAATCAGAAATAGAAGTTTTTAAAATTTCTTTTATTGACTCATCAGCATCTATTAATGGCAAACGTACTGGTCCGGCATCAATCCCTACAATTTTTAAAGCAGCCTTTAAAGGAATTGGATTTGAGGTTAAAAATAAATTTTTGTATATGGGGGATAGGGCTAAATGGATTTCTTTTGCTTTTTCAATATTACCGGACAGATAAGATTCTATCATAGCTTTCATCTGTTTCCCTGCAATATGGGCAGCTACACTTACGACTCCATATCCGCCGATAGCAAGAACTGGCAGTGTTAATGCATCTTCTCCCGTATAAACGCTAAATTTTCCTTTTGTTTCTTTTATAATAAATGACATTTTCTCCAATTCATGTGTAGCTTCTTTTACGGCTTTTATGTGAGGTATCTTAGCCAGTTCAAGTATTGTATCCAAATCCATATTACTCCCAGTTCTTCCAGGTACATTATAAACCATAACGGGAAGTTGGGTTGCCTGGGCAATGGACTGGAAATGGGCAATCATACCGGCTTTATTAGGTTTATTGTAGTAAGGCACAACGGCCATTACACCATCCGCTCCTGCTTCCCCAGCACTAATTGCAAATTCTACAGATTTTGCCGTATTATTTGAACCAACATTTGCGATAATGGGTATGGAAACCCTTCTTTTAACAGCATTTATTAATTGAATTTTTTCTGTTACAGAAAGGGTTGGACTTTCTCCGGTAGTTCCGGCAAGTACTAAAGCTGTAGAGCCTTCCTTTTCTAATTTTTTTGCCAGTTCAACGGAAGCTTCTAAATTTAATTCACCATTATTAGTAAATGGTGTCGCCATTGCAGTAATTAATCGACCCCATTTTTCCATATGTTTAACCTCCTATTATTCTTTTTCGGTAATAATCTCAATCCGGACCGGTCGTACAGGCTGCCGGGAAGTTGCAGGCAAAACATTCTCTAGATTGGTTCCCGAAATTTCACTAATTAATCTGGATACATTTTTAGAACAGATTTTGCCTTGGCACAGACCCATTCCTGCTCTGGTCCATTTCTTCACTTCATTAATGCTTGTTGCACCAGTTTTTATTGCCTGTTCAATTTCCTCACGGGTTACTTCCTCACATCGGCAGATATACACATTATTTTTATCAACCATTTTTTCGCCTCCAAAAAGGTATATTCTCAGGACAGTTATACTGCAAGCTCTTGATCTCTTACTAAAGAATCATAAAGATGTCTGATACATTTGCTGGATAATTCCGATGGGACAGCCCATGCTCCACCCTTTTCTAAGGGAAAGTATCCCTGGTGGGCAATATTCCCGTTGGATAAATATTCTTCTATACGGTCTGAATCAAGCCTTGAAGAATCCCAAGCCAGAGTAATTATGTCGCATCCATCGGAAACAAAAAGATTGGAATTATTCAATTTCGGCAGGTTAAAGCCGCCATGTATAGCAAGGGAATATTCGCCGTTAACTTGTGTAAAGAACAACTTATTTACAATATTATTCTCCATGGATCTTACTAATCCTTCGTATTTGGATTTTAGGATATATACATTTTTTGTTAAGGCTATGCCATATAAGCCTTTAACTGCTGACCCTTTGAACCCCACAATGGTACCCGGGAAATTATCAAATGTAGATCGGACTACAAAAGGCATTTTATATTCCATAGCTGTCTTTACTGCCCGTGGGTGGATTATTTTGGCTCCTGCAGAGGATAAAATGTACATCGGTGCAAATTCGATATGTTCTAAAATTGGAGCATCAGATATTAAACGTGGGTCAGCAAGTGCAATACCGGAAACATCGGTATAGATCTCTACAATATCCGCTTTTAATGCTCCTCCCAGAGCAATTGCAGATGTATCACTACCCCCTCTTCCTAAGGTGGTAGTCTCTAAATTATGTGTATAACCTTGGAAACCTGCTACAACAACAATTTTGCCTTTTTCCAGACATCTTTTAATTCTATCAGAATTAATTTCAAGTATCTCTGCGGAAGAAAAATTGTCATCAGTTTTTATTCCTGCCTGGATACCGGTCATGACCTCCGCAGGGTATCCTTTGTCTTCGAGAGATTGCGCCATTATTGCTGCCGAAATAATTTCGCCACAGGACATGATTAGGTCTTTAAGTTTATTTTTAGGGTTTAAAGTAATATCATTCAATAACTTAATTAAGGTATCAGTGGCATATGGTTCTCCCATTCTACCCATTGCCGATACAACAATAACTACATCATGCCCCTTATCCTTGGCAGAAGTTATCTTGCTTATGGCCATTTCCCTTTTTTCAAAGGTATTGACTGAACTTCCTCCGAATTTTTGGACAATTAAGGACATTATTGCCTAGCCCCCTTAAGCCAATTATTATCTACCAATAACTGGGCAATTTGCACAGCGTTAAGTGCAGCTCCTTTACGTAAGTTGTCCGCTACAACCCACATATTTAGACCATTTTCTACAGTAAAGTCCTTCCTAATCCTTCCCACAAATACTTTATCGGTATCTACACAATGGACAGCCAAAGGATATGCCAGTTGGGATATATTATCTATAACTTTTACACCAGGAGAAGCATCAAGTATTTGTACTATTTCATCAAAGTCAGGGAGGCTTTTTTCAGTTTCAATATTAATTGACTCTGAATGACAACGGAGAACGGGTATTCTCACTGCTGTAGGAGAAATTAAAATGCTATTGTCGTTAAGGATTTTTTTAGTTTCATTAACCATTTTCATTTCTTCTTTGGTATAACCGTTTTCTAAGAAGGAGTCAATATGAGGCAGGGCGTTAAAGGCAATTTGGTGTGGGTATATCCTCCAGTACAGTTGCTCGTTATTGATATAAGACTTGACTTGACTATTTAATTCTTCAATAGCAGGTAATCCTGTGCCCGAAACTGCCTGATATGTGGAAATAACAATTCGTTTTATGCGGAAATTGTCATGAAGTGGCTTTAGAGCAACTAACATTTGTATGGTAGAACAATTTGGATTAGAGATGAGTCCCAGATGTTTTTTTGCTTCATGAGGATTTACTTCGGGTATAACTAATGGAACCCACTCCTCCATTCGAAAAGCATTGCTATTATCTATTACTACTGCACCTTCATCTATTGCTATAGGCGCAAGAACAAGGCTTGCTGATTCCCCGGCAGAAAACAAGGCAATATCAATATTGTGAAAAGCGCCTTTTTCAGCAGATTTCACAGTTAAGGATTTTCCTTGGAAAGATAATTTTGTCCCAGCATTTTCTTTTATATCTAAAGGTATAACCCTAGTAACGGGCAGATTTGATTTTTCTAATGCCCGAAGCATTTCTGTGCCCACAGCACCAAGAGCACCTACTACACCAATCGTTAGATTAGCCATATTTTTCACTCCTTTTGCTCATCACAGGATGAGTATCTTTAATCAATAAAAAAAATACCCCATTGTTTAATTAAAAAAAACCAACTAATTTAAGCTATTTAATCTACTTGAAAAATCCAACAGATCAATATTTTCAATAAAAAATGAATTATGTATACAATTCTAATAATTTTGTATTTTTTGTTGACCTCTGAATATAAATATGATATTTTAAAAATAATTTAAGGGCTTCTCATTAAATGATAAGCAGCTTCAGAAAAAAAGTCAATAGGTTCTCTCCATATTTTAAATCATATAACTTACATACTTATCAGACCCATGAAGTTGCAATTTTATTCTTAGGGGGTGTTTATTAATTAACTTAATTCCAAATATTTCTAAAATTGAAAGGAGGAAATTAAATGTCCCTTGGTACAATTTTTTGGATTATTACTTTAGTTATGTGTGGTTTATTTTTATGGATTTCTTTAAAATTTAAAGACCAAGCAAGTTCTTCGTTTTCCCATTATGCGATTGGTGGCGGTACCTTCCCAATGTATTTAATATTTGCTACCCAGTTTGCAACAATTATGGGTGTGGGAAATTTTATTGGACACGCTGGCAAAGGTTATTCTTTAGGTCTTTCCTGGCTTCCTTTTATACTTGGTGAACAAGGTTCAAAGGTTTTATTTGCCCTTATCTTTGCAGGTATTGCTGGAAGATTTACTTATAACACTGTAGCAGAAATGGCTGATGATCTATTTGTTCGTGATAAATGGACAAGAGCATTAGCCGGTTTATTGGCATCTTGTATCATGATAGCCTGGGTTGGTGGTCAAGGAAAAGCATTTGGAAATATCTTCAATATTGCCACAGGTGCAGATCCCACTTTAGTTATTATCTTTTTCTCCGCGGTATTTATACTTTATACCACATTAGGTGGGATGTATTCTGTTGCTTATACAGATTTGATTCAAGGTATAATGGTTCTGGTTTTTGGAACTATTTTCTATATAATGGCATTTCAACCTGTTAATTGGAGCATGGCTGAATTAGGTGTACGTCTAGCCGAGGTAGGAAAAGCCGAATTATGGAGCATGGAAAGCGTAAATGGTCTACAAGCATTTACTTTATTTGTCACAGCATCAGTGGGTGTTCTTTCAGCCCAAATCTACTGGCAGCGCTGTTTTGCAGCCAAAGATAGCAAGACCGCAAGAAATGGTTTGCTTTTTAGTGGTGTTATCGCAATTATCATGGTAGGATTAACTGCATTGGTAGGTATGGTAGTTTTGACACTAAACCCAAATCTTAAACCTGATGATGCAATGCCATGGATGATGCTTAACTACATGCCCGTTTGGTTATCAGCCATGATATTTACATTAATCTTGGCAGCCGGCATGTCTTCTGCAGATTCTAATTTAAACTCTGCGGCAGTATTAGTTGTTAACGATTTAATAAAACCTTTTCGCCCCGATTTAGATGATAAAGCACTTGTTAAGCTGGCTACCTGGTTTACAGTAATTATTGGTGTATTTGCCTGTGTAGCAGCTATTATGTCTTCCTCCATTCTTGGCTTATTTTCAAAAGCTTATGCTATGACAGGCGGTGGATTAATTCCACTTATTATTGTAGGTTTCTTGTGGAAGGAACGCAAAGATGAACCATTCCAAATGGGTAGAAAAAATAGTAAGGTAACACCTTGGGGAGCCCGTATAGGTATTATTTCCGGAGCGATTCTTACTCAAATTACATCCCTCGGTCCTAACAGGGTTTTGATTGCCTTGGCCGTTTCCCTCGTGTTAATAGTAGTTGTATCAACCCTGACTAGAAATACTTCTACTAGTCTACCTGAAAATATAAATCAATAAATTAGAAAACACGGCTTGTGCCAAGCCTTTGGCGCCTGCGGAAGCCGATGTTGCACTTATACTTATTACCATGTAAAAATTAATCACTGGATAAGTATTAGAAAACACGGCTTGCGCCAAGCCTTTGGCGCCTGCGGAAGCCGATGTTGCACTTATACTTATTACCATGTAAAAATTAATTACTGATAAGTATTAGAAAACACGGCTTGTGCCAAGCCTTTGGCGCCTGCGGAAGCCGATAAGTATTAATAAGGGAAGGATAACCCTTCCCTTTTATTTCGTCTTATGTTTAAATTATAATAGAAAAAATGGTTCTTTTTTGGGGGTTGTTACATGCATTTAGACGAATTAGATGAAAGAGAAATTATTATTTTAGAACTAATCAATAACGCTGAAGAACCTGTTGGCTCATGGAATTTACTAAATAGGCTGACTGAAGAGAATATTGAAACCAGTTCGGCTACCATTGGTAGGATACTAAACAAGTTAGAAAATAATGGTTATTTACAAAAGGAGAAATTTAAAGGAAGAACAATAACGGCAAAAGGCAAGCATGCCATCACCTTTAATAAACAATTAAAGGATATGGCATTTCAACAAAGCAAGCTTAGCCAATTTATCGATCCTAAAAGACTGGGCGATTTTCTAATTGTACTTGATGCTCGCAGAGCAATAGAGCGGGAAACAGCAAAAAAAGCTGCAATTTATGCCTCTTCCGATGAAATTGAGCAGATGGAAAAAATATTAAGCCGACAAGAAGCCAAGTATAAGGAACATCAGTGGATTACTGATGATGACTTAGCCTTCCATAAAATAATTGCCAAATCCTCTAGAAATCCCATTCTAGAAAGCATGTACTCTTTACTGGCAATTTTTGGACAACAGTCAAGAGCTTTTGAACATCTCAGACAAGAAATTCATGCAGAATACATGGTTTCCCACCGCAGGATTCTAGATGCCATTATTAGCCATAATTCTGGAGAAGCAGAAAGAGCTATGTTAGATCATATTGATAACCTGGTGGAAGATGTAAAGAAATATTGGGAGTCCTGTTTCTTCAATTCATTCGAGAATAAATAAACATCATATTGGGGGTGTATTAATATTAACAGTAGTACAAACTTTGATGCAGTAGTTATTGGTGCAGGGATTATCGGATTGTCTATAGCCTATCATTTAACAAAAGAGAAGAAAAAAGTTTTATTGATTGAAAAAAAAGAGATTGGAGCTGGTGCATCAGGAGCGTGTGATGATATGATCCTGTTGCAGTCCAAACGCCCCGGGATTCTTTTAAGTCTAGCATTGGAGAGCTTAAAAATGTATCGTTGTTTAGAAAAAGAGTTGCCTATTGATATTGAGTTCGAGAATCGCGGCGGCATGGTTCTCATAGAAACAGAAGCCCAGTTGTCAGTGATGGAGAAATTTATTAAAGAACAACAGGCTTCTGGCTTAGATGTTTCTTTGATTGAAAAAAAAGAAATGCGGAAACGGCAGCCCCATATTAGCAATCATATTATTGCATCTACCTATAGTTCTCTGGATTCCCAGGTAAATCCATTAAAAACAATGCAATCCTTTTTAGCCGCCGGTGAAAAAAATGGACTTATTATCAAAAAAGGTTCAGGGGTTAGGGGTATAGAAAACAAGGGGGAATTTTATTGGGAAGTTACAACCGAAGACGGAAAAATTTTTTCTGCTGAATTTGTAATTAATGCTGCAGGAGCATGGGCTAAAAGTATTGGTGAATTAGTTGGTTTAAACTTGCCTATCCGTCCTAAAAGGGGGCAGATAGCAGTTACGGAACAAATACCTACAATCGGAGAAACTAATATCTGGAGTGCTGATTATATCGTCATGAAATTACATCCTGAATTGGCCCATGACAGACCTGCTATTCTTAATGAATTAGGTATAGGTTTGGCTTTTTCCCAAACCAGTGACGGTAACTATTTCATAGGTGGTACAAGAGAGTATGTCGGCTTTAATACCTCCACTAATGTTCAGGCCATTCATTTGGTAATTAAGGAAGCTGCCCGTTTTTTCCCTATATTAAAAAATGTTCATATTATACGAACTTTTTCCGGCTTAAGACCTGCTTCTGATGACGGCAAACCTTTCATTGGACCTGTTCCTTCCCTGCCCGGTTTTCTGGTAGCTGCAGGGCATGAAGGAGATGGGATTGCTTTAGCGCCAATTACAGGCAAGATTATCGCCGACATGGTGGAAAACAATAGGTATCCTTTAGAATTATCTGAATTAAGTCCCGCTAGGCTGCAAGTAAATCAACAATCTGTATCCTAAATATAAGTGTTTTCTAATACTTATTACCTTGTAAAAATTATACTCGCTATATTAAGTAAAAAAGAAGTAGGGTAAGACATATCCCCTACTTCTTTTTATATAACCAATAGGAAAGTATAAATTTCCTTGGTGTTCCACTTTCAAAACGCTTCTTTTCAGAAGCTTTTTTAATCCCAGCAATAATAGATTATATCAGCAATATCTTCCTCCGTTGAGACAAGTTTGATACCATTTTTTAATAAAGACTCGATAGCTGCTTGAATCTTATCCACTCTAAAAATTACTAATGCTTTTCTTGTTTTGGAACCAATAAAAGCATACATGTATTCAATATTTATATTTTCACCTTCTAAAACTTTAAGTACTCCATCCAGACCGCCAGGTGTATCATCCATTTCTACGGCGATAACTTCGGTAACATTGACAGGGAACTTAAGTTCCTTTAATACTGAAACTGTTAAATCGGGCTGGTCAACAATTAAACGTAATACACCGAAGTCTGCAGAATCAGCTAGGCTTAATGCCCGAAGGTTAATCTTCTTTTCCGCTAATACTGATGTCACTGTCCGTAGTGTCCCTGGTTTATTCTCAAGAAATACAGATAACTGTTTTACAGACATAATTAACATTCCTCCTATCGTACTTTAAATTTAAGCAAATTATAATATTAAATACAAAATAAATAAAGCCATAGTAGGTCTTGTATTTTCCACCTTTAATTTTTATTCTTTTGAAAGTACAAAAAAACCATGTTTTGAAAACATGGTTAATATTATCTACCAAGCACAACTAGGAGCTTTCTTTACTAATACGTTTTCTAGCTCGCCATCAACAGAAAGTACAACTACAATTTCCTCTTCCTCGTACAGAATCGGAGCATTCATAGAAAGACCTCCCTTCAAAATTAATATTATATATTACAAATGAAAATTATTGCGTGTTATATAATACTTTAAGTTAATTATATAGAATTCTAACTAAATTGCAACCTTTTTTAATAATGTATACAGTATACATTATTAACTTTAGAAAAAACGGCTTATGCAGAGCTTTTAGCGACCGCAGAAGCCGATGACAGGGTTTAATACCCTTTTAATAAATATATTTGCATTAAGTTAATTATTATTAAAATAGGTAAGCCGTACTTGAATTTAAAATGCTTAGTTTTATGTTTAAAGACAAGTAAGGCCAAGTATGAACCAGTAGCTCCTCCAACTAGGGGAAGAAATAATAACCTGTTTTCGCTAATTCTATATCTTCTTTTTATTGCCAGGTATTTATCTGCTCCCATTAGTATAAAGGCCAGGATATTAATTAGTATTAAATAAAAAACAAACATATTACTCCTCTAAATTTCATTTTTTTCTTCTTCTTTAAAGAAATCAGGTGGAAATGTTTGATCATTGTCTTCACCACTCAATTGAGCTCTAGGCGCATCAACAATGGTGATGCTGTTATATATTATTTCCCGTGTTTTACTAAAGCAAAATCCAATAACTTTCTCTCGTATTTCTACCCTTGGTATAAATATGGATAATTCATGGGGATAATCATAAGACATGATTTTATTTAATGTCATTTTTAGTGGACCTAGTTCAACCTTAACACTATCCTTATTTTTCCTAAAAATTTTTTTAAAATAAAGAAAAATACTTTGCAATTTCAGCACTTCTTTCAATTAAAACTCTATACAAATATAATATGTTTACATTGTTTAAAGGGGTAAATATTTGAAGCTAATAACTAAATTTTTGCCAATATAATGTGTTTTTATCTAGAATATTCCTGTTCACCTCAAAACCAATCCCTGGTTTATTTGGTACAGTTATGGTTCCCTCATTAACAACTACCTCTGGGATAATAATATCTTCATCCCAATAACGTGAAGAGGCCGCAGTATCACCCGGCAGAGTAAAATTAGCAAGGGTTGTGACTGCAATATTATGGGCTCTGCCAATTCCTGATTCCAGCATTCCTCCACACCATACCGGGATATTTTTATCTTGGCAAAGATTATGAATTCCCTTCGACTGGGTTAGTCCCCCTACTCTCCCTATTTTAATATTAATAATTTGGCAACTCCCGAGTTCAATTGCCTTACGGGCATCTTCTATAGTATGTATGCTTTCATCCAAACAAATAGGTGTTTTTAACTGTTTTTGCAAAATACTGTGATCAATAATATCATCATGGGCTAACGGTTGTTCAATCATCATTAAACCGAAATCATCCAATGCTTTAAGAAAATCCATATCTTTTAAGGTATAGGCAGAGTTAGCATCTGCCATAAGTGGAATTGACGGATATTCCTTACGTACTGACCTGATTATATCCACATCCCAACCCGGTTTAATTTTAATTTTTATGCGTTTATATCCTGCTGATAGACTATTTTCTATCATCTGCAAAAGTTCTGCCAAGCTATCTTGAATACCAATGCTGACTCCGACATCAATTTTCTCTTTTTCTCCTCCTAATGCTTTACCCAGTGGTTTTCCTATAGTTTTACCATACAAATCCCATATTGCGCCTTCAATAGCCGATTTAGCCATGTAGTTCCCTTTAAGGTGGGAAAATAGTGAAACCAAGTCATCTGGGTGGCTAATTTCTTTTTGTAATATTAGTGGGATTAAAAAGTCCTCCATTATGTGCCAATTAGTTTTTAAGGTTTCTTCTTTATAAAGGGGTATGGTCATTGCTACAGATTCACCCCACCCAGAAAGTCCATCTCTATCTATTGCTTCAACTAGAATAAACTCTTTATCTTGTAGTGTCATAAAACTGGTAGTGAAAGGTTTTTTAAGGTGCATCTTCATATGACGCAGAATGATATTATTAATCTTCATGAACTTTCTCCTCTTGCTTATTAATATTAAAATCTTTCTTTAAAACATAAAAATTAACAGGTGAACCGGTATTATTTTTTATAAAATCTATTAATACCCAATTGTTATTGAAATAGTGGACAAAAATGTCTTTAACCTTTACCCTCCAATCAACAGCCAATGGGTGATTATGTTGTTTAATATTTTGAAAATTTTTTGGTATTGCAATATACAACTGACCGGCAAAATTTATTTTATCAAAATATTCATCTTTTATCTCTGGTTGACCTTGTTTATTTACACCATAATCATTTATTAGTTCTAACCTGGAAGAAGTTGTTTGCTGCAGAGCATTGCTTAGCTTTTTTTTTACATGGTCGCTGTTTATCCACCATTCAACCATAAGCCTGTCGGAGGGAAGGCCTTTATTGAGGTTATCGTTCATGAAACCGTAGCAGTTTTCAATAAACTTTCTACATACAGCACCAAGTTTACCTATATTAAAATAGCCGTTCACACTTTCTAAGGGGTCATAGGTCCAGGTTATAAGTTGGTAACCCATTGCTTGTGCTAATTGTTTTTGCGCTAATTTAATTTTCTCACCTATTCCTAAGTGCTGGTAAACAGGGTCAACTGCCAGCATGTGGGAACACAAAAATGGCTTTTTACCATCAAATCCTGCAAAGCTGTATTGAAAGCCCACAAGCTTCTCGTCTACAAAAGCACCTAAAACAAGTCCACCGTTCTTTACTGCAGTAATTTTTTGGTGTATGGGGATAACGTCTTCCTTACTCCAGGTTCTTTCCTCTAATTCATTAACCATAAATATTTCATCTACCGTAGTCAGTGGACGGATAGTTAAAGATTCCATAAGTTCCCTCCTCTAATTTCTCTACTTATATTCTAAGAACACCAGTAAAAAACCTCCTTATGGAGGTTTTTTAAGAAAAAAATACTTTGGAAAGCCTTTTTATTCCTTCTTCAATTTGGGAAGGCTTTGGTAAACTATAACATACACGAAGGCTGTTTTCACCGCCTTGTTTATTTGGGAAAAATGAAGGTCCAGCCACATAGGCTACCTGATACTCAGCAACAGCTTTTCCCAACATTTGGTAGGTATTAATGTTCTTATCTATTTCTACCCATGTATAATAACCGCCTTCTGAAGGAACCCATTTGGCTTTATCTTTAAAGTATTTGTTTAATGCTTCTAAAGTTAAATCTCTTTTAATTTTTATATTTTCAATGTTTATACTTATTTGCTTTTCGATTAAACCTTTTGTGCCAGCCTCAAGGGTGAGCAATTGACTTAAAGACGAAGAAGTTTGGTCTGAATTCTGCTTAAATAAAATAAGTTTATCAATTACTTCTTTATTGGCGGCAGTCCAACCTAATCTAATTCCAGGACAAAATATTTTTGAAAAAGTTCCTAGGTAAATAACTATTTCTTCTGTATCCAGGGATTTAAGAGTAGGAATTTCCTCCCCGATACACCTTAATTCACCATAGGCATTATCCTCAATAATAGGGATTTGATATTCGACACACAGGTTGAGTAGTGCCTTTCTTCTTTCTAATGACCAGACCCTTCCCGTGGGATTTTGAAAAGTGGGTATTACATAAATAAACTTAGGTTTTATTTTGGTCATCTTCAAAAATTCTTCCATTTCTTCAATTATAATGCCATTGTCATCACATCTTATGGGAACTATATTTGCTTCATAGGTTTCAAAGGTAGAAATTGCTCCTAAATAGGTCGGAGCTTCAATTAACACGTGGTCACCGGGATCTAAAAAGATTTTGCAAAGCAAATCAAGTCCTTGTAGAGAACCACTGGTAATAAGGATATTTTCTAATTCCGATTTAGCACCTTGCATTTCCATTCTCTCTGCTACATACTCTCTTATACTAGAAAGCCCAGCTACCGGACTATATTGTAAAGCCACACTTTTTTGCGACCTTAAAATTCCGGCACTTATTTCGTTAATTTCTTCAATGAACCAATCAGGGTCAGGAAAGCCCCCGGCAAATGAAATTACTTCTGGTCTTTCTGCTAGTTTAAAAAGTTCTGCCAGGTCGGAATTTGTTGTGTTTTTTGCTCTAAAAGCAAATAAGTTGTGCATAAAGATTCTCTCCTTTGTAAGTATGTTTACTAGTTTCATGTAATTTAAGTAAAATTATTGTTCTATATACTAGAAAAAGTCCCTGGGGGACTTTATCCTGCGCCTAAAAACAAGTACTATTATTTGGAATCTACTTTCTGTGTCCGCCACAGGAGGAATAATATCTACATAGGATAGACTACCATGTTTTATAGCATAATTCAATACTTTTTTATTAAAATCTTATTAAATAATTTTGAGCATAAATATTTCTGATACATATTACCTTGTAAAAATATAAGTACAAAAAAACACTGTGGAACTTCCACAGTGTTTAAACTACTACTTTTGCTTTACGTCTTGAGCTAAATTCCAGCCAATTTGCAAAGCTTTTAAATTAATTTCTTCTGTTCCTTTGGGGATTCTATTAAGAACAGCCTGTTTTAAGGAATCAAATTTTACAACCTTCGTTATCCCAACTAAAATGGAAGTAGCAATAATGTTGGCTACAAATGTTTTGCCTATTTCATCTTTAGCAATTTTAGTTATAGGAAAAGAAACTACTCTAGCCCTTGAGCTGCTAAAATCCCCCACCATACTGGAATCTATCACAATGATACCATTTTCTTTAATTTCTGAACCATACTTATTAGCAGCTTCTTGGGACATTGCAAGTAATATTTCAGGGACAATAACCTTAGGATAGTTTATCTTTTGATCATCGATTATTACCTCCGCTTTACTTGCGCCACCTCTTGCTTCGGGACCATAGCTTTGGGATTGTACTACCTCTTTGTCCTCTAAAACAGCGGCTTCACCCAAAATAATACCTGCGGTAATTAAACCTTGACCTCCAGAACCACTGAGTCTGAATTCCCATCTCTTCAAAATTATTCAGCCCCCTTCTTCTGGATTTTCATTATTAGCTTATCATATTCTTGTGTAAACTCGGGGTACGGTTTATGATGGAGTTTACCTATTAAGAATTTACCTTCCAGTTTATCGGGGGATAATTTTTTCGCGACATTAATATTAACAGCTGTTGTTTTCAACTCATTCAACATATCTGCCGCAGTTCCTAATTTATTACGCCTTCCATAGGAGGTGGGGCACATACTCATTGCCTCGATTAATGAAAAACCTTTATTTTTAATCCCTTCTTTTATCAAATCAATTAATAATTTGTCATGAAATGCTGTACTACGTGCAACATATGATGCACCAGCAGCAATGGCTAAGGCCGGAATATCAAAATTATTTTCCGGATTACCATATGGTGAAGTCGAAGCCATTTTTCCTGTAGGAGTTAAAGGAGAATACTGACCTCCCGTCATACCATATATATTATTATTAAAAAGGATTATATTTAAATCTATGTTTCTCCTTGCAGAATGAATAAAATGGTTTCCTCCTATTGCAGTAGCATCACCATCACCTGTTATAACAAAAACATTTAATTCAGGATTGGCCAGCTTCACACCCGTTGCAAATGCTAATGCTCTTCCGTGTAAGGTGTGAAGGGTATCGAAATTCATATAGCCAGAAGCCCTAGAGGAGCAACCAATTCCTGAAACGATAACAGTTTTATTTAAATCAATATCAGATTCTGCTATAGCTTCTCCAATTGCTCTGGTAATAATCCCGTGACCACAGCCTGGGCACCAAATATGAGGGAGTTTATCCATTCTGAATAAGTATTGTAAATCTGGACGCATTATAACACCTCCCTAATTTTTGCAATAATTTCATCGGGAGTAATAGGAAGGCTATTATATTTAAACAATCCACTTACTGGAGACTTATCTTTGCATATTCTTTCTATTTCCAAAACCAATTGACCATAGTTCATTTCAGGTACAATAATATGCTTAGTATTTTCTGCATACTTTTTCAAAGCCTGCTCAGGAAAAGGCCATATAGTGATTGGACGGAATAATCCGACTTTTAATCCGTCTTTTCTTAAGGCATTAACTGCATCAATGGCAGATCGGGCTGTACTACCATAAGAAACTATTAAGATCTCTGCATCATCTGCTTCAAGTTCGTCCCATAGCTGTATCTCATTTGCATACTTATCAAATTTGGTCATTAGCCTTTCCAGTTGTTCTTGTATAGCCAGGGTTTTTCCTGTAGGAAATCCTGTTTCGTCATGAAAGAGACCGGTAACATGCCACTTGTAACCTGTTCCAAAGTTAGCAAAGGCAGGAATCAAACTACCATCAGTTTTATAGGGTTTATATTCTTCGGGGGAACAATCGGGTTTTTTCCTGTTTTCTATCTTTAATTCTTCTAATTCTGGTAATTGAACCTTTTCCCTCATATGGCCAATAATTTCATCAAGCATTACATAGACAGGGGTGCGAAATTTTTCTGCAAAGTTTACCGCAGCTACTGTAAGGGTATAACACTCATAGACGCTGGATGGACAAAGGGCAATTATGGGATGGTCGCCATGGGTTCCCCAACGAGCCTGCATGATATCCCCTTGTGCAGATGAAGTTGGTGCTCCTGTACTTGGACCCATTCTTTGTACGTTAACAATCACACAGGGAATTTCAGTAATGGAAGCGTATCCAATTGCTTCCTGCTTGAGGGAAATTCCTGGTCCACTGCTTGCAGTAAGTACCTTTTTACCAGTAAGAGAAGCTCCAATAATACAAGCCATACTGGCTATTTCATCTTCCATTTGAATAAATTTTCCTCCCAAAGGGGGGAGTTCCTCGGACATGATTTCTGCTATTTCTGTCGATGGGGTTATAGGGTATCCTGCAAAGAAACGTACTCCTGCATCAAGGGCACCCATTGCACAGGCTCTATTTCCTTGTATTAGTTTAGCTTTAGGTTCTGAAGACATTATTTTTTACCCCTCCTGACAAAAATGGCATAATCGGGACAATGAGATTCACAAATTCCGCACTTAGAACACAAATTGGGCTCTGTGATTATTACCTTTCCCTTTTCATCTCCTGAAATTGCTTTTTTTGGACATAATGCATAACATATGCCACAGCCTTTGCAATGCTTTTCTTCGATGTCCAGTGGTTTTTCAACCAACTCTTCCACCTCCTGTGTTATTAACACAAAAAACTGTTACAATTTCCTTCTATATAATATATCGTGCAAATTTATTAAACAAGAGTTTTTGATAATTTAATTAAATATTTTGAAATAATATAAATACTATTTTAACACGTTATTATTGAAATGGTTATATCCTTTCTTGTCTATTTCCTTTCTTTTATTACTTTTTCGGTCAATAAAATAGACACCGGGCAAATCAGTGACCTTGCCAATATCGTAGATTTCCCGACCTAACTTCCTTTTGAATATGTCTTTTATTTGGTCGAAATTATGGCTTGAAATGGTTCCAACCAACTGAAAATCTTCTCCACCATAGAGAGCCCAATCTAATGGATTAATACCTAGTGAATCACTTGCTAATTTTGCTTCATTAGAAATAGGGATTTTTTCGGGATATAGATATATTCCTACATTGCTTGCTTCAGCTATTTCATGTATTTCACTGGCAAGACCATCACTGATATCATTAAGGGCATTAAGACCCTTATGTATATTTAACACCTTACTCTCAATCAAACAAGGTTCGGGCGCTAAATGCTTTTTTAGTAATATGTTTTTCACCGAAGGAGGGAGAGTAATGTCTTTATCCTTGGATTTAATAATTGCCAAACCTGCGGCAGAGTCTCCTAAGGTTCCTGTGCAAAAAACCACATCATTGACCTTAGCGTGAGATCTAAGATGCAATTCATTTTTTTTGACTTTACCCAGGACACTGACATTAATTATTATGTCATTTATAGTAGAGACTGTATCTCCCCCGATTATGTTGGCATTGTATTTACTGCAAATTTCTTTCATGCCAAAATATATTTCTTCAATAAAATCTACAGAGGTATATGGGGGAATTCCTAAAGATATTAATACCCCTGTAGGCCATCCTCCCATAGCAGCAATGTCACTAAAATTTACGGCAATAGCTTTATATCCTATCTGAAAAGGTGTACTGCTATTCGTAAGAAAATGCAGATTTTCTATCAACATATCGGAGGCTGCTAATAAATAATTGTCTTTATCTAAAGGAAGTACTGCAGCATCATCACCAATACCGACAATAAGTTCTGATTTATTAAAGATACAGTTTTGTGCAAAAGTAGATATCAAACCAAATTCTCCAATATCTTTAACTTTCATATATTAAACCTGCCTTACCTTTGCTTTATTCATTAGTTTTTCCCAGGTTAAATTATATATTTCATCCATTAAGGCAATTTTAAAACTACCGGGACCTTTAACATCTTGCCTTTTTCCAGCTATTTCTGCAGCAATACCATAGGTTTTAAGGGCTGTTACAGATGATCCAAGTGGAGTGGAATCCACAGTGAGAAAACAGGCTATCATACTTGCTGCCATGCAGCCAGAACCAATAATATCTTTTAAATAATAATGACCATTACTAACTACAAAACTATTTAAACCATCGGTGACCAAATCTTCCTTTCCTGTAACTACTGCAATACAACTAAATTTATTTGCAACTTTTTTGGCATTTTCTAAAATATCACCATTATAGCTTCTAGACTCTATCCCTTTAAGTTTTGCAAATTCTCCGGAAAGAATACTTATTTCTGCCTCATTACCTTTAATTACTGTTGGCTTTACTTTCTCTAATAGGTTTAAAATTTTTTCAGTGCGAAAAGATGCTCCTCCTATTCCAACTGGATCAAGCACTATGGGGATATCACTTTTTTGTGCAATAAGTCCGGCTTTTAAGATTGCGGAAAACTGAATGGGTGATAAGGTGCCCATGTTTAGCACTAAGGAATCTGCTTCTTTAACTATATCCTCAATTTCATTTACATCATTAGACATAATGGGTGAGGCACCAAGGGCAAGGGTAATATTTGCACAATCATTAATTGTTACAAAGTTAGTAATGTGATGGATAACTGGCTTTTTATTTTTAACCGCGGCAAGTAAATCAGTTTTAATCATTTTCCCTACTCCAAGGTTCATTGTTGTTTAAACAATAAGAATGGTTTACAGGCCCGCTTCCTGAACCTATGGAAAGGTCCTTGCCAAATTCCAAGGCTTTGGTTAAATAATCTTTCGCTTTCCTCACAGCTTCTTCAGTACTAAAGCCAAAACCTAAGAAAGTTGCTATGGCAGCAGATAAAGTACAGCCTGTACCATGGGTATTCTTAGTGTTTATTTTACCAGTTGTAAAATAAATAAAATCCTTACCATCAAATAAAATATCCGTTGCATCCTCTCCCAAATGTCCACCTTTAATTAAAATATTTTTAGGTCCTAACTTAAAAATTTCTGTGGCAGCCTGTTCCATTTCTTTGAGACATGTAATTTTACTGCCTCCAATCAAGACTTGAGCTTCAGAAAGGTTTGGCGTTAATATATAGGCTAGAGGAATAAGTTCATTCTTTAGTATGTCTATTGCATCTTTTTCCAAAAGAATATCTCCGCTGGTTGCTACCATAACCGGGTCAACAACCAACTTTTGCAATGAATACTCTTTAACTTTTTTGGCTACCCTTTGAATTATTTCGGAATTGGCTAGCATTCCTGTTTTAGCCGCATGGATATTGATATCAGAAAGGACCGAATCCAACTGCTTATCAACAAATTCTCCTGGTAAATTGTATACTCCTTGTACACCCTGAGTATTTTGGGCAGTAATAGAGGTTATAACACTAGCGCCATATCCTCCTAAGACAGTAATTGTTTTTAAATCTGCTTGTATTCCAGCCCCTCCCCCTGAATCGGAGCCGGCAATTGTGAGAATTTTTCTCATTTTAAGTATGCCCCCTGTATGCTTTAAATTACGTACTACTAAGTATAAAATACCACAAACAAAGTTTGTGGTATTTTATACTTTTTTAAGCTGCTTGTTGTAATTCCTTCGCATATTTCCTTTTTTGATACAAATAACCTGCTCCAATTAAGGAAATACCAATTACATCAGTATAAGCATTAGGATGAATTAGCATGACCCCACTACAGAAAAAGATAATACGCTCCAGCCAATTTTCATGGGTTACTAAAAATCCTTGGACTGCAGACCCTACGGCAATAATTCCAATAACGGAAGTAATTATAATACCTATAATTTGTAATGCATGAACGTCAACTAAAAGTAATGCCGGACTAAATACAAAGATATATGGAACCAGATAAGCTGCTATGGCTAATTTAGATGCGTTAAAAGCTGTTTTCATTGGATTAGCCTTTGCAATACCTGAGCCCGCAAAAGCGGCAAGAGCAACAGGTGGAGTTACATCGGCAATAATACCAAAATAAAAAACAAACATATGGGCGGCTATAATAGGAACATCTAATAGCAATAAAGCAGGGGCAGCAATGGTAGATGTTATAACATAGTTAGCTGTTGTAGGAACGCCCATTCCTAATATTATTGATGTAACCATGGTAAAAAATAATGTTAAGATTAATTTACCGCCAGCTAAATCAACTAAAGAAGAACCTAACTTCAATCCTAATCCTGTCTTAGTAACAACCCCAATGATAATTCCGGCACAAGCAGTAGCCGCCAAAACTCCTAAGGCTCCCCTTGCACCTTGTTCTAGCCCTTTGACAATATCCGTTAAACCAATTCGGGTATTCCTTTTTATTGTGGAAACCAATATAGAAAGCAATATTGCCCATAAGGCAGCCCGCATAGGAGTATAACCTGTTACAAGAAGATATACAATTACCAACAAGGGTATAAACAGATGTCCTCTATCTAGAATAATTTCTTTGATTTTTGGAAGTTCTTCACGTTTCATTCCTTTAAGACCAAGCTTTTTGGCTTCAAAGTGAATTCCTGTCCAAACTCCAAAGTAATACAGGAGCGCAGGAATAAGGGCGGCTCCGATAATTTTATAATACGGTATTTGGGTAAATTCAGCCATTAGGAAAGCGGCTGCCCCCATAATAGGCGGCATCAATTGACCACCTGTAGAAGCTGTTGCTTCTACGGCACCGGCAAATTCCCCTTTATAACCAAGTTTTTTCATCATAGGAATTGTAAAACTACCCGTACCTACTACATTCGCAACAGAACTTCCTGAAACAGTTCCCATTAATCCGCTGGACAATACAGCAACCTTGGCTGGTCCCCCTGATGCCCAACCGGCGATAGAATTAGCCAAATCAATAAAAAATTGACCCATCCCCGTCTTTTCTAAAAATGCGCCAAAAAGAATAAACAGGAAAATAAAAGTAGAGGAAACACCAATTGGAATGCCAAATATTCCTTCTGTCGTAAAGAATAAATGATAAACTAAGCTTTCCAAATCAACTCCTCTATGGGCTAATTGTCCTGGAACATATTTGCCAAATAAGGCATATATCAAGAAAATTCCTGCTACCGATATCATTGGCCATCCTACTATTCTCCTTGCGGCCTCTAAGACAAGTAAAACTCCAAGGATACCAATTATATAGTCAATAGTTGTTACAGTACCCGCTCTCATTACTAGATCTTTATAAAAGGTTACAATATATAGAGGGACGGCAGCCCCGACAATGGAAAATAAAATATCAATAGGATGAATTTTAAAACGGGACCATTGCTTTCTCGCGGGATATAAAAGGAAAATTAAGGCAAAGCCGAAAGATACGTGAATTGACCTTTGAATCATGGCATCCAATACACCAAAAGTTGCAGTATATAATTGAAAAAGGGTAAATGTAATGGCAAGTGCAGAAATAAATTTTGCTGTAAATCCGGTTAGCTTTCTATAGTCGGATTCTTTATCGTATTTTCGTAGTATTTCTTCATCATTTAGGATTTGTTCCTGCTGAATATTATTAGACACCTTTTCCCCTCCTTTAAATCAGTCTCTTGCAATATACCACTTTTCATCTGCATGAATCCGTATTTGTTGTTCTGGTTCAGTAAAAATAAGTAGGGGATAAATCTTATCTCCTATTTTGATATTATGCTGGGGAATTGAAGAAACCCGAAAGTGCAACTCTGTGAATTCCCGGTTAAATTTTAAAATAAATTTTCCGTCTTCAATGCTGAATGTTCCACCTTCATTTGTAAAAGGCATGCCTACTCCCAATGATTGAAATCTTACCTCTTCCATAATCAGCTTATTGTCATCAGAAACTGTAAATATTTCATCAACTGGTGTGCGGTGAACAGAATGGACATAACTAAAAGTAAAATTTCCTTCCGGCACTTTTAGTACCCACTCTTTATTTGTCTCCGTATTTGTAATTATTAATACCTTACCTTTTGATACATTGAAGGTAACGAAAAAGATAATACATGCCATAAAAAAAATCAAAGGAAATATCCATTTTTTTTTTAACATTAAAATGTGAGCATTGGATTACTCCAATGCTCAGACCTCCCTGCCGAATTACATAAATTACAAACTATATTTTAACCAAGACTATTCGTTATAGAATTTCTCCGCGCCGGGATGTAAATCAAGGGACATTCCGTCTTTTCCTGTTTCTTTTGTAATCATAGCGCCTTTAGCATGTGCTGCTTTTAATCTGTCTGGATTGCCATACATAGTTTTTAAAAGGTTATAAGTTAGGTCTGCATCTAGTTTGGCATCTATTGCCAGCATTGCCATAACAGCTACAGTTTCTACATCGTTGTCAACTTTATTGTAAGTTCCGCCAGGAATAGTAATTTTAGTATAGAATGGATACTTGGAAATTAATTTGTCTGCAAAATCTGCAGGAACGGAAACAACCTTGATGTCATTTTGAGCAGCTATATCTTGAACAGCAGCTGTTGGATGACCAGCTGTAATGAAGGCTGCATCAATATTGCCGTCTTTTAAGTTTTGAGCAGCTTCTGCAAAAGATAAGTATTGCTCGGTAACATCTTCATATGATAATTCAGCAGCTTCTAGAATTTGACGGGCATTAGCTTCTGTACCGGAACCAGGAGCACCTACAGCAATTTTCTTGCCTTTAAGGTCTGCTAATGTTTTAATTCCTTTATTTGACAAGGTGATAATTTGTATTGTTTCAGGATAAAGAGTAGCTAAACCTCTTAACCCTTCATATTTACCGCTATTATTAGTTCCTGAAAAGATCTCTGTACCAGTTGCAGCATAATAAGCAACATCGTTTTGTACGAAGATGACCTCTACCTTACCATCGCGAAGCATGTTTACATTGGCTACAGATGCACCAGTACTTTCAGCTGTAGCATTCATGCCTGGAATGTTTTTATTCCAGATATCGGCAATACCACCGCCAAGTGGGAAATAAGTACCAGCAGTACCACCAGTTGCAATATTAACAAATACCTTTTGCGGTTCTTGTTTAGGCTCTTCTTTTGGAGCATCTTTTGGAGCTTCTTTCTTTGGAGCGCAGCCTACTAATGCAATACTTAGCACTAGGACAAAAACAAGTAGTAATGCAATTCTTTTTTTCATAAAACAATAACCCCCTAAGTCTTTTTAAAGATATATTATTTTTCTTGGATATTAAATACCCAAAAATAAACATTTTATTATTTCGCCGGATTTTTTTAAATACCTTCATTTTTTTTAAAAATGATTAAATTTATTCAATCAGTAATTCAGCATCAATATTAGGATAGTCAACAATTTCACCTTCCCAAGTTCTGATAGTAATATAACCTCGACCATGGGAGATTTTATATTGAGGCAGCATGGGTGTTTTCCCTTTCCCATTAGGAGCGTTTATAATATAAGTTGGAACAGCCAAACCTGATGTATATCCTCTTAATTGTTCCATAATTTCTATTCCGGCATCCACACTGGTTTTGAAATGCATTGTTCCGATAACACCTTTGGCATGGAAAATATAGTAGGGTCTTACCCTTATTTTTAATAACTCCTGGTTTAGAAGTTTCATGATATGGGCATTATCGTTTATACCGCGGAGTAAGACTGCTTGATTGCCAAGCGGTATACCGGCGTTTGCCAACATTTCACAAGCCTTTTTTGCTTCTTCTGTTACTTCCATGGGGTTGTTAAAATGGGTATTAACGTATACTGGATGATGTTTTTTAAGCATTTCACAGAATTCTGGGGTAATTCTTTGAGGCAAAGTTACCAACATTCTAGAGCCAAGGCGTTTATATTCCACGTGTGGTATTTTGTCCAATTCTCCTAAAATCCAATCAATGAAATCATCAGATAAGGTAAATGGATCCCCTCCTGTAATCAAAACATCACGAATTTCAGGGGAATTTTTAATATATTCAATTGCTTGAGCAATATCTTCCCTGTTTCTGGGAACATCTACTTCACCGATATTTCTTCTCCTTTGACAGTGCCTGCAGTACATAGCGCATTGGTTTGTAACATTGATAATTAAACGGTCCGCGTATCTGCGGGTAATGCATTCCGCAGGATTAGTAAACTCCTCCTGCATAGGGTCGACCTTCCCCTTTTTATCCTGAATTTCAAAGCCAGTTGGAATTGCCTGCAAAAAAATAGGATCTCGAAGGAGTTCACCTTCATTATTAATTAATGAAAGATAGTAAGGTGAAACAGCCCAACGAAAATTCTCTCCAACTCTATCAATATTTTCGATTTGTTCCTCTGTAAGATTGAGAAATTTTGACAGGGTCTTGGAATCGCTAATGCGATTTCTTATTTGCCAATGCCAATCATTCCATTCATTGTCTGTCACAGCAAGGATTTTTTTAATTTTCTCCTGCCTTTGTTTTATCTCATTAGCGGACTTAAAGCCTGTAGGGATGCTCTCTTTTGCGTCGAGATAAGGTTGAATTCTGTTTTTTAAAGTTTCAGCTCTAGCTAACGATATTTCTCTCGGGCTTTTTTTGTTTTTATTATCCATTAGTTAGACCTCCCTTTGAAAAATTACATAATAACAGCTTGTATTTAAATATATTTTTATGTTCAATAAAAAAATGATAATTTCCTTTAAATTCAGTAAAAAAATAAAAAAATAATATAAACTATACTAATGGATTATTAACATAGTTTATATTATAACATTAATTAGTTGTTTCTTTTTTTGCTAAATTCAGGTAGTGGTTGGCAATGATGTCTTTGACTTTGTCTCTTAATGGCTCATTAGGTACACCGATATATGTTAACCATTGTCCTTTTTGCCAAGCATAAACTGAATATTTATTTTCTAACTGAAATTTAACGGCCGCTTCTGAAGAAGGAATTTGAAGATTATGGACTGCTAACCACTGTCTCCAAAAGGAAGATATATCTTCATTAGAATTAAACTTAATAATTTTTATTTTAATTGGCTGATCTGGGTAACGGTATTCCAACTCATAACCTAGTGAATTTGGCCCTAGTTTCACACCATCAAGTTCTTTAATATCTGACTTGGAAAGCTTATCAAGGTCTAGTTGTTTTAAGTTGAATTTTGTAACTTCATCTAATGAAATACTATCAGGTGGTGCTGTAATTTCAGTAATTTTAGGACCGCATCCCACAATAAGTACAAGAGAAATTATTAAAATGCAAAAAAACCCTTTTGCTTTCATAGCCTCACCTGCCTCTTCTACCTTTATGATCCTTTTTACCTATTCTACATATTATTTGGTATTCCTGCTGCAAAATGTAAAATCCTTATAATATTTTATTCTATTAATTATAATAAAGTTGACTTTTAGTAAATAATATTGTAATATATTTTTTGCACAACATTATAGGGGTGTGGCTCAATTGGTAGAGTAGTGGACTCCAAATCCATTGGTTGCGGGTTCAAGTCCTGCCGCCCCTGCCAAAACCTTCACTTCTGAAGGTTTTTTTATTTACACAAAAAGAGGGAGATAACTCCCTCTTTTTGTTATTCTTCTTTTTTTCTAGAATTGATTATTTCGTCTGCGATTCTCTGGGGAACATCTTCGTAATGGGAGAATTCCATTTTAAAACTTCCCCTTGCTTGGGTGATAGATTTTAAATCTATTGCATAACGGAACATTTCTGCCAGTGGTGCTTGTGCTTTGATAACCTGGAACTTGCCTTTCGGCTCCATTCCCATTATTCTACCACGTTTACTATTCAGGTCACCCATTATATCTCCCATGAATTGCTCTGGAACTACAATTTCAAAGTTCATTATTGGTTCAAGCAACACAGGGTTAGCCTTTTCCATACCTTTTCTAAATGCTAGAGAACCTGCTATTTTAAAGGACATTTCGTTAGAATCTACTGGGTGGTAAGAGCCGTCAACCAGTGTTACTTTAATATTTGTGACAGGATAGCCTGCCAACATACCCTCATGCATCGCCTCTCTAACACCTTTTTCAACAGCGGGGAAATAGTTTTTGGGAACTGCACCGCCAAATACTGTCTCAGCAAATTCAAATTCAGCATCAGGAAGAGGTTCTAATGTTAGCCATACATCACCGTACTGACCTGCACCGCCTGACTGCTTTTTATGTTTTCCTTGAATTTTAACCGTACCTCGAATAGTTTCTCTATAGGGGATTTTAGGTGTTCTGGTTTCTACTTCAACGCCGAACTTGGCCTTCATTCTTTCGGTAATAATATCTAGATGAAGATCACCCATGCCTTTTAAAATAGTTTCTTTTGTTTCCAGATTCTTCTCTAGTTTTAATGTGGGGTCCTCTTCTAGTAATCTGGAAATGGCATTACCCACCTTGTCCTCATCCCCTCTGGATTTTGGACTAACAGCTACCGATAATGTAGGTTCCGGGAATTCTATACCATCAAGAATTACGGGTTTAGTTTTTAAACATAAGGTATGCCCTGTCAAAGTTTCCTGGAGTTTAGCAACGGCAACAATATCTCCGGCAATAATTTCGCTTAGGTTTTCTTGAGTTTTACCACGAACCAAGAGGAAGTTACCAACCTTTTCCTCTTTTTCTTTATTAGCATTATAAATAGGATCGGTTGTCTTTAACTTACCGGAAAAAACTCTGAGAAAACTCAGTTTGCCTACATAGGGGTCGGCTAAGGTCTTGAATACTAAGGCTGCCGGTTCGGCATTAAGTATATCTTTATCAGCTACATCTATAGGTGATGGCAGAAATTCGCATATGCCGTTCAACAGGGGCTGTATTCCAATATTATTTAGAGCAGAGCCTGCAAGTACAGGGTAAATCTTTCCATCCTTTACACCTTTTTTAAAACCGGAAATAATTTCTTCCGGAGTCAATTCCTCTCCCTCCAGATATTTCATTAACAGTTCATCGTCACCCTCGGCTGCAGCTTCCATGAGCGCATCCCGATATTCAGCCAATTGTTCCTGCAGTTCTGATGGAACGTCAATTTCTGATATTGAACCATCCTTAAAGGAGTATGCCTTTTGTTTAATAATATCAACTACTCCTTTGAAATTTGCTTCAGACCCTATTGGTATTTGAATAGGGACAACACCGGTTCCAAAGGATTCTTTTAGCTCATCTAAAACCTTAAAAAAGTTTGCATTTTCCCTGTCCAGCTTATTTATAAAGAACATACGAGGCATATTTTTCTCGTTTGCAAAGTCCCATATTACCTCAGTTTGTACTTCAACCCCCGAAACACCGCAAACAACCATTAAAACGTTGTCTACTGCCCTTAATGTACCTTTAACTTCTCCGATAAAGTCAGCATAACCAGGGGTATCAATAAAGTTAATTTTACAATTATTCCACTCCATGGGGGCCAGGGTAGAAGTTATTGTAACTTTTCGCTTGATTTCTTCCGGTAAATAATCGGTGACTGTTGTTCCGTCATCTACTTTGCCCAGCCTGGAAGTTAAGCCGGCATTGAAAAGTATTGCTTCAGCTAAAGAAGTTTTTCCTGCTCCTCCGTGGGCAACGATGCCCACATTTCTAATTTTATCTGGTGTATACGTTTTCAAAAAAAAGCCCCTCCTTAATTAAGGTTTGTTATACTTTTTATTCGCAAATGTTATTAAATTATTATATTAATTAAGCAAAAATTTAGAAAATCCTTCTTGAAAATTTAAAACATTAAGAAAATGTCGTTTTACAAATAATTATTAATAGTATTGCCATATTTTAGATATTATCATGGGATATTTTATAAAAAATATTTCAAGAACAGCTTCAATAAAAATAAATAGTCACACTCCCATCTGCATACACATGAATAAGATACTACTTTTAAGAGAGTGAAAATATGTCTAAACATAGTTTTATTGAGGGTGCATTAATCTTATTTATTTCAGGTATTTTCGTTAAAATTATAGGATTTTTGTTTCAAATAGTAATCATCCGTAAAATTGGAACAGAAGCGGTTGGGCTAGTTAACATGGTATTTCCTCTGTATATTACCGTATTAGTAATTACAACCGCCGGTCTGCCTTTAGCAATCTCAAAAATGGTTGCACATCAAATGGCCTTAGACAACTATAAGGGTGCAGTAAAAATTTTTCGAATATCATTAACCTTACTAATTCTTCTCAGTTTACTCATTACAGTCCTTTTAATTGTATTTTCTCCAATTTTAATTAAGCTTTTATTTAAAGATCCACGGGCATTATTGTGTTTTTATGCTATGCTTCCAGGGATTATTGTAGTGTCAATTTCTTCAGCTTTTAGAGGTTTTTTTCAAGGACTTCAGGATATGAAGCCTCCCGCAATCAGTCAATGTTTTGAACAGGTGGTCAGGATAACTATTGCCCTCCTCTTAATAAGCCATTTCCAGCAATTTGGAATTAAAGCCATAGCAATTGCCCTTTCTATTAGTATGATTAGTGGTGAACTTATGGGATTGCTAATAATGTGGGGATTTTATATTTATCGCAAAAGCAAGAATTCAAAACAAATATTTATAGGAAAAAATATTCAGGGTCTGCCAGCAAAAAAAATAATCGGAGAATTAATAGCCTTTGGCTTCCCAACTACTCTAACCCGTCTAACTTCTAGTTTAGTACTGACCTTCGAGGCCAGTCTTATTCCTTCTACATTACAAAAGAGCGGCTATACCATAAACCAAGCAGCCAGTATTTACGGACAATTTTCTGGAGTAGCAATAACATTGCTTACAATACCCACAGTACTAACATTTTCTCTAGCAACATCTCTGGTACCGTCTATTTCAGAGGCTGAGGCCCAAGGGAAAATTGCTTCCCTGCAATTTAGAAGTACTGAGGCGCTGCGTCTAACATATGTCTTTGGTCTTCCTGTAGCCGTTGTTTTATTTTTAAAAGCAACCAGTCTAAGCTCGTTGTTATTTAATATACCAGAAGCAGGAATAACCTTAAGGTATTTGGCAATGGGTGCCATATTTTTGTATTTAGTACAAACGTCTAATGGTATTCTGCAAGGGTTAGGATTAGTAAAAATTGTTTTGTTTAATACATTTGTGGGGGCAATAATTAAAGTATTTGGAATTATTTATCTAGTACCGAACCCGGAGTTACATATAAACGGCGCTGCAATTGCTTTCATATTTAGTTTTTTTGCAGTCTGCCTGTTAAACCTATATTTTATTAAAATAAAAACTGGTTTTGTTTTTAAGCCAAACCAATTGATTTTTCCTCTTATGGCTACCCTATTGATGGGAGTATTAATAATTTTGCAAACAAGAATGCTTGGTAATTATCTAACAGATAGCATGAACACGATTATCAGCATCATATCTTCTGGTCTGATATACCTGATTTTAATGGGATTGACAAACCAGGTTAACTTAAAGATGTTAGTGAAAAAAAAGGATTGAAGCAAGACTAGAAGCCTTTCCCTTCAATTCCCCAGTTTCTTACCTGTTCAATTATCTTATAGTTGGTTAAATCAAAATGTATTGGCGTTACAGAAATAAAGTTATTATATACCGCAACCACATCAAAATCTTCGTCTTTCTGACTCGGAGGCATTGCTTTTCCTTTAAGCCAATAATAATCATTTCCACGGGGGTCTTTGCGGTGTTCAAAATTATCTGTGTATTTTCTCTCTCCTAGCCTGGTTACTTTTATCCCTTTTACTTCTTGAGGGGTAGTGTTTGGTACGTTAACATTTATAAGTGTATCGGGGGTTAAATCTTCAAGTAGCATCTTGGTGCATAGTTTTAGAGCCACTTCTTTTGCTAATGTATAATCACCGGGTGTATAAGAATCTATGGAAACTGCCATTGCAGGAACCCCAAGAATTATTCCTTCAATCGCACCGGAAACTGTCCCTGAATATAAAACATCTGTACCTAAATTAGCACCATTATTTATACCGGAAACTACCATGTCCGGTGGCTGAGGAAGAAGGGTTGTAATGCCTAGTTTGACACAATCAGCAGGTGTTCCGGTTACCGACCATGCTTCTATATTTTCGTCAAGAGGAAATTTTGTAACCTTTATAGGATAATGAACAGTAATTCCATGCCCGCAGGCACTTTTTTCCGTCTCGGGGGCAATAACATAAACCTTTCCAATTGATGTTAGGCTTGTTGCCAATTCCTTAATTCCTTGTGAAGTAATTCCATCATCATTTGTTATTAATATGCGCACGGGTAACCTCCGAATTGAATAGCCCTAATCTTGTAAAAGGCCAGTAGGTAAAGAAAGCTTTCCCTTTTACTTTATCAAGAGTAAGCCATTGTGTCCAGGCGTGACTATCAAAACTTTCATTCCTGTTGTCTCCTAAAACAAAAAGTGAATTATCCGGAACTATTATGGGACCGAAGTTATATTTAGGTTTTTCTAATAAATAATCTTCATCTAAGGGTTCATTGTTGATAAAAACTACTCCTTTTTTAACTTCTATTGTATCTCCTTCCTTACCAATTACTCTTTTTATATAATCCTTATTATCCTCGGTTTCAAATGGTGGAGAAAAAACTATTATATCCCCCCGTGCAGGCTCTGAATATTTATAAATAATTTTATTTACTAAAATACGCTGATTTAATTGAATTGTTGGCAGCATTGAACCTGTTGGAATGATTCGTGCCTCAATAATAAAAAGCTGTAAAAAAAACGAAAGAAGAAATGCTAATATGACTGTGAAAGCCAACTCTTTTATTATTTTTTTAAAGATCAAAATTCCCACCCCATCAAGTTATAAATTCATTCATTCTAAACCAAGGGCCTTATTATAACAATCAATTGCTTTAGCATGCAATTTGCAACTATCATATATTTTACCCAATAGCTGCCATGCTTTAGAATTGACAGGATCAATTTTTATTAACTGCTCTAAATGGTTAATCGCTTCTATTAAGTATCCCCTTCCAATCAGACACTCACAAAGGTTCAAACGGAAGGAAGAGTTTTGTGGTTCTAAGGCAAGAGCACGGTAATAGTAGTTTATTGCCTGTTCCCAATTTTTGATATTTTCTAAACACCAGGCAATATTATTTAGGATAGTACCATCATATTTATTAATACTTATAAGGCTTTCATATAATGCTATGGCGTCATTATAAAAACTTTTTTTACCTTTGATTGCTGCCAGGTTACAAATTGCCTCTATATTATCTGGACAAATGCTTAAAACTTTTAGATAGTTTTCTTCGGCCTTAGAAGTATTACCTTGGTAAGAATAACATAGACCCAAGGCATTAAATAACTCAGTGGTCATTAGCTTATATTTTTTTGCTTTTTCTAAATATTTTAGGCTTTCTTCAAATTTTTCTAATTTTATATAGACTAAACCGATGTTAAATAGGATTGTGCTATCTTTACTATTAATTTTCAAACCATTAAAAAATGATTCTAATGCTTTGATTGGTTGTCTCAGGGATATATATGTAAAACCTAATTCATTCCAGTAGCTGAGATTTTGGGTATTAAACATTACTGCTTTTTCAAAGCATTCAACAGCTTTGTTCAATTCTCCACAATTTAGATTTATTTGACCTTGTAAAAACCAGGCTTCATGGGAATCAGGCTTTTGTTTGACTACATCCTCTATAATTTGCAAGGATTCTTGGTGGTTGCCTAAGGAATTCTGAGCGGAGCTTAACCAAAGTAAGTATTTTGGGTTATTGCTTCCTTTACTAACTGCAGATTCTAAGTGCTTTAAGGCGAGATTGAAATTTTGAGTGCGCAAATGATTTATTCCAATTTTCCAATGTATTTCTGGATTAGAAGGGTCCAAATCCATCAATTTTTCCAAACTACTCAATGAATCTTTTTTATTTCCGCTAATATTATAAAATGCGCTTAGTCCATAATAATAAATTTTGGCTAAACTTTTATAAAAACCCCCAACACCTATATTTTGTTCCAACATGCTTCGACCTCCCCTCTTAATTAGAAAACACGTCTTGCGCAGAGCCTTTGGCGATTGCACAAGCAGCTGTTGCACTTATACTTATTACCTTATAAAAGTTATACTTTTTAAAAAATAAGTATAAAAAAAATAATTTCTTAGTTTAAATTCTATAATTATATGTTAATTCCTTCCATAATATGCAATATATTTCCAACAAGAAATTATGATTTTCTACTAATTTTTGCTTTTTGTGCAATTAGAAAACACGGCTTGTATCGAGCCTCTGACGACTGCGGAAGCCGATGTTGCACTTATACTTATTACTTTGTAGAAGTTATAATTTCTATAAGTATAAAAACACAGCTTGTATTAAAAAATTACACTTGAAAAAAGTATCATATTTGTTGTAAGCCAGCATAAGTTTTAGTAAAAATATGATTTATGAGGGAGATATTATGGGTATAGTTAAAATTAATTCAATAATAAAAGGTCTGTTATGGGCCCTGGTTATTTCCTTAGTCTTATCTATTATCATAACGTTGTTATTATATTTTAGCCCCATGTCAGAGGCACTTCTTCCATCATTTGCGACCTTGATTTTTTTTCTCAGCATTCTCCTCGGAAGTACAATTTCAGCCAAAAGTGCCGGAAGTAAAGGGCTTATCCATGGACTAGGGGTAGGTGTCATCTATCTTATTTTTTCTGTTGCTTTTGGCATCTTCCTATCAAGCGACCCCTTCTCCTGGTTATTATTTGGGAAAAAAATTGCCTATACTACAGTCGGTAGTGCATTAGGAGGAATTATTGGTATTGGACTTTCACAGCATTAATATGAAATGCGTGCCACAGGGCACGCATTTCTTTTTTTATTTAATAACCTTTTTCAACATATTTCTTAAGAACTGAGGTAGAGGAATATAATATACCTTCATTTCTTTTCACCCCTTCAATTGATAAAAGTTAATTTCCCTTTTATTCTATTTTTAAAGGGTAAAAATAGTTCATATATATAGGTGGTATATTTTGACAGTACCAGCAAAGAAGATAAAACCAGAAAATATTCCTTTAATAATAAGAGCTTTATAAAAGTTGCAGCAAGGGTAAAAAATATAGCAATTGTGAAGGAAGTTTTCAATATTAATAGAGCAATAAAAAGTGCCAAAGGTAATTGAAGTATTTGGTAATCAACAGCAAATATAATTCCCGCTAATATTATTATCTCACCACCTTCTGTCCCGAGAGGCTCAGAACTGATATAATATCCTAAGTACAGAAAGAAAGCGGTTAAAAAATTATTTATAGTACTGTTGCTATCATAAAAAAAGATAAAAGGCAGAAAACCTTTTAAAAAAGAAAGGAAAAAAGAAATCAGAAAACAACCAATTCCTAAATCCTTTAAAATGACAGAGTACTTAACATATCTAAGAGAATGTCCATACATTCTAAACAAAATTTTATTGTCATTTAAAATGTACCCTATGATGAAAGCAATAAGATAACTCATTTCTTAAACCTGCTCTTTGGCTTGTCCATTTACTATACTATATGAATTTTAAATAAAAAATAGAACAAAAAAAAGGCATTAAAAACCATTTTTTTGTTCTATTTTTTATATCTATAGAAAACTCGGCTAACAAATTATTTTTTGTAAATTAGTATTTAGGAACTTTAAAATTACTAACCATAAGATAAGATAGCAAGACCGTTAAAAATGGGAAAACAATCAATGGAATTTTATTGGATAGCAAGATGGATAAAGCCATCAAACTTCCGGCAAAAGTTATTGGCACGCCAACGAAGTGGGTGGTGATATTAATAACATTAAAGCGGGCTAAACGTATTGCCCCACACAATGCAAAAGTTACAGCAATAATTAAACCTATATGACCCATATCTTGCAAAATACTGCTGTATACTAATATAGCAGGGGCTACTCCAAAAGAAACTAAGTCACATAAAGAATCCAACTCTTTTCCAAAATTGGAGGTAACATCAAGTTTTCTCGCTATTCTACCGTCCATGCCGTCTAAAACCATGGCTAACAAAATAGCGGTTGCTGCAATTTGGTATTTACTATCCATAGTATAAACTAATGAAACAATACCAAGAAGCAAATTTGCCAATGTTACAATATTGGGGATTAAAACTTTTCGACTCATTCTTTATCCTCCCTGCTATAATTCAGAAATATAAATTCTGATATTTTATTTTATCACTTTTATTAAATATTTAAAAGAATATAATGAAGATTATCCAAAACATTTATTTTGCATCCATTGACTTAAATAATTATAAATATACTCTGTATCATTTATTATTATAGTTTGCTCAGGAAGAGATTTTATAAATTCAAGACCATATTTTTTTGTAATAATTCTATTATCTAAAACGATTAATGTCCCCCAATCTTTTTTGTTTCTGATTAATCTTCCGTAACCTTGTCTAAATTTAAGCAAGGCGGTGGGTAAGCTAAATTTATAAAAACTGTTAAGATTTTGTTTGTCGAACAATTCAATTTTAGCAGCTGTTATAGGTCTAGTGGGAGGAACAAAGGGAAGTTTGGTAATTATTACTGTTGTAAGACCTAAACCGCTAATGTCGATACCTTCCCAAAAACTATCATTTCCTAAGACTATGGTTCCATGGGGATTATTTTTTAAAGCCTCAATGAGATTCCATCTATTTCCGTCTTTTCCTTGGGCTAGAATCTCCCTGTTAGCCAAATCGGCATCTTTTTTTAAAATAGAATAAACATAATTCAGCATATGAAAAGAAGTAAATAAGATAAGCACCCCACCCTGAACAGCCCTTATGATTTTAATAATTGATTCGGCAGACTTTGACATATAAATTTCTTCTTTAACTGTCGAGGGACAAGGAATATCGTTAGGTATACAAATTAATGACTGCTTTTTAAAATTAAAGGGCGAATCAGTAATTAACACATGAGTATCTTCTTTATTAAGACCTATTTTTTCAAGAAAATGATCAAGGTTTTTCCGTACTGCCAGGGTCGCAGAGGTTAGTATTACAGACTTTCTCTTGAAAAGAAAGTTTTTTCTTAAAATAGTCTTTATATCTAATGGAGAAATCTTTATCTTTAAGCGATAGTTTGTTATTGTTATCCAATATACACAATCAGTTTTGGGGCTAGATAAAAATTCCTCAAGATAAATTTTTGACTCCTTAATGCTTAGATTTATAAATTGAAGTTCTTTTAATTTTTCCTCATCAATTTCATTAAGCAACGTTACTTCATTTACAAAACTCAAAAAATTATGATTCAAGCTGGAGATTATTCTAATAATTCCTTGACAGAAATCTATAAATTGAAACCACCAAGGGGACATCCTCTCATTTTCAGTTACTCTTATTTCTCCGCTTAAAGAAAATTTTTGACTATTAATCCAATAAATTAAACTTTTAATGCTATTATCCAGTAAAATCGTATTTTCCTTAACTTTATTCTGGATCACAGACAACCTTTGGGATGAAAAATTTTTGGCAATAGATGAAAGTATTTTGCCTTTATTTAGCTGTGAAATAAGTTTCCCAAGTTCCTGCAAATCTACTTCATTGGTAAACTGATTTAACGCTTCTTCTTCCAGATTGTGTGCTTCATCTATTATTGCGTAATCATAAGGAGGAAGAAGTTTATTATCATGTTTTATATCTTGCAAGAGAAGTGAATGATTTGTGATTATTATATTATTTTTCTCTAATTCTTTTTTTATTTTAAAGTAAAAACACTGGGGAAAATTAGAACATTTATATCCTTGGCATGTTTCAGAGTGGCTAGAAACTTTAGACCAGTACTCACTATCATCATATTTATTTAGTTTTAATTCCTCCTTATCCCCTGACAAAGTTTTATCTAACCAAGTCAATATCCTAAGGCAAAAAACTTTTTCCGACCAGTTCAAATTATTTTTCTCTTTAGTTAACCAATAAATTTTTCTTAAACAAATGTAGTTATTTCTACCTTTAATTATTATCACTGGAAGTTTAGCGCCTAGACACATTTCTATTATTGGTATATCCGAATGAAATAATTGTTCCTGCAAAGCAATAGTATTGGTGGCAATAATGATTTTTGTGTCTTTTGTGATTGCAAAAATGATGCTGGGCAGCAGATAGGCAAGGCTTTTTCCAGTTCCGGTACTAGCTTCAATAACTGCATGTTTGTTTTCTTTGAATGCTTGTTCAATAGTATTTAAAACTTGGACCTGTTGGGGTCTGTATTCAAAATTATCCAAATTATGATCAAATATTCCCCCAGGCTCCAATAATGAAGCCAACCTCTCCTCCTCTACTTGCCTTAATTTATTAAAAATATTGTCGTCACTGGGGGAGGAGGAATCCTTTCTTTTGGGTGAAACAAAATTGTAGTTTTTAATATTTTCTTTTAGGATTTCTTTTAAAACAAATGTTAATCCATTATTTTCACCAATCAACAAATTAAAATGTTTTTCTATTAGAAATGGGGAGAATGATTTTAGTTCATTTATTAATCTGAGGACCAAGATGGCGCTAAATTTTGCATCATTTGCAGCCCTATGAAAATCTTTTCCTTCCAATTTTAAAAAGTTACATAAGAAGGATAGCTTATAGCTGGGTAGGGTAGGAAAAACTATTTTAGCCAAATCGCCTGAATCAAGCCAATAATTATTAATCTTTTCACCTATAGCCCTTTCTAAAAAGCCTTTGTCAAAACTCACATTATGTGCAACAAGCATATTATTACCTATAAAAGCCATTACCTGGTCTTGGATTTCACTCCAAACAGGCTTGTCCGCTACCATTTCATTTGTGATACCTGTCAAAAGGGTTATTTCTTCCGGTATTAACTGGCTAGGTTGTATTAGTTTTTCAAACTTGTCCCCTACTACACCTGCTTCAACCTTTACCATGCCAATTTCAATTATTTCGCATTTTTCGTTAATGCCCGTTGTTTCCAAGTCAAGGGCTACAAATGATAATGGTGTCAAACTTAATACCGCCTTTTTTATAATTTCCAGCTATTTAGATACACCTGCTGCTCATTAGTCAGGCTATCAATTTCAATACCTAGGGAAGATAATCTAATGCTGGCAACTTTTCTATCTACCTCGGAGGAAACACCATAAACTTTATTTTCCAACTTAGGATTTCTGCATAAGAATTCCATGGACAAAGCTTGGAGCGCAAAGGTTAAATCCATTATTTCTGCGGGATGTCCATCGCCGGCAGCAAGATTCACAAGACGTCCTTCTGCTAACAAGTATACCTTTTTCCCATTTGTTAAGCTATATTCTTCAATGTTAGGCTTAATAACCTTAGTTGAAATTGATAATTCCCTTAAATCGGGCTTGGAAATTTCGATGTCAAAATGACCAGCGTTGGCAAAAATTGCTTTATCTTTTATCACCTCTATATGCTCTTTGCGTATGACGTTCTTATTCCCAGTAACAGTAATGAAGAAATCTCCCACAGGAGCCGCCTGCTCCATCTTCATAACTTTAAAACTATCCATCAACGCTTCGTTGCCTTTTATAGGGTCAATTTCACATACAATTACATTTGCCCCTAGTCCTTTAGCCCTTAGGGCAACTCCTTTGCCGCACCAACCGTAACCTATAACAACTACATTCTTACCAGCAACGACTAAGTTGGTTGTACGCATAATACTATCCCAAACCGATTGTCCTGTACCATAACGGTTATCAAAAAGATATTTAGACATAGCATCATTGACTGCAATCATAGGTATTTTCAAGGAGCCCTCTTTTTCAAGTGATTTTAACCTTAGTATGCCTGTTGTTGTTTCTTCACAGCCTCCAATTACTTCCTCAAGTAAATGAGGGTATTTACTATGTAGTAGTGCTACTAAGTCTCCACCATCGTCAATTATTAGATTAGGTTTAAACTCTACAGCCTGGTTTAAGTGGTAAAAGTATTCCTCATCTGATGCACCATGCCAAGCGAAAGCTGTTATCCCGCTTTCTACCAGTGCGGCAACAACATCATCCTGGGTTGATAACGGGTTGCTGGCAACAACAGCGACATCCGCACCACCCGCTTTGATAACCTGGGCTAAATATCCTGTTTTCGCTTCTAGATGCAGACAAATTACAACCCTTTTACCTTTAAAGGGTTGGTTTTGTTGGAAATCTCCTTTTATTAAATTTAAAATAGGCATATGATTTTTTACCCAGTTGATTTTGTCTGCCCCAGCAGGAGCAAGAGATATATCTCTAATTTGACTTTTCATTTTAAACCTCCTAAAATTATAAATATTATAATTATAAAAAATGGGTGTACTAAAATGGAAATTAAAGAAATGCAACATGAGGTTGACCGCTGGATATCTCAATTTCAAGAAGGCTACTGGAACCCTTCTAATCAAATGGTTAAATTAATAGAAGAGGTTGGTGAATTAGCCAGAGAGATAAATCATCACTATGGTCAAAAACCCAAGAAAGAAGACGAACCTCGTGGTGATATAGCCCTGGAAATGGGTGATATTCTCTTTGTGATTGCCTGTTTAGCCAACTCTCTGGATATTGATTTGGAAAAATCCTTCCAAAGAGTTATGGATAAATACAGAAGTAGAGATAAAAACAGATGGACCCCTAAAAATTAGGCTAAAGTTACCTTTGACAGCAAAAGGTTTTTTTATTAAAATGTACTTATGTCTATATGCGCCCGTAGCTCAGTGGATAGAGCACTGGCCTCCGGAGCCAGGAGCGGAGGTTCGATTCCTCTCGGGCGTACCATTTATACTCCTTATCTTTGCAGAGGGAGTATTTTTTTACCTATTAAGCAGTCGCCAAAGGCTCGGCGTAAGCCGTGTTTTTCTAATACTTATTTCGAAAATATTACTTTTACAAGGTAATAAGTATAAGAGCAACATCGGCTTCCGCAGTCGCCAAAGGCTCGGCGTAAGCCGTGTTTTTCTAATTGTCTAAATTAACCCTCGGAAATGATTTTGTCTAAAAGCTTCGTATATTAATACAGCTACAGAATTTGATAAGTTTAAAGAACGTGCCGCATGGTTATTAAGCATAGGAATTCTAAGGCACTTATCTCTATTTGCCTCGAGCAGTTCTTTAGGCAATCCTCTAGTCTCTTTGCCAAATAAGAAATAAGCACCGGGATTATAATTTATGTCGCTATAAACTTGTGAACCCTTTGTAGTAGCCAAATAAAACTGAATATCGAAATTTAATTTAAAAAACTCTTCCAAATTATCGTATATATTTATATCCAGCATTTGCCAATAATCCAAACCAGCCCGTTTTAAATGTTTTTCATCAATAGAAAAACCTAAAGGTCTTATTAAATGCAGTTTGCAATTTGTAACCGCGCAAGTTCTGGCAATATTACCTGTATTAGCAGGAATCTCCGGTTCAACCAAAACTATATTGAACAAACAAATCCCCCCTTATCCACAATATAATAGCATATTTATGCATGGTTTTAAATTATTGTTTTTTATCTCCTTCCATTTCTACTCCTTGTACTTCTCCGGGTATAGTTACTTCATATTCTTTTCCATCCTTAGTTTTTATTTTAAGTTTTGTTTGATTTTCTTTATTTTTAGAGGAATTACTTTCCTTTTGGTTATTAGCACTGGGTTGCTCAGTTAATTTTTCCGCTTCTTTAAAACGATCTTCCAAAAGATAAATATTTTCTTTATCAATTATCCTCACCGGTGTTAATTTCGCAGGAATTAGTGCCGAAATATTATTTATTTGCAAGTCATATTCCCAGGAATTGTTTTCTATTAAATCTAATAAAGCTTTATGGGCCAGTTGGGAAGTCAAATGAGGTATGGTATCTACTACCAGGACATTCCCTTTTAAAATCTCGTTTAAAAAATCTTTATCAATATCAATTGTAGAAAGTTTAACTTTTCCCAGTAATTCATTGTCTTTCAAAAACCTGTAAACACCTATACCTGTAGTTTCTTCATGAACAATTACACTGTTGATTTGTTGATTTAGTACTGTTTCTGAAAGGGTCTGATATGCGATTTCTTCATTCCAGAAAGGAGCCTCTTTAACTGTTAGAGAATTTACTAATGTATTATTTCGTAAGATGTTTAAATTTCCTTGATAAATTTTTTCCGTGATGTTGTTTGTTTTATCTCCTTTAAGAATTAAAAGGTCAAGGGGATTGCCTGCTTTTAGTAATGATTGGCTTTGAAGTTCGCCCGCCCTTAGATAGTCTGAAGCTATAAAGCCATCAACAGATATATCAGGAGGTAATGCATCTATTATTAGGGTTTTTATGTTATCAGCTTGCAGCATCATAATGTAGTCTTTAACAAGAATTGTATCAACAGGTTGTAAAATAACCCCTTTAACTTTTTCCTTCACCATTTTTTCAATGGCTGCTCTTTGTGAACTAGGATTTTTTTTAGAATCACTAACTAGCAGCTTTACTTTTTCCTTTTTAGCCTCCTCTTCAAATTGTTCAATCAGTTGTTTGCTTTTTTCACTGGTCCCCTCTGCCAAAACTAAACCAATTTTCATTTTCGGTTTTATTTCCGGCTTCTGTTGCGGTTTAGAAAAGCATCCGTATAAAGAAATACTGGTAATAAGTATTACAAAAAAAGTCTGTTGGATTAATCTAAGTTTTTTATTCATACTCCTACCCCTTGTTTTATAACTGGTAAGATTATTTTCTCCATTTTTATTAAATTTACCACTGGATTATTTTTTGCAAAATATAGGAAAAAAGTTATACGTTCTTATAAGTACAAAAAAGATGGTTTTAATTCTAACCATCTTTTTTGTTTAAGGAATACAAAAAAGCTAATATTTCTGCTACAGCCTCATATAATTCTGAAGGAATTTCCTGGTTTATCTCAACTTTAACCAGTTGTTCAACTAAGACCGGCTTTTCCATTATAGGAACTCCCCGGTTATTGGCTATTTTTATGATTTTTTCTGCAATTTCACCTTTTCCTAAAGCAATCACCCTAGGGGCTTTATCCCCTGCTGCATACTTCAAAGCAACGGCTTTTTTTTTGTTCATTGATAATCACCTAAATCAAGATATTTATTCCTGTTTCCGGATTTTTTTCACCAGTGTTGCTTCCCAGTGGCAGGGAGGGATTAAATTTTACAACTATTTCTTTATTGGGAATAAAGTTCAAATTCTCCGCAAGCAAATCAATTTTGCCGTTTATTAAATCCGTTGTTTCTTTGCGGTTACATGAAAAAATTATTTTTAGCAAATCGCTCTGGGATAAGTTGACGCTAACTCTGCCCAATTCTTCAGAATCCAAGGTAATATGGATCATAAGCTGCTGATGTTTTGCTTTTTTATTTTTTTTAGCTTCCACTGAAACAGAAAAATAATCTTTATTGTTAAGTTTATGAATTAATGCAGCATATAAATCGGGATTAAGAAGTAAATTCAATCCATCCTTTAAATTAAGGGGTAGGTGTTTTAGAAAATTTTTTAATGAAACAACCTCGTCGAAATTAAGATTTATTTTGCTCTTTTCTAATTTGGTGATAATTTTTAGTATCTCTTCATTTTCGGGAGGATGACTTTTGGCAAATATGTTCACAGGAAAAATTTTATTATTTGCAGTTAAAACCAGTTTCCCATCCTTATTTATTGCTACTAATAAGCTTATAATATCACCTTTTGGAATAGCCATATTTGTTTCCGCTTTTACTTTGGTGTTACCAATCAGCAATAATAATCCATCAGGTAAATTTTCGATTACCCTAGCTTGAATAATATTCCCCGGCTTAAGGCTGTCTTCTAAATTGTCTTTATAAGCCAGGCTGTTGGTCAAACTATTAATTACGACCTTTTCCATAAGGATACCACCGCTTTATTACATTATCATTCAGGAAAAAACATTATTGCCACAGTACCTGGACCTACATGGGTTCCAACAACAGCGCCTATTTCTGAAATGAAAATTTCGGAACTGTTAAGATTTTCCAAAATCTTGCCATGAAGCTTTAAGGCGGTATCAAGACAATTACTATGAACGATTGCGCATAAAATCTTTTGATCCGGCATCAAGGTTTCGCAAGTTATTTCTATCAAGCGTTCTAAAGCTTTGTTTTTACCCCTTACTTTTTCAAAGCTTCCTACTTCGCCATCAGTTAGCGTCAGAATAGGTTTAATATTAAGGAGAGAACCAATAAGGGAGCTTGCTTTTCCTATTCTTCCGCCCTTTTGCAGATATTCTAAAGTGTCTACTACAAAATAAATTCTGACTTTGTTTTTAACATCTTCAATGATTTCTAAAATTTCACTACTGTCCTTACCTTCTTTAGCTGCTCTTGCTGCTGAAAGTACAACAAGTCCTAATCCCATACTAACTAACATAGAATCTACTACATGTATTTTCATTTTACCTTCCAGGCTCTTTTGTGCAACAAGGGCACTTTGATAAGTACCACTTAACTTTTTGGATAAGTGAATTGAGATAACTTCGGTAATTCCTTCATTATAAAATGATTCAAAAAGGTTAATAAAATCCCCGGGGGATGGCTGTGAAGTTGTAGGCAGTTTTTCTACAAAGTTGAGTTTCGCATAAAAATCACTGGCACTAAGGTCCTGCCCCTCAAGATATGTATCAGTACCAAAATGAACCCTTAAGGGGATTACCTTTATGCTATAGTGATTTAAAAGATCCTGTGGTAAGTCTGCAGTGCTATCTGTAAGGATTCCAACTTTTAACATAAGTTCCACCTCATAAATATTATTCTATGGAAATGAAATAGTAATAAAGTGGTTGACCACCATAATGTAGCTCAAAGTCAATATCGGGGAATAAAGAAGATAACTTCTTGAGTAATTCCTTTGCCTCTTCATCGGAAACATCTGATCCGTAGTATAAAGTAATAAGTTCGTTGTTATTTATAATTAGGTTATCTAAACTATTTACGATTACCTGATGGATTTCATTACCTATGTGTGAAATTTCTCCATCAATAATACTCATGATTTGCCCAGAAGAAATAAATAAATCTCCATGTTGGGCATCCCTGACAGCATATGTAATTTCACAGGACCTAACATTTTTTGATGCCTCTTGCATTTTTTTGTAATTGGTTTCTAAATCTAATTCTCCATTAAAGGCCATTAATGCACTTATTCCCTGGGGAATTGTTTTTGTACTAATGACCTGAGCTGGTTTTTCAACTAGGACCACCGCTTGTTGGGCGGCGAGTATTATATTTTTATTATTGGGTAAAATAATAATCTGTTGGGCATTAACTTCATTGATGGCAGTAACTATATCTTCTGTGCTGGGGTTCATTGTTTGTCCACCTGTAATAATGTAGTCTACGCCTAAACTCCGAAATATCTCCCCTATTCCTTCACCTACACCCACAGCTACCACACCAATTAATTTGGATGGAAGTTTTAACTGCATTTCTTTACTTTGTTCCCTCATGTTTTGAATCTTAATATCATGCATAGTACCTAAATTGCAGCTATATTCTAAAACAAGACCTGGATTATTGGTATGAACATGAATTTTTATAATATCCTCTGCCTCCACAACTACAACACAATCACCCTTTTCCTCTAAAAAAGCTCTTATTTCACTAGTAGTAATACTACTATGGTTGTGTTTTTTTATTATTAATTCAGTGCAATATTGAAAATGAATATCTTCGTCAATTATTTTGTACTGGCTGACAGGAACTGAATGTCCTCCTTTAGCAGTAATTTCAGAAGCAATAGGAGCAGTTATTTTATTTCCTTTAAATCCCTCGAGCATTCCTTCAATAATATTTAAAAAACCCTGCCCGCCAGCATCAACTACTCCAGCTTGACGCAGAACAGGCAGCATGTCAGGTGTTTTTTCTAATGTAATATAGCCTTGCTTCAAGAAGGACTCTAGACAACTCTCTATATCAGTAAAATCTTTCACTTCGTTACCTAATTTATCAGTTGCTTCCCTGGCAACAGTTAGGATAGTGCCTTCAATGGGTTTTACTACAGCCTTATAAGCAGCTTCTACACCCATTTTAAAGCACTTAGCTAATAAGAGTGTGTCAATTTCCTTTGCGTCTCCTATCGCTTTAGCAAAACCCCCCAGAAGTTGAGAAAGTATTACTCCCGAATTTCCTCTAGCTCCCATTAATGCCCCATAGGCAAGAGCATTAGCAACCTCTGTCAATTGTGCTTCTTCCGGAAGTTTTTCTATCGCCTTAGCTGCCGAGAACAAAGTCAGTGACATATTTGTACCGGTATCGCCGTCAGGGACAGGAAAAACATTAAGACTATCTATTCTAAATTTTTCTACTTCAAGCTTAACGGCACCGGTTAAAACCATGGTGCGAAGAATTTTTCCATCGATATTTTTACTATTCACCCTAGTGCCCCCTTCATCGTTTCTTGCATCCTTAATTAATACTATATTTCCCCACTTAATTCCTTCTAAATTAAACTTATTTTAATAAAATTACTTCAAATTATTATATAGAAAAACAAAATATGTACATAATAAATAAAACAGTTTAAACGGGGTGTTGCAATGATTCAGATTGATGATGCAGGAAGCGGCAGCCTTATAGGCGGAACCGGTATAGGAATATTAAATACCAAAACCGGTGGATACTATTTTGAAGTTATTCCTCTAAAATTCTATCAAACCGATTTATTTGAGAAAAAAATATATCAAGATTATGTTATTAATATTGTTATTAAAGCCTTTAGCAAGTTAGAAGTAAAAAGCACTGAAAAAATCCAAGTGTGTCAAGGCTATATGTTTGATAAGTTAAGGTTGTGGCTTGATGAAAACAAATATTCTTGGGATAGCACTAAAATAGAAGGCAGCTTACAAAATATGGTTGAAGAATCATTTAATCAATATGTAATAAATTTAGGGCTTCCCGAAGCGTTTATCAAGCATGCCCGTTATGCCTTTGGTTTTCACCGCTTGTTAAAATGGGTGTTTGCGGATATATCGAATAGAAAAAAGTTATGTAAAACCCAATGGAAAAGCTGGCAGAAATGGGGCAATATCGATAAAAGCATATATTATAATAATTTAAGTTACCCAGATTATTGTTTAAAATGCGGTAAAAAAATGAGACCCTCCACTAAGGTTGTAACAATTGAATATATGACTAATAAACCAGCTACCATTAACATGCATAATAAATGCTATTCAGGAAGACTTAACCCGTATCCCCCTACTTTCTTACATAACTTTACTATATTTATTAAAGTGAAAAAATACAGCCTTAATGATTTGCAAATAAATCAAGATTTATTACTTCAAAATATAGATAATAATATACATGTCCTTGATCTTAGGAATAGACCAATAGGTTTGTTAAACAATTGGTATGGAGAAAAGCTTAAGTTTTGGTTAGACTGTGGTTTTAGCTGGAGCTGCCGTATTGAGGAAATCTCTGATAATAAAATACAGTTAGGACTTTTAATTAATAAAGACAAAGCTATACAAAAAGATTTTGCTGTAAATTAGTTATAAAAATAAAAATTCAGGGAGGTTATTATGCAGAGAGGAATTTCCACCTTAATCTTTATTTGTTGTATCTTTCTATTTACTGGGTGCAGTTTGGGAGGGAATCCCGAGGTTAAAGAAGGTTTTGTTAGCGCAATGGATGCATATCAAGATATATGGAAGTCTAAAAATCTAACAAGCGCTAAAAGTTTAGCTGATAAAGCATTTTCTAATGAGGAGATAAAACAACAAGTAATTGCCGGTTATAAGGCAAACCGAGAAATTGACCAAGGTTTAGATATTACAGATAGGAAATATAATGTATCAGTAATTAAATATGATGATAACGAAGCCTCATTAAAAGTAAGAGCTTATCTAAAAGGATACCCTATTAGCTTGACCTCTGGTCAAAAGCTTTTAGAGAAAAAGCAGGATTTTTCCTTTGGACCACATGAATTTGTCATTAAAAAAGAGCAAGGCATCTGGAAAATTTCCAGTTTTTAATCCTCGCTCTTTCCATCTTGACATTTTTTACAATAACCATAAAACTTCAACTGATGGTCCTTAACCTTGAAACCATTCTTTTTAGTAATTATTGTTTCTAAGCTTTCCAGCAAATCATCTTCAAACTCTGTTACTGCATCACATTCTAAGCAGATTAGATGATGATGGTGGTGGTCATCTTCCTCACAAAACTCATATCTAGATCGCCCATCACCAAAATTCATCTTTTTTAGGATTTGTAAATCAGCCAGCAAATCCAAAGTCCGGTAAATAGTCGCCAGGCCTATTTCAGGATGGGTACTCTTAACTATTTGATAAACATCCTCAGCACTCAAATGTTTTTCCATATTATTAGCAAAGGCATTAATTATCACCTTACGCTGCGGCGTCATTTTATAATCCTTTGTCTTCATACGGTTTTTAATATCTTCAATATAATTCATAAATCACCTTTTTAAAAAACAATTATAGACTTTAATTTTATTATAACATATAAATGAGAACATTATTCAAAAAATTGCTTCTGCCCTCAATCGAGCAGAAGCAATGAGTTTTATTTAAGAAGATTATTTTTTATTCTTTCTAGTTCTGATAAAATGTCCTCTTTACTATAAGACTTGTTTAACAGTTCCTCAACTTTAGCTTGAATGTTAGAAAAAGTACTTTGTATTGAATCTGTAATTTCCTCTGTCCCTGGTTTTATAACATCACCTTCATCGGCTAAGTTAAAACTCTCATTGATCTTGGGTATAATTACTCTATTACCCGTTTCTTCCTCTAATATATGGGCCAATGTAGCTGTAGAATCAGATTCGCCATGAACTAAAAAGATAGTCTGGGGTTTTACTTGGAATTTTTTCACCCATTCAACTAATGCCGTCTGGTCTGCATGGGCAGAGAACCCTTCAATTTTTTCGATTTCTGCATTGACAGCTACCTCTTCACCATGAATTTTAACTAATTTTTCCCCTTCCAAAATTCTTCTGCCCAAAGTTCCTTGGGCTTGGTAACCAACAAATAAAATGGTGCTTTCCTTTCGCCACAGATTATGCTTGAGGTGGTGTTTTATCCGCCCGGCATCACACATGCCGCTGGCTGAAATGATAATGGCATTGTTTTTTACTAAATTAAGGTTTTTGGATTCTTCAGAAGTCAGTGAAAATTTAAGTCCAGGAAAATTGAAAATACAAGCATCCCCTTCCCCATTCATTTGAGATGCTTCTTCATCAAAAAACTGGGGATAGCGGCAGAATATTTCTGTAGCCCTTATGGCCAGGGGGCTGTCAATATAAACATCTACCCTGGGTATCTCACCATCTTGAATTAGTTTGCGCAAATCATAAATCAGATCCTGGGTACGCTCTATAGCAAAAGCAGGAATTACCAGGTTACCACCTTTTTTCATAGTTTTTTTAATAATTCTTGCTAACTGGACCAGTTTGTCTTCCGTTTCTAAGTGAAACCTGTTACCATATGTCGATTCCATGATTAGAAAGTCGGCTTGCTCTATTTGAGAAGGGTCGTTAATAATCGGTTGATCTATTTTTCCAATATCACCCGAAAAAACAACTTTTTTGCCATCCACATACAATTCTATCATTGCTGAACCGAGAATATGCCCTGCATCTTTGAAAACCACATTTACACCGGGCAAAATTTCTGTCTTTTCATCATAATTTACACCGATAAATTTGTGTATGCATTTTTCTGCATCTTCAATATTGTATATTGGTTCTAATAAAGGCTTGTCCGCCCTAGCCAGTTTACGGTTTTTCCTCTCAACTTCCATTTCTTGTATATGTGCCGCATCGGGGAGCATTATTGAACAAAGGTCTTTTGTAACATTGGTGGTTACCACGTTTTTTTTATATCCTTTTTTATAAAGCTTGGGAATAAGTCCACTATGGTCAATATGGGCATGGGTTAATATAACAACATCAATTTCTGTGGGTCGAAAAGGAAACTCACCATAATTTCGTTCCTTGATTTGTGCAGGACCTTGAAATAATCCACAGTCTATTAAAATGTTATAACCACTTTCAGTAGTTAGCTTGAAACACGAACCTGTAACGGTTTCCACTGCTCCGTAAAAAGTAATCTGCACTTTATATTCCTCCTTTATAAAAGATGAAGATTAGAAAACACGGCTTGCGCCGAGCCTTTGGCGACTGCGGAAGCCGATTGTTGCACTTATACTTATTACCATGAAGTTATATTTTTCTAATAAGTATTAGAAAACACGGCTTGCGCCGAGCCTTTGGCGACTGCGGAAGCCGATTGTTGCACTTATACTTATTACCAAGTTATACCCTCTGATAAGTATAAACTAAACGTACCTAGTTAAGGTACGTTTAGAATCTATATATTTCTATTTCGCTTTAATTTCAATTAATCCTCCTATAAATGTTTATACTTGTTGATTCTCTTAAATGTAAGGTAATCAATTTCAGCTTCTTTTGGAACAACTATCAGCTTTATTCCTTGTTTCTCACAAAAATAGTTAAGTTTTATATAGTTATGATTTTCCCTTTCAATAATATAAGCTATTTTCAACCCGGGTAGATATGCATCTAAAAAGTCTCCGCCGAATCTATAATTGAAGAGAACGTTATCATTAGGAAAAGTTTTAATAATAAAGGATTGTAAATTCGGGGTATTGCCTATATCGGTATTTACTTCTTTCTGTAATTTCTCTGCTGATTGGTTCTTAGTTTCCATATCTATCTCCTTTGTTGCGTCCAAAAGAATGGAATTCAGTTCTTCCTTAAGATTTCCAAAACTGCTAATAATTCTAGGATCCGGCATCTTTTCCATTATTAATTGATACAACATAGGCTGAATAAGGGATTTGTTCCCTTCAATAAAATGTAAAATTAAAGGAATTAATTCTTCTATTTTTTTTAGAGCTTGCCCCCTTAAATCGGCTTTTTGAGAATTTGAACTCAAGTCAATAATAATTTCGATAAGTTGATCAATTTTTTTTAAAACTGTTTTTTCCATCAGACTGCTTGTCATTTTGCTTCCGCTCCTTAGAGATTATTTAATAAATACTACTCTAAGGCGATGAAAAATATTACAAACCCGTTGAAAATGTTTTAGTATTTTATCTTTTTCTCCCTCATAGAAATATAGAAATGTTTATTTTGGTGAATTAAAATGATTATATTTTTTTTATTGAATATAGGATTGCTTATATATATTTGGTGGCGGTCATTTACTTCAAAGATTTGGATCAGGGGAATACATCTCCAAGTTTTAGCTTTTCTATATCCCTTTCTTTTTGGCTTGGTTGTATTGGCTGTATTTACAAATATATTCCCCATAGAATTTATCAAAATATATAAAAAGTATATTTATGCTTACAGCAGCATTAATCTTCTTCTTCTTATACCGCAATGGTATAAACTTGCTTGGCTGCAACTGCAAAGGGCGCAAAAAAAAACCTGGGCTGATTCATCCAAGCTTTATTTTGTAGTTGTCTATGCAGTATTAATGGTTTTTGCTATGGTTTTTCTATTTGCCTTATATTATTTGTGGATTAATAGTATCGGTGGAGCTAATCATGGATTAGTAGCAACATTTGATTATCAACCCATAACTATGAGATTTGATGACGCGCTTTATTTCAGCTTTGTTACATATTTTACCCTGGGCTATGGAGATTTAATACCTAGCGGTTTTTGGATGCGCATTTTTGTTTTTATGGAATGCCTAGCCTCGGTGTTAAATACGGGGATTATTGCGGTGTATACATATAATTTTTTATTTCATGACGGTAGAAAAACAATTGAATACCAGGGAGATAAAGATTATAAAAAGGTCTGACAGATCGTTGCTGTAGACCTTTTTATAATCTACTTTTCAATTTCTGTAAAGACCTGGTATGCACGTGCTTTGCTTCGATAGGTTAATAGTTGGGAAGGGGATAGGTTAAAGCCTTTTATTAAATAGGGTATTTTATTGCTGCCAGTTATCTCACTTATTAATTTAGCCGTTTCACAAATCTCTTGAGGTGTTAAGTAGCTAAAAGTGCCACCCTCTCGTTCCACAGGTAAAATTGTGGTCTCAATCCTATATTCTGGGAACTGAGTTATTAGTGAAAGACTTTTTTTTATGTCTTCAATATCTATTCCACCAAGTATTATATTATAAATCTCTTCAGGCCCCAAGAGGTTCATTACAACCAAATCTGCCAGCCCTTTAAGCTGAATTTGTTGAAGGATACTACTATTCTTCCCATTAGTGTCGACTTGAAGTTTCATGTTACTACCTTTTAGATATGAAAGTACCTGGATAAAGTCATCTGCCCATTCTAATCTTCCGCCGGAAACATGTATTCCATTTACCCACTCTTTATGCAGTGTACCAACGGTGAAAAATTCTTCCAAATTTTTACCTGCTTGAAGATAAGCGATTGATGCCCCAATACCCTGACGGATTTCACTGCTATCTGTAATAATGGGAAATTCAATTCCATCAGGTCCCCGGAAAATACTACTGCGATTTTCCTTGTAAAACACCTGGAAGTCCTCTTTACCTTGGGCTTTCATATCCTTTTCTTCATAGGAAATATTTCTTTCCTCCATAAAAGCCTTTACAATTTTACAACGGGTACAGCCTGTTGTGGTGTAAACTGTAATATTCATTCTAATCACTCCTCTGCCTGCTTTGTTATAACTGGTCTTTTAAATTTTCTTCATTTGCAAGGTAATTTATTTGCTTATGAATCTTTCCTTCTTTTAAGACAAAAGCAGCAGGAGTTTCTTTAACACCATATTTTTCTGCCAATGTTTTTTTTCGTGAGATATCTATATTAATTATTGTGTAATTCAACCCATTGCTATTAACAACCTTTGCTAAGGTGGTATTAAACAACAAACTTTGCTCGACAAAGGGGTCAAAAAAAGATAATATCACAGGGTTTTCTATTTGTAGAATCTTATCTTTAAAATCATCAAATTCTTCAATATACCTTTCCGCCGCAACTGCCGCAGTAGCACCGTCGCCGGCAGCTGAAACCACCTGCCTTAAATATTTAACCCTGTTATCACCAATGGCATAAACACCTTCGATGTTGGTTTCCATTAACTCATTTGTGATAATAAACCCTTTTTCGTCCATTTTTAAACCGCTGCTTCTAAGGAATTCCGTAGATGGTATCATTCCCACAAAAAAGAATACACCTTGACACGATAAAACACTGCACTCTCCCGTTTTAACGTTTTTAATTTTAACCGCCTCTACACTATTATTACCTATTACCTCTTCAATTGTGGAATTCCATACAAATTGCATTTTCTCATTTTGCAGAGCTTTTGCAGCACTTATTTTATTGCAGTCTAGCGTCCCTTCATCATGCAGAACAATTACGGTAACCTTCTTAGCGAATTTGGCAATATACATGCCTTCTTCAATAGCTTGATCGCCGCTGCCAACCACAACCACATCTTCATTTTCGAAAAATTCTGCATCACAAGTAGCACAGTATGCTACTCCACTGCCCCGTAATCGTGTTTCCCCGGGTATATTAAGGAGTCTTGGCTTTGTGCCACATGCAATAATAATAGCTTTTGTGGAAAATTCTCTCCCTTTTTTTGTTTTTACTATTTTTTCATCCTGAAAAAAATCCGTTTCTATAACTTCATCACTAATAAAATTTGCTCCAAAATTCTCCCCATGTCTCTTGAAAGACTCCATTAACTCCGGACCACTGGATTGCTCAAGCCCTGGATAGTTAACAATCTCTCTTGTAGTGTGAGCCAATCCTCCAATAATGCCTTTGTTTATTACAAGGGTTCTCAATCTTGCCCTGGCTCCATAGATGGCAGCTGCCAACCCAGCCGGACCCCCTCCGATAATAATAATGTCAAAATTACCCATGCTTTACACCTCTTATAATAACTCGTTAATTTTTTCTTTTATCTCTTCCTCTTCAACATTGCCTGCTAATTTTCCATAAAACTCACCATCTTTAAAAAACAACAGTTGTGGAACCCCTTTAAGATTAAATTTTTTGAGCAGGTCCTTTTCCTCTTCGGCGTCAACATAGTAAAAAGAAAAATCAGCCATTGCATTTGCAATTTCTTCAACTCTAGGCAAAACTTCCTCACATACATGACATCCTTTTCTTGAAAACATCACTAAACAGCCTTCATTATTAGAAATAGCTTCCTCAAAAAGCTTAGTATCCGCTTTATTAATAACCATACCTTTAACTCCCTCCCATTAGTTTTTCAAAACTAATTCAATCTAGTTATGGGGGGTTTTTCCGTAAATACGAAAAAACCCCAAAATTGAAATGTATGTTAAATTATAATTTTACTGATAATTTTGTATCATATTTTATGTTATCAATGTTTAAATAAATATCAAATTCACCTGCTAACCCTTCTCTGCTAATATAGAACTGGACATCGTTTTCCTTTTGTTCTTCAAAGGAAATACAGGCAGCGGTAATATCATGCACTTCTGTGGGTACTGAATAAAGTTTGGATTCATCTTTACCCTTTAATTCCAGAAGAACTTGAGAACCTTCTACGAATGTTCCCCGCAGAGCCATTCTATCTTCTTCGAGAACTAGAGAAACATTATTTTTAGCAGGAATATCTTGTTCCGCCTCTTTGAATTTAACTTTCATGCCAAACTCAGGTGTAATGCCAAAGCCTCCTAAAAATTTACCTTTACCAAGGGCAAAGTTGGTTGTTTCATCATATAAAGCAAATCTTCTGGCCCTGTAGTAGTTACCACCGGTAACATGCAGTTCATATTTTACCTCATAATTTAATATTTCAACTGTTTTTGATTCTAATGTTAGATGGATGTGCTCATCCTTATATTTATTAATCTGCAGTGCGCCTAGTTCATCGGTATGCTTTCCGTAGAATGTTGAGATTCCGCCGGAGTGAATCATGTAGTGACCATCAGCGTAATAATCTACATTGCAAATATAGGGAGAATAGAATTCAGCTCCCCTTTCTTTACCATACTGCCAAACTTGCTCTATCTCCATTTTATCAGTATCAATTTTGTAGATTACACCTCGGGAGAAGTTTTTCTCGGGAGGAACCCTCTTCTCTACAGTCTTGGATCTATAGGTCCCGTTATCAAATAAGAAAACATTACCGTTAGGTAAGATCATTGCTGCATGCTGTTCATACTGCCAGTCAAAATCACCCTTTGTAACATTTTTGAAGAAGTATTTCTGCCACTCTTCACCCCAGCCCTCAGGGTCACCTAGAATCCAGTTTAGTTTACCTGTTTCATAGTCAAAATTAATTACCGCATCCTGGTGTCTTCCTGACATCGTAATGGAGTTAGTTGGTTTATCATACCAAACGGAATTATTATGGAACCAGTCATGATGATTCCAATCGCCAGCTTTACCTTGTTCTCTAGGCAGTATTTCCAGTAAGCTCCAGAATTTTACAATCTCCCCTGTTTTTCTATCGATCTCAACTACATAATCTTCAACAGACTCAGCAAAGTCTTTATCAGAAGCAGCTAAGATATTTCCGTTTTCTAATTCGATGCTGTCGTGGTGAAATCCACCAGGCAGCCTGTATTCAGTATAAATTTTGCCACAAAGGTCTATTTCCATCACACCTACTGTATAATAAGGTTTTTGCATTGACCTATATGAAGTTACTAAAAGTCTGCCGTTTGCTAATTTTTTAATATCCCAGCTGGCTTTTTCAGTTAAAATCCATCGTAAATCTCCCGCATAGTCAAATCCTACTGTTCTTGCCAATGCAATTAATGGTGTGGCTGTAGAGATTGTCATGATATCTTTGCCAAAATATTCATAGGTTGTATTACAATACAAAGCTTTATTAACCTTCAGCTCTTCGACTGCTATTTTCACTTGTGATGATTTACCATCACCTAATGTTAATGAAATGGTATTTTCATAGCCATCATATAAACCATAAATCGGTAATACATGTTCTTTTGCAGCGTTAAAAGTATGCTTAAAATCACCTTCTTCAGCTTTGCCTTTAACAGTGACTTCTACAGTAGTTTCACTTTCAGTTGTAAAACAAATTACTGCAGACAAAGGGTTAATAAGGTATGGATTTTTAATAACCAGTGGTTTTTCATACGAATAACTTCCCGATTTAAATTCACTTATAAACTTTTCCTCTGATTCATGTTGTAATGTTATTAAGTGTTTCTGGGTTTCCAAATATTTCCTCACAACTTTCACTCCTTTTGATTAAAAGAATTTTAACTTTCACATATAAATAATGCTTATTAACATTATAAGCGGTAATGTTTATTAACTTTGTAACCTTTGTTACAAGTTATAAAAAATTATCTTTTCATAAAACAAAAGAAGCTTCTACTAAAAAGTCAGAAGCCCTCTGAAATAAAGACTATAAGAATGCCAGTTTTTTTAACATTTCCCTACCTTTAATTGTGATTTTCTCATATTTAAAGTCTAAAACACCTTGTTTTTTTAGTTTATTTAAATTTTTAGTTATGGTTACACGATGGGAACCAAGCATATTTGCTAAATCTTGATGGGATAAATTTATTATTATATCACCATTAATCTTACCATTTTTTTCTTCATAGCAACAAATAGTATAAAGGATTCTGCAAATACTCTGCAAAATATTGCGAAGACACATATCTTCAAGCTGGATAGCTAACATTCTGGATTTAATTGAAAAACATTTTACAATAAAAAGATTTATATCAAAATCATTTTTCATAATATTAAGTATAGTATCCTTATCAAAATAATATAGCTCCGCATCTTCTACTACCACTGCTTCAAATAAACCAGGCTGTTGATGGAAGATAAACTGTTCACCAAATGTACAGCCTGCACCAACAATAGAAAATGTTTTGACTATACCTTCTTTACCTAATAAGTTCCCCTTTATTTTCCCTTTTTTAATAAAATAAAAACCATTAAGATTATCTCCAATACGCATTAAATAGTCTCCGGTCTTTCTTAATTTTTTACAGGTACATAAAGAAAGATACTTATCCCATATCTCCGATGATAATCCTTCACTTTCTAAAGTGGTTTGGTCAAAGATTATAGAAGTGGTAATATGTTCAATTAGTTCTTTTGTTTTTTTTGCGTCCATTCTCCCACCTTCTAATTCAGTATTTTCTTTAACTAAATTATACGGGGTAAACATTAATTATGCTATGTGATTTTTATTACATATTGCAAATTGGGGAGCAATTTATTTGCTCCCCCTTCATAACTGTGTTTTTTGATTCCCTTATAGTAAACCAATTAATTTCCAGTATGGAATTAAGACAGCTAAAATAAGAACAATACTGGTAACCATTTTAACTGCAAATATTTTCATGAAATCTTTGATGTGAATTAAGCCAAAGGCAAAATATATCAGATACAGTACGTATTCATAAGGGAATATAATTTGGTCTACTCCGTGGAAAATGGTGTAGAAAAAAGCTAAGGGATCAATCCCTAGCTTTAATGCAATTTCAGCTAAGGGTGCACTAAAGGCTGCCATTATAGCTAGTGGAGTCATAAGAAAGTTAGCTATTACACTTAAGAGCCATACAAGACCAACCGTACCATATGTTCCGCTGGAGGTCATTACTGGAAGCAACATTTGGGCCAGCAGCTTACCAAAACCTAGCACATTGGCTACCGCACCGATTGCCATACATGCGGTAACGAAAAATAAAATGGGAAAATTTATTCTTTTAATGTCTTCTTGAGTGCCAACATTAATACCTGGGAAATACATCAAAGCAGCAGCGAAAACAAAACCCCAACCGATTTGGATGCCGTGCAGACCACCTGTCATAAGAAAAGCAATTAGAAGCAGACACACAAAGATAGCTTTCTTCTCCAGGATAGATAATGGACCTAACTTTTTATACTCTTCATTAACATAATCTTTAACATCTATTTCCTTACTAGGTTTAAAAATCTTAGAAATCAAAAATATACAAAAGATAGCCCAAGGAATATTAGGAAGATTGTGATAAAAATAGGTAAACCACGTCATTTTTACAGGATATACCGGTGCAGCTGCACCTAAAATAACTGAAAAGTTAGGGTTATAGAAAAAGAATAAAGGCAATAGGGCTGCAAAAGCACCCGCCAGCATAATACCTGCAGACTCTTTTGACTTTCCTAAATTTAAAGCGGTACAAATTCCATAAGTAAAGGCTGCTAATGGTATAATAGCTTGGGCAGGTATTAGGATATTTAAAATAATTCCTGCGAGGAAGACGCCATATAAGATACCGTTATATGTTCCCCCTGTTTTGATAATGCTCCAGTAAGCAATCCTTCTTAATAAACCTGTAGTTTCTATACAGTTTGCCATCAAAATACCGCCTACGAACATCCAGGGAATATATGTTGACCAAGGTCCAAAGATAGCTTGAGCGGGGGCAAGATTAGTAAGTAAATAGGTAACAGGCAAAAGCAGACCAGGAATAAGGTTGGGAATGACCTCAAAAGCAAACATAAAAATGGCACAAAGGGTTATTGCAAGATATAATCTTAATGGTGCAGTGAAAACTTCAGTTACAGGTATAAACATTATTAATAAGGGTAATCCAAATGTAACTACCCAGATAATTAGGTTTTTCTTATCAAGGGTTTTAGTATTAGTCGCTAAATTCGTTGACACAATAAACACCTCTTTTATATATTTTCAATTTATTAGGATTTAGAGGGCAAGAGTGCCTAACCCCCTTTATATTAACTACTTAGAGTTTCACCATACCGGCATATTCGTCATTATCTTCCTTTTCTACTGTTGTGTCATCGGTTGTAACACAGAATCCATCCACATCACCATAACCTAAAGCGCCTTCGACTTCTGTAACGTCATCACAACCCAAGGGTGCTGCTCCTGGCATTCTAAATGTATTAACATCTACCCGTTCAATAGCAACTTCCTCTTGCTTATCTAACTGGGGTACCCATTCATATGGAAGTCGATAAGCACGATAAAGCATATTTAATTTGAACATTTTACCCCAGTAGGGAGAAATATACTCCCACACTAATTCATGTTTGTCGGTAACCTCGATTAATCTTCCGCCAGAACCTTCACAAATCAAGGTGTTTCCATTAGGCATTCTTTGAGCACTGCTGATAAATGGACTGTAAAAATGATGTGAATGGAAAGGCTGCAAATGTCCAGCCTCTGTTGGTGTATATTGCCATACAATTTTTAGTGTAATAGGATCGATTTCTAATATTCTTGAGTGGTCTCTGCGGTATGCTTTTGCACCCCATGGAGAAGTCATGCTCGGTGAGCCATAACCAGCCCAGCCACCGTTATCAAATATTAATATATTGCCTTCGCCGGGCAGACCTTTAGGTATCAGATGACAGTGGTGTTGACCGATAATAATACCCAGCTTGCGCAGTTCTTTTGTTGAATCAAAATCCGGTCCCAGCTTCCAAACAATTTTTCCTGATTCTTTACTGATAATTGCAGTTATATTGCTTTCACGGGCATCCCAAATAATATTATCAGGATGGAATCTTTTATCTCCTTGTTCATACCATTTATTAGGTCCTAATGTTGACATGGAATTAATATGCATCCAGTCTCCAACGCCGCCGCCACAATCATGCATATTGGGATCTCTAAATAGCACATTCCGTTCTGCCTGGGAAAAACCTAAATCATCAAAATGTTCATTGCAAAGCCATTCCCAAACAATATTTCCTTCCCAGTCCACTTCAATAATGGTATCATCAAGGAGGTTTTTATCAGAGATTTTTTTGTTGTATACATTTTTATGGGCAAGTATTAATGTATTTCCACTATCTGTTTTGGGATCCATACCAGGAACATAATAACCTACCGGGTTTCCTTCCCTTTGGTAATCATGATGCTGTCTAGCCATCCAGCGCGGCTCATTGCCGGGGTCTTCAATAAATTCGTATTGATTAAACTCCCAAACCACGTTACCATTCCAGTCAACCTGAATTAAATCAACATTATCTTGATAACCGTATTTTGTATCCCTTTGTCCTCTACTTCCCATTACAAAACCGCCAGGAAGCATTTTATTTGGAAAACCGTGCAGTCCTTTCCATACTTTTACTTCCTTGCCGTTCATATTAATTAACATAGCCCCATATTCGGCAGCTTGAAATATTGTATAGCCATTAAATGCTTTATCAGGATTATAAACTGTAGTACCAGTTGGATGAATTGTTGGCAGTCCCATATTTTCTCCTCCTAAAACTAATATTCTTCCGATTTGTGCTTGTAGTAATTTTCACATATCTTTCTGTATATTTTTCACTTTTCCTCCTCTCTTTTAACTAATTTGTCAAACAAAATCCCTATTTGAATAAACATTTATGCTTAGCATAATATTCCCTTATTTAATAAAATTATATTATATATATCATAAATCAGTTTGTAACCTTAGTTACATTTAGCTACTTTTTTTAAGATTTTACTCTTGTCACAAATTAAATAAATTCGATATAATGGAAATCGGCAATAACACCTTATTGGGGTTCTATTTATAGTCCTAATAATTTTTACTTAATATTAATCAAGTAGTTTCCTGGAAATATTAATAAATTGAAGAAAGTGAGTGACACCATGGGTCGTAAATGGAATAATATCAAAGACAAAAAGGCATCTAAGGATGTAAATACAAGTCGTATTTATTCCAAGTTTGGAACAGAGATTTATGTTGCAGCAAGACGAGGGGTTCCTGACCCCGAATCCAACCAAGCTTTAAAGTTTGTAATTGAAAAAGCTAAAACCTACAATATTCCTAAAAACATAATTGACAGAGCGATTGAAAAAGCGAAAGGTTCATCCGATGATAACTATGACGAGCTTCGTTACGAAGGCTTTGGTCCCAGCGGATCAATGGTAATTGTTGATGCACTTACAAATAATGTGAACCGCACAGCATCTGATGTACGCTCTACATTTACAAAATGCGGCGGAAACCTGGGCGTCAATGGTTCCGTTGCATATATGTTTGATGAAACAGCCGTAATTGGCCTTGAAGGTAAAACATCTGATGAAGTTTTGGAAATATTACTGGAAGCCGATGTAGACGTCCGCGATGTTTTAGATGAAGGGGATTCGGTAATTATTTATGCTGAACCTGACCAATTCCACACTGTACAGGATGCACTAAAAAATGCTGGTATTACTGAATTTACTGTCGCAGAAGTAACAATGCTGGCCCAAAACGAAATAACTCTACCGGAAAATGCTAAAGCTCAGTTTGAAAAATTGATAGACCTGCTAGAAGATTTAGAGGATGTCCGCCAGGTCTACCACAATGTTGATTTAAGTTAAAATACAAAATAAAACAGACCCTAAGGGTCTGTTTTATTTTGTATTCATAAGAAATTGGTATTTTTTATAATCCGAAAAAATTCAACGAGAAAATGGTTGCCATGCCAAGCCCGATGGTCATGATAATATTGCGGCTTTTATAGGCTATAATAGCGGAAACAATTCCTGCTACCAAATAATGATTATTTATACTTAAGTCAATATATCCTTTGGGTAATATTAAACTTGGAATAATAAGGGCTGTTAATATTGCGGTTGGAACATGTTTTAACCATTCCTCCACCCAATGGGGGATTCCTGTATACTGCAATATAATTAAACTGCCTATGCGAGTTAAATATGTAACAACAGCCATCCCAATTATAATTAATAATATCCCGTCATGCATGTTTAATACTCCTTTCGTAAGCTACTCCCATCAAACTCCCTAAAATACAAGCCAGTATGATATACCATTTGCCAGGCAAAAAAAGATTTCCTGCCACGGCGGTTAATGCCGATATGCCGCATACTAATAAGCTTGTTTTGTTTATCAGCCGTGGAACAAGTAATACTAGAAAACTGGCAGGTATAATAAAATCAATTTCCCATTTCAAAGGGTCAGATATGTGTCTAACCAGATATACACCCACAATAGTGGAAAATGCCCATGCTAAATATAGAAAAATGTGAACAGCTAATTGATACCAAGGGTTATACCCACTCTTTTCAATTTTATTGATGGTTATAGCATAGCTCTCATCAGTTAAACCAAATGCCAAAAGGGCTTGAAAGGGAAGTTTTTCTTTAAGCAGATATGGAGCAAGTGATGCTCCCATTATTAAGTGACGAAGATTTACCAGTAAGGTAGTAACAACAATAATTCCCCAGCCCGTAACTCCGGCACCTAACATAGCTATGCTGATAAACTGTGCTGCCCCTGCAAATACCAAGAGGGACATTAATATAGTTTCAAAGGCAGAAAGTCCAGAAGTTAAACCCATTATCCCACAGGTTATGCCAAAAGGTATTACCCCTACTGCTATTGGAAATGTATCCATTACTGCTTCTCTTATGCTATCAATTTTAGTATCAATCATTTATCAGATCCCCCTTTGAGTATATATTCTAGTAGATATAATTATTAATGCAAATATCCAATCTGATAAAATTATGTTATAATTGGATACCAAAGGGGGTTTGTAGTAAAAATGGATATATCCAAAATAGCTGCCAACTCAAAATTAGATAACAATTCTCCCCGTTATTTGCAAATAGCGAAAATTATTATCAGCGGAATACAAGACGGTTCCTTTTTGCAAGGCTCCAAACTTCCCGCTGAAAGGGAATTAGCTTCCCTTTTTGGAGTAAGCAGGACTACTGCTATCAACACCTACCGTTATTTGGAACAACAGGGCTTGGTGAACTCCAAAAAAGGCAGTGGAACATTTGTTGCGAAAAAAAAATTTACTGCGAACGCCGGCAAGCATGAAATTCCTTGGAACCAGATTTTTAGACCTTATACACAGACTTCCATGTCCTCTCTAATGAATGAACTGCTAAGCAATCCATTAACAAAAGATACTATCTCTCTGGATGCCGGAATGCCGAATCCGAAGTTTTATCCCCTGGAAAGGTTTAAGAAAATTTTTCGCACTATAGACTTTTCAAAGGCTAAATATTTTGGCCATATTCCTATAGAAGGTCTCCAACTTCTTCGGGAGAGTATTGCAAATTTACTAAGAGAAAATTGTATTCAGGCAAGTTTTAATAATATTTTGGTCACATCTGGTTCACAGCAGGGGATTTATCTAATTTCAAAGGTATTTATTGAACCTGGGGATTATGTAATTGTTGAATCCCCTACATATATTGGAGCTATTCAGGTTTTACAGGCTGCGGGTGCGAAGATTTTAAGTCTGCCTGTGGAAAAAGGTTTATCTTTAAACATTCTGGAAGATTATTTAGTACGCTACAGACCTAAATTCTTTTATACAATACCTACTTATCAAAATCCCACTGGTAAAGTGATGTCCTTTGTTGAAAGGAAACAGTTATTAGAAATGGCTGCCCGCCATCGCTTAATTATTGTAGAAGATGATCCCTATAGTGAGTTTTATTACGAAGAAAAACCGCCTTTGCCTATAAAGGCCTTAAATGGTTATGAAGGTTGTATTTATTTAAGTACTTTTTCAAAAATGTTAATGCCAGGATTGCGTTTAGGCTATATAGCAGCACATCCTAGCTTAATAAATCGAATTACCATGGAAAAACAATATATCGACCTGCATAGCAATAATTTTTCTCAATGGCTTTTATTTCATTATTTATCTGATAATAATCTAAAAGAACATTTATCCCTTGTTCGGAAAGAATATAAAACACGAAGGGATATATTGCATAGCGAGCTGAAACAATTAATCAATGGAGACCTGGAGGTTTATTTACCCTCTGGTGGATTTTATTTATGGTGCAAAATTCTCTTCAACTGTACATCTCGGAAATTACTGCAAGAGGCTCTAAAGACTGGTATTTCATTTGTCCCAGGAGATGCCTTTGATATTTCTTCAGGCAATAAAGAATTTCGGCTTTGCTTTACCAGTAATGATGCGGATGCTCTGCAAGAAGCAGTAAAGAGATTGCATCAAGCTATTACAAATGTAAAAAAAAATAATAGTTCTACTTCTAATATCGATGTAAAGCCCTTAATTTAGCTTGTAAATTAACAGCCCAGGAAATAAATCCCTGGGCTTGCTCTTAGGTTATTTTTCTATAAAAATTTTGATTAATTCCATTTTACTATTGATATTTAGTTTTTGATATATATTTTTAATATGATATTTTAAAGTATTTTCACTTATAAATAAACTCTCCGACATGGCCTTGTAAGTGTATCCCCGCAGTAATAATTTTACAACCTCTATCTCTTTATCAGTCAAATTATTATTAGACTTAAAACTATCTAACGCTTTGTCCTGCAGATTTTCCCCCATGGTGGCAAAGTGAATTATAAAAGGATGAGCTTTAAGCAGCTTGGTCAGCTGTTTATTAAGAAGGGGCAGCAGTGTCATTACAATAAAAATAACTATCAAAGCAATTATAGAGGCCAGATAATTACCATTCTCCAGGGAAAAAATCTGATTTCCAACAACTCCGCCAATAATAATTCCTAAGACATTCATAGACATGCCTATTCCAAACACTTGAGCCGGATTATGATAGTAATCAAAAATATTGCCTAGAATACTCCACCAAAATAAATCACATACTCCAAAGGCACCAAGCATAAGGGTATTAATTAATAAATAACTTGGTATTGATATTTCCAGCCACATAAAGGAAATGAAAGAAAGTCCAATCATAATCATAGCAATATACAAAAAGTACGCTTTATTTATTTTTTCTGGCATATTTCTAATGATAATCAAAGCAACAATATAGGGAATAGCCCAATAGTAACTTGTTAAAAGCTCATAATGGGCAAAAGCAGGAGTAACAACTTGGTACATAAGACCCGAGTTAATAGTAATAATTAAAATGAATATGCATAAAAACAAAAAGGGCTTTAGAATGTTAGATGTACCCTGAGGTAAATTAAGTGAATACATTTCTTTTGAATTATTAAAGTAAGTATTGCTTTCCAGTCTATATGTGAACAGCAAAGAACCCAACATTAAAAATAATGTTATTGCCAGTCCCCAAAAGGCTGAAGTCTCAACCGTCAATACATTTATCATAATCATTAAAATATTAGAAATAATAATAACATCAGCAGCTGTTTTTATTCTTTGCTTAGGAGAAGAATAATTTTTATAATAATATGCCCAACTTGTAATAATATAAGCTGCAAAAAAAGCGATAGAAACAATTGCTATGTACCAAAGAAAGGAAAATGGTAAAAAGAAAATCAAACTACCAGAGATGCAAATTACTGTGGAAAAAATCATAGTCATTTTAGCTGCTAATTGCTTTTTAATAAAAAAACCACCGCTAAACAAACCAATAAAATGAGCGAATGCCGCTAAAAAACTTAGAAAAGAGCCATCTATATTTGAATTTTCCGCTAAAGAAAATAAAATCCTGCCACCAAAAGGAAAGGATAGCAGCCAAGCCGAAAAAAGGGTAAAACTAATGGTAGAATATTTCCTCTGTGTTATTATATTCCCATTATTTTCGGCAAGAGTCATGCCTTAATTCCCCTTCCCATCACTCAAATAAGGATTATTCTTAATTTTAGCATGTAAATGTAAAGAAAAATATATAAATCAATTAAATAGGTCATGGAATATAATAAAAAACTCCCTCGTTTTGCCTCACAAGACTACGATAGGAGTTTAATCTAGTGTATCTAAAAGGTCCCTTCAGGCGCACTATATTTGCCATTTTAATAGCTAATTTTGTGCTCGTTCTGAAACTGAAATGATTAAAAAATCCTGGAACCCTGACATTATTGGATTTGGTGCGGTAGAGAGGACTTGAACCTCCACGGGCTTGCACCCACTAGAACCTGAATCTAGCGCGTCTGCCAATTCCGCCACTACCGCAAATATTTTGAATGCAAATTTAATTATAGATACTTTAATGTAAGCTGTCAATAAACAGAAAGAATTCCCTTTAATAATTTGTGTCAAATTATAACGAAAGGTCGGCAGTTTGCCGACCTTTACAGCTTACATATTTATATTAATTTTTTCATGAGGTGGAGAAGTCAAAGCAGAGTAAGCATATTTGACTAGTATAACCGCCAATACAAGTAATGCTACTGCAAATCCTACTAGCAGTAAGTTGCCGCTAGCCAAGTTTGCACGTACTAGGAAAAATAATGCTGTAAATGTAGCAGCAAACATGAAGATTGTAGGAAGAATTAACATGCTATTATTCTTCTTGGAATTCTTAAGCCATACCGCAACGGTAATTAAAGCTAAGGCTGCTAAGAGCTGGTTGGCGGAACCGAATAAAGGCCAAATTTTTCCCCAGCCATTGAATGCAAGATAACCACCAATAACTACAGTTATACCAGTAGCAACATATCTATTAGTAATAATAGATTCTTCATTTTCACCGTCTTTAGAGAAAAATTCCTGGAAGATAAACCTTCCTAGACGGGTAGCTGTATCCAGACTAGTAAGTGCAAAAGCACTTAAGGCTAAAGCTGCAAATTGTTTCCCTACTACGGCGCTAATTCCAAGGGCTGATAAAAAGTTACCAACACCATCGGCAAAGACGTTAATAGGTCCACCGGCTTTCAGTAATTCTGCTAACTTTGGACCTGCTACATACGCAGCAGTAATTAAGGCTACAATTGCCAGAACACCCTCGACAAGCATTGAGCCATAGCCAACCAGTTTTAAATCTTTTTCATTATCTACCTGCTTGGAAGTCGTACCTGAACCTACTAAGGAGTGGAAACCAGAAATAGCACCACAAGCGACGGTGATAAATAACATTGGGAATAAAAATTGCTTATTTACTACAAATCCGTTATAAGCTGCAAGCTGTAACGTTGGCTTGTAAATAAGAATACCTATAAATGCCCCTGCCATCATAGCATAGAGGAGAAAAGAATTAAGATAATCTCTTGGTTGTAATAAAATCCATACAGGTAAAACGGAAGCGGCGAATATATAAACAATTAACAAATATATCCAAGCCATTTTAGAGAGCGCCAGAGGGAACATCTGACCAATCCATACGCAAAGGAATAATACTACAACACCAACAACACTAGAAGTTGTAAGGTTCATGTTCATTCTATTGACAGCATAACCAAATGCCATGGCTAGGAAAATAAACAATATAGATGATGTGCCGGCGGCTGGAGTACTAACAAAAGCATCTGCAACGATATTTAAGAAAGCTGCTACTACTAGGATTAAGGTTAACCAGGCAAAAATTGCAAATAGTTTTTTCCCTGATTTACCAATGTTAGCTTCAATTACTTCACCAATACTTCTGCCCCCATGTCTTACGGAAGCAAAAAGAGAACCAAAGTCATGGACAGCTCCAAAAAAGATAGAACCTACAATAACCCATAAAGCTACAGGGATCCAACCAAAAACACTAGCAGCAATTGGACCTACGATGGGTCCAGCCCCTGCAATTGATGAAAAATGGTGACCAAGAAGAACAGGTGCTTTGGCAGGGCAGTAGTCAACTCCGTCTGCCTTTGTATAAGCAGGAGTCTTTTTAGATGGGTCAATTCCCCATTGTTTTGCTAGCCAGGAGCCATAAGTTACATAAGCAATAAGGAAACATACGATTGCAAAAATAATTAACAAAAATGAACTCATTAAATGACCTCCTATCTATTTTTCATATTATCTTCCATTACATGCCTGTAAAAATTTTGCACCTCCCTTCCTGCCTTATTTGTATATATTTGTCGGGAAGATAAATCTATTAATACTAATCTTACATCACACCAGCCATATAGATAAAAGCGGTATGCTTTAGAATATTTAAATTTTTCAACATATTCTATTAATGTGTGGTCAGAAAGATTGTTGACGATAAAAACGCCTGTAACAAAGGTTTTCATATGATTTTCGTCAGGCTTAACCAAATAGTCAATTCCCTTTTTTAACACTGTTATCATATTTTCAATCTGATCCTTAGAAATATGTTCATAATACTTTACTAAACAGTGTTCATCATGGGTCATTCGCCACATGTTAAAACTTTTCACTCCAAAATATTTTTCATTTACCTGATAAAAATGGGCGTAAAAATCTATAGGAAAGGTAACAAATTCCGGTTGATCCTTTAGGTCATAATATTTTGCAAATTTAACTTTGAATTGTTCTAACATGGCCTCTTTTGTCATTAAATCACCCTTAGATAAAAGTAAAAAATTAGTATAAAAATTATATGCTTTTATTAAATAATTATGTCCTATAATAATGAATATTTTCAATAAATATAAATTGAATGGTATATAAATGCTAATAAATAGTCAAATAACAGATTAAATGGTGCTATTAAATACCAAATAACTCCTTAAGACGTTTGGTTTGAATCCTGCTTACGGGGATAGCAGTCTTTGCCTCATCATCTAAAATTATTTGGCAGCAACCGTGAAACAGTGGCTCAATAACCTTAATAAAATCAATATTGACCAAGTAACTGCGGTGAGCTCTAAAAAAAGTTAAACGATTTTCTAATTCCTGGAGATTGAAAAAGGTTTTAAACTTTCCCCTTTTACAGTGAACGGTCACCTTTCCTTCATCGGCGCTACAGTAAAAAATCTCCGATGGTTTAACTAGATAAATACGTCCGCTGTCTTCACAGGGAATTTGGGTGTTTTGCGGTAAAGCATTAGTTTTCCCCGTTAATAATTCCTCTATTTTTTTATAATAAGCTAAATATTCATATTTTCCTTCCAACAGCCGATACAGGGTTTTTTGCAGCCTTTGTAAACTAAAAGGCTTTACTAAATAATCAATGGCATTAAATTCAAAAGCATTGATTGCATATTCATCATAAGCGGTTATAAAAACCAGTGCTGTTTTATAATGTGATTTGTAGACAGCTTGAGCTACATCGAGCCCGTTAATACCTGGCATTTGTATATCTAAAAAAACACAGTGGGGATTTAGTTTATTAATTTTTTCCAAGGCAGCTAATCCGTTTTCCGCTTCGCCAATTATTTCCACATATTCAGTGAAATTTTCTTCTAACAAATATATTAATTCCTTACGGGCTGGAAGTTCATCATCAACTACTATGACCCGCAGCTTGGAATTCATATAATTTCACCTCCCTTAAAGCAGGAATATTAAAAAATACATTGGTTAGCGAGGAAGAATCCAGTATTTTCAATCCATATTCGGATCCATATATATTTTTCAAACGTTGGTTTACATTTGAGAGCCCGATACCGGTGCCTTTGCCAAAACCTTCAAGGAAAATCTTTTCTCTAGTCTCCTTAGGGATTCCTATACCAGTGTCACATATGCAAAATCCTATCTTTTTATCTCTGTAGAAGGCTTTGATTATGATTTGTCCACCCTCAATTTTGGGAGCAATTCCATGTTTAACCGCATTCTCAACTAAAGGTTGCAAAATAAAAGCCGGTATCTTAACATCTTGCAACTCCTCAGGAACGTCATAGATAATTTCCAGTCTATTACCAAAACGTGCTTTTTCAATTGTGAGGTAAGATTTTATTAGAGACAGTTCTTCATTGAGCTTTACAAAATCGTTGTCATTTTTTAAAGTTTTTTTAAAGAAATCAGATAAATGAATAAGGAGGTTTCTGGATATTTGTGAATTGGTTCTACTAAAATAAATAATGGTGTTTAGTGCGTTAAACAGAAAATGGGGATTAATTTGGGCACGTAGAGCTTTTAATTCTGCGGTAGTTTTTAATTTTGCCTGTTCTTCTAACTGTCCTAACTCTAGCTGAGTACTTAACAATTGGCCCAATCCTTTAGCCAATTCAACCTGTACAGGAGTTATCATTTTTTTCTTAGCTTGATAAAATTTTAATGTACCTACTACTTCATTTTTAATTTTTAACGGTACTACCACAGCTGAACCCAAGAGACAGTCTTTATGTTTGCAGCCAATTTCCTGAGGGGCAGCGGCAATAGTTAGATTCCCGGTGGTAATTACCTGATTTGTTAATTCAGTCAACAGGGTATTATGGGGGAGATGATGGTCAGAAGCAATTCCAACATGGGCAAGGATTTTATGTTTATCTGTAATGGCTACCGCATCTACTTCAGACATTTTTAAAATGATATTGGCAGCCATTTTTGCGGAGTTTTGATTTAATCCGTGTTTAAGATGGGATATTGTTTGGTTTGCAATTTTCAAAGCCTTATGGGCTTGTAGAGCTTCCATTTGCTCCTGGTCATTCCTGGCTTTATTGACAAGGTGAATAAAGAGCATAATTCCGCAGGAGTTTACTACCATCATCGGCAGGGCAATTATTTTTACCAATTCCAGAGCATTTACAAAGGGTCTTGCAATTAGTAAAATAATTATCATCTGCAGTGATTCTCCTAAGACACCTGCCAACATTCCATGCTTAGTAGAAATATTTTGTTTTTTATTTAAAGTTAGGAAACCTGCCAAAAATCCTTCCAGGGTTGTTGCCAATCCACAGGCTAAGCCGGTATAGCCGCCAAGCATAAAACGGTGAGTACCTGCAATGAATCCGGCACCCAAACCTACAACCGGTCCGCCGATAAGACCGGCAACAATGGCGCCAACCGCCCTTGTATTTGCCAGGGCACCTTCAATAGGTATACCTAAATAAGTGCCGGCAATGGAGATTAAGGAAAAAAATATTATCATCAGCAGATTATCCTTTAAAGTGAATTTACGTTTAAATAAACCTCGGAAAATCCTGCTCTGACTAAAAAAATATGCCCCTAATCCAATAATTCCAACTGCTTCGAATAATCGAAAAAAAATATAACCGGCTGTTAAATTATTCTCAAGGAAAAAAAGTTCTTTCACTTCATAGCCTCCGCCGCTTAAATTAATTCTAGTATTCTTCGCATTTTAAAAATATCCTTTAAAATGAAAAGAAGAACCTGTTTAAGATTCTTCTAATATCTGTTAATTCCACTGCAGTGTAATTTTATCTCCATGGGCTATTGGTGAAGTGTATTCCCCTTCTTTATCATTAATTAGTATATGCAGGACTGCTTTGCCGGGAGGTGGTGTGCTGGAAAATTTTATTTTAGAAAAAATATCTAATAAAAGTGGGTTTTCGGTATCCTTGAATGTTATTTCAATGGTATCACCATTAACTAAGGGTGATCTTGGCTTAACAGATACCCCGTTAAGTTTAATAATTAATTTAGTTTTTTCAAATGTTATTGGTTCTTCATTAACGTAAATCACCATAGAAGAATCTTTATTTTCTATTTTCTCTGACTCTATGATTTGCTGAATAGTATAATTTATCGGGTTATCTAAATCCATGACTATCTCATCTTCGGGGTAAATTATATCATGAAAATTAACAGGATTGCCGTTTCGTAATAATTTATAAGGCAGGTAGGTTAATTTTTTTTCATTACCTTCTATAACTAAGGATATGTTAATCATTTCTAGAGGGTCAATATCCTGCCAGGTTTCCAAAAGTTCTGCCAATTGGTTGCTTTCCCTGACGAAAACCTTATTTCCTTCGTCTAATGGGGTATTAAAATCAACACTTTGGCCATTAATGGTAACTTCATAGGGAAGCTGCCTTTTTTGTCCATTAAACTTTACATAATTGGGGCTAGGTAAGATGTCTTTCACAAAGCCCTTACCTGGGAGACCATCCTTTGCCTTTATAAATTCGATTTTATCTCGGGGTTTTAGGATTGTATCCAAACCAGCTTCCATGCCATTTAGTTTAATGCTTGCTTTCTCTCCCAATGTACCTGGAAATAGCCTTAGTTTCCCATTGACCTCCACCGATAGGGCAAGCCCAGGTCTGCCATACATTCTTCCTGTATCAATACCGGCTGCTAAGAGACCATCGGCAACTGTATTTTTACCTAAATTCAAAAGATTAATACTGAACTTATTGACCTGTACAGGAATAAAACCAAGGGAGAGATTTTTGACTGCAGTTAAACCTATTCCAATGGGGGTAATTATTTCTGGTCCGTAAAAAGATTGGGGTAGATTATTAATCTCTTTTATTGAGGAAGCCTTCTGCACAGCTACCCTTTGTTTTGGCAGACCCAGGAATTCTGCAATATAATCTGATAATAAGGGGGTAAGGCTCCCTCCCCCAATTAAAATTACAGCCTGAGGGGGTTTATGGTTAAGTTTAATTATCTCTTCCTTGATTTTTTCTGCCAAATCTTTGATAACCTGTTCGATGCTTAACACTAATTGACTACCTAAAATTTCATGACTTATCCCTAGAATATCTGTAAATTCTAGGGGATTATCTATGCTGTATATTAAACCCCTTTTAAGGGCTTCACCTTCATTAAAATCCAATAAATGCTGCTCACAAAGGGCTTCCGTAATTTCATCACCTGCGACAGGAACCATACCATAGCCAATTATAGAACCATCTTGTGAAATAGCTATATCGGAGGTTCCAGCCCCAATATCCACTAAAGCCAGGTTTAATTTCCGCATGGTTGGCGGCAGGATTGCATTTATAGCTGCAATAGGTTCCAAAGTAATATTAGCTAATTCTAAACCATTTTCTGTTAATACAGCTTGTAGGGACTCTAAAACAACCTTAGGTAAAAAAGCCGCAACAATTTCTAACCCCGCTGTAAAACCCTTTTGTCCCACTAAGCTGCCGATTTCATTATTGTCCAAATAGTACTTGATAGTACTATAGCCTACACAGTAATATTCACTGTTATCCTCTAATTGTTGGCTGTCTAATAAAGTGCTTTGTGCCTGCTGGGCAGCCCTTAGCTCTAAATTCAGAATTTCTTCCTTTTTAATGGGAGCTTGATTATCAATATCCATGGAAATATTTGATTTAATTGTTCTTAAGGCTCTTCCAGCTGCTGCAACAGCTACCTTCTTTAGCTTGGTGCCGGTTCTTTCCTCTAGTTCTTTTTTTACTTCTTTAACCAAGGAACTAACTTGGGGTATATTATGGATTTGTCCATCCAGCATTGCCCTGTTTAAGTGTTCTTTGGCAATAATATCCCTTATGGTAACTGTGCCATCTTCCCCTTCAACCATAAGCAGCCCAACTATGGACCGGGTACCTATATCAAGAGCAAATATTGTTTTAGTTTTTCTTTTCATAAAATACCCCCCTCCCGTTAACAAAATTCGACTCTTTATCTATTTTTCCTGGTTTTTCTATACTTTTTTATAACGGGTTTTCCAGTCATTTTCATATCTCAATGCATGTTCAATTCGCAGTTTTTGGTCTTCGGGATTAAGTTCTTTGACAACTTTCCCGGGGGTCCCTACTACTAAAGAATTAGGCGGAATTTTGGTATTGGAAGTAACCAGGGCACCTGCCGCAACAATAGAACCTTCTCCAATTTCTGCTCCATCAAGTATAATAGCACCCATACCAATTAAAGAATTATCCCTAATAGTGCAGGCATGCAGAATTGCCCCATGACCAACGGTAACATAATCTCCAACTACAGTAGGCAGCCCTATTTCTGTATGGACTACAGAACCGTCTTGGATATTTGAACATTTACCAATTACAATTTTATCATTATCGGCTCGCAATACACAATTGAACCAGATGCTGGCACCTTCACCAATAAGAATATCACCAATTAAATAGACACCCTCTGCCACAAATGCTTTCTCATTTATTGACGCTCTGCAACCATTTATCTCAATAATATTTAACATGTAAACACTCCTTTATGGTTTTTGGTAGAAGAAAATTGCTACAGAAGTTAAACCAATTTCCCTGGCTTGGATTATTTGTTCTGTACTTCCGGTAAATAATACTCCTTTAATTTTTAATGAATCATAAAATCTACGATATAGTTGGTTTTTTGTTTCTTCAGTAAAATAAATCACAACGTTTCGACAAAGAATTAAATCAAAGTTGTTCTCAAAGGGATCCTTTAGCAGGTTATGTTTTTTAAAGGTAATCATATTTCTGATACCCGACTCAATTTTATAATGGCTATTTTGGTTAACTAAATACTTGCTTAAATAATTTTCGGGGATTCCACTTACTTCCTTTTGTAAGTAGATTCCTTCCCGGGCTTTATTTAGTACTCTAATGTCAAAATCCGTTGCTAAAATTGCGTGGTTGCCATTAGGATAATGCTCTTTTAAAATCATAGCTACTGTATAAGGTTCCTCCCCTGTAGAACAACCAGCACTCCAAACCTTTAGGTTTTTATTATTAGTAATAAGCATGGGTAAAATTTTATCTTTCAGTACATCCCATTGAGAGCCATTGCGGAAGAATTCAGAAACATTTATGGTTAAATGATCTAAAAACCTGTTAAAGAGTTTTTGGTCATCTTTCATTCTATTAATAAATTCACTATAGGTTTCAATTTGCAATGAACGCATCAAACTATTAATACGCCTTTCCATTTGTGGTCTCTTATATCCCATTAGATTTAAATCAAATTTTTTACCTAAATCATTTATAAATATCTCATAGTTATCCAACCCGTTCACTCCCTTACTTCAACTCCATTTTCAAAATATAATTTCTATAACATGTTAAAATTACCCTTTATTTCTTATGTTAAAAAAATAAAAAGCACTTCATTTTGAAGTGCTCATTTTAACTTAATCTATTTCTTTAGTTTTTCTGAAAGCTATTTCACTGGCCTCAATAGTTTCATTAATATCCTCTTCCGAGTGGGTAATCGAAACAAAAGATGCCTCAAACTGAGAGGGTGCTAAGTATACTCCCTGAGCCAACATGGAATGGAAAAAGCTTTTAAATTTATTAATATTGCAAGTTGTAGCAGATTTGAAATCAATTACAGGTACATCTGTGAAAAAACAGGAGACCATTGAACCAATATTATTAATAATAACATTTACTTCAGACTCAAGGGCTGCATTTTTCAAGCCACTAGCCAATTTAGTGCCTAATTGATCCAACTTTTCATATGCATTTTTATCGCTTAATTCTTTTAGAGTTGCCAAACCAGCATTCATAGCCAGTGGGTTACCTGATAATGTACCTGCTTGATAAACAGGACCCGCAGGAGCGATTAATTCCATTATTTCTTTACGTCCTCCATAAGCTCCTACCGGCAATCCTCCGCCAATTATTTTTCCTAAGCAGGTTAAATCAGGTTTAATATTATACAAAGTTTGTACTCCGCCCCAATCTAAACGGAATCCAGTCATAACTTCATCAAAAATAAGCAGGCTGCCGTATTTTTGGGTGACTTCCCTTAATCCCTCCAAAAATCCTGGTTGGGGAAGAATAAGCCCCATATTGCCAGGAATGGGTTCAATTATTATTGCTGCAATTTGTTCACCTATATGGGCAAAAATTTCTTTAATTTCATGCAAATTGTTATAGGAAGCAGTAATTGTACTGCCTGCAATATTTGACGGAACACCGGGACTGGAAGGAACTCCCAAAGTAAGGGCTCCTGAACCGGCTTTAATCAGCAAAGGGTCTGCATGACCATGGTAACAGCCCTCAAATTTAAGTATTTTATCCCTTTTAGTAAATGCTCTTGCCAGTCTAAGGGCACTCATTGTTGCTTCTGTTCCGGAGTTAACCATCCTTACCATATCTACAGCAGGAAATGCTTTAATAATTATCTTTGCCATCTCGGTTTCAATCTCTGTGGGAGCACCAAAACTAGTGCCAATATTAAGGCAGTTCTGTAGCGCTTGAATGACCATGGGATGTCTGTGTCCTAAAATTAATGGACCCCAGGAACCCACATAATCAATGTATTCGTTTCCATCTACATCTATAAGCCTGGAGCCGTTTCCGTATTCAATAAATACAGGCTGTCCGCCCACTCCTTTAAATGCTCTGACGGGACTGTTTACCCCTCCTGGAATATATTTTTGTGCCTCATCATAAAGCTTTTGGGATTTTGCATATCCTTTATTCACTAAATCCCCTCCTTATTAATTACCTAAGCGTCCATGATATAGACACCAAGGCTCTTCTGCCATATAATCGCCATTATTATAGAAAGCAGCTCTTGCCCTGCATCCCCCGCAGGCAGCCTTATAATTACAACTACCACAGCCGTCCTTATAATCTAAGGAACGAAGGTTTTGGAAAACAGGACTCTCCTGCCATAGCACATCAAAAGGAATATTGCGTATATTTCCTATGGGCAAATCAAGGTAAGCACATGGCTGAACATCACCCTTGGGGCTTATTATGCAATATGAAGTTCCAGCCAGGCAGCCCCTTTGGAATCTCAAATCCATGCCTAATTCTTTGGCAATTCTTATAAATTGCGGAGCACAGGTTGGTTTCAGTTCAATGGGAACTTGCTGCTGTTTTTTCATGATCCGCGTAATTATTTCCTCATACTCTTGTGCCCGCAAGGACTCAGATTCAATATCCGCGCCTCTGCCAGTAGGGACTAAGAAAAAGATATGATGGGCGACAGCACCTTTTTTCACGGCAAAGTCGGTAATATCCTCAATTTCATCTTTGTTCCAGTCCATTACAGTGGTATGGATTTGAAAAGGTAAATTTTCTGCAAGGCAGTTTTCCATTCCTTGAACAGCTTGTTGGAACCCGCCGGGAAAACATCTTAATTCATCATGTTTGGCAGGGTCCAAACTATCTAAGCTGATACCCATGCCCATTACCCCTAAAGACTTCAATTTTCTGGCAACTTCCCGCGTAATAAGTGTACCGTTTGTACCAAAAACGGGGCGTAAGCCTAATTTAGCTGCATAATCCACCAACTCAAATATATCCGGTCTCATTAAGGGTTCCCCGCCGCTGAATATCATAATCCTAAATCCTGCTTTTTTTATTTGTTCAATAAGTTTCTTCGCTTCTTCGGTACTCAGTTCGTTTTCAGCTTTTTCCCCTGCATCCCTATAACAGTGTTTGCAATACATATTGCATTGGTTTGTTGTATTCCAGGATATTATCAATTTCTACCCTCCCGCAGCCAATCAGCTATATCTAAAGCATGATAGGTAATAATCAGATCGCTTCCGGCTCTTTTCAAACCAGCCATGATTTCCATAACTACTCTCTTCTCATCTATCCAGCCTTTTTGAGCAGCTGCTTTAACCATAGAATATTCTCCACTGACATTATAGCTGGCAACCGGGCAGAGAAAATTTTCGTTAACAGTCTTTATTACATCCATATAAGCCAGTGCCGGCTTGACAATTATAATATCCGCACCTTCTTCTAAATCCAGCTTTGCTTCCATAACTGCCTGCTTGATATTAGCTTGGGGATCCATCTGGTATGTGTTGCGATCGCCAAATTGAGGAGCAGAACCGGCTGCATCTCTGAAAGGACCATAGAAAGCTGAAGCATATTTAACACCATAGGACATAATTATGGTTTCGTTAAATCCGGAACTATCAAGTATTTTCCTTATGGCTGCAACCCTTCCGTCCATCATGTCGGAAGGAGCAACAATGTCTGCGCCTGCTTGAACATGGGTTAAAGCAGTTTTGGCCAGCAATTCTAAGGTTGGATCATTTAATATCCGCTCATCTTCTATTACTCCGCAATGTCCATGACTTGTATATTCACATAAACAAACGTCAGTAATAACTAATAGCTGGGGAAATTCTTGTTTAATTTTATAAACTGCCTTTTGAATGACCCCTTCTTCTATGTATGCACCAGTTCCAACTGCATCTTTTTGGTTAGGGATACCAAATAACAGAATAGATTTTAAACCTTTATCAATAACAACTTCCAGCTCCTGCAGCAGATTTTCCAGGGAAAGCTGGTATATGCCAGGCATTGAAGAAACAGGATTTTTCACACCCTTTCCTTCTGTAACAAACATTGGAAATACCAGGTCATTAAAATCGATATCTTTCTCCCTAAGAAGCCCACGTACGGTACTGGATTGCCTTAAACGGCGCATCCTTGTAATGGGAAATCCCATAAAATCACCCCTTATCCTTTTAAATTCTTCAGATAATTGGTTATTCCTTCAATTAAGCCATCAATAGTATACTCTTGGGCAACTATATCTACTTTTATTCCTAATTCTGCCGCAGTATCGGCTGTTATGGGACCTATGCAGGCAATTGCTACACCTTTTAAAAGTTCGGGTCTATAATTATCACCTAATAAAGATAAGAAGTTTTTAACTGTAGATGAACTGGTAAAGGTTATAATATTAATTTCTTTGTTCTGCATCTTTTCTAAAAGTTCAGTACTTGAACCGGAACCCAGCACAGTTCTGTAGGCAATTACCTCATCCACGTTGATGCCCATTCCCTGCAGACTGTCTAATAAGACAGGTCTGGCCAAATCCGCACGGGGCAGCAAGACACAATTGCCAGGCTGAAGGATGTTTTCTAATCCTTCTACAATAGCCTCGGCTCTAAAAACCTCGGGGACATAATCCACCAGTATTCCCTTTTCTTCCAATTCTTCACGGGTTTTAGGACCTATGGCACAAAGTCTTACTTTACCGAGGTTTCTTATATCCATTTTCAGGTTTTTCATTCTTGCAAAAAAAGCTTTAACTCCATTTACGCTGGTAAAAATTATCCAATCATATGAATCAATTTTTGCTAAAGCATTATCTAGAGGAGTAAAGTCCAGGGGCTCTTCTATAGAAATAGTTGGAAATTCCCAGGCCTCTCCGCCAAGTTCTTCAATTTTTTGGGATAGTACGCTGGCCTGTTCACGGGAACGGGTTACTAATATCCGTTGTCCGAAAAAGGGTTTGTTTTCATACCATGTTAGTTTTTCCCTTAGGCGTACAACCTGACCCACTATAATAATTGCAGGGGATTTGAAACCAGCTTTTTTAACCTCTGAAACTATATTTTCCAAAGTCCCCGTTATTACCTGCTGTTCCGGCCTTGTGCCCCATCTGATTAAAGCGATGGGAGTATCAGGGGATTTGCCGTACTGAATTAACTTTTCTATAATAAGTGTCAGATTTCCTAACCCCATTAAAAATATTAGGGTTCCAGGGTCCTGGGCAAGCCTTTCCCAATTAATATTTGAATCTTCCTTGGTAGGATCCTCATGTCCGGTGATTACTGTGAAGGTTGATGTAAAGTCCCTGTGGGTCACAGGGATCCCTGCATAGGCAGGAACAGATATGGCTGAAGTAATACCGGGAACTATTTCAAAGGGTATCCCCGCTTCCAACAATACTTCTGCTTCTTCACCACCCCGTCCAAAGACAAAGGGGTCTCCACCCTTGAGTCGAGCTACTGTTTTGCCCAGCAAACCCTGCTCAATCAGGACATTATTGATTTCATCTTGAGTAAGGGTGTGGCGATCAGGGGATTTGCCAACATAAATAAGTTCACAATCACTGCGCCTCTCTGCTAAAAGGCGGGGATTAGCCAACCGGTCATAGACTATTACATCAGCTTTTTGTATGCATTCTAAACCCTTTAGGGTTATTAGTTTAATATCTCCGGGTCCTGCACCGATTAAATATACTTTTCCAATACTCATAAATCTATCTCCCGTCTAATATTATCTAATATTTCCTTAGCACCTTTATCAGCCAACTGCTGCGCCAACTGCCTGCCTAAATCCTGGGCATCCTCGATCTTTCCGGAAATTGTATCCCTTATGATTATTGTACCATCAATATTGCCTACAACCCCTTCCATGTGCAGCTGCTGGTCTTCCACTCTTGCGTGAGCCCCAATGGGAATTTGGCATCCACCTTCTAATGCCCTGAGCAATGCCCTTTCAGCTAAGATACAAAATTCAGTAGCGGTATCATTTACCATCCTGACAATATTCAGAACTTCTTCATTATCTTTTTTAAGCTCAATACCAATAGAACCTTGTCCAACAGCAGGCAGACAAATACTGGTATCTAGCCTGTCGGAAATCCTGTCTCCCATACCCAGCCTTTCTACCCCGGCAGCAGCTAAAATTATACCGTCAAGCCCTTGGGAAGAAAGTTTATCAAGACGTGTATTTATATTTCCTCTAATATCTTCTAATATTAGGTCCGGTCTTACTGCAAGAATTTGTGCCTTTCTCCTTAGGCTGCTGGTCCCAATTTTAGCACCAAAAGGCAATTCCGTAAACTTTAGTCCCCCTTGGGATATTAATACATCTCGGGGATCATGTCTCCGAGTCATAGCGCCAATAATTAATGATGGGTGAATTACCGTAGGCAGGTCTTTCATGCTGTGTACAGCAAATTCAATATTTCCTTCCAGCATGGCAATTTCTAGTTCTTTGGTAAAAAGTCCCTTATCACCAATTTTGGCAAGGGCTACATCTAATATCTTATCACCTTTAGTCTTTATGGGTATTATCTCAAATTGGTATTCAGGGCATTTCGCCCTGAGCATACCAACCACATAATGAGTTTGCCACATGGCTAACTGGCTTTCACGAGAACCTACCCTGATAACTCTTTTGTTCATAATAGGCCCTCCTTATCATCTGTTTCTTGGTTAGTGCCCTTTAATTCAAAAAGGTTTTGCACCGCTTCTGCATAAATAGCACCTTTTTCTCCATGGGCATATTTCTTTAAGTTGGCCATGGGGCTATGAAGAAATTGATTTATTATTGAATTGGAAAGAGATTGAATTGTTCTTTTTTCTTTTTCAGAAAGATGGTTAAGCTTACGTAATGCCTGTTTTAATTCTTTGTCCCTGATATAGTCAGCTTTTTCTTTAAGTGCAACTAATGTCGGAATAACAAATAAACTATCTAGCCATTGGAAAAAGTTATTTAGCTCACTGTTAATTATTAACTCCGCTTTAACAGCTTCTTTTTTTCTCTCTGCTAAATTTTGTTGAACTACATTCTGTAAATCATCTACATCATAAAGGGATACATTAGGCAAAGAACCTACGTCGGGATTGATATCCCGCGGAACTGCAATATCAATAAAAAGTATTGGTCTATTACTGCGTATTTCTAAAATGGGGATAAGGTCCTGGGAATCTATTATATATTTAGGAGCAGCAGTACAACTTATAATTATATCGGCATTTGACAAATGGGTAGGAAAATCATCAAGCCTGATAGCCTCTCCACCAAATTCTGCAGCCAATTTCTGCGCCCGTTCATATGTTCTGTTGGCAACAATGACAGTAGATACACCATTAGAGACTAGGTGCCTGGCAGTTAACTCACTGGTTTCTCCTGCCCCTAGAATCATTACTGATTTACCATTAAGACTTCCAAAAATCTGCCTGGCTAGCTCTACTGCCGCAGAGCTGACGGATACAGCATGCCTATCAATTTGTGTCTCCGTACGAACCCTTTTTCCTACTGAGATAGCATTTTGAAAAAGGGTGTTTAACACATTATTAGAAATTTTATATTCAAGGGCATATTCATATGCGTCTTGGACTTGTCCTAATATCTGGGTTTCACCTAAAATCATGGAATCAAGACCCGAAGAGACCCTAAACAAATGATGAACAGCATTTTGACATTCTCTTAAATAAATATATTTCCTTAATGTCTCCTCTTCACAATTTCCATAACGGGCAACAAACTGGATTAAAGATTTTTTTGCATTATCTACATCATTAGCAGCGATATAAAATTCCGTACGGTTACAGGTAGACAATACAATTATTCCTTCTACTCCCTTTAGTTTTTTCATTTCAGAAGCAGCATTTTTTATTTGGGTTTTAGACATTGATACCTTTTCCCGCATCTCTATTGGAGCTGAAATATGACTCAAGCCTAATAGGATAACAAACATTTTTTCACCCTTTCTTTTGCTTCTTCTATTCCGACATTTTTTATCAAATCTAAGATATCACTTCTGACAATTTTTCTTAAAAAATTATTACGTCTTTCTTCGTTTTCAATTTCAAGTTTCGCCGTTTCTCTTATCTCGGCCAGTAATTGAAGTAATTGTGCATACTCGGGACCATATTGCATTTCCAAGTCTTCGCGGATTTTAGCAGCTAAGGCGGGACTTTTCCCATTTGTAGAGATAGTAATAGTCAAATCCCCTTGACTGACCGCCGAGTTTACTATAAAACTGCTTTCTGCTAAGTTATCCACAACATTGACTAAAATATTTAAAGAATGGCAGTGTCGTGAAATTGTATTATTAACTTGACGATTATCGGTTGCTGCAATAACTAAAAAACTGTTTTCTATGAGTCCTGGTTGATATTCCTCGTGAATTAAATTAATTAAACCTTGGTTAGCTAATTCTATAATTTCTGTTTCTGCCTGGGGTGTAATAACATTTATGCAGGCATTGGTTTTTATAAGAGTTTTAATTTTACGCAATGCAACAGGTCCTCCACCTATTACAGTACATTTTTTACTAGATAAGTTTAATGAAACAGGATAATAAGAATTCATGGCTTAAAAATCCCTTTCATTTATATAATCAGCTATCTCTTTTAGGGCATTTTTCGTAGGACAATCAGGCAGAAAACAAAGCTGTTCTTTTGCTTTTACTATATATTTTTGAGAAACCAACAATGATTTATTTACTGCTCCCGTTTTATTTATAATTGCTAGAGCCTCTTTAAGTACATCAGGTCCATTAGTAAATCTAGAACTAATCAGATTTTTTAACTTTAATGAATCCTGGTTATTTTTTTGCAGGGCAAAAATAGTAGGAAGGGTAATAATTCCTTGTGCCAAATCACTGCCTGCCGGTTTACCAATAATATTGCTGCTTCCTTGAATGTCCAATACGTCATCTTTTATTTGGAAAGCCATACCTAAATAATAACCATATTTTTTAAGAGCATCTATAGATTTAGAGGGGGCATTGGTAGCAACGGCTCCAATTTCACAACTGGCTGCAATCAACAATGCCGTTTTCCGTTTAATTCTATAAAAATAGTCTTTTACAGTCTGTCCAGTATCAAAGGTTGTTATTAGCTGCTGTATTTCACCCTGACACATGTCAACACTAATTTCAGCCAGGATATTAGCAATTCTTTTGTTTTCTATTGGTTTAATTAATTTAATAGCCTGAGCAAATAAAAAATCACCACAATGAAGGGAAAATTTGTTTCCCCAAATTTCCCTTATAGTAGGTTTCCCTCTTCTGGTGTCAGCCTTGTCAATAACATCATCATGAACTAAGGATGCCATATGAATCAATTCAACTGCTGCAGCCAAGGGTATTAAGTCATATTCGCCCCTTTTATTATAAAAACTACCGGATAACAATACAAAAGCTGGTCTAATTCTCTTTCCACCAGCTTGTAATATATGTTGCGCACTGTCTTTTAATTGATCGTGAGAAAAGTTAACGTATTGGGATAAAAAAACCTCAACTTTTGTTAACTCTTTTTTAATGGTGTTAAAGGCTAGTACCTTTTTCATTTAATCCACCTACTAGGAAAATGTTCTGTAAAACTTAAATTTCTGCCGCAGCTGAATAACGGATATTCTCTTGAATTTGGCAGTTGAACAGGTTTTTATAAACGTTATGGGCATATAAACTAAAACTGTCCTTTAGATCACCTGGAGGTATTAAGTTTATATCCTCTTGTAGATTATTCCAATAGTTATTTACTGTTTTTGGGTTCAGACCCATTTTGCCAGCACCAAAAATACATCCCATACTAAAACCATAACCTTTAATGGACTTAATCCAGTAACTATTAAATCCACTGGTAGATGAAGCAAGTTCACCAGTTAATCTGCCTAATTCACCATACCAAGAAGCGCACAATTCTTCTTGGGTAAGTTTGTTATTAGTATAATTAATCCAATCCAGATTTAGTTTGGAAATATAGTTAACAAAGTCATCTAGATATTCATAGCAATCTTCAATACATAATATTTCATAGAATCTGCTATATAGAAAATCTCCTACAAGTATGGGGAGTTGAACCTTTTCTTTAAAGAGGTTATTTTCATTTTCAGGTATTTGATTATGAATTTCAGTTGACAAATACATTATTTGACTAATTACTGCCAACGTTCTAATTTTATTACTAATTCCTTTAGGACCCTGGGCAGCCAAGAGTATTAGCTGGGGTAAAAAAAGCATATCCGTCTTAGAAAAATTGTGGTTCAATATGTCAATACTTATACCGGATTTTATTTTCAAATATTTATAAATACGGGCTGTAATAAGAGTAAGTTCTAAGTCTAATTTTCTCATGCTAGTGTTCATAGAAGCCCTCCTGTTTTAGTTATAACCTATATTTACTTCTTTTAGCTTCCAAAAATTCCTGCAAAAAATCTTCTTTCATAGAAATTTATTTTAACATAAATTAATTAAAAAAAATAGCCTCACGGTAACCGGCATGACTTGGAATACAACAAATCGATTTATTATATCCAATTTTTTATTTTTATTGTTATTTGTATAATAAATCGACAAGTTTTTTCAAGTAATTGTGTATAATTTGTCTGTGGATAATGTGGATAAACCTGTGCACAACTAGTTAATATCAGATTTATACTTGTTAATAAATCTAAGTTTATATTATTTCCAAAAAAAGACATTGTTTTTGATATTTTTTTGTCATGCGGTTGCAGTATGGATGCAGTAAATGGACAAAAAAATAGGGTTTGCATTAACTGCAAACCCTTGATTTTACACTGGTCGGAGCGACATGATTTGAACATGCGACCTCTACCACCCCAAGGTAGCGCTCTACCAAGCTGAGCCACGCCCCGACAACTGACAAAGAACATTTTATCAAATAAATGTTCATATGTCAATAACTAAAAAATTATTTCACTATTCAAGTACCTTATCAAGTTCAAAGCCTTTATGGAGGGCTAAGACTGCTGATTCCACTTCTTGACTCTTAATTATACAGGAAACCTTTATCTCTGATGTGCTTATCATCTCCAAATTTATATTTTCATTATATAATATATTAAACATCTTCGCTGCAACGCCTGGGGAGCTAATCATTCCGGCGCCCACAATTGAGATTTTGGCCACATCATCATCATAAGCTATTTCTGACGTGCCAATATCAGCACCTACCTTATTTACTACCTCTAGCGCTTTTTCCAAGTCATCCTTTGGTATTGTAAAAGCAATATCATTTATATCATTGCGCATTGCACTCTGTACTATCATGTCAACATTAATGTTTTCCTTTGCCAGTGCATTAAACAGCAAGCTGGCAATCCCCGGCTGGTCAGGAACATCAAATAAACCAATCTTAGCCACATTCAAATCATGGGCAACTCCAGTAACGACAACCTCTTTTTCCAATAAATTATTATCCAAGACTAATGTTCCCTCCTTATTAATGTTAAAGCTAGATCTTACACATAATGGCACCTTATAAAGCTTAGCCAGTTCCACCGATCTTGGATGAAGTACTTTGGCTCCCAGACTGGCTAGTTCCAGCATTTCATCATAGGAAATTTTTGCAAGCTTTTTGGCATCTTGCACCAATCTTGGGTCTGCAGTAAATACACCTTCTACATCAGTATATATCTCACATAAGTCGGCTTTTAAGGCAGCAGCTAATGCTACAGCTGTTGTATCAGAGCCTCCACGACCCAGAGTGGTTATTTCGTCCCGGTCAGTTTTACCCTGAAAGCCGGCAACAATAATTACTTTATTTTCCACCAATTCTGAATCTATTTTAGATGTATTAATTTCCTTAATTCTAGCCTTTGAATGAACATTATCTGTTATAATACCCACTTGCGAACCGGTAAAAGATATGACGGGTATTTGTATTGCATCCAGTGCCATTGCCAATAAAGCAATTGAAACCTGTTCACCTGTTGCCAGCAGCATATCCATTTCCCTGCTGGAAGGTCTCGCATTTATTTGTTTAGCCAAAGATATTAATTCATCAGTTGTATCTCCCAGGGCTGATACAACTACTATTAACTGATTATTTTTATTACGGGTTTCTGCAATATTTTGTGCAACCCTTTTTATTCTTTCTACATTCGCAACAGAACTCCCCCCGTATTTTTGAACAACTAACGCCATAATACGCCTCCTAATTAATTAAAGAATTTCGGCACCCTCTGAAACAGGCTCTAGGTTATATAATTCTGCTCTTGTTCCATGCTCTTTTAAAATATCTACCAAAAGATTTATGTCTTTGTTTTTGTTCTTTTCATGAAAAACTAGGATTGAAGGTCCTGCACCGCTTATTGCCGCCCCTAATACATCAATTTCATTGACCTTTAATAATAGTTCCTTTAAACCAGGAATAAGTACACTCCTATATGGCTGGTGGAGCTTATCCTCCATTGCAGTTTTTAGCATTGATAAATCTCCTGTAAGCATAGCATTTACGAAAAATGCCATTCTGCTAATATTAAATACTGCATCCTGTAAAGGAATCTGTTTTGGTAAAGCATCCCTAGATTTTTTTGTTGATAATTCAAACTTAGGAACTATCAAAGAGCAGGATAGTGAACCAGGAGGCTGGATTTTTTTATATAAAACCTTGTTGTCTGCAGAAGTACAAAGCACTAGTCCGCCCAAAAGTGCAGGTGCCACATTATCGGGATGTCCTTCAATTTCTACAGCTAATTCCAAAACATCTTGAATGCTTAACTGATTCTCAAGCAGGTAATTGGCAGCTACCAATCCCCCAATTATGGCTGCTGAACTACTGCCTAAGCCCCTAGCTAATGGAATATTATTTGTAAAAACAAATTTGACTCCTGGTACGGGTTTGCCCGCCTTCGCAAAGGCTTTTTTAAAGGCGAAATATATTAAATTGCTCTCATCTTTTTTTAGGTTTTCAGCACCTAGCCCATCTACTTCTATATGAACTTTATTGTCATCGTTTGTTTCAAATTCTATATAATTATATAGGTTTAAAGCCATACCTATGCAATCAAAACCAGGACCAAGATTGGCACTAGTAGCCGGAATTCTTATCTGCATCGTTTTACATCCTCTCGAAATTAATTATGCTTCATCATTGGAATAGACTCTAATTAACGCGGAAATCTCTGTAACAATTGATAAGCCGTTAATGATTTGCAATGCGTCCCTGATATGTTTTTCCAGTACATAATCAGTTATTACCACAATTTCAGCCATGTTTTCACTGCGGTGTTTCTGAATTACCGTAGCCAAACTAACATCGTGGTTACCAAAAACACCGGCTATACTTGCTAAAACCCCGGGTTTATCCTTAACCTGAAGTCTCAAGTAATATTTTGTCTTTATTTCCTTTATGTTCTTAACAGGGTTTGAGTAGAAACAGGTACAGGCAATCCTTCCCGTACAATTATTAACAATATTCCTTGCCACATCAATTACATCTCCTACTACAGCACTTGCTGTAGGCATCTGTCCTGCGCCTCTCCCGAAAAACATGGTTTCTCCTACAGCATTTCCTTTAACAAAAACAGCGTTGAATGAATCATTAACAGCGGCTAAAGGGTGGAGATTAGGAATAAACATAGGGTGAACTCTAGCTTCTACCCCTTCATCAGTATTTCTGGCAGTACCTATTAGTTTAACAGTATAGCCCAATTCCTTGGCATAAGTAATATCCGCCAAGGATAGCTTGCTAATTCCTTCTACATAAACATCACTAAATGTTACCCTGCTATGGAAAGCCAGTGAAGCCAAAATTGCCAGCTTACGGGCCGCATCATATCCTTCAATATCGTTAGTTGGATCTGATTCGGCATAACCTAACTCCTGTGCCTCTTTAAGTGCCTCATTAAAATCTTGCTGGCTTTTAGTCATTTTAGTCAGAATATAGTTTGTAGTACCGTTAATAATACCTAAAATTTCTTCAATGTTATTTCCAGACAAGCATTGCTTTAAAGGACGGATAATAGGAATGCCTCCTGCCACGCTAGCCTCAAAAGCTAAGTCATTTCCTTTTTTATCAGCGGCATCAAACAGTTCTTTTCCATACTCTGCTAACAAATCCTTGTTAGCAGTTACTACGCTTTTGCCTGCTTCCAAAGCTTCAAGTATATATGTTTTTGAAGGTTCAATTCCACCCATTACTTCGATAACAATCTTAATCTCATCATCCTCTATGATTGACCGCCAGTCATTAGTTATTAATGACGGTTCTATATTTCCTTCCCTTTTTTTATTAATATTTTTTACTAGAATTTTTGCAACTTCTAAATCACTGCCGATTTTCCAGTGGAAATCATCTTTTTGTTCAGTCAAAAGCTTATAAACTCCTGACCCTACAGTGCCTAAACCTAAAATTGCAACCTTTATGGATTTTGTCAATTTTATCACTCCTAACTTTGTCCTACAATTTCAACCTTAAGTACACCATTGATTTTGTATAACGATTCCAATAACTCCTCAGTGTTTGTTTCCATTTCCGCTGTTTCAATGGAAATGGAGGCATAAGCTACCCCCTGTAAAGGAATTCCTTGATTAATAGTAAGAATATTACCTTTCACAACTGCAATGGCATTGAGACAATTTGACAAAATCCCTGATCTATGGTCCAGTGTAATTGTAAGGGTGATTATTTTCTCTTTGCTGGCTTCATAAAAAGGAAATACACCATCTCTATACTTGTAGAAGGCGCTTCTGCTCAAACCAACTTTTTCAACAGCTTCATTCACCGTCTCTGCATCTTTTTTAGCTAATAGTTCCTTTACTTTTGCTGTCTTTATTATGGCTTCGGGAAGTATTTCCTTACTAACAATATAAAATTTGTTCTTATCAGTCCGAAACAAAAAAATCCCTCCCCCTGTCCTTGTGGAATGGATAATAATCCTCGTATGGTAGACATTATAGCATGGTTATTTTATTTGTCAATATATTTTTCCTAATTTTATGTATAATATTTATGCAAAAAAAAATCGGTCTGCTAGACCGATTTAAATAATTATGCAAATTAAGCCTCCGCCGCCTTCATTAACAATGCGCCGGACAGTTTCCTGGAGTTTTGCCTGTACGTTATCGGGTATTTTTTGCATCTTACCCTGGATATTCTCCCTTACTAAATCATGAAGGGACTTGCCAAAAATATCATACTGCCAAATTAGTTTTGGATTTTCCTCAAATTTTTCTAACATGTATCTTACCAAATCTTCACACTGTTTTTCCGAACCCATCAATGGAGTTATTTCTGTAGTGATATCAGTTCTAATGATGTGTAAAGTAGGTGCGCTGGCTTTTAATTTGACACCAAAACTTCCACCTTTTTTAATTAATTCTGGTTCCTCCAGCTTCATTTCCTGCAGAATAGGAGAAACCATTCCGTACCCTTTTTCATTTACTTCCCTTAGGGCGCCTTCCAATTTATCATACTCCCGTTTAGCATGGGCAAATACTTTTGTTGCTTTTAAGATATCATGCAAACCATCGGCTTCAACCCCGCTAATTTCCCTGAATACCCTGTAAAATAAGCTATCATCAGCGGACATTTCAATATGAGCTACCCCAGTGCCCATATCCATATTATCCAAAACAACATCCCTGACAAAATCATATGCAGCCAAAGTTTCAATGGTATTGTCAATATCTCTTAGCCTTTTTACTTCACTGATAGTAGAATGAACTGCGTCTTCAAACTGGGCACGCAGCCAATGCTCACTCTCTAACTCTTCAACCCATTTGGGCAGACTAATATTTACTTCTGTAACCGGAAACTCAAAAAGTACTTCTTCAAGAATCTGCATAATAGCCTGCTCGTTCATTTTGGCTACATTTAGGGGTATTGCCGGCACATTGTATTCTGCTTCCAATTCTCTAGCCAATTCTAAAGTTTCTATAGCATCAGGGGTCTTGCTATTGAGTAGGATAATAAAAGGTTTATTTAATTCTTTCAATTCGTTAACTACCCTTTGTTCTGCGTCAAGATAGTTTTCCCTAGGAATATCAGTTATTGTTCCATCAGATGTTATAACAAGACCTAAAGTAGAATGGTCTGTAATTACCTTTCTGGTACCTAGCTCTGCTGCCTCCTCAAAAGCCATCGGCTCTTCGGACCATGGTGTACGTACCATCCTGGGTCCGTCAGCTTCTGAATAACCTAATGCTCCATCAACGGTATATCCTACACAATCTACAAGGCGAATTTTGGCATTAATTCCTTCTCTTACCTGAATTTCAATAGCTTCATCAGGAACAAATTTAGGTTCAGTAGTCATAATTGTTTTGCCTGCTCCGCTTTGAGGAAGTGCATCAGTAGTTCTTTCCCTGTCATACTCATCTTCGATTCTTGGTAATACTATCAAATCCATAAAACGTTTAATGAAAGTAGACTTACCTGTTCTTACTGGACCTACAGCGGAAATATATATATTACCGCCTGTACGATTAGCAATATCTTGAAAGACATCAAAATTTTCCATCTAGCATTTTCCCTCCCTTAAAATTATTGAGATGATTAAATAATTATTCCCTTTATTCATCCCTCCCCTAAATAAATGGATTCAAAAAATAACTATTTTAATAATCTCATTTACTATGGCACTCTTTAACAATACTATATATATGTCCTATCCATATGAATATTACAAAGCATTAAAAAAAAATGGCACTTTAGCCATTTTTTCCAAGTTTTCACCACTTTTCATTTGCATCAACTATTTCTTCCATTTCATTGGTTTTGATTCTAGTCATTAGGTTAACTACACCTTCAGCAAGAGGAACGCCGTTAAACAGTACATTATATACTTCGTAGGAAATTGGCAGGTCAACTTTGTATTTTTCACCTAAGGATCTAACAGCCTGGGTAGTTCTAACTCCTTCCACTACCATTCCCATTTCCCTAAGAACTATATCCAATGGTTTTCCCTGCCCCAAGGCAATTCCTGCTCTTCTATTCCTGCTATGCATGCTGGTACATGTTACTACCAAGTCACCAATTCCCGTCAGCCCCGCAAAAGTTAACGGGTTAGCACCCATCTTTAAGCCAAGACGAGCTATTTCTGATATCCCTCTTGTAATGAGTGCAGCCTTAGTATTATCACCATAACCTAAGCCATCTGAAATACCTGTTGCCAATGCTATTACATTTTTTAATGCTCCGCCAATCTCAACTCCTATAAGGTCAGGATTTGTATATACCCTGAATTTTGGCGACATAAAAATATCCTGTACTTTTTCCGCCGTTTGGCGGTTTCGGGATGCAGCCACAACTGTTGTAGGCATTTCCCTGCCTACTTCTTCTGCATGGCTTGGTCCTGATAAAACTGCAAATCTAGAACTTATTTCTGGAATTACGTCATCAAATACTTCACTTAGTCTCATCAGCGTAGTGGGTTCTATTCCTTTGGCAGTATTAATTACAGTTGCTTGGTCAGGAATTAAGTTTTTTAGCTGAGATAATAAGCCTCTCAAGGAATGGGAAGGAACTGCAAATACTATACATTCTGCACGTGAAACCATACTTTCCATGTCCGCAGAAAAATAAATATTTGACGGTAATTTTACACCCGGTAAATACTTTTTATTTTCCCTATCATTAATCAAAATCTCAGCAAAATTTTTATCACGACACCACAGTTTAACCCCAATACCCTTTTTAGCTAAAATAATGCCAAGGGCAGTACCCCAACTGCCTGAGCCTAATATAACTACCTCTTTCACTTTTCTTCTCCCCTTGAAGCAAATACTTTATTGCCAATTTTATTTTCCTTGCCTTCAAATAACCGTTTGATGTTTGTTTTATGCCTGATAATTACAAGACTTGCGCCAACCAAAGCAAATATTGTGTAAGGAAGCGGTCTTTGAAAATAGACCATAGCCAGGGGAACAAAAGCTGCAGCAATTATTGACCCCAGGGAAACATATTTGGTAAGAGCAACGATAACTATCCATATTAGTACTGCACCAATTGTCACTTTACCTGACAAAAAAATAATAATTCCCAGACCCGTTGCAACACCTCTACCTCCTTTGAATTTTAGAAGGAAGGGCCAATTGTGCCCGGCCATAGCTGCTAGGGCCCCTAGTACGGCTATAACCTCATTACCGACACTGTATCCGTACCACGCAGCCACATAACCCTTTAGAGCATCAAAAAATAAAACAACGGCAGCAGGATAAATCCCGATAACCCTCATAACATTTGTAAAACCAATGTTTCCGCTGCCATATTTCCGCACATCAACCTTATACAATCTTCCTGCTATATAACCAAAAGGGATCGAACCAAGCAAATAACCTAGAATGCCGACTTTTATCCACTCCATAATTTGACCCCCTGTTATTCATTTCTCTTTTTAATTATAAAACGAATAGGCGTCCCTTCAAATCCAAAATTTTCACGTATTTTATTCTCTAAATATCTTTCATAAGAAAAATGCATAATTTCGGGTTCATTCACAAAAAAGACAAAGCTGGGTGGTTTAACACCACCTTGAGTTGTATATAAAATTTTGAGGCGTTTACCTTTTTCAGAGGGAGGTGGATTTAACTGAGCAGCTTCATTGATAACCTGATTGAGTGCACTTGTACTAACCCTATGGGCATGCTGTTGGGAAACAAAATCAACTAATTCTAAAACTTTTGTCAATCTCTGTTTCGTTACTGCTGAAACAAAAATAAAGGGTGCATACTGCATAAATAATAATTCGCTTCTTATCTGCTTTTCAAACCTATGCAAAGTTTTATCATCTTTTTCAATTAAATCCCACTTGTTGATGACTAAAACTGTTGCTTTTCCTTGCTCATGGGCATATCCTGCAATTTTTTTATCCTGTTCAGTTAAGCCATCTACTGCATTGATAACCATTAGCACAACATCTGAACGGTCAATAGCCCTTAATGATCTTATTACGCTATAACGCTCGGTTGGATCTGAAATTTTACTTCTCCTTCTCATGCCGGCGGTATCAATAATCACATATTCTTGATCATTATGTTTAAAAGGTGTATCAATAGCATCCCTGGTGGTTCCTGGTATATCGCTTACAATTACTCTTTCTTGCCCCAAAATAGAGTTGACTAAGGAAGATTTTCCAACGTTTGGCCTCCCTACAACTGCTATTTTTATTGTTTCTGGGTCATATGGTATATCGGGCTCCTCAGGAAATAGCTCCACTACTTTATCCAAAAGATCACCAGTATTCATGCCATGCATGGCAGAAATTGGATAAGGCTCATTTAAGCCTAATTGGTAGTATTCAAAAAAGGCAGCGGGATCGCTAAAATCTTCTACTTTGTTAATTACCAGCAGCACATTTTTATTAGTTCGCCTTAACATTTGGGCTACTTCCTGGTCATCAACAGTAATTCCAACCTTGCTATCAACCACAAATAAAATGACATCAGCTTCTTCAATAGCTATAGTCGCTTGCTTTTTAATTTTTTCTAAAAATACATCTTCCTTGGAGGTTTCTATACCTCCAGTATCTATTACCGTAAACACCTGCCCTTTCCACTCACCATCCTTGTAAAGCCTGTCTCTGGTAACTCCTGGTGTGTCTTCGATAATGGCCGTCATTCCGCCAGTTATTCTGTTAAATAAAGTTGATTTTCCTACATTTGGTCTGCCAACGATGGCAACAATTGGCTTCATTTTATCACTCCTACGCATATTAACCTAATATTATATCTACCAAGCCTTGAGGGGAGTTGTCACAAATAATTAATTCAATATTTAGTTTTTGTGCTACTTCCTCGGGTTTTACATTATCCAGAAAGATGTCCTCTTTTTGTTTAAGCATTATATTAGATATTATTACCTTCTGACCGGGTTTTACATTATTTTTCATACTTGAAATTAAATCTGAGCCAGTTAAAAGCCCGGTTACCGTTACCCGTGATCCAAAAAAATCGTTTTTTGTTACATGCATTTGCAGATTAACCCCAATTATATTATTTAAATATGAGATTACAGGTTTTAAAATATGTTGTCCAGACTCGCTTGTGAGAATTAAATAATCTTTAAACCCATCTACCTGTAAAGGCAGGGTGGATTTTATTTCATCAAATTCATTAATAAAAAGCCTGCTGTTTCCTATTCCGTTTTCAAGCTGGGGAAAATCTTCATAAGTATCATAAGCAGGGAAGTCCAGATTAGCTTGTATATAAATCTCATCAGAAAGAAAAACAAATCTATAGCCTAGAGTGTCCTTAAATTCTCTTTGTTTTTGCGACACTAAATTAACTAAAGACTGAGCATAGCTTTTAGTAAAGGGAGGGAATTTTTCAACATCCCTTCTAAACTTGGTAACTCCGATGGGCACAATTGCCAAGGAACTTATCCCCGGCCACATATTACCCAGGTCCTTAATAGTCTTTTCTAAAAAATTTCCATCATTAATACCCGGACATAAAACTACCTGGGTATGAAACCTAATACCTGCAGAAATCATGTCTTCTAATTGTTCTCTAATATTACCGGCACTCTCATTGCCTAATATATATTTTCTAAGGGATGGATCTGTAGTATGTACTGACACATAAAGCGGGCTTAAATGGTAGTTTTTTATCTTTTCCTTATCCTGATAGCTCAAGTTGGTTAGTGTTATAAAATTCCCTTGCAAGAAAGACAGTCGGTAATCATCGTCTTTATTATACAAAGAAGGTCTCATTCCCGGGGACATTTGATCCACAAAACAGAATATGCATTTGTTGCGGCAGGTCCGAATGCGGTCAAACACACCCTCTTCAAATATTACCCCTAAACCTTCATCATATTCTTTGTCAATTTCATAAATCACCTGTTCTCCGTCTTTTTTTTCAACGAGTAAATTAACTTCCTCCCCTGCCCATAAATATTGAAAATCAATAAGGTCTGAAGGTTCACATTCATTAATTTTAAGTATCTTATCCCCTGGTATTAAACCTAATTCCTGAGCTATGGAATCAAGTAAAATCTCTGAAATAACTGCCTTTCCCATCATTTCACTCCATTACCATTTTGTATTTCTTATTCATTATCTATTATACCCTTTATCTAGTCAAGAAAAAGGCAGGGACATCTCCCTGCCTAAGATATATATTCTATTTCTTTTTGAATTGAATTGAAATTTTTTTTTAAGATTTTAGCAATTATTTTTTTTGTTAAGTTAGGAAAGTACCTGTTTAAAAAAACCAAATAATATGGAACGTATTTGGACACATCACAAAATACCAAATGCTCTCTGGGGATACCTTTTATAGTCAATAAATCATAAGCTGATTTCATAATTATATTTGGTTCATTGCTGATACCAAGAGTATAGATTAAATTTTCACCTTTATCCTTACCAATATAAAAAAACAATCCTGTTTTAGCAGTAAATTCACCATAATAAGGCAACTCTAGAATTTCTTTAACAGTGGTATTCCGGCTAATGTTGCCTAAATATAAATGAGCAGCGGTCAGGGAGGAAAAGGTTCCAGTTGGGCAAAGAAAAACTATTTTCATTGATGATGTAACCTTCCATACTTATTTTTTATTGAATTTACCAAAGACGAGAAATTTTTAAACGCAATTTGAGTCCCTTTAATGACTATTGGTCTTCCTATTTTCACCAGACCTAATCTTCGCGATAGATAACCGCCTATTACCATTAGAAAATTTACATAAGGCATAGTATCAATGAAAACCAATTCCTCATTTGGTATTTCTATTATACTTGCTATGCTTCGCATTATAGTTTGGTAGTTATTAGATAAATTATGTTTACTTGTTATATAAATTTTATTTCCAAAGTTGTCTTCCCCTATAAACCTAATGTGACCATGGTCTTCGGCTATTTGTTGATCATAGTAAGGGAGCCCTAACAACTGTTGGGCAGTAGGTATCTGCCCTTCTTCAAGCAAACCCGCATGAATACAAGCAGCTGTCACCGAGGAATGGGAGCCGCCGTAACAATTATAAATGACATGCAAAACATTACCTCCGTCAGTGCTTTACGATGATATATACTCCATTTTCCAAATCATGGGTCATAGCTTTTAAAATCCTGCTTAATAATAAGGATATTTTTTCAGCTTCACTCTGGTCTTTAGTAATAAAAACTGGCAAATTCCCCATTACCTTCTCTGGATTTGACGTAACTGCGGCTAAAATTTGTTCTTTTAATGCAACTTCCATTTTTACCCCCACTAGGTATGTTTTTTTACTCTTTTCCCTTTACTGTTTCACCTTTTCATTCTTATTAATCAGCAGCTTTTCTCCCTATTTTGCTTGACAAGGGTTTTTGTACTGCACTCTCTAATACCGGTGTGCGGTAAATAGCCTGAATAATACATTCTACGTCTGGTTCGTTGGGTAAAATATACAATCCCATTTTTCCTGTTTCAATATCTTTTCTCATCAACGGAGTCCACTCCGGCTCCCCTACTTCTAATTTACTTCCCACCAGAACAGAAACATCATGAAGGATAGCCTGCCGTTGTCCAAGGTTATTTAAAGTAGCTCGTGCATCATCATCTTTAGGGTGGATGATTAATCCAAAGGCTTCCTTCAATATTTTTTCCCTGGCTTCCCTCAATCCCACATTCATTATTACTATGTTGTCAATTAGCAAAAGAGAGCCTTGAAAATGAAGCTTGCCTTGTTTAACTACTGCAATATCCCTTATGAATTTTCCGCCCTTTAAAATGCCTGTTAGGGCAATTGCTGCAAGACCTGCCAATACACCAATAATAGAATTAAAGATTATGGAATTAGCGGTAGTAACAAGGGAAACAAACATTACTAAGTAGTTTCGTGCTTCAAAGGTTTTGGCGATTCCCTCAATGTAGTCAAAGCCTCTTGGGACTAGACTATAACTTTCCAGCTTATTAAGTGTTTCTCGTTCCATATTTCTGATATCTCGAAATTGTTGTGCCGCCAATACCAAAAAGGTAACGGCCGTAAACTCTTTTTCTAATAAAGCAGGAATTGCTAATGATGCCAGTGCTGATGCAATTATCCCCAGGGATATATGGGTGATATACCCGTGGGGATAAGAAGGATATGACCGGTAATCGCTTCTTAACATAAAGAGTCTTGCCAGAACACCAACAATTATGCCTAATATAATTACCGCAGAATATTTATCCATTTTACTTTCTTCTTCTACTTCCCAAGAAGCTTGTGAATTCTTTTCCTATATTACGCACCCTGTCAACAGACCCTTTTACACTACCTGAACTAATTAATAGAAAACCTGCACCGCCAATAACTAATATAGCTAAAATCCAAATTATAGATGACCCTGTTCCTTTTTCTATGGTCCTATTTATTTGTCTATCACCGCCTCCAACTCCACCTTGGTTACCGCCGGCTTGTTGCAGCCCTAAAAACTCCGGTAGAAATGAGGCAAATGTGGCTGCCCCATTTGAAGCTGATTCTAATGGGTTGGTATGAGTTCCTACCTCAATAAGGATGGAGCGGGGTGCTAAATCTTGGTTATAATTACCTTTGGCTATAAAAATTCCTTTGATTAGCCCGGGTTTCTTTTCATCATAAAAAGCCTTCATTTGTTTTGCATAATCTAAATTTGCCTGCATGTTCTGATTCTGTCTGCCGACAACTAACCTTATTTGTGTCGCATCCTGACCATCTATTTTTTTAGCATAAAACTTGGGATCAGGGACACCATCCCTATGAACATCAATTATGGTAGCCGGTCTTTTTTTCAGCAATTGTACAGCTGTTCTCCTTGACCTTTGATAGGCATTGGCGTCATGTGGGTCGTGTTTATTCAAACTCAAATTTGTTTTTATGCCATCCTTTTGGAGTACCTCAGAGATAACCTGAGAAACATTCAAGATATCACCCTTGCCCGGCTCACTGTCCTTGCCAGATGTTGGAACATATGATTCAGCAGTATGGGTACTGTAAATTGCAACAGATTTGTTAGTCTCCTGTGCAATCAGATTAGCTGCCGGTGCACTGACTGCTGCATCCCATTGAGGAAGCCAGGAAATATTTTCTTTTCCTTTGTTTTTACAATAAACTGTGTCATCTTCGATTTTTTCTACTTCAAATAAGGTATTATCTCCTATTATCAACTGGTCGCCTTTAAAAACTGCTCTTGCCGTCCTATCTATTTCTTTTTTAGTTTCACTATCCACAAAAGTGTAAAACCCACCATCAGTTCTTTCCAGCTCAAAATTCCCTTGTTCATCTAAAAAGTCAATAGAAAGATGATTGTTCATATTTAATAGTAAGCCAGTCTCCTTTATCGGATTATTACTAAAGAGGAATAAAAAAAACGACGCAGTGACAAAAACAATTGACCATGCCAATATATATTTTTTGTTTTTAGTCATTATTCTCACCCCTCTGGGTATTTTTTTCTCGTTTTTTAATAGGTTTGAGATTTTTAATCAATTGGGGATCCCTGCCCCTACTATCTGGTCCTCCTTGAAGCCTTTCTCTGCTTTCTCCAATAATTTCTGCCAGCAGTACAGCTATTATCCCCGCCAATACTATACTGTCAAAGGCTCCTGCACCTCCAATATGTACAGTACCTGAAATCCTTGCTGTAAATAGATAAATTGTGTGGAAAATATCTAAAAATAACACACCTATAGTTGCTGCTACAAAAGCCGCCCGCCGTGACCTTCCCGCAATATAAGCAATTAAACCGCCGACAATAGGATAGATATAAATTGGGTCTATTAGAGTGTTAAATTCGTCATGGCCACCCTTCATCAGGATGCTGCCTAAATAATAAATTACGATACCTGTGATAACGGCACCTAATACTGCTCTAATCTTTTCCTTTGTAGTTCCTGCATGGATTATTAGATAAATCGCTAGAGCAATAGGTACTATACCGCCACCGACGTTTACTGTGATATCAATATTTCCTCTAGTAATTGGTATATCGACAAAGCTGCCTGCAACCAGCGCTCCAATTACCAAAAAAGCACCCTTATCCGTCAAGCCCATTCTGTCCAGTACCCTTTGTGCAAGACCAAAATATATTAACACTGACAAGGAAATTAGTACTATTAACCCTAAATTTAAGCCCAACGCTGCCACTCCTTTCATTAGTTTTTCAAAATTAGAGTGCCCTCCATAGTGTTTTTTATACTTAGTTTTCTAATACGAAAACAACGCCTAAAAAGGCGTTGTTGGTCTTTGTGCATATAAGGCAGTATCAATACGTCTATTATTTAGCCATTCTTTTGTAAAACCATTAATAATTATTGGCTTGGAAGATAACTGAGATAAATCTTCAGCTCCCGTTAAGAGCATTAAATGTTTTGACTGTAAAATCAGTTGATTTAGATATAAAATAAGCTCCTGTGTGCCTTGGTGATATGCTTTTTCTAGAGCAGGCAAGGCTATTCCCACCATTTTTGCGCCAACTACCAAGGATTTAATTATGTTAAGTGGGGTATAAATACCACCTGAAGCTATAATAGACATAACAGGGACGGCAGCTTTTACTTCCAATAAAGAAATGGCAGTTGGAATCCCCCAGTTAATCAAATCATAGTTAGCATTTTCTAAATCTCGTTCAAGTTCGATTGCTGCAAAATTTGTCCCCCCTGCGCCGCCAATATCAACATAACTAATACCTAAGTCCTGAATAATCATGGCCGATTCATATGAAATCCCAAATCCTACTTCTTTAAGGATAATAGGCACAGGCGAATGTTCAATTATTGCTGCAATGTTATCCTTTAACTTTGCAAAACACCTGTCTCCCTCTTTCATTGCCAGTTCTTGTGCAATATTTAGATGTAGCTGCAGAGCGTCGGCATTAATCATCTCAACAGCGGCTAAAGCGTGTCTGTAGTCAGCAAGAGCACTAATATTTGCAAAAATTAAGCCTTTAGGGTTGGCTTTACGCACAATTTTGTAGGTATACTCCAGCTCAGGGAAATTAATGGCTGCTGTTTGGGAGCCAACTGCTAAAGCAATTTCTGCTTCTCTAGCAGCTTCAGCAAGCTTTCGATTAATGTTTTCAAGCCCGGGTGCCCCGCCGGTTATGGCATTGATTAGCAAAGGAAATCCTAGTCTTTTATTAAACATGGTTAAAGATGTATCAATTTTATCGAGATCTATAGGGCTTAGAGCCTGATGAACCAGGTGTAAATCATCAAAACCAGTTTGTAAAGGACCCCTCGATAATTTAAGGGCATGCTGAAGATGTTCCATTTTCCTGGTAGATCTTAAATCCATCAAATCACCACCTCTGGTTAAGGAAAGACGCAGCATCAGCTGCGCCCTTATTATTCTCTATTTTTATAGTTATCAAATAGATTACCTACAACATCACCAATTGTTACACCAGAGGGCTCATCTTGGTATTCAGGATAAGCTTCCTTTTTTTCAACTTCTTTTTTTTCTTTCACAGGTTTATCCATAACTTCCTTGATGCTCAAACTCATCTTTTTTTCATCTTTATTTACATCTAAAACCTTTACCTTTACCTCTTGCCCCACAGAAACTACATCTTCCGGCTTTTCTACCCTTTCCCACGACAACTGTGAAATATGGACAAGGCCGTCAATTCCAGGCTCAATTTCAACGAATACACCAAAAGGTGCAATACGTGCAACCTTACCTGAAACTATGGTTCCAGCAGGATATTTTGATGCCACAGCTTCCCAAGGACTGGGTATTAGTTGCTTTAAGCCTAGAGAAATCTTCTCATTTTCTTTATCAACATTTAATATGTATACTTCTATTTCATCTCCTTCTTTAACAATGTCACGGGGGTGGCTTACTCTGCCCCAGCCCATTTCAGAAACATGCAGAAGACCATCGACGCCGCCTAAATCAATAAAGGCACCAAAATTTGTTATACGCTGTACAATACCTTTGCGTTTTTGTCCAGGGGAAATCTCATCAAGGATCTGTGCCTTTTTAACTTGATATTCTTCTTCCAAGACAGCCTTACGGGAAAGAACGGCTTTTTTAGATTCCCGATCAAATTCTATTACTTTAAACTGCAGCTTTTGACCAACAAATTGGTCAAGATTTTCTACAAATACCCTATCAATCAAGGAGGCTGGAACAAAACCACGCATTCCAATGTCCACTAACACACCGCCCTTGACTTTTTCTACCACCTCAGCTTCTACCGCAGTACCTTGATTGAATGCCTCTTCTAACTTTTGCAGAGCCTGTTCCTGATCTGCTCTCCGTTTGGAAAGAACCATATTACCTTCGGCATTCTCTACTTTTAATACCTCAACCTTAACTTCGTCCCCAATTTTTACAAAATCATGGGGATTATTGACTTTACGATAAGATAATTCATCTATCGGTATTAATCCTTCCGATTTACCACCCACATCTACCATGATTTCTTCACTGTTTATTTGAACAACCTTGCCGGTGATAATTTCACCTGGTGTCACAGTGCCGAGAATTGGCATGTCCTCTTCAAATTGGGACTTGATATCTGTCCCTGCTTCTTTGTGCATTTCACCTTTGTTTTTAATTTCTTCCATTGTCCTGACAACCTCCTCAATTATCCAATCTGGTGTCGAAGCACCTGCCGTTACCCCTACCCTTCTTATATTATCAAACCAAGAAGCATCTAAATCTGCTGATGTTTCTATATGTTTTGTAGGTGTTCCTGATTTCTCACATAAAAGGGCTAGTTTTTGAGTATTGGCACTATTTAAACCTCCAACGACAATCATCAAGTCTACATCCTGGGCTATGGTTAAAGCAGCTTTTTGCCGTTGTGAGGTAGCTGAACAAATTGTATTAAAAGCTACTAAATCACTGAAATTATTTTCAAGAAACCCGCAGATCGTGTTGAAAGTATCGTTATTTTCAGTTGTTTGTGCAACAAGGCATATTTTTTTATTACTCAAGTCATACTGCTGCAAGTCATCTAAATCCCTGACAGGAATACCCTTGCCCCTTGACCATCCGACAATGCCTTCGACCTCGGGATGTTTTTTGTTTCCAAATATAAGCACCGTATAACCTTTGTCTGCGTATTCATTGGCTATCTTTTGCACCTTTTTAACAAAAGGGCATGTGCAATCAATTATTTGAAAGTTTTTTTCCTGAAGTTTATCAAGAACCAGGGGGGTTACGCCATGTGTTCTTATTAATACTTTTTCTTCTTTAATATCATTTAAATTTTCCCTGCAAATTATTCCTTCTTTTTCTAATCTATTTACTTCTTGAGGGTTATGAATTAATGGTCCGTAACTAGCTATTAATCCACCTTGTGTTAATTGTTCTTCACCTTCTTTAATTGCCATTTTTACTCCAAAACAAAATCCTGAATAAGGAGCAATAATTATTTGCAATGGAATCAGCTCCTAAATATTAAATTTTTCGATAGGTTTATACGAAGTTCCTGCCTACATAACCAATTCTTTCACTTTACTTTGTATCCTATTGGAGATAATCTCCATCTTTTCACTGGTTAACTTATCTTCTATTAAATCTTTTATTTGTATAGGCTCTCCAATATTTATTGATATTATGGGACGAAAACCCTTACGAAGAATTTTATTGGTGCCCTTAATTCCTACAGGTATGAGGATTGAATCCCCTTTTTCAGCGATTAAAACAATACCCGGTTGAAAAGGAAGCAACTCTTTGGTCTTACTCCGGGTACCCTCCGGGAAAATACAAAGCACTTCCCCTTCTTTTAGTATTTTTACCGAATTCTTAATAGCATTTCGGTCAGCACTTCCCCTTTTGACAGGAAAGGTACCAACTTTTCTAATAATACTTCCTATTAAAAATATATTAAACAATTCTTCTTTGGCCATAAAATGCAATTTTCTAGGAATTACTACACCTAAAACTATAGGATCCCATAAACTTAAATGATTACTGGCTAAAAGGACAGGTCCCGACGAAGGAATATTTTCTAAGTTATTTACTTCCACTTTTGAAACCAATAGTAAAACGGTACGAAATAAATATTTGAGAAAACTATACAACATATCATACCCCTCTTTTTTGGATAATAGAAAGCAATTTATCTACAACCTGTTGCAGTGATAAACAACTGGTATCTATTATTAGGGCATCATCAGCCGGCTTCAAAGGAGAAACATCCCTTTGGGAATCTGCTTTATCCCTATTGGATATATCATTTAAAATCTGTTCGTCATTGACTAGATAACCTTTATTTTTCATCTCTACTGCTCTGCGTTTAGCCCGCTCTTCTATGGAGGCCGTCAAATAAAATTTAAACTCTGCTTCAGGCATTACAACTGTTCCAATGTCACGACCATCCATTACAACATTATTTAAGCTGCCTAATCTTTGCTGCAGCTTAACCATTGTTCCCCTTATTTCGGGCAGGGAAGCAACCTTTGATACCAGATCGGTAACCTGGGGGCTTCTAATTTCCTGGGTTACATCTATTCCATCACAAAAAATCCTTTGGTTAGAAAAACCATGACTATTATTAAATTCTATAATGGTTTGGTTGATTAGGTCCTTGATCTGAGAATTATTATGTAAATTAATCTTTTCTTTTATTATTTTGTAAGTTATTGCCCGGTACATGGCACCGGTATCTATATAAATATAACCTAATTTTTCTGCCAAAATTTTGGCAACTGAACTTTTGCCTGCACCTGCGGGACCATCAATAGCAATTTTTATAGTTCTGTTCATCTTAATCTCCCTTAACCCCAATATCATCCATTAATTTTTCGAAGTTTTTAAAGTTTAGAGATTGCTCACCATCTGATAGTGCTTCACTTGGTACCGGATGAACTTCTATCATCAATCCGTCTGCTCCAGCTGCAATAGCAGCTTTTGCCATAGGAGCAACCAACTTCCATTTTCCTGTACCGTGACTGGGGTCAACAATTATAGGCAAATGGGATACATCCTTAATCAAAGCAACTGCCGCTAAGTCTAGTGTATTTCTCATATATGTTTCAAAGGTTCGTATCCCCCGTTCACATAAAATAACTTGTGAGTTGCCTCCCGCCAAGAGATATTCTGCGGCAAGCAGCCATTCTTCAATAGTTGCCGATAGTCCTCGTTTTAACATTACCGGTTTATTTAATTGAGACATTTCTTTTAATAAGGAAAAATTCTGCATATTTCTAGAACCAATTTGTAATATGTCAGCATAATAGGACACTGTTTCTACATGCCTGGCATCCATTACTTCAGTAATAACAGGAAGACCGGAAATATGTCGTGCCTCAGCCAAGAGCCTTAATCCTTCTATCTCTAAACCTTGGAAGGAATAAGGAGAAGTCCTTGGCTTATAGGCACCTCCTCTTAGGATAGAGGCTCCAGCATCCTTAACAGCTAAAGCAGTACTAACTAATTGCTCTCTATTTTCAACCGCACAAGGACCAGCTATAACTTGAATTTGCCCATTACCAAATTCTACATTGCCCACTGTGACAATTGTTTTAACAGCCTTATACTCGCTGCTCACTAATTTATACGGTTTTGATATAGGAATCACTTTCTCTACCCAATCCATGGCTTCCAAAGAGGTTAAGTCACAAAAAGTTGAATTCTTATCTATTGTTAGGACTGTTTGTCCTTCTATTTGAAAAATCCAGGGGTTAAAATTCTGTTGTTTCAATTGATCAGTTATTAGTGCAATTTGTTCATTAGTAGCGCTGCGGGATAGTGCGATTAACAATTATTCTCCCCCTTCATTTGAGACCAGTTTTTCAAAATTAGAGGCCATAAAGAAATAAACTCGTTCCAATTTAATGCCAAGTTAGTTTTATTTGCATCAATAGGATAGGTATTAAGATTTACTTGTTTTGCAATATAGCGATCATTATTATTTAAAATAACATTATATCCACTGCTGTCTTCCTCGTAAATAACAGGACAGCTGTAGTTTTGACCTTGACTTGTGCCTTTGAGAATTATCCCATTTAACCTACAAAAAAATATTATTTCTTCTATATCGTACTTTTTTGTAAAATTTAGTTCACCTATGATGGGTAAATAAAAAGGCACCTGGGTAATTATTTCTCTCACAGCCTCGGCATTCTGTTGGTTTATGGTAAAAATTAAGCCATGTATTGGAAATTGGCTTATAGAGCTTAATCGGGAATTATTAATACTTTTTATGAAAATTCTCATTAATATTACCTAAGCTATTGTTCTATGGGCAAGACCAATAGAAACCTCGTCCAAATGTAATAATCCTATTCCCAAAAAAACAGCCACACTTATATGGTCGTTATGACGGGCAATTCCTAGTTTGCCTCCCACATTTAAACCAACAGCCTTAGGCATTATTTGTGATAAAGCCTCCCTGGTCGCCCCAGCTACCGCACCTTCCTCGGAGTGGGTGTCCTTTATAACTCCCTCTCGTTTGGCTGCAACAATGGCCCTCTCAACTATTTTTTTGACCGAAGAGAGATATTCTCCTCCACAATCGACTGCTGCGGTTTTTATACCTAGGTCTAGTAATTGTTGTTTAAGTTTCTGTTCCTCTTCTCTCGTTTCCGTTAAAGCCATTTTTATAGAAATACCGGCAATCTTTTTGCTCCCGTAATTCATTCTTTCCACTCCCAAAAAACTTTATATTATCCCATTTGGATTATAGTATACTATGGAAATTAATGCAACTCTTAGCTACTTAGGGATAACAAATGAATATGTCCCATTTATGGCAACAATCTCTTCTGGAGTATTTATTTCTTCGGACGGTACTATATTTAAGAATATTTCCATACTATATGCTGAAAAGTCCAAAGAAACCCGGTCGCCGGGTTGTATGTCTAAAGTTTTATTTAATTTTGAAAAATCACCAATTAGTTTATTGTTTATATAGATTTTTCCTTCGGGAAGGCTGTGAACATAAGGATTGACTACTTTAAGGACGATATATTTTGCCTTTAAGTCCATTTCACTGGCGATAGATGAATAGTCAATTTCTATTTTTTCCCCTTCTATTTTTTCCGCTAAACTTAAGGTAAAAGAAAAGGGCTTATAAAAAAATAATATCTGTATGGCAAAGACTGCAATAAAGCAAAAAACTACCAGTTTTATTAATAGGTTACTGCCGTAAGACAAAAAATCATTTTTTAAAGAAGACATGCTATCCCTCCCGATTTGGAAGCTATATCTTCTATGTTATCCAAAAATAGACAAATTTAATTTACCTAATATACAATCAAGATATTAATTCCATTTCCTGGGAAATCAAAAAAAGACTTGCGCAAGAATACACAAGTCCCTATTGATTGTTTTTAGCTTACAGCTTTTTTGCTTTCGAACGCTTTAGCGGCATAAGACATTGCTAGGACTTCCACTGTGTGATAAATTGGCAAGTCGTGCCCAAAGCGATTCATACCATCACCAATTTGCATAATACAGGAACCGCATCCCGTGACAACTGCCTCAGCCTCTGAAGCCTTGATATTATCAGCCTTATGCTTATGAATATCCATAGCCAAATCATAATGGGTTAAACTGAAAGAACCTGCGCCCCCACAACAACGATCCGGGTTTTTCATCTCAATAAACTCTAATTGGGGTATTGCCTTTAATATTTTACGTGGTGAATCCTTAACTCCCATACCCCGGTTTAAATGACAAGGATCATGATAGGTTACTTTCATTTTAACAGATCCCAACTTTGTTTCATTTAACCCAATCTCTTTTACGATAAAATCCGAAATATCCATAATCTTGGCAGCGATCTCTTTAGCTTTGGAATAGTATTCTGTATCATCTTCTAAAAGTTCTAAATAATGCTTGTTAAAGGTACTGCCGCAAGAGCCACATGCTGTAATAATAGCATCCACATTAAATTTGCTGAAGATGTCTACATGGGATTTAGCCATATCTTTTGCCGTCTGACTATCACCATGGGCAATAATGGGCATACTGCAGCAGTGTTGTTCTTTAGGGATGATTACTTCAACATCATTATTTTTTAATACCTCTAGAACAGCTTTACCCGCCTGAGTATAGATATAGTTAATTGTACAGCCGGTAAAGAAGGCAACCTTCTTGATGGGGTTATCAACTTTGATTACTTCCGGAACCTGGTCCCTAAAAGGAGTAACTGCTAAAGGTGGAACTATCCTTCTCATATCTAAACCGAAGGGAAATCGTGGATGAGCGCCATTGAGACTTTGATGCTTTTTGAAAACTAGACCCTGAAATAATCCGCTGGTTTTAAGCCCAAAATTGAATAAATAAGGTCGTTTAAGAGTTCCGAAAATAAATTTCTTTATTGGATGCAGACCTTTATTTTTAACAATAGCCGCACGGGTTCCTAATATTATCTTGTCTACTTTTACTCCACAGGGACATTTCTCATTACATGCTTTACAGGTAAGACAAAGAGCCAGTTTATCGGCAAAACCATCGGTGTATTGAAGGTCCCCTTTTAAAACGGCATCAACAAGCTTAATTTTTCCTCTGGCCACTGCTCCTTCAGTACGTTTTTCTATATATATGGGACAGACTTCCTGGCAATTACCGCATTTCATGCATTTAGTCAATTCCTCTTTTACGGTATCTAGGGAGTCATACATGGTCATGGTTAGTTCCCTCCAAACATTTTGCCGGGATTTAAAATATTATCGGGGTCTAATGCATCTTTAATCTTTTTCATTACCGCAATGCCTTCCTTGCCAAATTCCCATTCCATATATTTTGCCTTTGCTAAACCTATGCCATGTTCACCGGAAAGGGTTCCTCCCAGTTCAATAGCAATTTTAAAGATTTCATCCACTGCTTTGTGGACCCTTTCCATTTCCTCTTTATTAGATTCATCGGTAAGGATGGTAGGATGCAGGTTCCCATCACCTGCATGACCAAAGGTTCCAATTTGCAGATTGTATTTATTTGCAATTTCTTTTAAAGCCTTTAACATCTCAGGTATCTTGCTTCTAGGAACTGTTGCGTCTTCTAAAACGGTTGTAGGTTTGACCTGAGCCAATGCAGGCAGAGCGGCTCTGCGAGCAGCAAAGATTCCATCTCTTTCAGCATCGCTTTGGGCCAGTTTAATAGCAACTGCTCCATTTTCTTTACATATTTTTTGAACAGTTTCAAACTCATTTAATACAACCTGTTCAATGCTTCCGTCTACCTCTAAGATAAGAACTGCTTCAGCGTCGGTTGGCAATCCAACTTTAGCATAATTTTCAACTGTACGGATTGTCACATTATCCATTATTTCTAGTGTAGCGGGTATGACCTTATTGCTAACTATATCCGCTATGGTTTTACCTGCTTTATCCAAATCATCAAAAATTGCCAGCATACTTCTGCGATACTGGGGAGCAGGTATTAACTTTACTGTTATTTCGGTAATAATTCCTAAAGTGCCCTCAGCACCGGTGAAAAGCTTTGTTAAATCATAACCGCTTACATTCTTAACTGTTTTTCCTCCGGTTCTTATAATATGTCCTTCTGCAGTTACTACCTCCAAACCCATTACATAGTCTTTAGTCACACCATACTTCAAACCCCTCAAGCCACCGGAACATTCACTGACAGAGCCACCCATGGTAGCAGTAGTTACTGTACCGGGATCAGGCGGATATATTAAACCATGGGGTGCAACAGCTTCATTTAATCGCTGGATAACCAACCCCGGTTGAACCCTGGCTGTCAAGTTTTCTGCATCTATTTCCAAAATTTTGTCTAATTTTAAGGTGGATAACACGATTCCTTTCTGAATAGGAATTGTCCCGCCGCTTAAATTTGTCCCTGAACCACGGGTAATTATAGGAATTTTATGTTTTGCGGCTAACCGGACAATCTCTATTATCTGTTCCTTGGTGTCAGGAGTAACTACTACATCCGGCTCCTGACTAGGCATATCAGCAGTAGCATCAAATGAGTAAGCTATCATATCTTCTTTTGAAGTTAAAACATTATCTTTTCCCAATAAATCTATCAAAGTCTTAATAATATTCTTATCCATACCCATACCCCCTGTCTAGTCTGAACACTATTATAACATAATTGACTGAATTATTAATAGAATTGCTAATATTTACATTCAAGTAAGTAATAGCAATGACCTATAACGGAAATAAATGCGGGAATTAACTTCCCGCATTTATTTAGAACTATTTATTTTTATACAATTTATATTCCTAACCCATATATAGCTATCATACCTAGCAGACCTGCAAAGATTAAATAATAAGTCATTGGTATTAGCGCCCATTTAATGAGTTTTCCTTCTACACCCATTAAACCAACGGTAGCACAGGCCGCAACAACGTTATGAACACAAATCATATTACCAGCAGCACCGCCTACAGCCTGAAGTGCAACTATCATAGTTGGTGTTACACCAATTTCAGTTGCTACACCATGCTGGAAGAGGGAGAACATCATGTTACTTACAGTATTACTACCTGCTATAAATGCACCCAGGGAACCAATAACTGCTGCAAAGGCGGGCCATGCACTACCGGCAACAGCAGCAACACCTTGGGCAAGGGTTAAAGGCATGCTGGCTAAGTCAGCGGCATTAACTCCAGAGTTAATGAAGATCCGCACCATTGGTACCGCAAAACCTAAAGCTACACTGGCACCAACCATTGTTTTGGCAGAAACGGAGAAAGCTTTGGAAAGTTCTTCTGCTTTCATGCCTTGAATAAAGTAGGTGCATAAAACTGCTACGATAAAGATAGTTCCAGGTAAATTTAAGAATTGGGCATTTTGGCTGATACCTGTACCAAGTATATTTTTAACATTAATTGTCACGGCAGGACTTGTTAAAAACGCCTTCAGAGGTTGCCATGTTCTGGTAAGAACAAGAAGAACTGCAACTATTAAATAAGGAACCCAAGCTTTTGCAAGAGTCATATGTGGTCTTTCTTCTTCAGCTTCGGGTTGCAGGGAACCCATCCAGTCAGATTCCCACTGGGATTTGTCTGGGAAATCCCAAGTTTTGCTCGGCATTAAGAAACCTTTGCGGGCAGCTGTAATAACAATTGGCAGCGCAATTAAAGAGCCTAACAAAGAAGGGAAGTCAGGTCCTAAGAATACACCAACCAGCATATAGGGGATTGTAAAACAAAGTGCTGCAAAAACAGCAAAAGGAGCTACTTCTAATCCTTCTTTCCAGGATTTATTCTTACCAAAGAACCTGGTGAGCATCATACAAATAGCTAAGGGAATAAAAGTTCCGATAATACCATGTAAAACGGCAACCTTTGCACCTATCGATAATAGATAGGACATATATGCAGGGTCAGCTGCGGACGCGGTACCCAAAATTTTATGAATTACAGGTGAGTCAAGACCGGTCTTTACTCCTACAAGGATTGGTGTTCCAACGGCTCCGAAAGAAACAGGAGTACTCTGAATTATTAATGCCATCAATACTGCAGCTAATGCTGGGAAGCCCAGCACCACCAACAAAGGAGCGGCTACTGCAGCGGGAGTACCGAATCCGGCAGCACCTTCAATAAATGCACCAAATAAAAATGCTATAATAATTGCTTGAATTCTACGGTCAGGGGTTATATCCATAAAGCCCCGGCGGATAGTGGTTACTGCACCACTGTATGTTAAGGCATTAAGCAGTAATATCGCTCCAAATACTATATAAAGAATTGTAACAGCGACTATTACTCCTTGGATACTAGAAGCAATAACCCGGGTAAGATCCATCTTCCAAATCAGCATACCCATAATCCCGGTGTAAGCCCAAGCGACAGGCATCGCATGCTTGGCTGGCCACCTTAAAAATACGAGAAAAATAAACACAACAAGAATTGGTGTGAATGCTAAAAACGCCATATAATACCTCCTCACAAAATATAAAAATAACTTTTTTATCTTTTTATATACTTTCTTGCAACACTACCCTCCTTTTAGCAATTTGTTCTGCAATATAAAACATTTGCTATTTTTTAAAAAATTCCTTCT
>JBMOKT010000013.1:0-140846 GCA_049323895.1 Bacillota bacterium | reverse complement strand
TTTATAAAATCAATTTATTTAAAATACTATAAAAAAATTTTATGACAAAAAATAATTCCATTTTTTTACATAATTTTATTCCAATCCTACGCTTTCCATTAATTTTTTTATTTCCGTTTCCTTTAAATATCTGAAATTTCCTTTTGGTAGATTGCCTAAACGGATAGGTCCTATTTGTAATCTTTTTAGCTTTAAAACAGGATGGTTTATGGCTTTACACATCCTCCTTATCTGCCTATTCCTGCCCTCGTGAATAGATATTTCCAACAAGGTATTACTCCCTTCTTGTTTAATAACCTTTACCAAAGCAGGAGCAGTCATTCCATCTTCCAGCTTAATTCCCTCTCTTAGTTTCTTCAGGGCGTCGGATGCAGGACTGCCTTTAACTAATGTTTCATATACCTTTATTACCTTATGTTTGGGGTGAGTTAAACGAAAAGAAAGTTTTCCATCGTTGGTTAAAAGCAATAGACCTTCCGTCTGATAATCCAACCTGCCCACTGGATATACACGGACTTGCACTTCCCGTAATAAATCCATAACAGTAGGTCTGCCTTGGGGGTCACTAACAGTTGTAACGTAACCATCAGGTTTGTTTAATAAGAGATATACCTTTTCGTCTCTGATTTTGACAAGTTTGTTTTCTATCTCAACAATATCCCTCAATGGGTCAACTTTAGTGCCTAATGTTGTAACTAACGCACCATTTATTTTTACTTTACCCTGTAGTATAAGTTCTTCGCAGCTTCTTCTAGAAGCAATACCTGCATGGGCAAGAAACTTTTGCAGCCTTTCCAAAACTAATCCTCCTTGAGCATTTACCGAATTCATATTTGATATTTTATATTATTTATACCCTATTCTCAATCTAATCAACCAATTGGGCAGTAATAAACTTTTTTAGCCAAACATCTTATTAACTATATAAACAGATGCAACAAATGATGTAAAATCTGCTAACAAGCCAACCCATAAGGCATGTCTGTATTTGCTGATACCAACGGAGCCAAAATAGACTGTAAGAACAAAAAAAGTAGTATCGGAACTTCCCTGCATGGTAGAAGCAAGACGTCCTATTAGTGAGTCAGGTCCAAAGGTATTAATCAATTCCGTTGCAATGCCCAGAGCTCCCCCACCGGATAGGGGTCTCATTATTGCCAGGGGCAATACCTCCCCCGGAATATTAAATACTTTAATTACAGGGCTGATGGCATTAACAACAATAGTCATTGCACCTGAGTTCCGAAATATCCCAATGGCTACCAGCATCGCAACCAAATAAGGTATTAGTTTAATAGCAATTTTGAAGCCTTCTTCTGCTCCTGCAATAAATTCCTCATACACTTTTACTCCCTTAAAATAGGCAAATACAGGTATGAATAATACTAAAAAGGGGATAGTCCAGTTAGATAATACACCAATTATTTGTTCCAGCATAACCTCAACCCTTTCTAGCAAAAATTCTAAATAATTTATCGGCAGTTAAAGAAATTGTCATACCTATAATGGTGGCAAATAAAGTTGTTCCAACTATTTCGGTCGGATTTAAAGAACCGGCGGCTAACCGCACACCGATAATTGTGGCAGGAACAATTACGATACAGGAGGTGTTAATTGCCAAAAAAGTTATCATGGCATCGCTAGCAGTATCGGACCCTTTGTTTAGTGTCTGTAATTCCTGCATGGCCTTTAAACCGAAAGGTGTTGCGGCATTACCTAGCCCAAGTATATTTGCACTTACATTTAATAATATAGCCCCCATGGCCGGATGGTCTGAAGGTACGCTGGGAAATAAAAGTCTGGTAAATGGTCTTATCATCCGAGCTAAAAGATCTACTAGTCCTGCTGCCTCCCCTAGACGCATAATTCCCAGCCAAAAGGTCATTAAGCCAATTAAGTCAAAGGAATATTTTACCCCGAGATTGGCTGCCTGCAAAACGGTATCGGTAATAATTTCCGGTTGGCCGTTTGCAGCAGCAACTAAAATACCGACAACTATCAATAATAACCAAATAATATTAATCATAGGTATCTCCCCAAAATATATACTGCACCTTTTAGATACCTATGAAGATTTTCAGATTAGTAGAACAAAAAAAAAATAAACTGAGCTAGGCTCAGTTTAGGTTTAGTTAATTTTTTTAGCGTTGTTCGGTTCCTGCAAATTCATTTGAAATCTGATTTGGGTCTTGAATGTTTGATGCATTTCTTCTTCCGAATAATCCCTGTAGTTGACTAACAATATGAGGAGCATTATCAATTATGCGATCTACCATAGCATTCCCATCCACTGATAAAAACCGCACCTCTTCTCGAGAAACGACTAAAAAACCTACAGGTTGAACAGAAACTCCGGCACCAGAGCCACCACCAAAGGGCAATTGCTGTTTCTCTTCCTGATTATTCCCACCCCCTGCTGTTTCAAACTCACCGCCCCCTGCTGCAAAACCACAAGCAACACGGGAAACAGGAATTATCACAGTACCATCAGCTGCTTCTACAGCATCACCTACTACTGTGTTTACATCAACCATTTCCTTTATACTTTCCATAGCTGTTTTCATTAATCCCTCAATAGGATGGTTACTACCACTCATTTAGTTACCCCCTTTTATGTAGTTACACCCTTTATTAAATGATAACTAACCCGTACAAAGCGGATAGTCTGCACCATGACAATTATAATATGACCTAATGGGAAAGTTATTATACAATCATATTTCAAATTAACCTTTGGATTCTTAAAATCAGGTATTATTTCAATTTTAGGAACATCCGGCTTTAGTACCATCCATTTGGAAAGCATGGATAGCAAATAACTATACGTTCCCCATAAAGTTCCGATCGTAATACCTGTCTTAGCTGCATCAGTGAGGCCAATTTCTGTATATATATTTAGTTTTTTGCATTTTATTGGTTTGAGGATTTTTGAAGTCAGTTTTAGGGAATGGGAAATAATCTGTATCATTCTTGGGGTCCAAATCTGAAGCCTTTTTAAAATCAATATCCAGTTTTTCTCCGGCGGACGTTTAGCCTGGACAGATTCCTTTACGTTTTCTACGGTAAACTTTCTTCTGGCCATCAATGATAAGACCTTAAAAATTGGTTTTGAGAACACATTATTTACTGTAATAAACAGTATTTTAATTTTTATTTTAACTTTACCCTGCTGGTTATTATTATGATAGAGAATATGAATCTGTATAGGAATAAAAGCTGTTAGAAAAATAAAAAGCAAAGCTATTAATATATAGATGACCATAATTTGTCACTCCCTATACACCCTAATTTTGGCAAAAATATTCTTTTATATACATGAAAAAAACGCCTTGCGGCGTTTAAGTGACCAGTGACCAGAAATCTGCATGACTGCAAAGCTTACCTTTACCTCCATACTATGAATCTTCACTAGTAATGGGAGGGAGTTGGGAGAGATCCTTTAGACCAAAATAAAGAAGAAATTCATTGGTAGTTCCATAGATAATAGGCCGCCCTGGTCCTTCTTTGCGACCGAGTTCTTGAATTAAATTTTTTTCAACAAGGGTGCTAACAATTTTATCTATTTTAACACCCCTGATTAGTTCTATTTCACTTCTGGTAATTGGCTGCTTATAAGCAATTATAGATAGTGTTTCTAAGGCAGCATGGGATAGATTGTTGAATTGGGGTTTAACTAACTTCTCAATATAACGGTCATATTGCGGTTTTGTAGCAAAGAGATAGCCACCTGCAACCTCAATCACATGAAATCCATGGTAAGTTTGGTCATATTCCTTTTTTAATTCACCTAATACCTCCCTTATAGTTTCTTGGGAAAAGGAAGTAGTTTCTTCTATCTGTTTCAAAGAAAGGGGTTCATTGCTCATAAACAGCAAACTCTCAATTATTGCTTTGGTCTCCTCTAGAAATAACAATAAAACTTCTCTCCCTTTTTTAGATGTTATCATTCTTTAAGAATAGGATTATACGTCCAAACTGTCCTTTTTGCCTAAAGGTAATTTTGTTTATCTTTATTAATTCCAAGACAGCTAAAAAATTCATAACAATCCTTAGCCTGCTTATGCCCGGAAAGAATAAATCTGAAAATTCCAATCCGTTCTTATTGTGTGCTAATTCACTAAGAATAGCATCCATACAGTCCTGAATAGAAATTTCTTCTTTGGCAATTTCATAAATAGGCTCAATCTGTTTAATTCTCTCCAAAATTACTCTAAAGGCTGCGAATAAATCATTTACAGTTACATTCTCCACAGGATTAACATGTCCAAATTTTTTTTGAATCTCTACAACATCTACAGACCGAGTAAATATCTTGCACATTTCGTGTTCTTTCATGCGCAGTATATTTGCAGCCTCTTTATACTGCTTGTACTCCAAAAGCCTCAAAACAAGCTCTTCCCTAGGATCTTCCCCTTCTTCCCCTTCTATTTCTTTTGCTGGCTTTGGCAAGAGCATTTTAGCTTTAATTGATAACAAAGTTGCCGCCATGACTAAAAATTCACTTGTCGAATCAATATCAAAATTATCAGCACTATAAATATGATCAATATACTGTTCGGTTATTTTGGCAATAGGAATATCATAAATATCAATCTCATTTTTTTCAATAAGATGGAGAAGCAAATCAAGGGGGCCTTCGAAATTTTCCAATTGCACCTTGTATTTGTCTTGATTATTATGCTGTGACACAATTTTCCTCCTAAAAAACAAACAATGAAGTTAAACTCCATACCACATTCATAATTAAATTGGCGATAGGAATTACTAGGAAGCTTGTAGCACCAGTAATTATTAACAACATAAGGATTAAAGGACCATAACCTTCCAGCGCGTATATAAAATCAGATTTATTCCTAGGTACTAAACCGGCAAGTATTTTTGATCCATCTAGAGGAGGAACGGGTAATAAGTTAAAAGAAGCCAAATAAATATTGATTAATATTAAATAGTTAAGAAATCCCCGAAGTAATCCACTGGCTAGAGGCAAATAAGCAAGTAAAAGGGCAGCAATAAAGGAAATTATAATATTACTCAAAGGTCCCGCAAAGGCAACCATCATCATTCCTTTCCGACGGTCTCCTTTAAAATAATAAGGATTTACCTCTACAGGTTTTGCCCAACCAAAGCCTGCAACAAGAAGCAGCAGAGCTCCTAGAGGATCTAGATGGCTAATAGGGTTCAAAGTCAACCTTCCTTGACGTTTAGGGGTGGGGTCTCCCAGAGTATGGGCGGCCCAGCCATGGGCAAATTCATGAAAGGTAATAGCTATCAATACAACAGGAACCATAATAATTAGTTTTTCAATTGAAAAGTTATTTAACATAAATTATCCCTCATTTCATTTAACCAGCAAAAAGCCTCATCCCGGTTTTTGATATTCCCTTTTAGCACTTCCAATTCTAGAAGAGATAAGATTTCTCCTATCAAAGGTCCTGGTGCAAAGCCTTGCTTAAGCAAATCTTTTCCATTCAAGGGGATTTCCACTCCTTCTCTTGCTTTACGAAGCTCAAGAAAATATTTATTTCGTTTTTTGTCTAAGATGCTTAATAGAAATATTTCCACCTCTAGGGGGGTATTAAACAGTAGGTTATGAAGAGATATAAATGAGACATCCCTTTGCTTAAAGAAGGTTCTCTCTATCAGTTTGGAATTATCAATTAACCAATCTAGGCAAGTCATTTCTTTTTTATTGAATTCCAACCTGGCATCTAAAATTGAATTAATATTACATGAACCTTCCCAATATAGGAGCATTAGTAGAACTAACCACTGTTGCCCTTGATTATACTTACTGACAAAAGACTTTACAAAATCTATATGACTCTGCTTAACCTTTGCTAACGAATCCAGCCCCGGCAGTAGATACCGTAGGGCATTAAAAACCTTTAAGGCTTTAATAATCCTCTGAAAGCTGTTTTCTTCACTAATTTTGATAAACTCATTTTTCAGCCGGCTGGGAGAAACATGTAACAGGTGTTTAACCGATTCTCTCAATTGTTTTAATGTTCTATCTTCTATACTTAGTTTTAGTCTTTCAGAGTAACGGGCAGCCCTGAGAATTCTTGTGGGGTCTTCACAAAAGCTGTTATTGGTTAAAACTCTTAAAACCCTTTTCTCTAAATCCATTTTCCCATTATAAGGGTCGATTAAATGGGTTTCTCCCGGATTATTCAAGGAAAGGGCCATGGAATTGATGGTAAAGTCCCTCCGCTTTAAATCCACAAAAATATTACTGGGTTTTATTTTTGGAAGCTGACCCGGAGCAGGATAAACCTCTTCCCGTGCTGTACTTATATCGATAAGAAAATCCTTATCCAAAGCTATGGTAGCACTCATAAAAGAAGAAAATGTTTTTATTTCCCCTCCAAGATAAGGAAAAATAAACTTTGCAAACTCCAGACCATTGCCTTCAACAACAATATCAAGGTCGTTGCATTTGTGTTTGAGCAATACATCTCTGATACTGCCTCCAGCCAGGTAAATATTAAGACCAAGGTTGTTTGCTGCTGCCGATAGTTTATTTATCAAAACCTTTTTTTCGTGAGACAAATTATCAAGCATATCACTAATCCTATACTTATAATATTAACTATTATAACACAATTTGACTTCAGCTCCATATAAATGGTTATTATTTAAAAAAGAGATGTTAATACATCTCTTAAAGGAGGATATTTTTAACTAGCACTTTCCACAGTATCAGTCCATTTGTTGCATTTATCACCCCATCGAGCCCGCAGACTCCCATTTACATTTAGTTCAATTACCTCACAGTTATTGGGGCATCCTTTGCATTCAAAAGAAGATGTACTATAATCTTCTTCAATAAGGTTAAAACCATAGAATTTACTGTTCTGGCTCTTAGCAACAGATTCCTTGGCAAGTATGGCTGAACCCAGGGCACCCATTACATTAAAATACTTCGGAATAATTACTTTTGTATTCAATGCTTTTTCAAAAGCAATACGGATACCAGGGTTTGCAGCAACGCCTCCCTGGAAAATAATAGGGGGTTTGATTTCTTTTCCTTTTCCCACGTTATTTAAATAATTTCTTACTAAGGCCTGGCATAAGCCTGCAATTATATCAGGAAGGCTATGTCCCAATTGCTGTTTATGGATCATATCACTTTCTGCAAATACGGAACACCTTCCGGCTATTCTTACAGGATTCTTATTTTCTAATGCTAAGGTCGCAAATTCCTCTATAGACAATCCTAATCTTGCGGCCTGCTGGTCTAAAAAGGAGCCAGTACCTGCTGCACAGACGGTATTCATTGCAAAATCGGATACAATGCCGTCTTCTAGAATAATAATTTTCGAATCCTGACCGCCAATTTCTAATACGGTATGAACTCCCTCTACCTGGTCCGCCGCGGCAACAGCATGGGCAGTAATTTCATTTTTTACTACATCAGCACCTACTATTAGGGCAGCAAGCTGACGTCCGCTTCCTGTTGTACCAACTCCACAAATTTGGGTTTTTGCCGGCAGTTGGGAATAAAGTTCAACCATTCCCTTTTTTATTGTTTCCATTGGTCTGCCTTGGGTGCGCAAATACAGTGCTTTTGCTACTTGATGGTCTTTATCAATTAGTACAAAGTTAGTACTTACCGAGCCTACATCTATTCCCAAGTAATAATTCATTTTGCCAACCTCCTATTAAGCGCATTTTTTCTGCGAATCAAATCTACAAAGGCTTCTAATCTGGTTATTAACCCTGCCTTCCCCGACTGTTCATCAACATACATGGTCATTATGGGTATATTCCAGTCCTCTTTAACCTTAGGTAAAATGTTGTGGGCAACTATTTCAGGCATGCAGGTCAATGGTGCAATTTGTACTAAACCATCATATCTTTCCTTGGCAAAGCCTACGGCATAACCGACTGTTTCCCGTCCATGACCTCCTACAAAATAATTTAGATAGGGTTTGGCTAAGTCGGAAAAGGGCTTTACCGTAACCTGCTTTGAATAATTCATCAGCAAGTGGCTGTTTATCCACTGACTTAAATAAATTGACCGGGTCACCTCTACACCCATCTTACCTAGTTCTTTTTCAATATCCAAGTTAGTAAAAGGCTCAAGGAGGGTGTATATCTCACCAATAAGACCTATCCGTATTACTTCATCATTATCCCTCATGGGTACTTGCTGCAATTTTAGCAATCCTATGTTTTTAACCTCTTCCAGAGACTGGTAACTTTGAGCGTAATCCAGGGTTTTTAAAATATGTTGATATATGCTGTCTACCGTACCTTGTTTTTTTTCCCTTGGGCGCAAAAATTGTACATTCTGTTCAACTAAATCAACAGCACATGACTTAGTAAAAGCAAATTTTATGGCCTCTATAACCCTCCACCAAGAATTAGTACCAATAATCTTCCTCAATCTCCCAATAAACTGCCCCAAATGTTTGTCCGGTGGTTCCAAGACCAAAGTTTCATAATTATACCCTAATTCCTGCAATATTTCCCGTTCTACCTGGGCATAAAGACCAAAACGACATGGTCCAACCCCCCCTGCCATAATCATAGTATCTGCTCCTAATTCACGGGCTTCAATAAAATTACCTAAATTTAATTTAAGTGGAAGGCAGGCGAATTCCGGACTATATTTCACCCCCAACTCTAAGGTTTTTTGAGAGGAAAATGGGGGTGTTACTACATTCAGATCTAAATATTCCAGCAGTCCTTTAATTGGGATATACATATTCCCCATATGGGGAAAAGTAATTTTCAATATTAACCCACCCTTCTCTTTAATAAGTCATAAAAGGCTTCAATTCTTGTATTAATGCCCGCCTCACCGGTATGTTCATCTATTATTAGATTTAAAAAGGGCTTGCTGCAATTTTTCTTTAAAAAATGAGTAATCATACTGTTAGTCATAGAATCTGGTCCGCAGCCAAAGGAGCTAATATTTATTAGCCCGGAAATTTTTTTATTTCTACTGTAATGAAAGGCAGCACCTACAGCATCACTGCCGAAATCCCAAAATATTTTTTTGGGAAGTTTCTTTACTTCGGCTTCTTTATTTTTAGGAACAACCATTTCCGTAGTAAATACCGATATTTTTAATTCTGCTAACTTCTGAAGTAAATTCATACTTAAATGCTTGTCATAAAGAATATACTCATGACCCAATACGGCAATATTCAGTTGTCCCTCCTCTTCAGGTACGTGATTGATTTTTAGTTCTTTGGGAATATTACCTGACATCCATTCTCCATTATATTTATTTAGTTCCCTCACAGCGTTCTGCCAGGCATTAAATACCTTGAGAGGGTTATTGTGGAATTTTCTGCCGATATCCCAGACTATTTGATAAATATTCTTTTCATTCTTTGTTAAATCAATAGTAGGTCCAATAATTTGGGGCAGGTTATCAATACTTAACAACATATCGGGAATACCCATAAATTTAGGACAGGTGTATTTCCTTTTTTCAGTACTTACAATACGGGGGGCAAAAATATAATCCACCTTATCCTTTAAATTGTTAACATGACCAAAGTATACTTTAACCGGTAGACAAGCTTCATCAACTACATACTTGGCTCCTTTATCAAAAAGAATCTTATTGGTGGAAGGAGATTCAACAACTTCCAATCCAAGACATGAAAAAAAATGATTCCATAAAGGAAAATATTTATAATAACATAAGGCGCGGGGTATTCCTATTTTAACCATGTTTTTCCTCCTCAGTGTCTAAACATCGTGCATATCTATGATTTTTAACATTTTTTGGTTTTTTTATACAAAAATAAGAGAACCCTTTATTCAGAGTCCTCCTTTTTTTTCTTCCATTTAAGTTTAGGTTTCTTAGCAGGAAAGGGAATTGTGCCACCTTTTTGCCTAGATTTATCAATTGGTTTTAATATTTCCGGACGAATATTTTGGATAGGCACTGGTGATCGGACCAGGATGGTTTTTAAAGCTCTCCAATCCAAGGGAATTAACGGCCAGAGATAGGGAATTCCATAGGATTTCATAAAAGCCAGGAACAGAAATACTGCAGTCAATCCTCCTAAAAATCCCGGAAAACCAAATATGGCAACTGAGAACAATAAAACATACCTTATATAACGATTAGCCAATCCTAATTCAAAACTTGGAGTAGCAAAAGTGCCTACGGCTGCTAATGCGCCATAGAGAATGACTTCCGGTGCAAACAATCCTATTGTTATAGCTACATCACCAATTAAAAATGCAGCTATTAAACCTAAAGCTGTAGCCAAGGGCGACGGCGTATGTATTGCAGCCATTCTAATTAAATCAATTCCTATCTCCACTAGTATAATTTGCACTAGTAAAGGCACGTTTCCAGTCTTTTCAGGACCTAGATATTGCAGCCCTTCAGGTAGCAGTTCTGGCTGCATAGATACTAAATACCAGAGGGGTAAAATAAACAAGGAGGAAATAATTCCAAAGAACCTAACCCATCTTAGATAGACCCCAATGCTGGGATTTTGTCTATATTCTTCCGCATGCTGTACATGATGGAAGTAAGTTGTAGGTAAAATTATGATGCTTGGTGATGTGTCTACAATTAGTAGGATATGTCCTTCCAGCAGGTGAACTGCTGCAACATCAGGTCTTTCCGTATATCTAACCTTGGGAAAAGGATTCCAGTAACTTCCGGGGACAATCAGTTCTTCTACCGATTTTTCTGCCATAGGAAGTCCATCTATATTTATTATTTGTAACTTTTCCTTAATCTGAGCAACTAAATCAGGATTTGCTATATCTTCGATAAAGCTGATTATAACATCGGTATTGGATCTGCGACCAACCTGCAATATTTCCATTCTCAGTTTGGGATCCCTGATTCTACGCCTGATTAAAGCTGAATTGAACACCAAGGTCTCCACAAAGCCATCCCTAGAGCCCCTGCTCACCCTCTCAATATCCGGCTCCTGTGGTCCCCTGGACGGGTACTCCCTGGCGTCAATAATTATTCCTTGTTCAATGCCATCAATAAACAAGGCAATGCTGCCTGATAAAACGGCTATTATTATCTTATCCAATTGGTCAGATACATCTGTTTCGATGTAATTAATATATTTTGTAGTTAATTTTTGCAGGGGATTAACAGTAAGATCCTCTTTTTCTACTTTTGCGAGGGTCTGTAAAATCCATAACATGATGTCATCTTTGGCAAACCCATCTACAAAATACAAGACTCCTTTTTTTCCTGCAACATCAATATCTTTTCTTATTACATCGTAACTTTTCCCTACGCCTAATTCCCTGTCTAAAATAGCAGCATTTTCATCAAGCTTTTTATTTACCTTTACATCCTGTTTCGTATCCAGTTGACCCATCATTGAAGTCTCCCTGATTAATTATATATTCCAAAGCTTTAGTAGTAATTTTCGCCCCGCGATGATAATCATCCTTACCATCCATTTTTCCTACATCACCTATTCCAACTATAATGGGTATTTCAAGTTTATTTAAAATATCTACTGTATCACCTAATATATTTTTGGAATGCCAGCAAGGATCTCCTGTTTTATCAACTGATGCTTCTATTATTTCGCCTGTTCTTGTAACTGAACAATCACATTTAACGCCTTCCACATCTGTATTGGATGCAACAGCCACTGCCCCCAGAACATTTATCTCAGGATGCCGGGCTACAACTTCTAAAGCCGTTTCTCCTTCACCTTTTTGTGGGGATCCTCTATCATCAAACATCACAACAACAGGATCATGTTCCGCCTGTTTTATTAATTCTACTATCTCTTTGCCATTCAGAGGTGTAGGATTTCCCCCCGATGCTGAAATTGTTCTGGCATTTATATTCCTGGCAGCAGTCTCTACTGCATGCTGTGCTACTGAATCACCGTCGGTAATAATAATTACATTACGATTCATAAATTTCACCCTTTAGGATTAAATATGGTAGCCATGGAAAAACCTAAAATTATGGCAGCAACTACCCCGGCAGCCGTTGCCTCAATTCCACCACCAATTGCACCAAGTATTCCTTTTGTCTTTACGCCTTCTATAGCACCTTGAGCCAAAGAATGTCCAAAACCTGAGAGGGGAATTGTAGCACCTGCACCAGCAAAATTCACCAAAGGCTCATATAAACCTACAGCACTTACCAGAGCACCTATTGTCACATAACCAACTAATACATGAGCCGGGGTAATTACAAACGGGGTTAAATCCATTATTAACTGACCTATAACACAAATAATTCCACCGATAAGAAAAGCATTAAATATATTCTCAAACATTTTATCCCCTAACCTTTCCCTTGTATTATTACACCATGCGCTATCCCAGGAATTGTTTCCCCCTGTTGGGTACTGGTTGGACTGAGCAGGGCTCCTGTGGCCAAAAGGAAGATATTCCTAAACTTTCCCTTATTCATTTCAGGCAACAGGTATCCTGCCAGTACACTTGCTGAACAACCGCAGCCACTGCCTCCGGCATGGGTATCCTGTTTGGGGTCATAGATTAATACACCGCAATCAGTGTAGTTGTCTGAAATATTATATCCCTTTTCCAGTACAAGTTCCTGACAAAGGATCCTGCCAATATTACCTAAATCCCCAGTTATTATTAAATCAAAATCCTTAGGTTGTCTGCCAGTATCTTCAAAATATCTAACAATAGTATCAGCAGCAGCAGGGGCCATTGCAGAACCCATATCCATGGCATTTGCCTGCCCTAAATCTACTACTTTTCCGATAATACCCTGGGTAATCTTTAAGTCGGCTCCATTAGAAGTATTACCTAGAATAAATGATCCGCTGCCTGTTACTGTCCATTGGGCGGTCATAGTTCTCTGTACTCCCAGTTCCGTTGGGTAACGGAGTTGTCTTTCTGCAGTGTCATGATGACTGCATGAACCGACCCCTACCTTTTGTCCATAACCACCGTCAATCAATATAGTTCCTATGATTAATCCTTCTACTAAAGTAGAACAAGCTCCATAAAGACCAAGATACGGTATCCCTAAAGACCTGGCAGTAAAACTTGAGGATATAATTTGGTTTAGTAAATCCCCAGCTAAAAAATAATCTAAATCCTGAGGCAGCAGGTTTGCTTTGGCAAGTGCTAAATGTAAGCTATGTTCCAGCATTTTTTGTTCCGCTTTTTCCCAGGATTTTTCCTTATCTAGATTACTCTCCAATACATAATCAAATCCTGTACCTAAAGGTCCTTGTCCCTCTTTCGGCCCTACAATAGAAGCATAGGATAATATTGAGGAGGGGCTTGAAAAATTTATTGTTTGCTTACCTATTTTCTTGTTTGCCATTTTCACTTCCAACTCCTAGCCTAAAAAGTAGTAGAGCAAACCAATAATTACTGATACTAAACTTCCGTAAAGCAAAACCGGACCTGCAATTGTGAAAACCTTTGCTCCTATACCGTATACATAACCCTCCTTTTTAAACTCAAGGGCCGGTGAAACGATTGAATTGGCAAAGCCGGTAATTGGCACCATAGAGCCTGCACCACCAAAACGTCCAATTTCATCATAAATACCGATTCCTGTTAGAAGGGCTCCTGCAAAGACCATAATAATTCCCGTAATTGATGTGGCTTCCTTAGTCGCGACCCCATTTGCAACAATAGCATTAAGTATAACTTGTCCTATAGCACAAATAGTTCCCCCTACTAAAAAAGCTAATATGGCATTTTTCAAGACAGGAATCTTGGGTGCATTTTTATATACTAATTTACCGAATCGAATTTGCTGGTATTTTTTCAGGAGATTTTGCTGTCTTGATACCATTGTCCTAAGTTGACGAATCTCATTTCTATTTTTACTTTCAGAGTTTACTTCATAAAATACCAGTGCTTGATAATCCTCTTGTAAAGCTAGATTAATCTGATCTACCTGACTATCAGACTTATTCTTTATATTAATCAATTCTTGTTCTCTATCAGCAATTCTTTTCTTTATTTCATTTAAGTCCATTCTTTATCACCTCCCTATGTATTATCTGCTCAAGTAAAATTAATTATGCCATTATAAAAAAGTAAAAACGCCTTGACAGGCGTTTGTTAGAAAAAGCCGGCTTATTATACCGGCTTTTAGGATATGTTAGGTTCTTGGTTCATTAAGGCCCTTATTTTGCGTAAAGCCTGCCGCTCAATGCGGGAGACTTGGACTTGGGAAAGTCCAACATTTTCAGCTACCTCAGTTTGGGTCTTATCCTGAAAAAATCTCAACAACAAAACTTCTTTTTCTTTTGTAGGCAGTTTGTTTAAGATTTCCTTTAGAGCTAATTTATCAAACCACTGGGGTTCTTCTTCAGTATCCTTGGTTAACTGATCTAAAACATAAATAGGGTCCCCATCATCTTGGTACAAAGTTTCATGGATAGAAGTGGGTGCTTGTACTGCTTCTAAAGCTGTAACGATATCTTCGATATTCATTTCCAGGGCTTCTGCAATTTCACTTATTTTAGGTTCCCGTCCCAATTCCGTAGTAAGACTGTCACGGCATTTGTTTACTTTATAAGCAGTTTCCTTTAAAGATCTGCTTACTTTGACAGGATTATCATCTCTAAGGAATCTGCGTATTTCACCAACGATCATTGGTACAGCATATGTAGAAAATTTAACATTATAAGTAGTATCAAACTTATCAATTGCTTTAATCAAACCTATAGTACCTATTTGAAATAAATCTTCGATTTCGTATCCTCTATTGGCAAATCGTTGTACAAGGTTAAACACTAAGCGGAGATTGCAGTTAACCAGCCTTTCTCGGGCATCATGGTCTCCTTTTTTTGCCTTTAAAAGTAATGATGACATTTCTTCATCTGATAATAATGGGAATCTGGGTAAATTCATTTCCGATAATCTTACATTCATAATTCACACCTTAATTTGCAACTTGGGTACATGACCCATTGTTTATTAATGATTTTACCAGAACAACTTTGGTTCCGTTTCCTTTTTGAGAAATAACCTCTACATTGTCCATAAAAGATTTCATAAAGACAAAGCCCAGTCCCATTCGATCAGGGTCCGTAGTAAAGGTCGGTGTCATTGCCTGGTCTATATCCTCTATTCCAATTCCTTTGTCTTCAATAATAACTTCTAACTTTTCATCAATTATATTAGCCTCTATGGCAACAATGCCATTTTGATTATTTTGGTAGCCGTGAATGATGGCATTTGATACTCCTTCGGAAACTGCAACTTTAATTTCCTCTAGGTCATTTAGGGTAGTATCCACCTGGGCAACCAGGCTGGAAATTAGAACCCTTGCCAGGGCTACATTCTCTGGCAAGCTCATAAACTCAAGTTTAATGTGGTTTTTCTTATTTTTCTGCATGTTTAAGCCTCCTTTTGTTCTTCTACTCTGAAGGTTGGAATTATTCTTAATATACCCGATAGCTCTAAGACACGGTATACTGACTTTTTGACACCAATAATTGACATTTTACCACTGCGCTGCTGCATTATTTTATACCGTCCTAAAATGGCTCCTAATCCGGAACTGTCGATAAAATCAACGTCAGAAAAATCTAAAATCAGGTTTTTTACAGGCCTGTCCAACAAAACCTTATCAACATGGTCCCTGAACTCTTTGGCTAAAACTAAATCCAAATCCCCTGATATCTTTACTATGAGGTTATCATTTTTAATTTTCAGTAGAACCATTAACTTCATCCTCCTATTGTCAATTAAGAAAAATATTCTACACTTATTTTTAGTTTCCTGCTAAAATTTGGAAAAAATAATGTCGAAGAAACAGAAGTTATGTAAACAGGTCTGCCGTGAGGCAGACCTGTCAGAATTCAATCAAAATCCATCATTTCTCTAAAGAGTTTATGGTATTGACGCCAAATACTTCCCTGTGCTATACCTTCCTTTGCTACGATGTCGAATTCTTTTAGCGGCTCATTTTCTTTTAAAATGGTAATCTTCCCTATTACTTGGCCCTTCTCTATGGGTGCATGAACTATTGGTGCTGCTTCTATTTTAGTCGTTAATGCTTGATCGTTACCCTTAGGTATTACTAAGCCAACCCTAGTGTTGGCAATGCCCGAAATATATTCTTGAGTCCCTTTTCCCACTTTAACCTGGACAATCTCCTGGTCCTGTTTAATAAATTCTTTGAAGGCAAAAGACGCAAATCCATGGTTAAATAAAATCATACTGTCTCGGAAGTTGCCTTTCGCCTGGGGAGCGCCTAAAACAACTGAAATAAGCCTTAATCCGTCTCTTTGGGCAGTTGAGGCTAAACAAAAGCCCGATTCTTCACCAATCCAGCCTGTTTTAAAACCATCTGCTCCTTTATACCACCACAAAAGCTTATTAGTATTATCTAATTGAAATGGTTTGCTTGTCTCTTCCCTTAATCTATAGTGTTTTATGGATGTGAGCTGCAGTATTTCTTCATGCTTTAATGCTTCCCTGGCAATTTGTGCTATATCAAAGGAAGAGGTATAATGTCCTTCGGCGGGAAGACCATAAGCATTAACATAATTAGTATCCTTTAAGCCTAATTGCTTGGCTTTAGCGTTCATGGCCTCTACAAAAGCCTCATGTGAACCATAAAGGTGTTCAGCAACTGCAACACACGCATCATTTGCAGACCCAACTGCAACTGCAATCAACAATTCTTTTAACGTCATTTCCTCCCCAGGTTCCAAATATATTTGTGAACCTCCAAGCCTCCAAGCGTTTTCGCTGGCTACTACAATATCTTCATAGCTGCCCCGGCCTTCTTTAATTGCTTCAATGGCAACCAGTAAAGTAGTAATTTTTGTTACACTTGCCGGAGCCCTGCGCTCATGGGAATTTTCCTCAAATAAAATTTGTCCTGAATCAGCTTCTATTAAAATAGCTGACGGTGATTCAAGGGTAAGTTCTACCCCATAGGATGTTCCAGACATAAAAATAATAGTAAGTAATATTAACAAACTTACAAAAATACGTTTATTCAAATTTATAACCTCCTTAAAAAAACTGTGTTTTTATTATTTCCAAATCATTAATAGGTATGCTTTCTATTAAAATTTCTTAAAATATTATCAAGGAGGTGCGAAAGTGGATAATTTAATTGCCTTTATCTTACTTGTTTCTTTAGGGTCCTTGACTTTGTATGTCTTTATTTCACGCGTAGTAATTCCTATTTATAAAATATACCATGATCATATGCAGATAAAATAAATAAAGGGATCCTACGGATCCCTTTATTTACTGTGAATAGTTTTATAAACTACCTCAGGTCTGGCAACTGTTTCAGATGTAATTTTATAGCTTTTTAGTATTAAGTCTGCGGCCTCCTGAGCCTTTTGTTCATCATTATAAACAATTTCAGCTAAAACTTCATCTTGTGATACCTTATCTCCTATTTTTCTAAATATATATACTCCCACACCCAGGTCAATATTTTCTCCCTGTTTGGAGCGACCGGCCCCGGTTATCATTGCAGATTTTCCTATTAGTTCAGTGTTAATTGCCTCTACAAAACCTCCCATGGCTGATTTTACTTCAAATTTTCCCTTTCCTAACGGAAATAATGTAAAATTATCAATGACATTGGCATCCCCGCCTTGAGCGGCAATAAATTCACCTAATTTTGCAAGTCCCTTTCCTGAAAGCAGGATTTTTTTGGCAATCTCATAACCTTGTTCGTAACTTACAGCTTTTTTTGACAAAATAAACATATATGCAGCTAGGGTTAAAGATAAATGAGTTAAATCCTCTGGACCTTGACCTTTAAGGGTAGTTATGGCTTCCATTACTTCAATGGAATTTCCTACCGCATATCCTAAGGGTTGATCCATGTTGCTGATAACTGCCATTGTGTCTTTATTAAAGCTTACTCCAATTTCTACCATTATCTGTGCAAGTTTTTCCGCCTCACCCAGGCTTTTAATAAAAGCTCCATTTCCTGTTTTAACATCTAAAAGAATAGCATCAGCACCTGAAGCAATTTTTTTACTCATGATACTGCTTGCAATCAGGGGAATGGAATTTACAGTGGCAGTTACATCCCTCAGGGCATAAAGTTGTTTATCAGCAGGTACTAGATTCCCTGTCTGACTTACTAAGGCCAGTCCAATTTTATTTACTTGGGAAATGAATTGTTCCCTGGCTAATTCTACATTAAAACCGGGAATAGACTCCAGTTTATCGATAGTGCCACCTGTATGGCCTAACCCCCGACCTGACATTTTGGCTACAGGTATGCCCCCCGCTGCTACAATTGGACCAACAATTAAAGATGTTTTATCTCCCACCCCTCCTGTACTATGTTTATCCACCTTAATACCTGTTATTTCTTCTAGGTTTATGGTATCTCCCGAATCAATCATTTCCCTGGTGAGGCTGGATATTTCCTCGTTACCCATTCCCTGGAAGAATACAGCCATAGCCCAGGCAGCAATTTGATAATCTGGTATTGTACCCTCAACGAAACCTCTGATTAGAAATTTTATTTCCGGGTCTGTTAAGGGAAAACCATCCCTTTTTTTGGCAATAATGTCATAGGCACGCATCTTATACTGGCCCCATCTCTTTTAAAATTTCCTTTAACAGCTTCCGCAGATTATCCCTTACACTATCTGCAGTCTCTATCACCTCTTCGTGGGAAAGCTTTTCTCCAGTAACTCCCGCCGCCATATTTGTTATACAGGATATTCCTAAGACAGACATGCCGCCGTGATTTGCTACAATAACCTCAGGCGCCGTAGACATACCTACACAGTCTGCACCAATTATACGAAGATACCTGATTTCAGCTGGTGTTTCATAACTAGGACCGGTAACTGCTGCATACACCCCTTCTTCAATGGGAATTTCGAGTTTCTTGGCTGTTGTACGAGCCAGTTCCCTCAACCCGGGATGATAGCCATAAGTCATATCGGGGAATCTTGGACCATATTGGGAAAGATTTTCTCCAATTAGTGGATTGGTACCCATAAGATTCAGATGGTCTTTAATTAACATAATGGTGCCAGGCATATAATTTAAATTAATACCTCCCGCTGCATTGGTAACGATTAATTTTTTTATTCCCATGCCCTGCATTACTCGAATAGGAAAAGTAACCTTATCCATACTGTAACCTTCATAATAATGCAACCTTCCCTGCATGACCACAACAGGCATTCCTGACAATTTCCCTATTACCAGGCGTCCTGCATGCCCCTGTACGGTGGAAACTGGAAAATTAGGAACTGTATCATAGGGAATGTATGTGGGTTCGTCAATTTCATCGGCTAATACACCCAGTCCTGAGCCTAGTATTAAACCAACCTCAGGTTGGATACTAATTAGTTTTTTTATATAATTTATCACTTCCTGCATATTCAACCCTCCTTAGAACTTTATCTGATCCCAAAAGCTCATGCCATAACCTTCATACTTAACTCGAAAATAATCAGCCAAGGTTGCACCTACATCACCAAAACTTTCCCTCTCTGATAAATTAACTCCACCTTTAACGGAAGAACCCATTACTAAAATAGGGGTGTATTCCCTGCTATGGTCAGTACTGGAAGTGGTGGGGTCACAGCCGTGGTCCCCAGCAATAAGCAGTATAGTATCGCCATCCATAAGATTCCATATCTCCGGAAGCCTTTGATCAAATTCCTCTAAAGCTTTGCCGTACCCTAAGGGATCATTGCGGTGGCCGAATTTTGCATCAAAGTCAACAAGATTTGCAAAAAGCAAGCCATTATGCATCTCCCCATAAACTTGAATAGTTTTATCAACGCCATCCATATTGCTTTTGGTGGGGAAGCTTGCTGTGATTCCTTGTCCAGCGAAAATATCGTTTATTTTCCCAACGGAAATAACTTCCCAATTATTTTCCGTTAGGGTGTCTAACAGGGTCTTTTGTGGAGGCAGCAAGGAATAATCATGCCTGTTGGCGGTTCTTGAAAAACTCCCTGGTTTGCCAATAAAAGGCCGGGCAATTACCCGCCCTACTTTATATGGTCCTGTTAGAAACTCTCTGGCAATTCTACAAACCTTATAAAGTTCATCAAGGGGAAATACTTCCTCATGGGCGGCTATTTGAAATACACTGTCTGCTGAAGTATAAATTATGGGATAGCCTGTTTTAATATGTTCCTCACCTAATCGTTCAATAATTTCTGTGCCTGAAGCCACCTCATTGCCGATAGTTTTTCTCCCTATTAACTTTTCAAACTCTTCTATTAATTGCTGGGGAAATGCATGGGGAAAAGTTGGAAAAGGGTCGCTGGTTATTAGCCCCATCAATTCCCAATGCCCGGTAGTGGTATCCTTGCCCTTGGACTTTTCAGCCAGTTTACCATAAGCCCCTATAGTGTTGCTTACTTTTTTTACTCCACGAATATCACCAAGATTACCAATGCCCATTTTTTCTAAGTTGGGAAGTTTTAAGCCCTTTACAGCCGTGGCAATATTTTTAAGGGTATTAGCCCCTTCATCTCCATAAAGGTGGGCATCAGGCAGTGCTCCCACTCCTATACTATCGAGAATAATAAGAATTGCTTTTTTCATTTTTGTCCTCCTTTTAAGCGCGTGGATGAAAGGAATTATAAGATTTAAAGATTTTTTTCTTTGTTAGATGGGTATAGATTTGCGTTGTAGAGATGTCTGCGTGACCAAGCATTTCCTGAACAGAACGTAAATCTGCACCGTTTTCCAACAGGTGGGTTGCAAAAGAATGTCTAAGAACATGGGGGCTGATTTCCTTTTCTATTCCCAGTTCCTTTGTATATGTTTTAAGGATTTTCCAAAAACCCTGCCTGGTCATTTTTCTTCCATGATGATTTAAAAAAAGTCCCTGTTCACGGGGATTTTTTAGTAGTTTGTTTCTTCCCCAATCTAAATATGTAATTAAACCTTCTACTGCCTTAGACCCTATAGGAATTATCCGCTCCTTTGAACCCTTTCCCATACATCTAATAAAGCCTAATTCCAAATTTACATTATTCATACCCAAATTAATTAGCTCTGAAACACGAACACCTGTAGCATAAAGCACTTCGAGCATAGCCTTATCCCGCACACCGCCTGGAGTATTAAGCTTGGGAGCATCTAAAAGCTTGTCCACTTCGCCAATACTCAGAATATGCGGAAGTTTCTTAGCCTGCTTTGGTTTATCTAAGTCATAAGCAGGGTTTTCCTTGAGATATCCTTCTCGTACCAGAAATTTAAAGAACGATTTAAGGGCTGCTATCTGCCTTGCTATGGTAGAAGCAGCCCTGCCATCTTTTTTTAGGCTGGAAATAAAGCCAACTAGATGTTCAGGGTTAACCCCATTAAAATTGGTACAATTATATTTTTTTAGATATTTAACAAAACCCAGCAAATCCCTTTGGTAAGATGCAATAGTATTAGCTGCTAAGCCTTTTTCTATGAGCAGAAAGTTTAAAAAATTATTTATTAGTGGCTCCAAGTTATTCTCTCCTAATAAAACGTTAACTTGGTTAGTATTTCAACACTATTTCTCTGTTTCCTTCAATTTTTAGGATTTTTGGGAGTGGAAGTCGTTTGAGATTGACCTTGCCCTTGAACTTTAATAGGTTGATTTAAAATATCATCTTCACTAGGTTCACTATCAGTATTTACTGAATCAGTTTGTAGTAAATTGGGAATTATACTGATAAGCAGGATAACTATTAACAAAAGCGCCGACAGGTAAACTAATTTCCGTTTCCAATTAGTAATAGCAATTAAATACATTTTTACACCCCTTTCATTAGCTAATACTAATTAATATGAAGATTCCACTTTGTCCTAGAATAAACATTTAATCTAATATGTAATACTAATTGAATAATGGCAATAAATATGATAATTCTAAAGGAGGCTGCCTAATGGCAAACCAAAATCAAACAAAACAAGTATGGAAACAAGAAACATTCACAAATGAAAAAGGAACTTTCACCATTTTCTTTGATTTATGTAAAGGTTGTGGACTATGTATAGAAAAATGTCCTACCCAAGTTATCAGTTGGTCTGAGAATTTAGGATTTATGGGTACTCCGGCGGTTAAACCGAGAATAGAAGGCTGCATAGTTTGCGGTATGTGCGAGTTAGTTTGCCCGGAACCGGCAATTAGTATTATCCGTGCAGGAAAAAAGACTCCTATTCAAGATAATACGCCAAGCAAATAAACTACCAGTGCCCAGTTTATTCTATATACCACGGGGTCCTTTGGAAAGGTAATAAGTATAAATACAACATCGGCTTCCGCAGTCGCAAAAGACCCTGCGCTAGCCGTGTTTTCTGTTTTGTTTGGTGTTTGCCGCGGGGGCATGTTACAATATCTTTTGAAAGATTATTTTGGAGGAAAAGTTATGTCACGCAGATATAGAGGTAAGAACTCATTAAGCAGTATTATATATAACAATGAAAATACCCTTATAATCAAAGTTCCTGTTGCCCAAATCAGTTATCTGCAAAAAATAATGGAGTGCTATGAAAATTTGGTCATTATCATCCCTCTCCTTCCCCAACAAGGACTTATACTACTTCACACTACTGCCAGTTTGCGAAACCAGCTTCTGACTATTTTGAAAACCCTTCATTTTCCCATTGAAATAATGAAGAATTTCAATTTTTCAAATAGCCATTCGCCATTGTCCATTAGCAATTGACCGTCAATTAAAATTAAGAGGGTGTTCTGTAGAGAACACCCTCTTTAAATTTTAATTGTGTATTATGCGTTTGTAGATTTTGCAGCAGCAGCATCTTCCTTAGCTTTAACATTTTCTAAGAAGTCTTTAGTTTCACTGACAACAACACCGCTTAACAGCAATAAACCGATAAGGTTTGGAACTGCCATTAATCCGTTTAGAGTGTCAGCTATATCCCAGACTAAGGATAGTTTCGCAACAGCACCTAAGCCTACAAAAAGAACCCATAGATAGCGGTAAGGTTTAACAGCACCTACACCAAACAGGTACTCTGCACACTTCTCACCATAATAAGCCCAACCCAGAATTGTGGAATAGGCGAATAAAATTATACCGATTGCGACAATAATACCACCAGGTCCTGGAAGCCCTTTATTAAAGGCAGCAGTTGTTAAGGCAGCACCCGTTTGTCCTGTTTCCCATACTCCGGTTATTGCTAATACCAAACCTGTTATCGAACAAACGATAATAGTATCAAGGAAGGTACCAGTCATTGAAACAAATGCTTGACGGGCAGGATGGTCTGTCTTAGCCGCGGCGGCTGCAATAGGAGCACTGCCTAGACCAGCTTCATTAGAGAATACCCCTCTGGCAACCCCGAATCGTATAGCCTGTGCTACCCCAGCTCCGGCAAAACCCCCGGCAACAGGCTCAGCACCACTGAAGGCAGCCTTGAAAATTAAAGCAAAAGCTGCAGGTAACTGGCTGACATTTAATAAAATTATAAATAGTCCGCCTAAAACATAAAATACAGCCATAATTGGAACTAAAGTACCTGTAACTTTAGCAATACTCTTAATACCACCTAAGACAACAAGAGCTGTTAAGGCAGCCAATAAAACACCTGAAATCCAGTGATTTAAACCAAAGGTAGAATTTAATGCATCGGCAACTGAGTTAGATTGAACCATGTTGCCAATACCAAAGCCTGCAGCAGCACCAAAGAATGCAAATAAAACACCCAGCCACTTCATATTGAGACCTTTTTCAATGAAGTACATAGGTCCGCCGGCCATTTCGCCTTTTTCATCTTTCACACGATATTTTACGGCTAAAATAGCTTCAGCATATTTGGTTGCCATACCTACCAGAGCAGTTAACCACATCCAGAAAACCGCACCGGGACCGCCTAAAGCAACTGCAGTGGCAACACCGGCAATATTACCAGTACCAATAGTAGCTGCTAAAGCAGTCATTAAAGCTTGGAAATGGGTAATATCACCTTCAGAAGTTGAATCCTGATTTTTGGAAAATGATAGTTTTAAAGCATATGGTAAGTATTTAAAAGTAACAAAACCTAGTCTAATTGTTAAAAATAATCCAGTACCTACTAATAAGGCCAACATATAGGGTCCCCAAACGAAACTGTTAACTTTACCCATAAAAATTACAAAAGCGTCCAATTCCAAATACCTCCTTTAAAATAAGAAATCAAAAAAATTAAATATTGCACCTCCCTTTATGTATTATTAATAAAAATATAAAATAAAAATTTATTTGTATTATACAATGTCTATTCATCAAAGACAATAGTTTTTGTCATGAACACAACACCCTGGATATAAAGATTTCTTATAAAATATATAGTTTGAATTTTTATAATATTTTTTATTTTTCTGACGTCTCATAATAATTAATCTACAAAAATTACTTAATTATGCAAATAGCTTTGTTCCAAGAAGGGATACATATCCCTCTAAAAAACCTGCTAATAGCATAAATAAGGCTATTAAAAGCATAACAGCTGAAAATCTAATAAAATTACTTGAAATACTTGTATTATCTTTCCTACCCCTGAGCAGATATAGGGTAAAGCCTATGGAAGTAGCCCCAGCGATTATTAAAGAAGGTAAATGTATAATATTCTGGGGAAAAATCGTTAATAAAATTATTATTAAACCCTGCCACCCTTTATTCTGAAGAAAAAAACCTACCGTAAAACCAAGAATAAAACCTCTTGTGAAAATAATTACCAAAATCAAGGGGAGACCTATTACCGTAAGACCTAGGAACCAGATTTTAAAAATAGTTGATAGATTTCTCCAAATAGCCTGTTTAGCTGTACTTTGGTAATCCAGAGTTGAACCCACGGTCTTTAATCCCGTATCAATATAGCTATTTAGACCGGAAAGCTGTTCCGGGGTTAAAGCCTTAACTCCTAAAACCCCAAATACTATTCCCATAATTAAGAAAAAAGCAACAAACAGTAAAATAAGATAGTTTTTCGCAAAATAGCCTTTAACACCAGGCTTGACCAATTTACCCACGGCATTCTCTCCCTTAGTATGTTTACACAAACATATTTATGCAAATTGGAGACAATTATGCCAGGGTCATTTAATTAAGTATGCAAGTCCAGTTGTCCTCCTTCTATTATTTTTTGAGCCAAATAGTTGGCCGCTAAAACGTCTTCTATAGCATTTCCACTAGCTGCAACAACGGCAATGTTTTTCTCCTTGGCTAATCCTAAAACCCTCTCAACTGATGCCACTGCTGACTGATTACTTCTGGAAAATATTGTCCTGGCTATAGTTCCTGTAGTTATATTCTTACTGTACTGCCAGGCAGCATCATATGCAACTCCTCCCGTATCGCTTACACAAATAACAATTTTATTTTTAAAACTCACTATCTTTCCTACTTCACCACCTAGATTGGGAATAACGAGATAATCCTTTATTCTGCCACCCAAGCCCTGTAAGAGAAGGCTGCATCCACTAATTCGTTCTTCCTTTGTTCCCCACCGTGGTTCTGCAATAATTACTATCTCTTTTTTCTCTTCACGTGCTTTGCTTGCAGCATAGGCGCCAATTTTATAAGGATTAACTTGGACAGGTGCTTTAGTAATATCAGGACTGGCACCCAATACCATAAAAGCGCCCCCTTGCAGGGCTGCTTCCAACGAGGTTGACATATCAATTACATCAACTATCATTACAACATAACCTTCTCGAGCAGCGCGGGCTGCTCCCGAAGCGTTATAAGCCACTATTACTTCCCTCACCTTGGACAATTTTGCCATAGCTTCCGCCTCCTCCAGGTGTGATCATTAACTTCCCCTCCCTAGCCCTGACAATCAAATCAGCGATTTGCATCCCTGCAGTTTCTGCAATATCATTATAGTTTGCATTATGCAGAACATTCATCTCAGTACCAAATCTGTCTATTAATTTATTAATAGTTTTAGGACCTATTTTTGGTAAAAAAGAAAGGGGCACCTGATAAAAGTAAGGGGGTCTACGGACAGCAATTATATTTTTGCCGGGTTTACCTATTTCCTGCAATCTGTCATATACACCTTTGACTATATTTGTTCCAAAACACCAAGGGCAAGCTCCAGTGAACTCGGTAAATGTTTTTTGGCAATCCTCACAATAATTCCTATAATATTTGCCCAAGGTTGGATTTAATCCATAGTTGGCTACTACTTTGCCTTCAATTTTATACAAAGCCTTCTCTAAAGCATCATAAGAGGGCTCGCTCATTTGGATTATATTATATTCCCGTCCTATTTTTTCTAATGAATGGGCATCGGAATTTGAAAGAAAAGTAATATCATGCAGGTCTTCTAAAATATTAGCCATTTGCGTATCAGCACTTAATCCCAGCTCAATTATTTTCACCTTCCCATATTTATACCCAAATATTTCCCGGAGGGATGCTCCACAACTGCCAAAAAGGCTTTTATAGGGGGTGAAAGCGTGGGCCGGAAAGAAAAAGCCGCGACTTTCTTCTGTGGCTTGTAAAAGTTTTGCCGCGGAAAGATAGCACTGTTGGGTACTTAAATTTAAGTTTTTTATACTATGAGACAAAAAATTTGAATATGACCTTAATTGTTCCAGGGTCGGAAAATAACTAATAAAATGTCCCTTTCCCCCGTTTGTTTCGCGGCTTTCTATTTCAACACCCATCATAAAAGATAAGCAATCCTTATACCTTAATCCGCCACCTGGTAATTCCTTTAATGTTCCAGCAGCAATATACCCTTCTATTTCTTTTTGAACTTCAGGGGAGGCACAATCTACTATACCAACAATTTCAATTCCTTTTCTACTGAGGCACTCTTGGAGTATATTTTTAAACGTCAACTTCCTGGAAGCAGTAATTTTTACGGGTATATTATTTTCAGTAGCTCCGATATGGACATGTAAATCAACAAAATACTTAGGCAAATTCGACCTCCCGCGTTTTGTCATATAGTAAGGCAATAGGTGTTTTTGCTCCTTAATATAACTGTTATTCATTTCCTCCAAACATATTGTCAACTTTTTTTGCATATATTTTCCATAGATAACCATTAATTTAAAAGGAGCATACCCGTGAAAACACTAATGACACCAAATTCTATCTTTTTTAGGGGAACAATGAAGGAAATATTAAAGGAATTACAACTGCTGCTGGCTGATGGGAATATACTGGTCTCTGATTTAATTAAAAAAAACTTAAATTAGCTTTGCCGCATATGATCCAGCTGCACAGCATGTTAAAAAAAACTCAAAATCTTCATTGATATTTCTGCCCATGGTAGCAACTTCAATTTTATTATTATATAAATACTCTATGCCGCCCATCCCGTCAGCAAAAACAATATGATGTTTTGAGTGCAATCCTCTGGAGATAATCTGTTCATTAATTTTATCCTTTTTTCCGGAATCTTGCAGGATAGGAAAAACAACACAACTGCTGGCAAGGGCAATTTTTTCCAGGACAGTTAAAGCATGATGGCTTATTCCATAATGCCTGTCCCGACAGTCTTTAAAACTTAGCCTTGGAACAAGAATAGGGAGTCCCTCCAAGCTGTGCACAGCATTAATGATTTGTCCAGTTTCCAGAGCTGTAGTACCTAATTCAGTCCCTGTCCCTACATTGCCAGGTCCCATTGCAACAATTATTAAATCAGGTTTGTAACCGCTGCAGGCTGCAGCTAAGCCAGAATAAATGTTAACTGCCTCTAAATCCCCTCCGAAAGCATGCCCTGCTGTTACTGTTCCCGCTATCCAGCCCATATTTTTCAGCCTTTTGACTGTTTTACTAAAGGATATTGGTAATGCACCGCCATCTGTCATGACATAAATTATTCTTGCATTTTCTTTAATACTCTTTATCCCGGCCACAATTGGCAAAAGCATACTATGCAGAAAGCCAACCAGGACAGGTATTTGATTAAGGGATTCAAAATTTTTAATTTCTTCATGATAGGGGCTTACTTCCTCTTCCGCAGCAGTAACTTTTATCTGCAAGGGCGTATACCTCATTTTCATAATATGTCCGCCGCAGCTGCAATCCATATTTTTATCCCCAACAGAAGAAATCACAAAGTGAACTCCCCCGGTTCCCAACTGTAGATTTACTGCAGTAGTATTTAATAGGACAACCTCCCCCACCCCTACCTTGCCTGTAAGCAAGGGATAAACTACTGCCAATCCCTCTGAATCATCCTGAATATTGACTTTCACTATCTGGATATCGCAGTTGTCTTCTACTATCTCCATTACTTCCCCAGTTCTAATTCTTATCATTTATTCAGAAGCCACCTTAACTATTTCGACAAGATATTCAGCGTTTTTAACAAGATTATCAATAGTAATATATTCCTCGGTAGTATGTACTTTCTCCATCCCAATTCCCAGGTTGGCGGTGGGGATGCCGTAACCATTCAAGATGTTGGCATCACTCCCTCCTCCAGTTTTATCGAGGGAGAAAGGAAACCCAAGGTTTTGTGCGGCCTTTTGAGCTATACTGATTACTTCTTCCTCCTCATCGATTTTTATGGAGGGATAGCTTGGAATAATTTGAACATCAACCTTCCCTCCCAATTCCTCTTGGGCCCTAATTAAACACTCTGTCATATGGTTGCATTGCTGTTCCAGCTTATCTTCATTAAGGCTGCGAGCTTCTCCTTCAATTTCAACTTTATCCGGGATTATGTTTGTAGCTTTACCGCCTCTAATAATTCCGATGTTAGCCGTTGTTTCCTCATCGATTTTCCCTAGCCGCATTCTAGCAATTCCTCTAGCAGCAATTTGAATAGCATTAATACCTTCCTGGGGTGCCATCCCTGCATGGGCAGCCTTTCCGGTAACTACAATTTCCAACTGATTCTGTGCAGGTCCTTGGATTACTACGTGCCCTGCCGAACCCCCACTATCTAAAACATAAGCAAAATCCCCCTTAATGTTTTGGGGGTTTAAGTTTTTAGCACCATGTAATCCCCCTTCTTCTGCAACAGTAAATATAATTTGCAATGGCACATGGTCTATTCCCCCCCCATTAATTACCTCTAATAATTCAAGTATTGCCGCAATTCCAGCCTTATCATCAGAACCAAGTATGGTATCACCCTTTGATTTTATTGCATTTCCAACAATTATGGGTTGGACACCAACACCTGGTTGGACTGTATCCATATGTGCACTGAAAACTATGGTCGGTCCATCTTTTTTACCCTTCAGCATAGCAATTAGATTGCCCGCATTGCCTCCTATTTTGCCGCCGGTGTCATCTTCAAAAACTTCTAAACCCAAGCTCTGAAGTTTATTGGTTAGATAGTCGGCAATTTTCCGTTCATTTCTTGTTTCAGAATCAATTTTAACCAGTTCCATAAATTCTTGTACTATTCTCTTTTCGTTAACCATTTTCTCTTCTCCTCATTTTAGAATGTAAAATAGTATTTCTTTTCCTCTATAGCTTTTCCTTTTTTAGGGGTAAATAAAAAGACTCCCCTAGAAGTATTTTACAACTAAGGAAGTCTTTTTGGAATTTTTTTATTTTTTAGCCAACTATGCCAAATCCGTATAAGATAACAATGAAAATTACCACTGGTGCTACATACTTGACAAGGATAGCCCATGCATTTAACCAGCCAATTTGAAGCTCGCCATTATTTGTTAATTCCTTAACTGCATTTCCAGTACCCCATTTAAATCCAATAAATAGGCAAATGAATAATGCACCAAGAGTTAATAATATTTTAGAAGAAATTGTATCCATTAGGTCAAAGAAACCTAATTCTCCGTGACCTGGGAATGGAACAGTATACTCGCTCCAAGCACCTAAGGACAGAGAACATGCTACCCCAACGATAGTGATAATAATACCGATAATTACGGCAGCGTTCTTTCTGGACCAGCCAACCTGGTCTTTTAAGTAAGCAACTACGCATTCGAGGATGGAGATAGATGAAGTTAATGCAGCGAAAGCAAGCAGAATAAAGAATATAGTAGCAAAGAAAGAACCTAAAGGCATTTGTGAAAATACTGCAGGCAGTACCACAAACACTAATCCTGGCCCTGCAACCGAGGGATCCATTCCACCAGCAAAAAGAGCGGGGAATATTGCTAAACCTGCCATGAAAGCAACAAGTGTATCAAGACCAGCAACTGTTACGGCAGCACTGGGTAAATTTTCTTTTTTGGATAAATAACTACCGTAAGTAATCATAGTACCCATACCCAGACTCAGTGAGAAGAACGCTTGACCTAAGGCAGCCAGAATAACAGATCCGTTGATTTTTGAAAAATCAGGATTCAGATAAAAAGACAACCCTGCACCAGCACCTTCTAATGTTACTCCTCTGATAATTAGTAAAACTAATATTCCAAAAATGGCTGGCATTAAAATTTTACTCCACTTTTCAATACCGCCTTGGATACCTAAAACAACAATTATGATAGTGGCAGCCATAAATATTACTTGCCAGAAGATAGGCTGGGTAGTATTAGTAATAAAGGCTCCGAAGATGGAGTCATAATCAGCAGCGGTTAATCCTGCCAATGAACCTGTAAGACTTTTAATAATATAAGCAATTGTCCAGCCGCCAACAACACCATAAAAAGATAAAATCATAAATGCGGCTAAAATTCCCATTGCTCCAGTAATCCACCATGGTGTTCCCGGTGCTAATTTTCTAAAGGAACCTATAGCATCTTGACCAGCACTTCTACCAATAACAAATTCTGCCAACATTACTGTAATACCAATAAACAATACTGCGGCAAAGTAGACTAAAACAAAGGCAGCTCCTCCATATTGACCAGTCATATAGGGGAACTTCCAGATGTTGCCGAGACCAATGGCAGAACCGGCAGCAGCAAATATAAAACCAAGCCGTGAACCCCAGTTTTCCCGTTGTTGCATTCCTCCTGTTTGCATTCAATTTCCCTCCTCAAAAAATTAATATAAGTTCTGTTATACATTACACAAAATTATGTATTATATAACATATAACATAAATATTATACTAAAAATATTATTTTGAAACAATGTTTATCCGGTAAATAATAACATATAATTTAAAAAATTTTAATTTATAAAAAAATAAGGGAAATTTTATTATATAAAAAAAAGCCGGAAAAACCGGCTTAATTTATAAATTGTGCTCCTTTTTCCAATGCACTTGCATTTAAAGGAATTAAATTATGGCGTTGGACAGGAAGTACCTTTTTCAGTGATTCAATTATAGAATTTGTACTAACTGCCTTAGTTATTTCCAATACAGCACCCAGCATAACCATATTTGCAACTTTACTGTTGCCTATTTCATTGGCTATTTCATTGGCAGGTATTTCATAAATCTTTATGTCTTGCCTTTTTGGTTTGATATCTACCAGGGATGTATTAATAAATAAAATTCCACCTGTTTTGATGGTAGCTTCAAATTTTTCCAGGGATGGTTTATTCATTACTATACAAACGGAAGGTTCTGTGACGAGAGGAGAACTAATCTGCTCATCACTGATAGTGACAGCACAATTTGCTGTACCCCCTCTCATTTCTGGTCCATAAGACGGTATCCAGGCAACCTGTTTATTTTCCAACATTCCGGCATAAGCTAAAAGCTGCCCCATAGACATTACACCTTGTCCGCCAAATCCCGCAATAATTATTTCTTCTATCATTTAAATCCCCTCCTTTGGCGAAAAATCTCCTAAAGGATAGTAGGGAATCATTTTTTCTTCCAGCCATTTAAGCGACTCCACAGGAGTTTTGCCCCAGTTAGTAGGACAAGTTGATAAAATTTCAACCAAAGAAAAACCCTTGCCTTGGATTTGATTCTCAAAGGCTTCCTTAATGGCTTTCTTGGCTTGACGAATATGTTTTGGATCATGTACTGAGACCCTCTTAATATAATTACCAGGACCCACAAGAGAGCCCAGCATTTCAGATACCCTAATGGGATAACCGGAATGCTCTGCTTTCCTGCCCAGAGGAGAAGTATTGGTTACCTGCCCCACCAGGGTAGTAGGTGCCATCTGACCTCCAGTCATTCCATAAATTGCATTGTTTACAAAGATTATAGTAATTTTTTCGCCCCGGGCAGCGGCATGAACAACCTCAGCCATACCTATGGATGCCAAATCTCCATCTCCTTGGTAAGTAAATACAATGTTTTGCGGGAGCACCCTTTTTATTCCTGTTGCTACAGCAGGTGCCCTTCCATGGGCAGCCTCTTGCATGTCGACATCAAAATATTCATAACATAATACCGCACAGCCAACAGGAGCAACCCCCACAGTTTTATCCTGAATATCCAATTCATCAATTACCTCTGCCACCAGGCGGTGTATTATGCCATGGGTACAACCGGGACAATAGTGTAATGTAACATCTTCTAAAGCTTTTGGTTTTTCAAATACCACTGTCATCCTATAACACCTCCTGGAAAGCCATTATTTTTTCGTAGACTGCTCTAGCAGTAGGTACCATTCCGCCTGTTCGGCCATAAAAGTCAACAGGTACTTTGCCGTTTACAGCCAGGCGTACATCTTCAACCATTTGACCTAAACTCATTTCAACAGTCAGTATCCCCTTAACGCCGGGCAAAATATCCTGCAGGGCAATAACAGGGTAGGGCCATAAAGAAATTGGTCTGAACAGCCCTGCTTTAATGCCTTCTTCCCTCGCCATATCTATAGCTGCTTTACATACCCGGGAGGTGGTTCCATAAGCAGCAAGGAGAATCTCAGCATCATCTGCAAGATAGGTTTCGGCTCTTTGTTCCTTAGCTTCCATTTCTCCAAACTTTTCTGCTAGACACAAAACATGCTGTTCAAGCTTTTCTGCTTGTAAATATAAAGAATTAATCACATTTTTCTTTCTATTTTTCTTGCCTGTTGCAGCCCAATCCTTGTGGGGCAAGGTAATATCATCAGTCTTTTTAAATTCCACCGGCTCCATCATCTGTCCCAATACCCCGTCACCAAGAATCATAACAGGATTCCGATACTTATCAGCCAAATCAAAAGCTTCAATAATTAAATCAACAGCTTCTTGAATTGATGCCGGCGCCAGAACCAGTGTTCTATAATCACCATGCCCTCCGCCTTTGGTAGCTTGGAAATAATCCCCTTGTGCCGGCTGAATACTTCCCAGCCCGGGACCTCCCCTCATCATATTTACAATTACACAAGGTAATTCAGCTCCCGCAATATATGATAAACCTTCCATTTTTAAACTAACACCGGGACTTGAAGATGAGGTCATTACCCTGGCACCTGAACCAGCTGCTCCATATACCATATTAATTGCCGCCACTTCACTCTCGGCTTGGAGGTAAACACCTCCCACTTCCGGCATCCTTTTAGAAAGATACTGGGGAATTTCATTTTGCGGTGTGATTGGATAACCGAAAAAATATCTGCATCCTGCTTTAATCGCAGCTTCACCTAAAGCCTCATTGCCCTTCATTAATATCTTACTCATCCTTTTTCCCCTCCTTAGGCGGCTTGCGAACCTCAATTACAACATCAGGACACATTATGGCACAGAACCCACAGGATATACATTCATCCTGTTCTTTAACAGTTGCAGGATGAAATCCTTTGCTGTTTATTTTTGTTTCATCCATAAAAACAATCTTCTTAGGGCAGACCGTTGTGCATAATTCACAACCCTTACATTTTTCCTCATGAAAAATTACCCTTTTCAAGCCTTTCACCTCCTGTTTATTCTTCCCATGGAGTTAACATATAAATATCAATACCCATTACAGGTATATCAACCAGTCCTTGCACCTTCTTCGCAAAAATTTCCTTACAGCATAAAAATTCAATTTCTTTATTCAATTCCTTTGCAATGGAAACAACCTTTTGATGTCCTTCAATAATGTTTTCAATTTGGGTATACCGCCCAAGATTAGGGTTGCTTATAATAGCGGAAATTTTTATGCCGGCAGCCCTTTGTATTGATTCCATTATCTCAAACGCACCATCATAGTTCTGGGTAAGGGGGCGAAAAGGATTTATCACTAGAAAAACCTTTGCTTTTTTTTCATTGAGCAGGCTGCTAAACCTTCCCAGTACAATAGCACCTACATTATCTCCCCCAACATCTATAATCTTGTTCGCATCTTCCTGCTGCAACTCACCCAAAATCTCTGGAATCACCACAGGAAGATCGGAGTTTGCCAGATGGGGAGGAGGCACAATCAGCTTTACCCCTTTTTGTTCCAGCTTTTCTTTTGCTTTACGGGAACGGAAATAGGGATTGACAATATCCAGATCAATTAATGTACTTTTATTTTTTACAGCTATATTTATGGATATTTCCGTTTTTCCACTGCCAAAATTGCCAGTTAAAACCGTAATCATTGTTAACCCCCGTTCAGGCAATATATATATTTAGAAGTAAGATGCAAATTGAGAAGAATGAAAAGTATGATTTAGTCTACTTACTTAAATAAGTATTTCTTACTTTGCCTATTTTATTGATGCGCTCTTCAGCAAGGCGTTCGGCGGCTAGATATGTGGGAATTTGATCCCGCTCAGAAATCTTGAATACTCCAAGCACGTTATCATAAATTTTTGCAATTTTAGCGTATGCCTTTTCTTTGTTATATCCATTCAACTCTTCTGCAACGTTTATTACTCCACCGGCGTTTATTACAAAATCAGGTGCATATAATATACCTTTTTTATGAAGAGCATCACCGTGTTCGGGATTTTGCAGTACATTATTTGCAGCACCAGCAATAATTGAACATTTTAATTTATCAATTGTATTATCATTAACACCTGCTCCTAAAGCACAAGGTGCAAAAATATCACATTCCACAGAATAAATTTCATCGGGCTTAACAACCTGAGCATCATACTGGTTGACTACCTTTTCAATATTATTAGCATTTATATCAGTGATAATTAGTTTTGCCCCTTCTTCGGTCAGGTGGCGGCATAAATTGCTTCCTACATTCCCCAAACCCTGAACGGCTACTACTTTATCCTTTAAGGAGTCACTTCTCCATTTCACATTGGCGCAGGCCTTAATACCTTTCCATACACCAAAGGCTGTGGCCGGAGATGGGTCACCACTTCCTCCCTGACCAACCGTGCCGCAAACATAAGGAGTTTCCATGCGAATATACTCCATATCCTGCACGGAAGTCCCTACATCCTCGGCAGTAATATATCTACCACCTAAGGAGTGGACATAACGCCCAAAAGCTCTAAATAAAGCCTCGGATTTGTCAGTATAAGGATTTCCAATTATAACAGTTTTCCCTCCGCCTATGTTTAATCCTGCAGCAGCATTTTTGTAGGTCATACCTCGGGAAAGCCTCAAAGCGTCCACTATTGCTTCCTCTTCACTGGCATAAGTCCAAAATCTTGTTCCACCCAAAGCAGATCCTAAAGTAGTGTCATGAATGGCAATAATTGCTTTTAGACCGGAGGTTTCATCCTGACAAAGCACCAATTGTTCATAATCATACTTTTGCAGATAATCAAAAACTTTCAAAATAATCTACCCCCTCAAAAATCTATTTATATATATCTCTCTTTCTCCATTATCTTTTGCAAAAAACGTGCCATTAATTATGGGGTAGTTTTAAATTAAATGTCTGCAGGATTTTGCATATAATGCAAAATCCTGCAAGCAAAAGCTTGCAGGATTGAAAACTTATTATAACTTTTTTACCCAACCAAAGTCATCTTTTTCTTTTCCATATTGTAAACTGGTTATATAATCATATAGTTTAAGGCAGATGCTGTCAGTATCATAGTTGTCTATACTTATTTCCTGTCCTCCATAGAACATCTTGCCTACGGGAGATATAACAGCTGCCGTTCCTGTCCCAAATACTTCTTCCAGTTCCCCCTTTTGTGCCGCCAGCATCACTTCTCCTATAGATATCTTTCTTTCCTCCACAGGAACATTCCATTGCTTCAATACCTTTATAACAGAATCCCTGGTTATTCCCTGCAGTATGCTTCCATTTAACTCTGGCGTAACTACGGTCCCGTTAATTTTAAAGAAAATATTCATTGTTCCTACTTCTTCTACATATTTTCTTTCTACACCATCCAGCCATAAAACCTGCGAATAACCTTTTTTCTTGGCTTCTTCAGCCGCCAATAGGCTTGCAGCATAGTTAGCCATGGTCTTTGCTTCACCAAGACCTCCCTTTACTGCCCGTACATAATATTCTTCAACCATGATTTTTACAGGCTTTAATCCTTCGGCGTAGTATGCACCTACTGGAGACAAAATAATAAATAGTTTATATTCCACCGCAGGCCTAACTCCCAAAAAGGCTTCGGTGGCAATTATAAAGGGGCGGATATACAATGATGTTCCTTCTTCCTGAGGAATCCAGTCAGCTTCTAATTTTAAAAGTTCGAGCAAACCATCAAGTACTTGGTCTACATTTATTTCCGGTATGCAAACCTTGCGGCAGGAATTGTTCAGCCTCACTAAGTTATCACGGGGTCTAAACAATTGAATATTGCCATCACCGGTTTTATATGCTTTTAATCCTTCAAAAACCCCCTGTCCATAATGCAGGGAACAAGCAGAAGGATCTAGGGAGAATGGACTATATGGCTCAATTCTTAAATCATGCCACTCCTCATTTTTTGAAAAATCCATAACTAGCATATGGTCTGTAAATAGTGTTCCAAAGCTGCTGATTTTTTGCGGCTTTTCTTTGGGGGAAGAAGTCTTAACTATTTTCAACTCCATCTTTACTCCTCCTGGTTAATATTATTATTTAGTAATTATATAACATATCAAAAGATTATAAAATATTGTTTTATTTAAATCCATGCTTTTCTAATTTATAGTAAAGATTCCTGATAGAAATATTTAATTTGCGTGCCGCTTCAGTTTTATTATATTTGCAGCTTTCCAAAACGTTTTCTAATAATTTCTTTTCCCACTTAGCAAAAAGCTGGTCGTAGGAACTGTTGATATCCACCGTATCTATGGCAGCAACATTATCCCGACCCACTAAGGATGGTAAATGTTTTAATTCTATTATACTATCTTGAAACTTCATATTGATTATTGCCCTTCCAAGGGCATTTTCTAATTCCCTTACATTCCCCGGCCAATCATGTTTCAGCAAATATTCCATACCTTCTTGACTCACCTTGGATATATTCCTTCCGTATTCATGGTTAAGTTTTTGGATAATATGATTAATAAGGGTTATGATATCTTCTTCCCTTTCCCTTAGCGGCGGTATATAAATGGGAATCACATTTAACCTGAAATACAAATCCTGTCGAAATTGTTTTTTTTCTACCAAAGATTCCAAATCAGCATTAGTCGCCGCAATGACCCTTACATCAATTGGTCTCGGTTTTGTATCCCCTACTCGCAGAATCTCCCGTTCCTGCAAAACCCGTAACAATTTTGTCTGTAAATTCCAGCTTATCTCACCAATTTCATCTAAAAAAATAGTACCGCCGTTAGCCTCATCAAATAAGCCAACTTTTCCACCTTTGACCGCACCGGAAAAAGCACCTTCTACATATCCGAACAATTCGCTTTCTAAAAGGTTCTCATTAATGGCAGCACAATTAACCCTCACAAATTGTCCTGTGATGCGGTTGCTGGCATTGTGGATAGCATGGGCAAACATTTCCTTTCCCGTTCCGCTTTCTCCTCGCAATAAAACAGTAGCAGGAGTAGGTGCAGCTCTTCTTGCCTGCTCAATTACACTTTTCAAATGTTCACTGTTGCCCACAATATCTGCAAAATTATATTTTGCTTCTAATCTGCGAATAATCCTTTTGGCTTTATATAACTCCTGGGAAAGCTTTTTAATTTCCGAAATGTCCTGAATGACACCGACACTTCCCTTTAACGTTCCATTTACTTCGATTGGTGCAACATTTACCACCACTTCCCGACGGTTTGGTCCTACTTTCATTACAACACCTTTGACTGGTTTACGGGTTTTTAAAACATGAAGATGCATGCTTTCACCTTCTGCAATATCCACCGTAGCAGGTTTGTTTAGCACATCCTCTTCTTTTAGTCCTGTCAGCTTTGTATACGCAGGATTAATCATAATGCCATAGCCCTTTTCATCCACAACAGATATGGCATCCTGGGTTGAGTTAATTACCGCCTCTAAAAGTGATTTAATTTGCTGAAGATTAGTAATTTTTTCAGCTAACTGAATAACCTCGGAAATGTCACGGAACACCGCAGCAGCCCCGATTATCCTGCCTTGTTGGTCAAATACTGGAACCCTATTAGTAATTATGTTGATCTCATCCAAATTTTGCTGTTGGTTTATTTCAGCGATTCCTGTTTTGAGAATCTCCGGCAGACGGGTATTTTTTATAACTTCTTTAACAGGACGTCCCATTACATCTTCAGCATTGCGCCCAATCAACTTTTCAGCTGCTGTATTAAATATTACTATTTCCTCGTTAATATTTATTGCCACTAAAGCATCATGGGTTGAGTTAAGTATGGAGCTAATTATCCTTTCTATCATGGAATTTCACCTCTAATTTCCTCCAACCAGGAACTAACGTCCTAAGTCATCAATAATTTTTAATAAACCCCGTCGTTCAATAAATGCAGTAAGGGATTTTTTTTCTGTGTAATAGTGAAGATATACAAGAAATAATAAGGAAAGAGTTTTTGCGGCTGGCGAAAGGTATAAGACCAGTGATATACCTGCCACCATGCCTAATAGATTGGAACCGGTATCACCCAGCATGCCTTTGGCTTGCAAATCAAGGGGAGCGTAGGCGGCTGCCGCAGCCATTATAATACTTAAAAAGATCCTGCTCTCAGGTTTGAAAATAAACATAAACAGCCAAATTACTGTAAAAACTTTAAGTACCCTGCCGGGTCTGACATCCAGTAAATTAAAACTGTTGGTAGCTAATATTAAGATACCAAAATTAATAACCATAAGTAAATAATTCTCCGTAATGTTTAACGCAAAAAACAAACTGATAAATGAAATGCTGATTGCCTTGAAAGACCCTGTACTTAATTTTCCTTTATAAATAAGTAATTTAAAATGACCTTTCAATCCTTTAGTTTCATGGTTTCCCAAAATGTCGTCAAAAAAACCCACAAACATCGTAAAAGCAAGAAGCAGTAAATACTGGGGCATTATGGCAATTTTAAAGAGTTGGGAGTAAAGTAACAGTGAAGGTATGGACCCAAAAAAAATTATCAGCCCCAAACTTATAGGAATTTCACTGTCCCGGTAATTTTTCCGAACTAAGCCACCGGCTAATAACAAGTTAAAAAAAGGCAATGCAATAATTTTTGTTAAAAGATAACTTAAAATTACTAAGACAATGCCCATTTCCGCCACCCTTTTTTAGTTAAGGTAATAAAGATATCTTTAAGCTGTCTGCCCCTGTGGAGAAATCCAGCCAAATTACGCCCCGTCTCCTCATGTCCCATATCAGTTCTGATTTCCCTAATAGTGTATCCTTTTAGAATAGCATCAAGGGTCATGCCTACCTCTACACCAAAACCCGAAGAAAAGGGCAGCAAACTTTCAAATACCTCTCTTTTCATAAACCGTTGTCCTGACAAGGGTGCCTTAAAATCCTCCCTGGTCAAAAATTTCAAGCCCCAACCAGCGGTTTTTTTAGCAACCCCAAATCCCCCTTTTCTTGAGGCAGGGGGAAAAGCGGCAATAGTCATATCAACAGTGCCACTTACTACAGGATTAATCAATTTTTTTAATTCTTCAGAGGATAAGCCTAAGTCACCATCGACTAATGCAATAAAATCCCCAATAATATATTTCGAGCCAACATTGAGAGCATTTCCCTTACCGCCGTTTTTTTTAAGGGTGATTATTTCTACATCCAGCCTATTGCATAAATTAGAGGTACTATCACTGGAACCATCATCAATAACAATAATTTGCTTAATGGATGGTATTTTTTTCAAACCCAATATTGTATCAATAATATTTTTTTCCTCATTAAAGGCCGGTATTAAAACAGATATGTTTTTATTGTTCATTTCTACCTCTTCCTCCGCTAACATGGGAATCAACCTTTATTTCTTGCAAATCTTTGCTTTCGAAAATTGAAAGAATTAAAGAAATCTGCCCTGGTTCTGTTTCCAAATTATTCAGTAACCATGTTCTTTCTAACCTGCCATGATTATATTTATTGCTGCCAATAAAAAATAAGGGTATTTTTAAATTTGTTATGTTAGTAAAAGCATCATGTATGGCTAAAAAGAAATTATTTTCATCTTTATACCCCGAGACTACAATTATACCATCAATACCTTCTCCGTATTTGCCAAAACTATTTAAGACCCCTTGTTGCTCTAAAGTTTGCAAATACTCACCATATTCCCCGCTGACCAATAAAGTAGCCAAGGCTTGTGAAATCTCCGTATATTTTTCTTTTTCACTTAATGCTGGAAAAACATTTATCCTTGTACTTGAGACAATAGCGGCACCAGATTCTTCCAAGGCTTTTGTTAAATCATTTAATAGACCTTGTGAATCAATCTCGACAATTGCAAATTTTTGCCCTTGCAGCTTATTGCTAATTAAATACGGCTTGACGTTTTTAACAAAACTTTGATAGTAACTTAATTCATTTTGCTTAGTGGATAATTCCATTCGCAGTCCGGCAGTCTCTTTCCTTAAATTTTGATAGTCCTTTTCTAATCGTCCAATCCACAACTGCTGTTCCTGGGCCATATTATTCACTAAGTCATCACCAATAAGGGTGCTTCCTATTAAAATTCCCAAAGCTAAAGCTATAAAAATAGCAACCAAGGAGGCTACGTGATATCTAAAATCAATAATCATTGTTCCCCCCTAAATTCTGACTAACAGTCTTATTTTTAATATTAGAATCCGCCAAAATTGATTAAAAACCGGTGATATTGAAGAAAAAATAAATATGGGTATTAATCCTGCTACTAATACCTGTGCCAAATGACCAAAATATAGTTTAGGTTTATATAATTTACTTACACCTTTAGCGTCAATAAGCTTCTGCCCTACTTTTATCCTTACTAATAGGGTACTAGCCATGCCTGGTCTACCCTTTTCCAAAAAATCAATCATGTTGGAATGGGTCCCTACGGCAACTATCAGTTCTGCACCTTTGGCATCTGCTAAAAGCATAGCTGCATCCTCACTCGTCCCCGGAACTGGAATTAAAGTATATTCTAAACCCATTTTTTTTAGCCTTTCAATTCCAGGGGCTTTTCCCGATAAGTAAGCATGAACTATTAGTTCCCCTCCGCAAAGGAGAGCGGAATCAGAAATGCTGTCCATATCCCCGACTATTAAATCTGGTTTAAAACCCAAATCCAATAGGGCATCTGCCCCTCCGTCCACAGCAATTAGAATAGGTTTAATTTCACTAAGATAAGGTCTGATGGCTGATAAATCTTCCTTGTAATTCTTGCCACGTACTACAACAACAGCTTGCTTTCCTTCAAGCTTAGTCTTGAGTAGGGGATAGATTAATTTATTATTTAAAATAATATCCTTTTCCTTAAAAGCATGGATAAGGGTATTATCTACAAATTTAATTAATTCATCCTCCATATTTTCCTGGGTAAGATCCAATTGCTTTTCTAAGAGTTCTTTGGTCATTACAACGCCTGTAGCCAGAAGGTTGTTGTGATGAAATATGTTATTATTGCAAATGGATAGGTTTTCCCCATCCCTTAAATCCATTATTTCTTTTCCTGCGTTATCTATCAAAGGGATGCCTGCCTGCAATAAAATGCCAGGTCCTTGGTTAGGATATTTCCCTGTAATTGACGGGGCTGCATTAATAACAGCTTTTACTTTAGATTCAACTAGGGCTTTGGCTGCTATTTCATCAAGGTCGGGATGGTTTATAACTGCAATTTCCCCGGGTTGCACTCTTTTGGTTAGATTCTTAGTTTTTTTATCAACACAGACTTTTCCTTTTAGCTGCAAGTTATCACTCCCCTAAGAATCCAGTCTTAAATTTATTATTAGAATTTATGTATGGAATCATTCATTTATAAAAATAAAAAAACCGAACCTCATTAAAGTCCGGTTTTAATATTTAATAAAAAATCAGCTTACCACTTTATGGGATAATCTCAGCTTATCGGCTACCATCGCAATAAACTCGCTGTTGGTAGGTTTTCCCCGATCAAGGTTGATTGTATAGCCAAAAAATTTATTCATCATTTCTACATTACCACGATCCCAGGCCAATTCAATAGCATGCCTTATGGCCCGTTCTACACGGCTTGGGGTTGTAGAGTACTTTTCTGCAATCATGGGATATAACTCTTTTGTGACTGCACCTAGGAGATTTACTTCTTCGATAACCAATAAAATTGCATCCCTCAAATATTGGTATCCTTTAATATGGGCCGGAACACCCATTTGGTGAATGATATTCGTAACCTCAACCTCTAAATTTTTCCCTTTACTTATAATACTGGGAGGATTGGTTCTAATGGACGAAGTACTTGAATATCCATTGCTGCTATTACCTAACTGCCGGATTCTGCTTGCTAAAACATCTATATCAAAAGGCTTTAAAAGATAATAATCTGCACCCAGTTCCACCGCTTTTTGTGTCATTGATTCTTGACCAAAAGCCGTTAACATGATAACTTTGGGGCGGTATTGGTCATAACTCATTTTTTCCAATACACCAATACCGTCAAGATGCGGCATAATTATATCCAAAACTACCACATTGGGCTCTTCTTCTTTTATTTTTTTTAAAGCCTCTACTCCATTATTAGCTATTCCAACCAACTCTATATCTTCTTGGTCAATGAAGTATTCTCTTAGAATATCGCAAAATTCCTTATTATCATCTGCGATGAGCAATTTAGTCCCTGTAAACATTAATACGCGCCCCCTATTTCGTTTTTAAGTATTGTTTGAAAGAGAATTTCGACAAAAACAAAAAGATATCCTCCCAAAAAATACCTCTTTTTTATCAAATATTCCAACATTATTCTTTGTTTTATTACAAAGGGGCTAAACAACTGCTAATAAAGGATTAGGTCTAAGCGAAAATTTTAGTTATCCTCAAAAATAGCATGGTTTTAAGTATTTTTAAAATAGAAGAATAATTAGATTATTTGTCAAAAAATAAGGCAAAATTAAAAATCTTGGAGATTAAGCTCCAAGATTTTCATCACTTCTTGCATTATCTTCAATTATACCTGCTTCTCTTAGCATATTTTCAATATAAATGCCATATCCTCTTGTCGGGTCATTTACAAAGACATGAGTAACTGCTCCAACTAATCTTCCGTCTTGAATTATGGGCGAACCACTCATACCCTGTATAATACCGCCTGTTGTCTTTAACAGTTTAGGATCAGTAATCCTGATAATCATATTTTTGCCATCTGATCTTCCTGTTAATGTTTTCTCAATCAATATGGTGAATTTTTCAACTTTTTGGTTTTCTACTACTGTATAAATTTCTGCTATGCCTGTTTTAATTTGATTAGAGTAACTGATAGGTATAGGTTTAGCTAGATAATCCTGGATGTTCGCATCTATTGCTCCAAAAATTCCACAGTAGCTATTTAATTGTATATCCCCCAAAGTAGAATTTTCAACAAACATCCCTACCTTTTCTCCCGGTTGACCTCTTTTACCAATTTGAATGCCTTGAATTGAAGCTTTTACCAGCTTACCGGTTTTAATATTTAGTTTTTGATTTGTCTCACCGTCACTTATCATATGCCCCAATGCTCCATATTTTTGAGAAACTGGGTCTACAAAAGTTAAGGTTCCAACTCCACCGGCATTATCTCGCACATATAACCCAATTCTATAACTTTTTGTTTCCGGGCAATAAATAGGTTTTATCTCTTTTGTTAGATAAGCATTTTTTCTTCTGATCAGAAATTTAATTGTTTCACCTTTTTTACCCAACTCATGTATGAGGCTTGCAAGTTGGTCATCAGTCTGAACATAGTTGTTATTTACTTTAATTATGGTATCGCCTGTTTCAACACCTGCTTTTTTTGCTGGAAAATGGCTATCACCCAATTGGTCTATAACAGGTGATTGCCCAACAATTAGTATTCCCTGTGTTCTTAGAAGGACACCTACTGATTGACCACCGGGAATTACCTTGATATTTTCTACCACATCCACATTAATTTTTTTCAGGGGAATTATTCCAAACAGTTTTAACTGCAAATTTACTTTCCCCGGTTCTAAAGCAACGGGAGAAATATCGGAAAAGTTAAATTCTCCTTGTTTATTGCCTAAAATTTGTTCTCCATCGTTAATTTGGACACTTAACTTCTCTCTAAAACTTTGAGGGAATTCTAAACCTAAGGTCAGTTTGTCACCTACTGAGATTTTTTGTTCCGTGGGCAGGGTTAAATAACTTTGCATCGGTGTTGAAAAGGCTATAAAAAGAAAAAAAGCTAAGAAGATAATTATATTCTTTCTGAAGCTTTTGGGCACCTAATCACTCCCTTAGACTCCCTGTGCTTTCCCTCAGCTTCAAAATAATTATTTTCTATAGCTTTAAGTTAACCTATTCTAGGCTTCTTTATGTATTGAATATTTTCGCAAATTTGTTAGATTGATTTTTTTTGAAAATTTCTGTTTTTTCCTTTATTTCTCATCTCCGATGCATGATTATGGGTTATAATATCTTGACCTCCTAGCATCCTGGCAAGTTCTTCAATTCTTTCTTCCTCTTTTAAAATTTCAACCGTGGTACAGGTTTTGTTTCCATTTATTTCCTTGTTTATTTTAAAATGCCTATCGGCTATGGCTGCCAAATGGGGTGAATGAGTAACACACAACACTTGATGGTAACGAGACACTTGATAAAGTTTTTCGGCAATATTATTTATAACATGACCCCCTATACCTGAGTCAATTTCATCAAAAATAAGGGTGGAAAACATTTCATTACCGGCAAAAATCACTTTAAAAGCCAGCATTAATCTGGACATCTCCCCGCCTGATGCAATTTTTGCCAAAGGCTTTAAGGGCTCACCAGGATTGGGTGAAATTAAGAATTCTACTTCATCTATTCCATTAGGAGAAATGTTTTTATTAGTGAAATCAACTTTAAATTCGGTATGGGGCATTGCTAATTGTGCCAGCTGTTCTTTTATTTTTAAAGAAAAATCATTTGCTGTTTTTAATCTTTGCTGGGAGAGTTCAGCAGCATACTTAAAATACTTTTGCTCACACTGGGTAACTTTTTGGGTCAATTCTTCCAATTGCACTTCAGAATTATCCAATTCATCTAGCTCCTCGGCTGCCTTTTTTAAATATAGGAGTATATCATTTATTGTTCCACCATATTTTCTTTTTAATTTATCTATAGCGTATTTTCTTTCCTGCAAATATTCTTTGCGCTCTTGATTAAACTCAAAGTTTTCCTCATAAGACTTTAAGAATCTGGCAGCATCCTCAATGCTAAATATCACCGTATGCATATTTGCTGCAATTTCCCCTATCTTGGGGTCAAACTGAGCCGCTTCTTCCAGCCAATTTACAACCTGACTAACCTTATCGTATGCAGAGTTATTTCCATAAAGGGCTTCATATCCTTTATTGACAGCAGATGCAATTTTTTCCCAATTGGTCAGGACAGCTAATTCATTGTTTATCTCTTCGTCCTCATTAAGATCATTTAATTTTAAAGATTCTATCTCATTAATTTGAAATTTTAGAAAACCTATACGCTGCGATTTATCATCAATCTGTCCCTGTAATTCATTGTACTTTTTCTGTAAGGTTTTTAATGTTAAATAATTTTCCCTTACAGTTTTTAACAGGTTTTGATAATTTTCATCACCTAAAGAATCTAAAAGATCAATATGCTTGTCCTTATTGGAAAGGGATTGGAAATCATGCTGCCCATAGATATCCACCAGTTGACTTCCTATTTCCTTAAATACACCTAAGTTTACAATCCTGTTGTTGATACGGCAGGTGTTTTTTCCGGAAAGGGAAATCTCCCGAGAAAGGGTTAACAGCCTCTCATCCTCGTCCAAATCAAAAGCATATTCTTTTAACAATTTTTCTAAAAATTCGTTTTCTTTAACATAAAAGACTCCCGTAATGAAAGCTTTTTCTTTATCAGCCCGCACTCCTTCAGTTAATGCCCTTGCCCCTAAAAGCAGTGATACAGCGTCAATAATAATTGATTTGCCTGCCCCGGTCTCACCCGTTAAGACATTAAACCCTCCGTCAAACTCCATATTTAATTTATCAATTAGAGCAAAATCACTAATGTTTAACTGCATTAGCATAAATCCGAGACCTCCAAATGTCAGTCTAAATATGAACTTATTCTATTTATGACTTCCTCAACAGCATTAATAGGTTTAATTACGAGAAAGATAGTATCATCACCGGCTACACTCCCTAATACTTCCTTCCACTGGGCACTGTCAAGGACAGAAGCTACCGCCTGAGCATTGCCGGGTGGCGTTTTAATAACAATGATATTCTCGCTGGAATTGCATTTCAGGACAAATTCTTTGAGCATAAAACGCAGCCTGGCCTCAGAAACCGTAACCTCCATCGGCAGGGCATATTTATACAGATCATTACCGATAGACACTTTGATTAGTCCTAATTCTTTAATATCCCTGGATACAGTGGCTTGAGTAACATTGAATCCCTCTCTCCGCAATTCTTCTGCCACTTCTTCCTGGGTGCTTATAATATTATTTTGTATTAATTCCAGAATCATTTTATGGCGCCTTGATTTCACTATTGTTCCCCTCCCGCCTGGATATGGCAATTAAATAGGGTGCAGTGCTGCCTCTATTTAAGTAGAACCATTTTAGTACATCCCAATGACGTTTATCTAGATTTGAGATGAAGTCAATCACAGCTTGCTCTTCCTCTTGCCCACCTAGGTGCCCGGTATAGACAATTGCTGTAATTAAACCCCCTCTCTCAATAATTTCCAAGGATTGTTCTAATGCCCTTACCGTTGTTGCAGGACCTGTTATAATTCCATGGTCTCCTTTAGGCAGATAACCTAAATTAAACATAACTGCTTTTACGTTGCTCCTAATATGTTTAGATAAATTTTCATGCCCATCCTGTATAAGGACAACCCTTTCTAATAGTTGGTGCTTCTGAAGAAGCTGATATGTATTCTCTATGGCCTGTCGTTGAATATCAAAGGAAAAAACCTTACCATCCCGACCTATTTCCTGTGCCAGGAAAAGGGTATCATACCCGTTGCCGGCAGTAGCATCTACTACTATATCACCCAAGCCGATCACTTTTTTTACTAAATCATGGGCAAAAGCATTAATATTAGAAAAATTACTCATAGGTACCACCATCAGATTTCAGTTTTTCTCTCAGTACCTGGAAAAACTTCCTTCCCCTCACTCTTATCAGCCTGGTAACATAGTCCGCTTTTTCGATCCAAACTTCATCTTGATCTTCCAATTTAAAACCATATTGCCCGTCTACGGTAAGCATCGCTTCTGCTTTTACAGCACGCACCGATACCTTGACTATTTTTTCGGGCGGAGAAATTATTGGTCTGGCATATAAGGAATGGGGACATATAGGAGTCAAAATACATACATCAAGGGCAGGATGAACAATTGGTCCGCCGGCAGAAAGTGAATAGGCTGTTGAGCCGGTCGGTGTTGCAACAATTACACCGTCAGCGGCATAAGAAGCGACAAACTCATCACCCAGAAATACATCCAAGGTAATCAGGCGGGCAAAAGAACCTTTATTAATTACAAAATCATTTAAAGCATGAAATTTGCCAACCCATTGATTATTTCTTTTTACATGCCCCGAAAGCATCATGCGTTCTTCAATATAAAAATCTCCATTTAAAAGCTTTTCTAAATAAATGTAAACATCTTTGACTTCTATCTCAGTCAGAAAACCAAGAAAACCCAAGTTGACACCCAGGATGGGAATCTCATACCCCGCAATAAACCTAGCCGCCCGAAGAAAAGTGCCGTCCCCTCCTAAAACCATTACCATGTCCACCTTCGAACAAAAATCTCCCTGTTCTAAACCTGCTAATTCCAGAAATGTTGCATCTTCCACCGGAGCGTATACTTCAATATGGTGATTACTAAGCCATTGGAAAATTTCTTTTCCTAATTGGACCGGCTGTTTTTTATTATAATTAATAATTAGTCCTATTTTTGAAATTTTTCGCATTTAATTCTCCTTTCAGCCCCACAAAAACCAAATTAGTGCTCCAATAACCAAGCCTATTATACAAAGCATTATTAATCGTTTAAAAGCAAATTGTGGTCTACCCCATGAAAATTCTATCCTTTTTAATGTTCCTTTATCCATGTCTAACAATAAAATTCCATCTGGATTAAAGACCAAATAATATTCCAAAAGCTGTCTGCGAACCAAGGCTGTAGTAGCCCGGGTCTTTTGCCCGGTTTTAACTTCAACAACATACCTTTTTCCATTTTTCTTTACGATAAAATCCACTTGCACATGGGTCTGATATGATTTCCCATCAATAAATATTTCCAAAGGCTGCTTCTGCTGAACATCAATTATATCATATCCCTGTTTAAGTAAAAAAGAAATAGCATCCTTTTCAGCCTTCTTTGCAGTCAAATATTTCTGCCTGCTGCGCCAAACATTGATTTTTTTATTAATAAAATAAAATAAAAAACTCCCTATAATTATACCTAGAATAAGAATATCAGAAATTCTCATCAATTCCACCTCTATCCAAGTATTCGACAATAGGAAGTTTTATCCTCTACCATTTAGTTTTTCATGTGCCTCTTTCACTATAGAAGTTATGTTAAATTGATCAACTTGTCCCGTATTGTCTAAAAGAACAAGATATTCGATATTACCCTCAGGTCCTGTAACAGGCGAAAATGTCAGCCCCTTAACTCCCATTCCCAGCTCCTGGCTGAAAGAAACTATTTTTTTAATAACATCTATGTGTATGTCGGGATCCCTTACAACACCCTTTTTGCCTATATTTTCCCTGCCTGCTTCAAATTGAGGTTTTATAAGGGCAATTATTATCCCATCCTCTTTTAGCAGAGCCTTCAGCGCAGGCAGTATTTTTTCCAAGGAAATAAAGGCAACATCTATAGAAATTAAATCCAGCAGTTCACCAATATCATCTATTGTTATATACCTGGCGTTGGTACGTTCCATATTGATAACCCGGGGATTTGTTCTTAGTTTCCAATCCAGTTGCCCATAACCTACATCAACAGCATAGACCTTATCTACTCCATATTGCAGGGCACAGTCTGTAAAACCACCCGTAGACGCTCCGATATCAGCCATTATTTTATTTTTTAGATCTAATGCAAAATATTTAATAGCCTGTTCTAGTTTTAATCCTCCCCGGCTGACATATGGAAGTTTTTGGCCGGTAATCTCAATCTGGGTTGTTTCATCAACAGCAGTCCCAGCTTTTTCAGCTTTTATATTATTAATTTTTACCTGACCAGCCATTATTAAGGCTTTTGCTTTTTCCCTGCTTTCTACAAGACCCAGCTCAACCATACGCATGTCTAAGCGGATTTTTCCCATTACATTCTTCTCCCTGCAAGATTAATGGCAATTTTCTTCAGAGTATCGGCATCCAGATTAAATTCCTTATGTATTTTCTCTTTTATCTTTAACGGAGTAAGACCATAAAAATCCCGTAACTTATCAATTTTTCCATGGGCTGCAAATTCATCCTCCAAGCCGATTCTTAGCACCTTTTTCTTGATGTTATGCTTCTCCAGCAATTCCAGAATACAACTGCCAAATCCTCCCGCCAGGGCATGTTCTTCAAAGGTAACTATACCTTGATTTTTTTGCGAAAGGGTTTTAATAATAGTTTCCTCATCTAAAGGTTTTATGAATCGAGCATTAATAACTGTACAGGAGAGTCTTTTCTCTTCCCACAGTAAATCAGCCGTCTGCCGGGCAGTTTCAACCATGTTGCCAATAGCTATAAAGCAAAAATCGCTGCCCTCCCTAATTACCTCGCCTTTACCTATTTCTAAAGATTTTAGCTCTTTGTCTAACTCCACACCCAGTCCCGTACCCCGGGGATAGCGTATAGCTGTAGGATACTGGCAAAAAGTAGCCGTAAAAAGCATATGCCTTAGCTCATTCTCATCCTTAGGAGACATAATAACCATATTTGGAATATGTCTTAAAAAAGAAATATCAAATACACCATGGTGGGTTGGCCCATCCTCCCCCACTAATCCCGCCCGGTCAATGGCAAAGATAACAGGTGCCTTTTGCAAAGCCACATCATGGACAATCTGGTCATATGCCCTCTGTAAAAAGGTTGAATAGATGGCAACTACAGGCTTATAGCCTTCCAAAGCGAGTGCGGCGGCCATAGTTACACCGTGCTGTTCTGCAATCCCTACATCAAAGCATCTATGGGGGAACTTAATGGCAAATTTATTAATACCTGTTCCTTCACCCATTGCCGCAGTGAAGGCAAGCAGCTTGTCTTCTTGTTCTCCCAATAAAAGTAAGGTGTCACTGAAAACATTTGTATAGCTGGGAACATTTGTCTTATTTTCAATAATACCCGTGTCTAAATCGAAGGGACCTACACCATGGAATTTGTCGGGGTTCTTTTCAGCAGGGGCATAACCTTTGCCTTTCTTAGTTATTACATGTACTAAAACTGGCTTGCCTATGTTTTTGGTATTTTGCAGTACTGTTTTTATCTCTGCGATGTCGTGCCCGTTAACAGGTCCGAAATATTTAAAACCCAGTTCTTCAAAAAGCATTCCAGGCACTAAGAGGTATTTAAAGCTGTCCTTTAGCCTATCAGCAGCTTTAACCATGGTAGGCCCAATGGCAGGAATTTTTTTCAGTAAGAACTCTATATCTTCTTTTCGTTTGGTATAAAAAGGATCTACCCGTACCCTGTTGAGATAAGCAGACATAGCCCCCACATTTTGCCCGATAGACATTTCGTTGTCATTCAAAATTACTGTTAAATTAGTCCCAAGGTGTCCGGCATGGTTTAGGGCCTCAAAAGCCATTCCGCCGGTCATAGCACCATCACCAATAACAGCTACAACATTATATTTTTCTCCCTGTAAATCCCTTGCTTTAGCAAAACCTAAAGCAGCAGAAATAGAAGTGCTGGAATGCCCGGCGTCAAAAACATCATATACGCTTTCCGACCGCTTAGGAAATCCAGACATACCTTCAAATTGCCTTAGTGTAGAGAATTGCTCATAACGGCCTGTCAGCAACTTGTGTACATAGGCTTGATGTCCAACATCCCAAATTATTTTATCAACCGGGGCTGAAAAAATGCTATGAATTGCCAGGGTTAACTCCACTACACCTAAATTGGGAGCAAGGTGCCCCCCCGTTTTGGAGACAGTGGTTATTATTTCAGACCTAATCTCCTTTGCCAGTTGCTGCAAATCTGTCATTCCCATTTTTTTTATATCCTGGGGATTTTTTATCTTTTGCAGTAGATTCAAATTTCCCACCTTCTCAACGATAAAGTCGAATACCAAATAAATCCTGGTTTTTCTTAATAAATTTCCCTACCCAAAAAATAATATCATTGCTGTTATCCAAAGCAAAACCTTTGGCAAGAGCCTTCCCTCCAACTGTCAAAGCTGCCACAAGACCAGCCATTACTGAGCTTAATAATAGTTTATTCAAGCTAGGATAGGTTAGCAGCAATTGGAAAATCAGAGCTGCACCAATACCACCGCTCAAAGTACCACTGATATCACCTACCACATCATTGCAAAAACTGGTTACTTTATCTGCATTTTGCAGTAAATAAACACCCTCCCGGGCTCCGGGGATTTTTTTTGCCGCTTTGGCGTTTAAAGCCGATTCGTCGGCGGCAGCAGCAGCTACCCCAATTATATCAAAAAGAATTCCAAATAATATTATAATTACCAATAAAACCATACCTAATAAAAAAGCTACCGATTGTAAAAGTAATTCGGAAGCAATAAAGATTATAATACTTACTATAAAAGTTCCCAGGGCAATAACTAAACTGCTTCTAACGGGATGTCTTTTTTTATTATTTCCCAACTTTTCTCACTCCATACAAAGCTTACTGGATATACTCTATGGCAGTTAAACAATTATAAAGCAATATTTTTATTACAGAAAAATCTTATTCGTTAGATTTGGTGTCACGCCTTTTACTATCACACTATCAAACTCTCAAACTGATAAGTCACCAGTCACTAGTCAGTTATTTTACTAGCCACTAACAACTAGCCACTTAATATTTAATGACAGATAGATGGCAGCTTAAAAGGTAAACGTTGTGGCTTAGGTCCAGTAGGTTTTCCCAGTAGTATACCAGTGGTCACCCAACCTGGCGGTTTCCCATTAAAACTACCCTGTGTGTCGCCATTTACAGAACTGGATTACCACTCAGTCCACACTTTAATCCCTAATAAGCCTTACGTGAGTAAACAGTCTAGGAGATTTCCTCAACAACCATTACTAATTCCTAGCCTCTTTTGCAAAGATGGTTTCAGGCATATTTTAACGTCATGGCCGTGACAGTTAAAATACCTTTTTAACCATCCACCATCACCCACTCAAGGCAGGCTACGCTGTACCCAGCATTTACTACCGAATACAGGTTTAACTCTAAGCCATAGACCGACATACGGTGATGCCAATCCACGCACTTAGGCCTCCACGGTGACAGGGTCATCGCCCACATGCCGTTGCGGATCGCCCTCCCACCTTAACTCCCAGTACCAGCCCCAGACTGGGCGTCCAAAGCCACCACCAGGAACTTCATCGATGTGCCCTTTGACGGATTTTTAAGCCCGCCTTCAGAATTAGCTGGCCGACTAGAATACTGCACCATCTATCTTAACTTTATATATTTTAACACAGTAGTTTGCAATATTCAAATTCAAATATAATTAAAACAATATTCCTATGGTTATACCCAAAATCGCTCCAGCAACAACTTCAATTGGTGTATGACCTAACAGCTCTTTTAGCCTTTCCCGGTTAAACTCGGTACGGTGGTGGTATAAATCATCAATAATTTGATTCAACACTTCAGCCTGTTTTCCGGCAGCTCTTCTGACACCTGCCGCATCATACATAACCACCATGGCAATTGTAAAGGCCAGGGCAAATTCCCCTGAATCGTAACCATAGGTTTTTCCCACACATACACCCAAAGAAGTTACTAGTGCCGAATGGGAGCTTGGCATGCCACCGGCCCCCACCAGACGGGTAAAATCCCACTTTCTTTGTGTCCACAAAACAATTATAACCTTGAGTAATTGTGCTAAAGCCCAGGCAAAAAGCGTTACCCTCAATATTTGGTTATCAAATAATTCCTGATAAATCACTTTGTTCGCCCCTAATTTTAAAGGTTTTCTAGCTATCTCGGTTTAACAAGTATCCAGCGAGCTGCCGCAGTGGATTCGCTTTTTGTCCAAATATATCCAAAGCAGCTATTGCTTTCCGTACTGCATCTTCTGCCATTTCCTGAGACTGGCTGACTCCGTAAATACTAGGAAAAGTGGCTTTTTTATTCTTGTCATCACTTCCGATTGGCTTACCGATTTTCTCTTCCTCTCCCAAAACATCCAGCAGGTCATCGGTAATCTGGAAGGCCAATCCTAAATAATCGGCATAAAAGGATAATTGTTCGACCTCCCTCTGATTTCCTCCCCCCAAAATTGCTCCTGACCTTACAGAAGCCCTTATTAAGGCACCTGTTTTGTGATGATGGATATATTCTAAGGTTTGAGAATCTATTGTTATATTTTCCGATTCCATATCGACAACCTGCCCGCCAATCATTCCTAATGTCCCAGCAGCCTTGGCAATTTCTGCTCCAACCTGGAAAATTTTATCCTTTTCCCCATGCTCTAATCCATATCTACTGATAATTTCAAAAGCATAAGTTAATAATCCGTCCCCTGCCAAAATTGCCGTTGCCTCTCCAAAAATCACATGGTTTGTGGGCTTACCTCTTCGCAAATTATCATCATCCATGGGGGGTAAATCGTCATGTATAAGAGAGTAGGTATGAATAAACTCCAGCGCACAGGCAATGGGCATCACTACCTCAGATGAACCTCCCACTGTTTCCGCTGCTGCCATGCAAAGAATTGGCCGTAAACGTTTTCCGCCGGCAAAAACACTATATCTCATTGCTTCATGAATCTTTGGCGGCTGATAAGAGGCAGGAATCAAAATTTCATCTAGTGCTTTATCTATAATGGTTTTTTTCTCCCTTAAATATACCCTTAACTCCATACTATTCCTCCTGTTTGAAGGTGAAATCTTCAGTTTTTTCCCCATCGACAATTACTTTTATCTTTTCCTCGGCTTGCTCCAGGTAATTATTGCAGGTTTTTACCAACTCCATACCTTCAGAGAAAAGCCTTATGGATTTTTCTAAGGGGATTTCTCCTTTTTCCAGCTGTCTGATAATTTCCTCCAGTTTGGTCACCGACTCTTCATAAGTTAAGATACTATCCTTCATAGACCTTCTCCTTTTTTTCCATTACTTTGCAGTCCAAAGAACCATCGCTCAGGTTAACTATAAGAATATCCTGAGAACTCACCTGCTGGACTGATTTGATTATTTCACCCGTGATATCAGCAACAATAGCATAGCCTCTGGCTAAAGTCCTCAATGGACTTAACGCATCCAGCTTGTTAATAAGGATACTTACTTTATTTTTTTCTAATAAATAATTTTCTTTATATAGGGAGATTAGCTGGTTTTGCAAAAAATCAGCTTCCTGCTGATATTTTGTTAATATCCTTTTGGGCTCCCTTAGTATATGGCTTTTTGTCAGGTAACTGACCCGCTGGTGTTCCTGGTTTATATATTTAAAAATAGCATTTTTCAGCCTGCTTGCATTAGTTAAGAGCTGGTTTTGCAATTCCTGTCGGATAGGCACAACAATTTCAGCAGCCATGGAAGGAGTAGCCGCCCTTACATCTGCGGCAAAATCACTTAGGGTATAATCTGTTTCATGCCCCACTGCACTGACAATTGGTATAGGACTAGAGCTTATTTTGCGTACCACCTCTTCTTCGTTAAAACACCACAAATCCTCTAATGAACCTCCGCCTCTGCCGATAATTATAACATCAGGATTGTGCCGGTACATTCTCTCTAGGGCATTTACAATTGAACCCACTCCCTCTTGTCCCTGGACTATGGCAGGTGAGATCAGTACTCTGACCTGTGGCGACCGCCGCCTCAAAATACTAAGCATATCTTTCAGTGCAGCACCAGTTAGGGAAGTGATAATACCTATTGTTCCGGGTAAAAAAGGTAATTTCCTCTTTTTCTCGCCCGCAAAAAGTCCTTCCTTTGTTAATTTTTCCTTTAATTGTTCATAAGCAATGTGCAAAGAGCCAGCACCTTCCGGCAGCATTTCTTCGATGTATAATTGATACTGTCCATCCCTTTCATAGAGGGAAATATAACCAAGAGCTAAAACCTGCATGCCGTGAACAGGCATAAACTTTAATCTTTGAGAGCGGCTTTTAAACATAACGCATTTCAAAGTGCCTGACTGGTCTTTAAGATTAAAATAGAAATGTCCGGAGCTATGGGGCTTAAAGTTAGATATTTCTCCTTTAATCCATAAATTAGATAATAAAGAATCTCCCTCAAGGAGATTCTTTATATACAGATTAACTTCTTTTACTGTTAAAAAAGATTTTGTTTTCATAATAACCTATTGTGCCAGGTATTCATTTATGGCCCTGGCTGCCTTTTTACCTGCACCCATGGCTAAAATAACGGTAGCTGCCCCAGTAACAATATCACCGCCGGCAAATACTCCTTTTTTGGATGTTTGACCTGTTTCCTCGTTGGCTACTATGTTGCCCCATTTAGTAAGTTCCAAGCCCGGGGTGCTGGAGGGCACCAGTGGATTTGGTCCTTGACCGATAGCCATAACCACATTATCTATTTCCATTTCATATTCTGAACCCTTAATTGGTACAGGTTTCCTTCTGCCTGATGCATCAGGCTCTCCCAGTTCATATTTAATACAAGTCATAGACTTAATCGTCCCCTTTTCGTCACCGTTAAATCCAACAGGACTTGTTAAGAGCAGGAATTTAACGCCCTCTTCTTCGGCGTGTTCAATTTCCTCGTGCCGGGCCGGCATTTCTTCCTGGGAACGTCTGTAGACTATATATGATTCCTTAGCACCTAACCTCAATGCTGTTCTGGCGGCATCCATAGCAACATTTCCTGCCCCAATGACAGCTACTTTTTCTCCTACTTTAATTGGTGTACAGGAGTTGGGAAAATCATAGGCACACATCAGGTTGGTACGGGTTAAAAATTCATTGGCAGAATAAACCCCATTAAGGTTTTCGCCGGGAATATTCATAAAATAAGGCAGACCAGCACCAGTTCCAATAAAGACGGCATCATAACCGTTTTCTAATAAATCATCAACAGTGTCCAGTTTACCAATAACACTGTTATTTTCAAATTTAACACCCAGCCTTGCGATATAATCTATTTCTTTACGAACTACATCCTTAGGAAGCCTAAATTCTGGTATTCCATACATTAAAACACCGCCGGGGGTGTGCAGGGCTTCAAATACTGTAACATCATGACCTTCTTTGGCTAAATCCCCAGCACAGGTTAACCCTGCAGGTCCGGCTCCAACAACGGCTACCTTTTTCCCTGTGGGGCTTTTCTTGGCAATTTCCTTTTCTTGCTGGGATAACTGCCAATCAGCTGCGAAACGCTCCAGTCTTCCTATAGCTACAGACTCACCTTTTTTCCCTAATATGCACAGCTTTTCACATTGACTTTCCTGGGGACAAACCCTGCCGCATACAGCAGGGAGGCTGTTTTTATTCTGCAATACTTCGACGGCTCTGGCAAAATTACCATTAGCAATTTCACCAATAAAATCAGGAATATCTACCTCTACAGGACAGCCATCTTTGCAGAAAGGTTTTTTGCATTGCAGACACCTCTGTGCTTCTTGTACAGCAGTTTCTTCGCTGTAACCTAAAGCTACCTCGTTAAAGTTTTTCACTCTTTTTTGTGGGTCTTGCGTTGGCATCGGATTGCGTGGAATTTTTAATGGCATCCGCATCCACCCCCTTGACATTCTTCCTGTGCTAATGCTCTTTTCTCTTCATCTTTATAATAGGCTAATCTTCTCATAGCTAAGTCAAAATCAACTAAGTGGGCATCAAACTCGGGACCATCTACACAGGCAAATTTTGTCTCATTGCCTACTTGCACCCGGCAGGCGCCGCACATACCAGTACCATCCACCATAATGGGATTCAGGCTGACAACTGTTTTGATCTTTTCAGATCTTGTCACTTGAGCAACTGCTTTCATCATCACCATAGGACCTATCGCCCATACATGGTCAATATTTTCTTTTTTCATAATGTCTTTTAAAACATCGGTTACAAACCCTTTTTGACCTACACTGCCGTCATCAGTAGCAATATATAGCTCGGTGCTGACCTGGGCCATCTTGTCTTCCCAAAATAAAAGGTCTTTACACCTTGCCCCGATTATGGAAATTACTCTATTGCCCGCTTCTTTTAGAGCCCTGGCAATAGGGAAGATTGGTGCAATACCAACACCACCGCCAATGCATACAACTGTTCCATAATTTTCTACTTCTGTTGGTTCTCCAAGGGGTCCTACCAAATCCAAAATTGTATCATCCTTTTTTAATAGACCCATTCTCTTGGTTGTTCTGCCGACCTCTTGAAAAATCAATGTTACTGTCCCTTTAACCTTATCATAATCAGCTATGGTTAGGGGAATTCTTTCACCTTTTTCGGCTATTCTGACAATTACAAATTGTCCTGCCTTAGCTTTTTGGACCAAACGGGGTGCTTCAACTTCTAAAAGTCCTAGACCCTCCCCGATTGTTTCCTGATTTTTAATCCTATACATAACTTATGCACCTCCAACTCTCCTTAGGGTTATAAAGCCAATTCCTACAGCATTGTCGCTGCTGTAACGGGGGTCGGCAAAAAATATATTTATTCCAGGTTCCTTCTTATTAATGTTTTCAATAAGCACATTACGAAGGTAATTATTACTGGATACCCCGCCCATAATTAAAAAATCCGGCAAGTTATTTCTATAATAAACATTTATAATCAGTTTTTCCAGTGTTTTTGCCAAACAATTTTCCACACCCCGGGCAATGTCCTCTAAATATTCCCCTTTTTCCAATAAACGCTGGGCATGGCTTTCAGGTCCGGAAAAACTAATATTTAATCCCTGAACAACACATGGAAATGAAAGATGATTTTTACTATTTCTAGCGAGAAGCTCTAACTGAGGTCCGGCTGGAAAATTCAAACCCATCTTAACGCCTACGCGGTCAACAAATTGCCCTGCATGGAGATCGCTTGTACCACCTATTAAATTAATCTTAGATTGTAATAATGCCGAATTAAAATCTGTGATTTCCAGGACTTCCGTGGTTCCTCCTGAAATATGGACGGCATTAAAATTGTTACTTATTATATTCTCTTTACAAGACCAAATACCTGCCGCCATATGACCTTCCTGATGGGTAGTTTCTACCAGAGGAACATCTAAGGCAGCAGATAAAACTTTTGCCATACTAGAACCGGCAATAAAGACGGGCATATAGGAGTTTTCTACAGGTCTTGGCTTGCTGCTGTAACCAATGCCTTTGATATTCATGTCTTTTAACTGTTCAAGAACCTTTTGGCAGAGCACTGGCAGGTTCTTGACGTGTTGAAATAGAGCCTCAGACTGCCTTAAGCCCCTAAAACCTTGCTTAACATCTAAAATCAGTCTTTCATCACTCAGGACTCCTCCGCTGCAAACTGCCGCTACTGAGGTAGTATAATTGCTTGTATCTATTCCAATAAAGGCTTCCATCTATTCACCATGGTTTTTGATAATTTGTCCTAATATACCATTGATAAACTTAGGTGACTCCTCTGAACCAAATATCTTGGCAAGCTCCAGTGCCTCATTCACAGCAACCTTAGCAGGTGTAGTACTGTCAAATAACATTTCATAAACGGCCAGCCTGAGCAAATTCCTATCTACGCTGAGCATCCTTTCTACTTTCCATTCAAATGCGTACTCTTCAATTTTTTTGTCTATCTCAGCAATGTGGGCATATGTACCGAGCACCAACTGGGAACAGAATTCCTTTTCTTGAGGATTTAATGGATTTTCCGCAAATCTTTCTTCCAGTGCGGTATGAGGATCATTCTGCCCTACATCAATTTGGAAAATTATTTGAAATGCTAGTTCTCTTAGCTGGCTGCGTTTCAAAATTACTTCCTCCCTATCGTTTCTCTTTAAAAAGTTTAAAGATTAAATCGTTAACGCTCTCATTTTCATCTAAGCGCTTGCCTATCACAAATCCGATATAAATACATATTGTTATAAATACTGTTTCCAAAAGTCCTACAGTTATAACTAAAATGCTAAATACAAGTCCGATTATAATTCCTAATGTTTTACCCCGATGGTTTGTCAGCAGTTCATCAATTATTCTTTGCAGTCCCATTTATTCAAGCACCTCCTCAAACTCTACTCCACCCGGTTTTTAATATCACTAGTTAATTTGGTTACCAGTATCCTTACTTCCTCCACCTCAATACCTGCTACTTTTGAAAAATACTCCCTTACTTGGTTTTGGATTTTGGTGGTTGTATCAGGAATATGAATATCAGGTGACAAAAATATCTGCATAAAAACAGCAATTCCTGTGGGTGTACATTTTATGATAGGTTTAGCATCCTTAACCCCGTTAATTTGTTTTGCCACCTTGCCGGCCATGCTTTCCAAAGCACTGATAGTAATTTTTATTTTTCCAAGCTGTGTAACTACAACTTCTGTTTGAGATGGAATTTTGCTCCTAAAAGTAGTTCTGATAACAGCCAGACTGATTAAGGTCCCTATCAGACCCAAAATGCCCAAAACCCATCTTTCATTGGTACCGCGTAAAAAGTTGTCCAAATATGTAAGGGGGGTTGTCCAACCTACGGCTAGCCCTAGGGCGATAAAAGATAAAATAAATAATAATAAAGCAAATAAAATCTTATAGGTTTTTTCCGCTTGCATGGGAAATTTTCCCTCCTCTCGTAATAAAACAGAAAACTAGCTACTAAAAAAAGTAACTAGTAATCAATTATAAACGCTTTAACTGCTGCTTAATTAACGTACCCGTATTGAATGGTCTTCATCCTTTAATTCTGCTTTTTCAAAGGCAACTCCTTGAACATGGATATTAACCTCAACAACCTTTAACCCTGTCATGCTTTCTACTGAATTCTTGACATTCCTTTGTATTTGTTGTGCCACATCAGGGATACGGGCACCAAATTCAACTATAACAAATAGGTCAACGGCGGCTTCTTTTTCACCAACCTCTACCTTGACACCTTTGGAAAGATTTTTCCTTCCCAGCATCTCGGCTATACCTGCTGAAACACCACCGCTCATTCCTGCCACACCTTTGACCTCTGTTGCTGATAAGCCAGCAATAATTGCCACTACCTCATCAGCTACCTTAATCAACCCCATATCATTACGGGAAATTTTATCTAAATTCTCTCTGTTATCAATAGTATCCAAGGGAAAAACACCTCAATTCAAATTTTATCCATAAAAACATTATAACAAACAAAATGGATTTATTAAATAAACAAACCATTTTATTCATATTATTCCTCAAATTAACCTTCAAAAAACCTTTTCCGAATTTATCCTACTGTTTAGGTATTATTGCCACTTCCTCCAGTTTGCAACCAGTGGCCCTGGTAATAAGTTCACCAATTTTGGTAATATCGGTCTGGGTTAGATTTTTTTTACTAACTACAACTGTCGTCTTATCGGCCTCTACCAGGACTACCCCCTCTTCATATCCCTTTGCCTTTAAAAGGTTTTCTGCCTTAGCTTCCGCCGAAATGCTTGCAGAAATTGCAAACATCTTGTTTTGAGCTTTATGGCGGATTTCCTCCGATGTATTGGGGTTGTTGACAATTTCCCTTAGAATTTCTATTTCTTTATCTCTTCCTCTATCCCTTTTCATTCTAAATTCTACAAAAAAATCATCGTATTTTTTTAATTCCTCAATATCCACTGAAGATTGGGAATCTAACATTTTTGCAATATCAAGGTCTGTTCCCAGTGCCGGTGCAGCAATAGTTACAACATCCTCTTGGAACATGTCGTCCTGTTCTGCAAAGAGGTCGCCTTTTTCAAATCCTGTGTACCCCATATAAATTAAAGACAAGGATAATACCGCAAGGGCAAACAATGTTAAATTGCGAAGCCTTAAAAGTATTATCATTTTTTCACCTGCTTTCTTTAGGTAATACCGTTACCCGGTGGGCTGGTATGTTTAGAAGGGTTTGAACAGCTTCACTAATTCTCTCTCGTATTACTAAATCATTTGCCCCCTGGGCTACAACCATAACACCAACAACCTGGGGTCTTATTTCCTTTACTACTACCGGTTCATTTTTACCTTGGTTCATATTTTTCATAACAATCTGTGCGTCTTCCCTGGTTTCATCAGTAGAACGCGTGCTTCCATCTTGAGCCCTCTCGGTTATCACCGTCTTGTCCGTAACCCTGTTTACTGCAAATTCATATTGGCTGCTTGATTCTAAGGTTAAATTAACTGCAACCTGTCCGACACCGGCAATTTGAGCTAAAATATCGGCGATAGAGCTTTCCATTTGCTTTTCAAGCTGGGCCAGATTATTCGATACTTCATCACCCTTGATTTCTGCCTGTTTTTCACCACTTCCCAGTGCTGCCGGTGCAGGAGCATCATTGCCTATCCAATTCCCCACAGACATAGCTGCAATTCCCAAAACTGCAACAACCAGCAATGACAATATATACTTCCGCTGTTTTCCATTTACTTTAATACCGCCTTTACTTTTGTCCTCCGGAAATAATGATTTTATCAAATCACCCATCTAAAAAGACCCCCATTCAATAAAAAATTATTTCTATACTTTCTTTTTTCAGGTTGTAGTAATTAATCAAAACATTAAATATTTTCTCCTCAAGCTCAGCAGGGTGCGTCCCTTGCGAAGCACTGGCTTTTTTTCCGCCTTTTCCTTGACCAATTTGAATATTCACTGGTTCTACCGGGTTGACAAAAACCTCTCCTTGTTGGACAGAAGTATTAACCTCAACCTTAACCATCTCTATTCTTCCGATGGCACCCGATTTGTTAACCGATTCAATCTCTACTGAACACTTTACATCTCCAGCTCCGGGGATTAGTTCAATCATAGCCTCCATTTGTTTTTCAATACGGTTCTGATATTCGCTTAAAGCCTGTTGTTGCTGGATATTAGTAATTTTTTCACCTTGGGCTAAAACCGTATCAATTTTTTGTTCTCCGGTGGTAGATAATTGCCAGGCAGTCAGCCCGTGGTCTTCTTTTATAATTAAATTAATGATGGGATTTAATATAGCCATCATTACAAACAGCCCCATGACTACCTTTATAAACCTATGCATGTTGCTGTTGGGCAGCAGCATATCCAGGAAGGTAGTTAAGAGAATGATAACTGCAACATTTTTAACGATATCACTTATAGCCTCAAGCATTAAATCACCTACCCTATTATTGGGTTATTTATTGAGAAGTATCTCATGAATGTTAAACTAGAAAGGCGCATCTGCTAGTGGGACTAGCTTATGGGATGCATCATGCGGAATATCCCTTGAGCAGATACCAGTCACTAGTCACCAGTCACTTTTACCGCAGCATCACCGTAACATTAGCCGTAGTTACCACAATAATTATTGCTAAGAAAAACATTAAGGCCACTGTTGCCACCGAAGCAAAAACCATCAACAAACTATTGCCCATACTTTGAATAGTATCGGCAATGGCAGAATCTCCAATGGGCTGGATAAGAGCTGCGGCCAGTCTGTAAATAATTACAACGGCCAGTATTTTTAATACGGGGAAAAGGGTTATAAAACCTATGGCCAAAAGTCCAACCAATCCTACTGCATTTTTCAGCAGTAATGATCCCCCCACAACGGCTTCTAATACATCAGCAAATAAACCACCAACTACAGGAATAAAAGCACCTGTCATATATTTGGCAGTCCTGAGAGAAATGCCGTCAGCTATAGCCCCCCCTACTCCCTGGAGGCTTAAAGCACCTACAAAGAGGGTAAAGGTTAAACCTAAGAAAAACATGGTTGCCTCTTTTAAAAGCCCTGCCAGTCTGCTGACTTTGAACTTTTCCGAAATGTTATTAACAATTTTTAATATGGCCTCCAAATAGATTAGAGGAAAAATCACAGTACTGAATAAGGTGCTTAAAACTCCCAGTGTTAAAAGAATAAAGGGATGAAGTATGGCAGTGGTCGTAAATCCTCCCAAGGCTGCCAGCAATGTCAGCAATACCGGCATCAAAGCCTGCATAAATGTTACCATTTTATTGATGGTTTCCTTGCCAATCTCCATAGTAAGCTGAAAAGAACTGATTGCCAAGGTTATCAACACTAAAAAACTAACGGCATATGCCAATTTCGCGATAGTTCCTTTTTCGAAAGCATTCTGGAGATTTGCCAATACAGCACAAATGACGGCCAATAAGACCAGCTTGCCCATTAGGGATAAGTTTGCACCCACCTCTTTGACTAAGTACTTTATACTGCCGTTGATGATGACCTGGGGCTGTAAATTAATTTCACCTTCTTTTAACTGCCTGATAGTTTCAGTGATAGAAAACTCAGGTATAAAATTATTCATTTCCTGATCAATCTCTGTAATTAATTTTTCTACTTCTCGTACATCTAAAATTTCCAGTTGTTTTTGCGCCACATCTTTTAAATCACCGGTATTTTCATCGGCAGCAAATGAATAGTACGGAAATATACCCAAGATTATGAAAATAATAATTATTAATGTAAATATTTTTTTCATTGTACATGCCACCTTATGGTATTAATCTGACAATAGTCTCTAAAATTGCAACAATAATGGGAATTGCCAGAACCATTATCAATATTTTAGCGGCAAATTCGATTTTGCCTGCTATTGATTCAGTTCCTGCGTCACGGCATATTTGGGCTCCGAATTCTGCTATATAAGCTATGCCGATTATTTTGAAGATTGTGGTCAAATAAAACATATTTATATTAGCCTTTAATGCCAAATCCTCAAAAACTTGAAGAATTGCCTGGATTTTATCCATCATAAGAATAAATATTAACACCGCAAAGGCTAAACTTAACTGCATAGCAAATTCGCTTTTTCTATCTTTTAAAATAACAAAGAAAATCGTTGATACTAACCCTAAACCAACAATCTGAATAATCTCCATAGAAAACACCCCTTAATAGAGTGAAAAAACTGAGCGGACATAGTCAAATAAACTAGACAGCAGCTGTATTACCATAAAAAGCACTATGGTAACCCCTGCTAAAGTTGCTAATTGTGCCTGGTCCTCCTTACCAAATGATTTAAGTACACTGTGAAGTACCGCCGTCAGGATGCCGATTCCTGCAATTTTGAAAACTATCCCGATATCCAAGGTTGACTCCTCCTTTTTTAGCCTTATTAAAGTATTATTAAAGCAACAACTGCACCAAGGCTGAAGCCTAAATACTGCCATAGCCTTTGATTTTTTTCTTTAGCAGTTTCTGCTTTCTTTTCCAGGTTTTTTAGGTGTTCTTTAATCAAAAGCAGGTTTTTGCTCTGCTCCTCCCGATCAGAACCTCCCAAGTTTTGCCCAAAATACAACAATGTATCTAAATCTTCCGGCAAAAGGGCACTTTGTTCTTCCAATTCATTTAAGGATGCTGCCCAGGCCTCCCCAGCGGTATACCCTTCCCCCTCGACCAAGGTTTTGGAAGTATGCAAAAATAAGTGGTTAACGGGATAAGGCAGCCTTTTTCCAACCCGCTGTAAGGCCAAGGGTAATGGAGTCAATCCGTAAAGCATTTCCGTTTCCAGCATCTGCACGGCACTTTGCAGATATCTCAATTGTTGGGGACGTACTGAGTAATTCCGGGCAATGACCAGTCCAATCAATCCGGAAGCAATAATAATCATAAAAGCACCTGCAACCTTGAACATTAGGAAATATCCCTCCCCCCAAAAGATTTATTAATTAGAGAATCAAATGCAGCTCCTTCCAGAATGTCTTCGATTGTACCTACGCCCCTGGTACGGCTTAAAATAATTATTCTTTCAAACAATCTGTCACTTATTAATTTGCATAAATTAGGCCGCTGCCTTAATTGTGCTAAGTCTTTGGCATGTACTGTGGTGATTAAGCTAATCCCTGCATTTAATACTTCCTCTATAGCACAGATATCATCATAAGTTCCAATTTCGTCTGTTGCTATTATTCTTGGTGACATTGACCTAACCAGCATTATCATTCCTTGTGCCTTAGGGCATCCATCTAAGACATCGGTTCGCAGCCCTACATTGAATTGAGGAATTCCCTGAAAGACGCCGGCTATTTCCGACCTTTCATCAACTAGACCTACGTTGGCACCGTCCACCTTTAACACGGGAATACCATTACTGAGTTGCCTTATTAAATCCCTCAAAAGGGTTGTTTTGCCGCATTGGGGGGGCGAAACAATCAAGGTATGCCTAACCATGCCTTCCTTATCAATGATATATGGCAGCACCTTATCAGCCACACCTATTATTTCTTTAGCAATACGGATATTAAGGGCTGATATTTCTTTCATGGTTCTTATGAAACCCTTGTCCAATAAAATTTTTCCAGTAAAACCTATGCGGTGTCCTCCCCGTATAGTGAGATAACCCCGCTTGAATTCTTCTTCCCAGGCATAGATAGAGCTTTGACTAATTTTATGTAAAATCTTTTCCATATCTTCCTGAGAAAAAATTGAACCCAATTCCACCTGAGCAGTGATTTCTTGTCCATCAGTAACTGTCAAATCCCCTTTTTCCGTGACAAAAGTAATGGGTCTATCAAGGCGGAGGCGTATTTCTTCAATACCATTTAAAATATCCCAGGGAAGGAGATTAATGATATTTTTAATCCTTCCGGGGAATATTTCCATTAGATATTGGGGGAATATTTTGGTATTGCTGTTTATTTCCTTTACCTTATTGCCAATAATTGTTACCTTAGCCATAAATACCCTCCTTACCTTATATAGATATGGGGCTTATCCAACTTTATGCATAAAAAAATCCAAGGTTTTTTAAAAACCTTGGATTGGGTATCTCTATTCTTCTTCGTCATCGTCAATTTCATCATAATCAGTTCTAAACACTACCTCATCACAGTTGGGACAAGATACTTCAATTATTTCATCACCACTGTCCAGTACATCCGTTTCAAAATATACTAAATCATGGCACTTGGGACATTCTACTTCCATATACTCTTCTTCATCTTCATCGTCGTCATAATCATCTTCATCGTCATCATCTTCATCTTCATAAAAATCATCTTCTAACTGATACAAATCTTCATCAATGCTTTCAACATAGCTTTCTAATTCCAAATGGGCATCTTCTGCTTCCCTGAGACTATCTGCCATGTCATCTAAAATGCCAATTATATGGACTAGAATCTTCCCTTCTTTGGTAGAAGCATCTAAGTTTAAACCTTCTGCCAAACCTTGCAGGTACGAGATTTTATTATGTATATCCTTCATTTTGTTCCCCCTTCAAAAATTGTTTACTCTATTAGTATGGCATATTACCCTTTGCTTTAAACTAAGCTCTTTCTATATATTGACCGGATCTGGTATCTATTCTTAAAATATCCCCTGTATTAATAAAGAAAGGAACCTGTACCGTAAGACCGGTTTCTAAAGTTGCAGGCTTTGTGCCGCCCGAAGCGGTATCACCCTTGATGCCTGGTTCAGTTTCTACAACTTCCAATTCCACTGTATTTGGCAAGTCTATACCTAACACCTTGCCTTGATAGAGGGAAATTTGGCATTCCATATTTTCTTTAAGATATTTTTCGTTGCCATCCATTTGCTCCGCAGATAAGAAAATTTGTTCGAAATTTTCGTTATCCATAAACACAAAATTATCTCCATCATTATATAGATACTGCATCTGCCGCCTATCTAAAATTGCCTTGGGGACTTTTTCTCCAGCCCTAAAGGTTTGTTCTGTTACCGAACCGGTTTTAAGATTTTTAATTTTTGCCCTTACAAAGGCTGCCCCTTTACCAGGCTTAACATGCTGGAATTCTACCACTTGGCAGGGATCACCGTTAAGTTCAATAGTTAATCCTGTTCTAAAGTCATTTGATGATATCACTTTGTCTACCTCCTAGATTTCAAATAATTATTAAGTCTTTTATTGAATGGGTTAAATTTTCATAACCTCCATCTTTAACTACCACTAAATCTTCAATTCTTACCCCGCCCCAATTAGCCAGATAAATTCCCGGCTCAATTGTCACAACCATATTTTCCAAAAGCTGAGTATTATCCCGGGGTGACAAACTAGGGTTTTCATGCACCTTAAGTCCAAGACCATGACCTAGTCCGTGCCCAAAAAATTCACCATAACCCTTTCTGCTTATATGGGTGCGACTTACCAAATCAACTTCTTTAGCTCCTAAGTCGGCTTTAACGGCCTCCAGGCCTTTTATTTGGGCCTCTAAGACAATTTCATAGATTTGCCTCTGTTTATCGGAAGGTTGTCCTATGACAATGGTTCGCGTCATATCTGAACAATAACCTTGACAGATACAGCCAAAATCTAGGGTAACAAAATCACCTTTTTCAATAATCTTTTCTGAGGCCACGCCATGGGGCAAAGCAGACCTGCAGCCCGATGCAACTATAGTCTCAAAGGAGGTAGCAGATGCACCCAGAGAGCGCATAAAATATTCTAATTCCACAGCAATGCTTAATTCGCTGACGCCGGGTTTTACTTTGGTAATAATGTGGTTAAAGGCTTTATCGGCAATTTCCGCAGCTTTTTTAATAGCTAAAAGTTCTTGCTCATCCTTCACCATTCTCAGCGTCTCTATGACCCCTTCCTGGGGCAGCAGTTTAATACCAGGCAAATTCTCAACAAAATCCTGGTACTGCTTATATGTAATGTGTTCACTTTCTACACCTATTGCTTCTAAGGTCATTCTTTGGACTACTTCCCTGATAGTTTTGGAAACAGGGAATTCATGTTTCACTACTTGGAATTCCGGAGCTTGAACTGCAGCCTGCTCCAAGTAACGAAAATCAGTAAACAAAAAGTTATTTTTCAGGGTAATGAGTAAAAGGCCGGAAGTTCCGGTAAAACCGCTCAGATACCTTCTATTTATAGACTCTAGTACTAAAAATCCATCCAAACCTAAAGAAGCCATTTTTTGCCGCAGCTTTACTATTCTTTCCCCAGTCATATTTTAGCTCCTTTTAATTCCTCTACGGCAATCCGCAAAGCCATTTCGTAACTTAAATAACCAAAACCGCTGATTTGTCCGCGGCATACGGGAGTCAGCAGAGATTTATGCCGAAATTCATCCCGGGCATGTATATTACTAAGGTGGACTTCTATAGCTGGTAAACCAGTGCCCTCAATAGCATCTCTGATTGCTACACTGGTATGGGTATATGCAGCAGCATTAATAATAAGATAATCTATATTTCCCATGGCTCTTTGAATTTCATTTACAATATCGCCTTCAGAATTTGAGTGAAAAAAAGAAACATTACACCCTAATTCCAGAGCAAGGCTGGTTAATTTGCTATGAATATCCTCCATGGTCATACTTCCATAAATTTCCGGACGGCGAATTCCTAATAAGTTAATATTAGGTCCCTGAATTACCAATATATTCATGCTATCACCTCCACCAACAAATATTACCATACATTGCCCAGTTTGAACAGCTTTAACTGCCGCTTATACTAATATTATTAATGCGGATAGTGGGAGAACCTTTACCTACAAAAAAAGTCAAATCATCGGCCACCTTATCAATGTTTTGTAATATGTCTTTTATATTTCCTGCTATGGCAATTCCCCGGACAGGAACTGTAAATTCCCCATTTTCAATCCAAATCCCGGAAGCTCCTAAGGAAAAATCCCCGGAAATAGGATTAGCAGTATGCATGCCCATCACATCAGTGACATATAAACCTTTTGCAGTGCTTTTAATTAATTCCTCCTGAGAACCAGAGCCGCCTGCAACATAAAAATTGGTAGTTCCTACTTCAGGTGTTGACCTGTATGTTCCCCTTACCCCGTTGCCGGTAGATTTCACTCCGGCTTTTTTTCCTGTATATGTATTGTGGAGATAGCCTTTTAAAACACCTTTTTCAATTAATATTGTTTTGGAGGTAGGTGTTCCTTCTCCATCAAAGGGTGCTGATAAAATTCTTCCTTCCATGGACCCGTCATCAATAATATTAATTAAATTACTTGCCACCTTCTGGTCCACCTTGCCCGCCAAAAAAGACTTGCCTTTCTCCACAGCTTCGGCTGAAAGGGCGGGTGAAATTAACCCTAAAAAATTTGTAGCTATGTATGGTTCCAATACTATTGCTGCCTTTTGGGAATTAATTGTTTTTGCACCTAAGAGACGAACAGCCCGCTGACCAGCCTCCTTGCCTATTTTTTCCGGGTCAAGATCCTGATATTTAAGGCTGTATTGCATGCCAAACCCTGTTTGACTTTCACCTTTTTCTTCGCCAACCACCAGGGCATAACCACCGCAGTATGCTCCCTGGTAATAAGCCTCCAGTCCCAGGGAATTGGCAATAAATATCTCATAAAAGGAATCCTCATACGAGGACCTTTCGGTAATTTTAATACGGGAATCATATTTTTTTGCCCACCCTTCAATTTCCTTGGCCAGACTGATTTTCTCTTCAAGGGAAGTTTCATGTATCCTGGGGTCAAATAAATCTAATTGGGTGTATCTTTCGGTTTTTTCAGGAAGGGATAAAAACTGGTCTTCCTCTGTCTTATCAGCATTTGCCAAGGCCTGATGGACCATCTTATCTACTGCAGTTTGGCTTAAGTCCGAAGAAAAGGAAAAGCCCATCTTTTTATTTTTGAAAACCCTTATGCCCAAACCCCTTTCCTGGGCAAATTTAATATTGTTAATTTCCTGATTAGCAACTTGTATATTTAAGTCGCGGGAATTGAGGATATAAACCTCGGCTTCATCTGCGCCCATCTTAACAGCCAGCGCTGCTGCATCACTGCCTAACTTCATAAATTGGTTATCTTTCATACATAACTGCCTCCCGCTTTCCATATTATAACTCTTATTATTTTTCTCCCTATTCCGTTATATTCCTGTTTAAAAGACTTTTACACAATCCCAATTCTTCCAGAGGGCAATGGACACATACAGGTTTACTGCGGCAGATATTATGCCCTAAGGCAACTATTTGCGCATGGTAATCATTATACAAACCTATATCCTGGGGCAAATGGGACATAAAATAGTCCCTCATACCGTCATAACTAATATCTTCGTTAAAGATACCCAGCCGGGTATAAATCCTTTTGGTATATGCATCGACTACAAAACTGGGTGCTTCTGACCCGTAAAGCAGTATACAATCAGCAGTCTCCGGACCGATTCCCCAGATATTTAATAGCTCTTGTCGTAAAAAATCAATTGGTTGTCCTAAAAAATAATCAATATCACCCTGGTATTTAACTATAATGTGTTCTGCTATAGCTTTTAGTTTTTTTGCCTTTACATTATAGTAACGAGATGGCCGGATTAATTCTGCAAGAGTTCCCAGTGGCACATTATAAAGGTCATGCAGTTCAAAATGACCTTCCTCTTTTAGGTTGTTAATTGCCTGCACTACATTTTTCCAGGAAACATTTTGGGTCAGAATTGCCCCGACTATTATTTCCCATTTTGTTTCCCCGGGCCACCAATTACGATGACCAAAGCTATCATATAACCTATGGTAAATGTTTAATAAAAGTTCCTGTTCCTTCTGTTCCTTAGCCATAGTACCACCTCTTTTAACTAAATAAAAAACCAAGCGGGTGCTTGGTTTGGGGCTACATTCTTCTGATTTTAAAATCCCTGGATAAGTTGGACCCACTGCCGCCAGTCCCGCCTACGATTAATTCCCTGATTTTCATTGTTGGTTGGGCATCAGAGACAGGCACGCCTTGACCCTCTTTGCCACAAGTCCCAATGGCATAGCCTAAATCACTGCCTACCATTTCTACCATCTGCAAAGTTTCGGGACCATTGCCTGTCAAGGTAGCACCTTTAACTGCTGTGGTAATCTCACCATTTTCAATAAGGTAACCCTCGGCTACATCAAAAACATAATCACCATTGGTGGTATTAACTTGCCCTCCGCCCATTTTTTTTACCAAAATTCCATCTTTTACAGACTTGATAATTTTTTCGGGGTCATCTTTGCCTTTAGCTATATATGTATTGGACATTCTGGGTATGGGGCGTTCCTTATAGGATTCCCGCCTGCCATTGCCGGTAGGCTGCCTTTTGTCCTTTTCCCCGGTTATTTTGTCATACATGTAGCTTTCTAAAATTCCGTTCTTAATAAGAATATTTTTTTGCCCAGGTGTGCCTTCATCATCGAAACGGTAAGAGCCATATTTGTAAGGGATAGTTGCATCATCAATAACCGTAACCAACTCTGCCGCTACCTTTTGTCCTACCTTGTTTGCATAGACTGAAAGCCCTTTTTGTGCCAGGTCTGCTTCCAGACCGTGACCGCAAGCTTCATGGACCATTGTTCCGCCGGCTTCGGCCGCCATAACTACGGGCATCTTTCCACTGGGGCACGGTTTTGCCCCCAGCATCAGCATTGCTAATTTTCCAGATTCCAACCCCATCTCAGCAGGGTCTTTTTCCTTAAAAATTTCAAAGCCTCTGGTTCCTCCCAGGGATGTGAAACCCGTTTGAATAGATTGGGAGTCACTGGCTATGGCATTGCAGATAAATCTTGTCCTGATCCGCTCATCCTCTACATATGTCCCTTCACTGTTAGCTATGGTTATCTTTTGCCTTACGTCACCATAACCAACGCTCACTTGTTTAATCTTGGGATCAACACTGCGGGCAGCAGAATCTGCTGCTTTGACCTTTGTCACCTTCTCTTCTACCCCCACCTCATCGGGAGGCAGTTCAATCTTAAAATCCACCAGAGGTTTAGGTGTAGTAAAATCAATATGCAGGTTCTTTTTTTCACCTACTGATGCACGGCTGGCGATGGAAGCCAACTCTTGCAGGCTGTCTAAGGTAATAACATTTGTAAAAGCATAAGCGGTGCTTTCCCCCGAAATAACCCTGATGCCGCAGCCGCTGTCTATTCCTGTATTAATTCTCTCAATCTTTTGGGCTTCACAGCCAATACCTGTTGTTTCTTTATGTTCAATATAAATTTCTGCAAAATCCCCGCCCTTGGACAAGGCAGTATCCAGAATTTCCTTCATTTGTTTTTTTTCCATTCCTTACACCTCAAATAGAATTGTTTTCCCTTCTATATAGTTTTATACCTAATTGCCCTTCACTATACCTGGTTCAAAAGGTTCTTCCCGGAAATATTCAGGATTTGCCTCTTCATATTTTAAAGTTCCTTCTAAAGCAATATTATTTATGGTAACTTTGAAAACAAGTTCTTCAGAGATTACCTGCTGTTTATTTTCTTCAAGAATCATCTGTTTATTGATAGAAAGGTCTTTTATGTTAATATAATAGGGCATTTGCTCCATTAGTTTCAGCCACGACAGGAATTCGCTATAACTGCCTTTAAAGGCCATGGTATATGTCCTATGCTTGAATTCCTGCAGATCAACCCTCTCCTGGGATTCAAAAGAAAGTATATCTAAGCCTGCCTCTGTTCCGTATTTGGATACATCAAGGAGGACTAACTGTGATTCCAGACCCAAGTCATACTGCCTTTTAAATTCACTGGTACGCAGTTCCATCTCTTTTAGTCTGTGGGGTTCTATACCCTTAATCTTTTGTTCAATTAAAATAAGCTCAGAATCTAACTGTTCAATCTGCATCCGAGTTTCCTGGATAAAGCTGATTTCTTTCTTGACCACAAAGTTATAGCAAGAAAGCAAAATAATTAATAATAAAAGGTAAAGGATAGGTTTTCTTACCTTAAGCCTATGGGATAAGTAATCCATCACTTGGAACCACCCCCTTCTGGAGGTGAAAACAACTTAATATTTTCCTTTAAAACAGCAGTTATTTTAAATTTAACATTTTCCGTTACGATAATACTGTTTTGGGTTGTACCGGTAATCTTTCCTTTTGTCCGTTCCACAAAATCAATATCGACCTGTTGGAACCAAGTCAATTTGCGCAGACTGACAGCCAGTTCCCCCACTGCAGTAAAATCCTTGGCCTCTCCTTCTACAACAACCCAGTCCTCATTTTTTGATATTTTAACAAACCAGATGTTTTCCGATAAACTGCCGGCAACATCTGCCAGAATATCTGACCAAACCTGTTTGGCTTTGCCAATCTTATCAGCTACCTGCTCTATCTTTTTGACAGTGGCTAAAGTAGTTTCATATTCCTGTATTTTATCAAAAACCGGTTTTAGATTATCAATATTGGCTTGCAGGTTGTCCATTTTTTCTACTAAACCTGCACGATAAAAGTAATAATTAACCCCTAAAAATCCTGCAGAAAACATTAACAGGCATATCACCAGTGTTTTCGCCAGCCTCTTCCAAACCAACAATGGCTTAGGCCGGTACTTGGGAGGCAAAAGGTTGACAGCCAATTCAGCCCACCTCCCGTAAATGCAGGGCAACGGCAAAGGTATATGATAAATCAAATTCTTCCCCGTTTGTTTTTATCTTCCATTGTTCCTGAGAAAATTCCATATATTTGACATTGAGACCCAGTTCTTCTTGCAGCTGTGTCTCAATCAGTTGATTTGCAAGAGGTCCTAAAATATAAATTCCCACAGGGCTGTTCAATTGAAACTGCCGCTGCAGATATGTAACAACCCGTTGGTATTCAGAGGCAAGTCTTGCGTTAATGTCCTGCTCCCATTCAAAATTATGCACAAAAAATAAGCTTTCTCCCTTAAGAAAACAAAAAATACCCCTTTTTTGTTCTAAAAACATACAGCAGGTCATAGGCTCTGTACATGTTTGACCCCAGGTTTGGAAAAGTTTTTTTAGAATCTCCCCTTCCACATCCACGACTGCAGGACGCAAGCCCGCCTTGGCCAAAATATCACAATAAGACTCAACCAGCTGTTTTCTGGCAGCCACAATTAAAATCCGCTGCTGGGCTCCCTGGGTATCAACAAACTTCTCCAGTACCTGGTAATCAAAAATAAGCTCCTCAGGTGGAATGGGGATATACTTTGTTACCTCCCACTGCAGGGCCTGGGACAATTCCTTGTGGGGAATATCAGGGATAGTTATAACCCGGGTTATTATCTGTTTGCCCCCCAATGCTAAATGAACCTGTTTCTTTTTCAGCTTTTTTTCAGCGACAAACTTTGCCAGTTCTTTTTCATCCAGAGGTAAACGGTCTAAGTGGTCAACTTGTATGTATTTTTTACTTTTAAAGGAAGCTACTGCTATATAAACGGTATTTTCCACTATATGGGCAGTTACAAGCTTTTTTGATTTGAACAACCCCCTACCCCTTTCTGTCATTTAGTTGTTAGATTACGCTGACGCTAGATTTATAATTTACATTAAAAGATTACGCTTCGCTAGATTATAAAGAATAGGTTCTTATATATGTTTTTAATCTAGTGCAGCTTGCCTGCACGAAATCTTAATCTAACGAAGTGAAATACTCCCCTTCTTCGGATGCATCATGCAGAATATCGCTTAAGTTGATGCATCCCGGTATGTTTACATTCATCGGATGCCCAGCTTGCAGTACTACATGCACCCAACCTTTACCTGTCCCGAAAGCTCAACCCGTGAGCTTACCTTTACCTGACCTCAAAAGTCACCCATTAGCTTACCTGTCCAATAAGCTTGCTTATTGGACGTGCCTGGGATTCTTAGTTACATGCTCAATAGCTTTGCTCACTGCCACTAATAAATCAGTCGCCATTTGGCTGTTTAAAGTGCCTGCCCGTACATAAAGCTCACCCTTGTCTGTATTTACATAGCGGGGCGGCAGCTGATTAAGGGCATATGCCATAATATCAGCTTTACAGGTATCGCAGGGGCATATCCCTGTTCTTTTTTTATACTGCTCTTCTACTACCCGTTCCACCAGGATTTCAGTTAAATTAACAGGTTTTTTCATATAAATCCCCCATTACTTAAATTAATTTAAATCGGTTAAGGTTATATCATATTTCGAAGGGAATTGACCATCCCAGTGATAATAGATATTGCCTGAAATATAAAAATGCTGATGATGACTTAAAGTACCCATTAAATATATATCGCCATATATGTTAGTGTTGTTGTGAAAATCAATGTCTCCCCTAACATACAGGTTGCCATAAATATCCGTCTCGGAATTAAATACCAGTTTGCCCCCGGCAACATATATGTTGCCGTGTATAGTATTATTGGAATTAAATTCTCCTTCTCCTCCCGTATAGATGTCACCATTAATAGTATTGTTAGAATTAAATGTTAATGACCCCCCGGCATAAACATCGCCCTCAAGTTTTTCATTGCTGCCGAACTCCAAGTCCCCTTCAGAGCTATAAACAGCGTCTTCCAGAGAGGGCATGCCGCTGGAGACTATCTCAAAAGTCCCCTTGAGGGTTTTTTGGTAATTGTCTGTAATGCCAATGGAGGTAAGGCTTACCATCCCCGGTATACTGCCGGATTTAGTAACGGAATAGCTGCCCGTCTCCAAGCTTCCGACAAAATCCGTAAAATTTTCCGGGTTTTCTATTAATTTCGCTATCGCTTCCTCTAATCCTGCTTCTGCCACATAATAAGCTTGCACAGCTTTTTTGGAACTGTTGGAGATTTTATACTCATTGGTGCTTAAGGTTAAAGTGGCTGCACCCCAGATAGCTACCATGATTAATACTAATAAGGAAAAAACAAGCACCATGCCTCTTTGGTCCTGCAACATCTTTTTTATTGAGTTAAGGAACCGAAACTCTTCCATTTGACCTCAGCTCCTGATTCATAAACTGTATTTTTACCGCTGTTTGTCATACCTTCTATTTTCACCTTAACATAGGTAGCTTCACTAAAATTTATATTGTTATAACTAAATTCCAGACCGGCAATAAAATTAGCAACCGGCTCCTGGTTGCCGCCGTTTTTCTCCATATAGAGAACCATACCTTCTAAGTCGTAGGGATGCTCTGAAGCTAAATTATCTGTCTTCAACCCATATTTGATTGTATCAGAGTCGGACATTTGCAGTATTATTACATTCTCGCTGCTGCCGACGACTATTCCTCTGCTGTTTTTTATATCGGCTGTTATCTGATTTATGGCAAATCTCAGGTTGTGCTGCAGCTCAGCCTGGTTATTAACCTTGCTCCAGGAGCGCATGCTTGATTCAAACAAGCCGCTTAAGGCAGCGACAATTAAGGATAAGATGGTGATAACAATTATTGCTTCTATTAAGGTAAATCCTTTATTATCCTTCATCGCTGGTCACCTAACTTGGTTACAAGAACAACATTTTTATTTTCATAGTAAACCACAACCTTAATTTCTTTTAATCCCGTGAAATCCTCCACCATGACTTCGTAGTCATAGCCTTCATTTTCAGGCTCAGGAAAGGGCACCCTGGAAATAGCAGCAGGCTGTCCGTTATTAAGCAGGTATTTAGCCTCCTCAATTTTTTGCTGGGCCAGCTGCACTGCCTTTGTTTCCTTTTCCGCTTTGGAAGTAGTGTTAATCCCTAAATCAAACATATCCAGCATAGTTATCAAGGCCAGGGAAATAATTACTACTGCTACCATAAGTTCAACCAATGTCATTCCCTTTTCATTATCCATAAAAACACCTTCCTAGGGTTCAATCTCAGTAATCCTAAAACGCCCTTTCATATAAACAACCACAAATAAGGTCTCCCCCTTAGTATTTTTCAGTGTAATAGTGTCATTTTGAGTAGTACCTACAATATTAAAATCAATAATCTTGGAGGTATTTATAGTAATACCCGGAGGAAGAGTTGCTTCTTTAATAGTCTCATTTGCTGTCACGTTCTTTACAAAGTAAGTATTAGGCGGGGTGCTGCTACTATTATTAAAAATTATCCGCGTATTATTTTCCTTACTAATGGCCAACTGCTGTGCGATACGCAAATCCGATAGAATTTCCTTGGCAGTGCTCTGCAGGCGCTGGCTGCTGATTATATCCGAGGCACTGGGATAAACCAATGTTGCTAAAATACCCAGTATAACCACTACCAACACCAGTTCAATTATTGTAAAGCCTTTTTCCTGTTTTAAAATATAAGATTTAGATACCATTGCCATATCCCATCTCCCGCCCCCAGGGCAATTATTGTCCCTAAAACCAAAAAAGGCCCATAGGGAATAGGGTCCCTTCTGCTTCTTATTTTAAATAATATCAAGGGAATGCTGATAAGAGTGCCAGCCAATGAACCTAAAAAAACCGCCAGTGCAATGTCCGGCCAGCCCAGCCACAGCCCTAAGGCTGCCGCAAGCTTGACATCCCCTCCTCCCATGCCTCCCCGGGAAAGGATGAACAGCAGCAGGAAAAATAATCCCGCACCCAAAAAAGAAGCCGCAGCATTTATAACACTGAAGGACCTGACAAATATATGAAAACCTATGCCCAATATAATAATAAACAGAACAACACTATTGGGAATCAGGAAATGTTCAAGATCAATGAAGGTAACCACCAACAGGGCAGCGCCAAATAAACAATAGAATAGACCCTCTAAATTAAAGCCAAATTTATCTACAACCAACACAAACATCATACCTGTCAATAATTCAATAAGAGGATATCTCGCCGATATCCTGATACCACAATTGCGGCATTTGCCGCCTAAAAACACATAGCTGAATAGAGGTACTAAATCCCATGCTTTCAACTGATAATTACAGCCGGGACAATGGGACGGCGGGTGGACTATACTCTCCCCCCTGGGCAGCCTGTAGATACAGACATTTAAAAAACTCCCTATTGTTATGCCGAATACAAAGGCTATTATATATTCCATATTATTTCCTCTCAAAAAAGGGAATGGCAAGGACCCATAATGAGTCCTTGCTATTAATAATTAAGGATTAAATGTTGCAGTTTTTGCTGCACCACCACTACCCTCGGTTACTACTATTTCGTCAATTTCACCACTGGTTACAGTATATGTAGTTACATTGGGCAAAGTTTTTAAATAATTAGGTACTAAAGCACTTGTAAGTCCAGATAGTGTTGCAGGATAAGCACCTGTATCAACCCTATATAATTCTATCGCTGATAAGAGAGTTCTTAAATCTGCATCTGCTTTTGCTTTTCTTGCATCATCAGATCTATCACCAATGGACTGCATTGCCAATGTAGCTAAAATACCTAAAATTACAACAACAACCAATAATTCAACTAGTGTAAAACCCTTTTGATTCTTTTTCATTCTTTTCCAGATAAATTGCATTCTTTTTCACCTCCTTTTAATAGTTTTTTCAAAACTAATATTCCACTTCGTTAGATTAAGATTTCGTGCAGACAAGCTGCACTAGATTGAAAACACTTTAAAATATTCTTTTTAGTCTAGCGAAGCGAAATCTATAAATGTTAATTTATTAATCTAGCGTCAGCGAAATCTAGCCGCCGTCGGCGGCTACGCTCCGATCGAGTTCATCACACTAAACATAGGCAGCAGTACCCCCATGACAATTGCACCCACTACAACACCCAAGATGACAATCAGCACAGGCTCAATCAATTTGGGTAGTCTTTCTGTTGCTTCGGCAACTTCTGCATCATAATAATCGCTGACCTTCACTAAGAGTTCATCCAGGTTGCCCGACTGCTCACCCACAGCCATCATTTGAATCACCATGGGAGGAAAAACTTTCCCCTCCCTAAAGCTATCGGTTAAATTTTTTCCGTCTTTAACATTTTTCTGGGCTTTGTCTGTTTCTTCCTTTAATGTGGCATTGCCAATTGTTCTCTCAACTACTTCCAGGGCCTGCAGGATAGGCACGCCGCTTTGCAGCAGGTTGGCCAAGGTCCGGCAGAAGCGGGCCACAATTACCTTTTGGGCTAAGTCTTTAACTATGGGTATTTTAAACATTAAGCTGTCCACCTGTTTTTTGCCTTCAGGCGTCCTGCTGTAAATAAATGCTCCCAGGATTAATAATAAGCATATCCCCAGGATTAAATACCAGTAATTTCTGAATATTAAACTTAAAGTAAGTACAACCTGGGTACCGACCGGTATGGGTACATTCATATCCTGGAGTATGCCGCCAAACACAGGAACTACAAAGGTAAAAACAATGCTGATTGCTAAAAGGGCAATTATTAAAATTACTATGGGATAAATCATAGCTGTTTTTACTTTTTCCCGGGTCTGGACCTCTTTATCAAAATAGTTGGCAAGTCTTTCCAAGGCTGCATCCAAAAATCCTCCTACTTCGGCAGCGATAATCATATCAATCATGAGAGGAGGCAGGTCCTTGCCTGTTTCCGAACAAGCCTCGCCAAAGCTGTGCCCGGATTTCAACTCTTTGACCAAGTCCTGGGATAGTTTTTTAATACCCAGTGGTGGCTGGTTGTCAGCAATAAGCTGCAAACCTGATACAATAGATACCCCAGCCTCCAGCATAAAGGAAAGCTGTCGGCAGAATAATGCCAATTCCTTTAGTTTTATCCTATTTCTGGAGAATAAGGAAAAATTAAAATTAATATCCTTTTTAACTTTTTTAGACTGTATTATATTTATTACAAATAACCCTAACTGCTGAAGCTTGGCGGCAGCCTGATTAAGACCGTCTGCTTCCAGCTCACCCTCAAGCAATTTTCCAGCCTGGTTCCTGGCTTTATATATGTACATAGCCATTTACATCAACTCGCTATTGTATAAATCATCAGAGGATAAGTTTCCTAAGCCTGCTTTGTTAGACCTTAGTTCTTCGTCATCAGGCAGCTCTTGCAAAGCTGTCTGCAGGGTGATTTTCCCCTGCTGCAAAAGGTTCTTAAGGGATTTCTCAAAAGTAATCATCCCCTCCTTCTTAGAGGTCTGGAGTATGGAAAAAATTTGGTGGGTCTTTCCTTCCCTGATTAAACTGCGTACTGCCTGATTGGAAATAAGTATCTCCTGGGCAGCAGTCCTCCCCCCTCCAACTAAAGGCAAGAGCCGCTGGCTGACAATTCCGCACAGAACAGATGCCAGCTGTACTTTGACCTGTTGCTGTTGTTCGGCAGGAAAGACATCAACTATCCTGTCAATAGTCTGTACAGCACTGTTAGTATGTAAAGTAGCAAAAACCAGATGTCCTGTTTCCGCAGCCTTCAAGGCAATTTCTATAGTTTCCAAATCCCTCATTTCTCCTACCAGTATAACATCGGGGTCTTGACGAAGGGCTGCCCGCAATGCATTGGCAAAGGATTTGGTATCAAAGCCCACTTCCCTTTGGTTAATAATGCTTTTTTTATGTTGATGCATATATTCAATGGGGTCTTCCAGGGTAATGATATGGCAGCTTTTCTCCCTGTTAATTAAATCAATCAATGCTGCCAGGGTTGTGCTTTTGCCGCTGCCGGTAGGACCAGTGACTAGAACAAGTCCATTTGGTTTACGGCTAAAGGTACTGATAACCTCAGGGAGGTTCAGACTATCAAAGGAGGGTACCTCTAAGGGTATAGCCCTAATGGCTAAGCCTATACAGCCCCTCTGCCTGTATGTATTAACTCTAAATCGACCCAAGCCGGGCTGGGAATGGGAAAAATCAACCTCACCTTTTTCTTCCAGAACATCCCATTTATCGGGAGGTGTAATAGCTTTTGCCAAGTCTAATGTCTTTTGCTGGTTAAGTAAATATTCCCCGGCTGCGGTCTGCAGTTCTTGAACGGGAATCAACCTGCCGTCCTTGCGGAAGATAGGCGGCACGCCTACTGTAACATGCAGGTCGGAGCACTTATTTTCCATCATAATCTGCAGTAATTCTCTCATAACAGCTTCCTCAATTCATCGGTTTGTTAATTAGCTAATTGGTGATTTAGAACTATTCATCTACTTAGAAAACACGGCTTACCCCGAGCCTTTGGCGACTGCGGAAGCCGATGTTGCACTTAAACTTATTACCATGTAAAAGTTTCTAATAGTATAAAAAAGCCAGTCGGTCGGCAATAAAACAAATTATATACCGGCAACTGGCTGGCATAGCAGCAGTACTGCCTTAGCCCCTAAGTTTTGCGCCGCTGCTTTTCAGCAGCTTTGCCTTTATCGTAATAAATACATATATTCTATTTTATTCGCTTAATTATTAAAAAATCCTACTTTTTACAATAAAAATATTACATTTTTAGTTACCCTGTTAAAATTCTCCTTCAAAAGAAACTCTCATAATTTCCTGAATGGTAGTGATTCCTTCCAAGGCCTTCTTTATGCCATCTTCCCTCATAGTTATCATGCCTGATTCAACGGCAGATTTTTCTATAGTTTGGGCATCGGTCTTGTGCAGTACCAGTTCCCTCTCCCGATGATTAAGATGCAGTACTTCCTGAATGGCAACCCGCCCCCTGTAGCCGGTATTGTTGCAATAGGTGCAGCCGGTTCCCCGGGTGAGGGTTAATCCTTCACAGAAATACTCCTGTCCTAAAAATAACCTTTCCGGAGAATTAGGCTGGGGCTGGTATTTCTGAATGCAGCGAGGGCATATCCTGCGCACCAGTCTCTGGGCAATAACCCCTATAACGGAAGAGGCTACCAGAAATGGTTCCACTCCCATATCAATAAGCCTGGTTAGGGCACTGGCTGCATCATTGGTATGAAGGGTGGAAAAAACCAAATGTCCTGTAGTAGCTGCCCTAACTGATATTTCCGCTGTTTCCCGGTCTCTGATCTCACCTACCATGATAACATCGGGGTCTTGCCGCAGAATAGAACGTAAACCGGCAGCAAAAGTCATTCCTGCTTTGACATTGGTCTGTACCTGATTTACCCCGTTTAAAACATATTCCACCGGGTCTTCAATAGTTACAATATTTTTGCTGGCTCCCTGGATATTATTTAAGGCAGCGTAAAGTGTAGTTGTTTTACCACTGCCTGTAGGCCCTGTGACTAGGATCATACCATGGGGAAAACGCAGCAGTCTGTTTACCACTTCCAACTGGGGCAGGGAAAATCCTAATTGATTTATCTGTATCAACTTCTGTTCTTTATCTAGAATACGGATAACAATTTTTTCACCAAAAATTGTAGGCAGGGAAGATACCCGCAGGTCAACTTTTTTTGCTCCAGTTTTTATCTGAAACCTGCCGTCTTGGGGAAGTCTTTTTTCCGCTATATCCATATCAGCCATTAATTTAATCCTGGAAACCAGGGGAGGTTGTACCTTGCGGGGAAGGTTCAGAGTTTCCTGGAGCAGTCCGTCAATACGGAATCTAATCTTAACACTATCTTCCGATGTCTCTATATGTATATCACTGGCTCCCGAACCCAAAGCCTGATTGATTATCCCGTTTACAGCAGCAATTACAGGGGCATCATCCTCACTGGCCAAGTTATCTATTTCAAATGCCAGTTTGTCTAAAAAGTTGGTTTCCGTCTCTAAATCATCAATAGCTGCAGCAACCTGTTGAGAAAATCCAAAATATCTTCCGATAGCATTTTCTATATCAACCTCTGTAGCAATAGCAACCTTAACTTCTTTGCCTGTAGCCAATACAACATCATCTATGGCCATAAAATCCAGCGGATCAATCATTGCCAAATAAATTTCGCTGTGGGAAACTTTAAAAGGAAATATCTTATGCCTGCGGATCAAATCCTCGGAAACAGCATTAACTGTCTCCCTGCTTAATTGCTGCTCGCCCAGGTATACATGGGGTATTCCCAACTGGAATTCTAATGTCTCCAGGATCTGCCTTTCAGTAACAAAACCCCGCTCAATCAAAACCTCTCCCAGCTTTTTGCCTGTACCTTTTTGCATGTTAAGAGCTTCCTGCAGCTGTCCCGCAGAAAGAATCCCATTGTCAACAAGCAAATCACCCAGTTTTTTCTTTCTTAAGTTCATATTAACCACCTTTAAGTAGAAAATATGATATATTTCAAGAAAAAATGTCATTTTTCCTGCTTATCCGTTAAACTAAAGTAAATATTTAGGGATGAATGCTCAAAGGGTACATTCAACCTAGCTGTATTATCGGTGAGATCGCTTCGTGACTCGCGATGACAGGGTCAAAATGCATGTTTATTTAGGATGAAAAAAATACCGAAGCGTTCGGTATTTTTATTGATTGTTTATTTTCTTATTTTTCCTTTTTTCAGTAATAAACTTTAGAATTTCACTGATTATCTCTTCAAAATCCATTTCAGAGGTATCAACTGAAAAATCGGCACATTTATAGAACTCTTCCCTTTCTTCCAGAAGGGTTAGGATATTGGCATATGTATCCCCTTTTTTTAAAAGCGGTCTATTGTTTCGTCTTTTGACCCTTTCATATATAACATCAGGTTTAGCAGTCAAACAAATAATATAACCTGTATCTCGCAGAATTTCTATATTCTCGGTATTAAGAACAATACCTCCTCCTGTTGCAATAATGGTATTTCTCTTTTCTGAGAGCTTTTTTATCATTATGGCTTCTTCTGAACGAAACCTTATTTCACCGTGTTTTTGAAACAATCGAGCAATAGACATACCTGTAACCTTTTCAATTTCCTGATCGGTATCAAAAAATTCCATATTTAGAATGCTGGCCAGACGTTTCCCCACTGCAGTTTTTCCTGTTCCCATAAAACCAATTAGTATGATATTGGAACTATCCTTCAATTATTACACCTGCCTTTAACTACTTATGTCATAACAAGTTTTCTGTCTCATGTTACTGAAAAAATATCCCATTAAATAAGATATCCTTAAATCAGAAGATTTAACAGTATTTCCCACCCTTTCTCACTTTATGGGGCAAAAATAACAACTGCTGAAAACAGCAGTTTTATTCTTCCGCCAAACTCCTTGCACCAATTCGTTGTTTAAGCAAGTCAAGAAAACCTTTGTTCTGTTCTTCTTCTAGTTGTGCAGCTATTCTATTTTTTTCCCTGCGCAAAAGTTCCAGTTGTTGAGAAAGTTTCCTGCTGTCCTCTTGGGTTTTTTGCAGTTCTCTCATGATAGAGGACAACATAAACACCACAGTGGTTTTAAAATTATGTTCCACTCCCAAGGGGTCGGCAATTGAATTATCAAGATCCAGCCTTCTCTTGGCACCTTTGATAGTATACTGTTCAGTATGGAGCAGTTCTCTGATCTTAGCAAGCACTTCCAACTGTTGTTGTGTATATCTTTTCCTTTGGCCTTTTTGGATGTCCAGGTTTAAATACTCCTCAAACTCCTTTTCCCAAAACCGCAGGGTGCTTTCTTCCACCTGAAGTATATTACTGACTTGTCGAACTGTTAAACGACCTGACATTAGAAAGCCTCCTTTTTCTTAATATCTGTAATATTTTTCCATACAAGGAGGCAAATTCCTTTATTTTTTTAATATTTTATTTCACCATTATTCTACTTTTTAATTAATTTTCGACAGAGGTGTTCTTTCGTTAATTTTATTGATAAGTACATCTGCAATATCCTGTAAATCGAAAGGCTTTAAAAAGAAGGCCTCTGCACCTGCAGCTAAAGCTTTTTGCTCAAGGACTTCATGCCTGTAACCAGTATAGCAGATAATTTTGCTCTCAGGCATAGATTGCTTGATTAAACCCATCGCCGTTATGCCATCCATGACAGGCATCTTAACATCGGTAATTACATAGTCGGGTTTTAATTCCTTAGCCAGTCTAACTGCCTCTTCCCCATTTTTTGCTTCACCGACGACTTCAATCTGAGGGTAATTAAGTGCAAAAAATTCTTTTAAGATTGTCCTAATCAGCGGGTAATCATCGGCTAATAAAACTTTAATCACTATATCTCGACTCCCTCCAACAGTTTACATTTTAAAGTATACTAGATATAGTGTGTCATATTCACTCGAAAACTGTAAGCAAGTTATTATTTTTTTATAAAAATCGACTTAAAAATACCTTTTCCACTTTGCGCATGATTTTGGTTCCTATAAACTCTCTTTTATCCAAGGGGGTAACTAATATAGTGAACAGCCCCAGGCGCTTCCCTCCCAAAATATCGGTAAAAAGCTGGTCACCGATAACGGCGGTAGTAGAGTTATCAGTATCCAGCAGTGCCATAGCCTTAATGAAAGCCCTTTTCCCTGGTTTAAAGGCATGGGGCACAAAGGGGATTTGTAAATTTGACAGCGAATGATTGATTCGCTTTTTACTGTTATTGGATACCACACACAGTTTAAAACCCTCTTGGGAAAGATTGATTAACCATTGGCAAACTTGGTCCTCGATTTTGCTGCAGTTCCAATTAGTCAGTGTATTATCCAAATCTATAATTATTCCTTTAATATTGTTTTCTTTTAATCCATTAAGAGGTATCTCCCATAAGGAATTTACCATATAATCGGGCTTTAGTCGGTGAAACAATGTTCTCCCCCTAAATTTAGCAATTAAAGGAATTATACCATAAGTGTTTTTTTAATGCCATAAGGAAAATTTATCAATTAAAAGCTGTTTTTTGTGTTGGTTTCCTTAATTAATTTTTCAATTGCTCTTTTTTCAATCCTGGATACATAGGATCGAGAAATACCCAGCATTTTTGCAATTTCCCTTTGGGTTTTGCGCAAACCATTTATTAAGCCAAAACGCAGTTCCAGAACTTTCTTCTCCCTCTTGGTTAGGATCTTAACTCGGTCTAATAGCATCTCATATTCGAAAGAGGCTTCAACAGTGTCTGCTACGATATCCCTTTCTGTACCTAGAACATCGATCAAGGTAATCTCATTACCTTCCTTGTCGACTCCAATAGGATCATATAATGAAACTTCTCCCCTGTTTTTCTTAATTGCCCTCAGGTGCATCAATATTTCATTCTCGATGCAGCGAGCGGCATAGGTAGCTAATTTTGTTCCTTTTTGGAGGTCAAAGGTATTTATTCCTTTAATTAAACCAATTGTTCCTATAGAAATGAGATCATCATTATCTTCGTTTGTTCCATCGAATTTTTTAGTAATATGTGCAACAAGTCTTAGGTTATGTTTAATAAGAACATTCCTTGCTTCTTCATCACCTTTTTGCAGCAGGGCTAAATATTTACCTTCATCTTCTTCTGATAACGGTTGTGGAAAAGCATTGTTAGTAATGTAGGAAATCAGCATCAAGATGTGGCGTAATACGGTGGCAGAAAACGCGGTGATAATATCCATCGACATAAAAAAATCCACCTCCGGCTTTTAATTAACTCATTGTTAATCATATGTTGGGAAGTGGAAATTGTGCATGTCCTGATAATTTTCTTCAATTTTTAATTATCTTTAATTGTTTTCCAACGCTTAACTTGCTTTAGTATCTTGTGATTCAGCGGCTGGAACGGCTGTCTTGGTATCAGTAGAATAAAAACCTGTTCCTTTTAAAATAATATTTACATTTTTACCTATTAACCTATGCACCGGTTTTTTGCATTGGGGGCATTCATCTAGCGGTTTTTCTTTAATACCTTGGGTAACCTGAAATTTGCCGCATCCTTCACATTTATAATCATAAATAGGCATGTTTTTTTCACCTCCACTAATATGTCTACCAAAGAATTTTATAAATCATAATTAACTTTTTGTCAAGGAGGTGGGGGTAAAGTTAAAAATCCAGCTTTAAGGTTCTCTCTATTATTTCTTTAAAAACCGGAGCTGCATAACGTCCACCCTGGAGGTCGGCTTTTTCTAAACCTTCTATTTCCTCAATTAACACGGCAACCGCATATTTAGGATTATCTAGAGGAGCATAGCCAGCATACCACGCCATATAATCTCCCAGCCCATTAACCTGAGGAGTACCGGTCTTTCCAGCTGAGCCAGCCCCATCAATCCACGCCCTTCTACCCGATCCCTGCAAGTTTGTAGCAGTTAAAAGATCTTTTAATATCCGGGCTGTCTCTTTGCTATATATTCTTTCATATCTAGGTATTTCCCCACGCCCTTCAACTGCACCCTGCTTTCTAACTCCCTGAATCAGCCGGGTTTGCCAGGGATTGTCAATTTTTTGGTGGTAACCATCCCGGGCTATAGTTGCCAGCATATTGGCGATCTCCAAGGGGCTGGCCTCAAAGATAACCTGTCCGATAATTCCGTGTGCAATAGCTTCCCGGGAATCTAAGGCTTTGGAGGGTATGGGATAAAATCCAAATTTATCAATAATATAATGTTCAAGTTTTTCCCTGCCTAATTGAAGTCCTACTTGGACAAAAGTTATATTGCATGATTGCTCCATGGCTTGAAGAAAGGTTATTTCACCATGGGGGCGGGGACATTTAACCTTAAAATCGGGAGATGAACCTGCACAGAAGAATTTGCTATCGGGGCTTACTATGCCCTCTTCTAAAGCAGCGGCAGCGGTGATAACTTTAAAAATAGAACCGGGGTACACCTTGTAATCAATAATTCTTTCCAATTGATTATCTTTAAAACCCATAGTCTTGCCTAGATTATTCTGATCAAAAACAGGTTTGGTTGCCGCGGCCAAAATTTTGCCGGTTTCAATATCCAAAACCACAACCCCGCCCTTGGTTATCTGCTGCTCACCCATCACTTCTTCAGTAATTTTTTGAATCCTGCTGTCTATTGTCAGGACTAAGTCATTGCGTTTTTGGTCTTGTCCTAAGTCTATAATCCGGTATCCCAGACCGGGCAGGATATTATTTCTGGCATCTGTGATAGGTGTAATAACTTTTTCTGCCCTGCTTCCCTTGAGCAAATAGTCAAAACGCGCTTCAAGACCTGTCATCCCCTGGGGTTTTATACCCTTTTCTGCAAAACCCATATAACCTATTAAATGGACGGCAAGGGAATTGGAACCGTATCTCCCCTTATAGGGCAGTACAGTGACACCAGGCTCCTTCCATCTTAGGATATCGCTTAAAACAGGGCTGTCCTCATCAAGCCTGATAACTATTGGTTCCGGATAGATAGTTGTACCTTTCCTGCGAACGGGTTTTATTTTTTCACTGCTTATATTTAATCCTTCAATTGTACTATTAAGCCTTCCTGCTAAAGTTTGGGCATCCTTTACCAGTGTCGGGAAAATTATTAAAGTTGGTCTATATGCTGCATCAGTAAGGGAAATACCGTTTCTGTCCAGAATCTCCCCTCTTTGATACTCCTCAGCGGAAAATTGCCTGGTCCTCATTTCTAAGGAAGCTGAAGCATAATTGGGACCTTTAATAACTTGTTCATAAAATGCCTTCCCTGTGATTCCCACCAATAGGATACTAAATATTATTGTAATAGCTGTTAATCTTCTCTCCATCATTTAGCCTCATTTGTCTTAGTTAACTAAATATAGGTTTACCTTTTTATTTGTTTTGTAAACAAAAAGACCCCCAACAAGTGGGGGTTTATTCTTCCTTTTCAAACATATCTTTACCTACACCGCAATCGGGGCAAACCCAGTCTTCATCGATATCCACAAAGGCTGTTCCTGGCTCAACGCCGTTTTCCGGATCACCTATTTCCGGATCGTAAACATATCCGCATACTGTACAAACCCATTTTTCCATAATAAAACCTCCCAATCTAATAAAATATTTCTTAAATAATATACACTCCAGAAGATTTTTTTAAACAAAATATCCCAATCTATTGAAATATTATTTCGCTGGGAAAATTTCGAAGTATTTCTAACACATCCATTTTGGTCTGGGGGGTAACTGTTAATTGCAATAGTCCCGCTCTGCCATCGATAGTAGTGACAACGGCCAGCCCATCATACCCCTCAAATATTTTAGTAAAAAAGTTAATATCCTCAGCTTTAAGCTTAACTTTAATAACTAAATCATTCTTCATCTAACTTTTCCCTGCGCATGAGGTCATATGGATAAACCTTCTGGGCTACGGGTATCCGTACAATCTGCCGGGGATGAGGGGCAGCAGCCACAGGATCCCCCTCATCATCAATTATTTGGGTTATCTGCTGTGCAAAATCATTGCCCTGGGGTCCGAAGAATTCTACCATATCTCCTACTTTAAAACGATTTCGTTGTTCGATAGTAGCTATGCCCTTATTGTCATCATAATCCAAAACAACACCTGTAAAGGTATAGGGTCTTATATATCCCGAGCTCTCCATTGTTGCCCCGCTGTCATTGGGTCTGCCAAAATAGAAACCTGTAGTATAGGGACGGTGGCTGACCTTTTCCAGTTCATCCCGCCAATAATCCATTGGAAATTGTTCCTCATCAGAAAAATAGCTGTCAATTACCTTACGGTAGGCTCTTACTACTGTAGCAACATAATAAAGGCTTTTCATCCTGCCCTCGATTTTAAAGCTGTCAATACCCCCGTCTATCAACCTGTCCATTTTCTCCAAGAGACATAAATCCTGGGAATTAAAGATGTAGGTTCCCCTTTCATCTTCGATAACCGGATAATATTCACCAGGTCTTTTCTCCTCAACCAAATTATAATTCCACCTGCAGGCCTGGGCGCACTCCCCCCTGTTGGCGTCACGGTCGGTCATATAATTGCTTAATAGGCATCTGCCGGAGTAAGAAATACACATAGCACCGTGGATAAAGGTTTCTATTTCTACCGGTACTTTTTTCTTTATTTCCTTTATGTCCTGCAAAGAAAGCTCCCTGGCCAGGACAATCCTTTCAATACCTTGTTCATACCAAAATAGGGCACTTGCCCAGTTAACATTATTAGCCTGTGTACTTAAATGAAGGGGCAGTTGGGGAGCTGTTTCCTTAACAATTTTTATTACTCCGGGATCGGAACAAATCACTGCATCTGCCCCTATTTGGACCAGGTCTTTTATGTACTGGGGCAAACCATGCAAATCTTCATTATGGGGGAAAATATTTATAGTTACGTAAACCTTTGCCCCCCTTTGGTGGGCAAACTCAATCCCTTCCCTAATTTCATCCAGATCAAAATTACCTGCAAAAGCCCGGAGCCCAAAGTTTTTCCCCCCCAAATAGACAGCATCTGCTCCGTAAAGGATAGCAAACTTTAATTTTTCCAGATTTCCTGCCGGTGCTAATAATTCAGGTTTTCTCATCATTCTAATCACCTTTTTTCCATATAAGTGCTACTCCATCCCCTAAGGGGATAATACTGAAAATAAATTCCGACTGGTTTTTCAAGTTTTCTAAAAAACTGCGCATCCTATGAACCATGGTTTTTTTACGCCGTTGGGGGTAATTCATATCAACTACCCAGCCGTTTAGCAGAACATTATCTGCTACAACCAGCCCTCCTGGTTTTAATAGTTTTGCAGTCAGGCTTAAAAATTCAGGATACTGACCTTTGGCCGCATCTAAAAAAATAAAATCATAGGTATCCTGCAGTTGGTAAATTACATCTTTTACGTCTCCGTTGATCACTTCAATCTTGTGTTCTACTCCTGCTTTTTGGAAGTGTTCCCGGGCTAGTTGCACCCTGTTGGGTAAAAGCTCAATAGTAGTTATTTTTGACCCTTCTTCCAGGCCCCTTGCCATCCATAAGGTAGAGTAGCCAATGGCTGTCCCTACCTCTAAAATATTAAGGGGTTTTATTAAACTCACCAATAGGTATAAAAGCTGACCTACTTCCGGCTCTACTATGGAAACATGATTATTTTCTGCCATGTCTTCCATATCCTTCAACAGCTGATCCCGGGGAGGAAGCAAGGATTTTAAAAAAAACTGCAGATTATTGTCTAGGACATCTTTCATTTTTTATCACACCTAATGTAGTTGTAAATAATAAAGGGTGACTTTAAGCCACCCACTAAATATTATACCTATTTTTAAATTTATTAATAGCCTAATTTTCTCTTGTTATCTATATGCTGGTTATGGGTGTCGGCAAAAACATGTTCACCGCTTCCATCCTTGCGGGCTACAAAATAGAAATGTTTTGTTTTTGCAGGCTGGTGCACCGCCTCTAAGGATGCCTTGCCGGGACTGCCGATTGGTCCAGGGGGCAGCCCCTTATTTTTATAGGTATTATAAGGTGAATCGATCTCTAAATCACTATATAACACCCTTGTTTTCCGTTCAGGAAAGATATATTGAAGAGTCGCATCACTGTCCAGTTTCATCCCTATACTAAGCCTATTTAGAAAAACGGAAGAAATTAATGGCCTGTCCTTATCTACAACAGATTCCAGTTCAACTATGGAAGCAAGTATGACCACTTCCCTATGACTTAGTTTGGTTGTATTGGGAGAAAGCTGATTATACACCTGTTCAAAACGTTTCAGCATCATTTCTATTATTTGTTCTGCCGTGGCACCTTTGGCTACCTCGTAAGTATCAGGAAACAAATAGCCCTCAAGGCGGCGTTCATCCTTAGGTATATCCTCTAAAAATCTAAACTGTTCAAAGGGTTCCTCTTTAACAGCCCGCCAGAATTCCTCCTGATCAACTAGCTGTTTATTTACTAAAACTTCACTTATTTGTTTAAGGGTATAGCCTTCGGGAATGGTAAACTTATAAGTCACCATTTGTCCTTTTAAAAGCCTGTCCACTATTTCCTCCATGGAAAAACTGGGGCTGAAGGTATAGTCGCCAGCCTTTAGTTTGCCATCGTGTTTGTTCAGTCGGACATAGAACTGAAATACCTTGGGATTACTGATAATTTGTTCCTTTGCTAATATTTGGGCAATTGCGGAGGTGGACATGCCCTGCTTGATATTTATGCTGTGTTCCTTGATGGCATTTGGGTCCAAAGGGGCAAACATGCGATTGAGAATTAACCAGCCCACCAACAGCACCAATAAAATTAAAGTGGCTAAAAGCACCAATATTTTCTTTTGTTTATTAACGAAGCCCTGAGTATTTATACTCATCACTACTCCCCTTTATTTTACATAAGTGAGTCTCCGAGATGATAGCAATATTATACTATAAGGATCACAGAAAAACTACCTTAGGAGTAAAAGGTATTTAATTCCCTGCAACCAGAATGATTTTATCAATGGGGGGATAGTAATCCCTGGTAAGCAGTTCATGGACTAATATATTGCTGTACTGATCCCGTATTATCCTTTCTACCCTGACAATATAACCGGCAGTACCATGTTGTTCCACGATTACCTGTCCTGATAAAAGGTCGTTCCTTTTCTTTATAGTTGTTTTGGGGTTAAAGGTTTTCTCTACAAAGCTTATTATTTCAATTTTATTGCCCCCGTTGCTGGGTCCGAAAATCTTAATAGTTATGGTACTCTGTCCGACGTAGGCCTTAATTAGAAGATGTCCTTGAAAGTTATTGACAAACTTTAAATCCTTCATGCCATAAACAACAGCTGCATCCATACCCTTAGGCACATAACCTATGGGCAGGGAATGGGGATGGCGTTCGGTAACGCTCAGGTTGGTTTTTAACAGAACATTATAAAGGGTAGAGGAAACCTGGCATACTCCTCCTCCTACACCCTGGGCAAATTGATTATTAAGGATTATGGGAGCGTCATTGTATCCCGACTCTTTGGTACGAGGACCTACAATTTTATTAAATGAAAATTCTTTGCCGGGGGCAAGTATATAATCATGGATGGCCTCTGCTGCTTTTCTTATATTTTGGGTACGATTGGTTTTGCTTGGATTAAACCAGGTTGTATACTCACCCAGCAAACCTTCTATTTTAAGCTGCTTGAGGTCTTCTTCAGTTTTGGAGGGAGAGACCTCTTGGATAACAACCTCCAGCCGTAAAGGACCTTGCAGAACTAACCGGTTTTTTAAGGAATTAATCATAGCAGCAGTATCAATTCCTACTCCTATTATCTCTTTTTGTATTTTGACCTTATTTCTCTCAATTACAAATTTGGCATCTTGAGGGTCCTTATGAAGCTCTGCAGTTAGATGTAGAATTTGTGCCCTTGCCCTTTTTTCATCAAGGATAAGCTGCAGGGGAATATTATAACCTTTTTGCCTAATGCGGATTTTCTCATACCATCTTTGCAAAAGAAAACCCTTCTTTCCTGCCTTCAATCCTTCATCTAATGCTGCTTCTAGGTTGGCACTGATACCTAATTCATCATAGCTTGTAACCCAGATTTCATTTTTATGGGGTGCCACCAGAAGGACCTCCTGATGGAGGACATCTTCTATATAAGGAAGGAGCCTAGCCCGTGCTGCAGCTCTGGTTAACCCACCTACCTGGTAGCCTTGAATGGAAACCCCATCGGTATAAACAGGACTGCCCCCCATTGGAAAAAAGGGAAAGAGAAGTATGAAAAAAATTATTAAAACAAGCTTTTTAGACATATTTATCCCCCGGAATTTAGAGTAATACATTAAAGCTTATTCCAAGGGGAATAAATTAAGAAGTATAAAAACTGAGCTGCGCTCAGTTGGTCAATAGTCGATAGTCAATAGCTGAGAGTAAACTAATTAATACTATAAATCGCCATTAGCCATCAACTTGCCTTGTAAAAGTTATGCTTTCTTAAATATAAGTATAAATAGAAAACACCGGCTTGGATTAAACCGGTGTTAGTAATTATTCTTCTTCGTCTGACTCTATCATTTCCTGCCAAGCATCGGCGACTTTTTCCCATTCCTCGTCGTCTTCAATGTCAAATAATATATCATCGCCGTTTTCATCTTTACCAACTTTTAGAATGATTGCCTCATCGCCTTCTTCATCTTCTTCCATTGGTGAAAGAATAGCATATTGTTCGCCATCTAATTCGATTGAATCTACTAATGCAAAATCGTGCTCTTTTCCTTCTTCATCAACTAAAGTTACAATACCTACATCTTCATGATCATGATCATGATTACCGTTACAGCATTTTTCTGCCATAAAAAACACCTCTTTCCTAAAACTATTGCCATTTTATCGTTTAATGGTAACGTTTGTCAACTTAATTCTTATTTACCATTATAACCAATATTGCCTTATTTAAGTCCATCTAAATAGGTTTGCAAAATAACTGTTGCAGCCAGCTTGTCGATAACCTGTTTTCTCTTTTTTCTGGATACATCACCGCTGATTAAGGTCTTTTCTGCAGCTACCGTACTGAGTCTTTCATCAATATACTTAACCTTTATTCCTTTTATTCTTAAAAGATGCTCGACAAATTCCTTAACTTTTTCCGCTTGGGGACCTATAGTTCCGTTCATATTTTTGGGCAGACCTACCACTAACTCTTCTACATTATATTCTTGAGCCAGCTTTAAGATGTAATTTATGTCTTTTTTTAAATTTTCCCTATTCAGGGTTTCTATGCTTTGGGCTGTAATTTTTAAGGGGTCACTGACGGCAATGCCAATTCTTTTTTCCCCAACATCCAATCCCATAATCCTTTGCATGCTTCTTAACCTCCTCATGGGTATTGCCAACTAAATTATTTTAATAGCAAAGTTTGGACAGACCGCTCCACAGTATCCGCACAGAACACAGAGTTCTTTAATGACTTTAGCCCTGTCATTTTCTAAGAAAAGTGCCTTATGTTTACATTTATTAATGCACTGACCGCACCCTTCACAATAATCTTCTAAAAGGAGCTTTCTGTTTTTTTCACTGACCTGAGCTAAATCCTCCCTTCGGGGATTTTTGCCTTCAGCCAGGTCTATATTAATATCTACCTCTGCAGTTGTCTGCATACCTACCGCAATAGCATCTAGTTCAGGTCTAGCCAAAGCCCACTGAAAAGCTTTGGCAAAATTACGCAGCAGGTTGCCTCCACCCAGGGGTTTCATACCGTAAATACCTTTTCCCATTTTTTTTGCCTTTTCTAGAACCTGAAGCATTTCCTCAATACTTCCATCTTGGATGCCTAGTCCTCGGTAATTCACTATAGGATGGATAATATCCATTTCCGGGTATTGCAAAAAACCTTCTGCACCTTTAATATTGTGGGTTGAAATACCGATGGCCTTGACAATCCCCGCAGATTTTGCCCCCAGCAGGTATTCCCAGGCAGACCTGTGTCCTTCAATAGTGTATTTATTATCTTGCTCATGCAGTAAAAAAATATCAATTACATCACGGTTTAATTGCCGACGGGCTTTTTCTAAACTCTCCGCCATCATTCCTCGAGTGTAGCTGTAGGATTTTGTTGCAATAATGATTTCTTTATTTAAGCCCTTTAAGGCCTGGTCAATATAGGGGTAGGTTTCATATAGCTCGGCAGTATCGATAAAATTTATTCCTCTTTCAATACCATGCCTGATAACCTCTGCCCCCTCCTGCAAGGGAAGGTTTGCCTGCAAAGGTCCAATAGTTAAAGATCCAAAACATAATTTTGATACCTTAATATTAGTAGTCCCCAAATAGGTATAGTCCATTACAATTCACCACACGATAGTAAAACCCCACCAAAAGGGCGGGGCTTATTTTAATCCTTATGCAAATAACTTTTCACCAGTTCTTCCAGTAATTCATCCCGTTCTAATTTACGGATGATATTACGGGCATCCTTATAGCTGGTAATGTAGGCAGGGTCACCTGAAAGCAAATAACCTACTATCTGGTTAATCGGGTTATAGCCTTTTTCTTTTAATGCCTCGAAAACAGTAGTTAAGACATCTTTGGCATTAATATCGTCCTCATTAGTTATCTTGAAGTACATGGTCCGATCCAGGTCAATTGACATCCAGATCACTCCCCTTAAGTCATAATTAAAACACTTATACAAATTGTTCTTTATTATTAATTCTCTATTATTTTCAAATATCCTCTAAAGTATAACCAAAAAGTTATTGTTGTAATTGCTGTTTAACAATATTTTCTACTAATCCTAATGCTTCTGACAGTTTTTGGGGATCTTTGCCCCCGGCCTGGGCCATATCGGGACGGCCCCCTCCTCCTCCGCCTGTATGCTTTGCTACTTCTTTGATTATGTTGCCTGCATGTATACCTTTCCCTAAAATATCTTTAGTAGCGGCTGCTACTAAATTTACCTTACTGGCACTGCGTGACCCCAAAACTACTAGACCGGAACCTAGTTTGTCCCTAAACATATCAGCCAAAGAACGCAGGTTTTCGATATCAGCTGCTTCAACCTCACTGGTCAAAACCTTTATTCCGTTAATCTCTCGGGTTCTGTCCAACAACTGTCCCACTTGATTTTGGGAAGACTGGGATTTCAACTTCTCTAATTCTTTTTCGGTTTCTTTTAATTGGTTTATAACCTGTTCAACCCTGGATACCAAATCCCTGGTGTTAGTTTTTAACAACACTGCCGCTTGCAGCAACTGCTGTTCCTTGGATTTTATCAATTCCAGGGCTTGTAATCCTGTAACCCCTTCAATTCTTCGTACTCCGGCAGCAACAGCACCTTCGCTGACTATTTTAAAAATACCGATTTGACCTGTATTGGAAACATGGGTACCACCGCATAATTCCATGCTATAGTCCCCCGCTTGGACACAACGGACTTTATCACCATATTTTTCTCCAAAGAGAGCCACCGCCCCCTTTTGCTTTGCTTCCTCTAAGGTTGTTTCGAAGCCAAGCACATTATGGGCAGCCAGAATTTGCATATTAACCCGGGTTTCGATTTGCTCCAACTCCTGGTCGGATAAGGAACTAAAATGGGTAAAGTCAAATCTCAACCTTGTGGAATCAACAAAAGAGCCGGCCTGGTTTACATGATCTCCTAAGACCTCTTTCAAAGCCTTATGTAGAAGGTGAGTTGCAGTATGGTTTCTGGCAGTTGCTGTTCTTACATCCTCAAAAACCTGAGTTTTTACCTGTTCCCCTAGAGAAATTACCCCTTGAACTTTTCCTTCATGTATGATTTTTCCATCAGGCATCTTGATAGTTTTCTCAACAGTAACACTGCCTTCTTGACCAGTAATCAAACCTGTATCGGCCACCTGTCCACCACCTTCGGGGTAGAAAGGCGTTTTGTCAAGCAGTAGATAAACTGTAGCGCCGGAAGAAGCTTTCGTGACTTTTTCCCCCTCCGTCAAAATAGCTAAAACCTTGCTTTGCTGGGCTGTAACATCATAACCAACAAAATCCGTTTTAGGAAGTTCCCCGAAATTTTCAGCAACAGTGAGGGCTAAATCCCAAGCCCTTACGTCCTTTTGGGCATTCCTGGCTCTTTCCCGCTGCTGCTCCATAGCTTTATTGAAGCCCTCTTTGTCTACTGTCAGGCCTTCTTCTTCAGCAATATCTTCGGTAAGGTCCAAGGGAAATCCATAGGTGTCGTATAAGGTAAAGGCTTCTGCACCGGAGATTTCCTGCAAACCTTCTCTTTTTATCCGGGCAACCATCTCATTTACAATTTTAATGCCATCATTTAAGGTTTCCTGGAATCTTTCCTCTTCTACTTTTATTACCTTTTGTACATAGTCAAGTTTTTCTGAGATTTCCGGATATGTTTCTGCCATAAGTTCTTTGACTACCGGGCTGATTTGATAGAGAAAAGGTTTATCTATACCTAGCACTTTGCCGAAACGTACTGCCCGGCGGAGAATCCTCCGCAAAACGTAGCCCCTGCCCTCATTGCCTGGTAATACTCCATCACTAATTAAAAATGTGCAGGAGCGGGCATGGTCGGCAATAACCCGGAAAGGAAAGCCTCTGTGGTCGGAATTATATTTTTTACCGCTTATTTTTTCTACTTCTTTTATCAAAGGTTTAATTAAGTCCGTATCATAATTGCTGCTTACATTCTGTACTACTGATGTTATCCTTTCCAAACCCATGCCTGTATCAATGCTGGGTCTGGGCAAAGGTGTGAACTTGCCTTTATCATCCCTGTTGTATTGCATAAATACTAAATTCCAAATTTCCAGCCAGCGGTCGCAATCACATTCACCGATGGCACAAATGGGTGCATCACACTTTTTATCTTCTCCCCGGTCAATAAGTATTTCACTGCACGGACCACAAGGACCCGTATCTCCCATTGCCCAGAAATTGTCTTTCTCCCCTAAGCGTAGAATTCGGTCTTTTGAAACGGGGGTTAATTCCTGCCATAAATCAAAGGCCTCATCATCATCTTTATAAATTGTCACGTATAACTTATCTTTCGGAAGTCCCACTACCTCAGTCAGGAACTCCCAAGCATATGTAATTGCATCCCGTTTAAAGTAGTCACCAAAGGAGAAATTACCCAGCATTTCAAAGAAAGTATGATGACGGGCAGTTCTGCCTACAGTATCTAAATCATTATGTTTTCCTCCGGCCCGCACGCATTTTTGGGAAGTTACGGCTCGGACATAAGGTCTTTTTTCCAAACCTAAAAAAACATCTTTAAACTGGTTCATCCCGGCATTAGTAAATAAAAGTGTGGGATCATTGTGGGGAACCAGTGAAGAGCTCGATATATGGGCATGTCCCTTACTTTCGAAATATTTTATAAACTTGCTTCGCAATTCATTTCCTGAAAGCATATGTAAACCTCCTTTTTTCACTCTTGAGCCAAAACAAATACTCCCCATCCCTTGCAGGGACGAGGAGAAACTCGTGTTACCACCCTGATAACTGGTAAAAATCTCTGCAGGTGTAAACTGACCTATCTTTTCCTTTATAGAAATTTTTAGTATTTTATTCGACTTAATTATACAAATATAAAAATTACTTGTCAAATTTAAAGTTCCATTACCTTTTTTAAGATAAAGGTTATAATCACTTTTAAAATTCCTGCTAATGGCACTGCCAAAATCATACCTGTTACCCCTAAAAGATGTCCACCCGCTAAGAGTGCCATAATTATAACTAATGGATGCAGCCCCAGGCTTTTCCCTAATATTCTCGGTGAAATGATATTACCTTCAAGCTGTTGGATACTTATCATGATAAGAAAAACATATAAAGCCATCTTTTTTGACTGAAGCAAGGCCAGCGCTACAGCGGGTATAATACCGAATAATGCTCCAAAGTAGGGAATTATATTAAATACACCTGCTACCAAACCCAGTACAAGGGCAAACTCCATTCCTACTAAAGATAATCCCAGAGAAGTTAAAACTCCCACCAGAACAGCAACTATTACGTGACCCCTTAAAAAACTCTTTAATACTTTATCTACCTGTTCACCAAGGGTAATGACATCCTTTTGGTAGGAAACGGGAATGAGATTTAACAGCCAGCCTTTTATTGCTTCAAAATCTTTTAATATGTAAAAAGCGAGGATAGGTGCTAAAATAATATCAAAAATTTTCGTAAAGAAATAAACGAATCCTTGGGCTACACTCCTGAAAATATCAATCAGAAAATTTTCTACCTCATCTATGGTATCATCTGTAATGGTTCTGATACTTTCTGGTATGTCTACCCTGCTGTAGTTAATCTGCCATTCCTTAACCATGGTTTGAACTTGTCTGGCATAGCTTGGAATAGTATCAACAAATTTGTTCAGTTCCATTATTATTTTAGGAAGAGCGTAAATTATACCAACTGATACCAGGCCAATTAGGCTGACGTAAATTAAAAGGATGCCCCAAGTCCGTCCAATACCTTTTTGTTCCATATAGTCTACCAGGGGGTCTAGAAGATACGCTAAAATAAATGCAATAAAAAAAGGTGTTGTAATCGGAATAATTAAAATAAAAAAGTACAAAAAAAAGGCTATCAGTAAAAACAAAATAAAAATTCTTATAATTTTGCTGTTATCTATTTTTAACATATAAAACTCCAATATTAGCCCGTTATTTTAAAAAAAGCAGCCTAGGCTGCTATTTTTTCCTCATATAGGTAGAAACGCCTTTTGTCATATCCCCCATCATTCTTGCTGCCCTATCTGACAGCTGCTTTGTTCTTCCCATTAATTTTTTCCTTTGCGGCTTCATGTTGTTGTTTGCTAATAATCCAAACATACTGCCTATTAAACTACCAATAAGAATACCATTGATAAAGCGCCGCACAAATTCACCCCCTTTCTATAATAAAGAGGCATCAGTATCTGCCATTTCCAATTCTTCCAATGAACCATCTTCTCCAATATCAAATACATGCAACTGATTTCCGGAATGATTATATTCTACAAAACAATCCCAGCAGTAAAATTGGTCTGTTCCTACCCGTCCAACTGCTCTGCTGTTACAAATTGGGCAATTACCCATACTATCTCTCCTTACAATTCGCTAATTACAACTGCATCCTCACCATAGGTTATAACCTGTGGTATGGAAATTATACTCCTGCCCGATACTAAATCTTTCAGCAACCCATCAGATACTTCATAACCTTCAATTTGACCAGTGTCCCCATTAATCAAGATATCTCCTACTATACCAATACTTCTACCCTCTTGAGTAACAATCGGAGTGCCTATCAGATACTCAGGCAGAAACAAAGGAGGGTTGAGAGGTATTTTAATTTTCTCCAGTAAGGAGGAAATGTTTTCTTCTACAATTATTGCATCTTTGCCAAGATTTTTCACTTTATTCCGCGGTAAAAATTTATGGTTTTCACAAATAAAACCGCTTAATGCATCATTTTCAGCATTTAACACAACATTTTTTGCTTTAGCTAACTGGCTGCCCGAGGTTAGGTCGATGATGGGCATATTCACAAAATCAGATGCTTTTCTCTCCATACCTAACCTCCTTTATTTATTATTATTGCCAGAAAAAAAACAAAACATGCATTTAAGCATGTTAGTTCAGAAACCTTTTATGATTGTCCCTCCGCCTACTACATAATCACCATCATAATAAACTACAGCCTGACCCGGTGTGATTGCCCGTTGGGGTTCCTTAAAGGAAACCAGTATATTGTTCTCCTCTTGGGGCTTGATTATGGCAGGTGCCGGTTTAGCGGAATACCTTATTTTAACCTGAACTTCCATCTCCTGCTCAAGGCTGTCAAACAAAATAAAGTTATTTTCATTAGCAATAAGGTTCTCTTGAAAAACCTCATTATCCTTCCCTACAATTACTGCATTATTTTCCGTATCAATTTTGACAACATATACCGGGTATCCTAAAGCCAGTCCCAGTCCTTTCCTCTGTCCAACAGTATAATTAGGCAGACCTTCATGAACACCTATTTTATTACCTGATGTATTTAAAAATGGTCCTGGTTTAAATTTTTTATCCCCCACACGCTGTTCAATAAAATTTTTATAGTTATCGTCTGGTACAAAGCAAATTTCCTGGCTGTCTGGTTTATTGGCGACACGTAAGCCAAGCTCTGCTGCTATTTCTCTAATTTGGGGTTTGGTGTAATTGCCCAAGGGTAAAAGGGTGTGAGCCATTTGTTCCTGGGTAAAATTATATAAAGCATAGGTTTGGTCTTTATGCTTATCCTCTGCTTTTTTTAAAACAAATCTTTTCCTTTCCTCCTGATAAAAAACCTTGGCATAATGCCCTGTTGCGATATAATCTGCCCCTAAGCCACGGGCTTTTTTAAAAAAACCTTCGAATTTAATTTTTTTATTGCAGGCAATGCAGGGATTGGGTGTCCTGCCTTGCAGATACTCCTCAGTGAAGTAATCAATAACATCTGCTTCGAACTGGTCTCTAAAATTCATCACATAAAACGGAATGCCCAGTTTATCTGCTACCCTGCGGGCATCTTCAACAGCAGAAAGAGAACAGCACCCTCCCACCTTTTCCTCTTCAGACTCTACTTGCCAGATTTGCATGGTCACACCAATAACATTATATCCTTGTTCTTTTAGAAGATAAGCAGTGACAGAACTGTCCACACCACCGCTCATCCCCACAACAACAGTACCTTTGGCACTCATTTAGTAAACAACACCTTTACTTATAATTCGCTAGTTTCAAGGTCGGTGCCACAGTGCACAAACTCATACGTTATACTGTATGTCCGTGACATCGTGTCATCTATCAGCCATAAATAATTTAATAAATTATTTATTCTTATTCTTATAATCCTCAATAGCCTTATGGAGTGCGTCGGCAGCCAGATTAGAACAGTGCATCTTTGCAGGTGGCAGACCGCCTAATGCTTCAGCTACCGCTTTATTGCTGATGGTTAATGCTTCTTTAATGGTTTTGCCTTTTACCATTTCTGTCACCATGCTGCTGGTGGCAATGGCTGCACCACAGCCAAAAGTTTTGAACTTAACATCTTTTATTATATTTCCTTCCACATCAAGATATATACGCATGATGTCTCCGCACTTAGCATTACCAACCTCTCCCACACCATCAGGATTTTCAATTTCTCCCACGTTACGGGGATTTGTAAAGTGATCCATTACTTTATCAGTGTACATTTCGAACACTCCTCTCTTCTATCAATCTGTAAAGAATTGTATAGCGGGGACATGCTTCTAAGCTTTTCAACTATTTCTGGAAGCACTTCCAAAATATAATCTATATCTTCCTCAGAATTTGCCTTTCCTAATGTTAGCCTAAGAGAACCATGAGCAATCTCATGGCAGATGCCCATAGAAATCAGTACATGGGATGGGTCCAAAGAACCGGAAGTACATGCTGAGCCGCTAGAGGCAGCAATACCTTTTAAATCCAACATCAACAAAAGGCTTTCACCCTCGATATAACGAATACTTACATTAACGTTGCCATGGAGGCGTTGGGTTGGGTGACCATTCAACTGGATTTCAGGTATTTTCTCCATTAAACCTATTATCAGTTTATCCCGCAGCTTGGCCAGCCGATTCTGTTCTTGCTCCATTTCCTTTAAGGCTAATTCTGCAGCTAAACCAAATCCTACGATACCTGGAACATTTTCTGTTCCGGGGCGCCTCTTTCTTTCCTGGGAACCTCCATACATAAGAGGGGAAATTTTTGTCCCTTTCCGCAGGTAAAGGCAGCCAATTCCCTTGGGAGCATAGATTTTATGTCCTGATGCAGAGAGCATGTCGATATTCATTTTGTTTACATCAATAGGGATTTTCCCAAAACTTTGCACAGCATCAACATGTAACAGTATATTCCGTGCCCGGGTAATTTTACCTATTTCTTCAATGGGTAAGATTGTTCCCACCTCATTATTGACATGCATCATAGTAACTAAAATTGTATCGGGTCTGATAGCCTTCTCAAACTCCTCAACATTAACCATTGCCTTGTCATCTACAGATAAATAAGTTACTTCAAAACCCATCTTCTCCAGGTAGTGGCATGAGTCAAGTACCGCATGATGTTCAATTTGGGTTGTAATAACATGTTTGCCCTTCTCCTGGTTTGCTAAAGCTGTACCGATAATAGCCATATTATCTGCTTCAGTACCACCGCTGGTAAAGAAAATTTCTTCGGGTTTAGCATTGATTACAATGGCTATTTGTTCCCTTGCATTTTCAATGCCTTTTTTCGCCTCCCTGCCGAAGGCATGAACACTTGATGGGTTACCAAAGGTTTCTGTCATATATTTGCTTACCAACTGGGCAACTTCCGGTCGTACCGGTGTTGTTGCACTATGATCCATATATACTTTTCTAATCATTTTTTCACTCCCCTAACTTACTTTTTAGATGTAAAACATATAACTTTCTTCTTTTCGTTTCCTCGCTTCTTCTAAAAGGTCTGCTAATGAAATGGAGTCTAAAACAGCGGCAACGCTATCCCTGACTTTAGCCCAAATTGTTCTGGTGATACAGAATTCTGCATTATTGCATTGTTCAGGCTCATCTTCACTAACACAATCGACAGGGGCAATAGGTCCTTCTAACACTCTGATAATGTCGCCCACTGTGATGCTTTCGGGAGATCTGTTTAATATATACCCACCTTGAGCACCTCTTACACTTTTTACTAAACCAGCTTTTCGCAAAAGGGCAATAAGCTGTTCTAGATAATGTTCTGAAATATTATTGCGTTGGGCGATATTATTAAGGGGAATTGGACCGCTTCCATAGTTTTGGGCTAAATCAAACATAGCCTTAACCCCATATCTTCCTTTGGTTGATAATTTCACACTATCACCTCAGTTTTATTTCCTAGTGGCTTACTTGGATTTCGTTCTAAGATTAACATAACAAATAGTAATGGTCAATATTATTCCCGAGTAATCGACTCTGTTTTGTTAAAAAATTTTTTATAAATATTATCCTCTTTGCCCTCCATTGACGGAATATAGTAGATTTGGTCAACTAAAATATCAGGCAAGTACTGTTGTTGTACATAATGCCCTGGGTAGTTATGGGGATATAAATAGTTTCTACCGTGTTCTAATTCCCGGGCCCCTTTGTAATGAGCATCCCGTAAATGAAGGGGGACGGGTCCGTTTTTCCCTGCTTTTATATCCCTGGCAGCTCCATCGATACCTAATAAAACTGAATTACTCTTAGGTGCCAAAGCTATATAAAGGGCTGCCTGGGCCAAAATCAGTCTTCCTTCGGGCATTCCGATAAAATCAACAGCCTGGGCGGCATTTTGCGCAATAACCAGAGCCTGAGGGTCGGCCAGACCTACATCTTCCGCAGCATGAACCACAATGCGCCGTGCTATAAACCTCAGGTCTTCCCCAGCTTCTATCATTCTTGCCAGGTAATGTAAAGTAGCATTGGGGTCAGAACCCCGCATACTCTTAATAAAGGCGGAAATTACATCATAATGCTGGTCACCAGTTTTATCATAAAGAATTGCCGGTCTCTGAATTGACTCCTCTGCTGTATGTAAATTAATTTGCCGTATCCCCTGTCCATTGGGCTGAGTAGAAATCACAGCTAATTCCAACCCATTGAGTGCTATGCGGGCATCACCCTGGGCATATGCTGCAAAATGACTCAAAGCCTGGGGGGTAATTTCAAGATTATAATTTCCTAAACCCCTTTCTTTATCCCTAATTGAGATTTCTAATAGTTTAAGCAAATCCTTTTCTGCCAGTGGATTTAATCTAAAAACCAGGGACCGGGATAATAAGGGTGAATTTATACTAAAATAGGGATTTTCCGTAGTTGCCCCTATTAAGGTTATCAAGCCGCTTTCAACTGCAGGCAGGAGTGCATCCTGCTGTGCCTTGTTAAACCTATGTATTTCATCAATAAAAAGGATTGTATGTTTTTGGTGCATGCCTAGTAATTCCTCAGCATCAGCAATAAGTTTCCTTATTTCCTGTACACCAGAGGTTACAGCATTTACCTTGGCAAAATGCCCCTTGGTAACATTGGCTATTACACTGGCCAGCGAGGTTTTCCCTGTACCAGGAGGTCCATAAAAAACAAGAGACTTTATGCGGTCAGCCTCAATTGCTCTCCGCAAAAGCTTCCCTGGTGCCAGGATATGTTCTTGTCCTAAAACATCATCAAGGGTACGGGGTCGCATTCTATCAGCTAAGGGGGCATTCTTCTGCAAACTTTTTTCTTTAACGGAACTAAATAGATCCATATCTTTTACCTCAAATTGGACATTATGTACTTAATTTTAGCTAAGGCAGTTTCTATATCCTGGGAGGAAACATCACGATGGGTGACCAATCTTATCCTTTTTTCATTAACTGTAATGACTAAAATTCCTTCCTCCTGCATGAAATGGCTTAATTTTCCGGAAGTTAAGCCTTCTTTGGTAATATCAGCCATCACAATATTTGTCTCTACTGTATTTAAATCAACTGACAAACCAGGAATTTGATTTATTCCTTCAGCTAATCTCCTTGCTGCAACATGGTCATCTGCCAAACGATCTACTAACTGTTCTAGGGAATATATTCCTGCCGCTGCCAAAACTCCAGCCTGCCTCAGACCTCCGCCCAGCATTTTTCTGTATTTTCTCGCCCTCTCAATAAACTCCTTGCTGCCTGCAAGCATACTTCCTACCGGACAACCTAAACCTTTAGACAAACAAAACATAATGGAATCTACGTCTTTTACCAAACGGCTCACCGGAACATTCAGAGAAACAGCAGCATTGAAAATTCTTGCTCCATCCAGATGGACTTTTAAATTATTTTTATGGGCAGTTTCCGTTAAGGCATCCATTTCTTCAAGTGTTAAAACAGTACCTCCCCCAAAATTGCTGGAATTCTCCAGGCATAATAAAGTTGGTTTGGGGTAGTGGATGTTTTCTGGTTTAATTGCCTTTTGCAACTGTTCTGCAGAAATTTTTCCCTTCTCACCCTTAATAGTATTAGGCATTACTCCCGCCAGTGCCGCTAATCCTCCAACCTCGAAAGCAAAAATATGGGAGCTTTCCTCCAGTATTATCTCATCACCACGGGCTGTATGGGTTAAGACTGCAATTAGGTTGCCCATGGTTCCGCTGGAAACAAACAGAGCTGCTTCTTTACCCAGCTTTTGGGCAGCCATATCTTCTAATTTTTTTACCGTGGGGTCTTCACCATAAACATCATCCCCAACCTCAGCCTCGGTCATTACCTTGCGCATTGTGGTACAGGGTTTAGTTAAGGTATCACTGCGCAGGTCAATATATTCCTTTGTCATAATTTCACTCCTATTTTCTTTATAAAACTTTCTTTTGTTGAATCCTTTCTATAATAAATTCTAATTTTTTTGAGGTAATCCTTCAAGTGTTTAAGAACAAAACGCCTAATAGTCAATTTTTGTAGAAAAAATGAAGAAGAGCCTTCACAGGCTCTCCAACTTATAAAGCTTCTTCTATAACCTTCGCCAATTCAGCCTTGGGACGGAAACCTACTATACGGGATGCTTCCTTGCCATCCTTGAAAAGGATTAAAGTAGGAATACTCATTACACCATACTGCTGTGCAATCTTACCATACTCATCAACATTTAGTTTGCTTATTTTGGCTTTTCCTGCAAAATCTCCTGCCAATTCTTCTACAACTGGTGCTATCATTTTGCAAGGACCGCACCAAGCTGCCCAAAAGTCTACTAAAACCGGTTCTTTTGCCTGTAAAACCTCTTCCTGAAAATTATTCTCTGTAATTGTCACTACGTTTGCCATTTTTTTTACCTCCTAATTATTTAATAAAGCTTGTTAAAACTTGCATCAGTTCTCTCACAACATCTTCCTGGGACTTTGAATTCAGAGAATTACTCAAACATTCTTTTGCATGATTTTCAAAAATCAAAGTTCCCGTTTTGTTTACCGCCGCTTTAACTGCGGCAATTTGCACTAGAACATCTACACAACATACATCACTTTCAATCATTCTCTGGATTCCTTTTAACTGTCCCTCAATTCGTCTCAGACGGGTTAAAATGTTTTGTTTTTCCTCGTTAGTTGCCATTATTTTCACCTAACTTCATATACCTAGTAGGGGTATCTATAAAGATTATATATATTTTACCATAGTATGTCAAATATTATTTAAAATATCATTTACAACTTCTCCTGCTAAAAGCAAACCGGCTACAGGAGGAACAAAAGAAATGCTGCCGGGCATTTCTCTCTTTCCTGAGGTGTTCTCCAACTGGAACTTATCAGGTTTAATAATGGGATCTGGCGAATAAACCACCTTAACCCCCGAGGGGATACCCTTGTTTTTTAGTTCTTTTCTTATCACTTTGGCTAGGGGGCAAACCCTGGTTTCGCTAATATCAACTACCTGGAAGTTTTTATTGCTAAGCTTATTGGCAGCTCCCATACTGGATATTACCGGTATGTCTTTTTCCTTGGCAAATTGGATAATTGCCAGTTTGCCTGTAATATTGTCAATGGCATCAACAATATAGTTATATTGTCCTTCTAAGAGTTCCTTTATGTTTTCAGGTGTAATAAATTCTCTAACGGCATTAACCTCTGCCTGAGGGTTAATTTGGAAAATCCTTTCCCGCATTAGCTCTACTTTAACTTTTCCAACTGTGGAAACAAGTGCATGAAGCTGTCTATTGATATTCGTGATATCTACAATATCATGGTCAATTAATGTAATTTTTCCTATACCTGCCCTGACCAAAGCTTCTACCGTGAAAGAACCTACTCCGCCAACTCCAAGGACAGCTACCTTAGCTTTTTGCAGCTTTTCCAAGCCCTCATTACCAATCAATAGCTTGGTCCGGTTAAAGATATTTTCCATAATTCCACCTCGCAATAGTTATACACCTATGATTAATATAAATAAACAAAAAAATACGCAGCTGAAAACTGCGTTCAATTTATACTTATAAGAAAGTATAACCCCACAAATGCCGTGGCGCTGGAGTTTTGAACCTGCTCTTGGCAGGTGGGTATCCTCCTGAAAGTTTCATAAGTCCCCAGGGGGGCATTTACTACGCAGCCAGAGTTAGATTCCCAATGTAAATGTGTTGGTACAAAACATCCAGAAAACCCCACGCACATTGCAGGGAATTTCTTGCAACTTGGTACTTAAATGTTAACATAAACCGCAGTTATTGGCAAGTTTACACCATTTATCCTTTTTTAACAGTGTCAATTTTTATATGCAGCTCCTTAAGTTGTTTGTCACTTACTTCTGAAGGTGCATCACTCATCATGTCCGTAGCACTTTGAGTTTTAGGGAAAGGAATGACATCCCGGATAGTATCTTTGCCTGCCATCAACATGACTAACCTATCTATGCCAAAGGCAATTCCTCCATGAGGGGGTGTTCCATATTCAAAAGCCTCCAGCAGGTAGCCAAATTTATCTTTTGCTTCTTGCTCTGTTAAACCCAATAACTCAAACATTTTTTCCTGGACTTCCCTTTGAAATATCCTAATGCTTCCTCCGCCAATCTCAACACCATTGAGAATCATATCATAGGCCTGTGCCCTTAAGCCCGCAGGATTTTCCTGCATTAAAGCTATATCCTCTACAACAGGTGATGTAAAGGGATGGTGCATGGCAAAGAATCTTTTCTCTTGTTCATCCCATTCCAATAATGGGAAATCTACTACCCAGAGGAAATTCAATTCTTCAGGATTAATCAAATTAAGCTGTTTTCCCAGTTCTAATCTTAAATGACCTAAACTTTCGTTGACAATTTTCTCTTTATCAGCTACAAAAAGCAGCAAATCCCCTGGCTTAGCAGATAATTTGGTCAGGATTTTCTGTATTTCATCATCGGTAAAGAACTTGGCAATAGGAGCTTTTACTCCGTCCTCTTCTACTATTATATATGCTAATCCTTTTGCTCCAAAAATTCCTGCAAATTTTGTCAAGTCGTCAATATCCTTACGGGAGTATCCGGCACAGCCTTGGGCATTTATTCCTTTTACTTTGCCGCCATTTTCTGCAGTTTGGGCAAAAACCTTAAAATTGCAGCCGGCAGCAATTTCTGTTATATCTACTAACTTCATGCCAAAACGCAAATCGGGTTTGTCTGAACCATATAACTCCATAGCATCCTTATAAGTTAATCGTGTAAATGGTGTTTGTAGTTCTTTGCCCAGCGTCTCTTTAAAGATAAAGGAAATCATGCCTTCCATTAATTGAAGTATGTCTTCCCGGTCGATAAAGGACATTTCTATGTCCAACTGGGTAAACTCAGGCTGTCTGTCAGCCCTTAAATCTTCGTCCCGAAAACATCTTGCTATTTGGAAGTACTTTTCCATTCCGGCAACCATTAATAGCTGTTTGAATATCTGAGGAGACTGGGGTAAGGCAAAGAATTTTCCTTCCTGTATCCTGCTGGGAACCAGGTAGTCCCTGGCCCCTTCGGGACTGCTCTTGGTAAGAATGGGTGTTTCGATTTCTAAAAAATCTCTGTTATCCAGAAAATCTCTAATAGCCTTGATTGTCTTGTGCCGGAGAATAATGTTTTTCTGCATATGAGGCCTGCGTAAATCCAAATATCTATATTTTAAACGTATCATTTCATCAACTTCTACTTCATCTGCTATGTAAAAAGGAGGTGTTTTGGCTTTATTAAGAATTACCAATTCATCAGCCATCAAGTCGATATAACCTGTAGCTATATTTTTATTGACCATGCCTTCCGGTCTCAAAACAACATTGCCTTTAACAGTAATAACATATTCTGAACGAATTTTTTCAGCCAGTTCAAAAGAACCAGGGGCAATATCAGGGCTGAAAACAACTTGCACTATTCCCGAACGATCCCTTAAATCAACAAAAATCAGACCCCCATGGTCCCTCCTTTTTTGGACCCAACCGGAAACAGTAACTACCTGTCCTGCCAAATCTTCTCTTACATTGTTGCAATAGTGGGTACGTTTTAATGTACTCATTTATTTTGTCAACTCTCCTTCCATATAGCTAATTACTTCATTGAGGTCTATTTCTTGCTGTCTGCCAGATGCCATTTCTCTGACAATCACTTTGCCCTTTGCAACTTCCTCCTCACCAATGATAACTGTATATTTCACATTAAATCTATCGGCACTTTTCATCTGTGCTTTTAAGCTTTTTTCTAAATAGTCCTTTTCAACTGAATATCCTTTTTTTCTTAAATCCATTGTCAATTTGAACGCAGCTTCCTGGGCTTTATCTCCCATTGAGGCAACAAAAACATCGGGTCTTATACCAAGCTGCTGCCAGGGAATTTGCTGCTCAAGGGTTAATAATAACCTTTCCAGCCCCATAGCGAAACCAATTCCCGGCATAGGCTTTCCTCCACACTGCTCGATTAATCCGTTATACCTGCCTCCCCCGCATATCGCACTTTGGGCGCCAATGCCTTGCACCAGTATTTCAAATGCAGTATGGGTATAATAATCCAAACCCCGTACCAGTTTGGGATTTACAGTATAGTTTACACCAATGGCATCCAGATACATTTTTACCTGGCTGAAATGATTACTACATTGGGAACAGGTTGAATCCTGGGTTGTAGGTGCTCCTATACTTAATTTTTGACATTCCTCATTTTTGCAGTCCAGTATCCGCAGAGGATTTTTTTCTAAACGTCCCTGACATGTCTTGCAGAGTTTGTCCCCTTTATCCTTGAAAAATACTTGTAATGCGTCCCTGTGGAGAGGCCTGCACTGGGGACATCCTACAGTATTAATATGCACCGCAAGGTTGTTAAGCCCTAAACGATCCAGATAGTCACAAGCTAGTCCGATAACTTCGGCATCTACACTAGGGTGGTTTGACCCAAAGACCTCAATGCCGAACTGATGAAACTCCCGGTAACGTCCAGCCTGTGGGCGGTCATACCTAAACATAGGCCCAATATAGTATAATTTCACGGGCTGTGGCTCAGCATAAAGTTTGTTTTCCAAAAATGCCCTGACAGTGGGAGCGGTGCCCTCAGGTCTTAGGGTAATATTTCTATTGCCCCTGTCTTCAAAGGAATACATCTCTTTTTCTACAATATCAGTGGTTTCACCCACTCCACGCTGGAAAAGCTCGGTATGTTCAAAAATTGGTGTTCTAATTTCCTGATAACCATAATGTCTGCCTACTTTTCTTGCCGTTTCTTCTATGTACTGCCATTTTTCAACTTCTCCAGGCAGAATATCATTGGTTCCCCGGGGTCGGGTTGTTAACATCGCTTTCACTCCTTCCAATAGGAACAAATAAAATATTTATTTTACCAGGGGGTCTATCGAAACACACGAATAAAATAAAAAAACCCCGACCCAAATAGAATTTGGGACGGAGTTAACCCGCGGTGCCACCCAATTTGGGCATAAACATGCCCCACTTAGTGCATTTAACGGTGCCCCGGATGATTAATCAACTCCTAGGTGTTCTTTCGATAGGCTTCTTTAAAAACTGTTTCCAGTCACGACAGTTTATCCCTGGTAAAAAAGTATCTATCTACTTGCCTATTCATAGCTTTTACCTTTATTCTCAAATATTCTAGCTAAGCCCTAGAATTTTGTCAACTTTTGTTTTAAGGAACCCTGAAAAATTTTCGTTATAATGTATCAAATCTTTTGGATTATATATATTTTCTAGTGTTAGATCACTATTTACAATCTTTGAGCCTGCTCCCAATCCTAAACCCCAAATAGTCTGCCGTTCTTCCATCATTTGAATATTATAAAGGCAGGGTGTGCCGGGCTGGCAGTATCCTACATTTTCCATATTGCCAATAATTTGCTTTTGCCTATAAAGATAGTAGGGCAAATAGCCTTTTTCCCTGCACCACTTTTCGGTTAAGCTGAACATTTCTCCGGCATCAGAAGGCAAGGCGCAATCTGCAGACTCTTCTTTTAATTTTGAGGCTCTCTTAAGTGCCAGGCTATGTATTGTTAGGTTTTCCGGCATTACATTTTCTATGGCTCTTAATGTATGTTCCATAATGGCATAATTTTCACCGGGCAAACCAATTATTAAATCCATATTAATTACCTTGAAGCCCATATTGCGGGCTATGCAAACCTTTTCTACCACATCTGCAACACTATGCTCCCTGCCAATTTTGTCCAGGGTGGGCTGCCACATGGTTTGAGGGTTAATGCTAACCCTATCCACAAGGAATTCTCTCATTAATAGCAATTTTTCGTCATCTATCGTATCAGGACGTCCCGCTTCTACTGTAAACTCTATCGTCTCAGGCATATATAGGTTTTCAGCTACTACCGATAGCAGCCCTGCCAGCATTTTTTTATTTAAACTGGTAGGTGTTCCTCCCCCTATATAAATGGTCTGGACTTTTGTATTGCTTTGGTGAAGGGCTGCCCCAACCACATTTATTTCCTCGGCAAGGCTTTGCAAATAGACTTCTAGATACCTGCCCCACTTGGTTAAGGAATAAGATAGGAAAGAACAGTAGCTGCACCTGGTAGGGCAAAAAGGAATACCAATATATATACCTACTGTATTATTTGTTTTTTCTGGGTATAGGTATGGTCTTTGCAATAAGGTAATGTTAATCAGCTTTTCAATTTTATCAGGTGCTACCAGGTATTTTACTCGAAGCAAGTCGGTCACTGTTTGGGAAGGTATTCCTTTGTCCCATAACCTATGGACTATTTTGGTTGGTCTAATCCCCGTAAGGATTCCCCAAGGACTGCCTTCATAATTTAATTTTTCTGTAAAAAACCGGTAGGCTGCCAGCTTCATTGTTCGTTTCGTTTCGTTTTCATCCTGGGCAGCCAGTTTTTCTTCCACCATAGGCTGTTTATTTAAATAAACTGTAATTTTATCAGGCGAAAGACTAAAATCCAAAATATACTCCTGCCTATCCCCTGCAGTAAGGTCCTGCCAACTGAGGGAAGGAAGGAATATACGGATTACATCGAATACTATCCGGGCATATCGTACACTTTCATGACCTAACTTAATCTTCATCTTTTCACCTATTTATTTTAAGAATGGGTTCACTGCCTTTTCTTCCCGTACACTTGAGTCTGGTCCATGCCCTGGATAAATAGCTACGTCATGGGGTAATACCACCAGCTTTTCCTGCAGGGAGGTCATAAGTGTTTTATAATTGCCCCCAGGTAAATCAGTCCGTCCTACAGAACCTTTGAAAAGGGTATCACCAGTAAAGCATTTTTTTTCGGCTTCACAATATAGACAAATACCACCTGTAGTATGTCCTGGAGTATGCAAAACCTTAAAAGAAAAACTGCTTAGTTCAATTACATCTCCATCTTTTAGTTCTCGGTCCGCCTTTGGCAAGCTAGCTTTTTCTCCCATATAGAAGGATAGGTTTTTATTAGGATCAGTTAACATAGGCGCATCATTGACATGGATTAATATAGGAGCCTGAGTCCCATTCTTGACCTGAGCATTGGCTTTAATGTGGTCATGGTGACCATGGGTGTTAATAATATATTTAATGCTAATGTTCAAACTGTTAATAGCTTCGATGATTTTTTCTCCGTCATCACCAGGATCGATTACCACACCCTCTTTTGTCTTAGGGCAGTAGGCAATATAACAGTTTGTTTCAATTGGACCTACTATTAAAGTCTTGATTTTCATATCATTGCCTCCTCGTATAATATTTTTTAGAATATTTTCCTGCTATCCAACAGTATGGTTACGGGACCATCATTAATTAACTCGACCTGCATATGGGCTTGAAAAATACCCGTTTCAACCTTTAACCCCATATTTCGTAATAAATTATTAAATATTTCATATAATTGCTGGGCGGTATCCGGAGATGCAGCCTCGGTAAAACTGGGTCTTCTCCCCTTTCGGCAGTCCCCAAAAAGAGTAAATTGGGATACAGACAGTATTTTACCCTTTACATCCAGCACTGACAGGTTCAGCTTACCATCGCCATCCTCAAAGATTCTTAAATTGCCTATTTTTTCGGCCAAATACTGGGCATCAGCAGGAGAATCATTATGGGTTACCCCCAGAAAAACCACCAGGCCCTTTTCGATTTCACCCGTTGTCTCTTCTCCAACCTTTACTCTCCCTGTAGTAACCCGTTGTACAACTGCTCGCAATTCTATCACCCATTTTCAATTACTTTGGTTGGCGTAACACGCCTTACTTCTACAATATCCTTAAGCTTTTTAATTTTATCAATTATGGAGTTCAACTGTTCCAAGTTATTTATATCAATTTTCAAATCTATTAGAGCACTGCCATTTTTTCTGGCTCTGGCATTAATAGCATTAATGTGAATTTTTGCATCACTTACCACATTGATAACGTCCATGGTCAGTTTTGCTCTATCAATTGCAGTAATCATTATTTCCACCTGGAATGTGGTCTTTTCCGTCTCATCCCAGGCTGCCTCTACAAGTCGTTCCGGCTCTTCTAGCATATATATCTTAACATTTGGACAGTCCCCTCGATGAATAGAAACTCCCCTGCCCCTGGTAATATACCCCGCTATTTTGTCGCCCGGCAGGGGATTGCAGCAGCGGGCAAATCTAATCATTACGTTATCTACACCTTTAACCCTGACTCCTTGGGAACTTTTCTTGCCTAGGTCAGCCTTTTTTATCTCCTTGGGCAAAACCAACAGGTTTTCTTCATTGTTGACCTTGGATGACTTATCATATTCTTCCCGCAGCCGAAAAACAACCTGTAAAGGAGTAATGCTCCCGTCGCCAATCCCAACCAGAATATCTTCAGCAGAACTGAATCCGAGCTTTTTGGCTATATTATTAAGCTTTTCTATTTTTGTATAGCTGCCAATATCCAGGGCATGCTTACGCAGTTCTTTTTCCAGCATTTCCCTGCCCTTGGTATAATTTTCATCTCTTTTCTCCCTCTTGAACCACTGCCTGATACGGTTTTTAGCCTGAGAGCTCTTAACTATTTTCAGCCAGTCCCTGCTTGGACCATTGGCCTGCTTGGAGGTTAATATTTCTAATATGTCACCAGTTTTTAACTTATAATCCAGGGAGACAATCCTATTGTTAACCTTGCTGCCAATACATCTGTGTCCAATTTCCGTATGCACCCTATAGGCAAAATCAATTGGTGTGGAACCCATAGGAAGTTCGAATACGTCTCCTTTGGGTGAAAAAACAAAGACTACATCAGAGAAAAGGTCTATTTTTAAAGTTTCAACAAACTCTTTAGAGTCTTGAAGCTCATTCTGCCATTCCCGGATTTGTTTCAACCAAGTCAATTTATCATCAAATTTAACTTTTTGTTTTGGACTCTCTTTGTACAGCCAGTGGGCAGCAATACCATATTCGGCAGTACGGTGCATTTCCCAGGTACGAATTTGGATTTCAAAAGGCTCACCCTTAGGACCTATGACAGTTGTATGGAGAGATTGGTACAGGTTAGGCTTAGGCATGGCAATATAATCTTTAAATCTGCCGGGTATGGGCTTCCATAGGGTGTGGATTATTCCTAAGGTGCCATAACAATCCTTAACGTTATCTACAATAATCCTTACGGCAATAAGGTCATATATTTCATTTAATTCTTTATCTTGTTTTACCATTTTGTTGTAGATACTGTAGAAATGCTTTGGTCTTCCGCTGATATCGGATTTAATATCGGCTTGGTCCAGTTCCAGCATTAAGGTTTCAATAACCTCATTGATGTATTCCTCTCGTTCCTTCCTTTTCATAGATATTTTTTCCACTATGTCATAGTATCTATCAGGCTCAAGATAACGAAAGGAAAGGTCTTCCAGCTCCCACTTGAATTTGAAGATACCCAGCCGGCTGGCTAGGGGTGAAAAAATCTCTAATGTTTCTTGGGCAATTTCCCTTTGTTTCCAAAAGCTTTGATGCTTCAAGGTCCGCATATTGTGCAGCCTGTCCGCCAGCTTTATCAAAATTACCCTAATATCTTTAGCCATGGCTAAAAACATTTTACGATAATTTTCAACCTGTCTTTCTTCCTTTGAGTAGTACTCTATACGGCTTAATTTAGTAACGCCGTCAACTAACAAAGCAATTTCTTCGCCAAACTTTTCTTTAATCTCTGTCAATTGAATATTAGTATCTTCTACTACATCATGCAGCAACCCGGCAGCAATTGTAGTTTCTTCTAAACCTATGTTGGCAAGGATAGCAGCTACTGCAAGAGGATGGGAAATATAGGGCTCCCCAGAATTTCGCATCTGTCCCTCATGGGCCTTTAGCGCAAAGTCATAAGCACTGCGAACTAAATCTATATTAGCCTTGGCATTAATTTTTATCAGTGTTTCAATTAGTTCTGACAGGGACATGCTTAGCCCTCCCCTCTCCAAATGTCAATTTATTTTATGTTATTAATACTTTAAAAGGGATATGATTTCATAGTCGGCTAATACTTTTCTGCCTTCTAAAAAACCAAGTTCGATAATAAAACCAAGACCGGCAACCTGTCCACCCAGCTTTTCTACTAAATCAATAGTAGTCTTCATAGTACCTCCTGTGGCTAACAGGTCATCTGTGATAAAGACTTTTTGACCAGGACTAACGGCATCTCTATGAATTTCCAGCTGGTCTTTGCCATATTCTAATTCATACTCAGCACTTACAGTCTCAAAAGGAAGTTTACCCTTTTTCCTTACAGGTACAAAGCCGCATCCTAATTTATAAGCTAAGGGTCCGCCAATGACAAATCCCCTTGCCTCAGGACCTACTATTACATCAATTTGTTTATCCTTTAATTGTTCTGCAATTAAATCAATTGCATATCTAAAGGCTTCACCATTTTGCAAAAGAGGTGTAATATCCTTAAAGCTAATTCCTTCCTTAGGAAAATCGGAGATTACTCTAATGTAGCTTTTTAAATCCATGATTTCACTCCTTAATAAAAAAGTTAAGCTTTATTTATTTAATAAACTCTTCAAAATTAGTTTTCTCTTCATGACCTTCTAAATATATTACTGAAGACTCCAATTCCACCTTCGGTGGGTTGTTTTTAACATGAATCTCTCTCTTATCTCCTGATAAATTTTGTTCAATAATGTCCAGCTCCTCAAATATATCTAGCCAAATTTTTATTGCTTGCTCTCCGGCATCAGTTATTTTATAGATTTTGGCCCACTGGTACAGTTGTTCATTAGTCATAGTAAGGGGATTATTATTTGCGGCCAGTTTTTTTAGAAACAAATAAAAATTTGCCAGTTGATTCCGACCGGGTGCGACAGACGCTAGATATTGCCGGTTAGACTCTATGTCTTTCCCGCCATAAAGTAAATGAATACGGGGGTTTTTACCATTTCTTCCTGCCATTACTGTCAGAAGGCTGTATTCCTCTTTGGAAAAACAAATATTATACAGTATTACGTTTTCTATATCCCCAGAACTCATACATTCTCCTAAAGAACCGTTGGCAACAATAAACTGAAGGACACCCTTTTTAAATAACGTCTCTAGTTGGTATCTATCACTGCTGTCTAAACCATGATGAATGTAGCCTATCTTTTCTTTATAGAGGGGTAAGTCTTTACGTAATTCTGCAGCTAAGGAATAGGCTATCTCCTTGCAACTCACATAAACTAGTGTCTTCTCATTAGATAACAATATTTTTTTTATATACCCAATTTTATCATTAAAGCCGCGCACGTCAATTATTCTCAAATTCTCCCTGGTTTTAGAATCAAATATTACCTTGGTTATCCCTAATTTTCTTTGTATCATTTCCAAAGCCTTATTTTCTAAATTGTTTGTTAACGCCAGGCGCTGGGCATCTGAAAATTCGTTGATAATTTGGGAAAGCATTTCATAGCCTTGATTTTGATAAGCAAAATACTGGCATTCATCAAATACCATAAGCCCTATTTTCTTTGCAAGAGCCATAAACTTACTTTTGTAATAGCAGAAAAACTGGGGAGTTGTTACGATAATATCTATTTTTCCCAGTTCCAACTCCGAAAATAGGTGAAATCTTTCCGACAAATCTAAAAAACCGTCAGCTTTAGCGATATTTAAACCTAAAGAAGAAAGTTCACCCTTTAAAAAATGATACAGATTATTTACCAAATTTCTTAGGGGGCAAATAATTACCGTGGTTTTTAGGGTGGTTAGCGTTAAATATGCAGCAAAAGATTGCAAAACTGATGATTTTCCCCGTTCCAGCACTGCCAAGGTATTTTCACCACGAAGCAGTGACTCTAAAGTTTCCCATTGCGTAGGCAGGTAATCATTTCCCATTAACCTGCTTTTTATTTCTGCCAGCAGCTCCTTAGGTCCTAAGTTGGCTAAGGTGTTACGTACATCTGAACTAACGGGGGGAACCTGGTCCCACTCTTCTCTTTTCTTTAACAAACTCACATCAACTTTTAGATAATCCTGCCCAAATAGAAATAATCTTTCCAGGAAATCAGGAGGATTCTTAGGATTATCTATCTCCTTAAAGGGTTTCATATCTTTTAGGATTAACTGTAATGATGTTTTGCCGTTCCAAGTGTTCTTATCAAGATTGAAGGCTAGGTCAAGGGGTTCCTGGGAGGCAGCAATTTCCTTATAGGAAGCCATATTAAATCCTATACCATCCCAATAGGAATTTCCTGCTTTTATTTTTAGTTTTAGATGCCCGCCGTTAGTCCCTACCTCTTTATATTCTTGAACCTCCCCCCGGCGGTAAACCAATGTAGGCTCAGGGTTAGCACACCCGAAAGGTTCTAATTTCTTTATTTCATCCAGTAAATCAAAATCAGCAGTTTCCAAGTTAACTTCTCCATCAATATCTATACTTTGTATAAAATCATCATCAATAATGATTTCATCAGCAAGCAAATTTATTTTTTTGGTGAAATCCTGCAGGTTGTTTTTTCCTATAGAAAGTCCGGCAGCCTGGCTATGACCCCCAAAGGACTCTAAAAGATCCTGGCATTGTACTAATGCCTTTTGCAGGTGAAAACCTGGAATACTGCGCCCTGACCCTTTATAAATATCATTTTGTAATGTCAGAACAATTGCCGGTCTTGCGTACTTTTCCAGCAGACGTGATGCTACAATGCCCACCACACCTTGGTGCCATTGTTCCCCGGCTAAAACTATAACTTTTTCCTTATGTAGCTGCAAATTTTCTACTAATTCTACTGCTTCTTTAAATATTTGACCCTCAATATTTTGCCTGTTCTGGTTTTCTTTATTTAAGAAGTTGGCAATCTCCCGTGCTTCCAAGTAGTTGCTGGACAAAAGCAGTCGGACTCCTATGCTTGCATTGCCGATACGCCCACAGGCGTTTAACCTGGGGGCCAAAAAAAATCCTATTCCCGTTGCAGAAAGATTGTTTATATCAAGTCCTGCTGTCTCACATAGGGTCTTAAGACCAACCCTGCCATTATTAGAGATTTGTTTAAGACCATGCTTTACTAGAATACGATTCTCATTAATCAGGGGAACTATATCTGCAATTGTTCCTAGACATGTTAAATCAAGTAGTGTAGTAATTTTTTCATAAGCCTTTTCTTCACCTAAAAGCCTTGAAAACAAACCGTGGGCCAATTTAAAAGCCACACCTACGCCGGCAAGTTCTTTCCAGGGAACTTCTTTGTCTTCTAATACGGGATTAATAATTAAACAGGGAGGCAATTTTTCCGGCGGTTGGTGGTGGTCTGTTATAATAAAATCCAACCCTAAGTCTTGTCCGTAAATAACTTCTTCCCAAGCACTTATCCCGCAGTCGACAGTAATGACAAGGTCAACCCCCCTCTGATAGTGACCTGTCAGAGCTTCTTTGTTTAAACCATATCCCTCTTCTATCCTGTCAGGTATATAGTATTCTACCTGTGCCTGTAAATTTTTTAAGGTTTCTGTCAGCAAAGCTGTGCTTGTTATCCCGTCAACATCATAATCCCCATAAATTAGGATTTTCTTTTGTTGATTAATTGCTGATTGAATCTTATCAACAGCCTTTGTTAAATTTTTTATTGCAAAGGGTGATTGAAGCAATTCCAGTTTTGGTTCTAAAAAGTCCATGGCTTCTTTTGAGTCACAAAAGCCTCTATTGACAAGAAGCATTGCTAAAGCAGGTGATATCTGCAGTTCTTTAATGAGCTTATGCTGAATCTCCCCTTGGGTCTGATATATATTCCAGATTTTCCTTTTCCCCAATATACTGCCTCCAATCAAAAAGCAGCCAAGCTACTTGGCTATGTTTGTAGCTTGGACTGCTTCCTCTGTCTTATGTATTTCCGTGTTGTCTTCAATAACTTCTTCCTGCGGCTTTAACTCATTAAGCCTTTTTTCCAACTCACTAACCTTTTCCGTAAGAAGTTTGTTTTTACCTTCCAGATCCCGCTGTTTGCGCCAGGAATTAATATTTTTAAAAGCCCCGACCAAAAATACACATAATGCCCCGATGGCTGCTGCCCCTAAAATTACCAAAACTAAAGAAATGCTGAATTCCCACAAGAGAAAACTGATAGTAACCATCATTGTATTTTGAACAGCAAAAACTGCCACAATAAGGGCAAATACTAAGGCACTTACCAGATATAATTGCATACAACCCACCTCACTTATATATATTTATTCGCTAAAAAAAAGACATTCTCCTGCTCTATTTTTCACTAATACCTAATAAAGGACAATCATGGGAATTGCAGTTATCCTGGACACCTTCGCAGCGATCATTGCAAGGTTCTGTATGGATAAGACAATGACAGTTAAAGGTTGTTTCCAACTCTTCTTCAATTTTATTGCATAGGCAGTGCACTTTCTCAATAGCCCAATCCTTGGGCACAACCAGATGTAAGTCGATGTGATACTCAGAACCAGCTTTTCTGGTGCGGAGCTTGTGGAACTCTATATAATTATCACTAAATGTGCGAATTATCTCAATAACCTTTTGCTGCTCCTTTTCGTCAAGGGGGGTATCTAATAGCGGCAGGAAGGCTTTTTTTGTTAAAACCCATGATTCCTTGATAATTAAAAGGGCAACTAAAATTGCAAAAATGGGGTCTAAAACAACCCACCCGGTAAATTTTATTATAACCAGTCCCATAAATACTCCAAGGGATGTGTATACGTCCGTTCTTAAATGGAGGGCATCCGCCTCCAGTGCAATGGAATCTTCTTCCTTGGCGACTTTACTTAGATAATTTGAAATTACCCAATTAAGTCCTCCGCTAAACGCCATAACTAAAAGCCCCAAATTTAATTCTTCGATCATAACGGGTTTAAATAGTTTATGTACCCCTTCGTAAATAATCCATATAGCTGCTATGAAAATTAACAGGGCTTCAATTGTCCCCGAAACATTTTCAAACTTGCCGTGTCCGAACTGATGGTTTTTATCTGCAGGTTTACCGGAAACCCTTACAGCAAAAAAAGCAATAAAACTGGCTGCTAAATCCAGACCTGAATGAATGGCTTCTGAAATAATACTCACCGATTGGGTGAGAATTCCAACAAACAATTTCATTACTACTAATACTGTATTAGAAATAATTGATAAGAAAGCAGCTCTGCTTTTTTTATCCACTCTCAACAACTCCCTATATTACTTCATTTTAACATATCTATATGCAGCTAGCTATAGGTTTGTCATGGTATTAGAAAACACGACGTGCACCGAGCCTTTGGCGACTGCAAAAGTTATATTTGTGCTAAGTATAAAAAACCACCTGATGTTTATCATCAGGTGGCGGTTTTTAAGCATTGGCTTTCAAGGATTTGTTCTTGCCAAATCTCCTTAAGTCTAACCAAATGGGGCTGGCTGTAAAAATAGAGGAATAAGCACCACTTGTAATACCTATTAGTAATGCTAAAACAAATATCTTAGTGGTTTGTCCTCCTAAGAAATATAATGCAAGAAGCACAAAGATTACTGTAAGAACGGTATTGATGGAACGGGTCAGGGTTTGCATTATGCTACTGTTGACCAGTTCAGCTAAATCAACCTTTCTGGATTTCTTCATGTTTTCCCTGATTCTGTCAAAGATGACTATGGTGTCATTAATAGAATAACCAAAGATTGTAAGCACCGCAGCAATGAAATAGCTGTCTACTTCAATCTGTAATAACGAAAACACACCTAATGTTACTAAAATATCATGGAGCAAAGCAATTATTGCAGCAATAGCAAACTTAAACTCAAAGCGAAAGGTAATATAAACGACCATCAGGAAAATGGCGATAACCAGAGCCTTTAAACCTGCATTTCTCAATTCTTTACCTATAGTAGGGCCAACCTTTTCGCTGCGCAGAATCTCTGTTTTACCGACTTCCTTTACCAAAGCCGCTATCATTTGATCCTGCTCCGCTTGCTCCATCACCTTGGTTTTAATGATAAATGTATTATCATCGGAAGCCTGGATGCCGCTGTCCTGTAGACCTACAGCATTTAAGGCATCCCTTAATTCTTTAATTGCTACTTCTTTGTCAAAACTAACCTGAACTAAATTGCCGCCGGCAAAGTCAATGCCAAGATTGAGCCCTTGCAAAGCCAGGGAGAATAGACCGGGGACAATAATCAGTAAGGATAAAATATACCATATTTTCCTTTTGCCTACAAAATCCATGTTTATTCCCCTTTCTAAACCCCATATAGTTTTGTGCTTTTAACGGCATTAGATAAGGCAAGCTGGCGTAAAATAAAACGGGTAAAGGTTATGGCAGTAAACATGCTGGCCAGAATTCCTATGCTTAAGGTTACTGCAAAACCCCTTATCGAACTGGTGCCAAAGTATATCAATACTGCAGAAGCTATAAGGGTTGTGACATTAGCATCAAAAATGGTCCAAAATGCCCGGGAAAAACCTGAATCAATAGCAGCTCTCAGACTTTTTCCGTTTTTCAACTCTTCTTTGAGCCGTTCATAAATGATTATATTGGCGTCCACAGCCATACCTACCGATAGGAGAAAACCGGCTATCCCCGGCAGGGTAATGGTTGCCTTTAAATAAATTAATATTCCCCACACAATTAATGAATAAAGTGCCAGGGATATGCCTGCTACAAAACCAGGAAGACGGTAATATAGGAGCATGAAAATTAAAATTGCAGCAATACCATAGATGGCGGCATCTCTGCTCTTAACCAGTGAATCTAAACCCAATCTGGGTCCAACAGTCCTTTTTTCTATAATATCAAGGGTTACAGGAAGAGCACCGGATTTTAATAAAATTGCTAGACTATGGGCTTCTTCAAGGGTTGCAAACCCTCCCGAAATACTGGCTTGTCCATTAGTTATTGCCTGCTGTACATAAGGAGCAGAAATCAACTGCCCATCTAAAAAGATAGCTATTCCTCTGTTGGGGTCTTCTGCTTTATATTTATCAACTAATTCTTTAGTTACTTCGGCAAATTTTTTAGTTCCTTCAGGATTAAATTCCAACCCTACGTAATTTACCTTGCTTGGATCGGGTTCATTAGGATTCATGCCCTCTTTGGCATCCTTTAAGTCTTTACCGGTAATAACCGTTTGTAGATTATCAACTCGTTTGAATTCCAATAGTGCTGTTTTGCCGATTACGGAAACAGCCTCTTCCGGGTTGTTGACCCCAGGTAATTCTATGAGTATTCTATTTTCACCTTCACGGCGGATTTCCGGCTCTGTAACACCTAGTCCGTTAATACGGTTATCAATGATGGCAATTGCCTTGGCCATTTCTTCCTCCGAAGCATTTTCGGGAGCTTCTAAACGGACCATTACACCGCCCTTTAAATCCAGCCCTAACTTGACGTTATTTTTAAGTGGTTCAATAGCCAAAAAAGTTAAGCCTGCTACAACTACTACGGTCAATAATACTAAAAGCACTCTCTCCCAGCGCATTCGCTACTCCTCCTATCTATTTTGACACTGTTATATTATATACCTGTGGAAATAATATTTCAATGTAAGAAATAGGCTAGGAATATGAAGTAAAAAAAAACGCCCGAGGGCGCATTTTATTCAGCAAAATTATAAGAATTTTTATATAGGTTGGCACAAAGCTTCTGATATCCTCTAACATTGGCAAATTGGGCACCTTTTACAAGTTCCATATTTGCAAATTTCGGAAGCAGGTATTTAGATACTGCCTCTCCTCCGCCACCAGTTAGAATTATTTTATCTAACTCTCTCTTATCCCAGATGGAGTTTATTTCTGTAGCTATTTTATGGGCTACAATGGAAAATGCTTCATTAATATGTTCCTCAACATTTACCGATTCCCCGGCAACTCTTAAAATCCCTGATTCAACAACCTTGTCCAACTGGTAGGTTTCTTTATTTATCAGGTATTTTTCTCTGAATTTTTCAGTCAATAAATTGAAGGCAGTACTCATAGCAATTTCACTGGAACTGCTGAGTTTATCAATAAATTCCAGGCTGTCGGCAACTGCAAAATCTGATGTTTTAAAGCCGATATCTACGATACCTATTCTTAAATCCTTGTATGATTCATCAAGAATTTCACCTTCACTATTTAGGATTTTATCATACAGGGTTCCAAAGGGCTGGGGTATAATCTGCAGCTTTTCAATTTTGATAATTTTGTTTTTTTCCTGCTGCCCATTATCAATTTTAACGGCATGCATACCCAGCATCAGTTCTGACCAATCGTCTCTAAAAGTTGAATAGTAGTCCACAGGTAAACCTGTAATAACGTTAAAGCTTTGGTCTTCCTTTTCCGCATATAAAGCCAATGCGGCCAAAAGTAAAACCTTGGCACTGGTATCTTCAATTCTGTTTCTGCCTAGGGAACGGGAGACTACCTCACTTTGTTTAATAGCCAACTCACCTACAAAGTATTTTTTGTTGTCAACCGTAATAGCTAAGTTTTCAGTAGGCTTCTGAAAGCTGGTTAACAAGCTTTTAAATCTAATCTTTTGTCCAATACCAACAGTGCTGGGGAAAACATGGGCTGTTTGTCCATCTGTAACTTTTACATAGCCATACCCCAAGTCTATTCCAACATTTTTCCCGAACATTCCTATTCCTCCTCCAAATATCGCCTTATGGCAATTATATTTTATTAGGGAATATAATCCTACCTACCCTTGTCCTATTTAAAAGGTGACTTTAGTCCCATATTATGAATATTAGGTATTTTTAAAAAAAAGCCCTAAGAAGGGCTTATTAGTTGGTGATATCTTTATTCTTGGGTTTCTTCGCCTTCGGCTTCAGGCAAAGCTTCTGGCTTGTCATTAGGCTCTTCACTATTTTCAGCCACTTGACCAACAGCGGATTTTAAGATAGTAATATCGACACCTTTTGCTACTTGAATAACAACCTTATCATCCCTAAGTGCCTTTATTGTTCCTAAAATACCTCCTATTGTGATTATCTTATCACCTTTGCGAATACTATCCAGCATTTCTCTCCGCTTTTTTTGCTGCTTTTGTTGAGGTCTAATCATCATAAAGTAAATCAAAGCAAAAAAAGCAGCCATCAGAACAAAATTATTCAACTAAATACCTCCAATTCTATAATTTGTTAACTTAAGTACATTATTCTATAAAGAGTTGTGAAATCCTTTTTAAACTTTACCGTAATGCTCATAAAATTCTTCCCTAAACTCCAAAAATCGATCTTCTATGATTGATTCCCGTATTTCTTTTGCTAAAGTAACTAAAAAATGAAGGTTATGGATTGTAGTAAGCCTTAGACCAAGTATTTCATCTGCCTTTAATAGGTGTCTAACATAGGCACGGGTATAATTCCGGCAAGTATAACAGCTGCATTCCTGGTCCAAAGGATTAAAGTCCCTGGCATAACCGGCATTACGGATAACCAGTTTCCCCTTCTTTGTCATAACTGTACCATTTCTGGCAATCCTAGTAGGCAGGACACAGTCAAACATATCTACGCCCCGCATTATTCCTTCAACAACATTATCAGGTGCACCAACTCCCATTAAATAGCGTGGTTTATTCTTAGGCATCAGGGGTGTGGTATAATCTAAGACTTCATACATAATTTCTTTAGGTTCACCTACGCTTAACCCGCCAATGGCATAACCCGGCAGGTCCAAAGCAGTAATTTCCCCGGCACTTTTTTCCCTTAATTCCCGATAAGCAACCCCCTGGATTATGCCAAAAAGAGCTTGATCCTCCCTTTGATGAGCCTCTTTACAGCGCTGAGCCCAGCGAGTAGTCCTCTCGACAGCCTTCAATGCATATTCATAACTGCAAGGATATGGGGCACACTCGTCAAATGCCATTATAATATCGGCACCTAAAGCATTTTCAATTTCCATTACTTTCTCGGGACTGAAAAAATGCTTTGAACCATCTATGTGGGAGCGAAATTCTACTCCGTCTTCTTTAACAGTACGAAGATCACCCAGGCTAAAAACCTGGAACCCTCCACTATCTGTCAGAATGGGCATTTTCCAATTCATAAATTTATGAAGACCGCCTGCTTCACATACCAAATCATGACCGGGACGCAAATATAAATGGTAAGTATTGCTTAATATTATTTGTGCTCCAATTGTTTCTAATTCTTCGGGGCTAAGGGTTTTTACTGTGGCTTGGGTACCAACAGGCATAAATACGGGAGTCTCAATTACCCCATGGGGTGTATAAAATTTTCCCGCCCTAGCACCGGTATCCTTACATTCTTTTATCAGTTCAAACCTAAAAGACAATCGAATTCCTCCTAAATAATTAGCATGGCATCTCCAAAGCTGAAAAAACGGTATTTGTTAGAAACAGCATGTTCATATGCTTTTAAAATGTTCTCTCTTCCTGCCAACGCACTAACCAGCATCAGCAAAGTGGACTTGGGTAGATGAAAATTTGTTAAAAGCCCCGATACTACCTTAAACTGGTATCCTGGATAAATGAAAATATCCGTCCACCCATCTCCTGCTATAACTTTTCCGTCCCTGTACACACTTTCCAATGTCCTGCAGGAAGTAGTTCCTACGGCAATGATTCTTCTATGTTCCTCTAACGCTTGGTTAATTTTTGCTGCAGCTTCCTGACTAACCTTATAATATTCTCCATGCATCTGGTGGTCAGTAATGTTTTCTGCCTTTACAGGACGGAAGGTCCCTATCCCTACATGAAGAAGGATTTCAATAATTTCTACACCTTTGTCTCTTATCCTCTGTAATAAATCCGGTGTAAAATGCAGCCCAGCTGTAGGGGCGGCGGCCGAACCCCTATCTTTAGCATAAACAGTTTGATAGCGTTCCTGATCTTCCAATTGGGCAGTTATGTAAGGGGGTAAGGGCATCTGTCCTAGTTCATCCAAAATTTCATTGAAAATTCCTTGATACCTAAATTTGATAATTTTACCGCCCACTTCGGTATTGCCAACAACAACAGCTTCCAACTGTCCATTGCCAAAAGATATTTCAGAACCAATTTTTAACCGTTTGCCCGGTTTGGCTAAAACCTCCCAACAATCATCTTGCCGTTGTGTCAAGAGGACTATTTCAATTTTTGCACCTGTATCTTTCTTAACTCCCAGCAAACGGGCCGGTATTACCCTTGTATTATTTACTACCATTAAATCTCCCGGTCTTAAATAATCAACAATACTGGTAAAACTATTGTCACTAAAACTGCATGAAGCTTTGTTTAGTACTAACAGACGGGAAGCATCCCTCTGTTGTAATGGATGTTGGGCAATAAGTTCCTGTGGTAAAGAAAAATCAAAATCACTAACTTTCATTCTAGTCTCCTATTTAATCTGACCTGTATACAACTGAACAGATAATTTTCCATCAGAGTTATTATTGTTATAGTAATGGCTGATTATTTGCAAATAATTTTTTCCTTGTGCTGCTAATCCCCTGGCTCCCCACTGGCTCATACCTAAACCATGCCCATATCCGTTCCCGTTGAAGATTATCGATTTAAATTCTTTAGGAATGGTCTTTAGCCCATCAATGTCCTGTACATAGTATTCTGAATCAGAACCACTAACTCGCTGGATGCCATTCAAGCCTAAAGCGTAAATGTCTTGTGTGCTGTTTACTATATTTTGTCCAATACTGGAAATAATTTTCACCGTGGAGTCAAAATAAAGGTTGAATTTTGAGCTTCTTAAATCAAATACCCTGCGAATCCCATCCCGAAAAAATGTCTTATTTCCTTTGGTTCCTATAATCTCTAATTCAGTAACCCTTAATGAAGAGGTATTAACATTCATATACTGACGGGGTGATGAGAAAGGGTTAATAGAAAAATGGCTATATTTTATATCAGTAATTTCACCAACATTTAAAGCATTATCAGGATAATCTTTACTATAAGCAAGAAGCTGCCTTTGCAGTTCTTCCTTGTTAAAGGTTTTGGTCCATTGATATGTATTAGCTGGCCATCCCCCTTCTTGAACCGGATAATGAAGAGCATACGTATCCTCTGGTGCCGCAACCGCACGGATATATGGAATATAAGCCCACCATACATTTTCACTGTTCTCAGTATATCCCCCGGAATTTGCATGGAAAAAGGCTTGAATAATTTTGCCATCATAGTATATGACCTGTCCCCGGGTGGAATCAACGGCATTTTTAACCCTTTCTCCAGACAAAAGTTCCATGTCGTAACCGCCGTAAACCTGCCATGTGGTGTCTGTGCCAACATCATAGCTCAATTGTGGGTGTTCTTTGTAGTATAGGGCATATGTCCTGGATACCACAGCTTGTGCCTTGAGAGCTTCATCGGGTGCATTTGCACCCATCTCCGCTCCTAGAACTCCATATAAATACCTCTCGACACTTATCAGGTTAATCACATTTAATTTACCATCTTTATTTTCTATAAGTACACTATCCCTGTACCTTTTACCCTGAAACTTAAAGATGTTCAACTGAGAAATGTCATGGGGGCGTAGAATCACCAAAGGACCTGCCAGCTTCGGCAAAGGCTGTCCATTTAGGATTAACTGCAGGCTGCCTTTGCCTACTGGGGAAATTCTCCAAGTAGTACCTGCGGGTGCCTCTCCCATATTTGACTGGGTCTGATAATCTATTAATTGATAATTCCCCTGGTTAATCTCAAGTTCCACAAAACTCTGCCCGGTATTAAGAGCTACCCTAAGTTCATCGCCAGCTGTCAGAACATCATTGCTATATGAACTTACTGCAAAGATCAGAGAAATAACAATACACCAGAGAAAAATATAAATATATCGTTTCAAAGAAAACACTCCCGCTAATATTTTTCCTGGTTCTTTTTTCGACAAATTTTACCTATATTCCTGCCAGAATCAACAAATTAAGCCTTAGATAAGTATAAAAAAGACCGCTGTTCCATTGGTTGGAAAAACGGTCTTTTAAGTTACTCATGCAATATTTATATCCTGCCTTTAGTTTTTAGTAATTCATAAAGCAGCATCCTGAAGTTTCCCTGAACATTCTCGTCGTTCATTAAAGCATTTTGTTTTACAGCTTTATCAATTTTTCCTTTTTCTTTATCCTTTTCCTTTATTTTTTGATCTTTGTCTTTGATATCTTGGGGATTTTGTTGTTCTTGTTGAGGTTCTTTATTTTCTTCAAGGTCCTGATCTATTAAACCCTTTTCTTGCTCAGTATCCTCTCGATTCTCAATTATACCGGATTCCTTGTGTTCCTTTTTTTCCTTCACATTATCATCTTTGACCTCTTCCTTTTTATCTTGATTTTCTTTTTCTTCCTCTAATTTTGCCTCATTACCGTCTATTTCACTTTCAGTATCTATGTCTTTCTCACTACTCTCTGCAATATCCTCAAGTTTAACCGGTTCTTGTATAGGTAGAACTTCATTTTGCTCTTCCTCAATTGTTACCTCAGTAGTAATATTTACTGTAGGTTTAATTTCCTTTACTTTGTCTGAAAGAGTCTTGTCTGTTTTGCTCTGAAGTTTAGCCTGGTATTTTTTCATTAGCTCCTCAACTTTTTTATCATCATATTTTTTTTCCTTGATGATATGCATAACCTGCCCCGGATTTCCTCCCACTTCTTTTATGGCATTAACAATATTATTGTTTCTTATACTTTCAGGAGATACTTCCAGCCCTTCCTCCCATACCTCAAGGAGAATGGTATATTTACCGGCAGATATTCCAAGCCGTTCTCCTTCCTCCCGGGCCTTAGCAGAAGTTTTAACTACCTCTACTATAGCTGCCTGTTTGTTTTCAACAATTACTTTACTTATTTTATTTTCAATTTCCTCTTGTTTCAAATCTAGTTGCTGCTCTAAAGCGGCAGTAGAAACATCGCCTTCAATAGCCTTATTTGTATAACTGACTATTACCGCATTTTCTTTTTCGGGTTTAATGTAATTCTCCCTGATAGCCTCTGTAGTGACTATTTCTAAAGCATCTTGCAGGGAAACACCAATTAAGTCAATCTTATCAATTAATTCTCTGCCATCTTCATTCAAACCCCTAGAAGAAATTACTCTTTCGTATTTATCCAATCCTAACTCCAAACTGGGATTAATATCAATCGTAACAAATGCTACAGGTGTATTAGGGATTAAAATCCCAGGAAAAGCTAATAAAGGAATAAAAATAAGTGCTAACATTGCAGCAATGCCCATCATAGTCCAGATTTGCCTTTTGGAAGAAGTAGATTGGGATAATTCAATCTCTGAACCTATCTGAGGAGGGTTGCCTCGGAAGGTCCTTTCCAAAAATTGCCCATCAGGAGTAAGGACAACAACCTTATTTCTATTTACACTAAGAACAAGTCCCTTTTGTATCATGCTGTTCCCTCCTTTCCTAATCCACCAATATAATACTGCAAGTGTTCATAATTACCTTGCAATATTAAAACCATGGCAATAATGTATTTTCTTTGCCGTTCTAGGGTTTTTCTGCTGACATCTACTTTTTCCTCAATTTTTTTGAGGGGGAGTGATTTCTTTACCAGAAGGAAATTTACTAATTCCTTATCATTAGCAATTATCCTGGCAACCTCATAGGCTCTTACCCTGGCATCATGATGTTTGGGGGAAGTCTCTACCAAATCATTCAGGGAAATATCAAAATCCGCCAGGCAACTAGTAAATTGGATTATCTCCTGTTTTTTTTCAAAGGCTTCTTGTTGGATCTGGTATACTTTGTTAGCCTGGACTGAATCTATTTGCAGATCCTGTTCAGTATTATCCTCATCATGGAAATTAGACAGGGGCAGAACTTTACTGGTAAACCTGGTTTCCTTACGATAAAAATCAGTTAACCTTCTTTTTATTACAACTTCAGCAAAGGTTAAAAATTTGGCGCCTTTATCTGATGAGTATTTGTCGATTGCCTCATTAAAAGCCAAAAGTCCAATACTCGCTTCATCATCTTCCCCCATTACCAGATAACGGTTACAATAGTTGGAAGCAACCCTGAGGATAAAGGGTGTATATTCTTTTATTAAGGTTTCCCTTATTTTCTCATCTCCGACCTGTGCTTGGAGTACTAAGGAAGTCATATCATCACTCGCCTCGTTTCTTTTCCGGAAAAGAAACCCCAATTTTTTCACCCCGCTTACATTAAAAGATTCGATTTTTTGAGCCGTTTTGTGAGGGTATGATAGGTATAAAAGAAACTTGGCTGGGCCAAGCTTCATCTATCTATTAAATATATTTAGTATGATGGTTAAAATGATGCTTAAAATAATGGAAGTAACTATTGGAAAATAGAAAGTGAAATTGCCTTTTTGGAAAAATATATCTCCGGGTAGCTTCCCTATATTAAGGAGTTTGCCTAGACCTGCCAAAAGGACTCCTAGTAAAGCGATAAACAAACCGATACTTATCAATATTTTGCCGAAACTTGACCAATCACCCATAAATCCTGAACCTCCTAAATTGTCCTAAGGTTACATTATTAAAAAAGTGAGTTCTTTTTATCCCTTTCAGGAATTTCCAGACCCAAATGGGCAAAGGCTGATTCAGTACAAACTCTCCCTCGGGAAGTTCTTTGTAAAAAGCCCATTTGCAGCAAATAGGGTTCGTATACATCTTCTACAGTATCCGCATCTTCATTTATAGTTGTTGCCAAAGTATCCAGTCCTACCGGTCCCCCTCTGAATTTAATAATTATAGTTTCCAGCATACGTCTATCTATTTTATCAAGTCCTAACTTATCTATCTCCAATAAATCTAAAGCTTGTCGGGCAATTTCCTGGGAAATTATACCATCACCTTTTATTTGAGCAAAATCCCTTACTCTTCTCAGCAATCGGTTAGCAATCCTTGGTGTCCCCCTGGAGCGTCGTCCGATTTCTCCTGCTCCCAAGTCATCAATTGGTACACCCAGGATGTTGGAGGCACGCTTAACAACATTTATTAAATCCTCTTGAGAGTAAAATTCCAAGCGATTAACTACACCAAACCTATCCCTTAAGGGCGATGTCAGTAATCCTGCCCGGGTAGTGGCCCCTATAAGGGTAAAAGGCTGTAGATCAATACGAATGGACCTGGCACTGGGACCTTTACCAATTACTATATCCAAAGCAAAGTCTTCCATAGCCGGATAAAGGACTTCCTCCACGCTTCTGTTTAGGCGGTGAATTTCATCGATAAAAAGTACATCATAAGGCTGCAAATTAGTAAGGATGGCAGCTAAATCTCCTGGTCTTTCAATGGCAGGACCTGAAGTAGTCCTGATTTGTACATTCAATTCGTTAGCTATAATATTGGCTAGGGTGGTCTTGCCTAAACCTGGAGGTCCATATAAAAGCACATGGTCTAAAGCTTCACCCCTAATTTTTGCAGCTTCAATAAAAATGGAAAGGGTTTCTTTGACTTTGTTTTGCCCAATATATTCCTGTAGTGTTTTCGGTCGTAAATTGAGGGGTTCTTCTTTATCCTCCCACTTCAAGGCAGGAGAAATTAATCTATCTTCCATTACGCCTCCTAAAGCTTAGCTAAAATTTGCAATGCTTTTTTTATTAATTCTCCTTCAGTGGCTCCCGGGTTCTCTTGGTAAAGCCCAGGTATTATTTTTCTGACGTCCGCATGCTGGTAACCCAATGATATAAGAGCCAAAACTATTTCATTGTCATCAGTACTTTCTTGGGGAGAAACTAATCCAACATAATCGCTTTTAAATTCCATTTTATCCTTCAACTCAACAACCAAACGCTGAGCAGTCTTTTTGCCTAGTCCCGGCAGCTTTGTCAACAAATTTATATCCTCATTGCTAATAGCGGTTCTTAGTTGATCTATGGATATATGGGAAAGTATTGATAAGGCACCTTTAGGACCAATACCTGAAACATTTATTAGAAGTAAAAATATCTCCCTGACTTCCCAGGAAAGAAAACCATAAAGCTGCATAATATCCTCACGGACATGAAGATAAGTAACCAGCTCAATTTCATCACCTGGATTGAATTTATAAAGACTGGAGATAGGAACGTGTACCTCATAACCAATATCATTATTATTTATTATTACGCTATTTAGATTTTTTTTGAGAATCTTTCCTTTAATATAGGCAATCATTTGTTTTACTCCTCTGAAAAGTTTGTCTAAAATGAGCATGGCAGATTGCAACCGCCAGGGCATCTGCAGCATCGTCGGGTTTAGGTATATTGCTTAAATTCAAAAAAATCTTTACCATTTGTTGAATTTGCTGCTTATGGGCACGACCATAACCAACGATAGCCTGTTTTACCTGCAAAGGGGTATACTCACTAACTACCAATCCTTTGCGTGCCCCGGTCAGTAAAATAACTCCCCTCGCCTGTCCTACACTAAGGGCAGTTTTTACATTTTTATTAAAAAACAACTCTTCTACAGCCATTTCCTGAGGTTGGTGTAGTTCAATCAGAGAACTGACCTTTTCATAAATCAGCTTTAACCTGTTGGCATCTGCCCATGAGGAATCTGTATATATGCAGCCATAGTCAAGGGAAGAAAACTTATTGCCTTCAACTTTAATAATACCATATCCAGTGATGGCTGTTCCCGGATCAATACCTAATATTATCATATGCTCACCCCATAGGAAACAGAAAGTGCTTATTATATATTTCTACCCCGAACATAAGTTTTCCTCTTTTTGTCCAGTATTCCCTACCTGTATTAAAGAAGCACAAAAAAATTCTTTTATCGTTGCAATCCAAGGATTACAAGCAAAAGAATTTTTCAATGTACTTATCTGATTCCGCTTAACTATTTAAATGCTCGCTTAAACTGTCTAATGTGGCTATCAATTCATCTTCATTGTAGAATTCCAATTTATAGTTTCTTATTTTTTCTTTATAATCTTCTGGAAGGTTACTTATAGGTATTTCTGTTATTTTGTAAATACCACCTTCATTTTTTACTTGACCTGGTCCGTAATAAACAGTTATATACTCACCGTTGGTACTAGCCCCTAAATGCCAGAGTTTCCTATGGCTGGGACAAAGCCCCTCAAGAGTCTTAGTAATTGTTACCGTTTCTTTAGAATGTTCTATAACAATATTGTCTTGCTCATATTTTTCTTTTAGCTGGTCTATATTTAAACCTTCTAGTTGCTTCTTTTTGTCTCCTGTCAATTCTGTACTGCTATTAGTGTCATTTAAATTATATTTGGCGCAAATTTCATATTGTTCTTTCACTAAAATTTTTGTATCAGATGATATGGTAAAAACTTTATCTTTTGGTTCTTGAACAACAGGATTCGGTTTATTTTGAGGCTGAGAAGCAACCATCCAGTAAAATGACGCTGCCGTACTTAAAATAAATACAAAGAAAAAGCAAGCATAAATATATTTAAACCTTTTCCAGGACATCTAATCACCCTGTCTTTCTAAACATTGTATTTTAAAAAATGTTTAACCCTATTTTTACCAAAATCGGTCTGTATTATACCAAACTAAATTTCCCCTTATTACAAAAACAAAAAACCTTGAGCTTTTACACTCAAGGTCTTAAATATTAAAATTTAGGTGGGGCGGGAGGTAATTCCCTTTTATGCTGTGATACTCTATGCAGCCTTTCAATAATTAACCTGTCTTTTTCAGGTATCTCTTTACCTTCTAAATAATCATCAATCATTTCGTATGTTGTGCCCATTTCTTTTTCATCTGTTTGGTCAATCCATAAACCTGCCGAAGGGGCTTTTTCAATTATTTCCTTGGGAACGCCAATCACCTCAGCCCATTTTCTAACTTCCCTCTTATTTAAATTCGTAATCGGCAGAATATCAACACCACCGTCCCCATACTTGGTAAAGTATCCTGTAAAGGTTTCCGCAGCATTATCTGTTCCCACAACTAAGTAATTCAAAGCGTTAGCTACACCATAAAGGGTGCTCATTCTTAAACGTGCTTTTAAATTTGCACGGGCAAGCTTTAGGTTTATATTATCTTTATTAAGCAAACTTATACTTTTTTCAATATTTGAATATAAATCGGCATGAACATCACATAGTTTTATCTCAAGATACTCCAAACCACAGGTCTTTACAACTTTTAAGCCATCTTCCCTGTCCTGAGGGTTACTGTCACAGGGTAAAATTATGCCTAGGGAATTTTCGGGAAATGCCTTTTTAATCAAAAAGCTGCAAAGGGCACTATCGACACCGCCACTTACTCCAACCAGCAAGCCCTTTCCCCCTGCTTTTGCAACCTTTTCCTCTAGCCAGTCCACAGTTTGATTTATTTTATTCCTAATGTCATCCATGATTACTAGCCTCGCCTTCCACATTTATTTCAATATTATACCATAGAAAAAGGCATCAAGGATGCCTTAATAATATGATTATTAATTTAATACAAATACTCTCACTGGTTTGCGTCCCCATTTGATAGCTTCTTCTTTTGTTTCCATAAACAAATCAATTCGTTCGCCTTTTATTGCTGTACCAATGTCTTGAGCGGTGCCATAACCGTAACCATCGATGTAAAGCTTAGAACCAAGGGGTATTATCTTGGGGTCAACAGCAACAGTACCCCTTTTGGGCCAAGCGCCTGTGTAGGTTTTATTCCCAGTATGGGTGTATGCCGTTGCACTCATCAGGAGAGTCTTCTTGAAATCCAGATTGCTGCCAGATCTTTGTGCAATCTGTTTGGTACCCTGAGCCACTATCTCTTTTACAGGATTACGGGTAATCTCTTCCTTGATAAGCCTGCGGTCCGTTTCTTTATTATTAGCGTAGATTATGACAAAGGTCTTAACAAGAACTCCCTCCTTACCTTTTTGAAGTACTTTGTTTTGACCTTTCCAGTTGGCACTGTCATTTCTATATTCCCTTGTGAAAGGAATAGTTTCTTTTTCAATTATTTCTTTTTCAACAATCCTGGTTATTTTTATTTCCATGCCTTCTGTAACAGATGTGTTTAACTCTGGTTGAACAATATCCTGAGAAGCCAAAACAAAATTTATATCACTCAAAAGTTCTCCAACTGTTGCCGCAGGAGATATCAGTTCCTTAGTGATACCATCGGCACTTACCATTACTTTTTTGCCTCTCAGAACAGTTCCTGAGAAATAAATACCCAGTCCAATTAAAAGCATGATAATACATGCCAATATTAAGCCTTTGTCCCTTTTCATTATGCACCTCTGCCAATTACATTATGTCCTGTATATATTCGGCAAATAACAGCAAAAACCTTTGGCAGCTTAATCCAGTTTCTTTCTAAACCTAATAGAAGCAAGGCTTATAATGAAAATGCCAAAAACTGTTAACAAGGCCGTCTGCATCCAAAGATATTTAATCCCGATACCCTTAACAATTATACCCCGTAGAATTTCAAGAAAATAGGTCAAAGGTATCAAATACCCAAGGAATTGTATAATAACGGGCATAGCGTCACGGGGGAACATAAATCCGGAAAGCAGTACACTTGGCAATAAAAATGCTATTGTAGCCTGCATGGCCTGGAGCTGATTAGAAGCCACTGTTGAAATAAAAAGTCCAATACCCAAAGCTGCAACAAGGAAAACAAATGATAACGCCAGCAATAATAACAACGAGCCTTGAATAGGTACTTTGAACCAAAAGGTATTTACCAATAGTGCCAAGCCGACATCAATAATTGCAATTATTATATAAGGTACTAACTTTCCGATCATTAACTCCATAGGCTTTACAGGTGTAACAATTAACTGTTCTAGAGTACCCCGTTCCCTTTCCCTTACTAGGGTAAAGGCTGTCAGCATAACTGTTATATTCTGTAAAATTAAGCCTATTAATCCAGGAATATTAAAATTAATACTCTTCATTTCTGGGTTATACCATACCCTTGGTTGAAAGTTAATTCCTCCCGTGATATTTTTTCCGTAATTTACCCCAGCAAGTTCCACGCCTTTGTTTTGGGCAATAATTAAACCAGAATTTAAAGCAGTCCTGGCAACAGTTGGGTCAGAACCATCTACCAGAAATTGTACAGGTGCAGCCTCATTTCTAAAAAGTTCTTTATGAAAGTCCGGCGGAATCACAATTGCCGCTTTCGCTAATCCCGAATCTAATCCTGCCCTTACTCCTTTTTGTGAATATGTATATCCTTTCAGCACAAAAACTCCCGACTGGGTAAAACTCTCAACTAGTTCCAGACTTTGGGATGTCTGAGATTGATCCCAGACTAACAAATTTATATCTTCCACATCGGTTGTTACTGCATATCCAAAAAGAAACAACAACATAAGCGGCATCATAAAGGCAATTGCCAGACTTGGAGGGTCACGGCGAATATGGATAAATTCTTTATAGATTACCGATTTCAGTCGCTGTCTATTCATAATCTATCCCCCTGCCCTCAGTTACTAGATTAATAAAAGCATCTTCGATATTGTCCGTGTTATACTGCCGGTGTATTTCCCCAGGGGTTCCAAAGGACATTAATTTTCCTTGGTAAATAATCCCGATAGTATCACACATTTCTGCCTCGTCCATGTAATGGGTAGTTACTAAAATACTGACCCCCGATTGAGCGAGTTCCTTCAAGAGGTTCCAAAAGATGCGCCGGGAAACTGGATCAACACCGGCAGTTGGCTCATCAAGAAATAACAGCTGTGGCTCATGCAGCAAAGCGCATCCTAAAGCAACTCTTTGCTTCCAGCCTCCTGAAAGGGTTTCTACTATGGCTTGGGAGTTTTTTTCAAGATGAAGAAAATTCTTAATTTCCTCTATCCTTAATTGAAGCTTTTTTTTATTTACGGAGTAGATACCACCATAGAAATTTAGGTTTTCTTCAACACTTAAGTCCTGGTATAAACTGAATTTTTGGGACATATAACCAATATTTTGCCGGATTAATTCCGGTTCCTTCATGATATTATAGCCTAGTACGTTTCCTGTACCTGAACTAGGCGTAAGTATACCGCACAGCATACGGATAGTAGTAGATTTACCGGAACCGTTAGGACCCAGGAATCCAAATATACGGCCTTTTTCAACCTGAAAAGAAAGGTCATCCACCGCTGCTAAAGAACCAAACCGTTTACTTAATCCCTTAACATCTATAGCATAGGTCATGGGTTCTCACCTTTTTCTCCAGATTTAAAATAGACATCGGCCGGCATCCCAATTTTTAATAATTCAAAACCTTCTAGGATTTTCACTTTAACAGGGAAAACCATAGTAGTCCGTTGGTCTTTAGTTTGAACATTCCGGGGTGTAAATTGGGCATAATCAGCTATATCGGATACTTTACCCGAGAAGATCCTCCCTGGAAAACTGTCAACCATTAGACTTATTTGCTGTCCTACACTAACCTGCCCAATAACATCTTCGGGTAAATACACCCGAACCCATAATTCTTGGGGATCAAGGATAGATACAATCTTGCTTCCCACAACAATGTTTTCTCCTTCTTCCACAATAACACTGTTAATAATCCCGTTAATAGGACTTTTGATTAACCCATAACCTAATTTATATTGGGCTAGCTCCAAAGCAGCAGAAGCATTCTCCACTTGGGCTTCCAAAGTTTTTAATGTTTCAGGGCGAACACCATTTTTAAGAATTTCTAACTGCCACGAGGCTTGTTCCTTGTTTTTTTCCATATTTTTAATCTGGCTCAATAAAACATCCCTTTGGGTAATAAAATCATCTAGCTGTTGTTGTGGTATAGCTCCAGCCTGTAAAAGTTCTTGTTGTCTCGCAATATTATTTTCCTGATTTAATAATTGTGCTTGTAAGCCATCAAGGGAAGCCTCTATTTGCTGGATGGCAGCTACCCCTTTATTAATCTCCTCAGATCTGCTGCCATTTACAGCCTCTTTCAAGCGAGCCTCTGACATCTCCAAATTTGCCTGAGCCTGTTTAAGGGCTATTTTTAGTTCAGCGTCATCTAATAATACCAAATCTTCATTTTCTTTGATTAATTGCCCTTCTTCAACAAGAATCCCTTTGACTTGGGCTGGTATCCTGGCAGTTAAAACAACCTCTTTTCCCTGTATTGTACCGGTAGCAGACAACTGGTCGTCGCTGCTGCATCCCGTGGTAAATAACAGCAGGCTGCAACAGATTAATAAAGTTAAAAATATTGTTTTTCGCATTTAGTCATCCCACCTCGTTAGTAATAATTTTTAAATATACATCGGCAAGCCTTTGGCTAAGTTGTTCGATAGTTAAACCCTCCGGTGTAAAATCAAATAATCCTTTGGAAAGCTCAAAGATTAAAAGAAGCCCTCCTAAAACTAGTACATTGAATTCCAGGGAATAGTTGTTTAATTTAACTGTTTTGTTTTGTAAGTAGGGGAAAAACAGCCTCGCCATCTTAGGAACAAAATATTTTAAATAGTACTCCTTGACCTCTTCATCCTGAAGGAGTTGTATTAGAACAAATTTCAATGAATTAAAATGCAGGAATACGTTTTCTATATGGAGTTTTATAAAGCTTTGTAAAAATTCTCGTAAATCTCCATGAAAATCTACCTTTAAGTTATCAAAAGCCTCACTAATCACTTTATAGATAACTTCAAAAAATAATTCATGTTTACTGGAAAAATGCCGGTAAATTATCGGTTCTGAAACTCCGGCTTTTTGAGCGATTTCTTTGGTAGTAGTCTCATAGTATCCCTGATTGATAAAAAGCTGTGCAGCAACTGCTAATAATTGTTCTTTTCTAGCCTCTTTTGACATCCTGCTCATCAAAATCCTCCTAGTTAGTGTTAACTAACTTAATAATACCAGAAGTGCTAAGTTAGTCAACACTAATTAGTAATACATAGAAAAATTAAAAACGCTTCTGAAAGAAGCATTTATTTGAAGCCTTTTTTGAAACTCATTTACGGGAAGTGGAACACTAAGGAAATTTATACTTTCCTATTCGTTAAAAAAAACGGCTCGCGCCGTTAAATTAATACAATCTATACAACTGTTCCAAAATTTTTAATTTTATCTAAGGCCTTAGCAAACTCCATATTAAATGATTCCAAGAAATTCTTTTCGCCACTTTCGCAATACTCGATTAACTTAACATAGGTAGTAGCTAATCGGCTTAATGCTTCTGAAAGTTCTTTGTCACCTAATTCATTTGCTTTGACACTATATTCTGTTACTCTGCTCCAAGTTTCACGAGCTAATTTAACATCTTTCTCCAAGATTGCTTTTTGGGTATCGCTTACTACTTTTTCGATAAGTTTGGGCACTACATCTCTTTTTACTTTTTCCGAATTGCTACACCCTACAGTAAATAAGGAGAAACTTAGTATAAGGAAGACACACAGCAGTTTAACTAAAAGCTTATTCATACACCACCACTCCTTCTTTACCTTTGGAAAAAATAATGGTTATATATATTCTTCATTTTTTTTAAAAAACCTGCTTGACATGGATTAATATTATCTACTTTCTACTCCTTTGTCAATTATAAATTGTTTAGTCAGCGGCAGAGGCACAAATGTTAGTAATATATATAATATGTATAATAGTCCCGGTTTATGCTTCATTTAAATAAGTAAAAATCCACCTTTTTAAGGTGGATTTTTTATCCTGGCAACGACCTACTCTCCCAGGACCCTGCGGTCCAAGTACCATCAGCGCAGGAGGACTTAACTACTGTGTTCGGAATGGGAACAGGTGTGGC
>JBMOKT010000012.1:0-104242 GCA_049323895.1 Bacillota bacterium | reverse complement strand
GAAAAACCCCCTCTGGTATTAGTGTCTCAACAACTCTATTATACCGGATTTTAGGGGGTTTTTCTTTGTTTTCCTACAATCTATACCCTATTTGCCAATTATTATGATATCTTTTTCAGTGGTCTCGAAACGTCCCCATGTCTACCCTACCCATGTCTAAAACGTCCCCATGTCTACTGGTTACTATTTTAGAGAATGAATATTTAAGATATTCAAAAAAACATTCTGTTGGAATATCTTCTTTTTCCCATTCTTCATCCATCTTAAATGGAATAATCGAATGCATAGTTAAAAATACAAAAATAATTAAAAATAACGTCATAATTATTACAATAAAACTTAAAAAAAACTAAAATACATTTCCATTGATAATTCCTCCGGTAAAGCAATTATCTATTAAATCAATATAATATATGCCAAAAATTAAAAAGACTGGTTATTAACCAGTTTTTGAGATCTCTCCAAAGTATTTTATTTTTTTAAAGTAGAAGTAAAGGTCTTATATAAAGACAAGATACCTAAATCAATTGCAATAGAAACCATTAATAATATTGCTATGAATCTTAAATCCAACCCTTTTTTTGGAAGTTGTGACATTGGTCTGCCGTCCCCTGATACACTTCTTATGATAACATGCTTATATTTCAAAACAAAACTATTAGAAATAAGATAGGGACCAGTATAACCGATCCCTATATGGTACAGGAGTTACTTATTTTACTGTTAATACAGTTTTGTCATAGCTGAAGTCTTTAAATTCTTTATTAATAGTAACCTTAGCTTTGTTTTTGAGTTCTTGAATATATTGCTTATAATGTACTTTTTGGGCTTCTAGTAAGTCATTATTTACTTTTTCGCTATTTGCCAGACCGGCTTCTTCGAAAATAGCTTTACTTAGTTTTCCAAAGGCTACGATTTTGGTAGCATAAAACCTTTCGTAAGTATTCCAATACTCATCTTCCGTTAAACCGGAAGCATCAATTAATTCTTGAAAAACTTCCGGATTTTCTTTTGCCATTTGCTGCTCCATTTTTAAATAATCTGTCAGTTCTTTTTCTGTAGGTAAAAGGCCTCTCTTTTCGGCTTCAGCAAATTTTACTTTTTCTTCTACTAAGACGTTAAAGATGTAGTCATCGCTTTTATCCATTCCGTAAGCAGAATACATTTTTTTCAAATACATAAATTCTTCTACATTTAAATCTACAGTGTCATTAATAGTAGCAGCTACAGTTAGATCTGTGGCTTTCTTTAATAGGGCGGCATTAAGTTTTGTAATTTCCTTCAAATTTTCTTTTGCAACTTTACCGGTTTTATTTATAAGGTCTTTATTTGCGATTTTAGAGACGTTTTCGGCATTCGAAGGATTTTGGGTAACGCCAAAGGTTAAGACACTGGCCATAATAAAGGAAACACATACAATTAAAACAAACTTTTTGTTAATCATGATAATCCCTCCTTAAAGTGAATAGGTTGGGTCACTATATTCATTATAAATTATTTGCCAGCCACTAGGAGGCAGTGCTAATATTTTATCTTTTACTGTGTACCCACCTATATTAGGACCAGATAATGATTGGCTATAACTGCTGCTACGCCACCAATAAAAATAGATCCAGTCGCTGGGGTATATTATCTCATAATTACCGGTTAAATAGGTTTCATCTACTATCGAACCGGAACTGTTGTTAATCAACTGACATTTTATATAAGACATGCTGCCGTTACCGATTTCCGGGGGGAAAATGTTATCAACCGGTTGTTTCCAGCCAGATACATAATGATTATAAGTAACTGTTTCACCGGTATCATAGCTTACATCAAAGCTGTTTTTGCATCTAAAATAAAACCATTTTGTACCCCAGTCGGGATCTTGGGCCATTATATAAAATCTATGTTCTTCTCCGTTGGCAAATAAGGGAGTAATGGATGTTGCAAGAAAAGCTATGACTAATAAAATTAAAAATACTTTTTTCTTTAACATGCTCATTCTAATTCCTCCTTTATATTATACATTCAGATTTCCTTTTTGTGATATAATGTTAGTAACAAGCTTTATTTCCCTATAATTGATTTGCTTTGAGCGGCATTTTGATTTTAGCTGGGGAATAAAGCTTTTTTGTCTGGAGACCTAATTCTACTCATAACCAGCCCTCCTTTCTATAATCCCATCTTGCTGAACTTATCTATGCAGTTTAGGCAAAAAATCCCTGTCAAATATAACCGCAGGTTTATTTATTGACAGGGATTTTTTATTGCTTTTAATTCTATTTCAGTAAATCAGGCTTTTCAGGTTCATAAAAATACCCTAAACAATTAGGGGTTACCCCGCCTAATGAACTAATTAATACTAAACCTACAGTTAACGTTGACAACATAAAGGTTCTAAGTTTTTTCATACCTGTATATTCACCTCCTCGAATGTTATATTTGTGTTTTCATTATAACGGACAAGCCTTAATGAAAATTAAATTTGGAACGAAAGTGTCATATATGGAATGAAAATGCACTAGATACCTATTTTTTCCATTGTAGTATCAATTGCTTTTACGATATTGCTGCCGGTTTCTGTCCCCATTAGGGATTGTAGTAAAATTCCCAGGTTAATAATAAATATATAATCTGCTTTGCTGTTTAAAAGCCAAAAGCTTAATAATATAACCCCATCAATAAATAGTACTTTATTGATAACGGGAGACTTATTTTTAGAAATGTACAGTATAATTACCAGAAATAATAAAGAAAAACTATAAAGTAAATCAGCAGGTAAAATCAGACAAATATAATTAGCCAGATAGGATAAAAATATATAAAAGAAGATAGTAAAGATAAGGCACCTATCATAACTAGAACAATGGGCACCACCGGCAAATACCCTGAAAATCAGGGAAAAAGACATTAATAATAAGGCCTCCAAAAATAAATTTAAAAACCAGGCAATCGACAAACAAAAAAACAATTCAATAAGAATACCCAATAACAAAGAAAGGCCGTATTCGGCCCTGGCTTTAGTTAATTCATCTGCATCTGAATTTTTCAATAAAATAGTAACTATTTTATGAGACGTTTTTTCTAAATTGAACATTTTAATCCTCCAGTACATGCTTCGGTATTTCTACCTCTACCAAAAAATTGCCATTTTCAACATTTACGTTAATATTACCATTTAATTTCTTAAGGGTTTTTTGTACTATATACAAGCCCTCTCCCCTGGTAGCTTTATCTTTTGTTGAGTAGCCTTCTTCAAATATTTTTTTCGGTTCAAAATCATCCCTTTTTTTAAATGTATTAGTGATTTCAATTATGTAGTCTACCGGGTCTTCTCTTAAAGTTATTTCTATTTTCTTGCCATTTTCCAGTTCAGAGCAGGCCTCAATGGCATTATCCAATAAATTGCCTATGATAGACACCAAATCAATAACATACCTGTTATTAAATTGAAAAAAAGTAGAACATTTAAATTTTACATCTATATCCAAATTCCGGGCATTTGTAATTTTGGAGTAAATTAGTATGTCCAGCTCTTTTATGCCTACATTAATATTCAAAGCAGTACTATCAAGTTTATCAATATATAGTGTTAAATAATTTTGCAGTTTACTTATATCACCGTCTCCAGCCAGTTCGTAAATGACATTTAAATGATTTTTTAAATCATGTTTAGATTGCCTATATATTTTATTTTCCCTGAGAACATGGGCTAATTTAAGTTGATTTATGCTGTTCTCATGTTCTTGTAAATTATTCAATAAAAAATAACGAATAATTAAAATCGAGAGTATATTAAAAATAAAAATAACGATTCCTATAATAATATCCAAAATTTCTGCGTATTTAGACTGAAACAGGGCATATTTTTGCAGATAATTATTGTTAATAAAGATAATCAAGATAATTAGCTGAAATACATACAGTAAAATAAACAGCTTGTAATATTTATTATTAAATTGCCTAAACTTCTTCATGGCAGCCCCTATTAAATAAAGAAAACTTAAAATACTTTAATAGATAACTTATTAAAAAAATTAGTGAAATCTGCCCTCCAAAACAAATATACCTTAGAAAAGGCTTGGTAAGCATAGTTGCGGGGTCTAAACCAATCACAACATCATAAATTTTTAAATTAATAAATTCAATTGTTAAGTAAATAGAAAGTGCTATCATCACAGAAGTAGTTCTTGCAAACAAATCGGTACCAATTTTATAAAATGTCATAAAACTAATTAAAATAACGGCATAACAAGCGATATTTAATATGTAATCAGTTAATAATAAGCGCCAGAAATGAGACAAAAAACCGGTAATGGACCCAATTATAAACAATCTTTTCCAAATAAATCTGGAACCTGCTAATATGGTGGCTAAGCTAACAACTGCCAGGGCCTCAGGTAAAGAATATAACAAAACATGCAATATATCTGCCTTAGTCATAGCTGTTTCTCCTTATACTTTTTATGGCCCTTCGGAATTCCTCGTATCTTGTTTTGCTTAAATAAGCTTCATAATCTTTATCTACAAAGTATACTTTAAATGAAGTTCTACCAGCTTTTTTTATTGACCGTATCTTTAGTATATTTACAATAAAGGACCTGCTGGTTTTAAAAAAAGTTTCTTTATTTAAAAGTGTTTCCGCTTCTTTTAAAGAATCAGTAGAAGTGAATGTTTTCACTTTGGTATAGACAATAGTTTCCTTTTGAGCAGCTTCAATAATATAAATATCCTGTTCCTTGACAATTTCGTTACCTTCCTCAGTTGTAAACTGAATCAAATTACTTGAAGATGATATTTTTTGGGTAATCCTTGTTATTGTTGCAGCCAGTCGTTGGTAATCTATAGGTTTTTCCAGATAATCATAAGCATATAAATTGACCGCTTCTTTTATAAATTCTCCATGAGAAGTTATAAAAATTATTTCTGTATCAGGCAGCTTGTCCCTGATATTTTTTATAACTTCTATTCCCGACATTTCAGGCATGGCAATATCAGTGATAATAAGTTCGGGTTTAATCTTTGTTATTGCTTTCAGCAAATCACTACCGTTATTTGTGGAATAAGTAATTTCTATTTCAGGATGCATAGATAGTTTTTTAATGATATTTTTTCTTAAAATACTATCATCTTCGGCAATTACTGCTTTAAGCATAATCATCACCTGAATTTTCAAATTCTCTTAATTATTTATTTCCTTCTGGAAATAAATTACCCTTCTAAGAAATTATTCCATTATTCGACAATAATTTTAAAAACGGACAAAGTCCTCTTTAAATTTCAATTAAGATAAAAAAAGAATGATATAAAAGGAATTCCTTTTATATCATTCTTTTTTATTGACTAAACCGTTATTTTGAAATTACAAAAGCAAATGCATCTTTAAAAACATTTTTCCTTTCTTCTTACTTCCATATCGTACCTGAAGGTTTACTAATGAGCTTAGCTATTTCTTTTAGTGGTAAATTTATTTGTTTGCTGTCAAGCAGTAAAACGTAGCTTTTTTCTTTAGAATAATTTTTATCAAGGTAACTTAGTTGAAACTGGGTAACATTATAGTCATTATCCTGAAGATATTTCAAGATCCTCTCAACTAAAATAAGGTACTGGTCTTTTGTAAGCACAAAATCTTCTGTTTTATTTTTCAGTGTAATATCAATTTTATCCAGTCTTTCTAGATTATTGACTTTTGTTTGAGAGTGCAATATACTTCCAGCTACAATTATTGATTGTGAATACTGTTGAACTAACCCTTTTATATCCTTTTTAAATTTTTCACTTAACAATACATTATAATTTCCATCAGCAACAGTATTAGTTATCCAATAGTATTTAATACCGAAATCACTTTTATCAGACTTTACAAGTACACGATAACCTCCATTTTTAGGATTGAAGGGATATACTTTGCTTACAGTAAACCCGCGATTAGGATACTGATTATCAAGATAGTTGTTGACTACATTTCTAGCAATGATTTCTCCAAATGGCAGTCCATTAAATAAAATAAAAATTCCCAAATAAATTAAACCACAAATTAGAATAATTCCAGTGAAAATGAAAAGTTTTTTTCTGATGTAAACCACCCCCTAAAACCAATGATATACATCGGAACAAAATAGTAAGAATGCGGAGATAAATAAGTCAGACCGGTTTTATCATGTACGATACGAGGTAAAGAAAAAATATATAAAGACCAAATCCCGCTTGTCAATTTGGGTGATAGCTGCTTTTTTAGAGATAAATAGAGGAGTTATGCAAAGCGGCGTGTCAAAGAATCGTCTCCTCACACGTATCTTCTTTTGTGAAAAAATTAGATCTAAAGTTAAAAATACCCCGTGGAATCTGTTTTTCACGGGGGGGTGTGTGTAGTCTGAAAGCAGGAGGGCTTAATACCGCCTGCTTTCAAATTAATTATGTTAGCTGTTTTTTATTGCTGCTAAAAATCAGTGGGGTTTCTCTGCAATATGAGAGCTTCCTTCTTAAACCCTTTCTCTTTAATATTAGATATAAACGACTTTAGCTGTTTATGAATAAAATTAAGGGGTCAAGCTAGTTATTAAAAGTCCGCTTTCCTGCATAAGGTTGTATCCTACGAGTACTCGCCCGTCATTAGTAATCCCCAAAAGTGTAGGATTTCCTCCTTTTATTGTCAGAACCGTTTTTGCCGTCATGGTAGTTAAGTCCACTACGTTAATTGTATAATGTGCGTCAGCCTCGTCAGATATCCAATCTTCAATTTGCCTGACATAGACAAAATAGCTATCGTTATAGAGCATATCTGATTCACTATAAAGTTTCGGCACCTGCTCTTTCGTATAAATAATAGGGATAGGTTCGGAAATCTTTTGGGTTGCTCCATCCACGATTGACATGGCATAATCGCCAGATCCCATAATATTCAATGAAACTAGATGAGGTAGTGTTTTCCCAATAATGGGCCAATTCCAGATAAAAGGATGGACGGAGTCTATAAGCCAGGGTTCGGTAGATTTATTCAGCGGTACAAAAACTGTTCCCGATGTGGATTCATAACCGCTGACTTGTGCTACCACCCATTCATCTTTATTTATGAAATAAGGTGCGAAAGGAGGTAAATATTTATTCTTGGGCAAATCAGCCTTCGAACGTGCCGGGGGGAGTCTGCCCACCAGATATGTATTTTTATCAGTTTCAAGGTTGTAGCTATAAATACCTTCGCTATTGGCATAAACAACAGTCTTTAGATCTACGCTTATATCGTAACTAAAAAACCAAACTGACCCGCGCAATTCGTGGTCGGCGTAAATATGGGTAGGAATTTTCCGTTTCGACGAGAGTGTATTAAGATTATGATCTGTTATGCAAAACCCATCAAGGTATTTAACAATTATCTTGTCTTCGGTAACGCGGAGACCGAGGTATACATCTCCCTCCTCTGCTACATGCAAGCTTTTGATAACCTTATTTTTCATTAAGTCAAAAAGTGTTAGAGTAATTGCTGGGAATTCGCCCTGACCCGCAGCCCCCACTATAAGAAGATTATCACCAAGATTAGTAGCTCCAGATAAACGGGGATAATATGAATAAGTATTATCAATGCCGAAATCGGCCATATCCAGAGGGATATAATCTCCAGTAATTTCAATAAGTTCAGAAGACTTGGCTAATGAAGGCAATTTTCCTTGGGAAATAACTTCAGTAGACTGTACTTCGACAGCAGGCGGTACTTTTATGCTATTTTTTTCGCCGCTTTTCGGCGTTCCGCAGGAGGATAGGCTGGTTGCACAAATCAGGCAGAAGATTAGCATCCGTAGGTGTTTATTCATAAGACCCCTCCAAATGTGTGGCTGGCTCAAAACTTATCCCACGCAAGATATATAACTCTTATTTAAAAATAATATTCTTCTAGTTGGCAAGTAGATAAATTGTCAGGGATAATTACCCCTGACAATTTATCACAAAATTCAATTAAAGATTACTATATTTTGCTATCCATGTAAAGCCCAGTCTATAGCATCGTAAATATTTGCAGATGTTAATGAATGATTATATTTTGTCTCATCTAGGGAAGTATCTATTCCCGCACCTGCCTCTAAATGCAGATGATATCCACTTGAAGTACCGCCTTCATTACCTTGTTTTCCAATAACCTGACCATATGAAACGGGATCATTATAACTTACATTAATCTGGCTCAAATGATAATAAATAATTGTTCTATTTATGTTAGCAGAATATATGGCTACTTTATAACCAGAAGCGGCTTTAGCTACTCCGTCATTGGGAAGAAATGACCTTAGGTCAGGTGTGTTTGTCGTATAAGTAAAATCTATTCCTTCATGAGCTCCTTCTTGACTTTTAGACCAAGTACCATACAAGTTTAATATTATTGAAATCTCCCGCATCCATCAATGCGATTTGGTCGTCGGAATATCCATGCTCTCGTAAAAGAGTTTTTTGCTCTTCTTCCAATGGATTGGTATCATGAATCTTAGACATATCAATATTTGGTGTAGTAATATCCAGAGATTTTTGCATATGGGCTTCCATAGGGATAGAACTAATATCAAAAGCTACCGCACTTGTTGTTCCGGCAAATAGCAAAACCAATAACGAACTCAAGATTATTAATAACTTTTTCAATTAAAACATCCTCCTTTTATTTTTCTAGATTAAGGAACATTTTATTTTCCTATAATTGATTTGCTTTGAGCGGCATTTTCATTTTAATTGGGGAATAAAGCTTTTTTGTCTGGAGACCTAATTCTACTCATAACCAGCCCTCCTTTCTAGAATTTCATCTTACTGAAATTGTCTATGGCAGGTTAGGCAAAAAATCCCTGTCAAATATAACCGCAGGTTTTTTTATTGACAGGGATTTTTTATTGCTTTAAATACTATTTCAGTAAATCAGGCTTTTCAGGTTCATAAAAATACCCTAAACAATTAGGGGTTACCCCGCCTAGTGAACTAATTAATACTAAACCTAAGGTTAATGTTGACAACATAAAGGTTCTAAGTTTTTTCATGCCTGTATATTCACTTCCTCAAATCTTATCTTTGTGTTTCCATTATAATGGACAAGCCTTAATAAAAATGAAATTGGGAATGAAAGTGTCATATATGGAATGAAAATGCACTAAATACCTATTTTTTCCATGAAAATATCAATGATTTAAAATAAACAATTCAATGAGAACAGCCAATAACAAAAAAAGACCGTATTGGGCCTTGGCTTAAGATAGTATACCAATAATTTTAATTATCAATTAATTGTTTTTGCTATTGACTAGTGAGAATCTACTATTAGCCATTACTTATAATTTTGCCTAAAAGAGCGAGCCAATAGATAATAGATAACAGATAGATCAAAACATTTCTTTTCCTAAATATTTAATTATAAAAATTTTCATATATTTTAGGAAAAAATTTCTATAAAATAATAAATAGAACTTTTATAGCGAAAGGTGAAGGATATGCAGAGAAAATGGGGTACAATGACTAAAATTTTAGCGTGGATGCTTTTTATGGGGATTATGATAGGGTTAATCTTTCCCTTTGTTATTGCGAAAGTTATTCATATTCATTCTCCGGCAAAGCTGCTTTTATTTATTGCAGCAAGTTTAGCAGCCGGTGGGTTTGTAGGTTATTTAAATTATACAATTGTAAAAAACTCCCTGGTGAAACCGTTAACTGAAATAATCAACACCACTCAAAACATTGCCAGCGGTAATTATAACAGTGTTTGTCTTACCGTAAATAATAAGCATGATTTGATTAGCAGACTGAGCAATGCCATCAATAAAATGGTTTCAGCTATTAATGATTCCCATAACCAGCTCCTTCTGATGTCCAAAACAGATGGTTTGACACAGGTTTTAAATCGGAGAACGGCAGACCTAATATTACTGGAATTGAATAAGGAAAAAGCAAATAATGTATTTGTTATTCTTGTTGATTTGGATAAATTCAAAATGTTTAATGATTTATACGGCCACCAGGTGGGTGACTCTATTCTTAAATCGGTGGCTCAAGCCTTAGTTGATAATAATAATGAATACATCTTGACCCGTTATGGTGGTGATGAGTTTTTAGCCATATTTAAAAACTCCACCAGGGAGATCGTCCAACAGGTTATAGAAGGCTGGCTGGAAAAAATTAATACAGTGTTTATAGAAAGAAATGAGCAAAAAATTCCTGTAACCTTAAGTATTGGTGTCGCGGTCTATCCTGATGATACCGAAAATATTTTAAGCTTACCTATACTAGCCGATAAGGCTATGTACAATGTTAAATATAAAGGTGGAAACGGGTATGTCTTTTATTCTGAGTCTAGCGAATTTACCAATCTTAGTTCTTCTACCTATAAATCACTGGAAGGATTAATATTTGCTTTAGACAGCCGGGATAAATATACTAAATGTCATTCAGACCAGGTTGCCAAGCTGGCCTTGGCGATATACCGGGAAATGAACATAGATGAGCTGTCGGAAGAAATAATAATGATCGCCGGGTTGCTGCATGATGTAGGAAAAGTAGGACTGCCTAATGATATCTTAAACAAACCCGGCAGGCTGACTGATGAGGAATATGACCTGGTTAAAAAACATCCCGTTATTGGCAAACAGATTATTGAGCTGATGTTTGAAAAAAATTCCGAGGAAATTATTAATGGAGTATTATATCACCATGAGCGTTTTGACGGTAAAGGTTATCCGGAAGGCTTAAAAGGAAAAGATATACCTCTTATAGCCCGAATACTGGGTATTGCTGATGCATTTTCGGCAATGTTTCAGGACAGGGTTTATCGCAAGGGGTTAAATCTGGAGGAAATAGTACTGGAACTGGAAAAAAATTCAGGTAAACAGTTTGACCCGGAAATTAGTAAGATCTTAGTGCAAATCATAAAAACTAAACCTGAACTGATAAAATTTTAATAAAACTCCCATTTCATCCCCATAATATTACAGTAATGTTAATATCGGGAGATGTATGCGTTGTATTATAGGAAACAAATAAAGCCCTTGATTATTATAATGCTGCTTTTGTTATTGGGAGCGGCTTCTCAGGTAAATGCTGCCGAGGATCCCCGGAAGCTGGCGGTTTTAATCATTTTAGACCGGATAAATATAGAAGATATTACTGATGATTATCCTAATTTACAAGAGCTAATCCACCGGGGGGCAGCAGGGTTAATGAATATCCGCACTGCAGGAAGCTATAATCCTGCAAGTGGTTATCTGACATTTGGTGCTGCTGCAAGGGCTGCAGTAGTAGCTGGCAAGGCGGAGAAAATATTTGCCTATGATGAGTCTTTTGAAGGGGATCAGGCAGGAAAGGTTTATGAAAATCTAACAGGAATAAAACCGCTGCCTCAAAATATTTTAGTTTTGGACATACCGACAATTTTAACAGAAAATAGAAAACAGGATCATAAAGTTATCCCGGGGTTAATGGGTGAAGTGCTTAAGCAAAACAATATAAAAGTTACCTTGTTAGGAAACGGTGACACAACCAATAAAAAGGACAGAAGTTCTGCCTTAATAGCTATGGATCAAACAGGAATAGTGCCCCGAGGCAATGTGGACCAGTCAATTTTGACCAAAGATTTACAAAGTCCCTTCCTGCTGAAAACCAATTATAATAAGCTGCTGGAATTGTTTAATGAAATTAAAGAAGGCGGCGGTCTTGTTATAATTCAGCTAGGAGACACTATTCGGGCAGATGAGTATAGTGATTTAGTTTCTCCACCCAGAGGTGAGTATTTCAAGAAGAAGACCCTTTCTGAGGTGGATGAATTTCTGGGAAAATTATTAAGGCAAATTGACTTAAACCAAAATTTATTAATGATAGCTACCCCCTTTCCATCCAAGACAGGTTACAACAATAGGAATTTGCTAACCCCCTTTTTAATCGCGGGTAGGGATATTAAACCAGGTTTGGCTTTTACCCCGACTACCAGAAGGAATGGTATTGTAACTAATTTGGACCTTGCGCCTACCATTCTTTCCTTTTTTGAATTGGAAGTACCCTCTCCTATGCTGGGATATCCTGTCTCCAGCAAGGAAGCTGTTGATACTCTACCCAAACTAATGGAGATGAATAGGTTAATTCGGGATAATTATGTACAACGTGCTTATCTGATAAAACCTTTTGTGGCATTACAAATAATAATATCCTTTGTTTATCTTCTTTTGTTTTTTACCAAAAATGAATGGTTGAAATTGATGAAGCCTTTTATTGCAGGCAGTATGACCATACCTCTGGTACTTTTAATATTATCATATTTTACATCTCTTACATCAGATAGCCTTTCGGGAAAATATATTTGGATGCTGATACTAACAACATTCTTTACCTTCTTATTATTACGGTTTAATAATAGCCTAAAAGCAGTAGCGGCAATATCCCTTATAACTTCTACAGCGATATTGTTGGATTTATCATTAGGTGCAAATCTTATTAAGGTTTCTGCATTAGGTTATGACCCTATTGGCGGTTCCCGGTATTATGGAATCGGGAATGAGTATATGGGTATCCTTATAGGAGCCATTATAGTTGGTTCTTGGGCATTAATGGATGCAATTAAAGCCAAGAGGAGGTTTGCATTAACAGTTTGCTCCTTACTGTTTGCCACTTGTTTTTATTTGATTTTTTCCCCAAAATATGGGAGTAATGTGGGGGGGACGATAAGTGCTTTTGGAGCCTTTACCATCACTCTGTTATTGGCTGGGGGAATAAAAATAAGAATAAGGCATTTATTGGCGCTGGGAGTGGTGCTGGTAATCTCTATTTTGTTTTTGTTTCTCTATATAAGCAAATATACACCTCCTAGTCATATCAGCAAGACTGTTGAATTGGTTAAAGATGGGGGGGGCTCTGCCCTAATGGGGATTTTTTCCCGTAAGATTGCAATGAATTATAAGCTGTTAAGGTATACCGTTTGGACTAGGGCTTTGCTTGCATCCATAATAGTTATTACTGCTCTTTTATATAGGCCTCCCTATTTTTTAAAAAGAATTTTTAATAAATACAAGTATCTTTACAGCGGCTTTTGGGGAACAGGTGCAGGATGTTTATTAGCCTTGGTTTTTAACGACTCAGGGATAGTGGCGGCTGCCACCATGATGATTTTTATTGCCTTGCCAATACTTTTATTTGTTATTGAGGAGGTTTAATTATTGTTACTATAGAAATTTATGCAGGAGAGTAAAGGTAAAATGTAGTAATAATATCTTAATAAAGTAGTAAAAAGGGGGATTAGTATGCACAAAATTTCAGTAAAGGAAATTTACCATAACTATGACAAATATATTAACAAACAAATATATGTTTCGGGCTGGGTTAGAACAATTAGGTCATCTAAAGCCTTTGGTTTTATCGAGCTCAATGATGGGACCTATTTTAAAAATATACAGATTGTATTTGAAGAACAGTTGGATAATTTTAATGAGATTTCCAGGCTTAATATAAGTTCAGCCATTATTGTTGAAGGGCTGTTAGTAGAATCACCAGGTGCAAACCAAGTCTTTGAACTAAAAGCACAAAAAATTAAAGTAGAGGGTTTTTGCGACCCAGAATATCCACTTCAGAAAAAAAGGCACACTTTTGAATACCTTAGAACAATTGCCCATTTACGACCCAGGACAAATACCTTTTCGGCAGTGTTTAGAGTACGCTCGCTGCTGGCCCATGCTCTCCATACCTTTTTTCAGGACCGAGGCTTTGTTTATGTACATACACCTATTATTACAGGTAGTGATGCAGAGGGTGCAGGTGAAATGTTTAGGGTAACAATCCTGGATTTAGATAAGCTGCCCCGCGGGTCTGAGGGAGAGATAGATTATAGTAAAGATTTTTTTGGAAAAGAAACTAATTTAACCGTGAGCGGTCAGTTGAATGTAGAAACCTTCTGTATGGCTTTCCGCAATGTATATACCTTTGGACCCACCTTTAGGGCGGAAAATTCAAATACAGCCCGGCATGCAGCGGAATTTTGGATGATTGAACCGGAAATAGCCTTTAGTGACTTGCAAGACAATATGCGGCTTGCTGAAGACATGATGAAATATATTATCAATTATGTAATGGAACATGCACCGGAAGAAATGAACTTCTTTAATAGTTTTATCGACAAAGGTTTGTTTAATAAACTTGAAAACGTCGTTAAGTCAGACTTTGAGCAGATTACATATACAGAGGCTGTAAATATCCTCCAAAGAGCAGATGAAAAATTTGAATACCCGGTGCAATGGGGAAGTGACTTGCAAACAGAGCATGAACGATATCTAACAGAAAAATACCTTAAGAAACCTGTCTTTGTAGTGGACTATCCCAAAGATATTAAAGCCTTTTATATGCGTTCAAATGATGACTTAAAAACTGTCGCAGCCATGGATTTACTGGTCCCCGGTGTAGGCGAAATTATTGGCGGAAGTCAAAGGGAAGAGCGGCTTGATTATCTGGAAAAAAGAATTACGGAGATGGGTTTAAATAAGGAAGATTATAGATGGTATCTGGACCTTAGAAAATATGGCGGTACCAAACATGCTGGTTTTGGTCTGGGATTTGAAAGGGCAATAATGTATTTAACGGGAATGTCCAATATCAGGGATGTTATTGCCTTTCCAAGAACGGTAAAAAATGCTGATTTTTAGGCGGATTTTGGATTAATGGAGGGAAAACTATGGTAGGGAATTTTAATAATTTGCCAGAGATAGCCAATGCTTTGCGGAAGGGTATGCTAAAACTTGAAAATTATATAAATGAAACCTGTGATTTAATAGATGAATTAGAGCCGGAAATTCATGCCCTGCTCCCGGAAAATGACCGTCGGCAACGATTGTTGCAGGAGGCGCAAAGGCTTAAAGCAATGTATCCCTCCGAGGGAAGCCGTCCCCCTCTATATGGGGTGCTTGTTGGTATAAAAGATATTTTTAGTGTACAGGATTTCCCAACCTCCGCCGGCTCAAAGCTTCCATCTCATTTATTCGCCGGACCTGAGGCTGTAAGTGTTCAAATATTAAAGGAAGCAGGTGCTTTAGTTTTAGGAAAAACTGTTACTACTGAATTTGCTTATTTTTCTCCCGGTCCCACCCGCAACCCTCTTAACCGGGAACATACTCCCGGCGGTTCCAGCAGTGGTTCAGCTGCAGCTGTTGCTGCAGGTTATTGTCCCCTCGCACTAGGTACGCAAACCATCGGTTCTATAATCCGACCGGCTGCTTATTGTGGTATTATTGGCTTTAAACCAAGTTTTGACCGTACTCCTACTGGAGGATTGGTATATTTTTCGCCTTCATCTGACCATGTGGGTATGTTTACCCAAGATATTGCCGGGATGCAGTTGGCAGCATCTCTGTTGTGTCAGGATTGGCAGTTAGCGAAAGATAATATCAGCAAACTTCCCGTTTTAGGTATACCTGAAGGACCATACCTTTTACAAGCAGAACAAGAAGCCTTGGAAAGCTTTGAGGGTCAAATAAAACTTCTGGAGGATGCAGGATATAGGGTAAAGAGAATTCCTGTTTTCTATAATATTGAAGAGATAAATGAAAGGCACCGTGCCTTGGGTGCAGGGGAAATGGTCCGTATACACCGGCAATGGTTTGATGCTTATTCACACTTATATAGTATACACAGTAAGGATGTTTATAATAAAGGAACCAAAATTAGTGATGATGAACTGGCAAATCTTCAAACTAGAGGCTTGCAATTGCGTGAAGAATTAAAAACAATAATGGATTTGGAAGGAATAGATTTATGGTTAAGCCCTTCAGCCACAAATACCGCGCCGAAAGGATTAAGCAGTACGGGCAATCCTATCATGAACCTTCCCTGGACCCATGCCGGTATGCCTGTTTTAAGTGTTCCCGGAGGAAAAGATAAAAATCAACTGCCCTTTGGTTTGCAGCTCTGTTCCCGATTTTGGCAGGATGAGGAATTATTAATTTGGGGAGAGGGAATAGGTGCTGTACTGGGATGAAATTGATATACTGGTGAAAATTTTGGCTGTTGCAGATGCTGTTGATGCAATGACCTCCTCCCGTCCCTATCGGGCAGCCGGCAGCCCTGACTTGTATTAGAACAGCTGGATAAAAACAATGATACCCAGTTTGACAGGAAAATTGCCTCCTGTGCAAAAATAGTTTTGCTGCAGGAAGGTTATAAATTAAGAGGGGAAACGTCGACATAATGTGGTTTGCGGGAGTGAGTTACTTGCTAAAACGAAAAACCCTGTTATTGTTTATAATTATAATATTTTCTCTTTTAACTTATTTTGTAACCTTTGAAAATGCCCATGAGGAACAAAAGAGAATTATCGCTAACAACTTAGAACTTACAATGAATGTTTCAAAGGATATAGAGCAATTAATTAAGACAAAGTTTTTAACTATGGAAATGGTGGCCGATTTCCTAGATGGGTATTGGAATGTGGAGAATTATAATATTGACTCTCACCTTTCTTATTTACTTTATAGGGATGAATATTTGAGGTCATTAGTAATTGTCAACGAGCAAGGGGAAATACTAAAGCAAATGCATAAACAATTGGATAAGAGGGAACAGGACAAACTATTTAAAAGTTATTTGCTTCCATATTTGCAGTATCCATTACTAGGGGAAAGATATATTTCTGACTTAATTCACGACAAGAATATTTCCGAGGAAGTAATTACTTTAGGAATTCCCTTATTTGAAAGTGGTGAAATAACTGGTGCAATATTTCAAACTGTTAGTACACAGGCTTTCCAAGATTTAATACAGGATGTAAAAGTGGGGGAGCAGGGGTACGCCCTTATTAGGGATAGTTTGGGTGATACCATCGCCCACCCCAAGATTAAGGAAATCAGGGGGAAAAACTACAAATTCCTAGATGTATCTTTATTACCCAAATCGGACCATGTCATAAAGGTTTCTTCCTTTGATAACCAGGTAAAATACATGACCTATATGCCTTTGCAAATAGTCAATTGGATGGTTTTTATTATGCAGCCCATAAATGAATATAAAACTTCTATTTATACAATCTGGTTGAAAAATGGATCCTTATTGGCCTTGCTCTTTGTTTTTATGTATTTGCTTTATAACTTGGAACAAAAGGAGAAGAGGCTTTTACAAACGCATTTGAATAATGAAAGGTTGGAGGTAGTTGCCCAGGTTGCTGCGGGATTAGCCCATGAAATTAAAAATCCTTTAGTGCCTATTAAGGGGTTTGTCCAGTTGGAGAAGTTAAAACCAGCTTCTACTCTAGGTGAAAACAGCATTCGTTTGATACTGGATGAGATTGGCAGGATAGAAAAAATTCTTAATGAGTTTATGTCCTTGGCAAGAACCAATAAAACTGAATTTCTTAAATTGGATATAGGACTTATTCTAAACGACATTATATCTTTAATTCAAGTTGAAGCGGATAAAAGAAATACTATTATTAAATGGGACACTGAAAAAACAGACAAGGAAGTGCCTATTTTGGGAAATGAGAACCACTTAAAACAAGTTCTCTTGAATATCATTAAAAATGCTGTTGAGGCAGTAAAAGATGAGGGGTTAATTGAAATAGGCCTTAGGTTAGCCAGAACCGAGGTATGTGTTTCCATTAAAGACAATGGGAGCGGTATGTCGCCTGAAGTGTTGAGAAAAGTGGGCACCCCTTTTTACTCCACGAAGGAAAGTGGTACTGGTATGGGGCTGGCTGTTTCAGAACGAATTATCAAAAACCACAATGGGAGGATGGAAATAATTTCCCAGGAGAAAAAAGGTACGCAAGTATTTATATATTTACCTCTATATAGGAATTAGGTGTAAATTACCTGCCGAAAGAAAAAAACTCGCCTTAGGCGAGTTTTTACTTATCTTTGGAAGCAGTCACGGCAATAAACCGGCTTGGAACCATTGGGTTTGAAAGGCACCTGTGTTTCTACACCACAACTGGAACATGTTGCAGCAAACATTTGCCTTTGTCCTCTGTTACCGGAATTATTAGTGCGTTGTTTTCTTGCCTTACGGCAGGAAGGACATCTTTGTGGTTCGTTTTGAAAACCTTTTTCTGCATAGAATTCTTGCTCACTGGCAGAAAACACGAAATCAGCACCACAGTCCTTACATGATAAAGTCTTGTCATTAAAAGCCATTTGGGTAACCTCCTTTTTGGTGGATTTACCGAATCCTGTTATATATGGAACAAATAAACCACCAAGAGGAGATTTAAGAACAGTTCTTTAATAACAGTCGGTACATACGCTTTTAGTATATAGCTTCTGTCTAATATTAGCAAGATATTTAGTAAGAATGAAAATAATAATTACATATATTTGTATAAATATTTAATTCCCACTCTATTAAGGATATACTAGTATTAAAAATATTAAAGGAGGGGCTTTTTTTGTCTAAAGATGCATCATTTGACGTAGTTTCAGTGGTAAATATGCAGGAGGTTGATAATGCAGTCAATCAAACCACTAAAGAAATAAGCCAGCGCTACGATTTTAAAAATAGTAAGTCAAAGGTTACATTAGAAGGTGAGGAAGTTAAAATTATTGCAGATGATGATTTTAAACTTCGCAGTGTAATTGATATCCTGCAAAGTAAATTAATAAAAAGGCAGGTATCTATAAAAAACCTGGATTATGGCAAAATTGAGGAGGCTAGTGGAGGTTTGGTCCGCCAAGTAATCAAAATTAAACAAGGGATTGAAACCGAGCTGGCAAAGAGAATTGTCAAGGATATTAAAGATTTAAAGATAAAGGTACAGGCCCAGATAATGGATGACCAAGTAAGGGTAACAGGGAAGAATCGGGATGATCTGCAAATGGTTATCAGTTTTCTAAGAGAAAAGGATTATAATATTGAACTTCAATTTACAAATTATCGGTAGTTCTAAGGAGGACACGTGTTAGTAATCTTAAATTTCATAGGTTGGTTTTTTGTCCTAAGCTTTATTATATTAGTTTTAATGACAATAGTAACCCTAAAACATGAGGGTGAAGAAAAAAGAATCGGAAGGGTGCTGTTTCCTAGTTCATTACTTGCCGGAATAAGCAGCTATATTTTGCTAATAGATTTCCCTGGAAAAATCTATCTGCTTTTATGGGCGGAGCTAATCATTTTTATATTTATACTAACTTTAATATTGCCTAACGGTCGAATCCATGAACAGGGTAGACCAAACCCCGACAAACAGCTGGACGAAAGGGATATTATGTTTGCCAGAGCGGGATATAAGCCTGGCGCAGAAAGTTATACGGAATATTATCAACGTCGTCCTGAATTACAAGAAGTCGACGATGAAATTAGAAAGATGCCCAACCTTTGCAGCCCGGGGACCTTTACTTACCATCCCTTATATGCAGCGGCGGCTGATGCTGCATTTCATTTTCTTTCAGATATTAGACATTTAGCTGAAGGAGAAAAAGGAATAGAAGCAATAAAGGTCGAACCCGAAGCAATAAGCAGGCGTTTAAAGGGACTGGCACGTTACTACGGAGCACAATTGGTGGGAATTACTGAACTAAAACCATACCATTATTATTCACATCGGGGTCGTCATGAGGAAATTTATGGTCAAGAAATAAACACCCACCATAAATATGCATTAGTGTTCACAGTAGAAATGGATTATGAAGTTATGAAAGGTGCTCCTCAGATACAGGTAGTTGCAGAATCGGCAAAACAATACGTTGAAGGGGCAAAGATAGGCATGATTCTCTCTTATTATATCAGGCAGCTAGGATATGAAGCACGAAATCACATGGACGGCAATTACCTGGTGGTTGCCCCTCTACTGGCTCAAGATGCTGGATTAGGTGAAATAGGCAGAATGGGTATTTTACTAACGGACCAGTTTGGTCCGCGGGTTAGGCTAGGAGTTGTTACAACTGATTTGCCATTAGAACCGGATATTCCTGTTAATTTGGGTATTCAGAACTTTTGTTATATTTGTAAAAAATGTGCACAAACCTGTCCTTCCCAGTCAATTCCTCATGGAGATAAAGAATTGGTAGAAGATGTAAAAAGATGGAGAATAAATCAAGAAAAATGCTACACCTTTTGGCGAAAGGCCGGCACGGACTGTGGCGTTTGTATGAGCACCTGCCCCTATAGTAAACCTAATACCCTCCTCCATAAATTTGTAAGGTGGTCTATTAGAAGGTCTCAAATTGCCAGGTACTTTTTCCTTAAAGCGGATGACTATTTATACGGTAAAAGGCCGTTATCTTTAAAAAAACCAAACTGGATGGAAGAAAATTAAAAGAGCGGACGCAGAAGCGCCTGCTCTTTTAATTTGGTCAATGTCTAATAGTCGATAACGATAGTTAAAACCTTGTGGCTGTATTAGGAATTTTCCATTAGCTATTAGCTATTGACCATTAGCCTCTATAATATTAACCTGAGGTTTTTATTTGTAATAAATTACCTTATGATAATACTTCTCAATTTAATTATTAAAATGTGTAATATTTCTCTAAACAATTTGTTAATCAAGAAACTACGGCAAACAGGTTAATGATAATAGTTTTCATTTGTGTTGCACAATTGAAAATATTCAAAAAATATGTGTTGAAATATGTTTAACCCTGTCGTAAAATAGCATTACCGGAAAATACCCCTCATCAATGAGGGGGAGTGGTGCACCTAAACAAACATTAAATTATAGGGAGGGCTTATTTTGGAGGGACAAGTAACATTAACGACACTTCATTTTATTTACTTTGCAGTTGTAATTTTAGTTATTGGCGTTATGGCTGCTAGACGTGACACAGTTTTGCCTTGTATTATTGGACTTTTTGTTATTGGTTTAGCTGCAAAAGGAAGTCTAGTTGGCGCTATTCAAGTAGTATTTAATGCTTTGATGGCTGCCGGCGGAGAGTTTTTAGGACTAATAGTAGTTATTTCCCTTGTTGTGGCAATGAGTAAAGCGATGGCAGACACTGGTACGGACTATTTAGTTATGCGTCCTGCTGCTAAAATTATGGTTAATAGAAATATTGCCTTCTTCTCAATGGGTTTTGCCATGATGATTGTTGCTTGGTTTGTATGGCCTTCTCCAGCAGTAGCTTTAATAGGTGCGTTGCTTTTACCCGTTGCAATCCGCGCTGGTCTGCCTGCAGTAGGGGCAGCGGTAGCTATGAACCTGTTTGGTCACGGTGTTGCTTTATCCAGTGACTGGATTATTCAAGGGGCACCCGGCATTACATCTAAGGCAGCTGGTTTAGCTGATGCCACAGCGGTAACTTACCCTGGTGCTCCTCTCTTTATCGTGATGTCAGTTGTAACCGTTGCTGTAGCGTTCTATATGCTGCACAAAGATTTAAAGCAAAATGCTGCCAAGTATGATAAAGAATTAAAAGAAGCAACCCTCGATAATAAGAACGAAAAACGCAAGTACAGCACTGTTTCTTATATTTTCGCCTTCCTTATTCCAATTGCTTTTGTTGCCGACGTTGCAGCCATGTTGATTTTTGATCTAAAAGGTGGGGACGCAACTTCATTAATCGGTGGTACTGCTCTTATTCTTACTGCTGCCCTGGCAATGGCTGAGTTTAAAGGAGAATCCTTGGAAAAGGTAACAGACTACGTGAGAGATGGTTTTCTTTTCGGTATTAAAATCTTTGCTCCTGTTATTGTTATCGGTGCCTTCTTCTTCTTGGGTAGTGAAGGAACAGCAAAAGCTATCCTTGGACCTGAAGCTACTGGCTTATTAAGTGACTTGGGTAACTTCTTGGCACAAAATGTTCCATTGAGCACTGCTCCTGTCGCCTTTATTACTTTGATAATTGGTGCTATCACAGGACTTGATGGGTCTGGTTTCTCTGGACTTCCCCTTGTAGGTTCTTTAGCTCAAACCTTTGGTACTGCTATTGATGGCAATGTAGGTGTAATTGCTGCTTTAGGTCAAATCAGCTCCGTATGGGTTGGAGGAGGAACTATTATTCCATGGGGTCTGATTCCTGTAGCTGCTATCTGTGGTGTAGAGCCTATGGAATTAGCCCGTAGAAACTTTATACCTGTTGTAATTGGATTCCTGGTTACTACCATTGTTGCAATCTTTTTAATATAATTAGAAATAGTATAACATTAAGTTAAAGGTGTGGGTTACTTGCTAACTCGACGAGAAAGAAAAATATTCCATGTGTTGGAAATAATTCAAACTAGTGAAATGCCTGTTGGTGCAAATTTTGTAAGAAACCAATTAGCTGAACTGGGAATAACTATTAGTGAAGCAACTGCAGGGCGCCTTCTTATAGAATTAGATAAGGAAGGTTTAACCATTCGGGACGGCTATAAAGGACGGGTCCTGACGGAACTGGGAATTAAACAACTAAAGGAAATGCAATTGCGCCACGACCGTATGGAATATGGAGAAGAGTTTTTTAAGATACTTGATGGAAAAAGTGAAAAGGAATTAATAGATGTGCTTATTGCCAGAAGGGCTATTGAAAGGGAGATTGCACGGCTGGCTGCGGAGAACTTGACACCAGATATCGAAAGCCAAATGGTCGAGATGATAACGCAGCAGAAATTGTTGAATAACACACAAAGTACCAGCCATCATGATGTCCTCTTTCATGAACTAATAGCCAAAGCCGCCGGCAACAGGGTATTGGAAACCATGCTTCATATGATTAGACAGGATGCACAGTTAATTCCTGCCCTGGAATATATTCGTAAACAGGTAAACAGTTCTATTGCTGTGGACCATGTTAAAATCATGGAAGCTATAATCAATAGGGATTCTGCTGGTGCCGAAAGTGCAATGCTGGAGCATATCGAAAACTTAATCCGGGATGTCAATAAATTCTGGATGAAAAAAGGTTAGCTTTAATTCCTGCCTTAGGGCAGGATTTTTTTTTATTGAAGCGAAATAATTGAAGAGTTTTATTATAATACTAGATATAGTTGCTGTAAAAGCCCTAGGTAAATATAAAGGAGGATAACTATGGGCAATAACAAAAAGAAGCTTTTCATTATTGTTTTTATTGTTGTTATTTTGATTATTGGAGCGGGATGCTCTAAAGGTGATAGTAATATACCGAAAGAAGAACCTAAACCAAATGAGCAGCCTAAGGAAGAGCATGCAAAAAAAGAACTGACTGTTAAGGATGTTTATCCCTTGAATCAAGGCGATTACTGGAAATTTGCCGGGACCGGAAATGAATATGCATCTTTTGAGCAAAAAGTCCTTTTCCGGGAAGGTGAGCGCATACAGATACAGAATGCTACCGGTGGTACTGTGATGGGAATTATTTATGAGTTCCAGGGAGATAAACTGGTAGTGGTTTATAGTCAAGAGGAGTTCTATGAAGAGGAAAACATTCTTGACAGGGAAAACGAAATGGCTGAGGTAATATTGCAGGAACCTATCAAAGTTGGCAACTCCTGGGAATCAGGTGACAAGAAGTATATTATTGAAAGTGTGGATACAACAGTTGATACACCTGCAGGTCAATTTAAGGATTGCATAAAGATTTCCGTGGAAGCAGAAGAGTATAATTCCAAAAGTTTTATTTACTATAAGCCAGGACTGGGGCTTATTAAACAGGAATTTGTTGCACAGGATTACCATATAGTCGCGGAACTTGAGGAATATAAGGTAAAGACGTTCAATAATTAATGTAATAGTTATCAAATCTAACTGTATAAGCAAAAATAACACCCATCACAGGTGTTATTTTTAATACTTATTTTAGAAAGTAAAGCTTTTTACAAGGTAATAAGCATAACTTTTAGTTTTTTAATTATCTTTATTTGGGTATATAATCAAGAGAGGAGGAATGACATGACAAAAATACCTTTAATACTGGAAAATGGAAAGAAAATAGAAGTTGAACAGGGAATTAGCCTTGAAGAAGTAGTTAACATGTTTGATAAAAAGGGTGACCCAATTATTGTAGCGGCTCAAGTTAATAATGAATTAAAAGAACTTACCTACCAGATTAACGAACCTGCTTCTATTAAATTTTTTGATATTACTACCGAAATAGGAATAAGGATTTATGTTCGAAGCCTGTCTTTTGTATTTATAAGGGCTGCTCGGGAAATAATCGAAGGGTGTACAGATGTTACTATTGAACACTCTTTGGCAAATGGTTTGTATTGTGAGATAAAGGATGAAAAGTTAACCCTAGAAACTATTAAAAAAATCGAAAACAGAATGCAGCAGATAATAAATAATGATGAACCCTTTGAAAAGAGGAAAGTTTCTAAAAAAGAAGCTATCGATATTTTTAATAAAGATAAACAATTGGATAAGGTTAGGATTTTAAAATACTTATCAAAGCCAAGAGGTAATATATACAAATGCGGCTGGTTATATGACTTTTTTTATGGCTATTTAGTACCAAGTACGGGGTACTTGAAATATTTTGCATTACAGTTTCATTTGCCAGGAGTGATAATTCAATACCCCCTTGCCCATGAGCCTGCGAAAATTCCCACCTTTGTACCACAACCAAAGTTAGCAAGTATTTTTTATGAGACAGAACGTTGGGGCGAAATAATGGAGGTAGATACAATTGCTGCCTTGAATGATTCTGTGGTGGATGGCAAGCTGCCAACCTTAATAAGAGTGGCAGAGGCTCTGCATGAAAAGAAAATTGCCAATATCGCCGATGAAATATATAATCACAAAGACAGGGGAAATGTTATCCTGATTGCAGGACCTTCTTCCTCCGGAAAAACTACCTTTGCACAAAGGCTGATGATTCAGCTTATGGTTCATGGCTTAAAGCCCGTATCTATTTCTGTTGATGATTATTTTGTAGATAGGGACAGGACTCCAAAGGATGAAAATGGTGAGTATGATTTTGAAGCTTTAGAGGCTATAGATTTAGAATTGTTTAATGATCACTTAACAAAATTAATTCAGGGACAGGAAGTAGAAATACCCTCCTATAACTTTAGAAAAGGAGTTAAAGAATATATCGGTAACAAATTAAAAATTCGCCAAGATCAACCAGTTATTATTGAGGGTATTCATGGTTTAAATGAAAAACTGACTTTTTCAATTCCTAAGGATCATAAATACAAGATTTATGTCTCCGCTTTAACTCAATTGAATATCGATAATCATAATAGGATACCTACTACCGATGCTAGAAAGATTAGACGAATGGTACGAGATAACCAATTTCGAGGAACCGATGCAATAAAAACGATCCGTTTTTGGCCTTCAGTCCGCAGAGGAGAGGATAAAAATATTTTTCCCTTCCAGGAAGAAGCAGATATTATGTTCAATTCTGCCCTCATTTACGAATTGGCAATACTTAAACCTTATGCGGAGAGCCTTCTCAATGCAATTGGTCCTGAATATGAAGAATATCTGGAAGCCCAGCGCTTACTGCGGTTTTTAAGCTATGTGCTGCCTGCAGGTTGTGAAGATGTGCCATATAATTCTATTCTTAGGGAATTTATCGGTCAAAGCTGTTTTCATCATAGTAAATAAAACCGCCCTTAGGCGGTTTTATTGTTCTACCTGTACCTGTGGAGTTGCACTTCTTCTTTCTTCCCTTACTGTTGGTGAATTTTCTTCTCTCGTAGAAAGCCCTAAATAATATAGCATAGGGCAAAATCTAGTGATTCCTTCCGCAACTTTACCTGCACCTAATGCCATCATCATCTCGGAGTCTCTATTAATCCCACTTGCTAATAGAAATAAACCACCCCAAATACGCAGCATTGCATCTAAATCCCCAACATTTTTTTTCATAATAAGCCTCCTTTTTAAATATAATAACTCAAACTACGCAAGTCCTTCTACTCACCACCTTTTCACCCTTTACTTGCAACTTTAATTAACCATCAGCTATCAGCCATTGACCATTGACCATCCCAAACCACCAAAGACTATATCGTTTTTTACTAGCCACTAGCCACTTAAAATGCCCTTGGCATTTCTTATTTATATTTTTTCTAAATTTGTCAGGAATAATGACTGAAAAATAAAGGGAAACTAATCTAGAATAAGGCTCTAAAAGGAGGAATACAATGCCTGAAAAAGTTATAGCGGTTAATAAAGATCCCGATGGAAACATAGTCTCTGTTAAAACCGATGGTGGGCAGGTCTATCGTTTGGAACAAGCTATAATGCAGGTTGAAACCGGCAACCTTAAGGGTGTCCAGGTTGTAGACCGAAACGGCAGGCAGTATTTGCGAACCTATCCTGATGGTACTGCGGAAAATAATCTGGATAGACTGCCGGAATTTTAAAATAATATAAAAATATTAAAAGGATGGTGTAACCTTATGAAGTTAAGAAATATCATGACCAAGGATGTATCTGCAGTATCCCCTCAAGACTCTATTATTGAAGCTGCTAAGATAATGCAGCAAAGAAATGTTGGCTGCATACCTGTTTGTGACAATAATCAACAGGTAAAAGGGATATTAACCGACAGGGATATTGTTATCCGTATTGTTGCAGAGGGTAAAGACCCTAAGGAAATAGATGTTAATAATGTAATGTCCACCGGTCTTACCCTTGGCAGCCCAGACATGGAAGCAGAAGAAGCTGCTAAAATCATGTCACAACACCAAATAAGAAGGCTTCCTGTAGTAGAGAATAATAGGTTGACAGGCATTGTTTCTATCGGAGACCTTGCAACTAATAATATTTTTGTTGATGAAGCAGGTCAGGCCTTAAGTGAGATTTCCCAACCCAGCCGCCCGTTAATGTAATAACAACATAATAAAGCCTATTTTAAGAAACCAGCAATGCTGGTTTCTTTTGCTGGTTTGTCCAATTTATGGTATATTTTTAATTAACAAGATTATTAGGGATTTGGAAGGAACTATAATGGAAAAAGTTAAGTTTATTTATAATCCTGTTTCTGGTTTTGCAAATTTTAAAAATAACCTGGATTATATTGTGCAAAGATTTCAGGAAAAAAACCTGCAGATTGTTCCCTATAGAACAACTAATAGTTTTGATGCATATTCCGCAGCCTCCCAGGCAAATTTTGATGAATATACGATGGTGATTGCCGCAGGAGGAGACGGGACGATTAATCAGGTTGTTAATGGTTTGCTTCAAAAGGGTTTGGATGTCCCACTGGGAATAATTCCTTCTGGAACAGCTAATGACTTAGCTAATTATTTAAGTATTCCGAGAAGCATAAAAGAAGCGTGTGATATAATTTTAGAGGGCCATTCGAATTATTTTGATTTAGGGAAAGTAAATGACCAGTTTTTTCTCAATATTGCCAGTGCAGGGCTATTAACCGATGTCTCCCAGAAAACCGACATAAATTTAAAAAATAGCTTGGGTAAGTTGGCGTACTATCTAAAAGGGATAGAACAGCTGCCCCATTTCCACCCTTTAAATATAAATGTAAAAAGCAAAAATTTCTCATATCAGGGGCAAGTTTATTTCTTCTTAATAATGAATGGAAAGTCAGCGGGTGGATTCCCTAGGGTAGCCCCTAAAGCAAATATGCAGGATGGACTTTTGGAGGTACTGCTCTTTAAGCCCTGTCCTTTGCCTGAATTAGTAACCCTTTTCATAAAGGTAGTAAAAGGCGAGCATCTATCCAGTCCTTACATAGATTACCTTCAGGAAAAAGAGTTGAAGATAGCTTGTAGTACAAAATTAATAACAGATTTAGATGGAGAAAAAGGTCCTGATTTTCCCTTGGACATTACCTGCGTTCCTAAGAAAATTAGGATTTTTGTAAGGAGGGATAGTTAATTGTATATAATCAGCGGATGCTTGGCTGGGTTAAATTGCAGATATGATGGTGGTAATAAAAAAAATATTACTTTAATGGAGTTAGTTAAAGAAAAGAAGGCAATTCCCCTTTGTCCTGAACAATTAGGAGGATTTGCTACTCCCCGTCTGCCTGTAGATATAAACTCAGGTGAAGATGTATTATTGGACCAGGAGAGGGTTTATGATAAAGGTGGACAGGAAGTTACCGAGGGCTTCCTAAAAGGTGCCTATGAAACACTAAAAATAGCGGAGATGGTTAAACCAACATTAATTATACTTAAATCACGCAGTCCATCTTGCGGATACAATGGAGTTACCTTTGCACTTCTTAGACAAAAAGGGTTTAAAGTAGTTTCTGATGAAGAGTGGTGTGCGGATATTAATGTATCTTCCTGATTATTTAAAGGAAAATTTAAAAATAAAACCCCAAAACCTAAGACGTATTACGACTCTGGTTTGGGGGCTTTTTTTGGATTCCCTGTATTCCTGTAGCCACTATAGAATCTGACTGTTAATACTTAATAAACACTTCTCCTTTAGCTCCGCAGATAACGCATTTTTCGGGCACAGCCTTCTCAATATTTCCGCAAACAGGACAGAGGTAGTAGTCCCGCACTTCTTTCGATGCCAAACTTTCCAATGCTTCCTTATATAATTTAGCATGCACTTTCTCCGCTTCGCTGGCAAAATAGAAACTGCGCTGAGCATCGCTGCGACCGTCCTTTTTTGCTTCCTCAATCATGGGGGGGTACATGTTTTCAAACTCGAAAGTTTCTCCGCTGATTCCTTCCTGCAGATTTTCTGCTGTAGATTTTACAGCACCTAAAGCTTTTAAATGGTTATGGGCATGGATTGTTTCAGCCTCTGCAGCAGCTCTGAATAATTTTGCCGCACTTGCATATCCTTCATCCTCAGCTTTTTTAGCAAAAGCTAAATACTTGCGGTTTGCCTGGGATTCTCCTGCAAACGCTTCTTTCAAGTTTTTGTCTGTATTCATCTCTAAACCTCCAAAATGTTATAGTATATTATATGAAAATACCAACAGATTAATGTATTTTCAATTAAGTTATACACCTTTTTAGTATTATTTAAACTGAAAATAAAAAAATGAATAAAACCTGTCAGGTTAAAGAAAATATGTATATAGCATCTAAAAAATTGGACGGAGGTATCTACTATGAAAATCAGTTTTATTCCCGGCGAAAGTGTGGAAGTTCAAAAAAACCAATCGGTACTTGAGGCGGCTTTAGATAACGGAATGCATATTCAACATACCTGTAACGGACAGGGTACTTGCGGAACTTGCAAGGTAAGGATACTGGGGGATGAGCAACAACCTATTACTGAGAGTGAGAAACAATTATTAGATGAACATGATATAAAAATGGGTTACCGTTTAGCATGTCAAGTAACCTGCCAAGAGAATATGAAGGTACATCCCCAGCATTAAACCGGCTTAAGCCGGTTTTTTAGTTTAATACCAAAAATAATTAAAATATTAATATTTCTTGAATAAAGGAAATAATATTTATAAGTAACTTTTCTCAATTCTTTCAGTTTTATGATATTATAAAAAATGGTATATAATAATAACATTTAATACTAAATAGGAGAGTAGCATGATTAATTTTCAGCCAGTAAAATTAGAACATAAAAAAATATTTGATGAGTATTTCACCTCTAAAAGGTATGAAGGGTCGGAAAGTAGCTTTACCAATCTATTTATGTGGAAAGAATGCTATAAAATAGAGTGGGCTATACTTGATAGTTTCTTATGTATAAAGCCGGAGATGAAGGGAGATGTTTATGTACTTCCGCCCTATGGATCAAGTGAAGCGGGGCTGAATAAAGTTATAGACAAATTGATAGGATATTTTGAAGAAAGTGGATATCCCTTTATGATGCGGGGAATCTCGCCCGAGTTTAAGGATGTGTTAGAAAAACTTAGTCCCTGTCAGTTTGAATTCATCGAGGAACGGGATGTATTTGATTATGTATATTTATTAGAAGACTTAGTTGGATTAAAGGGAAGAAAATACTCAAAAAAAAGGAATCATATTAAGAATTTCAGGAAGTCCTATCCCCAATATCAGTATCTGCCACTTACCAAAGATTTAATTATTCCTTGTCAAATTCGCCTTGAGGAATGGTGCATTGAGAAGGGATGTGAGGATGACAGCAGTTTATTGTGTGAAAGGGATGCAATCATTGCCGCCTTTGAGGCCTTCAATACTCTTAATTATATAGGAGGGGTAATTCTAATTGATGGAAATGTAGAGGCATTCACCTTTGGGGAAGCACTAAATAATGATACTGTAATAATTCATGCGGAAAAAGCTAACCAAAATATTAATGGACTTTATCAGACTATAAATCAAGAATACTTAGCAAATCATTGGACCCATATGAAATATGTGAATCGGGAAGAAGATTTAGGAATTGAGGGTTTAAGACAGGCCAAACTATCCTACTATCCAACCCAACTTATCACAAAATATCAAGCTCTGCTAAAAAGTGAGGTACAGCATGGAAATAAGGATACTCACCCAAAAGGATATTGAAGAAGTTAAAAAGCTTTGGATTTATTGTTTTGAAAGCCATGAGCCCTTTTACAGTTGGTATTTTCAGGAATACTATTCTTCGGAAAATACCCTGGCAATATTTAAAGAAGACAGGATGTTGTCCTGTTTGCAATTGATTCCCTATGATATTTATCTCCGGGGTCAGGTTTTGCCAACCTCTTATGTAGTTGGGGTGGCCACTTTCCCAAATGCACGCAACGAAAAATCAGCTGGTAGGCTGCTTGAAGCTTCAATTAAGGAAATGAAGAACCGGGGGCAGAGTATAAGTTTGCTGATGCCCTTTAATGCCGGCTTCTATTATCCCTACCAATGGCAATTTTGTTATCATCACTATAAGTATAATATTCCATTGGATGATCTAAAACCAATATCCTCTGCTTACGGAGATTTTGAGCAGATAAAGGGTTTAGAAAAAGTAGAAGAAATGGATATTATCTATAAAGATTTTGTTAAAGGAAAGCATGGTTATGTTGTTAGAGACAATAGAAAGTGGCAGTTAATGATGGAGGAACACGAAGGTGAGAAAGGTTTTGGGTATCTGCTAAAAGCAGCAGGACTTCCCAGGGGGTATATACTCTATTATCTTAAAGATGATAAGTTTACGATCAGGGAAATGGCATATACCGGCTGGGATGCCCAAAGGTCGTTATTTAATTTTATATACAACCATAGGTCTCAGGTAAAAGATTTAGAATGGCATGCTCCCTTGGACGATACAGCCTTTTTCTTTTTAAACGATGCAAAGGAAGGAATTAGTCTATATCCTTTTTTAATGGCAAGGATAATTAATGTCGAAAAGCTGCTTACTGAGGTTTGTTATCCGGCAAGCATATTAGGGGAGACATGCCTGAGTGTAAAAGATGAGATTGCACCATGGAACAACCAGACCTTTCATATAGCTGTAAAAAACGGAAAGGGGCAGATTGCTGCAGTTAACAAACCACCCATAATTTCCATGGACATTGGAGCATTAACCCAGCTTGTATTTGGGAGGCTCTCGGCAGGAGAATTGTTGGGGCAGGGAAAAATAGTTGGAACGGTCTCTGATATAGAGTTATTAGACAAGCTGTTTCCTAAATGTAATAATTATATAAATGAATATTATTAAAAATTTATTTTTTACAGGAGAGGATAAAATTGGTTATTGCGGAAGTTGTGATTTCACCTCTGGGTACAGGCACCAGTATTAGTAAGTATGTAGCCCAGTGCCATCAGGTTATTGATGGATCAGGTCTAAAATACCAATTAACCCCCATGGGTACTGTTATAGAGGGACAATTGGATGAAATTTTGGATGTTGTTAAAAAAATGCATGAGGTTCCATTTAATCAAGGTGCTCAAAGGGTTTCTACCCTTTTGCGCATCGATGACAGAAGAGATAAGAACTTAACAATGGAAGGAAAAATTTCTGCCGTCCTAGAAAAAAAGATTAAATAGTAAAAAAATGGGTAAATTATTAGTTGTATTATTATTACAGGAAAGGTGGTTTTTAGATGAAGGTTTTTGTTGACCAAGATTTATGTATTGCTTGTGGTGCATGCATCAGCCTATGTCCCGAAGTCTACGATTGGAATGATGATGGAAAAGCTGATGTAATTGTTGATGAAGTACCATCTGATATGGAAGAAACTGCTGCCGACGGAATGGACAGCTGCCCTACTGAAGCAATTAAAGAAAAATAATTAAAATCCCTGTCTTTGGACAGGGTTTTTAATTATTTTCCAAAATAATGTGGTATGATTTTATTAACAAGAAAGGTAGTATATCTATACAATATATAAAATACAAACCTGAATTAGGTACGATATACAAGTAATACCCTATATGGCAATATTTTAAAGTAAAAAAATTTTATTACTGTTTGCAAATTAATATAGTTTCCTGCATAATCTCTTAGTAAGGAGGTATATGTCAATGCCCCAGAGTCGCAGACAACAGATATTAGAGATATTGATCAATACACCTGAGCCGGTAAAAGGCGGCAAGTTATCGGAGATATTAGGGGTTAGCCGCCAGATAATTGTGCAGGACATTGCGCTTTTGCGGGCAGAAGGAGAGTCTATTGTTGCAACACCACAGGGGTACCTTCTACTTAATAATTCAGCGCATGTTGCTAAGCAAAGCAGAATATTTGCATGCCAGCATGATAGTAAAGGTATGGCAGAAGAATTAACGATCATTGTAGATAATGGGGGTAAAGTATTAGATGTCATTGTTGAGCATCCTTTATATGGTGAACTGAAAGGAAATCTGATGCTGGAAAAACATAGTGATGTACAACAATTTTTGGAAAACATGAAGCTTTCTAAGGCAGAACCATTATCTGCTTTAACCAAGGGGATTCATTTGCATACAATTGAGGCACCTTCTCAAGGAGTTTTGGATAAAATACATCAGGAATTGAATAAGGCGGGATTCCTAGCCTAAAATGATTAAAATATTTTTTTGTTTTTATCCTATTGACTTTGGGTAGGTATAACTTATAATAATTGTACATTCCCCTTCAAATAGGAGGTGGTTACCATGAAGTTTAAGCGTTTAAGTGATGACAAAGTACAAATAATTGTCAGTAGTGAAGACTTAGAGAAGCGGGATGTAAAAAAATGGGATTTAATGCCCTCTAGTCCTAAGGCTCAGGAGTTATTTCAGGAGATGTTGGATCAAGCTTATGAGGAATGTGGTTTTGAAGTTGATTCCGATACCCAACTAATGGTTGAAGCATATCCAATGACGACGGACAGCTTAGTTATTACATTGACAAAGGTCAAGCAGAGTGAAAAGGATATTTTAGATACAGATTATGATGAAGATCTTGAAGATGCCTACAATGAATTGGATGATGAGGAACTTGCTGAACTAGCTAGTGATGAACTGGTTTATATGTTCAAAAGTTTCGAAGATGTGGTACAGCTATGCAAACTCATTAACGGTGACTACCTGGGAAGGTCAAACATGTATAAAATGGGGAATGTGTTTTACCTTACTTTTATAGATCCTGACAACCTTACTGACCATTCATTAGGAATGCTGGGTGAATACAGTAATTTGGTTCATTTATCTGAAGCCTATTTAATGGAGCATGGCAAAATAATGATACAAAAAGATGCAGTAACAAAGATGGCCGGTTTATAATTAAATGGGAAGGATCCTAGCTTCTAATGGGATCCTTTTATTTTTGTACTTAGAAAAGGAGTACGATATGAAGGAAAAAGCAATACTTACTGAACTTAAAAAGAATTATCCCAGAGTGGGAACGGCTTTGAGATTCAACAATCCTTTTGAACTACTGATAGCAACAATTCTTTCCGCTCAGTCTACTGATAAACAAGTCAATAAAGTGACAGCACAGTTATTTAAAAAATATCCTGCTCCCTATTCCTTTGCAAGACTTTCCTCTGAACAATTGTCTGAGGAAATAAAAAGTATTGGTCTCTACAAGAATAAGAGTAAGAACATAGTTGCTGCTTGCCAAATACTTATTGAGAAATATGAGGGTAGTGTTCCGCAAACACGAGAAGAGTTAATGCAGTTGCCCGGTGTAGGGAGAAAAACGGCTAATGTGGTGTTAAGCAATGCTTTTGGTATTCCCGCCATAGCCGTTGATACCCATGTTTTTCGTGTGGCAAACAGGCTAGGTTTAGCTGACAGCAAAGATCCTTTAGAAACAGAAAAACAGCTAATGGTGACTATACCGGAAAAGGATTGGGCTGATGCCCACCACTGGTTAATCTGGCATGGGAGACTGGTATGCAAGGCTAGAAAACCTGAATGCAGTAAGTGTAAATTAGGTTTACTATGTGATTATAATAATAAAAACCTACCCATAAACACGAACTAATTTCAGGAAATATCTACTTTCCAGCCACTAGTAACTCGCCACTATGAGCGATTTTCACTATATTTGTATGTTTATTTTTGTTAAGATTAGTTTAAAGAGATAGTAAGGTAGAAAGAATTGAGGTGGGGATATGGGAAATAATAAGAAAATTATTATATTTTTTATTATTATGGGTATATTTTTTTCCTTAACCGGTTGTGAAAAGGTATTCCAAGTAAAGCGTATTGATGCCAAAACAGAGGCAGAGTCAGATGCTGAAAGCAAAAATGCACATGGAGAAGAAATACCCGAGGAGGCAGAAGGTGAAGCAAATAAAGAGGAGGAAAATTTAGAGACTCAGGCAGAGCAACTAGATACCCCAAAGGAAGAAGAAAGTCTTTCACTATTAGAAGAAACAGCAACTGAAACAGTGCAGGAAAAACCAACACAAGTAGAAGAGGGTAAGGGTTTCATTAACTATTTACTCTTATCAAATGAAAAGAAGGAAGATAGGATGGGCACCCATAAGGAAAAATTCATTGTTGGACAGGATCACTTTGTACATCTTTATGCTGCTTATTATAGCCCCAATAAACAATCGGTAATTGCAGAAATTTCCTGGAAAGATGCCCGGGAACAGTTGGTCTTTAAGGAGGAAAGAATGGAATTAACAGCAGTGGACGGTAAGATTGCCATCTATTCCATGCTGGGGCTTACCAAAAGAGCATTGGGGCAGGACAAACTGCCTGATGCAATGGGTGATTATTGGGTAATAATAGAGATAGATGGAGAAGTTATCAGTAAAACTAATTATAGTATAGTAGCAGAATAACACTTAACTATTCCCATTACATGATTTGGCATGATGGAAAGGAGTAAAAAAATGGTATTAGCCCCTCTAAAAATATTAATATTTTCAGTCTCGATAGGTTCTGGTCATGATAGTGTTGCTAATGCTTTAGCCCAGGATATTAAAACACAAGCTCCCGATTCCCAAGTATTAATTGTTGATACCTTTAAATATATAAATTCCATTCTTAACAAGGTAGTTGTTGGCAGTTATATGGAAACAATAAAATTTACACCCAAGGTATGGGGGTATCTATATGAACAGGCTGAGGATGGGGAAAGGCTGGTTGATACAGGACAAATTCTTTCCAAACTTCTGTCTCCGAAGCTGGATCAACTACTAATGGATTTCCGACCCGATGTGCTAATATGTACCCATGCGTTTCCTGTGGGAATATTATCTGTCTTAAAGAATAAGAAGAATTTTAAACAGCCTATAATTTCCTGTATTACTGATTTTACGGTACATAGTTTTTGGATTCACCCCCAGGTGGATTTGTTTGTTATACCACAAGATGATCTTATCAATCCTTTCGTTGATGAAGGAATAAATTTAGACAAAGTAAAACCCTTCGGGATTCCCATTCGCAGCCAATTCCGTAATATTCCTGATAAAAAAACCTCCCGGGAGAAGCTAGGCTTACTCGAAAGACAAACAGTATTAGTTATGGGCGGCGGATTAGGTTTGGGCAAAATTGAGGAAGCAGTGTATAAACTTTTGCACGAAACCCATTTGCAAATAATAGTTATTGCTGGTTCCAATCAAAAGTTAAAGAACAATTTGGAATTATTAAAAAGGGATAATAGGCTGCATGTTCTAGGTTTTGTAGAAAATGTAGCGGAAATTATGGCTTGTGCTGATTTGATTGTTACAAAACCGGGTGGTATTACCTGTGCTGAAGCACTGGCCATGGAACTTCCTATGGCTATCATATCTCCTCTGCCTGGTCAAGAGGAGCGCAATACTGACTATTTTATCAATAAGGGTGTTGCTATAAAAGTTAAAAAGATGGAATATCTGATCCGGGAGTTGAACAGCCTCTGCTCTAACAGTTTGCGTCTAAGGCATATGAAAGAAATGGCTGCATATTTAAAAAGACCTAATTCTGCAGTTAATACCATTCAGGAAGCCTGGAAGATTGTTGCATCAAAAAAGTTCTTAGCAAACGAAGGTAATGGTGAAGACTTAGATAGTATTAAAATGGGATAAAGTAGGTGATTGTTGTGTTGGTGGGTGTAATTTCAGTCAAACTATTTATTCCTGCCTCCCATTCCCTAAAAGATAAGAGAAGGGTAGTCAAAAGTCTGATAACACGCCTGCAAAATAAATTTAATGTTTCAGCAGCAGAGGTTGGTGAGCTTGAACAGTGGCAGGTGGCGGAAATAGGCGTAGCACTCATAAGTAATGAAACAAAAATTCTTCACCAGCAAATTTCCAGGATAATTTCATTTATTGAAGTGGGAAATGAATATGAAATAATAAATATTTCATCGGAGATAATGTAGCATAAACACTAGGGAACTGTGCGAAATACCAGACCGTAAAGTTTCGGTATTCTAAAAAAATCTTATACTTTGCAGGAAATTAAAGGCTTAATAACGAAATTATATATAATAAGTTCGGCTATTATAAATAGTGTGCGACAATACAAAACAAGGAGGTTGTTTAATGTCTGCTAAGTTGATTGATGGTAAGGAAGTTGCAAAAAAGCTGAGGGAAAATATTAAAGTTGAAGTGGAAAAAATTAAAGAGGCAGGAATTGCTCCTGGTTTAGCTGTGGTACTAGTTGGAAGTGACCCGGCTTCACAGGTTTATGTTGGTCATAAAGAAAAGGCCTGTAAGGAAGTAGGGTTTCATTCTGAGGTATATAGGCTCCCTGCCGATACCGCTCAAACAGAACTCTTAGATTTAATAGAGAAGCTAAATAACGACCAGAAAATACATGGCATTTTAGTTCAGCTTCCTCTTCCAAAACATTTGGATGAAAAAGAGGTTATAAATAAGATATCTTACAAAAAAGATGTAGACGGTTTCCACCCTTTAAGTGCTGGTGCTTTATTTGTCGGAGAAAAGAGCCTAGTTCCTTGCACACCTAAAGGCTGTATTCATTTGATAAAGGAAATCGGATTTGACTTGAAAGGCAAAAAAGCAGTAGTTGTTGGCAGAAGCAATATTGTTGGAAAACCGGTTAGTATTTTACTGCTAAATGAAAACGCAACCGTTACTATTTGCCATTCCCGTACACAGGATTTGAAGAAAGAACTTCAAGATGCAGATGTAGTCGTAGCTGCTGTAGGAAAACCGAATTTTATTACCGGAGATATGATTAAACCTGGTGCAGTTGTAATTGATGTTGGAATAAACAGGTTGGATGACGGTAAACTAGTGGGTGACGTAGAGTTTGATTCATGTTTGGAAACTGCCGGCTGGATAACACCTGTTCCCGGCGGTGTAGGACCTATGACAATTGCCATGTTAATGCAGAATACTTTAGAAGCCTATAAGTATCTAAACTAATCTATTAAGCCCTGCCTTTCGGCAGGGTTTATTTTGGAGGTATGATATGGGAAAGATAATCATTGCACCGGATTCCTTTAAAGGCAGCATGACAGCCAAAGAGGCTGCTGATGCAATGGAAAAAGGCATTAAAAGCGTCTTACCCGATGCGGAGGTGCTAAAGATTCCTATGGCAGATGGCGGGGAAGGCACTGTAGAGACCTTGGTAGATGCCACTATGGGGCAGATTGTATCCATCAAGGTTCTTGACCCTTTAGGTTCAGAGGTGGAATCCTATTTTGGCATTTTGGGTGATGGAAGGACAGCAGTGATTGAAATGGCCTTAGCCTCCGGTTTAACCATGCTTCCTTCTGATAAAAGGAACCCCTTGATTACTACCACCTATGGTACAGGGCAGATTATTAAGACTGCTTTGGATAAAGGATGCAGAGAATTTATTATTGGAATTGGGGGCAGTGCAACAAACGATGGCGGAGTTGGAATGGCCCAGGCCTTAGGTGTTAAATTTTTGAATAAAGAAGGCAGAGAAATTGGTTTTGGGGGGGGCTGTTTAAAAGACATTGTTAAAATAGATATGGCTCAAATTGACCCTAGAGTTAAAAACAGTTTATTTAAAGTGGCCTGTGATGTTGACAATCCCTTATGTGGTCCTAGGGGAGCGTCCCATGTATTTGGTCCTCAAAAGGGTGCTACACCGGAAATGGTTGAATTTCTCGATGAAAGCTTAGAACACCTGGCTGATATGATACTGGGAGATTTAGGCAAGGATGTAAAAGACCAACCTGGTGCTGGTGCAGCAGGGGGACTAGGGGCAGGACTTATGGCTTTTTGTGGGGCTAAGCTGCAAAGAGGGATAGAACTGGTCATAGAAGCTACAAAACTTGAGGAAAAAGCAGCGGATGCCGATTTAGTAATAACTGGCGAAGGACAGATTGATTTTCAGACTGTACATGGGAAAACTCCATATGGGGTGGCCCAGGCAGCCAAAAAAAAGAATATTCCTGTCATTGCCATAGTTGGCAGTATTGGCTCGGGAATAGATGTTTTATATGGAAAAGGCATTGACGCCGTTTTCTCAATTGTTGAAAGACCGCTAACCCTTAACGAATGTATGAAAGAAGGGAAAGCTTTAGCTGAAAGGACAGCAGCTAATGTCATGAGAACAATAATGCTGGGCATTAAAATGTAATTTTTTATATGTAGCAGCGGTAAAAGAAAGGTTTACCTGCTATTTTGTTTGTTATACTTATCAGCAAGATATATTTGCGCCCTGATGAAAAAATAGCTATAATTAAACCTATCGGGGTGTGGCTCAGCTTGGTAGAGCGCTGCGTTCGGGACGCAGAGGCCGCAGGTTCAAATCCTGTCACCCCGACCAGCCATACAGAAAAATCCCCTACATTAATGGGGATTTTTTTTGTTCAGTGGAAAATTGCATAATTTAAGAAAAATGGTATACTTAGGAATTGAACCTGGAAGTATATAAAGTAAGTTTTTTTAGGAAGGATGACCTTAATGCAGGAAAGCAGGAAAAATTTAGACCAAAAACTTTTAGAGACCTATGAAGATTTAAATATGGCTTTTTGGCAGTTGCAGGAATCCCTAAAAGAAATTCCGAAAAACCTGCCCAGTCTGGAAAGGCTAAATATTATTAAACGAAGATTAACCACTGAGCGGAGGTTGATAGAAGAAATAAGCCTTCCATGCAGGTTTATCTTAGAGCATTTTACCACCTTTATGGGCAAGCTGGATCATACCCTGGGCTACAAGGTTGGTCAATTCCAGGTTGGGAGAGGACTGTTGAGTGATTTTCACATAGAGGAATGGGGTAATGTGGTATTATATTTGGGCAATGTTCAATTAACATGGCGGGATGCCGATTACCTATACTATTTTTATCCTGATAAGGTCATTCTCCGTTCCTGTGATAGAACAAAGCCGGAAATTCAGTTATTTTTCAGCTTTGCTTTCAAATATTCCCACCTTTTGGAAATGTATCAGGATGTAAACCAGCACAAACAAGTTGAATACTGGCATGAAGATTTAGTGGTGAAAAGCCAGGAATAATTCGAAAGTTGTATAGCCCAAATCCTTTGGGCTTTTTTTATACCTTTGCAGTCGCCAAAGGCTCGGCGCAAGACGTGTTTTCTAATTAACCATAGTTATTTCTAATTTCAAGACTTCTAAAAATTATTGAAATATATGAAATAAACTAGGTAATGATTTTGATGTAACGAATATATCAATAAAATTCGAAATATTTTTTAATATCACATGTATGATGTCATCTGTATGTTAACTAAAAATGATTATGAAAGGAGTCGGAATATGACAATTATCAATAAGGATTTGTGCAATGGCTGTAAAATTTGTAACAAATATTGTACAGTTGATGCTATTCATTACTCCGCTGAGGATAAAAAGTGCTGGATTGACCAACAAAGGTGTACAGAGTGCTATGTTTGCCTTCGGCAGAAGGTTTGCCCCAAAGGAGCAATACTGCCTATTGAGTTAGATACTTTTTATAAGCAGTTCCAGCATGTTATCAGCGATCCGGTGGAAAGCCACGGGGTAACCGGTGTCAGCGGCAGGGGAACGGAAGAGGTAAAGACAAATGATGTTTCCGGTCGTACAAAAAAGGGAGAAGTAGGGATAGCAATTGATATGGGGCGTCCCGGCATGGGAGTATTTTTAAGGGATGCCGAAAAGGTAGCTATGGCAATTGCAGCTGTTGGTGCCGAATTAGCCCCTGCAGAGCACACCCCCCTTGCAGCATTGATGCCTGATTTAAAAACGGGAAAATTAGAGGAAGATTGCTTGGATTACCATCTATTATCTGTTATCGTCGAAGCAAAATGCAAAGAAGCGGAACTGCCTACCATACTTAAAGCTTTACAGAAGGTAGAAAAGGAAATAGATACTGTCTTTTCCTTAGGTTTAATACTTAGAACAGATGAAAAGGGACAAACAAAAGCCCTGGAATGCCTTGATGAACTGGGAATACCCCAGCCCTACCGCGGAAAGGTAAATGTGGGTCTTGGCAAACCATTATCATTAGCGTAAAGGAGGAAGGTTAAGTGACCCATTCACTGCATCGCTCAGGTTCCATTGAGTCACAGAAAAAGGACTTTAACTGGTTTATGTATCAAACAAAAGGTGTTAATGATACCAATATTAAGGTCAAGGCATTAGAGTTTATCGCAGTTGCAGAGGCCTTGGGTTCAGAAAATTGGGGTGATGTTAAGACTGGACCTATCACCCAGTATCCTAGCGAGTATATCAAAGAACGCATTATAGATAAGTCCCGGATTAGGGGTGTATTTACTAAAAAGGAACAGGTTGTTGAATTTTTAAAGCAAATCAAGGCAAAGGATTTAGACCAGTCAGTTGTAATAACAGGAGTATTAAGTGAAGTTTTACCTGCTTGTGAAGAAGCTGGGGTAAAGCCTCATTCAATTAATTATTCACTAGGAGTTTGGGGTAAAAAAGACAATTTGCCTGATGACACTACACTATCTATTACTACTATGTGTGGGCACCATATGATTCCACCTAAATTCGTAGAGCATATGTTTGATCAAGTTAGAAAAGGACGTTTAACAGAGGATGAAGCAGCTATAAAACTGGCTAACTTCTGCTATTGCGGTATTTTTAACCAGGTCAGATGTGCAGAAATTATAACCGAGACAGTTGGAAAAGCAGCAGAGAAAGAAGCTGCAGCTGCTTCTGAATAACTAGTTAACCCCCTGGGAGGATAGGGTTAGGGATTTGTTCCCCGCTGCCCTTTCCTTATCCTTCTTTAATTAAATAAACTGGTGGGATATAAATGAAGAGTAATAATTTGTTTTCGGTTCCGGAATTAATTGACTTTTCAGAAAAGCTGCTCATTAATTCGGGAATAAAAAAGGAAGATGCCCAAATAGTGGTCAAGGTCCTTATCCAAGCAGATTTGGAGGGTGTTGGGTCCCATGGATTGACCAGGCTGCCTGTCTATTTGGAGAGGCTGGAAAAGGGATTGATAAACAAAGAGCCTGTTATTAAGACTGTTTTTAATTTTCCTGCTCTGGCCATAGTTGATGCGGATAATGGACTGGGTCATGTAGCAGCATATGAGGCAATGAAAACTGTAATAAAGAAGGCAAAAGAGTTTGGTATTGCTGCAGTAGGTGTTAAAAACAGCAATCATTTCAGTGCTGCTTCCTATTATGCCAATATGGCGCTAGAAGAAAATTTAGTAGGTATTGTAATTGCAAATGGACCACCTGCTATCCCGCCTTGGGGAGGACGGGAGGCCTATTTTGGAACAAATCCCTTGGCAATATCTATTCCGGGAGGATCGGATTTTGGACCAATTTCAATCGATATGGCAACCAGTATAGTTGCACGGGGCAAAATTATAAAGGCTGCTCAAGAGGGCGAACCTATTGGTCCGGACTGGGCCTTGGACAGTGAGGGTAAACCCACTGCCGATGCTAAAGAAGCCTTAAAAGGATGCATTCTGCCCATGGGAGCACATAAAGGTGCTGCTCTGGCAATGGCAATTGAAATGTTGTCGGGCTTACTAACCGGGGCAGGTTATGGCAAAGGTGTCATCTGGCAATACAGTGACTCCTTAGACCCAAGTAATGTGGGGCATCTAATGATTGCGATAAATCCTCAGGGATTTTTAGACTTAGAGGAAATTAGATCCAGAATGGATGCCATGATTGGTGAAATGAAGAGTCTCCCCAAAGCATATGGTTATGATGAAATAAGAATGCCTGGGGAAAGGGAAAGGGAGTTAGCCAAAACCAATTATGCAAGGGGTATTTCCCTAGGCAAAGAATTATTAGAAAAATTTGAACAGCTGTCAGTTAAATTTTCGGTTCCTTTACCGGAGTCAATTATCTAAGTTAACTAGGAGGTAAATAAATGAGAATTGATCAAGAAAAATGCAGCGGCTGTGGTATATGTGTGCCTTATTGCCCTGCCAATGCGATTACAGTAGTTGATAAAAAAGCTAGTATTGATGAAGATGCATGTTTTGAATGCGGAAACTGCAGCCGTATTAGAGTTGTTAGGTGTCCCAAAAAGGCATTTTTTGAGCAGCCAGGACTCTATGAGGGAACAAGAGCTGCGAGGAAGTTCTTTAGTGACCCTATGACTACCCACTCAGTAACTAAAATTCCTGGAAGAGGTACTGAGGAAGTAAAAACAAATGATGTTACAGGCAGGGTTGTCCGTGGACAAATCGGAATTGCTATTGAAATGGGTCGTCCTTGCTTAGGCACAAATATGGAACAAGTACAGAAAATGACTACTGCCCTAGGGAAGCTGGGGATTGAATTTGAAGAGATGAATCCGCTAACCCATTTAATGGCTGACAGGGAAAAAGGGACAATCAAACCGGAATATATGAATGAAAAGATGGTTTCCTGTATTATTGAGTTTGGTATCCCTGAATCCCAATTAGTGCCGGTGATGGATGTCATCAAAAAAGTTGCCAGTGAATTAGACACTGTTTTTTCCCTGGATATGATATATCGCTTTAGCGAAGATGGTTCATTGCCTATCCTTCCTGTATTGGAAGAAATGGGAATAAGGGTACGTAAAAATTCTAAAGTTAACTTAGGTCTTGGCAGACCTTTAGTGACAAAATAGGGGGGGAACTAAATGACACATTCACTGCACCGCAGAGGAACTGAAGAAAGTTTAAAAGATGATTACGTTTTACTGGTCACTTCAGCTTATGGATTTAACCATGAGGGTTCCAAGGATAAGATGAGAAAGGTATTAGATGAAGTATTTGATTTAGGACCCAGTAATATCGGGTCGTATGACACAGGGACAATTTTATCAGGTGTTGACATTCAGGAAATACGCGATGCATTAAATGATGTTCCTAGAGTTAGATGTGCCTTTTCTTCTAAGGAAAAGATGAAAGAGGTATTGAAAAGAATTGTGGAATTAGACCAGGGCTTGTCTGTTACTGTTAGCGGATTGACCGATGAAGTATTGGATATTGCCCGGGAATTGGATATCAAGCCCCATTGCGTAAACCTTTCTTTAGAAGTGTGGGGTAACGTTGAAAAACTGCCTTCAGAAGAGGTATTGGAGTTAGTAACTATGTGCGGACATGGCCTGATTTCCTCCGGATTAGTTGAAGATTGTATTGAGAAAGTAAAGAAAGGTCGTATGACCGTTAAAGATGCTGCTGTTAAGATATCACACCCCTGTGTGTGCGGTATCTATAACCCAGATAGAGCAGAAAAACTTCTGGAAAAATATGTACCTCAAGAAGCAGAAGCAGATAAAGCCTAACATGTTTTAAGGAGGTGGAAGGAAGAGAAAGTTTTCCCCGGGGGTTTGAAGAAGTGTTAATTAAAAAACGGAGGTGGATTTTATGAAAATGAGAAAGATATTGGCTTTACTTTTGGCGGTTATGTTAGTAGTCACTTTGGTAGGAGGCTGCTCATCAGCACCTAAGGAAACTCCTAAGGAACAACCAAAGGCTGAACCACCAAAACCTGCTTATCCTGAAAGAGCTATCGAGTTCATAGTTCCTTTCGGTGCCGGTGGTGGTAGTGACATCATGGCTAGATCAATGGTAAAAGTTATTACTGACAGCAAATGGGTAAGCCAGCCTATTAACGTTGTTAACAAGCCAGGCGGCAGTGGATCCATTGGTTATGCTTATGTAGCAGAAAAAAAAGGTAATCCATATTATATGGCATCAGTTAGTTCCAGTTTCTACACAGCGCCTCTTTTAGGAAATTCACCTGTTTCCTATAAGGATTTCACACCTGTTGCAGGGTTGGCAATGGATACTTTAGCTTTATTTGTTAGGGAAGATTCTGAAATTACCAGTGTAAAACAAGTAATTGAAAAATCAAAAGCTAAGCCTAAGAGTCTGGCAGTTGGTGGTACAAGTGGTACTTCCGATGACGCTGTTATGTATCGCGTACTTCAGGACAAGGCGGGTATAGAATTAAAATATGTTCCTTTTGAGAGTGGTGGTCAAGCAATGACAGCCCTTTTAGGTGGACACGTAGACCTAGTTTGGGCTAACCCTGGTGAAGCGTTAAACCAGGTTGAAGGCGGCAAGGCAAGAGCAATAGTAGTAGCAAGTAAGGAAAGAATTCCGGGCTTTGATAATGTACCAACTTTGATCGAAGAAGGAGTAAACGCAAGTTTGGCTCAGTTCAGAGGAGTTGTTTTACCAAAAGATGCTCCTGCAGAGGCAGTTAAGTATTGGGAAGACGTGCTTAGAAAGCTGCACGAGAGTGGTGCATGGCAGGAAGATTATATTAAGAAAAACTCCATCACTCCGCGTTTCTTGGGTTCCGAAGAGTTTAGCAAAGCTATAGTAGAATTAAGCGATATGTATGCAGATATCTTTAAACAAATTGGTGCTGCAAAATAGTATTTTAATTTAAGGGGAGAGGGGGACTCTCCCCTTAAAAACAAGTATTTGTCACTGATTAAGAGAAGGGGTGGTATGTAAGTGAAAAAAGCAGATAGGATAGCTGGTGCAATGTTATTAGCCCTTTCTATTTATATCCTCATTAGCGGAGTTTCCTTGGAACTTTGGTGGGGAGATGAAGGTCCGGGTCCGGGATTTGTACCTTTTTGTGTTGGTCTCCTTTTAGCTTTAACTTCAGTTATATTGTTATACCAAACTTTTAAAGCCGGTTCTAAAACAGAAACGGAAGTGTTTTCAAAAGAAGGGTTTAAGCTGCTGATTACCTTAATTGGCAGTGCAGTAATTGCAGGGCTGCTAGTAAATTTCTTAGGTATGATTATTTCCATGGGCTTATTAGCTGGCTTTTTAGTTACCTTTTTGGCAGAGGAACGTAAAATTTTTACTTCCATCGGTATGATGGTTATTCTGCCTCTGGTTCTTTATTTAATATTCCGGATAGGTTTAGATGTTCCATTCCCCAAAGGCTTCTTTGGGTTATAGAAAGGTAGGGATATGAATGTTTGAAACACTTACGAATCTTTTATACGGATTTACAGTAGCTATTACTCCAATGAATATCCTCTACTGTTTAATAGGAGTTGTTTCTGGAACCATTATCGGTGCACTGCCAGGTTTGGGACCTTCTGCCGGTTTGGCAGTACTGCTGCCAATCACCTTTGGGTCAGACCCTGTTTCGGGAATTATTATGTTAGCGGGAATCTATTATGGTGCTATGTACGGGGGTTCTATAACTTCTATCCTCATTAATACTCCTGGGGATTCCGCGGCGGTTATGACTACTTTGGATGGCTACCCTTTGGCACAACAGGGCAAAGCAGGTCCTGCCATGGGTATGGCTGCATTTAGCTCCTTTATCGGCGGAACAGTTTCCGTAATTGCTTTTACTTTTTTAGCACCAGCCTTAGCTAAGGCTGCCCTAAGTTTTGGTCCTCCAGAATATTTTGCCCTAATGGTTCTTGGGTTAACAACACTAGCCGGAATGACGGGTGAAAATCCTGTCAAAGGTTTCATTAGTGCTTTAGTCGGTTTATTCTTAGCAATAATTGGCTTAGATTTAGTTACGGGCATGCCTCGTTTTACCTTTGGTATGATAGAATTGTTCAGCGGTATTGATTTTATTCCAGTGGCTATGGGTGTTTTTGGTATTGCTGAAATAATACTGGCTTCGGAAGAAAAAGTGAATATTGATGGTCTTAAAAATGCTGACCTCCGTTGGAGAAAACTGTTTCCATCAGCAATGGATTGGGCTAGATCCAAATGGACTATTGCCAGAGGAACAGCGGTTGGTTTCTTTATCGGAATGTTGCCTGGTGCCGGGGCAACAATTGCCTCATTTATCTCCTATGGAATGGCCAAAAAGGCATCTAAAAATCCCGAAGAATTTGGCAAAGGGGCAATTGAAGGGGTAGCTGCACCTGAATGTGCAAATAATGCAGCCTCTGTCGGTGCCTTTGTACCGTTATTAACTCTTGGTGTACCAGGTTCAGCCAGTACAGCCATCTTAATGGGTGCATTAATGATGTTTGGTTTAAGACCAGGACCAATGCTTTTCGAGAGAAACCCTGATTTTGTTTGGGGTCTAATAGCCAGCATGTATGTGGGTAATGTAATTTTAATATTAATGGTACTACTGTTTGTACCGGTTTTCGTCCGTATTTTACAGGTTCCCAAAGCTACCCTAAATGCTGTTGTTTTGGCATTTATCCTGGTGGGCGCCTATAGCTTAAACAATTCCATGTTTGATGTTTATCTTACCATTGGTTTTGGCTTTGTTGGATATTTCATGAAAAAGCTTAAATATCCCGGAGCGCCACTGGTACTAGCACTTGTTTTGGGTCAATTATTAGAAACATCCATGAGACAGTCGCTTATTTTATCTGAAGGAAGTTTTGGCATTTTCTTTGCCAGACCAATTTCTACAATTCTCATGATTATTGCTTTTGGAGCCATATTTATACCAGTGATTAAGAATATGCTGCAAAAAGGTAAAACAAAAAAAATTGCTGCTTAAAAGATTCTTGAACTTTGTGTTAATTATGGCATTATTAGGGGAGAAAGTGCCGGAGGGTGAGATATGTTTAAACCTGTCATTGAAACCCACATAAGCTTATCTGACAAAATTGTTGGTCAAATAAAAGATATGATTTTTTCCGGTAAATTAAAACCCGGGGATAAGCTCCCATCGGAAAATGAGTTATGTGATATGTTTAATGTAAGCAGGACTTCCATTAGGGAAGCAGTAAAAATTCTCTCTGGTTTAGGCTTTTTAAAAATAAAAAGAGGTCTGGGGATTTATGTAGAACAATTAGATGCAGGTTATATTATTAACCAAATTTCACCAATATTGGTTCAGCGGGAAGACGACCTATTAGATATTGTTAGGGTTAGGAAACTATTGGAAACCCATGCTGCTGCCTGGGCGGCAGAAAATGCCACTGCTGAAGACCTGCTTAAAATGGAAGAGGCTGTTTACCGTTCGGATGAATTAGTGGCAAGTGGTATGGCAAACTCTGACAACTTATCGGAGGCGAATCTTAGATTCCACATGATTCTTGCCAAAAGTACCGGTTCTAAGGTTTTATTCCGTATAATGGAGTCCTTGTGGGATATCCTTACCGAAGCCAGAAAGGTTACAGTTCAGCTTCCCGGGAGAAAATTAGATTCTGTTGAAGGTCATAAGGCTATCTTACAAGCCATTAGAAACAAGGACCCTCACGCAGCACAACAAGCTATGCTTAATCATTTGGAGGCTATTGAAACAGTTGTTTCAAGCAGTCAACATAATCAGCAGGAAGGTAGATGAAGCAAATGAGATTGGCAACCATTATAAGGGGGTTACCTATATGAAGATAGATATCAGAGGTGTTTATCCACCTATTACTACACCTTTTGATGAACAGGAGAACATTAACTTTTTGGCATTAGAAAAAAATATTGAGAAATGGAATGAGACAGATTTAGCGGGTTATGTTATTTTCGGCTCTAATGGTGAATATGCATTTTTGAATGAACAAGAAAAACTAGAAATAGTAAAAGTTTGTATTGAAAATGCAGGAGCAGGGAAAAAAATAATAGTTGGAGCAGGTTGTGAAACAACCCGAGATACAATTGAATTAACCAATAAATCTGCTAAATTAGGTGCAAATTATGCCTTAATAGTGAACCCGAATTTTTACAAGGGGTCTATGAATAGAAAGGTACTTAAGGCGCATTTTAATGCAGTAGCTGATGCAGCAGATATTCCTATCCTTCTTTACAATGTCCCCAAAAATACTGGTATCAACTTTGAACCAGATTTGGTGGCTGAATTAGCCCAACACCCTAATATTGTTGGTATAAAAGACAGTGCTGCTAATATTACTCAATTAGCCCAAATTATCTCTATGTCTCCATCTGACTTTAACGTTTTGGTTGGAACAGCAGGTGTATTATACCCAGGCTTAGCTCTTGGTGCCAACGGTGGAGTGATGGCTTTAGCTACCTGCTGCCCCGATAAATGCCTTGAAATTTATAATTTATATAATGCCGGGAAAAATGAAGAAGCAAAAGAACTGCAATTGAAAATGATTCCTGTGAATAATGCAGTTACCGGTACTTATGGTATACCCGGACTTAAATATGTCATGGAAAAAAGAGGATATATAGGGGGACCAACAAGAAGACCATTGTTACCATTAACTGCAGAGGAAGAGTTGAAATTAGACGAAATAATGAGAAAAGCAGAATTGATATAAAAAATGCTTTGGCAGAGTTACTGCCAAAGCATTTTTTTTGGTCTTAAAGAAAGTATAACTTTTACAAGGTAATAAGTATAACTTTATAAGTTTTTTCTAATAATTCTTGGTTCTATTTAGGTAACTATTAGGTTAGGAGATTTCATTGTGTTAATACCAAAATTTAATAAATATCTAAATTTTGTTCAAGGGAAGAAATTTTTCTATTGGCATTATTTTTGCATATCCAAGTAGTTAGGTTGTAAATTACTGAGAGGGGAGATATTTATTATTAGTTTTGATGGTTTTTTAAGAGATAACGGTACCGTGGGAGTGAGAAATCATGTGGCAATTGTTGCGGCACAGGGATATGGGAATACAGTGGTGGAAGCTATTGCTTCAATCGTACATGGGGTATATCCCGTCATACACCCTTATGGCAGAGGGCAAATAGGACCGGATGCCCGGCAGCAAAGCAGAACCTTGGCTGGAACCATACTAAACCCCAATGTGTATGGAGCAGTAATAGTTGCCTGGGAACCCGTTGAGGCCCAAAAAATTTATAAACTGGTCAGGGAAAAAAGTAATAAGAAAGTTGAAATTGTAACTATTATGGGACAGGGTACTCTTAAGGCTATTGAACAGGGAGCCAGAATTGCTTTAGATATGTTAGTGGAAGCATCGGGGTTGAAAAGGGAAAAAGCACCCATTGATAAACTATTGATTGCTGTTAATTGTGGTGCATCTGATGCAACATCAGGTATTGTAGCCAACCCGGCAACCGGTTATGTATGTGATAAGCTGATAAACCTTGGTGGAACAGCTATTTTTGGAGAAACTGCAGAGATTATGGGGGCAGAGCATATTCTAGCCCGTCGCAGCAGTCCGGAAGTAGGAAGAAGGCTGTTGGAAATAGTTAAAGAAGTGGAGGATTACGTACTGAGTTTGGGGATAGATATCCGAGGCAATCAACCTAAGCCTGATAATATTGAGGGAGGATTAACAACCGTTGAAGAAAAGGCTCTCGGCAACATTGCCAAAGCAGGTTCTCATCCTGTTGAGAGGGTTATAAGTTACGGCGAAGCGCCGGCAGGCAAAGGTTTATACCACATGTATTCTTCACCTGCAGGAGCAGAGTCTAATACAGGATTTTTTGCCTGTGGAGCCCAAATAACAATTTTTACAACAGGAAAAGGAAATCCTGTAGGACATGTTTTAGGACCAGTAATAAAAGTTACCGGGAATCATCGGACAGTAAGTGCGGCGCCTGAAAATATCGATCTTGATATATCAGCAGTTTTAAAAGGCCAAATGGATATAGATGAAGCCGGAGAGCATTTATTCTCCTTTTTGCTTAAGGTTGCATCGGGCAAAATTACCAAGTCTGAGGCTCTTAAACATAGCGAATTTGCCATTAGTCGTATAGGTCTGACTGTATAAAAATAAAGGGGGAAGGGATAATCATGGAACAAAAGGGGATTATGTTAGGTGCTAAGGATAATGTAGCTGTTGTTATAGAAGATGTAAGTATGAATGAGGTTTGTGGAGTTATTAAAAAGGATATTCGATTAACAGCTAAAAATAATATTCCTTTTGGGCATAAGATAGCTTTAAGCGATTTGGCAAAGGGTGAAAAAATTATTAAATATAATGAAGTAATAGGCGTTGCAACTAAAGATATTGAAAAAGGGGAGCATGTACATACCCATAATTTAAGCAGTATTAGAGGCAGAGGAGACTTAAAGGGGGGAAAACAATGAGAATAAATATACCATATGGAAAATCGGAAATATACTTAGATGTTCCTGAAGCAAATTTAGCAGGTATATTAAGGCGCAAAAAAGAACTAAAGGCAGTTGCAGATACTGATGGGGAAATAAGAAGAGCTTTGGCCAATCCCATTGGTACTCAAAAACTCTCAGAGTTAGCTGTAGGCAAAAAAACAGCAGCAATAGTAATCGTTGATCGTTCAAGACCTGTTCCTATTGAACCTGTTGCTAAAAATGTAATTGAAGAACTAAATAATTGTGGTATCTCTGATGAAAATATAACAATTATTGCGGCAACAGGTATGCATAATGCTGCCACTAGAGAAGAAGGAATTGAACTCTTAGGGCAGGATATAATGAACCGTATTAAATTTATCAGCAATGAGCCTGATAACACTGAAGCATACTATAGCTTTGGTGCAACAAAACAAGGTACACCCATTGAAGTATTAAAAGCATACTGTGATGCCGACATAAAAATATCTATCAGTGCTATTGACCCCCACCACCAGGCTGGCTGGAGTGGTGGAGCAAAAAACATACTGCCTGGTATTTCCAGCAGAAAATCTGTTTATATTCATCATAGATTGTTTAGACATCCCACTTCCCAATTGGGACGCTTAGAAGGGAACCGTTTTCGAGAGGAGTTGGAAGAGGCTGCTTCCAAACCCGGTATTGATTTTATAGTTAATACTGTTCATACAGAGGAAAGGGAAATTGCCAAAGTATTTGCCGGTCATTTTATTACGGCTCATCGAGAAGGTGCTAAATTTTTTGCGGAATACGTTACCCACAAAATAAAACCAGTAGATATTTTAATTGCCAATCCAGGGGGATATCCACGGGACAGGGAGTTTTATCAAACTGAAGGCAAAGGATTTACCAGGGTTAGTCCTGCGGTTAAACAAGGCGGTATAGTAATAATGGTAGCAGAATGTTCGTTAGGCATGGGAGAACCCCGCTGGGCAGAAGCAATGAAATGCACTAGGGAAGAAATGTCGGAAGCTTTTAAAGATTTAGACCAAACCTTTAGCACTCCTTTTATGAAGGCTTGGCGTTTAAATCGAGTTATGGAGCAAGCTGACATCTTTATTGTCAGTAAAGGCATCAGTAAAATTGACATGCCCCACCTGCCCATCCAGTTTTTTACTGAGGTTCAAGAAGCTATTGATACAGCAATTGCAAAAAAGGGTAAAGGAGCGGAGGTTTTAGTAGTACCAGACCTCTGTGGAGTAATTCTTGAGGTGGAAGAATGAAAATTAAGAACATTGAGGTATATAAAACAAATTTAGAATTGAGGGGCGAAATTCACAGTGCCCATACACGATATCAAATTACTGAAGATATCTATATTAAAATTGTTACAGATGAAGATGCAGCAGGCTTCGGAGCAACTGCCCCTAAATACTATATTACTGGTGAAACACAGGAAACAGTAATTGCTGTATTAAAGAACAGACTTATTCCTGCTGTATTAGGAGAAGATCCCTTTAGCCTTGAGAAGATTCACCATAAAATGGATCATGCAATTAAAGGTAATACTGCGGCAAAGGCAGCAATTGATATTGCTTTATATGACTTAATGGGAAAATATTTAGGAGTGCCTGTCTTTCAGCTTTTAGGTGGAATGTATCGTAAACAAATGCCCGCCTTTGATCTAATAGGTCTAGTTTCGCCGGAAGAGGCGGCTGCCAAGGCAGCACAACAGTTAGAATTAGGTTATCAAGAGTTTAAAGTTAAAGTAGGTCCTAATCCAGATTTGGATTTACGAAGGGTAGAAGCAGTAAGTAAGGTAATTAAAGGCATACCGTTAAAGGTCGATGCCAATCAAGCCTGGAAAGGGAAGCAGGCAATATATTTAACCCAACAATTTGCCGAACTAGGAGTTAATGTAATAGAACAGCCTGTACATATGGATGATATAGAAGGGTTAATAGCTGTCAAGAACAACTGTCCCCAGGTAGAGGTAATGGCAGATGAGAGTATAAAAAGTTTAAGTGATGCTCTTCGTCTGATAAAATATCAGGCGGTAGATCTTTTTAATCTAAAACTGGTTAAATCCGGGGGTTTATACCCTGCGAAAAAAATTGCTGCTCTGGCTGAAGCGGCAAATATGGATTGTATGGCTGGCTGTACTGTGCAGAATACCTTACTGGATACTGCCACTGCTCATTTTTTAGCTTCAACCGGCAATGTGGTCTACAATGAAATAAAATCACCCCAGTGGATAAAGAATGACGTAGCAGTAGGGTTAAAAATTAGTGATGGGCAAGTTATCGTTCCAGATGGCATAGGTTTGGGACTAGAAATTGATGAAGAAAGACTTGCTGCTTATAAAGTATAAGGGAGGATTCTTAATAATGGGGCTTAATATATTTGAAAAGATACTGATAAGCCATAGAATCGATATAAATGAAGAAGAACTGGCATTGGTTCCAGATCAGGTACTGACACAGGATGCTACTGGGACACCTGTATTTTTACAGGTGGAGGCTATGGGGCTGAATAAGGTAAAACCTTTTGTTGTTAGTTATCTTGACCATAATACTTTGCAGATTGATAATAAAAACCCGGATGATCACCTATATCTGCAGGGTATAGCTAAGAAAATAGGTGCCCATTTGTCTAGGCCGGGAAATGGTATCTGCCATCAGGTGCATTTGGAGAACTTTGTAAAGCCAGGCGGTATACTCCTAGGTTCCGATAGTCATACACCTACTGCAGGTGGTGCCGGAATGCTGGGTATCGGTGCAGGAGGTTTGGATGTAGCCGTGGCAATTGCCGGAGAAGCCTATTATGTCCCTAAACCCGAGGTGGTTGGGGTAAAATTGGTCGGATGCCTTCCGCCCTGGAGTTCGGCAAAGGATATAATTTTAACTATTTTAAAAAATGTAACAGTCAAAGGCGGTGTAGGAAAGGTATTTGAATATTTCGGAGAAGGAGTAAAAACCCTTTCCGTTTATGAAAGGGCCACTATTTGCAATATGGGTGCAGAAATGGGAGCTACCAGTTCCTTATTCCCCAGTGATGAAATAACTTTTGCCTATTTAAAAAGCCTAGGTCGTGAACAAGACTGGGTGGAATTAGAGGCTGATTTGTATGCTCAATATGAGAAAATAATAGAAATTGACCTTTCCCAAATAGAACCTATGGCAGCACTGCCCCACAGTCCTGATAATGTTAAAAAGGTATCGGAAGTAACGGGTACTCCTCTTTTTCAGGTGGCCATAGGCAGTTGTACTAATTCTTCATATAAAGATATGGCAGTAGCAGCAAGTATCCTTAAAGGCAAAAAAGTTGCTGAAAATGTCAGCCTTGTTATTTCACCTGGTTCCCGCCGGATATTATCGAAGATGTCAGAGACCGGTATATTAAAGGACTTAGTTGATGCAGGAGCTAGAATTTTGGAAGCGACCTGCGGTCCCTGTAATGGTGTTGGGCAGGCACCGGCAGCTGGAACCAATTCCCTAAGGACTTATAATAGAAATTATCAAGGGAGAAGTGGAACAAAGGATGCCAATGTCTTTTTAGCCAGCCCGGAAACTGCGGCAGTTTCTGCAATATTTGGATACATAAGTGATCCCCGGGAAATGGGAATCTACCCTGAAATTGAAATACCGGAGGATTTATTTGATAATGGCAATTTATTTGTTGCTGCTCAAAATTGGAAAGGGGATCAAGTGGTTATTAAAGGACCAAATATAAAGCCTATGCCTGTAGGTGAGCCTCTGAAAAAAAATTTAGAATTACAAGTCGCACTGCTGGCGGGTGATAATGTAAGTACGGATGATATCTTACCTGGTGGTGCAAATATGTTAGCCTTAAGGTCAAATATTCCAGCTTCTGTTCCTTATGTGTTCTCTAGAGTTGACAAAGAATTTTCCGGAAAAATTGACCAGCTGCCTAAGGCATGGGTTGTTGTCGGCGGTGAAAATTACGGTCAGGGGTCCAGCAGAGAACATGCTGTAATGGTTCCTATGTCCATTGGAATGAAGGTTGTATTAGTAAAATCCTTTGCAAGAATATACAGAAAAAATCTTATTAACTATGGGGTGCTTCCCCTTGCTTTTGTCAATAGTTCCGATTACGATAGAATTTCTATTGGTGATATACTTTTAGTTGAAGATGTACAAGAACAGATTAGGAAACAAAACATAGTTATTATTAACCAGTCAAAAGGGATTACTTTTAAAAGCCAGTGCAGTTTATCCGGAAGGGAAATAGAAATTATCTTGGCGGGAGGTTTATTAAATTATGTTAAAAACAAACTGGAGCGGAAGGATTGATTAAACTATGAAGCCCATGACCATCGCGGAAAAAATATTGAGCCGCAAAGCCGGCAAATCCCTTTATGCAGGTGATTTTGCAACAGTGTCGGTTAATGCATTAATGATCCATGATAGTAATGCTTTTACTACGGTAGAGGCATTTAAAAAATTTGAAAAAAAGAAAATTCTTCCTGGAACTGATGTAGTCATGGTAATGGATCATTTTTCCCCCAGCTCAACGGAGGCAGCGGCAAACATGCATATTAAGATGCGTCAGTTTGCGGCTGGGCAAGACTTGACCCTTTATGAAGTAGGAGATGGAGTCGGTCATCAGCTCATGTGTGAACAGGGACACGTATTTCCCGGAGAAATAGCAGTAGGTACTGATTCCCACAGTTGTACATACGGGGCCCTTAATGCGTTAGGCACAGGGGTTGGCTCCACGGAAGCAGCAGGCATACTCGCCTACAGTAAAATTTGGTTTAGAGTTCCTGAGACCATTCGTATTAACTGGAGTGGGTCACTCCCCCCTGGTGTTACTGCAAAGGATGTGGCTTTGCGAACCGTTGAACAAATAGGTTTGCGTCAGGCTATTTATCGCACCTTAGAGTTCTCTGGCAACTTAATACCCCAGCTTTCTATTGATGAGCGTCTTACTATTTGCAACATGGGTATTGAAGCAGGTGCAAAAGCTGCTCTAATGCCTCCTGACAGCCTTTTAGATACTTGGCTTGCAAAGAGGCCTAGAATAAGAAACTACGAACCTGCTGTGGCAGATAAAGGTGCAGAATATTTTAAAGAATATGAACTTGATGCTGACCAACTTGAACCTTTAGTAGCATATCCTCCTATGGTTAATCAAGTAGTACCTGTCCGCCAGTTGCAAGGTAAAAAGGTTGATCAGGTAGTATTAGGCTCCTGTACAAATGGAAGGTCAAGTGATTTTCGGGAAGCCGCAAAGTTTCTTGCCGGCAAAAAGGTGGCAAAAGGAGTAAGACTGGTTTTACTACCCGCTTCGAAGACGGTTTTAGAAGAACTTTTAGCAGATGGCACTATGGAAGCATTAGTAAGGGCTGGGGGTATGATTATAACTCCGGGCTGCGGACCTTGTGGCGGATATCATGGAGGTTTAGTTGGTGCTAAGGAAGTAGTACTGGCTACAACTAATCGGAACTTTACTGGTCGCATGGGTAGTCAGGATTCGGAACTTTATTTAGCCTCACCTCTTACAGCGGCTGCGGCTGCATTAACTGGAGCAATGATTGATCCTCGGGAGGTGTGTTAGATGGCTCTCAAAACTCAACTTAACGGGAGGGTTCACAAATTCGGAGATGATATTACAGCTGACTATATATTTGCTGGAAAGCATAGAGCTAAGGCAGAAAATGTTCTGGATTTAAAGGAATATGTTTTTCATGAAATCAGACCGGGTTTTGCAAAAACAGTTGCTCAGGGGGATATTTTAGTTGCAGGGGAAAATTTTGGTTTAGGGTCATCAAGGGAACATGCAGCAACCTTAGTTAAAGCCTTAGGTATTGAAGCTATCCTGGCTAAATCTTTTGCCCGCATTTTTTATAGAAACTGTATTAATATTGGTTTGCCGGTAATAGAATGTGATACAGATTTAATTAATGAAAGTGATATAATTAAAGTTGACCTTAAGAAAGGTACCGTTAACTTAGATAATAACCAGAGCTTAAACTTTAGACCTGTTCCCGAATCTTTATGGGAGATATTAGAGTGCGGAGGGCTGGTAAATTATCTGAAAAGGATAGGTGAGGAGGGTTAAAGTGAACAAAAAAGAGGAAGCTGTCAGTCTTTTTATGGAAGGGTTTAATTGTTCCCAAGGAGTCCTGTCGGTCTTTGCATCGGAGTATAACCTGGATAAAACAACAGCCTTAAGAGTCGCCGGAGGTTTTGGGGGAGGAATGGGCAATTTAGGTGAAACCTGTGGTGCTATAACTGGTGCTTTTATGGTTATCGGGTTAAAGTACGGAAAAATAAGTATTGATGATAAGGTTGCAAAGGGTAAAACCTACGGTCTTGTAAGCGAATTTGCCCAGATTTATAAACAGAGGAAAGGTTCAATAAAGTGTAAAGAGTTGTTAGGCTGTGATTTAAACACCGAAGAGGGTATAAAATATGCCAGGGAAAATAATCTATTTAAGACAATTTGCCCTGGTTTAATAGAAACTTCTATAGAAGTTCTTGAGGAAATATTGCGCACGGATTAAAATACCATGGCTCCTGGGTGACCAGGAGCCATGGTATTTTATTTATGGGAGGAGGGGGTTAGAATAACATAATTTAGTTATCTCTTCGATAGGGAGATTTTTATCCATTTCCCTGACCTTATTAAGTAATTCTCTCTCTTTTCCCTGTAGGATAGGAGCAGTAAGCTCAGTAAACTTTTCTTCCAATTGTAAGTTGGTCATAGGATTATCTTTACTGCCTATAGCATGTTCTATGTAGATTTTCAGTGTTTGCCCGTTTTTAAGTTCAGCATGAAGTAAAGCTTGGTCTTCTGCTAATGAAGTATTTATTTGTGCTTTTATTTTGCTGCGCAAATTAATTACATCATCCCTTCGGACAATTTCATTTGCAAACTGGTCTTCACCGGCTTTGCCAAAAATAATACCGGCGGCAACACAATGATAGATACTAAACTTAGCCTCTAATTGATTTTTGGGCGATTCCTTCCCTGTCAGTTCTAGGACTAATGGATGAACTTCTATTACTATTTCTTCTATTTCAGGGGGGCTAATATTATGCTTGTTTTTTAAATTTATACCTGCTTCAATCCCGGGGTGGGTAACAATACCACAGGCAAAGGGCTTATAGCTATTTTCGAGGATATGCCATCTGCTTCCCCAGGGTTCCAGAAGAATATCATAATCCTGCTTATCGGATAATACCTGAGCGAATCCTCTTCTTGCTTCCAAAGATGCCAGGGAACTGGTGAATCCCCTCTGTGCCAGCAGAGCACTTAATAATCCATTGGCAGCAGCTTTTCCGGGATGGAAGGGTTTAGTCATTGTACCGAACATTTCTCTTAAACCTGTTGGCTGTGCAGCAGCTAGACCTAGTGCATTAGCCATTTGCAGATTGTTGAGTCTAAGCAGCTTTCCGACTGCAGCTGCTGCACCAAAAGCGCCCACAGTTCCTGTAACATGCCATCCTCTCTCATAGTGACTGGGGCAAATAGCTAAGGCGATTCGTTGTTCTACCTCGCAGCCAATTACAAAGGCTTCTAGAATTTCCCTTGTTGTAAAATTATACTTCTCTGCAGTCGCCAGGATTGCAGGCCAGACAGGAGCACTAGGATGCAAAACAGTATTCAACAAGGTATCGTCAAAATCAAAAATGTGGGATGACATTCCGTTTATGAGAGTCGCAAATTGTATATCGGTCTTGATATTCCTCCCCAGGATGGTTGCCTGGGGGGGACCCCCTATTTCCCCAGCCAATTCCAATACCATATCAACGGAAGAATGGCGGGAAGCTCCTATAGCAACTCCCAGCCAGTTTAAAAAGCTGCGTTTTGCTTCGGCAATGGCTTCATCAGCGATTAGCACCAGGGAAAAATCAACTATATTTTCTGCTAAAGTTGCAGTTGCGTTTTTCATACATACCTCCACAATTTTCTTTATATTAACGATAATCATGCAATTTTCATGCCAATACTGAGATTTGGATAAAAAAGCAATAAAAGATTATTTGAAAACTACCAAAGGATAGAGTTGCAAAAGCCTAATAATTATTTTGGGTATAATTGACAACCCAAAATAAGCCCAAAAAAATTAAAATACCCTTATCTAACCTAATTTTTGCTGGCATTAATATTGCAACTATATAAAAACGTGTAAATATAACAGGTTAAAGGAGAGAGACACCTTGGGAAGTAATTTATTAACAAAAATATTTATGAAGAAATTAAGCCGCCAGGTTAAGGTCGGGGAAATTGTATACATTGAGCCTGATTTAGTCATGACCCATGACCATCAAGGACCTATGACTATCAAAGAATTTGAAAACATTGGGGCAGAGCGCTTATGGAATCCTGATAAAGTTATCTTTGTTATGGATCATAGAACACCTTCCCAAACACTGGTTGCTGTAGAAAACCACCAAAAATTAAGAAAGTTTGCCAAGAAGTATGGGGTAACAAAGTTTTTTGATGTTGGTGAAGGTGTATGTCACGATTTAGTTGCTGAGAAAGCCCTGGTTAGACCTGAAATGATTTACATAGCTACAGATTCCCATACAGTTACTGAAGGTGCCCTTGGGCTTTTTGCCACAGGTGTTGGTTCTAGTGAGATGGCATCTATTTTTGCCACCGGCAAGGTATGGTTAAAAATACCCGAGACCATCAAAGTGGTGTTAAAAGGAACGCTGCAAAAAGGTGTTTATGGTAAAGATATAGCCTTGAAGTTATTGGAAATCATTAAAACAGGTGGTGCAGATTATAAGGTCTTGGAATTTGTTGGACCGGGTGTTGAATCTGTAAGTATAGCAAGTCGTATGTCCCTTTGTAATATGTGTCTTGAAATGGGTGCTAAAACAGCTATTTTCCCTGTTGATAAGACTACCGTTGAATATTATAAGGAGAAAGGATTAGATGTTGAGGAGCTATATCCTGATGATGATGCAGAGTATATTAGTGAAATAGTTGTAGATCTGGATCAGTTGGAACCACTAATTGCTTTTCCTTTCTCGCCGGATAATGTCCGAACTGTAAGCCAATTAGGTAATAAAGTATATGAGTTAAACCAGTCTGTGATAGGGACTTGTACCGGTGCAAGGTATGAAGATCTAAAAGTTGCAGCAGAGATACTGGCGGGTAGACAGGTTAAGACGGGGACAAGAATGTTGATTGTCCCTGCCACAAAAGAACTAATGTTAAAGTGTACCCAAGAAGGTATTATAGAAACTTTTTTGAAAGCTGGGGCGATGGTTAATGTTCCCTGTTGCGGTCCTTGCGGGGCCTACGGTATGGGAGTTGTAGCTGAAGATGAAAGCACAATTACAACGGGCAGCAGAAACTTTGTAGCAAGAATGGGTGCTCCTGGTGCACACATATATTTATCAAATGCTGCAACTGCTGCAGCTTCCGCAATTGAAGGCAAGCTGACAGATCCAAGAAAATATTTATAGAGGTGGAACAAATGAAAAAAAGCTTAGGTGGAAAGGTGTTTAAGTTTGGCGATGATGTTGATACCGGTCAAATAATTCCTGGCAAATATGTAGTCTTAACTGATCCCGACGAACTTGCATCCCATGTTTTTGAAGAAGTAGCTCCACAATTTAAAAGCAAGGTTGAGATAGGAGATATTATTGTTGCCGGCAAGAATTTTGGAACAGGTTCCAGCCGAGAGCATGCCCCTAAAGCAATAAAGTTCTCGGGTATTAGTGCAGTTATTGCAAAATCCTTTGCCAGAATCTTTTATCGAAATGCAATAAATATAGGACTATTTGCTATAACACTGCAAGAAGTAGATGAGTTTAGTGAAAGTGATAAAGTTACTATTAACTTACAGGAGGGAAAAGTAATTAATCATACCCAAGGGAAAGAATATGAATTTGACCTTCCCCATAAAGTAATGTTGGATATTTTTGCCGAAGGCGGTATTATTCCTTTCACTAAAAAGGAATTGAATTTAAATAAAAACTAACTACGAAAGGCGGTCGAATTTAATGGCAAAGTACAGGTTAGGAATTCTGCAAGGAGATGACATTGGTCTTGAAGTAGTCCCGGAAACAGTAAAAGTTTTAAAAGAGGCTGTAAAACCCTACTCAGGTATTGATATAGAGTGGATAGAACTGCCGGTAGGGATGCCCTCTTATCGGGAAAACGGTGAAACCTTACCCCAACAAACATTAAATACATTATTTGAATTAGACGGTTGGATATTAGGACCCATTGGTCATATGGCTTATCCAAAAGATGATCCTAAAGCAGTTAACCCCCATCCAATCCTGCGGCGTGAGTTTGATTTAGTAAGTAATATCAGACCCGCTAAGTCATATGAGGCTGTACCATCATTACATAAGAATGTAGATGTTGTTATTATCAGAGAAAACAATGAGGGTTTTCAGCCTGACCGCAATATGCATAAAGGAACAGGAGAATTTATGCCTACACCTGATATAGCCATGTCAGTCAGGGTAATTACCCGGCGCAATTCTCAGATGGTTGCCAGATCAGCTTTTGAATTGGCCAGACAGAGAAATGGCAAGAAAAAAGTTACTGCCATACATAAAAATACTGTCTTTAAATTAGGATGCAGTTTATTCCTTGAAGGATGTAAGGAAATTGCTGTTGAATATCCAGATATTACCTTTGAAACTGTTGTGGTAGATACTTTTGCTATGCAATTGGCAATGCGTCCCCAAAACTTTGATGTAGTTGTTTCAACAAATATGTTTGGCGATATTCTCACAGATTTAGCTGCAGGTTTAGTAGGAGGACTGGGTATGGCTCCAGGACTATGTGTTGGACCTAAATATGTGATGGCCCAGGCAACCCATGGCTCTGCCCCGGATATAGCCGGAAAACAAATTGCCAATCCATATGCCATGATTATGTCAGGACAAATGATGCTTTCCTGGCTTGGCAACCTTAAAAAAGATGAAGCAGCAGTAAAGGCTGCAGATAATATCAAAAATGCTATCGAAGATATACTAAAAGAAGGGGTCAATGTAACTCCTGATTTAGGAGGAAAAGCTTCCACTTTTCAAATGGGAGATGCTATTTGTCAGGTTTTAAGAAAATATTAGGTGTTTTTTAGGTTAAAAATAGTAGATTAGGCACCATATAGGTTAGAAATAAAGATTTTTCATATTATTTTTTAAGCAATTTTCTGAATATTTTAAAGAGGAATATATTGGCATAGAATTTGCATTTATATTTATTGTTGTAAATCTTCCCAAATACAATTAAGGAGGGAGGCCAGATAGTTTCTATAAAGGGAGTGGAGGTAACTATATGGGTATGACAGTAACGGAAAAAATAATTGCCGATAAAGCGAATTTGCCACAGGTTAAACCAGGACAGATAGTACAAGTTCCGGTAGATTTTGCCTTTTTCCATGATAATAATGCACCAATAGCTATCAGGCAATTTTCACGGTTACCTAACGCCAGTGTCTGGGATAGCTCAAAAGTAATGTTTGTTTTGGATCATCATTCTCCTTCAACAACCTTAAGAGCTGCACAGCATCATCAAAACATTAGAGATTTTGCTAAAAAATATAATATTAAGGTATCGGAAGTTGGCAGGGGTGTTTCACATCCGGTAGTTGCAGAAGAGGGTTATGCGCGACCTGGAAAAATAATACTCGGCACTGATTCCCATACAGTTGGTCTTGGTATCTTTGGATGTTTGGCCACTGGTATCGGTTCAACAGAAATGGCTGCTGTTTTAGCCACGGGCAGTATTTGGCTTCAAGTTCCTGAAACCGTAAAGATTTTCCTTGATGGAAAGCTAGGACCATATATTACACCTAAGGACGTTGCACTTTTTTTACTAAAACACTTTGGTCCGTCCTTTTTAAATTATGCTGCAGTGGAGATAACCGGTCCTTTGGTAGCTTCCTTGACTGTTGAAGAAAGAATGGCAATTACTATTATGTGTCTGGAAATGGGAGTAAAAAATGCAATAATGCCAGTAGATGAGAAAACCCTTAATTATATTAACGGAACAGAACAAACTGAAAAGATTTTTCAAGCAGATGATGGTGCTGTTTATGCATCAGAATTGCATTTTAATGTTTCGGAATTAGAGCCTATTGTGGCGACTCCCGGGCTGCCGACCAATGGTGTTGTGGTTAATCAGGTTGAAGGTGTTGAAATTAACCAGGCTACTTTAGGGTCTTGTTCTGGTGCATTTCTTCATGATTTAGAAGCAGCATGCCAGGTGTTAAAAGGAAGAAAAGTGCATCCCAATGTTAGATTTATTATAGTACCAAATAGTTCCAGGGTAGTTGAAAAAGCAGCGCGATTAGGTCTGATTACTGCATTGGTAGAAGCAGGGGCCATCTTTAGCTCCCCAGCATGCGGTACCTGTGGAGGATATGAAGTTGGAGTATTGGCACCAAACGAAACATGCATTTCAACCACGACCAGAAATATGGATGGCAGGATGGGTCCCGGCGGATTAATATATTTAGCAGGCGCCAGTACAGTTGCTGCATCAGCGGTAATGGGTAAAATTACCGATCCTCGTAAATTGGGAGGTAGCAATTAATATGGCTGACTATATTTTAAAGGGAAAAGTTTGGAAGTTCGGTGACAATATAAGCACAGACCATATTTTACCTTCCCGCTATATGACCCATGTGGAACCACAGGAGTTGGCAGCTAATTGCATGAAAGGGGCTGATCCTGAATTTTCCTCTAAGATTCAACCAGGCGACATTATTGTTGCCGGGGAGAATATTGGTTATGGTTCCAGCCGTGAGCAGGCACCACAGGCAATCAAATGTGCTCAAATTGGTGCGGTAGTAGCAAAATCATTTGCCCGTATCTTTTACCGAAACTGCTATAATGTTGGACTACCTGCCATCACAGCACCCCATTTTGTTTTAGATGTCAACCAGGGTGATGAAATTGAGATTAACTATACTCAAGGCATAATAACAAATTTAACTACTGGGAAAAAATACGAGTTTATTAAGCCGCCTGATTTTTTAGTGGAGTATATTGAGTTAGGTGGATTAATACCGTATTTAGAAAAACAATTAAAATAATAAAAGGGGGAAAAGAAAAATGTTCAGACCCAAAAAGGTAAAGATTCTATTAGCATTATGTTTGGTATTTGTTATGGTTGCAGTTGTAGGCTGTGGTGCAAAACAGGAAGCTCCCAAGGAAGAACCTAAAAAAGAGGAACCCAAAGCAGCAGCTTGGCCAACAAAAGACATTTCTTTGATTTACCATTCTAAAGCAGGTTCCGGTGGAGATATGTTTTTAAGAGCATTAGCTAAAGCTTTGGAACCAGGTTTTGGAAAATCCGTTATAGTTGACAATAAGCCTGGTGCAGCCGGTGCTACTGCTTGGAAAGCTGCTTTAGATGCCAAAGATGGTCACACGTTCTTGGGCGTATCTTCGACAATAATTACTGCTCCAATTATGAACAAAATGGAATTTGACTACAAGAGCTTCAAGCCTGTTGCCATGATGTTTGTTGACCCCATGATATTATTTGTTAGAAGTGATGCTCCTTGGGACAATTGGGAAGATTTTGTGAAGGATGCCCAAGCAAACCCTGGCAAATTTAACATTGCCGGTGGTATTCCAGGAGAATTAGGCTTTGTTGCTGCTAAGCTTTTACAAGAAAAAGCCAACATAAATATTAATGTTGTTCCCTTTGAAGGCGGAGCAGATGCTACAGTAGCTGTGCTTGGCGGACATGTTGACGGAGCTATTGGCGAATACGGTGAAGCTGTAGCTCAATTAGATGCCGGAGAATTAAAAGCTTTAATAGCATTCAATAAAGTATCCGGCGTGGATATTCCAACCGTTGATGATAAAGGTTATAATTTCCTGGTTGAGAAATTTAGAGGCGTAGTAGCTCATCCTGACACACCAGATGCAGTTGTTGAACAATGGATAAAAGCTTGTGAAGCTGCTTTGCAAGACCCAGGATTTAAGCAATATTATGAAAACTTGAAACTAAATGTTGTATTCAAAAAGCCGGCTGATTTTGTAAAAGTTATGGAAGAACAAGACAAGCAAATTAGAGCATTTATGAAATAGTAGTTTAATAGAGGCGGGATTTTATCCCGCCTTCTTAATAAAGGAGGATACGAAAAAGTGTTCAAACACAATGATTATATTGTAGGCATAGTGTCAATTCTCCTTGGTTTGCTCATAATCGCACAGGGCGAGATGATTGAAGGACAAATAGTAATGTCTATCGACCCTGCTGGACCAACGGCTTTACCTGATTTAATGGCTTATATAATGATCATAATCGGGATAGTGCTTGTGGGTGGGTCGTTGTATGCCAATAAAGCTTTACTCGAAAGACCCAAAAAAAAGAAAGTGCAGGATCTTTTTGCAGAATATAAAGCGGTTATTTATTCCTGTCTTGTAAGTGTACTATATGCAGCCCTTTTGAATACTATCGGTTATTTAATAATGACACCAATTTTAATTGCAGCATTACTTTGGATAGTTCAGATTAGGAAAATTTCTTCATTGGTCAAAATAAGTGTTACTATGACAGCAATCCTTTATACTGTATTTGCTTTAGGTTTACAGGTTAAGTTACCGCTAGGGCTTTTTGAAATATTCTTAGGCTAGGAGGTTAAAAATGTTAGAAGGTTTACTTATTGGTGTTGAAAATGTATTTGACTGGTCCTCCTTAGCAGCCATAGCTCTTGGGGTGCTGTGGGGGATTATCGGCGGCATGATTCCCGGTATTAATGCTACTATCGCTATGGCCTTGCTCCTTCCTTTTACCTGGGGAATGGAACCTGTTAATGCACTATTATTGTTGGCAGGGGTATACTGTGGCGGCGAATACGGCGGTTCTATTCCTGCTATTTTGATTGGTACACCTGGTACTACTGCTGCTGCTGCAACTACTATTGATGGTTATGAACTAAATAAACAGGGTAAAGCAGGTATCGCATTGGGGACTTCTTTGATTTCATCATGTACAGGTGGATTTCTAAGTGCCCTAGTTTTAATGTTTGTAGCAATACCACTTTCAACTGTCGCTTTAAAATTTGGTCCTTCTGAATACTTTGCTTTAGCTATTGCCGGTTTAACCTTGATTTGCTCGCTGGGGGGTCGTAATGTATTTAAAGGGCTATTGGCAGGGGCTCTTGGTATTTTCGTAGCCACAATAGGATATGACCCTATGAATGGTATTCCCCGATATACTCTTGGTTCTTTGCATCTTGCAGATGGCTTTGAAATGATTGCCTTAATGATGGGTCTTTTTGCCGTCTCAGAACTCTTAAGTCAAGCTCAGGAATTAACTGGTGATTCTGAATTTAATATTGTTGGTAAGGTTGATACTAGCCTTCCGGGCTGGGATATTATTAAGACATTTTTGCCCGTTTCATTTGTTAGCTCCTTAATGGGTGTTCTTATTGGCGCCATGCCTGGTGTAGGTGCATCCACTGCCTGTTGGGTAGCTTATAGTGAAGCAAAAAGATGGTGTAAAGATGGTGATACCTTTGGTAAAGGAAATATCAAAGGGGTTGCCGCTCCGGAAGCTGCCAATAACGCTGTTACCGGTGGTGCCTTGGTTCCGTTATTAGCTTTAGGTATACCTGGTTCTAACTCAACGGCAATAATGCTTGGGGCCCTAATGATTCATAACGTTCAGCCTGGTCCTCTGCTTTTCACCAAACAGCCGGAAATACCTTATAGTATTTTTATTTCTTTGTTGGTTGCTAACATTTTTATGTTAATTATGGGTTATTTCATTGTTAAGCTTGCCATCAAGGTTACTAAAATTTCTAAACCTGTTTTATTTGCAAGTATAATGGCCCTTGTTTTCACCGGTTCTTTTGCTTATAGTGGAGAAACCTTTAGTATCCTTGTTACTATCGGTTTCGGTTTATTGGGTTATCTAATGAAAAAGTTTTCCATTCCTTACACAGCAACAGTACTAGGTTTCGTTTTGGGGTTTATTATGGAAGCAAATTTACGACGGGCCTTGCTTATTTCTAAAGGGAACTGGTACGATGCACTATTTAACTCAGGTATTAGTACTACATTAATAATTCTTGCTATTCTTGCCTTTGTTGGAACTACATATCAAAACCTTAAAAAGCCTGTTGATATAAATACAAATATTAGTGCATAAATTTTTATCCCTGAATTTTTTCAGGGATTTTATCTGAAAGGAGCTATCTAATAATGACAATAATAAATGCCGATTTATGTACAGGATGCAAAATTTGTCATAAGTATTGTACTGTGGATGCTATTTTCTATTCCAACGATGAAAAAAAATGTTATATTGACCAAGATAGATGTACAGAGTGTTATGTCTGTCTGCGCCAGAAAGTTTGTCCCAAGGGTGCCATTGAACCTATTGAATTAAATAACTTTTATAAGCAATTCCAACATGTTATTAGTGATCCAGTAGAAAATCATGGTGTTACAGGTGTGACAGGAAGAGGTACTGAAGAGGTTAAAACTAATGATGTATCGGGACGGATTAAAAAAGGTGAAGTCGGTATAGCAATAGATATGGGTAGACCAGGGATGGGGGTTTATTTAAGGGATGCCGAAAAAGTAGCAATGGCTATTGCTGCAGCAGGTGCAAAATTAGCTCCTGCTGAACATACCCCGTTAGCAGCCTTAATACCCGACTTAAAAGCCGGCAAACTTGTTGAGGAATGCTTAAACTACCATTTGCTTTCAGTTATTGTAGAGGCAAAGTGCCAGGAAAATGAATTGAAACAAATATTAGAAGCCTTGCAAAAGGTAGAAAAGGAAATTGATACAGTATTTTCTCTGGGTTTAATCCTGCGGGTGGATGAAAATGGAGAAAACAAAACTTTGGATTGTTTGGATGAATTAGGCATTGCCAGACCGCACCGGGGTAAAGTAAATGTTGGTTTGGGCAAACCTTTATCATTAGCATAGGGGGTAAATTACATGACACATTCATTACACCGTTCCGGTCCAATAGAGTCTCAAAAAAAAGATTTTAACTGGTTTATGTATCAGACAAAAGGCGTAAATGACGTGAATATTAAACCCAAGGCTTTGGAATTTATTGCTGCAGCAGAAGCTGTTGGCTCTGAAAACTGGGGTGATGTTAAGACTGGACCAAAAACACAATACTCTGTTGAAGAAATTCAAGAAAAAATTACTGATAAATCAAGAATTAGAGGGGTTTTTACCAAAAGAGAACAGGTGGTAGAGTTTCTAAAACGCATAAAAGAAAAAGACTTAGGTCAGTCGGTAGTTGTGACAGGAGTATTGGAAGAAGTTTTGCCTGCTTGCAAAGAAGCGGGAGTTATGCCCCATTCCATTAACTATTCTCTAGGTGTCTGGGGTAAAAAAGATAACTTGCCTGACGACGCAACACTTTCTATAACTACTATGTGCGGTCACCATATGATTCCCCCAAAATTTGTGGAGCATATGATTGACCAAGTAACCAAAGGAAGATTAACGGAAGATGAAGCTGCTATAAAGCTGGCTAATTTCTGTTATTGTGGAATTTTTAATCAGGTGAGATGTGCCGATATTATCAAAGATACTGTACTAGCAAATAACGAAGCAGCAGGAGGAGTTTTATTATGAGGAAAACCATGTGGGATTTAGATACACCAGCACTGATTGTCCAAAAAAATGTGATGGAAAGCAATATAAAGGAAATGCAGAAAAAAGCAGACAGGTTTGGCGTAAACCTGCGACCCCATACAAAAACCCACAGAACACCAGCCATAGCTAAGTTGCAAGTGGAAGCTGGCGCTAAAGGCATAACGGTAGCAAAGGTAGGGGAAGCAGAAGTCATGGCGGAAGCAGGCTTAGACGATATATTTATAGCCAACGAAATCTACGGTGTAAAGAAAATGGAAAGATTAAGAGAGGTTGCAAAAAAAGTAAAGGTTGCAGTAGGTGTTGATAATAGAGAACAGGTAACACTGTTATCTCAAATATTCGAAAATGAAGAGAAACCCATAGAAGTCTCAATCGAGATAGAAACGGGAGAAGAGAGATCGGGTTTGCTTCCAGGACCGGAAGTTGTTGAATTGGCTCAATATATAGTAAGCCTTCCTAATGTTAAGTTGAGGGGTATTTTTTCCCATGAAGGACATACCTATGGTGCTGATAATCCACAGGTATGTGCGGAACTATTCAAAAAAAGTCAAGAAGAAACCTTACTTGCTGCAAAATTAATCAGGGACGCAGGTATTAGTATAGAGGTAGTTAGTATAGGGGCTACCCCCTCTATCATGCATGGGCAAATACTGCCAGGTATTACTGAGATAAGGCCCGGCACGTATGTTTTAATGGATGCTGCACAGGGACACGCAATAGGAGACTATAGTAAATGTGCTGTTACTGTATTAGGTACAGTTGTCAGCAAGCCTACTAAGGAAAGAATTGTATTGGATACAGGAGTAAAGGCTCTAACTGCATTTGCTCGTAACAAGGGAATTTGTTATACGCCAGGGTTTGGTTTATTAAAAGGTACTGAAGAAATACGCTTGAACAAACTTTATGATGAACACGGCTTAATAAATAATCAAGAACTAAATCAAAGGCTTGCCATTGGTGAGAAAGTAGAAATAATACCTAATCATGTTTGTCCCACCTGTAATCTTTATGACAAAATCTATTTGGTAGATAATGAAGAGGTTGTTGAAGAACTGCCAATACTCTGTAGGGGCAAATCACAGTAAAAAGGAGGGCGGCATTTATGGCTGAAGTTTTCATTTTAACAGACCAAGATGTAGAAGAATTAATAACCTTTGAGGAAACAATGACCATGGTTGAAAAGGCTTTTGCGGACTTCCAGAATGGCTTAAGCGAGGTATTCCCGGTAGTAAGGGAAGAAATAAAAAAACATCAAGGGATTTTTGGTATAAAGTCCGGTTATTTAACAGAAGATGAAATCTTAGGCTTCAAGGCAGGCGGATTTTGGTTAAAAAATATGGAGAAGGGATTAACAAATCATCAATCCACTATGGTTTTATTTAATCCCTTTACCGGTCAACCTAAGGCACTAATTGCAGCTAATTATATAACAAAAATTAGAACAGCTGCTTTAGGGGCAGTGGGTTGCAAATATTTAGCCCGCAAAGACAGTAAAATATTGACAGTAATTGGAGCAGGACTGCAAGGCAGAAACCAATTATTGGCTGCATTAAAGGTTTTGCCTTCTATCGAACAAGTCCAGGTGTATGATATTTTTAGTGACTCCGCTAAGAAAATGGCTGAGGAAATGGCCGGACAAATAAAGCAAGAAATAACATTTAGTGAAGATGTAAAGAGTGTCTGCAGTAATGCCGATGTTATATTAACAACGACTCCCAGCTATCAGTACATTGTTAAGGCAGAGTGGATAAAGGAAGGCACACACCTTAACTGTATAGGCACTGATACTAAAGGCAAACAGGAGATAGATCCCCAATTATTTACCAAAGCCAAGATTGTAGTAGATAATCTAAATCAATGTATTACAATCGGCGAAACACAGCATGCCTTCAACCAAGGTCTGATTTCTAAAGAAAATATTTACGGAGAAATTGGTGAAGTCATTTTGGGTCAAAAACAGGGAAGAACAGATGATAGGGAATTAACTATTTTTGATACCAGCGGAGTTACTGTACAAGATTTAATTACGGCCGGTCATGCCTTAGATAAGGCAATTCAAATGAATAAAGGGCAGAAAGTAGAGATTTAGCATAAATGAGTAGGAACTGTCACTTAGCGGCAGTTCCGATTAGGTTTTGATACTTTGATTTTTCCAAGTAACTAAGGAATTCTGTGCCGAGAGGGGTTATCTTGGTACCCTGTTTTGTTTTACCCGATTCGATAAATTCCATCTTTGTTAAAAGATTTAATAGCTGCCTTAGCCTATGATCAGCATATACTTCGCCGGTATAATCAGTCATTCTTTTAGCCAAGGTTGACCTGCCCAAACCTTTATCCAAGGATGAGTAACTTTGGATTTCCAGAAGGGTAAGATAAACAATTTTTAAGAGATCTCGATTCATTAATTCCTGTGCCTTTACATCAAATTTATTATCAAAATTGTAAGGTTTAAAAGCAGTATCAATTGTAGGTGTTATATTTCTTGTTAAATAAATTGGCAGATGTTTTATAGTGGCCGTTTCTTCTTTGGGGACTATACTGCACATATAGTTTACGACATTCTCCAGTTCCCTGATATTTCCGGGCCAGTAGTATCTTAATAGGAATTCTTTGACAGGGGCATCTAACAGCAGTTTGCGCTGATAAAATTTATGGGCAAAATAGTCGATAAAAATAAGTATGTCTCCTTCTCGATCTCTTAATGGAGGGATGTTTAGGGGCAGAGTACATAATCTATAAAACAAATCACTGCGAAACATGTTTTTCTCAACCAATTGTGTTAAATTTTGGTTGGTAGCAGCAATTACCCTGACATCTATAGGTGTTATTGTTCGACCTCCCACCCGGCGCACTTCCCGTTCCTCCAAAACCCTTAAAAGCCTTTTTTGCACTTCTAAGCCGGAATCACCTATTTCATCAAGAAAGATTGTTCCATTATGAGCTTCTTCAAATAAGCCCGGCTTTCCACCCTTTTTGGCACCTGTAAAAGCACCTTCTTCATAGCCAAAAAGTTCACTCTCAATTAAATTGTCGGGTAGTGCAGCAAAATTAATGGCTACAAAAGGTCCGCTTCTGCGATCTGAGGCTTTATGGATAGCTTGAGCAAATAACTCTTTACCGGTCCCGCTTTCGCCTTCAATAAGTATAGTAAGATCTGTTTTTGCAAACTGGCGGGCTAAAGATGAGACTTTTTCAAATTCTGAAGATGTCCCAATAATATCACTGAAGCTATACTTAGCAATATTACCTTGTTTTTTTAATTCGCGGCGTACTTTATATTCTAATTCTTGTACTTGTCCTACAGGTTTAAAGGTAGTTACAACACCCTCGACTACCCCATTTGTATCTAAAATGGGATTGGCATTTAAGACATAATAATTGTTTTTAATTTGTTGAATTTTATCCACAATACATAAAGTATTGGTAAGTGTCGATGTTAAATCAACCTGGGGCAGAATTTTATTTAGCTTTTGACCGATGGCTGAAAAACTGTTGATACCTAGTAGTTGTTCAAAAGCAGAGTTTATTAGAATTATTTGTTGTTCTTTATCAATGGCAAGAATGGCTTCATCCACTGTATCAATTATTACTTCCAATCTTCTCTTGAGATTACTATTGATTTGAGCAGAAGTTTGAATACGTTTGCTTAGATTAAATATTTCTGTAACATAATGCTGGGATATTTTATTAATTAGTTCTTTAGGAAGACCTATTTCTATAATTAACTCTACATAGGTAGAAAGATCAATACTTTTAACTCCTAAATCAATAGTTCTTTTGATGTGTGATGGTACAAGATGGCTCAATCCCGTTGTAATAGCGAGGGAAATATTCTTGTCAGGGTGAGGTGTAATTGTAGGATAGTAAGGTATTAAATCAAGGTAATCAATGCCCATTCTTTTCATAAGGTCAATAGCCATGTTTGTTGTTTCTTCCGAATTAGCAACTACTAAGGCTTGTGTCCCAGGTAACAGCTCTAAAACTTTATCTAAATTACTTGTATCCAATGTCCTTGCTGCTACAATAACTTTTTTGTTAGGAGGAATACTGTCTTTAATTCTGGATAAAGCAGTGTAACTGGAAGTTACATAAACGTCGCAGTCATAACAATCTATAGGTATTTCCATGTACTGAAGACACCACGACTTTATATCAAGATACTGACCCAGCAGATAATTAAGCTGTTTACTAAGTGTTAAGGCAGTTTTTTCATGGTTTCCAACAAAGCAAATACTTTTTCTTTTCTCCACTTCCAATCCACCCCATTTTTTGTGTTAGTATTATAATTAAACAAAATAATTTCAAATCCTGCACTATTAAGAGGAGGTTATATGAAATAATGGAAAATTATGAAGTTTTTGAAAAAAATCTGACAAATAGAGGTTTTCAACTAAAAGTCCTTGATAAAACGGAAGAATTACTTCCTATATTAAAAGCGATAATACCGGCAGGAGCTAGTATAGGGATACCTGGTTCAGTTACAATACGACAGTTAGGGGTAGCAGAATCTTTTAAAACGTTGGGACACAAGATAATTGACACCTGGGAGAATGTCGATAGAACCAAAAGATTGGAACAATTAAATGCCGATGTTATCCTGACAAGCTTAAATGCAATTACAGAGGATGGTCTGCTTGTTAATTTGGATGGGACAGGCAACCGTATTGCTTCTATGTGTTATGGTCCTCGAAAAGTAATTGCGGTTATTGGGAAAAACAAAATAACAAAAAATTTAGAAGAGGCAATTTATAGGACTAAAAATATTGCCGCACCGCAAATATATAAGAGAAAGAAAGCTAATACTCCCTGTGAAAAAACAGGTCGATGTCATGATTGCCAAACAGTGGCAACGAAGCAATGCCGAGTATTAACAATCCATGAGGGACGAACTCGTGGTATAGAAGAGTTTCATATTATTTTGATTAAAGAGGATTTGGGATATTAACGCCTTTAAGGCGTTTTTATTTTTGCACCAATACCTCCAAGCATGCATAATGGACACTGTATACTTAATACAAAACTTCATATATAAAATATACTGTATACATAACCTTAATCTACTGTTTTTTGTTTTGTTGTGTGTTATTATATAACAAAAATAAATAGTGATTTTTAATATAATACAGAGAAGTATTATATTTTAAAATTAATAAACACAAAGGGGTGTTTTTTATGTTTGAGTGGTCAAAATCTAATGATGTAATTGGTGCAGTTAATAGGGGGAACCCGGCTGAATCAGGGTTATGTACCTTGTGCAGAGCTGATTGTGCAGGAAAGTGTGAGACTTTTTTAACTAGTATGAGTGGCAGAAAGATTCTGTATCCAAGAGATTTTGGGATAGTGACATCTGGAAGTAAGAACACGACTCACGTAGGCGTTTCATATAATTCGTTAAGGATTCAAGGTTATAACTATGGAGCATGCGGTATGCCCAATGGGCTTTCCAATAGTGCAGATGACTGCATTTTTCCAAATGTAAGCGTTGAGACAGAGTTTGGCAATGAGGTCAAAACTAAATCCAAGGTTCCAATGATGACTGGCGCCCTGGGCTCAACCTTTATTGCAGCAAAATACTGGGAATCCTTTGCTGCTGGTGCAGCATTAGTAGGTTTCCCCATAGTAATTGGCGAAAACGTAGTAGGTGTTGATAAGGAATCGGTGATTGAAAACGGTAAAATAAGTAAAGCACCGGAATTGGAAAGAAGAATTGACACTTACCTGCGCTATTATGATGGTTATGGAGCCATCTTGGTTCAGTTAAACGTTGAAGATACCCGCAATGGTGTGGCAGAATATATCAGTGAAAAGTATGGAGACAAAGTAGTTATTGAACTAAAATGGGGTCAAGGAGCAAAGGATATCGGGGGAGAAATACAGGTCACCAGTCTTGATTATGCCCTTTTCTTAAAAAATAGGGGCTATATAGTGGATCCTGACCCGACCTTGCCTCAAGTTCAAGAAGGATTTAAGAAAGGTGCAATTAAATCCTTTGCAAGGCACAGCAGATTAGGCTACACTGACTTGTCAAATGTGGACCAGGTTAGGGAACAATTTATGAATTCCGTTGACTATTTAAGAAGTCTAGGCTTTAAACGCATTACCTTAAAGACAGGCTCCTATGGGATGGAAGCCCTTGCTATGGCTATTAAGTTTGCCAGCGATGCCAAGTTAGATTTATTGACAATTGATGGTTCAGGTGGTGGTACAGGCATGAGCCCATGGAACATGATGGAAACATGGGGTGTACCATCCATCTTACTTCACTCTAAGGCCTATGAATATGCAACAGTTTTAGCAGCTAAGGGACAAAAGGTTGTAGACTTTGCCTTTGGTGGCGGTTTCGCAAGGGAGGACCACATCTTTAAAGCATTGGCACTTGGTGCTCCGTTTACAAAAATTGTTTGTATGGGTAGAGCTATGATGGTGCCAGGTTTCTTAGGAGCCAATATTGAAGGTGTCCTAAAACCTGAACGCAAACAGGCAGTAAACGGTAACTGGGATAAACTTCCTGCTTCCGTTACCCAGTACGGCATGACTGCTGAGGAAATATTTGCAGGATACCACGATGTTCAGAAGAAAGTAGGTAATGAGGAAATTAAGAATATTCCTTATGGAGCTATTGCCATTTGGACTCTTGCTGATAAACTTGCCGCCGGATTGCAGCAGTTTATGGCCGGAGCAAGGAAATTCTCCATAGCTGAGCTGTCCAGAGGTGACCTATACTCAGGTAATAGGGAAACAGAAAAAGAAACTAAAATACCTTTCATCACAGATGTAATGGATGAAACAGCAAAGAAAATACTCAATTCCTAATAACGAAAAAGCTATTAACCTTATTGGTTAATAGCTTTTTTCTACAGCCATGGCATCTTATCCAAGTCATCGCCTCGAAGCACGGGTAGAAGTTTTGTGCGCAGAGGCTCCGGTACATCTTTTATTTTAAACTCATCGATCTTAAGAATATCAATATTGTCAACTTTTACTCTCATGGCTAACTCCCTTGTTGTCAGGCACCACTTTTTCCTTAACTCTTTTACAGTCCTATTGCGAAACAAAAAAGCCAATTTTCAAACCCCCATACCCATTTATGCATTTACATTATATCATAAACCATGGGATTGGGGGTTAAGGTTATTCCCGTACTCTATTTCCCAGCAGAAAGGTAATTGAATACAAGCCGGCAGCCCCCACAAGAGAATAAATTATACGTGATAAAAGTGCGTTCTGTCCTCCAAACAAAGAAGCCACAAGATCAAATTGGAATAATCCTATCAGTCCCCAGTTTAAGGCTCCGATAATAACCAACAATAAAGCAATCTTATCCATTTAATTAGCCTCCTTTCAATTTAAACTTAGCTTTTGATAATAAAACACAAATTATGCTAAAAGAAAAATTTTTTTTAATTAAAGGAATAAATTATATTTTAATTGAAATTAACAACTAACTAAAAAAATTTTTCCAGGAAGTGGATCCTATGTTATCAGGTATGCACATTTTCAGTTTGACTCTTACCCTTTTAATAGTTATGGGAGCAGGTATATTTTCAGTAAGACAAATCAAATCAGCTCATGATTTCACGGTGGGCGGAAGGGCAGTCGGTGCTCCCATTGTTGCAGGAACCATTGTAGGAACATTAGTCGGTGGCGCATCTACTATTGGTACATCCCAATTGGCATTTGTCTACGGTTTCAGTGCTTGGTGGTTTACCCTGGGCGGAGGGCTGGCCTGTGTAATTCTCGGTATTTTTTTAGCTAAGCCACTGCGTGATTCCGGGGCTGAAACCGGTCCGGGGTTTTTAGCCCATATTTATGGCAGGGAGGCGGGACCTCTCGCCAGTATTTTTTCCTCATTAGGGATATTTCTTAATATTATAGCCCAAGTTCTTGCTGCTACGGCTTTGATTACTTCTATTGCCGGCATACCTTCCGTACAGGCTGCCAATATTTCAGTTTTTTTAGTGGTTTGTTATGTTATATTTGGTGGAGTATGGGGTACGGGATTTGTAGGTACCTTAAAGATTGTTCTTTTATATGTATCCATGCTGGCGGCTGGTCTATTAGCTTATAGGCTTGGTGGCGGTTTAGCAGGTTTTAGAGGAACATTTGCATCATATCCTTGGTTCAGCCTTTTCGGCAGGGGTGTCGGAAAGGACTTTGCTGCAGGTTTTTCTCTATTGGTAGGGGTTTTGTCAACTCAAACTTATTTGCAGGCTATGTTTTCAGGCAGGAATGTTCAAGCTTCCCGCAACGGTGCTCTTATTTCGGGTTTGCTCATACCTCCTATTGGTTTAGCTGGAATTTTTATAGGATTATATATGAAAGCCAATTTTCCTTTAACCAATGCCCGGGATGCCCTACCTCTGTTTGTTATCCAATACTTACCCCATTGGTTGGGAGGAGTGGTACTGGCAACCCTTCTGATTTCCGTAATTGGAACGGGAGCCGGCTTGGTTTTAGGTGTAAGTACTATGTTTACACAGGACATTTATAGGAAAATTTGTCCGCAAGCTTCAGACAAGCAAATTATTACCTTTTCCAGGGTTTCAATAGTGGTTGTCTCCCTTTTAACCCTATTTTTTGTTGCCGGCAATATGAATTCTCTTATTTTAAAATGGAGTTTTCTATCTATGGGGCTTAGGGGAGCGACCATATGCTTTCCTCTTCTAGGGGCAGTATTTTTCCGTGATAGGATTAATTCAAGGGCGGGTATTTGGGCAATAATTATTGCACCTTTGTCTTCGATTCTCTGGGCCTTCTTTGGTTATAGTACTATTGATCCCTTATATGTTGGTTTAACGGTAAGTTTGGGCATCTTATTATTAGGCTCACTTGTTTCCAGACACGTTACTTTTACCAGCCACTGACTATGTGAAAATTTACCATCTTAAAAATGAGGTGATTTTAATTGAAAAATACTATTGCTATCATAGGCTGCGGCAGGATGGGAAGCTTTTTAGCAGGTAAATTGTCGGATCCCTATCAGGTATATGTTTATGATCAAAATCCCCGATATGCTGAAAATCTAGCTGAGACATGTGGGGTAAAGGCAGTAGCTAAAGAAGAACTAAATATGGCTGAAGTTGTGATTCTTGCTTTGGCCACAGATATTTTGCCCAATGCCTTATTAGAATTAGAGAAGCTCTTAAAAAATGATGCTGTAATTGTAAATATAGCAACCACCCTGGGACATGACCAACTGCAAACAGGCTTAAATAAAGTCTCTGCTAAAATTATCGGTCATTATAAGGAAATGTCCGCAGGTGAGAAACCTGTGATAATAATTGAAGGGACTGATCAAGCAGGGGTCAACTTGGTTGCAGACGTTTTTAGCCATATAGGTACAGTCGTGAAAGGTCAATCAGATATGGTTACCAAAATTAATACTATTTCATCCCAATTTGGAATAGTTGCCGCTTTGGAAATAAAAAAGGTCTTGGGAGAAATGCAGCTTTCGGAAGAAATAATTATAGCTGCCATCCGCAATGTTGCCGCAGGGACTATGAAAGCTTTTGCTGTAGGGGATGTAGGTCCCTTTGCCCAAAAAATAGCAGAAGAATTTGAAAAAGAAAATAACACCAAATGAATATTAATATAGTTATTTACAAAATGTAATAAAAACTTATATTAAACAGGTGTGATTGTTATGGAAAAAAAGAAAAAAATGAAGAAGTACTTTGCCCGCGATGTGTTAAAAATGGAAGTCGCTGAGGAAATGGGGTTAATTCCAAAAATAAAAAGCGGAGGATGGCCTGAGCTGACAGCAGAGGAATCTGGACGCCTGGGAGGCATTATGACCAGGCGCATGCGTAAGCTGGGATGGTTCTAGGTTTCTGTTTTATAACAGGAGCCTTTAGTATTTTATAGATGTAGTACAATTGCTGAAACTCTGGTATAATATGTAGGAATTTGTTGTGTGGAGGTGATTTTTGGTGGAAACAAAGCACGAATTAATAATTAGATATATTAAAGAGCTTGAGGTCGGCACAAAAGTATCTGTCCGCCAAATAGCTAAGGAACTGGATGTAAGTGAAGGGACTGCATATAGAGCAATTAAAGAAGCCGAATCCCAGGGCTTAGTGAGTTCTATCCCTAAGGTAGGGACAATTCGAATTGAGGATGAAGCTGAAAAGGAACTGGAAGACTTAAGCTTAAGGGAAATCTCTCTGATTGTAGAAGGGGAAGTTCTTTGTGGTCACGATAGACTGGGTATAGTACCTGATCAATTTATTATAGGCTCTACATCAGAAAAAGCTGCAGAGAGATCTATTGAACAAAAACAGGCTCTCCTTTTAGTAGGTGACAGGGAGGAAGTGCAGATGCTTGGATTAGAAAAGGGTGCTGCACTGCTTGTCACAGGAGGATTCAATGTTTCAACCAAGGTTTTGGAAAAAGGTAAAGAACTAAATATCCCTATCTTAACCTGCCCCTTTGATACCTTTATTGCAACTTCAATGATAAATAGAGCTGTTTATGAAAGATTAACCTCCAAAGAGTTAGTCAGAGTGGAAGATATTATGGTAAGCGATGTTTTTCATTTATCTCCTGAGAATACAGTATCCCAATGGCATGATATTGCCCAAAAAACGGGTCATAGCCGATTTCCCGTTGTTGACCAAAACGGTGTAGTTGTCGGTATTGTATCTGCAGTTGATGTGGCGGGCGTAGAACCTGATGCGAGTATACTAGCTGTCATGACTCCTGATGTATTGACAGCAGGACCTAAAACCTTAGTAACCCACCTTTCCCGGGTTTTAGTTTGGGAAGGCTTCGAATTAGTCCCCGTTGTTGATGACAACAAACATCTAGTTGGGGTAGTGAGCCGCCAAGACATCCTAAAGGCATTTCAGCAGGCACAAAGACAACCCCAGGTAGGGGAAACTGTTGATAATCTAACCCTTAGTGGTTTTAAACTCGGAGAATGGGATGGCGGCGTTAAGCTTGAAGGCGAAATAACCGACTTTATGGTAAGTGAGCTTGGCACTGCCAGTGTCGGTACAGTGGTAATGATTATGAATACCGCGGCCTTTATCGCTATCCGGAAAAGCTTGAAATGGGATACGGTAACTGAAAACTTTACCCTTTATCAGATGGATCCTCCAACTGTGGGAGAACGGGTAGAGGTATTTACCGAAATTCTTCAAACAGACAAAAAATCATGCACTGTAGAAATAAGCCTTTATGCAGGGAGTGAGTTAAAGGCTAAAGCCATGACTACCTGCAGAGTGGTTAGGAAATAAATAAAAACTGATAATAAAACAAACCCACTTCTGTGGGTTTATTTTATTATCGTCAATATTCGATGGCTAATAGCTAATAGCAATTGAGAATGGAGAAGGAGAATTGAGAATCAATAAACTTAAACTGAGATTTTTTGTTATTAGAATTACAGCCGAGTCTGACAAAAGCTTTACAAGTAAACGAGTAGACGAGAAGACGAATTGACAATTAGACGACTAAACGCGTCCACCGGTTCCTGATGTTGAGGTGCAAGATAACGGGCATAGATAGAAAACACCAGTTTTTCCGAGACTAGTACCGATTTGACCTCAAGCTTGAATTGATACCCTAGTGCTTCTATTTTTCTTCCGTGGATTATATGCCATATAATTTGGGGATCTATCTCCTCAACCCTTTTGCCCCTTATACTTTTTAGCATTTCTTTGCTTTGTTTAGTTATCTCCAGACGAAGGTCTTCTTCATCGGCAAAATTCCTTTGGGTTAATTCCAGTTCTATTTCAATTTCCTTGACAATGAGCCAGCGTTTAGCCTCTGAAACCTTATCTTCCAGGGCTTTAATTTGATTTTCCCTTTCCTCCAACTGTGCTTTTAGATTTGATTTTTCACTTAGAATCTTTTCAATCTGGTAACCAATAGCAATATTAGTAAATATGGCCCCCAGAATTATTCCTATGGAAAACAGTGCTACTTTCTTAGCAAAACTCTCCCCAGGAAACCAGAAGAAAAGCTTCATGGTTTTCCACCTGTTAAAGTATAAATTAAATAAATTCCCAGCTCTGCACCGGCAAATGAACTAATGACATAAAAAAAATGCTTGCCTAAAATCCGGAATTCTCCAGAAAACAATCCCGAACCAAGTGCTTCAAAGGAACTGAACGAACCTCCGATGGCAGCCACCACAGCCCATAACTTCATATCCTCAGCAAGTTTTTTCATGGTAAAATAGGGCTGCTGACCTGTTATAATTGTAGACAGGGAACCCACCAAGGCTCCTCCTAAAACAATCCCTAATGCAGTGCAAAATATAAAAAGCAATCTGTCTGTAAAATTCATGGCAATACCCCATATTCAAATAGTCATTAATAATATATATTTATTCTAGATTAATCCTATGCAGGACAAATTTTCTGCGATGTTGAAAGAATACTATGTAGACAACCGTCTACTTAGTATTAGTAGCTACAGTGGCTACAGAATCTACAGTGGCTACAGTACTTTAGCTGACAGGTTATTCTGCATGAACGTGTGACATCTTAGAAGCGATACTAAATGTCCGTGTGTAAGCTTATTTGAGATACAGTATGTCCGTGTCACAGTGTCGCCGTAAACATTATTTTGATGTCACGATGTCACATCCCGGCAAATTGACAATCATTGTGTCACGTCAATAAAGCTCAACATTCATGTTCGCATGAAACTGTCACACTCTCACACTTCATACCAGTCACCAGTCACAAGTCACTGACCCTATAAATTGACTCTTAAGAGAATTGGTGGTGAAAAACGTGTCGAATCAATTTGTTCACCTTCATGTACATACTGCCTATAGCTTGCTTGATGGTGCCTGCCGTCTGGACAGGCTTATAGAACAAGCTAAAAAAGAAAACATGCCTGCCTTGGCTGTTACTGATCATGGCGTAATGTATGGTGTTGTAGATTTCTATAAAGCCTGCAAAAAGGTCGGCATCAAGCCCATAATCGGCTGTGAAGTCTATGTTGCTCCCCATACCAGATTTGACAGGCGGCCTAATATTGATGACTCTCCTTACCATCTTGTCCTGTTGGCAAAAAACACTACCGGTTACAAGAATTTAATAAAGCTTGTTTCTATGGCCTGGCTAGAGGGTTTTTATTATAAACCCCGGGTGGATAAGGAAATTCTGGCTCAACACAGTGAGGGTTTGATAGCCCTAAGTGCATGCTTGGCCGGTGAAATTCCCAGCCTTTTAATGGAAAACAAATATGAAGCTGCTAAGGATACCGCCTTATGGTACTCAAAGATATTTGGGGAAGATAACTTTTATTTGGAACTGCAAAACCATGGCATAAAGGACCAACTGGGTGTCAATTCCAAATTGGCCAAAATCAGCCGGGAGACGGGTATCCCCTTGGTAGCCAGCAACGATGTTCATTATGTACAGGCAGAAGATGCAAAGGTACAGGATGTATTGTTGTGTATTCAGACCGGTAAGGTCTTAGAAGATGAGTCAAGGATGAAGTTTGAGACCCAGGAATTTTATCTCAAATCCTGGTCGGAGATGAACCTGGTTCTGGGTGAATACCAGGAAGCATTGAACAATTCCGTGATTATTGCCCAACAGTGTAACGTGGATTTTACCTTTGGGGAAAACCATATGCCTTTGTTTGAAATTCCAGAAGGGTTTACCCTGGAGACTTATCTGGACAACCTGTGCCTAATAGGTTTGCAGCAGCGTTACGGTGAGCCTGCCCCAGAGGCATATGAAAGGCTGAAGTTTGAACTGCAGATAATTAACCAAATGGGTTATGCCGGATATTTTCTAATTGTTTGGGATTTTATCCGTTTTGCCCGTCAGCAAGGTATTTATGTAGGTCCAGGCAGGGGTTCTGCCGCCGGCAGTCTGGTTTCTTACACCTTGGGAATCACAGATATTGACCCTCTAAAATATGATTTATTGTTTGAAAGGTTTTTAAACCCTGAAAGGGTAAGCATGCCTGATATTGATATAGATTTTTGCTATGAAAGACGGAGTGAGGTAATTGACTATGTTATTGGGAAATATGGTAAAGAGCGGGTTTCCCAAATAATTACCTTCGGTACCATGGCTGCCCGGGCTGCTATCAGAGATGTAGGTAGGGTCATGAATATTCCCCTGGGGTTAGTTGATAAAGTGGCCAAGTTGATTCCAAATGAATTGGGCATTACCATACAAAAGGCACTTGAAGTTTCACCGGAATTAAAAGAAATGATGGCTGAAAGCCCCCAGATAAGTGAATTAGTTAATACCGCTATCGCATTGGAGGGTATGCCCCGTCATGCTGGAACCCATGCCGCAGGTGTGGTTATTTCCCAGGAGCCCTTGGACTTTTATCTTCCTTTGCAAAAGACATCTGATGGGGGTATAACTACCCAATTTGCCAAGGAAAATGTTGAGGAAATCGGTCTTTTAAAAATGGACTTATTGGGTCTGCGCACCTTGACCGTAATAAATAACGCGGTTGATTTAGTGGAAAATAATCATAATATTAAATTGGATTTTTCCAAAATAGACTTGGACGAGCCCCTTACCTATGAGTTATTAGGCAAAGGTGAGAGCATTGGAGTATTTCAGTTGGAGAGCTCCGGCTTAAGGGCTATCCTCAAAGATTTAAAGCCGGGACACTTTGAAGACATTATTGCCTTAGTAGCCCTATACAGACCGGGTCCTTTAGGTAGCGGCATGGTTGAGGATTTTATTGCCCGTAAACATGGCCGCAGGACCATTGAATACCTTCATCCTAAATTAGAACCTATACTAAAACCCACATACGGGGTTATCCTTTATCAGGAACAGGTAATGCGTATTGCCAGTGAATTAGCGGGATTTACCCTGGGGCAGGCCGATTTGCTGCGCAGGGCAATGGGTAAGAAAAAGCCCGAGATTATAGCAAGTTTAAAAGAAGGGTTTATTAATGGTGCACGACAGCATCAAGTCGACCCTAAAACTGCAGCCAAGATATTTGAACTTATTGAGTACTTTGCCGGATATGGTTTTAACAAAAGCCACAGTGCCGCCTATGCTATGCTGTCTTTCCAGACCGCATATTTAAAAGCCCACTATCCTGTAGAATTTATGGCTGCCTTACTAACCAGTGTCATGGAGTCGACTGACCGAGTTCCCTTTTATATTGCTGAGTGCCAGCGCATGGGGATTAGAGTACTTCCTCCGGATATTAATGAAAGCCGGGAAAATTTCATTGTCGTGGGCGGCAATATCCGTTTTGGTTTAGTTGCTGTAAAAAATGTAGGGAAAGGCGCTATCCAGGCTATTCTTAATGCCCGGGATAAAGAAGGACCTTTTAAATCACTTCAGGATTTCTGTAAAAGAATTGATTTGAGTCAGGTCAACAGAAGGGTTATGGAAAGCCTGATTAAATGTGGTGCTTTTGGTTCTGTCCCTGGCAACAGGGTACAGCTTCTGCAAGTACTGGACATTTGCATTGAACAGGGGCAGCAGCTGCAAAAAAGTGTAAACAGCATGCAGGTTTCCCTTTTTGACGTGGGGGAGGAAGCGGGATTTACTCTAGATTTTGATGAAATAAAGCTGCCGCCCGTTGAAGATTTCAATAAACGGGATATACTAGCTATGGAGAAAGAGATACTTGGTCTGTATGTAAGCGGTCATCCCATCTATGAATATGTTGATGAGCTAAAGAGAAAAAAGGTTAAACAGATTGCGGATCTCAGTCAAGAAGAGGATGGCAGCAGGATTACCATCGGCGGAATAATTACTTCTATTAGAAGGAGTGTAACAAAAAAAGGGGAAACGATGGCTTATTGTCAGTTAGAAGACCTAACAGGAGGAATGGAAGTCCTGGTCTTCCCTAAGACACTGCAAAAGTATCACCAGAGTGTTGAGGTAGATAAAGTAGTTACCATGACAGGAAGGCTTAACCTGCAGGAAGACAGCCCTAAATTTTTTGCGGAGGACATTGCAGTTTTAACCTTATCAGAAAAAAGCGGACCCAGGTTATACATTAAGATTGATACATCCCGGATAGGTGAGGGACAGGTTGAAGCAATAGGAAGTATCCTAAAAAATCATAAGGGGCAAATTCCTGTTTACCTTTTTTTTGAAAAGGAAAAAAAGCTGGTTTTAACAGATCGTGATTATTGGGTAAACTGGCAAAGAGAGTTGGAAAATGACCTTTTGGAAGTTTGTATGCCGGAAAATTTATCTTTAGTAAATAAATAGAATAGGAACATTTTCGAGCCCCCCTTCATACATTAGTTAAAAACTACTGGGGGCTTAATTTATGAAAGATGAAGTTGTGGCACAAATGGAACAAAGGGGAATTACAATAGATGATATTACACAGATTGTATTTGATCTGCAGCGTCCCTTCCATCCTTACCTGGAAAGAAAGACATGTAAGGATGCCATAGATGCCGTGCTGGAAAAAAGAGAAGTGCAGCATGCTATCCTAACAGGGCTGGCACTTGATATCGCTGCGGAAAAGAACATTCTTCCTGAGCCTATCCTAACAATTATCAAGGAAGACGAATCTCTCTATGGAATTGATGAGATTTTGGCCTTTGCCATTACAAATATTTATGGGACAATAGGAATTACCAGTTTTGGCTATCTAGATAAAATGAAAATTGGTCTTATTGGCAGATTGGATTCCAAAGAGGGTTATGTTAATACCTTTGCTGATGATATTGTTGCTGCAATTGCCTCGGCGGCTGCTGCGAAAATTGCCCACAACCAAAAGGGCGACCAATCGGGGTATAGATAGAAAGATTTTATATGTTTTTCTAATGTTTTTTTAGAAATATTAGATTTATGGCAGGAGAATATATATGGTTCTAGAATAAAAGGTGTTTGAGGAATAAATTTGAAAACACGGCTTACTCCGAGCCTTAGGCGACTGCGGAAGCCGATGTTGCACTTGTATAAAAAATAAGTTTACTTGATTTATGAGAAAAATATTTTAATTTTGGACAAGCTAAAGGTATCGAGCTGTGTGGAGGGTGATTTTTTGGGGAAAATTGCAGTCTATCCGGGGACATTTGATCCGGTAACATACGGGCATATGCACATCATTAAAAGGGCAGCCAAGATGTTTGATAAGGTTATTATGGCAGTTGCTTCAGATAATTATAAGAAAACAGTATTTAACCTTGATGAAAGACTAAATCTTATTAAAGTATGTTGCCTTTATGATTTGCCTAATGTTGAACTTGATGTTTTTGACGGCTTATTAGTGAACTACCTCAGGCAAAAAGGTGCTGTAGCTATTATCAGAGGTTTAAGAGCTGTCTCTGATTTTGAATATGAGATGCAGATGGCTTCGGTAAACCGCCATCTGGATAACAAAGTAGAAACGGTATTTTTAATGACTGACCCCGAATATTCCTTTATCAGTTCTAGCATAATTAAAAATGTAGCAGCCTTGGGCGGCGATATACAACAGTTTGTACCCGAGAATGTGGCCCAGGCTCTTAAAAATAAGTATAAAGTAGGTGAAAACCGTGGATAAGCCAAACAACAATAGTAATGAATATATAGTTGTAAAAGCCCTGGATAATGGTGTTACTATTAGTGGGTTAACCAGGGGTAAGGATACTAAATTCCATCACACAGAAAAGCTTGACAGAGGGGAAGTCATGATTGCCCAGTTTACTGAGCAGACTTCAGCCATGAAAATTAAGGGAAGGGCTAGAGTCTATTCCGTACATGGTACTGTAGAAGCAGGAGAATAGTATAATTGTTAGTGGCTAGTGGCTAGTGGCTAGTGGCTAGTGGCTAGTGGCTAGTGGCTAGTGGCTAGTGGCTAGTGACGTAAACTAGGTAAAGGTTAATTGGTTGAGGTTGTATGTAGGGGAACGACCTCCGTGTCGTTTACGCAATCCATTTGATAATTCAAGTTCGTGCAACCATAAAAGTTAGCTTTCTTGACGTGCCACGATGAATTCGATTTATCGGGATGTGCCACCGTGACACCGAATAAACCGGTAGCATTTTAGCACGGAGATAATATATAACCAATAAGCTTCAGCACGGACGTGCAGTTTTTACTTGTAGCTTATCACTTTAGATAATATAGTTTAATGTATTTTAATTTGGGGAGGATCAACAGAAATGTGGACAGTTGTTTATATTGCTCCAAATAGAATAATTGCAGAACAATTAAAGCAAATCCTTGTTGCTGAAGGGGTGCTTGTGAATTTGCGTTCCTCAGGGGTACCCCATCTAGGTGATTCGGGTTCGGTAGAAATTCTCGTGCCAGAATCAGAGATAGAGGAAGCCCATGAAATATTAAGCAGTGCGATGACAAAATAAGATCTGAAATGGTCAATAGGTTATTAATCGTATTTGTTTGGAGGAGTGCGTAGTGAAGAAAGTTGCCGTTTTAACTAGTGGTGGAGATGCACCAGGAATGAATGCCGCTATTAGAGCGGTAGTCAGAACAGCTATCTATCATAATCTAGAGGTAATTGGTATCGAGAGGGGTTATGCTGGTTTAATCGAAGGTTCAGTACATCAGATGGACTTAGGGTCTGTGGCTGATATTATCCAGCGGGGCGGGACAGTATTACATACAGCCCGCAGCAAGGAGTTCATGGAACCAGCAGGCAGGAAAAAGGCTTTCGACAATTTAACCAAACTAGGAATCGAAGGTCTGGTTGTCATTGGAGGAGACGGTTCATTTCGAGGAGCCATAGAGCTGGACAAACTTGGGATACCAGTAATTGGTATACCTGGGACTATCGATAATGATATCCAAGGAACAGATTTAACCATTGGTTGTGATACGGCTGTAAATACAGTTGTAGATGCTATAAATAGGATAAGGGATACGGCTACCTCCCATGAAAGAATATTTTTAGTAGAGGTTATGGGACGTAATTCTGGATGGATTGCCTTAGAAGCCGGTTTGGCCGGTGGGGCAGAGTCTATACTTGTTCCCGAGATAGAACCTGACTACGATGAGGTAGTAGATAGACTTAAACGGGGGATAAATAGAGGTAAAAGGCACAGTATCATTATTGTTGCAGAGGGTGTGCAGTCTGCCTATAAAGTAAGTGAAGAAATTGAAAAGCGGATAGCTTTGGAGACAAGGGTAACAGTTTTAGGTCATATTCAGCGGGGTGGAGCTCCAACTGCATTAGATAGGGTAATCGCCAGTAAGATGGGCGGTCTTGCCGTTAAGCTCCTGGTCCAAGGCAAGTCTAGACTTATGACAGGTATAGTGGGGAATAAAATGGTGGCTGTTCCATTAGAAGAAGCTGTTGCAGCCAGGAAGACATTGGATATAGAGTCCTATAACTTAGCAGGGATTTTATCAATATAAATTAGGAGTGATTACATGAGGAGGACAAAAATAGTATGTACCATTGGACCAGCCAGTGAATCCATAGAGAGATTGTGTGAGTTGATTGAGGGTGGGATGAATGTAGCAAGGCTAAATTTTTCCCATGGAACCCATGAGGAACACGGGCAGAGGATTAAAAACATCAGGGAAGCAGTGAAAAAGACCAATCGCTCTGTGGCAATTATGCTGGATACTAAAGGTCCGGAAATTAGAACAGGTATTTTAAAAGAAGGAAAGATTACTTTAGAAACAGGAAAAAAAATTACTTTAACCACAGAAGAAATTGAAGGAACAGTTGAAAGAATACACGTTAACTACAAAGGCTTGCCCCAAGATGTTGAACCAGGATGCCAGATTCTCCTGGATGACGGGCTAATGGCATTAAGGGTAATTGAGACTAATGATACAGAAATTATTTGTGAAATACTCAATGGAGGGGAATTAAGCAATAGAAAAGGAGTCAATGTCCCCGGGGTGGATATAAACCTACCGGCAATTACAGAAAAAGATATTTCCGATATTAAATTCGGCATTGAACAGGGTGTAGATTTCATCGCAGCCTCCTTTATAAGAAGTGCAGCAGATGTTTTGGAAATAAGAAAGATTCTTGAACAGCATAAGGCGGATATCCACATTATTTCTAAAATAGAAAACCACCAGGGTGTAGTAAATATTTCCGAGATACTTGAAGTATCTGATGGTTTGATGGTTGCCCGTGGGGATCTGGGAGTAGAAATACCGGCCGAGGAAGTGCCTATTATTCAAAAAATGATGATAGAAAAATGCAACCGGGTCGGAAAACCTGTTATTACTGCAACCCAGATGCTGGACTCCATGATTAGAAATCCGCGGCCAACTAGAGCAGAGGCCAGTGATGTAGCCAACGCTATTCTAGACGGAACAGATGCCATCATGCTTTCAGGTGAAACTGCCGCTGGAAAATATCCTATTGAATCTGTAAAAACCATGGCCAGGATAGCAGAACGGGCAGAGACAGCACTTAAATATGAAAGTATCACAACCCTAAGGGGTATTGTAACGAGGCAGACCACTACCGATGCCATAAGCCATGCAACATGTACAACAGCGCAAAACCTGGGAGCGGCAGCAATTATTACCGCTACAGAATCAGGGTCAACTGCCAGAATGGTTTCAAAATATCGTCCCAAATCCAGGATAATTGCTGTAACACCACGGGCAGCTGCTCAGAGAAAGCTTTTATTGGTATGGGGAGTAGAACCAATTTATGCTCCTGAGACTGAAGGCACCGATGCCATGATTGAACAATCCATTAATGCTTCCCTAAAGGCAGAGTTAATTAAAAATGGTGATTTAGTAGTAATTACAGCCGGTGTGCCGGTAGGGGTCCCAGGCACAACCAACCTCCTTAAAGTCGAGGTGGTGGGACAAATATTAGCCCAAGGGACAGGAATCGGGCGCGGGAGTGCAACAGGGACAGTCCAGGTAGCTAACTCCAGTCAGCAGGCAATCACCGAAATTCAACCTGATGAGATTCTTGTTGTAAAGGGAACTGATGCCCAGTATGTACCTGCCATGGAGAAGGCAGCAGCAGTAATTACTGAAGAGGGAGGATTGACCTCCCATGCCGCAATTGTCTGTTTGAACTTGGGTAAGCCTGTTATTGTAGGGGTTGAAAATGCAACTGAAAAGCTGCCAACCGGCACTTTAATAACTATAGATGTTGTTAGGGGAGTTATTTATCGAGGCAGGACTAAGGTAATGTAATTTTTATAAAGGGTGTTGAAAAGCTTCAAAAGTTAGCTGCTTTTTGACACCCTCTAATCTTGTACTTATTGCTTCCCTAGTCGCCAAAGCTCGGCGCAAGCCGTTTTTTCTAAAATTTTTCTTACATCCGGAGGTAACCATGCCGTTAATTGCAGGACTTTTAGTATTTGGATCTTTTATAATTGCCGCAACAGTTTCCTGGCAGGTGAAAAATATTAATCCTGATTTCATCTCTGTTGCCAAATATAACCTTATGATTGCACCAATTTTATTTCTTGCCAACATTTCATTAGGAATAGGCTTTACCAAAGGACATCAGCTTTTTAACAATTTACCCTTGATGATAGCCTCCCAAACCTTTATATATTATATGTTTATTCTAGCATTCTCTATTTATCTGCTTGGGGATGATGTCTCCATAATCAAGGTGGTAATAGCATTTATCTTAATTGCCTTTTCAATCTGGCTTATAAAAAGCTGACTCTTCCCTTTGGTAAAAAATGCCCTTGTTAAGTCAATCACTAAATAGTAAAATTTATTTGTTAGAAAAGGCTAAATATTAAGAAAGGAGGATAGTTTAATTTTTTGTAACATTTTAAGCAGGAGTTAATAAAATAAGATTATCTAAAAAACGGCACAAAATAATGTAAGTAAATATTAAGCGCCAGAACCATACTAGAGGTTGGAAGTTACACTAACAACTAGCCACTATTTGTTGGTTGACGAGGTGGGAGTTTATCGAAGATTCGGCGGATGCTCCCCGGTCACTGTATGACCGTTAGAAGCACCATAAAACCGGGAAGCAATTCCCGGCACAAAGGGTGCCGGATACAGTTGTGCTGTAACTTAAGGAGGAATTTGTTTTGTGTGGTATAGTTGGTTACATTGGTAAGAAAGAGGCTACTCCTATTCTGGTAGAAGGCTTGCGCAAACTGGAGTACCGTGGTTATGATTCCGCTGGAGTTGCAGTGTTAAAAGACGGACGGCTGCAGGTTGTAAAGTCACAAGGAAAATTATCCTTCTTAGAAAGTAAGCTTCTAGTGGATAATCCTATGGGTACTATAGGTATTGGGCATACCCGCTGGGCGACCCACGGCAGACCATCTGATGAAAACTCCCATCCCCATACCAGTTGCTCCGAAGACTTTGCAGTTGTGCACAATGGTATTATTGAAAACTATCTTGAATTAAAAGAATGGTTAATAGAGCAAGGACATATATTTTCTTCAGAAACTGATACTGAAGTAATCGCCCATATGATTGAGCATTACTATGAAGGTGATTTAGAGAAAGCTATCCGCCATATACTGGGTAAAATTCACGGTTCCTATGCATTGGGAGTAATCTGCAAAAACGAGCCCAATAAGATTGTGGCCGCCAGAAAAGACAGCCCTCTAGTAGTTGGAATCGGTGAAAACGAAAACTATATTGCATCAGATATTCCCGCTATTCTTGCACGTACCAGAAAATGCTATTTAATAAATGACGGAGAGGTTTGCATTCTTACTCCGGAGGCAGTTCGCATTTTCACCATTTCCGGGGAAATAGTTGAGAAGGAAGTATTCAATGTCTCCTGGGATGCAGAAGCTGCCGAAAAAGGCGGATATGAGCATTTTATGCTCAAGGAAATTCATGAACAGCCTGTTGCTTTTAGAAAAACCCTAAGTGGTCGGATTGTGGAGAACAAAGTTAAATTCGAAGATTTTCATTTACCTTTAGAAACCATTAATAAATGGAAAAAGGTTTATATAGTAGCCTGCGGCACAGCCTATCATGCAGGTTTAGTAGGCAAGGGAATTTTTGAAAATCTGCTGCGGGTACCTGTGGAAGTGGATATTGCCTCTGAGTTCCGCTACCGTGAACCGTTGGTTGATGAAGAAACCATAGTAATAGTAATAAGCCAGTCGGGGGAAACTGCCGATACCCTGGCTGCCCTACGAGAAGCAAAATCCAAAGGCGCCAATGTGCTGGCAATTACCAACGTGGTAGGCAGTTCCATTGCCCGAGAAGCAGATTTTGTGGTATACATCTGGGCAGGTCCGGAAATTGCAGTAGCATCCACTAAAGCCTATACAACCATGCTGGTAGCAGAATATCTCCTGGCCTTATACCTCGGACAGTTAAAAGGTGTGGTCAGCGAAGCAGAATCCAAAGTAATTATTGATGCTTTACATGCTCTGCCCGAAGCAACCATCAGGATATTAGGTGATGAAGCTAAATATAAAGAAATTGCAGAGAGCTATAAAGATAAAAGTGACCTGTTCTTTATCGGTCGAGGTTTCGACTGGGCAGTAGCACTGGAAGGCTCCCTGAAGCTTAAAGAAATCTCCTATATTCATGCCGAAGCATATGCAGCCGGCGAACTAAAGCACGGCACATTAGCTTTGATAACAGATATTACACCGGTTATCGCCCTATGCGTGCAAAAGAACACCTACGACAAAACCCTTTCCAATATCAAAGAGGTTAAGGCCAGGGATGCAGAAGTATTGGCCGTGGCAATAGAAGGGGATAAAGAGGTAAGCAAGTATGTAGATGACGTTATCTACATTCCTGACATTTATAACTTTGTAGCACCGGTGCTGACTGTTATTCCGCTGCAGTTGATTTCCTATTATACTGCAAAGGCTAGAGGGTGTAATGTTGATCAGCCCCGGAATCTTGCTAAAAGTGTTACTGTTGAATAGGCTGGATAAATCAATAAATTGTATTTGTCGGTTTGATTAAAGATTGAGAATATGTGAATAAAGATTGACAATTATTTGATTAAAGTTTGACAATAAACAACAAGATTTGTCAGTTGCAATAGAGAATGGAGTTTGTACAATAAATAGTATAAATGGGTGAAACTTATGATGCTATTTGGTGTTAAATGATAATAAAGATCGGTGAATCAAAATAAAGTCTGCAGAAATGATAATAATGTTTGGTCAAACCCGTTGGTGTAATCAGTAGAAATCCGGTAACATCGACGGGTTTTTTGTGTCCAAGGAACGAACCATCGCGCCTAAAAAGAGAAATATAAATAAAATAAAAAAAGCCCCACGGGAGGTAATCAATACCAAGCATTAATACGTCGGGGGGTGTATAAGCGTCGGTTATCCCATCGGCTCAAATGCAGACGCGGCGCGGTTTACGACGGTTTTGATAGAGATAAATATGTAAATGGAGATGGGTTATTGGGTGGGGAATTGAGGGATATGAGTTATAAAAAAATGAATTAGGTATTTACAAAACCTAATAATAATGATACTATTTAAATGGTAAAATTATGCATATATTTTTTTGGAGTCTACAAAATAGGTATTGCAAAAACCTAATGAAAGGGATGTCTGAAGTCTTAATGAATGATATCGATAAAAATTTGTATAGACTTACATATCAATTGAATGATGATTTTAAAGGGATTATTGGCTATGAAGATGGATTGCTGCTTAACTTAGGCTTGTTTACTATTGTTTGGTTAGATGCAACTAAAGAACAATATAATTGGATTATTCAAGACATTAATAGGTTTAAGAACATTGACGGAATGACTATAAATTTCCTTCATCAGTTGATGAAATTGGGGCAAGAAATAGAAGATAAGAATCCGGAATTTGAAGGTATCTTTTCAGAACTCTGCTTCTATAGAATAGACCAAATACCAGCCAAGGTCTGTTGGAGTCATTTTGAAAAGTATCAAAGACTATTTTCAATTACTGAAATGGATAAAGATACGGTCGGTAATTTCATTCGAAAAGTAATGGAATTGTTATTTAAAAAAGAGGGAGAACAGTTCACGCCTGACAGTATAAGTAAACTTATGACTAAACTTGTTAGGGTACAAGATAGTTTTTCAATAGCAGATTCCTTCTTAGGTGTGGGTGGTAGTTTAATAGATATATACAAAAGAATGGTTAAATTGCATAACAATCAGGGAGATATTAAATTATTTGGGCAGGAGATAAATAGAAGAACTTACTTATTAGCCAAACTTAGTTTTCTTCTAAATGGTATTAGGGATTTCGATATTAGATTAGGTGACTCCATAAGAGACCCAAAGTTTATCGAAGGAAATTCACTGCTTAAAATGGACTACATAGTATCTGATATTCCTTTTGGGTTAAAGTCTTGGGGATACGAAGAAGCGGTTCATGAATTGTATGATAGGTTTAAATATGGTATACCTAGCAAAAGTTTTGCTGAATGGGCATTAATACAGCATATCTTAGCATCATTAAAGAATAGTGGAAAAGCAATTGTTACGATTCCGAAAGGACCCCTGTTCAGATCGAATGAATATAAAATTAGACAAGGTATCGTAGAAGATGATTTGATTGAATGTATTATTGAACTTCCCGATAGCCTGTATGCTACTTCAAACATTCCAGTTAATATTATAATTTTCAACAAAGATAAACCGTTAAATAGAAAAGGGAAAATACTTTTAATTGATGCTAGTCGTATGGAAATAGAAAAAGAAAAAGGCCAAAAAGTATTTAGTGATGATCAATTGGATTATATAGCCGATATATACCACAAGGGCCTATGTCAAGAAGATATTAGTCAGTTTATTACCAACGAAACTGTTAGGAAACATGAATATAACCTTAATCTAGTTGAGTACCTGAAAATAGAGGCTTTAAAAGATAAATTGACTGATATGCTTGAACTAAAAGAAGTAGCACAAAAGATTTTCAGAGGTGTGCAGATACCGAAAGAAACTTTTGAAAGTGCTAAAAAGGGAAGAGACAAGAGCCATTATATTTTAAGCCTAAGTGATATCAATGAAGATGTGATTAATCTAGATAATAATTTATTGGTGGAACCCCAACAACGGTGGGTAAAAAAATATGTAGTTAAAGAAGGAGATGTTGTTTTATCAGCAAGAGGGACTGTTATTAAATCTGCAGTAGTAGAAGCAGATATGCCTCCAACTATTGCATCGGGTAATCTCGTGGTGATAAGGCTAAAAAAGAACAGATACAACCCCTATATACTTAAATTTTACTTAGATAGTCCTTTAGGAAAAACATTTTTGGAAGGTTTGCAAACAGGAACATCAGTAAATGTAATAAATCCCGGTAATTTAGAAGGACTGATGATTCCAAGAGTTAATATTCAGGAGCAAGCCAGTTTGGCCGAACGCATAATAGAAAAAGAAGAGGCTTACAAAGAAGCGGTAAGAAGGGCAGAACATCAAAGGGAAACTGCTACACAAAACTTGTATCAGGAATTAGGGATAGCGAATTTGTAGGCTCAAATACGAAAATATGGAGGAATTAAAATTTATGGGACAAAGATTGACATTAGCAAAGTTAGAAAGGCTTTTATTAGAGGCCTGCGATATATTAAGAGGGAAAATGGATGCCAGTGAGTATAAAGAATTTATCTTCGGCATGATTTTCTTAAAAAGACTCTCTGACCAATTTGAGGCAGAGAGAGAAGCACTTCGTGAAGATTATGAGCAAAAGGGTTTGCCTGAAACATTAATTGAGAAGCAACTAAAAATTAAAAATAAATATAGATTTTTTGTTCCTGAAGAAGCAAGATGGGAGAATATTCGCCATTTAAAATCTAATGTCGGAGATGGACTTAACAAAGCCCTCGCTGCAATAGAGGATGAAAACCCTAACACGCTTGAGGATGTTTTAAAAGGAATAAATTTCAATCGTAAGATTGGTAAAAGGACATTAGACGATACAGTGTTAGTAGACTTTATTCAACATTTTGATACTATCCCTATGAGAAATGAGGATTTTGAGTTTCCAGATCTTTTAGGGGCAGCCTATGAATATTTGATAAAGTATTTTGCAGATAGTGCTGGTAAAAAAGGAGGAGAATTCTATACTCCTTCTGAAGTTGTTAGATTGTTAGTTAATATTATTGAACCACAACAGCATATGACGGTATATGATCCGTGTGTGGGAAGCGGTGGTATGCTCATACAGTCTAAACAATATGTTGAGGAAATGGGCGGAGATTCAAGAGATTTAGGTTTGTATGGGCAGGAAGACAACGGTGGGACTTGGGCTATTTGTAAAATGAATATGATATTGCACGGAGTTGTCACAGCAGATATCCGTAATGGTGACACCATAAAAAACCCAATGCACCTTGACGCAGGCGGGGAATTGAAAAAGTTTAGCAGAGTTATTGCCAATCCTCCTTTTTCTCAAAACTATAGCAAAAAGGATATGAAATTTAAGGAGCGGTTCAGATTTGGCTTCTGTCCTGAAAGTGGTAAGAAAGCAGACTTAATGTTTGTTCAGCATATGATTGCAAGTTTAAGAGAAGATGGAAAGATGGCTACTATAATGCCCCATGGTGTTCTATTCCGCGGCGGTGAAGAAAAGAAAATCCGTGAAGGGATTATCAAAGAGGGGATTTTAGAAGCGGTTATAGGCTTGCCGCAAAATCTTTTTTATGGTACGGGTATCCCCGCTTGCGTACTTGTTATTAATAAAGTGGGAGCAAAAGATAGAAAAGAAGTGCTTTTCATAAATGCAGATAGAGAATTTAAGGAGGGGAAAAATCAAAATTCCCTGCGTCCTGAAGACTTACAGAAAATAATTCATGTATACAGAAATAGGTTACAGGTTCCAAAGTATTCAAGGCTTGTTCCTATAACAGAGTTAGCAAAGGAAGAGTATAACTTAAATATCCGTAGATATGAGGATAATTCACCAGAACCTGAACCGCATGATGTAAAGGCTCATTTATTTGGTGGTATACCTAAAAAGGAAGTAGATAGTAAAGAAAATTTATTTACTGCTCATGGGTTGGATGTGTCATTACTATTTAATGAAAAGGATAAGGATTACTATCTGTTTAAGAATGAAATAGAGGACAAAGAGCAGATAAAGGGGATTATTGAAAAGTCTGATGGTATAGTGAGTAAAGAGAAAGAAATGCTATGCAAACTAGAAAAATGGTGGGATAAGAGTAAGGAAAGGCTTATTAATCTACCTGTTACAAAAGATGTATTTGCAATAAGGCAGGAGTTTATCGAAACTTTTGTTAAAGAGTTGTCCGGAGTTAAAATGCTGAATATGCACAAAATTGAGGGCGTGTTCGTGAGTTTTTGGCATACTGTAGCAGCCGACTTAAAATCAATATCTGCTTCTGGTTGGAATGCAGAACTAATTCCTGACGAAGAAATACTGCAGGCACAGTTCCCGGAGGTTCTTGAAAAGTTAAGAGATAACAAAAAGAGGCTTCAGGAGTTGGAAGCAATGTTTGCTGCTAATGAGGAGCCGGATGACGAAGAAAGAGAAAATGAAGATTCAGACCAAGGTGATGAAATAGAAAGTGATGTATTGCCAAAAGAGGTAGTTGCTGAACTGAAAGAAAGAAAAAAAGAGTTAAATGGCCAGATAACGGCTCTTAAAAAGAATGAGTTGAAACCTATGCAGGATACCCTGAAGAAAATGAAAAAATTAAAGAAGGAACAATTAGATAGTTTAGGCTATGATAGAGAGCAAATAGAAGCAAGAGTCGCTGTAATAGAAAGAGAAATAATTCTTTTTACTGAGGAAGTTACTGAAATAGAAAAGCGTTTGGAAAGACATACGGCTTTAGAAAATAAAATAAAAACTCTTAAATCAGAAATAAAGGCTATCGAGAAGTCAAGGGATGAATTGGTGCAACAGGCAAGGGATCGGATTACAGAAGACGAAGCAAGAGAACTCATTATAAAACGGTTTTACTCTATATTAGCAGAAGAATTGAGCCAATATATGAAGGAACATTTGTTGATTATAATTGATGTAGTGGAAAACTTATGGGATAAATACAAGATTACTGCAAATAGAATTTTGAAAGAGCGAAATGAGGAGTCCCATCAATTGGATGAGTTTCTGAAAGAATTAGGGTATATTGTATGATAGATAGTAATCGTAAAAATGTAAATGATTTTAACGAAAAGTCTCTTCCTAGTGGGTGGGAATGTAAACCATTATCTGAAGTATGTAATATAGTCAGTGGTGGAACGCCTGATAGATCGTGCTCTGAATATTGGGAAGGTGGTACTTTTCCTTGGGCAACTCCTACAGATATAACGAGTGATAATAAGAGAACTATTAAGAATACTAAGGAGTACATTACAGAGGCCGGACTTAAGAACTCTTCTGCTAAATTAGTGCCCATAGGTAGTTTATTAATGACTTCAAGGGCTACTATAGGTGAAATTAAAATAAATGAAGTTGAAATGTGTACGAATCAAGGATTTAAAACGCTTGTACCAAATGAATTAGTGGACAATTGGTTTTTATTTTATCAAATGAAATTTCTAAAAGAAAAATATGAAGTATTAGGAAGCGGCAGCACATTTTTAGAAGTTAGCAAAAAAGATGCTGAAAATTTTAACATTATTACTCCGTTACTAATTGTGGAACAGAAAGAGATAAGCCGGATTTTGCTAACAGTTGATAATGCTATTGAAAAGACAGAACTTTTAATTGAAAAGTATACAGATATTAAAACAGGATTAATGCAAGATTTATTAACTGGTAGGGTAAGAGTAAAAAATGGAGTACAGACTGAAGAAAATAAATTCAAGGAAAGCATTATTGGCTTAATACCTGAAGACTGGAACGAAAGTTTTCTAAGTGATTATTGTGAAATTCAAGGTGGATACGCATTTGAAAGTAAAGACTACTGCGAAGACGGTATACAACTGATTAGGATAGGCTCACTATTTAATAATGAACTGAACCTTGATAGAGATCCAGTTTTTTTACCATATGAGTTTAAAAATATATATCCTAATTATGTGGTTAAGCCTGATGATATTTTAATCTCGATGACCGGAACAATCGGAAAAAGAGATTATGGTTTTGCAGTAAAGATCCCATCTATGAATAAGGAATTTATGTTAAACCAACGAGTAGGTAAGTTTATTATAAAAGAAGGTATTGATAGAGATTATTTATTCTATGTGCTGCATTCAGATTACTATCTAACCACGCTATATACGAGAGCAGGCGGTACTAAACAAGCAAATTTGACTTCTCAGCAAATACTTCAAATAAAGGTTGCTGTTCCTGAAATAGAAGAGCAAAAAGCAATTGCAGATATTCTGAATGTGAAGGATGACATTATAGAAAAGGAATATGCATACTTAAACAAACTAAAATTGCTTAAACAAGGACTTATGCAAGACCTACTTACTGGGAAAGTTAGAGTGAAGGTTGAGGTGAATGGAGATGAGTGAGTATACTTTTGTTGAAAAGCCATTTTTAACACAACTTAATAACTTGGGGTGGGAGATTATTGAACATCCTAATGGCGTTATTCCTACCGATCCAACCATTAGTTTACGAAGAGATTTTAAAGAAATTATGCTTAAAGATACATTTAAAACTTGTATCAAAAGAATAAATACTACTGATGCCGGTATTGAATGGCTAAATGATTCACAATTAGAAGAGTTGTTTACAGTCCTTTCCGATCACTCTCATAAAGATTTACTTGAGGCTAATAAAGAAGTTTTTGAACTATTAATAGGCAAAGAAAGGACAACAGTTGATCGAAATGAAGTGACTAGAGAGGAATATCCATCTGTAAAATTTATTGATTTTAAAACGCCAGAGAATAATCATTTTCTGGCTATTAGTCAATTCCGTATAGATACACCGGGGGCTGCTAAAGAGTTCATAATTCCTGACATAGTTTTATTCGTTAATGGAATCCCTTTAGGAGTGGTTGAGTGTAAATATACAAATGATTATACTTCTAACCCTATGGAAGAAGGAATTAGACAATTATTGAGATATAGCAACCAAAGATTAGAGAGTGAAGGTATTGTTGAAAAAGAAGGAGAAGAGAAACTATTCCATTTTAATCAGTTAATGATATCTACAAATGGTGATGAGGCAAGGTTTGGTACAATCAGCGCATCTTATGAGCATTATTTGGAATGGAAAGACATTTACCCGCCAAAGTACAAAGAATTTGAGCCTCCTTTAGGGGAAGTTCGTTCTCAGGAGATACTTATTCAGGGAATGCTAGCCCCAGAGACTTTCTTAGATATAATAAAACATTTTACTGTGTTTATGCAGACTAAGGATGCAACGATTAAGGTTACTTGTCGTTATCAACAGTATAGAGCCGTTTATAAGGCTATTCAAAGATTACTAACGGGGGATGATCCGTTTCAGCGTTCAGGGGTTATTTGGCATACACAGGGGTCGGGTAAATCATTAACTATGGTTTTTCTAGTTAGAAAAATTCGCTCTATTGAAGAATTAAAAGATTACAAAGTAGTTGTAATAAATGACCGTACAGACCTTGAAGAGCAATTAGGTGATACTATGATCTTGACAGGGGAAACGGTCGATTATGCAGAAGGCACTGATGAATTGAAAACTAAGGGATCTACACTCACCTCAAACCTTTTAATGGTTATGGTTCATAAATTCTTTGAAAGAGACAATTATGTAAAACCTACTGAATTAGTAAAGGCACTAAAAATTGCAGAAGAAAGCAAATTGCCGAAATATATTGCGTTTGGAGAAATTAACCCTTCGGAGAAAATTCTTATTCTTGTTGATGAGGCTCACAGAACTCAATCAAGTACATTAGGCATGAATGTATTTAGAGCCTTTCCAAACGCATCTAGAATTGCCTTTACAGGAACTCCTCTAATAACAGAAAGGCATAAGAAGAAAACTCACGATACTTTTGGCTCCTATATAGATACTTATAAACTACAGGATGCTGTAAATGATGGTGCTACAGTGCAGATTCTATATGAAGGTAAGACTGTTGATACCGCCATAAATGAAAGGGCGGAGTTTGATAACAAATTTGAAGATTTATTTAGGGAAAGGACCGAACAGGAAATCCTTTTAATCAAGAAAAAGTATGGTACATTGGGAGATATATTTGAGGCAGAAAAAAGAATCGAGGCCATTGCTAAGGATATTGTAAAACACTATATCGAAAACATTCTACCAAATGGTTTTAAGGCTCAAGTAGTGACAAGTTCAAAATTGGCCGCAGTTCGCTATCAAAAAGCCATAGAAAAAGCATTTCAAGAACGAATCGCCGAGGAAGAAGCAAAAGGTTCTGTTGATATGGAACTTTTAAAACAACTGAAGTTCATCAAAACGGCTGTCGTAGTTTCTTCAGACGGCACCAATGAAGACCCACAGATTACAAGGGTTAGAAAAAAGGCAAGAGAGACGAATGCCATAGATAACTTTAAAAAGAAGTTTGACTATGACGACCCGGATAAGAGGAATACTGGCATTGCCTTTATGATTGTATGCGATATGCTGCTTACAGGATTTGATGCACCAATTGAGCAGGTAATGTACATAGATAAAAAAATGGTCGAACATAATCTATTGCAGGCTATTGCAAGGGTTAATCGGACTGCTGGAGGTAAAAATAGGGGTTATATTGTGGACTATATTGGTATCGGCAATCATCTCCATGATGCTTTGAAGATTTATGGTGGTGGTGATTACGAAGATACTTTAGGTTCAATGCAGGATATAAGTGCAGAGATACCTATATTAAGGGACAGGTATTATCGGTTGTTAGACTTGTTTAAATCCAGAGGGATAGAAAATATCCAAGTATATGTGGAATATCAAATAACTGAACCGGCCGAACAATATATGGTATTGGAAAGATGTATAGATTTACTGGAAGATGTTCATTTAAGGGCAAGTTTTGATGTTCATTATAAGAAGTTTTTGCAGAGTATGGATATTATTCTTCCAAATCCCGCAGCCGCCGATTATGTAGGACCTATGAAGGCGTTTGGACATATACATAATAGAACTCAACACAGATATAAAGATAATTCGTTTAATATTACGGGTGTCGGTAAGAAGGTTAAAAAGTTAATTAATGAACACTTGATATCTTTAGGAGTTGATCCCAAAATTCCTCCTGTAGAATTACTTTCAAAGGACTTCAAAGATGCCTTGAATAAAAGCCACTCTACCAAGGCTAAGGCAAGTGAGATGGAACACGCAATAAGGAAGCACTTTAAGGTCAACTTTGAAACTGATCCGGTGCTCTATGAGCGGTTTAGTGAGAAGTTGCAAAAGATTATTGATTCTTACAAGGATGATATAGAAGAAAGATATCGTCAGTTAATGATTCTATTTGAGGAAGTAAGAGAGGGAAGAGGAGAGGACAAGGAGACAGAAGGTCTTGACCCACAAAAGGAAGCGCCATTTTATGACTTGCTTCTTGTTAAGGCATTTAAAGATAAGGATAAAGCCCCTGATGAAGTAAAAGAGCAATTAAAAGGTGTAGTAAGAGATATTGTTGCACTTATAAGGCGAACTATTAAAATCGTTGATTTTTGGCATAAGGGCTATGAACAAGAAACGCTGAAATCGGAAATGGATGATATGTTGCTATTTTCCAATATTGATGAAGTAATAGAAGTAAAGGAGCAAATCACTTGTGACTTTATGGAGTTGGCCAAAAGAAAACACGGTGAGTTGGTGAGGTAATGGCACAATACAAGGACATAAACTATGAATTGAAGCAAAGTAAGCGAAAAACTCTAAGCATTTATATAGAGCGGGATGGGGGAGTAACAGTGTTAGCCCCCGATCATTTAAGTATTATGGAGATAGAAAAGGTAATAGAAGAAAAGAGATATTGGATTTACAAGCAATTAGAAGAATGGAAGTATATGAATTCCGCAAAGGTAAAAAGGCAGTTTGTCAATGGTGAAGGATTCTTGTATCTTGGCAGGTCCTATCGACTAAAATTAGTTGATGAACAGGATGAACCCTTAAAACTATTTCAAGGATACTTTTGCTTGAGGAAAAAAGATATTTTTTCTGCAGCAGAACTTTTTAAGGAGTTTTACAGGACAAAAGGAGCGGAAAAATTAAAAGATAGAGTTAACCATTACAAAGATATGATAGGTGTAAAGCCTCAGGGAATTAGAGTAATGGAACTAAAGAATCGGTGGGCATCCTGTTCCGATAATAATATCCTAAATTTTCATTGGAAGTGTGTAATGGCTCCGATGACAATCATTGATTATGTAGTGGTGCATGAATTAGCACATTTCTTATATCCAAATCATAATGAGAGTTTTTGGAACATTGTCGATAAGGTGTTGCCGGATTACTTGGAACGGAAAAATTGGTTGAGGGAGAAGGGGGCTGCCTTGGATATATAAAATACGGAGGTATTATTATGAGTTATAACTCAGTTTATTACTGGAAGAACTTTTTAGAGGAAGATAAGGAATTTGGTATCAAACTAGATTCTTTTATAGTTAACTTTACAATTGTGAATCAATCTACTAATGATATTTATTATGATTGGCTGTCTTTCCCGGAAGAAAGGGCTCTCTTAGGGTATATAAAATATGTTGTTTTACCTTCAGGTTACTATTCAAGGCTATTTGGAAAATAAAAGGACAATTATTCATAGATGCTGATACTTTTGATGGGGTAATAGATTTGCTGGAAAACTACACATAGAAGCGGCCCTTGAATTAGCAAGTTGTTTTAGGGATGATTATGCTTTATTAGAAAAGATAGAAGAAAATTTCAATTTCAAGGACTTAAAAGAATTTTGTAATAACTTTAATTCAAATTTAGACTATCAGAGTATTGTTTTTTCTAATATTGAGGTGTTTCAGAATATCAATGAAGTAGGCTAAGTTTAGTTAGAGAGTATGAAGAAAAAGGAATGATTGAGGAATTAGAGAATCAAATGGGCTTGAGTAAAGAAGAGATTATCAGAATGTTTTTAAATATAGAAGAAAATAAGTTTATGTTAAAGAGAGTTAATGAGTTTTTAAAAAGTAAGATGTTATTATAGGTTTAAGCGTTTAACCGATATTTAAGATAATGAATTATTAGGGGGAGAGGCTTTTGTATCAACCAGAACCGCATTCATTTAAGTTCACTGTTTTATTAAATGATATAGAACAGGGACTAATAAAAATACCGCAATTTCAGAGAGATTTTGTATGGTCAAAAGAACAGTCCGCAAAATTAATGGATAGTATTTTGAAGGGATATCCTATTGGTACTTTTATTCTTTGGAAGACCAAGGAAAGGCTAAGGTCTATTAGGAACATTGGTGGAGCAAATCTACCAGATACTCCTGAAGGTGATTTTATACAATATGTCCTTGATGGGCAGCAGAGAATGACAAGCTTATATGCGAGCCTAAAGGGTGTAACTATTAAAAGAGAAACTAAAGATGAAGATTTCTCGGAGATATTTGTGGACTTGTTAGCCACTGAGGACGAAGATATTGTCATAACCGATATTAGTGAAAAGGAAACTGGCAGTTATATCAAACTTACTGATTTACTAAATGGAGGACTCTCATTAGCCAAGAAATTTGATGAGAAATATCACGATAAACTTGATGAATATTATAAAAGAATCGCTACTTATGATTTTCCTGCTATCTTGATTAAGAACTCTTCGATAGATATTGCCACGGAGATCTTCACAAGAATCAATATTGGCGGTAAGAAACTTTCTGTATTTGAAATAATGGTTGCCAAAACATTTGATGCTGAAAGAGACTTTGATTTATCTGAAAAGTATGACGAGTTAATTGATACCTTAAGTAGTGTTGATTATGAGACTATTCCGATGCAACTGTTCTACAGACTGTTTCCATTTGCTTAGTAAAAGAGTGCTCGAAAAAACATATTTTAAAATTGGACAAGCAACAATTTATTGATATATGGGATGATGTAGTTGATGCTATTGAAAGAGCCGTTGATTATATTAGAGGGTTTTATAGAATCCCAGTCTCTCAATTATTACCTTATAATGCGTTAATCGTACCATTTGCTTATTACTTCTATCATCATAAAGACAAGCCAATAGGTAAACAGCAGGAATATTTACAGGATTATTTCTGGAGGGCTGCACTTACTGAACGCTTTTCAAGTGCTTTAGAGGCTAAACTTGCTCAGGATGTAAAAAGGATTGATATGATACTAGAAAATAAATTACCTCAATATGAACAAGGAATCGATATTAGACCTGAAGCCATTATACAAAATGGTTGGTTCTCTATAGCCCCGTAACTAGATTTGAGTCATATCCCTTAATGAGTTAAACTTAAACATATAGCTGGAGGGGATATGAAATGCGAAGAAAAAGTTATCCAAAAGAATTTAAAGAACAAATTATTCGAGAAACACAAGAAATAGGTAGTGTTCATGCTGTAGCCAAACGCCATGAAATTGCTCCCACAACAATATATGGATGGATAAAAAATAGAGATAAAAATCATAAAGCATGGGAAAAAA
>JBMOKT010000011.1:0-12949 GCA_049323895.1 Bacillota bacterium | reverse complement strand
GGGGTCCATGCTGTTCAACACTTCCTGTAGGGATTATTACCAACCCTGTTTCATTAAGTTCTTTTTCTACCTCCGGTTGGGTCAATTCTAACATCCTATTGCTTTTTTTCATTTTTTCACCCCCTTTAAGAATTAGTTGAAAGTAGATATATGATATATCATATATTCGATTTTCCCCCCATTTTTCCTTCTTTTCTTATAAAACTACTTAATAATTTATTGAGCAATGCTTGAAAATAATGCATGTTTTTCTGTTACGTCCATTTTACGAGGAAACCGTTAGGTTTTTTGCTTTTGAGATACTAGTTATTCAAAGGGCTAATTTAAATGAATTGGTATTCCAACTAGCGGCCAATAAAAGAAAGCAGCTATCAACGTTACGACACAAGAAACTATTGTAAGCCAAACTCCTACCCAAATCATTTCTTTCACTGAATAAAACCCATATCCATAGGTAATAATTCCCGATGGTGATTGCGTTGGTAAAAAAACTGCGTTACCAGCGAACAGTGATATCATGCCAACCCAAATTGGATTGACACCAACTCCGTATCCTAGATTTAACACCAGAGGCATGAATGTTGCAACAACTGCCATCAAATTCATCATACCCAATCTAATTAAAACCGTTAAGCTAAAAATTACAACTGCTAAAACTAGAGGGGAGAAGTCCCCACTATAGCTCAAAATGAATTGAGTGGCATCAGTAATAACATTTGTTTTTTGGAGAGCATGGGCGATAGTCAAACCTGCTCCAAATAAGAGCATCACTCCCCAATTCACTTCTTTGGAAGCATCTTTCCAACTCATTAACCCTATCTTAGGAAGCATTAAAAGCAACGCTGCCATTAATTCAGCAGGGATTGAGGATATATTTAGAATCCAAAGGGAAAGAAGGAAAATAAATATAATTAATACTTTTTTTTCAGTTAAGGAAAGGGAACCCATTTCCTTCAGTTCATTCTCAATATACTCAGTACCTCCTGGGAAACACTCCATCTCTGGAGGATAAAGACGTGTCAATATGAAATATATTGATACTGTAATGAGAAAGCTAACGGGAGCATTTGCTATTAGCCAATTCATATAGGTAAAAGAATAGTTACCTATTTGCTTGAACAAACCAACAGCTAAAATTGAGGTAGAAGAGCCAAACATAGAACTAGTTCCAGTAATAAGGGAAAGATATGCTAAAGCAATCATGATTGACTTTCCAATATTACTAGGGGCTGAAAGTTTAAATGCTGAAAACAGTCCCACAACCATAGTTAGCATTAACATGGTCCTCCCCATAATGGCCGGGACTATAAATGTAAGTATGTACATGTTGATGATAACCAGAAATAAAAAGACCCGAACATTTCCTTTAGCAAGCTTTAAAATATTGAAAGCTATACGACGTGCAAGTCCCGATTTTTTAATTGCAGCAATAAAGATAAATAACCCCATTAATCTCCATAAAATAGTACCTCCCAATTGGGCAACTGCTTCTTCATAAGAAAGAACATTTAACAGGGGCAAGAGTACAAAAACAGCAATCGAAACAACAGTAGGATCAAGGGCATCTGTAGCCCATAGAGTAGTTGCCGCGAGTAATATTGCCATAACTCGATATTGAGCGGGGTCCCCACCAATTAACCATGGCAACACAATACCAAGCAATATAAATACAACAGCAATGCCGAGCCCAATAGGGCTTTTTATCTTGTCATCGTTTTTAGAAGAAATATCTTCCTTAATCAAATTATTTGCCGCCAATGAATTATCTTTTGTAATATTGAGAGCCATATATCCATTCTTCACCCCAAACTTTCTAATTATATGCTGCTTTAACCCTGCTCTTAAATTATCAATCTACATCATTTTTTCTAGTTAATTGCATTACAGAAAGTTTAACTTGTGCATAGGTTTAGTAAGAGAAGACACCTCTTTTTCTATATGCCAGTGGATTTTTTACAAATCTCAGCACCTTAGAAACGAGGTGTTCGCTATCTCAATAAGAATATTAATTTACTATTCCTTTAAGATAAGTACTAACTCTACTTCACTAAGAAAGTTGAGTTAGACACATATTTGAAAGGCTTTCCTTCAACTTTTGAAATACCTATCTTTTTCATTATCTTTTAGTTGAAAACTTCATTTGGTCTTCTTTTGCCAAAAGTTTTTATTGTTTGAGATTTTGCCGTAGCCCAATAAATCATCTAATTTGACCCACATTTTATTTAGAAAAGGTAGATTTAAGGAACTCCAATATGGAATTTCATGAATCAATCCAGAAGGTTTATTGAAGGGACAAACAGTAATACACAAACCACAATTTGTTCCTGAACTTGCCCAGTAGGCACGGCATTTATCATGCTTTAAATTCCATTGGTAAACACCTGGATTGCCATAATCACCTTGTGGTGTAAAGGAAGGTCCGTCCAAGGGAATTGCTTTAGGAGGACATGACTCTGCACATTTTTTACAGGCAAGACAAAATCCCCTCGTTCCAAAAGTAATCGGTTGATCAGTAAGTACTGGTAAATCTGTAATAACCTTAGAGATCCGGACCCGAGGTCCATACCAAGGAGTAATTAGTTTTGCATTACGACCGAGTTCACCCAAGCCAGCATCTACTGCCAAAGGAATATTCAAGGCTGTATCATTAGAACTAGCAATAGCATTATATCCTAGTGAACGAATACATTCCGCTAAACTAATTGCACTAAAAGCAATCTTGGAATAGGCCAATCTAGTGGAGGCCATTTCTGTCAAAGTTGGTCCGGTTTTCATACCCTCATAATCCATCTCATGTATCAGGACAATGGCATATTTCATCTCCTTGGGAATGACACGGGTACCATCAGGCATTTTTTTAGGACTATCTATGTTTTCAAATCCTGGTTCATCGGAAAATTTAATTGGATAAGAGGCTTTGGTTTCACTATCATACCAACTAGCATATACCCATTTACGGTCCAGTTTGGCAATCCCTACTTGATCTGCACCATAGAAACGAGCAGCAGCTTTTATGGTTTTGGTCATTTCTTCTGGACTTGCTTCCCATTTGACTCCTTTTTCGAAAGCCCCAAAAGTCAGTGGTGACCATGAGTTACCTCCCCGATCTGGGTCATGCATGGGAAAATCAGTAACACTCAAGATACTGGCAGCACCAACGTAGTAAGCCCAATCTCGAATAGAAAATCCTTCTTTGCCTTCAGCTACATATTTACGGCGGTTGGCAGGATAATTTTTATTTAATGGCTGATATTCCGGATTCCACTTCACCTGCAATGCCATATTCTTCTCTTGCGGAAATCTCTTGTAATTTTCTTGTACATCATAAAGTTCCGCCGCAGTCTTATTGACCTTTCTAAATGCATTTAGAAAGCCATACCTTGCAGACATTATTTTCACCTCCGTCACTTCACCTTGAGTATTTCTATAATTTGCTTTTAAAAGAGGAGGCAATAAGCCTCAAGGTCTACTAGCACATAATTGAATCGATAGGATGTACTCTAACTAAGAAAAGACTTCACCAACCATCCCTCATAAAACTTAATTTGCAGAATATAAGCGAAAAGAATATAAATACTTGCTTGGGTTGCTATTGTTATAAGCAATGAAATATGCCATTTCATTTTAGTAATGAAAATAAAGAATCCAAAGACAAACAAGAACATAGCTGGCAACATACCAATTAGTAATGTTGCTACTAAATAACCTACAATAAGTAAAATGGCAGACAATTCTGAACCACCCTTAACTTCTTGAATCTTTACCTGTTCAGCCTGTCCTACCTTGATATCTGATTCACTGCTTTTTCCACCAGTTAGGAGTTCAGCTGTGTCTATGTTTAAGTTAACATCCTTTTTAAAATTCATAAAATAAATTTGCAGAAGCATAATTAGTGCCGAGATAATATAAATCGTTACTGGCACCATTCGTGCTTTATAGGTGTAATCAAAGGATAAATAAATCATAACAAGAAAGAACAACAGGAACAAAAAAGCTACTAGATTCTCTTGTGCGCGTCTACTCATCAATTAACCCCCCAAAGCTGCATTTCGTTTGTTCATTTTTTTCCGTGCAAAGGGATAAATCAAGGATAAAATAATTAACACTGCGAATACACCAGTTAAAGGTCTTTCAAGAAGGAAATCATTGCCATATAGTGTCAATGAAATCTGCATATATCTTTCAATCATCAACGCCAGCACCATACCAATAACCATATCAGCCCGTGAATATTTATATTTATCCATGTAATATCCAATAATCCCAAAGGCAATACAAACCACAACATCAACCAAGCTCTTATTCATAGCATAAGCCCCTGAAACACAAACCGCCAGGATAATAGGAATTAGAAAATTGCCGGGAAGTGCTGTCATTCTTACTAAATATGGCGACATCATTAGACCAAACCCTGTGGAGAAAACATTAGTTAATACAATCAACCAAACCAAGTTGAAGACTAAAGGAAGATTATACTCCAGCATTTCACGACCCGGTTGAATCCCTAACATAACAAATGCAGCTAATAAAATAACCGCAACTTCTGATCCAGGTATACCAAAGGCCAAGGTAGGAATCAGGTGTCCACCTTCGCAGGAAGCATTGGTTGCTTCAGGAGCAATAACACCTTCGACAGCCCCTTTACCAAATTTCTCAGGTGTCTTGGAAGTCTGTGCTGCAGTAGCATATGCTGCAATGGAAGCAACACTTGCACCAACACCAGGCAAAGCACCAATAAATACCCCTAGAAAACTTGCCTGCACAACCGTACGCCAATGCCTAAAGGCATCTTTAATACCCTCAATAAGCCCACTTTTCGAGCTAGTCAAACTTTGATCTCTTTCAACAATTGAGCCACCTTTAACATATAACTTTATCATCTGGGAAACAGCAAATAATCCCATGATGGCTACTGGAATATCAAAACCATCAATCAGCTCAGCAAAACCAAAAGTGTATCTAGCCGTTCCAGTAACAGGGTCCATGCCAACAAAAGCGACAGCTAAACCGAAGCCAGCTGCTACCAAACCTTTAAGAACTGATCCATCACTGAAAATTGCTATAATAGTTAGCCCCCATATGGCCATCATAAAATATTCCGGAGGAGTAAGGGCTAACATGACCGCTTTCATAATAGGCAAACTTACAGTTAAAACAGCTGCTCCAATAATTCCCCCCAGCAAAGAAGCCGTTGCTCCGGCAGCCAATGCTCTGACACCTTCACCCCTTTGAGTCATGGGGAAACCGTCAAAACAAACAACAACACTTTTGGAAGCTCCGGGGACATTAAAAAGTATACTGGTAATGGAACTACCAAAGATTGTCCCCGTATGGGCACCAATTAATAGGGCAAATGCTTCAGGCGGACTCATACCGAAGGTAAAAGGCAGCAAGAGGGCCATAGCAACAATCCCGCCTAAACCTGGGAGAAATCCAATAAGCAGACCAAAAGCAATCCCCAAAAACATAAACATTAAGCTAGATGCAGAAAATATGAGTAATAGTCCTTCTAAGGATGCTTGTAACAATCTTAACGCTCCTTTCGAGTTTTAGTTAACATCTGAATAGTCGTAATATGGTGGGCAGGTATTGGATACCCGCCCTTCATTTTAGGAAAAAATTAATTATTTAACGCTGGCGGTAGCTTTATCAAAAGTAGGTTTTAAAACTTTAGCACTTTCCACAACTTGAGGAATTAGCTTTTGTAGTTCCGCGCCAGGGGTATAGGAAGGATTTCCACCAATTTTTTTCATCTTTCCAAGAACTTCAGGGTTAGTCAATACTTTGTCTAAAATCTCACGCCATGCATTTGTAGCTTCCTCACTCATGCCAGGAGGTCCCCACATAGACTGATAAAGACTATGTATAGTTACGATATCATTAATTGCCTGCTTTCCAGGACCATCACCTACTACCTCAATAACTGTTGGAATATCTTGATATCCTTCCCAGTCAACCCGCTTATCATTAAGGATCATAATAGGAACTGTATTTCCTTCCTTAACCAAAGGATGGGATCTCTCATATGCAGCAAACAATCCATCTACAGTGCCTTGAACCTGGGCGAGTTGGATTTCCCCTTCTGATTCAAATCCTGAAGCAACTTTAAATTCGACACCCAGTGAATCTAAAATAGTCGTAGCTGTATAAAAATCATCATCCAGACCCTGGGATGGGAAGATAAATGGACGACTTAAGTTTTTCATGTCTTCTGCATTTTTCATGCCAGATTTCGCACTAACGGTAAAAAGGATAGGTCTGTTAGCTACTTGGGCCAGCCATGTTGACTTAGTTGGATCCCACTCCACACCATCATTACCTGCAACATAAGAAAGGATATGGGTTGGAGCACTGCCCAACGTAATGGTTTCACCATTAGGTTCCGTCTTCCATAGTTCATTCATGCCTACAACGCCGCCGCCGCCTTTTTTATTTACTACTAAGACATTCTTAGCACCAGAAACTTCCTTAATATAAGGGGCAAGGGTACGGGTCATGGTGTCATGGGCACCACCTGGGGAATAAGCAACTAGAATTGTAAGATTTTTACCTTCAAAATAAGGCTTTTTGGATTGTTCAGCAGGTTTTTCAGCAGGCTTGTCAGCCTCTTTTGGTGAACTACCGCATCCTGCGACTAATAAAAGTGTCGCAATTAATACTAAACCAAGCACCTTAAACAATTTTGATTTTCTACTCATTTTTCTTCCTCCTTTTTAGCAAATATTAGTTTATATGGTCTAACCCTTTATCCTATTAATTGCTCACCTCCTTCTTAAGGACCAACCACTATACTATACAATCCATTAGTTTTTAAATATTAAGAAAATTTGATATTGAATATAATACATACGAATATTAAATAAATTATTGTTCGAAATAGTTATTAATATTACCCACAGCCAAATGGGGGTAATATTATTACATAATCATTCTTTTCGATTATATAATCCATTTCTGCTTCTTTACCGTTTACAACTATACATATATAGAGCAGTCTTGTTTGTTCATCTAAGATTAAGTGTTTAAAATCTTCTCCATATCTTTCTATCAAAAGAAAAAGCAGCTCTCGTATTGTAAGCCCCTCATCTATCTCAATAGAAATGGTATTGATACCCTTTTCAAAGATGGATGGCCCTACATATTTAACAGTAACCTGCAATTTGTCACCCCCGCACAAAGTTTAGTGCGTCCAAAGGACAAACCTGAGCACAAATCGGTTCTTTTCCTTTACATAAGTCGCATTTGACAGGAGGATGTCCCCCATTTTTATAAATTCCATTAAATTCACACGCACTTACACACAAATACTCCCCAGAGCAAGTATCACATTTGTTTTCATCAATAACTATTACCTGTTTATCATTGACGTAGATTGCATTTTGAGGACAAGTCTTAAGACAATACTGCTGCTTGCACTGTAAACAGTAATTAATTTTTATATTATAATTTTCAAGAAAGTTGGAATTAATCCTTATCGCTGATTTTTCCAAGTTATATTGACCATAATTCTCCATGGAGCACATTAAACTACAGAGATGACAGTTAGCGCATTTCTTGGAATTAGCCTTCAGAACAGGTTTCATAAGATAATCCCTCCAATGCCCAGTCTCTCAAGGGTTTCCTGTGTCGGAATACCTTTAGCATCCCATCCTCTTGCTTGATAGTACTCCTCACGCATTATAAGAAAACCATCCCAAGAAATTAATTTTCCATCAGCATTTCCTTTTTTCATTGGTTCCCTATAGAATCGTTTCGGTAATACATCATCACCGGCTGTTACTCCACACTTCAAATTAAACACTCTCGCTAAAGTAAAAGCCCTTGCAGAAACCAGTATAGCCTCATCTTTATCAAATTCCATACCGGTTATAAGACTTATATACTCAGCATAGTCCTTTATTTTTAAGTTATAGCGAGGAGGTACAAAGTCACAAATAATTAGGGAATGATAAAAAGCCCGAATATCTTCTTGCTCCTTCATAAATTCACCCTTGCCTTGGTAAGCAAAGCGGAATTCTTCATTCTCCTGTTCTTTTCTTGTAGGTCTCGCTCTCCTATGACAGCCTCCCCGGTCAGCAACAGCATAGCCCAAAGCATAACCTGTCGAACCCCTAGGGTCATAACCGGGAAGCTCCATCCCTTTGACATGAATAGCTTTACCACTATCTAAACCTAATTCTTCCGCTAATTTTTTAACACCTAATGCCATATATTTCCCAAAATCTCTTTTATAGGCTATATCTCTTATTGCCCTTTCCACATTTTTATCAGAACCCCATTTTAAATCATAGCCTAAATCATTTTTAGAAAGGTTCCCATCTTCCAAGGTTTCAACTACATAGGCAACGACATTTCCTACAGAGACAGTGTCTAAGCCCAAGTCATCACACAACCAGTTAAAATAAAGGGTTTCAGTAGGTCCTACTTCAAGATTTGTACCTATTACTGATATCGTTTCATATTCAGGTCCACCTACCCGATATTGCTTATTATTGTAATCAACTGTAGCTGCTTTGCCACAGGGCATGGAACATCCTAAACAACCCAAATCACGGGTTATATAGTTATCTCTTAGAAAATCCCTGTTCATATTAGTCTCGTAAGCTTCAGTAATACCTTCAGTAAAGTTTTTTACTGGAACAATCCCAAAATGCTGAGTAAGGTCTAAAGTACTCATTGTTCCATACTTAATCCTAAATTTAACTCCTGGGTCTTGATGATACTTGGTGATAATACCCAGTGTTTTATCATAATGCATCTTACTGTTTTGAAGAGGAACTTCCTGGTCACCAAATACAACTATTCCCTTTAGGTTTTTAGAGCCTAAAACCGCACCAACTCCACCTCTGCCTGCTTGATGGTAGAAGTCAGCATGAACGACAGCATATGGTACTAGGTTTTCCCCGCCTGGTCCAATTACTGCTACTGAATAATTTCTTCCATATTTTTCACGCAATAGTTTTTCCGAGTCAAAACAGCCTTTTCCCCACAATTCACTAGCATCATGCAGAAAAATCTGCTTATTGGTAATTTCCAAAAATACCGGTTTCTTACTTTTCCCTTTAATAATAATCCCGTCATAACCACTCATCTTTAGGTTATGTCCTAAACTTCCCCCAATTGTGCTGTCTAAATATCCACCAGTTAAGGGTGAGCGGGTCGAAAAGATGGCTTTACCAACACCAGGTGTAGTGGTTCCGGTAACAGGTCCAACGGATAAAATCACTTGGTTTTCTTCACTTAGCGGATCATACTTGTAGAGCTCTTCATCAACCAAAAATTGAGCATTTAATGCTTTGCCACCTAACAATTTTTCATAATATTTCTTTGGAAAGATAAATTGACTTGTTTCCTCTTTGGTTAAATCTACTAGTAAGTATTTATTCCTTACTCCAAAGTCCAAACCCATAACTCTTACCCCCTAGCCTTGCTGTAAAAGCTCAAATCGTGTATTAGGGATAAATCTACTTCACCTTTTACTTGTCCTAATTTCTGCATTACTTTCACAACCTCATGAAGTCCTAATTCATTAATCATACCTTTTTCGTTGAAGATTTTATTTTTTGTGTAACGTTCATAGGCATTCTCAGCAATTTCCTCTGTTAACCCCAATTTGTTCATTAATATATTTACTGTTTCTTGCCGGTTTTGGCTATCATAGAACCAATCTACAGCATCAATATAAGCTGAAATAAACCTAACCAGAACATCTTCGTTTTGTTTTGCCCATGATTTTTTAACTGCAGCAATCCGACCTTGATAATTGGGTATGCAATCCAGGTTACTTCCTAGTCGATTAAAACCTATTAGTTCAGCTTCAATATCTGATGGTGCATCAAGAAAGGTACCGTCAATTTCTCCTGTAATTAGTGCTTTTAGCCTTTTGCCGCTGCCACCTACTTCGACAAACTCGTAATCCGAAAGGGAAATATTATTATATTCTAATAAGGCTTCCAATAATAATGCATAGCCGGAACTCTTCCCATCTACACCCAGTTTTTTACCCTTAAGTTCCGTATAGTTCTTAACTTCCTTGCTTGTAATTAAATTATAAAAAGGAAGTGCGATCCCCATACAAATGAATAAATCGGAATTATTGTTAACTACCCTTTTCACAATGTGATCAGCCGCTGCAAAGCCAATATCATAAACTCCCTTTTCCATATTTTCCAACTGTTGCTTCGAAGAGTTTGTTATGGTTAATTCAACATCAAGACCAAGTTTTTGGAAAATGCCCCTTTCCAAGCCTATATATATTGGCCAATTGCTTGCTGAATCTGAAATAATCGCAGTCTTTACCTTATTCATACATCAACCCTCCTTAATGGAGTAACAATCCAAACATTTTAGAACTACCTATGTCTTTTCGGTTAAATATATTTTTAAAATTTAAAATATTACAAAAATCTTTCAAATTCAGTATTTTTGCACAACCTAAGGGTTTTTCTCAAAAAGTACAAAAAAATATACATTCTTTTAGATATATGATATATCGTATATGATATTTTATAGTTCTCCATTGATATGAGATTTCCTTCTTTTAAAGAAAAATATAATTTTTTTTTATTTCTGATATCATCCTAATTTTATCAACATGCAAACTTTCTAATAGTAACAGCTTGCATTTTACTTGGCATCTTTTAAATGAAATTATCAATTGTAGTTTTTTCCACTCTTAAAAAAAGAGGGTGATTGAAGCCAAAAAATTGGCTTCAATCAAAATAAGAGGATGTTTATGAAAAAAGCTTTAAGCTTCTTTAACTAACTCAGGCTTAGCGTTTTCTTTATACCATTCTTCAACTTTTTGAATTAAATCTTCAATACTGCCGGAAGTCACTACACCTGCCTCAGCATATTTCTGAAGTTTGGAAGCAGCTGTTCCTACGCCTTTTTCTATAATAGCACCGGCATGACCCATCTTCCTGCCGGGAGGAGAATAACGACCAGCAATAAAAGCAAAAACTTTTTTGGGATATGCCACCGATTTCAAATACTCAGCTGCTTCCTCTTCCCGAGAACCCCCAATTTCCCCAATCAAGATTATTGCCTCTGTTTCAGGGTCATCTTTTAGAAGTTTCAATGCATCGGTAAAGCTGGTGCCTATAATAGGATCCCCACCTATACCCATAACCATTGAAACGCCTACACCTCTATAGGTAAGATTGGATGCAGATTCATGACATAATGTACCGCTTCGAGAAACAATAGCAACCTTGCCTCCGTTCCCATAAAGAAAAACAGGCATTACTCCAGCTTTAGTTTTTCCAGGAGCAATTATCCCCATGGTGTTTGGACCGATAACCCTCACCCCATTTTTTTTTGCTAAGGCCATTATCCTCATGGTATCATGTACGGGAACATGCTCTGTGAGGATTAGTACCGTAGGGATTTTATTTTCTATGGCTTCAACAGCTGCTCCAAAAACAAATGGAGCAGGTACCATAATCATAGAAAAGTCAACTTTGTGCCTGGAAACGGCTTCTCTCACAGCATCATAAACAGGAATACCGTGAACACTTTGCCCGCCTTTGCCTGGGGTAGTTCCTGCAATTATTTTTACACCATAGTCCAACATTATCTTGGCATGGTAGGAACCTTGGGCACCAGTGATCCCCTGTATGATAATATGGGTATCTTTATCAATAATAACGCTCATTTCAGCTTCCCCTTTCAAGATTGACCCTACTAAGCAGAAGTTTTATTGCTTCATCAGTAGTACCATATTTTATGATTGGCAGCTTCAGCTTTTCAAGTATTTTCCATCCTTCATCCTGGGAATGCCCACGCATTTTAACAACAATAGGCACTTGCGGGGTAACCTCATCAAAGGCTTTTTTAATCCCTCTAGCCATTATTTCACAGTTATTAATGCCACCAAATACATTGATAATAATCCCTTTCATGCCCTGGGTTTTCAACATAATCTTTAAGGACTCTGCCATACCTGTTTCAGAAATTCCGCCTCCTAAATCTAAAAAAGCTGCAGGAATTCCTCCATATTCAAATACAGCATCCATAGTAGCCATTGATAAACCCGCGCCACCGGCAATTATGCCAATATATCCTTCGGAGTTAATAGGCACATAGGATACCCCTACTTTAAGAGCCTCCAGCTCCAATTCATTACCCGTAACTTCTTGATACTCTGCCAATTCAGGATGGCGATAGAGACTGGAGTCATCTACAATTACTTTGGAATCGGCAGCAATAATTGCCCCCGTAGAAGTAACTACTAAAGGATTGATCTCTACTGTAACTGCATCAATTTTATAGAATAAGCTTAGCAGCTTGGATGTAATAGAAGCTGCCGTTACTAGTTGTTTGCCTTCTAGACCTACTTTTCGCCATGCTTCCACCCATCTATATTCGGGCACAGACCATTCTAAAGGGTCAACTTCAACTTTTACAATTGCCTCAGGATTGCTTTCAGCAACCTGTTCAATATCAACTCCTCCCCGGGAGGATATTAAAGCAACAGGCTGCCCTTTTTTAAAATCTAAAACAAAGCTTACATATAGTTCCTTGCTGATATTTAACTGTTCTTCCACCAGTACCTTTTCAACCAATTCTTCGTGGTGTGTTTTTCCAAAAATATTTTTGGCGGAAGTCAAGGCCTCCTCAGGAGAGCTTGCAGTTTGGATTAAACCTGCTTTGCCCCTCCCCCCTGCCCTTACCTGTGCTTTAACAACAGCAGGCTTATTTATATATTGGACTGCATCCTTTGCTTCCTCGGGTGTTAAAGCCAGTCTGCTTACCGGTATAGGAATACCCGCCTCTCCCACAACCTTTTTTGCTTGATATTCATATAAATACATTTGCTACACCTCACAGCAAGCTACTAATTTAAAATTTCCTTGGCCAACTCAACAAATTCCTCAGGTGTCAGAGTATTTTTCTTTTCGATACCCTTTTTCTTAGTTGCTGCAACTATCTCTTGTATTTGTTCGTC
>JBMOKT010000010.1:0-14553 GCA_049323895.1 Bacillota bacterium | reverse complement strand
ACATTATTGAGACTGACCTACTGGAAGCCATAATTGCTTTACCAAACGATATCTTCTATAACACAGGAATTGCCACTTATATCTGGGTGCTATCAAACAAAAAAGCACCTCACCGTAAAGGCCGGGTACAGCTTATTAATGCAAACGAAATGTATCAAAACCGGAGGCGAAATCTTGGTAATAAACGAAATGATATACCACTGCATCATATTGATGTAAGAGATAATATATAATCTGTCTTAATAGGTTTATTATTTTCCTTTTTTTCCTCCAAAAGAGCTTTTATTGATAGAGGTGTAATTCCTTATGATGAAAAAGGTAGTGGAGGAAATAAATCAAAAGAAGATTTATCGGCTTATAAATTAGCATATCCCAATGACATTGTTTTAAATAGTATGAATGTAATCGTTGGTTCTGTTGGGTTATCAAAGTATTTTGGAGCTGTTAGTCCAGTTTATTATGTTCAAAGAATAACCCTCAGGCAACCTTTGAAAGAATATTTGAACAGCAATTTAAGGATTTCGCTGCCTTGCGTTATGAGCAAAATGAGGAGTTTTTTGTCAGGATGTTCAAGGATGAGGAGTTTATGACGGAAGTTATTAAGTTATTACTACCTGAGGTTTATCGGAAACTTAGAAGGAAATAGAGTTATTTTTTATGGAACGAAAAGTGTAGGATTGTTTAAGTATATGGGTAATGAAGTGCTTAATTATGGTCGAAAGATTGTAGTTATAAAAATAATGGCTTTGGGCAAAAATGCCCAGGCTTTTTTTTTAACTTATAAAACAGCATAATTTTTACAAGGTAATAAGTACAAGTGAAACCAAGGCTTCCACAGTCGCCAAAGGCGGCGCAAACCGTATTTGCTAAACCATAAATTGCCAAGGGAAATATTTTCACAAATGTAGATACTATATTTAATTAGAATCGAAAAGGGGATGTATTCCTTGTTTTTTGAGCGTCTGTTGAAACCAAGGGTTAAGTTTAAGCCAAGTAGAAAGTCCTCCTCCCCAGAGTTTGAAAGTATTCCAATCACAGAGTGCCTAGAGGAGAATCTTCAACGTTTGGCGGGGGTTATTGGTCAACCCTTAGATTTGGTAATTCATCGTATTGAAGGGGAAAATTCCATCGCAGCGGCATTAGTTTATCTTAGGTCGCTGGTGGATGGTCCTCTCCTGGGTTCTCAGATAGTTGAGCCAATTAACAATTATCTGCGGAATGGAGCAGAAAGAATTGACCATAAAACCATCCGGAATCTCTTCTCTGCATCTGATATTATTGAATCTAATGAACTTAATGCAGCTGTTAATATGCTGCTGTCAGGGAAGGTTCTTGCTCTCTTCTCGGGAACAGCTATTGCATTTAGTCTTTCGTTTCCCGGTTTTCCCCGCAGACCTATTGAAGATGCTCTTAATGAAAAGGTAATGAAGGGACCTCGGGAGGGATTTTCCGAGAGTTTACAGGATAACCTTAGCTTGGTTAGGCGTTGGATAAAGGATCCCAATCTTCAGGTAGAAGCAAAAACTATTGGGAGGAGAACTCAGACTGAACTGGCTATTCTCTATTTAAAAGATGTAGCAAAGCCATCTATAGTCCAGGAAGTACACAAACGGTTGGAACAGGTAGATATAGACGGAATTATTGATAGTGGCTATATAAGTGAGCTTATTACCGATAATAAGTATACATATTTTCCATTAGTTCAGGAAACCGAAAGACCGGATAAGGTTGTGGCGGGCATCCTGGAAGGCCGTGTTGCAATTCTAGTGGATAAATCTTCATTTAATATCATCGTACCGGTGACCTCCACAGAATATTACCAGATTCGTGAAGACTTTACCTTTAATTATTGGACAGGTTCTTTTTTGCGGTTTATAAGAGCCTTTGGCACAGTAATATCGGTAGCTTTACCGGGATTTTATCTTGCTACAGTCTCTGTCAATCCTGAATTATTGCCTCCGATCTTGGTACAACTTATTGCCTCTTCCCGAGTTCAGGTGCCCTTTCCCCTTGTGGTGGAGACTCTTTTAGCAATGTTAATATTTGAAATTTTTCGGGAAAGTACTTTAAGGATGCCGGGAAATGTCAGCAATATTTTAGGTATTTCCGGAGGAGTTCTGCTGGGTCAAGCTGCCTTGAGCATTTCTATAGTGGCACCGGCAACAGTGGTAGTTGTAGTAATAACAAGCCTCGCCACCTTTACTACTGCTGATTCTACAAAGGAACAGGCCTGGCGCATTACAAGATATTTTTTGTTTGCAGCTGCAGCTGCCTTTGGCATTTATGGACTTTCTCTGGCCGGATTTGTGGTATTAACCCATATGGCAAATCTTAAATCCTTTGGAGTATCATACTTAGCACCCTGGGGTCCGCCTATAGTCTTGGACATGCTTGACGCCTACATACGCCTACCCTGGTGGGCAAGCTACCGCCGTCCTGCCACCTATCGTCCTCAGGATGAAGACCGATTAGATATTGATGAGGAAGGGGGTGATAAAGGGTGAAGAAAGGAGGGATGACCATTGGCGCAGGGCTGTTGTTTTGTCTGCTTTTGTCATTAACTTTAGGAATTGGTAACCAGCAGCTTCCTTATCTGGCCGCAAAGTATGGGGGTTCCAGCGGCTACCTGGGGTTTATCTTAGCCTATGTACTTATAATGTTAATTGTTTTTGTTGCTTTATATTTTCAGAAAAGGTATCCAAAAAAATCATTTATAGAATATACCCAATTAGTTTTGGGAAATGTACTGGGTAAGATTCTTAGCTGTTTATTCCTATCGTTTATTCTCCTCCTGCTTGTGTGGGCCATCAGGTCTACTGCCGAGACTATGGACCTTTATTTTTTACAGAGAACTCCCCTCTGGGTAATTATGGTGTTATTTTTCTTATCCATTACATATCTAGCCTTGCAGGGAATTGAAGGAATAACAAAAACCTGTGCCTTCTTTCTACCCATGGCTTTCATTTTTATGGCCCTTATAGTTTTTGTGTCCTATCAAAATTTTGACTTTGACAAAATTAAGCCTGTTTTCCATGTACACCAAGGCACCTTTTTATCCGCCATTCATTTATTTTCCGCTTTTTTTCCTTTATCCATCTTGTTTATTGTTCTGCCCTTTTTGACTGATATAAAGAGAAGTCAAGCTATTTCCGTTAAAGCTACATTATTAGGTACAGCAATTCTTTTCTTTTTCATAGTGGCAAGCATGGGGGCATATGGGGCTAAGGGGCTGCTCCGCTACGGTTGGCCTACAACAGAATTGCCTAGAATAACTAATATTCCTTATTTGCTCCAAACCTTTGGCTTTTTTTATACTGTGACATGGCTTTCCCAGATGTATATAGGAGCAGGAGCCTGTTATTATGCAGCAGCCCAGGGCTTTACCCTACTATTTTCCCGCTTCAATTATAAATGGTTTATTCTAATTCTCTGGCCCCCGACTTTTTTTCTTGCTTGGATTCTGCCAGGAGTTATTGAGTTAAGGATATTTTTTGACTATTTTCGGATAATAGGTTTTATAATCCTTTTTATCCTGCCTCTGTTGTTGTGGGTAGTGGATAGATCAAAGCCTGGTAGGAGGGACGCATATGATTAATAGGTTAAGACTAGTAACTATTCTTTTAATTTTAGTCTTTTTATCTACCGGTTGTTGGGACGTAGAGGAAGTTAACCGCCGGGCTTTGCCTAATGTCCTTTTTCTTGATATTGGTCAGACGGATAAAGTACAAATGGGAATAGATTTACATGTTCCGGGAACCTTACAGCCTCCAGTTAATACAATGGAGCAGCAATTTGAAAAAAATCACGGTATACTTTACACAGAGGGACGAGGCTTACTTGAGGCTTGGTCTAAGCTGCAAACCAATGTCAGCAGACATGTTTTTTTTGGGCAGTTGAGGGCTATTATAATCAGTGAACAGTTTGCCAAACAGGACTTAGAGGATTCATTAGATTTCATTGGGAGGATACCTTTTATACCCTCTGATGCTTCAATGCTAGTTACTAAAGAAGATATACAATCTTTAGTGGATTTAAAAAACAACTCCAATTTTATACCGGGAAACTACATTGCCCAATATTTTCAGTCTTTTTACAAAAAAAGTTTGGCTAAACCCATATATGTGTGGGAGGTTTTTGCCCGTATCGATAATAAAACAGCTGATCCTTATTTCCCTATAATTTCAACAAATCAGGGAAACTATGTGATTAGTGGCTTAGCGCTTTTTTCCGAAACCCGTATGGTGGGAGAACTAAATCAGCAGGAAACATATGCTTTTTCAATTTTAGATGGAGGGTCAATTGGTTATTTCACAGTACCCTTAGAGGATAAAAAACATCTTGCTTTCCTCCAGATGCGTGGAAAAAGCAAGATAGTTCCCCGGTATAACGGTGAGGATAATATTGTTTTTGAAATAGAAATCAAGGCTGAGGGTATGGTCGCAGAGATTAACCCCTATCAGGGACAACTAACCCTGAAGGATAAAAAGAAATTTGATGAGGCAGCGGCAAACTATATTCAACAGGAAGTGGAAAAGCTTTTGCAGAAGCTGACCCAACTAAATACTGATCCTGTGGGATTTGGTGAAAAATTCCGGGGTAAATACCCTGATCTCTGGGAGAAAACTGACTGGGAGAAGGTCTATCCAAATACCAAGTTTATTGTTAAAACTAAATTCAACACAAGAAAGACAGGGTTATTTAGGTAGTCCTATAGAATGCAATGAATTAAATTTGGAAAGATGTTAGCAAGGGATTAATTAGAAAACACGGCTTACGCCGAGCCTTTCGCGACTGCGGAAGCCGATGTTGCACGTATACCTATTAACTTGTAAAAGTTATACTCCATCTATTAAATATAAAAAAGCTTCAGAGTAAACCTGAAGCTTTTAATTTATTGTGGGCAAAGACAGTTGATTATTCTTTTTTTAATTTGTTATATCCCTTTTGACAATAGGGTTGCAGTGAATTTAGCCACTTTTCCTCCATCTCCGAAACAGCGGTTCGCCAGTTTTCTTTGGGCATTTTCTCATACTCCAGGGTTTCAAGAATTTCAAAGGCAAAAGAATCGGAACCAAAGATTTTCCAATCCCCTTGCAATTCCTTAATGGGGTAGCTGTTGAAATTTAGCTGAAAGCTGCTGCTGTTGAATTTGCCAGGCAAGTTCATACTACTGCCCACTAGTATTTTTCCGTTAACCTTATTTCTTATCTGATAAACTCCCATAGGAGGTGGAGTTTCCTTGTACGCCATTTTTAATTCTTTCCTTCTATCCAAAATACTCACTCCTTGAAATTTCTCATTTGTTTTCTTCAAAGTTTGACCCAATAAGAGCAACCATCCTCTGTACGATCCATAAAGCCATAGTCAATTAAATTGCGTCGAAGGAGGATATAGTCACTATAAAACCCTTTAAGAATTTCATTTACTTCTTTTTCTGTATAGGTTTTATTTGTATCAAAATAATTAATTAAATGGCTGAGGATAGCAGCCCTCTTTTTTTCTTTGAGGGGAAAGGTATCAAGGGGTCCATTAAGCCCTTGTTTAAAGTATGCGCTTAATATTTTATCCCGTTCTTGTTCTGTAACGGCAAAACGGTCATCAACTTTTTTAGAGCTTCTGGGAATATTTATAAAGTTTTGTTTTTTGGGTGTAGTTTCTTCCAGAAGCTCCATCATGGCTAAAAAAACCTTAGCTTGTTTTTGTTTCTCCCTAAGGGTAAAGCGATGGTTGCGTATTGTTGAGGTGCTGGATGCACCTATTTTCCTGGCAATTTCAGTGTCACTTGTTCCAGCATAAAAAAATTCCAAAATGGTTTTTTGATGGTCAGTTAAACCTGTTAGCTTTTTGTCTGAATTCAGGAGAAAGTGAAAAACAGATTGGTGGTTATCCTTGATATGAACTTGGATGTATTTTTTGGCTTCATATAGCTTGCCATCACTGGGATAGATTAAGCCGTCGACAAAGCTCCTCCCGCAGATAAGGCAGATAAATTCCCCGTTGTCATCATGGTAAGTATATCCCTGTTTAATTTCTTCCAAGGTTGCCTGCCAAAAAAGATTCGAATTATCAAACATACAAACACTCCTAAAATAGTCTACTTAATATATAGACATAATATAAAATTGTCTAGAAAAAGTCAAGAAGATATTAAGGTAAAATTTCAGTTAAAATTTCAAATCTGTTGGAAGTCAGGCGAAATGAGTTTTTACATTTATCAGCAAAGGAAAATTAATTGCTAAATGAAGCAGGTAATGGTGGAAGGGCTATAGAAGCTATGTTTTATAAAAAATGTGGGGGTGACTGTTTTCTTTAATATAATAGTTGGAATTATTTTATTCCTGGCGATTATTGGTTCTATTGCAGCCTGGATTAATACTAAAATAATTCTAGAGGACTTAGCTATCATAAAAAAACACATGGGAATAGCGGAAGAAAAAAAAGAAAAATTTTTCGCAGACAATGAAGAGTAGTTGGCTACAAAGGAGAATTATTGTGAAGCATGAATGGAAAAAGAATGAAAAAGATTTGTACCTGCCCAAACAGAAACCTGAATTAATAACTGTACCTGAACAAAAGTTTATCATGATAAAGGGAAAGGGAAACCCCAATAATAAAGAGTTTTCGGAAAAAGTAGAAGTACTCTACTCTTTGGCCTACGCCGTCAGAATGATGCCCAAGCAAGGATTCACTCCGGAAGGATATTTGGAATATACCGTCTATCCTCTAGAAGGAATATGGGATTTGACCGACGAAGGAAAGAACCTGGATAAATTAAATAAGGATGAGTTGTTATATACTATAATGATTAGACAACCGGAATTTGTTACGCGAGAAGTAGTGGATAGAGCATTTGAAAATGTGAGAAAAAAGAAACCGCACAGGTTACTAGATGAGGTGGTTTTTGGTACAATTGAAGACGGTTTGTCAGTACAAATGCTCCATTTAGGCTCATATGATGATGAATCAAAAAGCTTTAAAAAAATGGAAGAATTCGTAAATTATAATAATTTTCAACGGGCTTCTCTGCAGCATAGAGAAATTTATATTTCTGATGCCAGAAAGGTTGAGCCGGAAAAACTTAAAACTGTCCTTAGGTTTAAGGTTAAGGAGCGATAGGTAACGGCTGGGCAGGTCATTAGGGGTAGTTATGTTAAAAGTGATGAGTTGATTTTAGTTATCAGACTTTTAGAATAAAGTGAGGAAGGAAAAATGAAAAGACCAATAAGCAGAGCAGCAGCCATTCACGATTTATCAGGTTTTGGCAGGTCTTCCTTAGCCGTAGTGATACCAATTTTGTCTACCATGGGAGTTCAGGTTTGCTCACTGCCAACAGCAGTTTTATCTACCCATACAGAATTTGAGGGATACAGTTTTGTAGATTTGACTGACTCTATGGATAGCTTTATTAAACATTGGAAACGGCTGGCTATTGAATTTGACTGTATCTACAGTGGTTTTTTAGGGTCTCCGGAACAGATAGACATCATTTCTCGGTTTATTGATGATTTTTCCCACAACAGTCCCTTGGTTGTAATTGACCCGGTAATGGGGGACAATGGCCAATTATACAGCACTATGACTGGAGAAATGGTAGAAAAGATGAGGGGACTGATAGCCAAGGCCGATATTATCACCCCTAATTTTACTGAAGCAGCCTTTTTGCTGGGGAAGGAATATAATTTACAGGTTAGCCAGGAAGAAATAAAATCGTGGTTGGTTAGCCTGTCGGACTTAGGACCTCAGACGGTTATTATCACCAGTGTCCCAGATTCAACCTTAACCAAAAACACTAGTGTAATTGCTTATAATCGGGAAGATGGGCGTTTTTGGAAAGTAAGCTGCGTGTATATTCCGGCTCATTATCCTGGGACAGGAGATGCTTTTACCAGTGTAATCGTAGGAAGTATCCTCCAAGGCGACAGTCTGCCTATTGCTCTGGATAGGGGAGTGCAATTTATTACTTCGGCCATCAGGGCCAGTTACGGCAATAAATATCCAGAAAGGGAGGGCGTCCTGCTGGAGAAGGTACTGGGAAACCTGAAGGTTCCTGTATTAAGCAGCAGTTATGAGTTGCTGGAATGAGGGAAAAACCTTTTTATTAAATCCTCCCTGATACTGTAAATCCTGTTAGATACCTGGGGAATAGCAAAGCCTATAAAAATTGGCGAGGTAATAAATCTGGGCATAATTTTGGCTATTATTTTATCCTCGAACTGGTAAAAGAAGAGATTGTAGCTGTCACAGTTCTTATTGAAACCGTTCAATGTGTATTTAACAGCAGATTGGATATAATCGGCAAACTGCCGTATATCTCCCTGACTGTCCATGATAATATTAAATTCAAAAAAACCCACCCGTGGCTTGGTAGAAATGTTAAACTCCACGTCATTGCGGGTATCAACAAGGAGACCCTCAAATAATTCCTTAGTTAAACTATGGCGATAATTTATATTTTTTAGCCCTACAATCTGCATATGGGGATGGAAAATTGTCCCGCCAGATTTGGGTCCATGGTTTTTAAAAAATAGAACAGAGGCATACTGCCCGCTTCTCTCCATTTCCAGCCATTTTTCTATACCAAAACTGATTACATCATACAGGTGGTCCTTGGGATAGTTGGAGAGGTCAGTTTGGCAGTCTGCGGTTTCTATTAATACTGTTTGCAAAGTATCTTCCAAAACCGGGTATTTATTTTTTACCAAAAGGATGGGTCCTTTTTCCGCTAGTATATCCGTGAGGCTGCTGCGGTCACAGAATGGGCAGAGAGCATGTTTATTAATAATGCTCTCCGGCTTTTGCCGGCCAATGTTAAAATTAAAGTGCAGATGATGTGATAACAAAGTAATCACCTCTATAGTTATTCCTTACCTTTATATTAAATCTGTCAGTGCTTAAATGCTATAAAATAAGGAAAAATTATTAAAAATGTCAATTGTACTAAGAACAAAAAGTTGATATATTTTAGTTATAGACAACCTATAATTAAGGAGGATGAGCCATGGGCAAAGAGAAAGTTACCAAAAAGGAAGAAAAGAAAAAGCCTAAAGATGACAAGGCTAAAAAAGAAAAAAAGACCTATTAATATAATATAAAAGTTTTAGCTTTTAGCAAACAAAAAACGGCGAGAGCCGTTTTTTCTCTGACCTTAAAGAAAGTATAAGTTTGAGGTGGCTTTTCTGAAGTTTATAATCGGTTTTATAAGTCAGGCTTTAAGTTCCATTTGACTTTAGACATAATACATGTTAAAATACTTTTCGGTGTCACAAAATTATTGCTACAGCGAAAGCATAAATTATTTGGAAAACATTTAATATAGTCAAGCTGTAGATTGTATGCTATTATAAAATATGTGTTTTTTATTATTAAGTCACGGAGAGATGACCGAGTGGCCGAAGGTGCACGACTGGAAATCGTGTGTACGGGTAAGACCTGTACCGAGGGTTCAAATCCCTCTCTCTCCGCCATTCAATACGCAAGATACAGGAAACAAGAAATTTGAGTTGAGGCAGGAAGCAGGAAAAACCTGAAGTTACTGTCTTTTTTAGTCTAAAGCATAAATTATTTATTAGTCTTGGTCGTGCTAGATGGGGAGGTAGCGGTGCCTTGTAACCCGCAAACCGCTATAGCGGGATCGATGCCTTTATCTAAGGGCTAGCTTTGTGGGGTCTGCCTCAGACAAGTGGTGAGGAAGATTGGGTCCTGCGCAACATAAACTTATGAACCCCGTCAGGTCCGGAAGGAAGCAGCGGTAAGTAAGCCCTTGTGTGTGCCGCGGGTAAGCCTGGTCTGAGCTAACTATCTGAGTAACGCTCGGAAGGTTTAGTTCGAGGATAGGTGCACGGCCATTAAATTTAACAAACAACACCTGTATTGTTGAGGTGTTGTTTTTATTTTGGGTAAACCTATATGGGTTAATGGTAAAATAAATACTATTGACTATTGGCTATCGACTATTGCCCAAAACTGAAGTACTTCAGTTTTAAAAATTTGTTCTTTTTTCATTTCCTTCTTTATGGTATCGTAAAATAGTAACATAAAATTTAAACGGGGTAGGTAAATATGTCTTATACTGCGTTATACCGTGCTTTCAGACCACAAACCTTTTCTGAGGTTGTAGGCCAAGAACATATAAATAAAACTTTGAAAAATGCATTGTTAAATAACAGGGTTGCCCATGCCTACTTGTTTTGTGGTCCTAGAGGCACAGGTAAAACCAGTTCCGCAAAAATCCTGGCTAAGGCTGTAAACTGTCTTGATGTGCAAGCTGGTGAACCCTGCAATACTTGCAGCAGTTGCACATCCATTAATGCAGGCAATTTTTTGGATGTTTTCGAAATTGATGCCGCATCCAACCGGGGTATTGATGAAATAAGGGATATAAGGGATAAGGTTAAATTTGCACCATCCCAGGGGAGGACAAAGGTTTACATAATAGATGAAGTCCATATGCTGACATCTGAGGCTTTTAATGCCTTGCTGAAAACCCTGGAGGAACCACCAGGGCATGTTTTATTTATCCTTGCCACTACAGAACCGCAAAAAATTCCCTTAACAATTCTTTCCCGCTGTCAGCGGTTTGATTTTCGCAAAATTTCTACCTTGGAAATTAAGGAGCATCTTGCCCAGATAGTTGCAGCAGAAGGCATAAGTGTTTCGGAAGAAGCATTAAACACTATTGCCCGTAAAGCTGCCGGTGGGATGAGGGATGCTATTAGTATTCTCGATCAATGTATTGCCTTTGCAGGTTCAGATATTCAGTCCTCCCATGTAGAGAAAGTATTAGGTACATTAGGGGAAGATCAGATTTTTCAAATAAGCCAAGCCATTGTAACAGGTGATGCCGGTACAGCTATTTCTTTATTAAATGAAAGTCTCTATGCCGGCAAGGATACAAAACAGATTATTAGAGATTTAATCGAATATTTCCGACAGTTAATGTTATGTAAGCTTTCTCAAAATGATAACCTTATTTCTGTCAGCAGAGATATGCTGCCTGCTGTAAAAAAACAGGCTGATAAGTTATCAATTGTTTTTTTAGGGAATATTATAATTAAACTCAATGAGATAGAAAAAGATTTACGCTGGAGCAGTCAGCCTCAAATACTATTGGAGGCAGCCATAGTTGAAATAATTTTTAAAAGTGAAAACAAGGAACCTGTCCCCGTAGATACTAAAGAGGAATTAGAAGCAAAAGAGAAAACTATAGTACAAGAACAGTCAAAAAAGACTTCGGCAAAAAAAATATTACCGGAGGGCAATGTTCCTACTAAAACAACTCCGTCCCTGACCCAAGTAAAAAAAAGGTGGTCGGAGGTTCTGGAAAAAATAAAGCAGCTTAAAATAACAACCCATGCTTTTCTCTATCCCGGAGAAATTAAAGGTCTTGATGAAGAAGGCTTTTTGGTTATTGCCTTTAAGGATAACAGCAAGTTCCACCGGGATAAGATAAGTCAGCCTGAAAATAAAGATTTGGTTGAAAAGGCAATTGCAGAAGTAATAAATGTAAATTTAAAGATAAAGTGTATAATTGAAGGGGAAAATGAAAGAGGCAATAATACTCATTGTGAAAATGGCGTTGTTGATAAAGCCTTGGAACTATTTGGTGGCAGTATAGTAGAAATAAAAGATTAATTAAAGGAGGATTTTTATTATGGGTTTTGGTGGACCTAACATGAACAAAATGATGAAGCAGGTTCAGCAGATGCAAACAAAAATGGCAAAACTTCAGGAAGAACTGGAACAGAGAACTGTTGAAGCGACTGCTGGTGGCGGAGTAGTGAGAGTAGTAGCTAATGGTAAAAATGAAATTGTGGAGATTGAAATAAAACCGGAAGTCCTTGACCCTGAAGATGCTGATATGGTTCAGGACCTTGTCTTGGCAGCATGTAATGAAGCTCTCAGAAAAGCTCAAGATATGGTGGCGGGAGAAATGGGTAAAATTACAGGGGGATTAAAACTTCCCGGTATGCCGGGTATGTTCTAGAATGCTTTACTATGCCGATGCTGTAGCTAAATTAATTGAAGAATTTGCAAAACTTCCTGGTATCGGTCCCAAGACTGCGCAAAGGCTGGCATTCCATGTGCTTAAAGGCAGTAAGGAAAATGCTTATAATCTTGCCAAGGCTTTAGTAAATGCTAAAGAAAAAATTGGCTACTGCTCAGTTTGCTGTAATATGACTGACACTAATCCCTGTAAAATATGCAGCAGTACCACCCGGGACCCTTCCCTTATTTGTGTTGTTGAAGATCCCCGGGATGTTGCTGCCCTAGAGCGCACTAAAGATTATAAGGGTTATTATCATGTCCTGCATGGAGCGATTTCGCCAATGGAAGGTATTGGTCCTGACCAATTAAAGTTTAAGGAACTTTTAGAGCGTATTCAGAAGCAAGAGGTAAAGGAAATAATTGTAGCTACCAACTCCAGTATTGAGGGGGAGGCTACAGCAATGTACCTAGCCAGGCTTATTAAGCCGCTAGGAATAAAAGTAACCAGAATTGCCCAGGGCATACCAGTAGGCGGAGATATTGAATATGCTGATGAGGTAACCCTTTCCCGGGCCTTTATGGGTCGGAGGGAAATCTGAGTTAATTGAGTATTGAGAATGGACAATGATTTCTTTTAATAGCCCTTCGGGGCTATTTTTTGTATATATTTTCCATTACCGGAAACACTATAGAGGAATATAATATAGCAAAATTCCGGAAGGGAGATATAAGAGATGAATGCTTTATATACCAAATTGATGCGCTTTAAGGAATCATTTTTACCTTCTCAATTTTTAGATGAAATTGAACAAACACCTTCGTTGGTTGAAATGATACAAAATGCTAAGGAGGAGTGGCTGGATGCCAAAGAATTTTTTGAGGAAGTAACAGATCCGGTATTAATAGACCATGCTATTCATCGCATGGAATCAGCGGAGAAAAGATATATATATTTATTAAAGCTTGCCCATCAGGAAAAAATAATTAATGAAAAAGTTGAGTTAAACTAATGACATATTTTATACAATCTCTCATATAGATTAGTAGAGAAACTTGTCTCAAGGGGTGAGGGTTTGTGAGTTACGGGGTAATTTTTGCTGCACTGTTTTTATTAGTTTTGCTTTATATTGTCATCCGGGTAATGATCGTGCCTATTCAGTGGATAGTTAAAATACTGGTAAATTCGGTTTTAGCACTAGTTGGCTTATTAGTTTTAAACCTAATCGGTAATTATGTGGGCTTTCATCTGCCCGTAAATTTAATTACGGTATTAGGAGTAGGTGTTTTAGGTGTCCCTGGGTTAATTTTGGTTATTATAATGAATTTTTTATTTATTTAAGCAGCCAGCATAAAATGGCAAAGAATAAAACGGCGCAAGCCGTTTTATTCTTTTATAATTGGACAAGTTAGGATATACTGGCATTTAGATTAAAAAAACACTATTTTTAAATATTTGTAACAAGATTGCACATAATAACCCTTAGTAGGAGGATAGGAGTGATTGTTTTGGAAAGGATTGTAGAAGCTTATATTGGGGAATATAATAGCGGAAAAAGTGAGGTAGCTATTAATAGAGCCCTTGATTTGTCTAAGGAGGGAAGAAAAGTAACATTAGTAGATTTGGATATTGTTGAACCATTTTATACCCTTAGACCACTAAAAAAAGAATTGGAACAAAAAGGATTAACAGTTTGTGCCTGGGAAACAACGGAGACTATGGGATTAGGTGAAGCGGGTAATATCATTAAGCCTGAAATGAGATGGGCCCTGCGTAGGGAAGGTGATGTGGTTCTTGATATAGGCTATGGAGTAGAAGGTGCAAAAACCCTTAACCTTGTTGAGGAAAAAGAAAAAAGCCCCGAGCTGCGGATTTATGCTGTCTTAAATATCGGCAGACCTGTTACTTCCGATAAAGAAGAAATCCTTGAATATGTTAGAACCCTAGGACCTGTGCACGGTGTCATAAATAATTCTCACCTTGGTAACGAGACCACTAAAGACTTTGTAGAGGAAGGGGCAAGAATTATAGGCTCTGCTGCAAAGGAGTTAAATTTGCCGGTCATAGCCACAACTATAGACTATAGATTAGCTGAGGAATTTGGCAGTCACGACAGCCAAGGCAATCCCATACGTTTGCTATACCGTTATATGGACAGGAGTTTTTGGTGAAATTAGCATGGGCAAACTTACAGGCATGGCATCCGATGAATGCCATTCTCCCTTGATGCATCCTTTGAGCTAGACCCGTGAGCAGATAGCGTCAACCTGAATTATTAGTTGGGGAGATTCCTCTGACCCCAAAGGAAACATCTAAGAGAGGTGTGTCCCCTTTCTAATTTGTGATGCATCCCTAAATCTAACCCTTAAGCAGATGCAACTGACCATTGACAATGGGCTATTGACTAATCTACTAGCCACTAACAACTAGCCACTGGTTTACTAGTCACTAGCCACTAGCCACTAACAACTAGCCACTTACAAAACGGAGGTGTATTAAACAAATGACAGACAAGCCAATAAAAGGAGAAAAACGGTTTTTTGTCACCGGGAACGAAGTAGTAGCCTGGG
>JBMOKT010000009.1:10968-17933 GCA_049323895.1 Bacillota bacterium | reverse complement strand
TTTGCGGGAAGGTGAGAAAAAAGAAGATTCTGTTTTCCCCCAGAGGTTTTATAAAGAAGGGAATATGCTGAACTATGCAAAAGTGCAGGAAATACTTGAGGATTACTACCAGTACAGGGGTTGGTACAGAGAAACTGGTATACCTACTAAAGAAAAGCTGCAGCAACTAGGTTTAACTGAATATAGTTAAATCAGAAGTAAGATTTTAAAAGCAGGGATAAGCAAAACTCTGTAGAAAAGTAAGCATAACAATTAAGTTTTCAGGAGTTGATCTTATGCAATATGACATGCCGTTATATAGGCCGCCTAGTGAGGCCGACAGCTTAATTTTACAAATTACTTTAGGCTGCTCCCATAATAAATGTACTTTCTGCTCCATGTATAAAACTAAAAAGTATAGGGTTTTATCAGACCAGGAAATAGAACAGCACCTGGCTTGGGCTAAAGATTATTATCCTTTTGCCAGCAGAATTTTTTTAGCCGACGGAAATGCATTAGCACTAAATACAGAGAAATTATCCAGGCTGGTGTCTGGTTTATATAAAGAATTTCCCAATTTGGAAAGGGTCACCGCTTATGCAGGACCAAAGGACATTTTAGAAAAAAAACTGTCTGAACTTCAAGCAATAAAAGATTCTGGTCTGCAAATGTTGTATATGGGTATTGAGAGCGGCAGCCCTGTAATTTTAAAAGAAATTAATAAAGGTGTTACTCCTGCAGAAATGATTGAAGCGGGGCAAAAAGCCCGCCAGGCTGGTTTTAAACTGTCATGCACAATAATTTTAGGTTTGGGCGGTAGAGACAATTGGCGGGAGCATGCTGTCGAAACTGCTTCCGTTATCAATGCAATCCAACCAGAGTATGTAGGAGCACTGACATTAATGGTGGAGGATATTACTCCTCTAGCCCGTAAAGTAAAGAATGGTGAGTTTGATTTACTCAATCCCCAGGAAGTATTGCAGGAATTAGAGGTCTTTATCTCCCATACCCAATTGGAGAATTGCATTTTTAGGAGCAATCATGCCTCAAATTATTTAGCTTTAAAGGGTACGCTCAATAAAGACAAAGAAAAGCTGCTTGAGCTCTTGCAAGAGGCCAAAAGAATTGGGAAAGACGCTTTCCGCCCTGAAGGCTGGCGGGGATTATAATCTTTTGTATAATAATTGCTGTAAAGGTTATTATACAAAATAGAAACAAATTTAGGGGTGAAATAAATGCAGGATCTTAAGATGGAGGTAATTCTTTTTAGCAATGAGGACCCTCGTTATAACAGAGATGCAGAAATACTAGCCCAACTGTTAAACAGCCTGCGTGAAAAGTATCCCCAGCTAATCATAAACGAATATGATGGCGATAAATTTGAACAGCTTTCCCAATTTGTAAACATTGATTATGAAAAGAATTATCCCATATTTCTTTTGAACGGAGAAATAGTGGCATCGGAAGGGATACCTGATATTAAGGAATTAGAAAATTATATTGAGGAATTTGTATAATCCCTGTTTAAACAGGGATTATTATATTATAAGACAAATTTAGATTAGGGGTGGTTTTCATGCTTTTGGAAATGACTATGGCAATTATGGATAAACTTGAGAAAGAGCTGAAGGAAGCGGAGCCTGCCAAAAAGGAGGAATTTATTAACAAAGCTGTTTCTTTATTAGAATTGTCAGCCAGGTCAATAATGTATAAATAAATTTAGAACCAACAGTGGCTGCAGAAAAAGGGAAGGAACTAATTATTTAGCCTGAGAAGTTTTTCTCAGGTTTTATTTTTAGCAAAAAATACCCTACCAAATAGCACCTGTTTGATATATTATTTTATATATAACTTAATTTATGGGGATGATGTAATGAAAATCAGTAAAATGATATTTGATGCGGTCAGTACAATATTTATTGCTTTGGCAATTGCTATATTTATAAATATGTTTTTAATTCAGCCTAGCACAGTTTTTGGTGAATCTATGGAACCGACCCTTCATAACGGTGACTTTGTTATCATGTCTAAAATTATAAATACCTTTGATATTGAACCTGATTATGAAGATATTGTAATTATTGACAGCAGGGTGAATGTAAAACACAGTTGGAAGGATGACCTTCTATTTACACTAAAATATAATAAAATAGCAAATATGATTTCTAAACAAATTCCTGAGGACCGTTATTGGATTAAGAGAGTAATCGGAAGGGCAGGAGATGTAATTGAACTGGTAAACGGTCAGGTCTATAGAAATGGTGAACTTTTAGAAGAACCTTATATTTATGATCTTATGAAGTTTACCCCTAACCAAAAAATACTTATTCCGGAAAATAGCATTTACGTCTTAGGAGATAATAGAAACCATAGTGCTGACAGTAGGATAATTGGCTGTATTCCTATAGAAAATGTAATAGGTAAATTAATTTATAAATTATAAAGGTAGCTTTAATACAATAACCCTCTTTCCAGTATATCCATATTATATTACTAGCTGGAAAAGCGCAAAAAAGGGGAGGGGGTTAAATATGTACCACAATTATCATGTCCATATCCATCCATATAATTTGCCTACTACTGTAGATGATGGACACTTACACCATCTAAGAGGTTATACATTTCCGGCATCTGGCGGATTAGATAATCATGTTCATAGGTATATGGGTCAAACTACTTATGAGGATGGTCATACCCATTATTACCGGGGTGTTACCGGACCAGCACTGCCCTTACCGGGAGGAGGACATTATCATTTATTGAGAGGAATAACCTCATATGATGATAGACACCGCCATGGCTACCAGGGAGCTACAGGCGGGGGAATTCCCTTCTACCAAAACTACCCTGGTTACTACTAGAGCATCAAATAGCCCCAGGGCATTCACGGCTCCTGGGGCTTGCTATTTTATTATCTATTGGCATTTTCACCGGTCACTAATCACTGGTCACTGACCACTAAAATGCCTTTCGGCATTTATAAATCAGCATAAATTGCTCCCAAGTTAATCCCCGCAACCATGGGATTTTCTTCATACTTATTTTTTATCATCCATTTTGCTTTCTGGAATTCTTCACTGGTACAACCATTTTCTATAGCTACCTTGGCTTCAATGAAAGCTGCCATTTCATCAGCTGCCTTAATTAACCTGCCGTCTCTAGGGTTAAATTCATCCTTGTTATAGTATGCGCTTATTTCCTCACTGGTTACATTAATTAGCGCGTCTTCTTTTGTTACATAGTTGGCAAACTCATCTTCGATAAACATTTTTATTTCCAGGAGAAATTTATCAGGTATTAAGGGGAAAACTATTTCTTCCATTTGTTGAATTTCAATCTCCTTAATTAGGTCCTCCAGACCGACCACTTTACTTTTCACAGGAGAAATGATGTCTCGGGTTAATACTTCCGGTAAATCATGGAATACTCCGGTGAAAAAATTATTAAAGCGTCTTTTAGGACAAGCCTTTAGTTCCATAGAAAAAATATATGATAGAATAGCTACAAATAGAGAATGACCAATAACCGAGGTTTTAGGTATGCGGTGCAAATGGGCCCATCTAGCCTGAAATCTTAAATGACCACAGAGGTCAAGAAAATTTTTATAATTACTGTTTAAAGCTAATTGACGCATTCCTTCTAAGTCATTGTATTTTTCAATCCGTTTAATAAAGTCCCCCTTAATCTCTTTAATTTCAAAACCATTAGGATTTAACCGCTCAATAATCTCAAATTCCCACATTGATGCATAATTGTGGGCTGCCCCTAGAATCCGCTTATTAATGTTATCTTCTTCCTGGGTGAAATAATTTTTAAATCTATCGGAAAAGTCACTTTCAAGGGGAGAGATAAGGGTTTGCAACTTATTGAATACATACTCATTGAGCTTCTTATATTTTTCCGTATTAGATTTTATTTTATAAAATACAGGAGGCTTAATATCTGTTATTACAATCCTTTGTAAAAGCTCAAAGATACTTCCTTCGATAATTTCTGTCCAACTAAAACCCGGTTGGTCTTCGGCAAATTTTCCCAGGAAATAAGCAAAGAACATTTTATGGGCCTGCTTGTCCATTTCTATCAGCTCGATAGGCCGTAGCTTATCATTCCAACGCTGCATATAAAAGGCGTCAAAGATTTTTAAGATGAGTCCTTTTCTAATCATATCTATCCTCCAAATGTTTATTGGAATTTTTATATCAATTGTATCATAATTTTTCAAACCTATTGAACAAATAAAAAGACAATTCAAAAATCCCATTAACTTTATTACCCTTTGCTTGTTGGATATAATTAGAAATGCAAATAAACTTTTTATTTCAGCCAGGAGGTTAAACCGGGAGGTTAATATGATAAAAAAATCTACAAGAAAAGCATTTAAAGAATACGGGTTTTCTAATCTAAAGAACTTTTTACACATGTATGTTTATGCTGCTTGGCCTGATAAATATATAAAAACAGCCAGAGCTTTGCTGCCAAGTGCTGCTGAAAAGGGACCAGAAAAAGTGGCAGCAACTTACCATTCTAAGGTGCTGACACCTGATTTAGCTAAAAAAATTATTACATTGAACAAAAATATACCTGTAACAGATCTAGAGCAGATAATACCCTATCCCGTTGCGAGAAAAATTGTACTGGAAAATCCCTTGGATATTGCTGTACTTGAATGTCCTTGTCGTGCGTCAGCCAAAAACCCCTGTACACCTTCCATGGTGTGTATGGTTATTGGTCAGCCCTTTACAGACTTTATCATTGAGCATCATCCCCATAAGTCAAAAAAGATGACCCCAGAGGAGGCTCTGGAACTCTTGGATGAGGTTCACAAAAAGGGGTGTGTTCATTCAGCATATTTTAAAGAAGCTTGCTTGGATAGATTCTACGTTATTTGCAACTGCTGTAAATGCTGCTGTCTGGGTTTGGAGGCAATGGTTAAACATGGAGTGCCTATGTTGGCGCCATCAGGCTTTAGTGCAGAAATTCATAAGGAAATCTGCATCACCTGTGGTGTGTGTATTAAAAAATGTCCTTTCGAAGCTATTGCTCCATCCTTTGAGGTACAGAAGGAAAAGTGTATGGGATGTGGGGTGTGTGTTTCGGCATGCAATAAAAATGCCATTTTATTGCATCGGGATGAAACTAGAGGAATTCCTTTGGATGTGGATTGTATATAAAAAATTGTTCACTGTTCCACTCTTTCACTGGTCACTGGTCACTAGTCACTTACCAGTGAAGTAATATCAATTAGTATCCCATAGCCGTTAAGTACTTTTACCTTGGCTGCCAGTTTTCCTTGTCTTGCTGCTTCTTCAAGGTCTTTTCCTGTATTTTCAGGGACAAAATACCTATCCAGCCCAAAATCAATAAAGATGGGATTAGATGAATGTTTATCCCGATATAGAAATACATAATATGACGGAATTTTCCCCTTGATGTAAAGACTGTCCTTGGGTTTTCCCAGGGAAATATAGTCTAAAATCATATGTCCGTTATCCTCTTTAAGTATTCCGTAAACAGTCTCCATTTTTTTTAAGACTGATTTTTTTTCCTCGCTATTATCGGCCAAGGCTAATAACTCGGGAGGGAATTTTTCCAGAGGAACTTCTTCTATCTTATATGCCAACTCCACATAGTCTCCCCTAAATATATCCCGGGGGTCAAAGGGCCTTGTTTCCAATAAGATTTCTTTACCGAAAAACAGTGTCAATACAGGCTGTACCGCCATTGCCGAGAGGATTAGGACGGGGATTGCTACAGCAATAATAAACTTCTTTTTGTTATACACCGATAGTAACCCCCTTTTTCCTTAACTTTTCAAAATAATATCCAAAACCAATCAAGAGAACTCCGCCAATAATAAAGAAAATGGACTTAGGCATAAAATCATAAAAGGTATCAAAATAAAATCTAAAGATAGTTATGCATATAAACATCAAAGAAATTAAACTGCCTTTTCTTACTGAACTAAACAAAAATAACAGAAAGGCTAAAGTAAATATAATACTTGCAGCTATTCTGCCTTCTGCAGGTATAATACTCCACGCCCCTTTAAATGTTAAAATTATGCCCGATATGCCTACGGCAATGTTACCTTGAAATCTCATGATTTCTTTGTTTAAGGGGAAGGGCAGTAAATACATGAAAATTCCTATGATTAGAAACATTACGCAGATATAGAATCCCTCAAGACCTAGGTAATAGGCAAAATAGCCTATAGTATTCAGAGCAAGCAAGTTATTAAAAAATGTGCCTAATTTGTAATTTCCCATTATATTGTTGATGTAGTATAACACCGGGCTCAAAACAAGCATAATCAAAGGCAAGCCGTTGATGGCAAAACTACCGTTCAGATAAACTAAAAACAAGACATGGGCGAAAATAAAAATCAATTTGTCCCTTAATAGGAAAGCCATGGGGAGGACACCTAACCCCCAAAGGAAAAATGCACCGCTAAAATGTCCGCTGAAATTAAAAATTTGTCCAATGAGAAAAATCGCGGCGCCATATGTCAAGACTCCTAGGTAGATTAGACTAATTCCTGTTTTAGGATAATTATTTATCAGCTTGTATCCCACTGTGTTTGTCAGTAAATAAATACCTAAAAGTAGGGTGAACTTTGCTAATTTGCTAATTTCCTGCCAATTGGAGGCTATGAAGCTTAGGATTCCCAGACCTAACAAAACAGCACCCAAGGTCAGAATTATCCGAATAAAATTAAGACTGCCTGCCCTAATTGCGTACTCAGCTAATATTCTTTTATTAGTTTCTTCAGTTATTATTTCCGAAGAGGATAAGTGTTCAAGTTCTTCTTTTAAAAATTCATACTGATCCTTAGATATTTGTCTTTTATCCAGGGTATTTCACCTCGCTTTGTTAGACTTAGACTTTGTAACTATATCTTATCACATTAAATTCCATTAGAAAACACGGCTTGCGCCGAGCCTTTGGCGACTGCGGAAGCCGATGTTGCACTTATACTTATTACCTTG
>JBMOKT010000009.1:0-10868 GCA_049323895.1 Bacillota bacterium | reverse complement strand
ACCTCGCTTTGTTAGACTTAGACTTTGTAACTATATCTTATCACATTAAATTCCATTAGAAAACACGGCTTGCGCCGAGCCTTTGGCGACTGCGGAAGCCGATGTTGCACTTATACTTATTACCTTGAAAAAGTTATATTTCCCAATAAGTATTAGAAAACACGGCTTGCGCCGAGCCTTTGGCGACTGCGGAAGCCGATGTTGCACTTATACTTATTACCTTGTAAAAGTTATACTTTCTTATAAGTATAAAACATATTTAAATGATCAAGTAATAGTTTGCTTGGCTAAGAATGAATATAGCTGTTTAGTACAATTAAATACAGATATATGATGTAGAGAGATAATATTATTAAACCATGAATAATATTCAACTTTTTAAAAAAGGTCATAAATGCTGCAGTTGCAGCCATTAAAATTAGCATAAATGGAGCATCTAGCGTAAGGGTTTGATTATTAATTGGTATTGGTGCAATTAATGCAGTTCCTCCAAAGGTCATGGTCATATTCAAAAAATTTGCTCCCAAAACATTTCCAATACCAATTTCAGGGTTTTTTTTCAAAGCTGAGGAAACAGCAGTTACTAATTCGGGAAGTGAGGTGCCTAAAGCAATAAGAGTCAACCCTATAATAAGTTCGGGAACTCCCAAAAAGTCAGCTATTTTTGACCCGTTGTTTATCAAGAGCCTGCTGCCTATAATAATTAAGGAGGCACCTATGATAATTGAAAAAATATTTTTTTTAAAAGCTCTGTTATCCTTAGAAATTATTTCAAAATTAATTTGCAAGCTGTCAGAGAGATTTGATTTAGGCGCTTTAATTTGCCTGAAATTATAGATAAAGTATGCAATTAACATTGCCAGCAGATAAACAGCATTTATACTGGTGATTACCTTGTTTTGCAGTAATAAGACAAAAACTATTCCGGTGAAAACCATTATTAAAGACCCTTTCCGCATAAAAGCCGTAACAACTAAAGGGGAAATAATTATGGAAAGGGATAAGATTAATCCTATATTCACTGTCGAAGAGCCAATTACATTTCCTACTGCCAAGTCCGGGTGACCGGTAAGTGCAGCCAGAACGGTAATGGTAAACTCGGGAACAGTAGTTGCTAAACTAACAACTGTCGCACCTATAATAACTTGTGGAACGCCAGTATAGGTTGCCAGCCATATTGCACCATCTGTAAATAAGTCACCTCCCTTGATGATTAAAAGAATACTTAATATAAATAGTACAAACACAATAAACATTTTAACCTCCAAATTACCAAAACTGAACACATTTCCCTATGTTATTCCATTTAATATATTACCAAAATAATAAAAACCATAAACAATTGGAGCGGAAAGACAAAGGTTATAAAATATAATTACTTTCATAAATTAAATTTTTATCTTAGAGGATACGTGAAATAATCTGTAGAATAAAATTTATAAAAACTAATGAAAAATGGAAGGGAGAGCATTAATGAAATTAGTTGCTGTTTTAGAAGATAAAAACTATGGTATTGGAATTCAAACTGAACAAGGGATTTTAAATTTAAGTAAAGCTGCTGCCAGATTTAACATTCAAGTTCCTGGAAATATTATGGATATAATTAAAGATTGGGAAGCCCAAAATAGCGTTATCCTCAAAATAATTGATTTGGCATTGCATGATCCGTCCGGTCTATTTTATAATGAGGAAAATATTGTGTACGGTCCGTGTGTAACCAATCCTGAAAAAATTATTTGTGTAGGGCTTAATTATCGGCAGCATGCTATTGAGTCCAACATGCCCATTCCCACATATCCTTTATTGTTCAGTAAATTTAATAACTCTTTAGCTGCCCATGGGGGAACAATAAAAATTCCCAGTGTTGTAGAAAAAATGGATTATGAAGTTGAATTAGTTATAGTGATCGGACAAGTAACACATAATGTAAGTGAAGAAGAAGCTTTATCAAAAGTATTTGGCTATTGTACAGGCAATGATTTATCGGCACGTAATCTGCAGTTTAGGACAAATCAATGGTTGTTAGGGAAGACCCTTGACGGCTTCGCTCCCATTGGCAGGTATTTAGTCACTGCTGATGAGATTAACGACCCAAATAATTTAGCTTTGGAAACGCTGGTGAATGGTGAAATAAGACAATCCTACAATACCAATGATATGATTTTTGACTGCAAATTCTTAATAAGCTATATCTCCAAGCACATGACGCTGAAGCCTGGGGACATAATTTTTACCGGAACTCCCCAAGGTGTAATTATGGGCTATCCTGAGGACAAACAAATTTGGCTAAAGCCCGGTGATGAGGTAATTACTAGAATAGAAAAATTAGGCGATTTAAAGGTAACTTTAGCCTAATACTAATTACTATAGGTATAATAAAATTGTCTAGGAGTCATTGATTCCTAGACGATATTGTTTCATAAGTAAAATATTAATGATAAAATTTTTTCAACAACTATGCTGATACTTAAAACCGTGCTATAATCTCTATCAAGCAAATCATGGACAACTAAATATTCAGGGATGATGGTTACAGGAGAAGAAAATTGTTTTCTGCCGAAGGGTGAAGATTCTAAGGAATTGAAAATCTCAGGCTTCCCGTATGGGAAAGGTACTGTAATCGGACTGGCCTCTGGAGAGACCTATTATAGGCGCCGAAGGAGCAAATCTGAAATAATTCAGATAATCTCTCAGGCAAAAGGACAGGGGGTAGGGAAGCTGCTTGCTCTATTTGTTTTTAACAAGTAAGGCTTAATAAGGTTTTGTCTTTTCCTATTACTTTAATCCCAGTCTCAGAGGCCAAGTTATAAAACTTGGCTTTTTTTGTTGCCTCAGCAAGATTTGCAGTAAAAAACAATAACAGGGGGTTAAACAAATGAATAAAAAATTGTTAGTTGCTTTTCTGATTTTCATTATGGCTATACCTTTAGTTCTAACAGGCTGCAGGTCTGATTCTAAGGACGGAAAGGAAACGGTAAAAATAGCTTTTATTGCACCTATTACCGGCCCTAATGCCGCTATAGGTCTAGGAATGCGTAACTCAGCAGAGTTAGCTGTAAAACAAGCAAATGAAAAGGGGGATTTACCCTTTAAAGTGGAGTTGGTTGCCATAGACGATGCCAGTGATCCTGCTACAGCTGTAACTGCGGTAAATAAAGCTGCCAGCGATCCAAAAATCCTTGCAACAATAGCTCACTTCAATAGTGGTTGTGCACTAGCCACCAAGGACGTATTCCACAAATACGGTCTTCCGGCCGTAGTAGCTGCTGCTATTAACGATAAAATAACCCAAGACGGCTATCCTGAGATAACACGGGTTATTACAGCATCTAAGATTCAGAATGTTTTTGCTGCTGAAGTTGCTGTGAAGGAATGGGGCATTAAAAAAATTGCCGTAATCCATGACCAAACCGAATACGGTAAAACAAATGCCGAACAATTCATAGAAAAAGCAAAGAGTTTAGGCGGAGAAATGCTGAGCTTTGAAGGAATTTCCGTTGGTCAACAGGACTATTCAGCACTTCTCACCAAAATTAAAGGTCAAAATCCTGAAATGATTTTCTTTGGTGGTTTGGCTACCGAAGCAGCCTTAATTAAGAGACAGATGAGCGAGTTGGATATTCCGGCTATCTTTTTAAGTGATTCGGGAATTCATTCACAAACCTTCATTGATATTGCAGGTAATTTCGCAGAAGGTTCATTAGCCAGCGGTTTGATTAGTCCTATTGATGAGCTTCCCAAGGGACAGGATTTTATTACAGCCTACGAAAAAGCCGGTTTTAAGGAAATTTATGAAGCGTTTGGACCATTTGCTTATGATGCAGCCAATATTATCATTGAAGCGATGAAAAACTCCGAGAAATTAGATCGTCCCAGTGTTACGGAAGCAATACGCAAGACCAAGGACTTTGAGGGATTACTGGGCAAAACATCTTTTGGTAACGATGGACAAAGTTTACTTAACTCAGTAATAACCTATGTAGTCAAAGATGGAAAATGGGTAACCTTGCAAAAATCAGGTTTAAAAATAACGAACGGAAAATATCAATAGGTTTATGAATTGTAGATTAGAATTTAATTTCTAATCTACAATCTTCTTTTAGAGGGGAGAAAAACAGGATGTATGATTATTCGATGATTACGCAACAGTTATTAAACGGACTCAGCCTTGGAGCTATGTATGTTCTAGTTGCAGTAGGTTTTACTCTTTTTTTTGGCGTTATAGATATTATCAATTTTGCCCATGGTGAAATCTTTATGCTGGGTGCTTTTATTGCGTTAACTACTATGGGCTTTTTAACAGGCTCATCCTTAATATCCAGTCATTTTATGCTCATATTTCTTTTTGTTATCGTTGTGACTGCAGTTATTAGCAGTATTGTGGGTACAGTAATTGAAAAAGGAATAATTAAGCCCATGCGGGGTGCTTCGGATTTGATAATTTTGCTTCTAACCTTAGGTGTTTCCATTGTCATCAGGGAAAGTGTTATGATTTTCTATCCCAATGGCGCCAATCCCCAGGCTTTTCCAGATTTATTACCTAACGGGAGTATAACGTTATTTGGTATTGTTTTAAAGTATGAGCAAGTCTTTATCATTTTTATATCTTTAATGCTGGTAGTTTTGCTCCACTTTTTTGTAACTTCCACCAGATTTGGTCGCTATATGTTGGCTACCTCCCAAGATAAAGAAGCGGCAATGATGATGGGGTTGGATATTGATAAAGTTATTACCATTACCTTTATAATAGGGTCTGCATTAGGTGCTATTGGCGGTTTGATGAATGGGATGTATTATAACATCATTAAGTTTAATATGGGCTTTTTAATAGGAATTAAGGGTTTTTCGGCGGCAGTGGTTGGAGGACTGGGCAACATTTATGGCGCAATTGTAGGAGGTTTTTTACTGGGCTTTTTGGAGATGTTTGCAGCTGCCTTTATCCCCGGTGGATCCCGATATCAGGATGTTATAGGCTTTTTGATCGTAATTGCCTTTCTGGTCTTTAAGCCATCGGGTATCTTCGGAGAAAAGGTTTATGAAAAAGTATAAAAGAGAGGCAGGTAATATAAATTGAAAGATTTTCTTCAAAGGGTATCCCATAATTCACAAAGTTTATTAAAGAAGAATAAAGGTATCTTTTATATCTTGTTATATATATTTTTACTGTCTTTTCCCATCCTTTCTGCCAGCAATCCTTACTGGATACAAGTTGGAATTATGGCAGGTTTATATGTAATGATGGCCCTTGGACTAAATATAATGGTAGGCAATGCCGGGTTGACTTGTCTGGGATATGCTGCTTTTTATGCTATAGGAGCATATACCTATGCAATTTTAGCCTTGCGTTTTGGACTGTCTTTTTGGGTATGCCTACCAATAGCAGGTTTAGTAGTTATGGTTTTCGGCCTTTTATTGGGGCTGCCTGCGTTGAGGGTAAAAGGTCACTATTTAGCTCTAGTGACGATAGCCTTTGGTTTGGTTGTATATCAGCTTTCATTAAACCTGGAATTTTTGACAGGAGGGGCAAATGGACTTATGAACATTCCGCCTCCATTTATAGGGGGATATTCCTTTAACTCTCCACTAGATTTAGGATTTATTAAATTACCTTTTCACGCCAACTTTTACTATTTGGTATTAATTCTCACAGGACTGACTATCCTGGTAGTGATTAGATTATCCCATTCATTATTGGGGTTGACATGGAGTGCAATGCGGGAGGACCAGCTTGCAGCCCAATGCTATGGGATAAATTTAACCAAAAACAAGCTGTGGGCTTTTGCTTTTGGTGCAGTTTTCGGTGGTGTTGCCGGGGCTTTCTATGCGGGGATGATTGGTTTTATTGCACCTGAAAATTTCACTTATTCCCACTCAGTTTTAATATTAAGCATGATTCTTTTAGGTGGTATTGACTCAATACCAGGGGTAATTTTCGGCGCAGTCACATTGACTGTTATACCTGAAATGTTCAGGGCTTTTGCCGATTATCGGATGATGTTTTATGGAGTTATCGTAGTATTAATACTTCTCTTTAAAAATGATGGTTTAATACCTGCTGTTTCTAGGAAGTTTACATCCCAATGGGGTAAAAAAGATGAAGCAGATAGTCAAGCGAGGTGAAAAGTTGTGGAGCTTTTAAAAACAGAAAAAGTAACAATGCGTTTTGGGGGTTTAATTGCAGTAAATGAAATTGATTTTACTATCAACAAAGGTGAAACTATTGGTATTATTGGACCAAATGGTTCGGGCAAAACCACTTTTTTCAACCTTTTAACAGGTATATACGAACCTTCTCATGGAGAGATACTCTTCGAAGGGCAAAGGATTAACGGTGCTAGGCCTGACTATAATTTCAGGCTGGGAATTGCCCGCACTTTCCAAAATGGACGCTTGTTTTGGCGACTGAATGTTCTGGAGAACGTTATGGTTGGTCTCCATACGAAGCAAAAAAGCTTTTTATTTGATGCGGTTTTCCGCAGCCGCCGGGAAAAAGAGGAAGAACAAGACGGTGTAGAGGAAGCGAGAAAAATTATAGGTTTTTTTAGCACTAAGCTCTTGGAACAGCAGGATAAGCTGGCTAAAAATCTTTCTTATGCAGACCGCAGGAGATTGGAAATCTGCCGAGCCTTGGTGTCCAAGCCGAAATTACTTATCCTGGATGAGCCTTCAGCTGGAATGGATCCTAATGAAACCAACGAATTAGTAAAAGATATCAAGAAAATCAGGGAGATTCAGCCTGACATTTCTATAATAGTAATTGAACATGATATGGGTCTAATCAAGGGTTTGGCCGATAGAGTATTATGCTTAAGCATAGGTAAAAAAATAGCAGAAGGCACATTTGAAGAAGTAAGCAGTGATGCTGAAGTAATCCGTGCTTATCTAGGGGAGGATTCATAATGCTGGAATTAAAAAATGTAAATACTCAATATGGGTCCCTCCGGGTTCTGAGGGATTTTAATATTAATGTCCCTAAAGGCAAGATTACCTGTCTGCTGGGCAGTAATGGTGCGGGCAAAACAACAGCTATTAAAACAATTCTAGGAATAGTTAAGCCTACTCAAGGTGAGATTTATTTTATGGGGGAGCGAGTTGATAAACTGAAGACGCCCCAAATCATTCAAAAGGGCATTGCCACCGTACCCGAAGGCAGAAGATTATTTCCAAAACTTACAGTAGAAGAAAATCTTTTAATGGGTGCCTGCAATATAAAGGAAAAAAGCAAAATCACCCAGAATATAGAAAAAGCATACCGTCTTTTCCCACGGCTGGAGGAGAGAAAAAACCAGGTTGCAGGAACTCTCAGCGGTGGAGAACAGCAGATGGTAGCTATTTCTCGAGCACTGATGAGTGAGCCTAAGCTGCTTCTAATGGATGAGCCTTCCCTAGGACTAGCCCCTATTTTAATAAAAGAGATTTTTTCAACAATTGTCAGTGTTAACAAGGAAGAAGGAACAACCATACTATTAATAGAGCAGAATGCCCACAAAGCAATCGAAATTGCAGATTATGCTTATGTCATCCAAAAGGGTCAGGTTATCATGGAAAGTTCCGGGGATGATAAGCTTAGTAAGGAAAAAATTGAACAAGCATATTTACAAAAATAGCAGATATTTTTGGAAGGTGAAAAAATGAAGTATTATCCTGAAGTAATTGGGTTATTAAATGAGGAAAAAGCCGTAGAGTTTCTCCAGGAAGTAATTAAATTAAATACTACCAATCCCCCCGGTCAAGAAAAGGCTTTGGCCCAGTTGATAGCGGACAAGTTAGAGCAGCATGGAATTAATAGTACTGTGGATGATTTAGGAAATAACAGGGGAAATGTAATTGCCTCTATTAAAGGGAGCAAAGAGAAAAAGACTTTGTTTCTAAACGGACACCTGGATGTGGTTCCCCCGGGAGAAATCCCTTGGAAGTATGATCCTTTTGCTGCAGTGATAGAGGACGGCAAATTATTTGGTCGGGGTGCTTCAGATATGAAAGGCGGCTTGGCCGCCTTGGTGATAGCAATGTGCCTTATTTCCGAGGCCGGAGTTTCCTTAAAAGGTGATTTGCTCTTTGCCGGAAGTGCCGGAGAAGAGGTGGATTGTCTAGGGGCTATTGATCTTCTAAATAAGGGATATTTGCAGGATGTGGGTGCGGCAGTGATAGCAGAGCCCAGCAACCTGAAAATCTTTTCAGCAACCAAAGGTGCCCTGTGGTTGGAGTTTACAGCCCAGGGTAAGACCAGCCATGGGTCTATGCCCCAATATGGAAATAATGCGATTCTGCAGATTAATGGGTTAGTTAATGAATTAACTAATTACCGGTTTAAATACCAACAACATAATTTATTAGGTAATCCTACTATAAATATCGCTACTATCAAAGGCGGGGTAAAAACCAATGTTGTGCCCGACAGCTGTGTCTTAACAGTAGACATTCGCACCGTACCAGGTCAAAGCCACCAGGAGATAATCCAGGACATATTTGCCATATTGGAACAGCTAAAATATGAGTTTCCTGGCTTTGATGTGAAATTAAAAATTCTCAACAACCATGAGGCAGTAGAAACTACTAAAGAATCGCCTTTTTTACAGCTGGGTATAAAAACCGCCCAGGAAGTGTTGGGGCTGCATATAGAGACCCAGGGGGTAAATTACTACACTGATGCCTCGGTTTTCATTCCCACCCTAGGGATACCGGTAATAATATTTGGTCCAGGGGATGAGAAGCTGGCACATCAGCCCGATGAGTATGTGGAGGTTAGCAAATATATTGATTCTATTAAGTATTATACTGCCTTAATTTTAAACTACTTAACTTAAAGTTAGTGTTAGATGAAGAGAGGCGCTGCTATGAAGAAGAAACTATTAACAGTAATACTTATTCTTATACTGCTCTCTACTGCTGCATGCTCCAGTGAACTCAAGGATGTTGCTGATAAGGAAAAGGAAAAAACAGCAGAGAAAGCTAAAGAAGGGGTTCAAAACAGCCGCGAAGAGAATGGAGTAGATCTTCCTGCAGCTAACCTACCTAAAATAGATATAGATGATTCACGGAATACGGAAAACGGTGGTTGGCTGGTAGATATTCCACCAAACAAGGAAAATATCTATCGGGTATCTAGCGATAACTCTTTATGGGTTAACTTTGCTTTTCCTGAGGACATGGCTCAGGATGAATTACTGTCCCATCTTATTGTTGAGCCGGAAACTACTAAAATCGATACTGAATATGTATCAATGGGACCTGAATTCTGGTTTCGCATGAGGATTTATCCCACTGAGCCTGAATCAATAGTTAAGATAACCCTTGCCAAAGGGGTGAAAAACCGGACACTGAATAAAGAACTCAAAGAAGATATCACCATTACCTTGGAAAGGTTTACAACGCCCTGGGGCAAAATTTATTTAAAGGATTATCCCCAGTTGCCCTTAAAGGAATACCAGATTATTTCCCTGCCTCCTGGTAAAGAAGTAGTGTTGGAGTTTACCAAGGCTGTGGATAAGGATAGTGTTGAAAAGGCTATAGCTCAGGGAATACCATCAGAAGGGCTGGATTTTAACTGGCTGAATGAAAAGAAGGTAGAATTTAAGGTCAAAGATTTATCCCAGGAAAGGGCAATGTATAGTTTAAATCTAGATGGTGCTTTGGATGAGGATGGTATTCTGGTAGGTTTTTCTATGGGTGTGGAGTTAATAGTTGTACCAGATACAAAAATTTATGCATATAATCTTGTTACCAAGGAAAAACAACAAGTAGGCACTACTTCCGGAGGGTATTCTGGGCATGTTTCACCCTCTGGCAGCCATGGGGTCTTTTGGGAGCTGGATTGTGCAGTAGGGGACGGGGTTTCTTACCGTTATTGGCTCCAGAATTTCACTACTGGCAAAAAGGTATACCTGACAACCGGAGGGGGGGATCCCCAGGTGAAATGGTTTGGAGACAACAGGGTGCAGGTATTAAATAGTGTATTTACCAATGAAGGAGAAGAGGTAAAGGAAGAAGCAATAAAAGAAAGGATATTTGGATTCGATAGGGCTTTAGATAATAGTACGGCTTATGTATATGTAGAGAATTTTGAAGAACGTGAACTCAAACTTCATTTAGCCTATCAGTGGCAAGGGGAGAAAAAGGTAATAAAGAACATCAGCTATCCCCTTTATAATAAGGCACTGGCATTTATCAACATCAATCCTTCCTTTGACCCCTCAGGTGAAAGGTTGGTCCTGGTGGTCAACTCTTCCAAAGAGGACTTTGTGCCGGAAACTAGTATATTTATTCTTAATCTTGCTTCGGGAGAGAAGCAATTGGTAAGAAGAGGTGGAGGAAGTGTACATTGGTCGCCCAGGGGAGATTTGCTGGCAGTAGGTGAACTCCAAGGTGGAATAGAAATAGTTACTCCAAATGGGGAGAAGAAGTTAACCTTGCCCGATTACCATTATCATTACTTCAAAGGATGGAGTGGTGACGGCAGGGATTTAATATTTACGTTTAATAGTAACGGTGAGCATGAAACCCGCATTATCGAGGTTGAAACAGGTCTGGAAACATCTATAAAAGGTATGGCATTAGGCATGGATAAAAATAATATGTTATATATAAAAAACTACAAGGATTAACCTTGTAGTTTTTACATTCAAATTATTTTGCGGCAACCCCTAGGATTTTCCCGCTGCTAAATGACTTTAAGAAGGAGTATGCCTCTTGGGTATTCCCTTTAAACAAAATCTTCCTTGTATTCTTTTCCAATTGATATAGGTACATAGGGTCGTAGTATTCCTTTAGCAAGATGGCAATCCAGTTTTGGTGCACATGATAGCTGCCCGCAGCCATTTGTTCCTGGAAGGCAAGCTCAAAAGCAGTTATGACCCGTTGGCACAGGT
>JBMOKT010000008.1:121446-345101 GCA_049323895.1 Bacillota bacterium | reverse complement strand
ATGGATTACAGCGACTTGCGGCTTAATGAATGCTGAAGGAAGAAGAATATCGGAAAGCCGTGTGCGGGAAAACCGCATGCACGGTTTGATGAGGGGGGAATGAAAATTTCATTCCCCTACTCTACAATAAGGCTGATCGCAAAACCTGGAAACCGTTTGACAAAAAAACTGAGGATTAGATCACCGGTATGATGTTCTGTCTGGATATAGCCAATTAATACCTTGTCTTCTACTGGCTGCAGCCGGCTAAAGCCTTTGTTGGCATGGACTTCAGCGTTGACCTGATTGTAATAGCTGTCAAATTTCCTGCCCTCATTAGTACACTTAGCCATAATGTACTCCAGGCTGTGCTCTAGACTATCCTGTACCACCTTTTCCAGTAATGGATATTTATCTTCCTTTTGGTGACGGAATGCCAGGTTAATCTGCCTTTTAAAATAATTAAAATTACTATTGGCAAACCCGTGAATATGCCCATAATGCCGTTGATAATTGCTGTAAATATAACCAGAAGATAGTTTATCAACGTCAATTTGTTGGCTGTCAAAGAGAGAACCATTAACTGAAGACTTGCTTTTTAAGAATGCATCTCCCAAAAATTTACTTAATAAAACAGCCTTGATTAGAGAAGAAGCACAGGAGGAATATAGTATTTCTTTCATAGGAGGTCTCCTTTACAATTCTTAAATTATAGCACCTACAGTGGCTGCAGGTGCTGCAGCAGCTACAGTACTAAAGAAAATATCCAATTCTTCAAGTATTGTAAAATTTAAAAAAAGGTTTGCTGCTTATAGTATTTCCGTTCCTTTTCCAGGGTGATTTTATCCATGAGGATATTAATATTGCTCTGGATTCTGCCGTTTATGGTAATAAAAAATTGGCCGCGGCTGATAACTCCACCCATTTTCTTGAGCTGCTCCAGAGAACTTACCTTTATACCTGCTCTCCGTAAAGAGAGTATGCGTTGTGCCGTTTGGGGTCCTATACCCGGGATTTTTATTAATTCGGCATAGCTCGCTGTATTGATCTCCAGGGGGAACCGGTGGATGTTCTGCAGGGCAATTGACAATTTCAAATCCGTATCTTCTGGTAAATTACCATTTGGCTGGTAAACAAATTCATTTAGTTTAAATTTATAAATCCGCAGAAGAAAATCAGCCTGGTAGAGTTTGCTTTCCCTGTGGGTCTCTCCAGGAGGAATGTTTTCTAAAGGAGTGTTTTTAAGAGGCACAAAGGTACTGAAATAGGAGCGGGTTAATTTATACCTCTTATAAAGGTTATCCATGGAGTTTATTATTGTTTGGTCATTTTCACCTGCTGCCCCCACAATAAATTGAGTACTCTGGGTTATATGGCGTCCTTCTTTGCTTCCGCCTAGTTCCTTCACCCATTTCATTCTTTGCAATATATCCTGGTTAAGTAATTTGACTTTGCTTATTTTTTTCATATGCTCCTGGGTTGGAACCTCAACATTTATACTGACCCTGTTTGCTAGTTGGCAGGCTTTTTGTACATAATCATAAGAGGCATTAGGCAGTATTTTTAGATGAATATAACCATTATATTTATGCTTATAGCGGATAATCTCACAGGTTTTGAGCATATCCTCCATGGTTTGGGAGGTGCTAAATTTAATACCTGAGGAAAGAAATAATCCTTCAACGTAGTTGCGCTTGTAAAATTCAATAAAAAGTTTACTCAATTCCTCAGGCTGGAATGAGGTGCGGGGTATATCCATATCCTTGCGGTTGGGGCAATAAAAGCAGTCGCTCTGGCATTCATTGCTCATCAGTACCTTCAGCAGGTTGACGCAGCGCCCGTCAGGAGTAAAGCTATGGCAGATAGTATGGCGAAGGACTTCCCCCATACCGCCCCCAATGCTGCTTTTTTTATTAGTGGCCGTGGAGGCACATATATCATATTTTGCAGCATTGCCTAAAATTTTTAATTTTTCAACTAATTCCATAGGACACCTCGGAAAAATAAAGTCGGGATCCTTAAAAAACTTTTCTATTATCATCTTAAAACTATCTTACAAAAAAATCAAGAACATATGTTCGAAAATGCTTTTTAATAATTTAGAAGGTAAATTTAAGGTTTTCAAGAATAAAGTTATATATAAAACTATTATCCTAGGAGGAGAAATATATGGATATTGAAAAATGGCATAACGATACACTAGGAGCTAAGGTGGTTGAATCATTAAAGAAAAATAACTTTGATGCAGTTTATTTCTCTGATAAAGACACCGCTGCCCAATACGTACTTAATTCTATCTTACCTGGTATGGAAGTGGGGATTGGGGGCTCCGTTACTTTGAATCAACTGGGTCTGCCTGATAAAGCCCAGGAGAAAGGGGCCATTGTTTTAAATCACAATCTCCCTCACCTGACTCCCGAGGAAAAGTTCGATCTTAGAAGAAAGCAGCTGTTGTGCGATGTGTTTCTCTGCAGCGCGAATGGTATAACCCTGGATGGATATCTTGTAAATATTGATGCAACGGGGAATAGAACAGGTGCTATGACCTTTGGTCCTAAAAAGGTTTTTGTTATTGCAGGAGTGAACAAGATTTCATCCAATGTCCATGCTGCCTTTCAAAGAATTCAAACCCATGCAGGTCCTAAGAACAATAAACGTTTAAACATTCCTAACCCCTGTACCGTATCAGGGGTATGTACCGACTGCCAGGGCAAAACCAGAATCTGTAATATTTTCAGCATTATTAAAAGAAAACCATCGGCAACAGATATTACTGTAGTAATTATTGGTGAAGAGCTAGGGTTTTAGTAAAAAATAATTGGGCAGCGAAACCTGCCCAATTATTTTTTATTATTAACTTTTAGCCTGCTGTCCATTTTTCCTGCAAAATACGCCAAAGCTAAGCCCCATATGGAAGCGCTCATGTAATTTGATATGGTAGAACTAAATGTGATTTCTTTAAGTTCAGGTACTTGAAATAGTAGGGTAACAGCATAGGAAAAAAACCAAACGGCAACAGCGAAAAACCAACTTTTCAGAAAGATGTTTGCACTGGTAATAAGCAGTAGTAAGTAGACAAAAACAATACCCAGAAGTGACGAAAACATTATATAACCTATCTGGGCAAACAATGCCTCCCAAAAATTCTCAGGTTTATATCCATAAATCATAATAGCGGCGAAATCTAAAAAACGCAGTTTGCCAAAATCCAGCATATATGAAATTAAGCCAAAAGGAGTTTCAACAAGACCAGCCATTATACCTGTGATAAAGCCCTTAGTAAAGCGATCATCTATCATTTCAATACCTCTCTACTATGATTAAAAATAGTGTTTACCTATAGTCCCTGAATTATTAAAAATTTATATTATAATTACCAACAAAAAAAGATGCGGCATAACCGCAACTTTTAATAAAATAAAGTATTTGCATAGATGAAAATTTTCCTTTTCTCACTCTTACACAGTTCACTCATCCACTTTTCCACTAGTTTTTACGCTTATCAATTTATATTCCCTGGTCCCAAGTCCTACTGCTTCTGCATGATTGAGTTGCACATTATAGTCATTGCCGGGCCACAAGCCTGCCATAATGTCATGGCCGGCTTTTTCATTTAACAAATCAATGGATGCCTGGTCCAAGGCAACAGGGTCATAGGAAGCAAGAATGCCTATATCATTTATTACTTTGTCCTGTGCTTTACCCATGCAATCACATTCTTTGGAAATATGGGTTAAAAAGTTAAAATAACATACCTTGCCTTTTTTATCCTTAACAGCACCCAATGCGTATTCAGCCATTTTTTCTTGGAGAGGGATACTGGCATTGCTAAAGGAGTGGGCAATGGCTTCATAGCGGCAGGTTGCAATGCATTCGGCACATCCATAACAATTTTCCAGATCTATTCTGGCAATACCGTCATAGAGGTCGATGGCATTCTTGGGACACCAATTAACACAAAGACCACAGGCCTGGCATTTTTCTCCTTTGACCTCAGGCTTTATATCCGCATGCTGGACCTGTTTACCGCTTCGGGGTGCGCACCCCATAGCCAGGTTTTTTATTGCGGCACCAACGCCTGTTAAAACGTGACCTGTCATATGGCTTAGGACAAGTAAGGAATTACTATGCAGGATATCATTGGCAATCTTAACAGAATGAAAATACTTACCCTTAACAGGTGTCTCGGTAAAGTTTTTGGAGAGAAGACCATCAGCGATAATCACGGGAATGCCCAGGTTTTCTATACTAAAACCATGCTTGTGGGCTTGCAATAAGTGGTCAACCGAATTAAAACGCTCCCCCCTGTATAGGGTATTGGTATCAGTCAGAAAAGGCTTACAACCCTTATCTTTAATTTTATCAATAAGGGGTTTAATCCACCGGGGCTTGATATGTCCAGTATTGTTCTTTTCCCCAAAGTGAATTTTAATAGCTGTGTATTCTCCCTGGGAAAAGATTTTCTGAAAATCAGCACTTTCATAAAGGTCAATGATTTTTTGGGATAACTGAGCGGCATCAATTTCCCCTTCAATTGCAGCAAACCAAACTTTACTCACGGTATCTTGCCTCCTATTTATTATTTAGTAAGTATTATACCAGAAATTGTAAGCCTTCAGGAATATATTTTTGGGAAATGGACTTATATAATGTCGTGGGCCAATTATGTGGCTTTATGAAAAACATAAATAAGAAATTAATTAAATCTATAAAAATCAGGCTAATAAATTACATAAAATTACAAGTAATAACAGACATAAAATGCTATAATTTTACAATTCTGAAATTTGCAAATATAATAAAATTAGAAAAAGGAAATTAAATAAATCATGAGAAGGGGGTAAATAAGATGAAAAAATGTACCTGCTGTTCATGTAAATATTACTTACAAAGAAAAGACTTTTGCATGGCAAAGCAAGAAGGAACAAGCTGCTCCAACACCTGCTGCCCAGAATTTCAAAATAAATAAATAAAAAAGAGGGTCTCCCCAGGAGATCCTCCTTTTTTCTTTGTACCAACTATGTAGCTTTAAAAGTAAGGCACAGAAAAAAATTCTATGTCTTCTAAAAGAGCCTTTTCTTCCGGACTTAATTTCTTGTTTGTCTGCAGGGACGACATCAGGTTAACCAGTTGTGTTTTCCGGATAGGATTCATTTCTACATCAGCTAAGACGGAAACTGCTCCTGCCATTTTTGCCCTTTCATAACTATCCAAATAAAATCCCCCTTGGAATAGTACTTTATTCATAGTTTATCCAAAATTAACCTAACTAATAATTTATTCCCGCAAAATAATAAAATTTATTTATAATTCATTTTTTTTATTTGATATTAGGTAAGTAGTTGGGTAAATGCAAATTGCAGTATGGGACGTTTTAGTATAAAATTACACTGACTTCGGTAAAGGAAGATAAGAATATGGATTTTAGGTACATTAGTTCCCACCATGATAAACAAATGTTTTTGAAATTTACGAAGCAAGTATATAAAAACGACCCCCGTTACCGGGACTCAATGTCGGGTATTTGCAGCATGTTTTTATTTGCTAAAACTTCATACCTCAAACATGGAAAATTTTATCCTTTCTTAATGGAGGAAGGAGGAAAAATTATTGCCCGGGGAGCATTTATTAATGACAATAAACAAAAAGACATTTTAATGCTTTCCTTTCTGGAAACCCTTCCCAAAGGTCAGAAGATAATGGATTTAATATTAGAGGAAGGAAGGAAACTGGCTAAAGAGGCAAACCGTAAAAAGATTATTATTGGTCTGGATGGTCATTTGAATTATGGATTAGGTTTTTTAGCTTCTCATTTTAATTGCAGGCCTACCTTTGGTTTTTCCTATAACCCTCCTTATTACATGGAATATTTACGGAATTTGAAAGAATATAATTTTACTTCTTTTATGGTTGACCTTAGTAAATTTGCATTGTCAAAGGAAATGAAAATCCTGGAGAGAATCAAAAAAAGAGGATTTAGCTTCCGTACTGCTGATTTCAAAAAATTCCGAAGGGAAATTGGAATTTATACATGGCTCAATAATGAATGTTTTCGAGACCACCTGTGGTGGGCTGAGAGAACAACTGAAGAGGATGAAGAACTGCTAAATCCCTTCCGCTGGTTTATTAAAGGTGAAAATTTAATAATTGCCGAGAAGGATGGTTATCCCATCGGACTGCTCCTTTGGTATCCAGACTTTAACCAAATCATTCCTGCTGGTAAAGAGATTAGTTTTAAAACATTGATAAGCTATAGATTAGGTGCTAAAATAGATAGATTTAAAATTGCGGAAATAGCTGTTCTTCCCCAATACCGTGGTTCTGGTATTGCAGTTGGCTTCTTCGAGATTTTAGCTAATTTGGTTGGCGATAAATATAAATATTGCGAGGCGGGCTGGATTGAGGAGAGTAATCTGCCTTCCAAGGGTTTGGGAATTAGATGGCAGGAGTTAGGGTGTGAACAATATAAAAGATATAAGGCTTTTGAGGTACAGGTATGACCTGGGTTGATATAAGTAAAGGGGATGGACTTCCATGGGAGTGGGATAGCCTTGCTAAGGAAAATACTTTTCTTAAGAGGAGCTTTTTAATGCATTTAGAACGGGTTAATCCCTGTGGTCAGAGTTATCATATCCTTTATGAGCATGGTTTGCCCCAAGCAATTTATGTAAGCTATCAACTAAAAATTAATATCCTTACCTATTCCTTTTTGAAGCTTAAATTACCTGTGACAATAATGGGCATACCTTGTTCAGTTTCTAAGCCAGGTTTTTTTGTGCTGGAGGGAAGCCAAGAAAAATTACTGCAGCATTTTAACAGGCGTAAGGGAGCGAAACTAATCCTTAACAGCGAGCAGGTTCTCCCGCAAACAAGAGGACAAACACTGCCCGCTTGCAAGCTGTATATTAAGTGGTCTGACTTTGCAGCATATGTCAGCAATATGCGCAGCAGTTACCGTTACCGGATAAAGCAAGCTTTAAAAAAGGGCAGAGCCTTGGATTTTAACTATTCAACCACAGATAAGTTCTCTATAGAACATTATGGTTATTATGAAGAGACCTTCAATAGATCTCCCTATCCGTTGGAAAAGCTATCCATTGACTTTTTCCAAAAGCTCACCCTGCCTTCCAGACTTCTTGAGGTTCTAAAAGACGGCAATTTACTTGGTTTTGCCGTATTTATAGAAAATGGGGAAGAACTTATTTTCCTTTTTACGGGTTTTAATCATGGGCAGAATCTAGATTACGATATTTACCTGAATTTACTGCTGGAGATTATCAAATACGGAATAGATAATAGATTTGAGACTATTGATTTTGGACAAACCGCTGAGGAAACTAAACTAAAGCTAGGCAGCAGTTTAGAAGCTAAGGATATGTATATCAATCATTCCAACCCATTGATTAATGGGCTGGTTAATAAAAATATTAAATTCTTTAGTTATACACCCAGCCCTAAGAAATATCATGTTTTCAAATAAAGGAGAAGGACATGAAGGTACTTCTTGCCAGGACTAAGCCTGTTAACATCTTTGCTGGCCTTAAGGCTGCATGCTTTGAACCCTTGGAGTTGGAATATTTGGCAGCAGCAATCAATCAAATGGGATTTCATTACCAGATATATGACGGGATGATTGAGAAAAGGGAGTTCCAAGAGGTCTTGGAGGATTATTCGCCCCATGTTGTTGCTTTAACTGGATATACAATACATGTCAATCAGATACGGGATTACGCCCGCAGGGTCAAAAAATTAAACCAATCCATAAAGGTTGTTGTAGGCGGAATCCATGCTGAGTTGAACTGGGACGATTTTTATACGGAAAATATAGATGCCGTAGTGTTTGCCAATCCTTTTGCAGCTTTTGGGGAAATTATCCAAAGACTGGCAACCGGACAGGGAATATCTAATATTCATAATATTTGCTACAGAGAAAATGACAGGTGGGTTAAGAATTCGGAAACAACATTTCAACCCGATGAATTGCCTTTTCCGGACCGTCGGCACTTACACCTAAACGCCGGGAAATTCAGGTATTTTGGTAAGGAAGAATGTGCCATAGTGAAAACTGCCTGGGGATGTCCCTTTAACTGCAGTTTTTGTTACTGTTGCAGATTAAATGGAGGTAATTATTCACCCCGCTGTCTTGAAAAGGTTGTTAAAGAGATAGAAACCATTACCCAGAAGAAAGTTTTTATCATAGATGATGATTTCCTGGTCAGCAGGGAGCGGATAATAAGCTTCTGCTCCTTGATAGAAAGGGCAGGTATCTGCAAGGATTTTAGCATTTATGGGCGAGCAGACCTTATCTGCAGCAATAGGGATTTGCTTCCCCTTTTAAAAAAAGCAGGAGTTAGTGAAATAATTGTTGGGCTTGAAGCTGTAGATAACCAAGCACTAAAAAGCTTTAATAAACAAGTAACTATTGGAGTTAATGACCAGGCCGTAAGGTATCTACATGAAGCAGGTATCTGTTGTACAGGGCTGTTTATTGTAAGTGAGGATTTTGGAGTAAAGGATTTCCGTCAATTAAGCAAAAAGGTTAATGAACTGAGGTTAGATTTATGCATGTTTTCAATCTTTACGCCTTTGAAAGGGGTCCCCGGCTATGAGCAATACCAGTCCCGGCTTATTATTCCCCAGGACAATTATGAAAGGGCCGATTTTCTCCATTTAAATGTTCCCTGTACTAAGCTTAGTCAAATCAGGTTCTATTTTGAATTTTACCTTCTGTATGTTAAAGCGTATTTGACTCACTCCAGGTTTTGGAGGAACCTTAAGCCTTTAGTAAAATCTTTGGGTCATTTAATTTACTATGAAATTAAGAAAAAACTGCGAAGATAGTAGCTAGTATGATAGTGTGAAAGTTTGATAGTGTGACAGTAAAAGGACGTTCGGCAGCACTGTAGCACAGACATTCTGATTACTATAAGAGTAATTTGGAGAAGGGAAGTTATCTATGGACATCGTAAAGATTTGGGATTTTTGGGCAGGCAAATATGAAAGGCTGTGGGTTCAGAAATACTCCCTTTCCCCTACCCGTGAACTGATTATTTCAGAAATAGGTAAACTGCTTCACACATACTACCCGGAGAATTTACAACTTTTAGATGCAGGGTGTGGTACAGGACAGCTAATTAACGATATACAAAGAACTTTTCCCAAGAGACTTTTTTGTACAGGTTTGGACCAGTCCCCTAAGATGGTGGAGAAAGCTGTGGCAAAGCATATTCCCCAGAGCAGTTTTGAAGTGGGTGATTGCCAAATTATGCCTGCTAGTACCAGTTATGATATCATTACCTGTTGCCATTCCTTCCCATATTATCCTGATAAGGTTAGGGCTTTACGGGAGTTTAAAAGAGTCTTAAAGCCAGGAGGCTTTATATATTTAATTCAGGCAGCTGAAAATAATTTATATGATAAGACAATTATGAGCATTGTTAAATTAACCACTATTAAAGGGACTTACCCCTCCGATGCTTGGGTGGCAAGAGCTGCCAAAGAGGCGGGGCTCTCTGTTCAAGAACAAAAGAAGTTGAACATCAGAGGATTTATGCCATCAATTACACTAACAGTCATGACCAATAGGGAGAAATCATGAAGGTTTTACTTTTTCGCCTTAAACCTCATAAAAGGACAATAGGTTTGCAGAGTATAATGATTTGCGAGCCGTTGGAGCTGGAATACCTGGCAGCATCACTAAAGGGCAGGCATCAAGTGGAGATAGTTGACATGATTTTGGAAAAAGTGCCCCTGGAATATTTTCTTAAGCTTCACCAGCCTCAGGTTGTGGGATTAACGGGGTATATCAGCCATGTTAATTTGATAAAGGAAGGCGCCGCTTTGGTTAAGGGGTTTGACTCCCAAATTACTGTAATAGTTGGAGGGGTACATGCGGAAGTAGTACCGGAGGATTTTGAGGACCAAAACATAGACTACATTGTTACTGGAAATGGAATCAGTGTGTTTCCAAAGCTTTTGGATGACCTGGAAAGTGGTTTGGTTAAAGAAGTTAAAAAATCTAAGCATATTGGAAATAAAGAAAAATCTGTACCGGAGTTTTTCCCTGACCGGGAATTAACAGAAAAATACCGCAGCAGGTACTACTACATTTTCCATAACCCCTGTGCTTTAATTAAGACATCCTATGGATGTCCCTATAGCTGTAGCTTTTGTTTTTGCAGACAAATTACAGGTGAACAGTATTATACAAGAGACCTATCAGATGTAATTGAAGAAATAAAAGGCATTAAGGAATCTGAAATTTATATTGTTGATGACAATTTCCTTTTTTCCCGGGAAAGGGTGGAGGAATTCTGCCGCTTACTACGGGAAAATAATATCCATAAAAGGTTTTTAGTATATGGCAGGGCCGATTTTATTGCTCAGCATGAAAAGACTATAGAGATGTTTGCTCAAGTAGGTTTAAGAGCTGTGATTGTAGGTATGGAAACAGCTAATGGTGAAGAGTTGGAAAAATATAATAAACAAAGCAGTATCCATGTCAATGAGAAGGCGGCAGCTATCCTGCTAAAATACGGCATTGACTGTTATGCTACTATTATCCTGGGGATAGATTGGCATGAAGATGATTTTAATAATCTGTATAAATGGTTGAAAAAGAATAATCTTTCTTTTGTGAACCTTCAGCCTTTTACTCCCCTGCCTGGAACCCCACTAGGGGATCAATATCAGGAACAGTTGATTATTCCCCGTTCTAGTTTTGAACAGTGGGATTTGGCAAATTTAGTAGTCCGACCAACCAGGATTTCTGTGAGGAGATATTATTACAATATTTTAAAACTGTATTTTAAGCTGACACTCAGCCCAAAGAGCTTAAAGGGTAACTTAAAGTACGGCCTGGTGCCAAATTTAAAGCTCTCACTGGGGGCAGGGCGCATCATCTGGCAGTATCTGCTTAAGATAGTTAAAGGTGGTTAAGGCAGTAGCAACTGCAGTAGTGCTAAAGCCTTTGGGTAAATACTAAAGTCTGTGTGTAAGCTTATTAGATATACAGAATGTCTGTGCTACAGTGCTACCGAACAGATACTAGGGCTAAATGGATGTCAGTGTTTAGTTTAAATGATATTTCGATGTCACGGTAGCACATCCCGGCAAACTGCCATTCATCGTGGCACGTCATGTAAGCTAGACATTTATGTCCGCACGTTCTTTTACTGTCACACTATCACACTTTTATAATTTCACACTTTTATAATTTCACACTTTTATACCAGTCACTAGCCACTAACAACTAACCACTACTCTAAAGGAGCCCTTATGAGAATCTTACTAATCCGCCCGAAGAGAAGAGAACAGGCGATAACCTTAGGGGAATTTATGTTCTCTGAGCCCCTAGGACTGGAATGTATCTATTCCGTACTCAAAGAAAACCATGAGGTCCGGATTATTGACCTAATGGTTAAAACTCATGATTTGGCGCAGCTTTGTCAAGAATGGCGACCCCATGTGGTAGGGATAACTTCTTTATGTATTGATGTATTCGCTGTGCGGGAAACAGCCTTAGAAGTAAAGAAGATAGACAGCAGCATTATTACTATGGTAGGAGGAACACAAGCTTTTTTTAATCCCTCAGCCTTTTTTGGTTATGGGATAGACTATGTATTTAAATATACCACCCGGGAAAACCTGAGCAGGCTTATGGATAATCTGGTACGAAACAGACAGGAAACAATAGATGGTATATACAGTTTTTTTGATAATTTTCAGGATGCAGGAAAGGAAGGCAGGAATGATTGTTTGGTTCCTGACCGCAGTTGTACTGCTCATTACAGAAACAGCTACAGCTATTTTGGCTATAAGCCCAGTGCCCTTTTGCAAACATCACGGGGGTGTTCAACCCACTGCAGCTTTTGCCTCCGCTGGCGCCTGGAAGGTCCCCTGGAGCTGCATGAGCCTTTAGAGGGAATTATTCAGCAGCTAAAGGAAATAAATGAACCCAATATTATGGTCATTGATAACGACTTTCTCCATGATGTCAGGAGGCTTGAAGATTTTATCAACCTCTTAAAGAAGGAGAAAATACAAAAAAAATTTATTTGCTATGGCAGTGTTAAGAGCATTATTAACAATAAAGAAACAATTAAAGATTTTAGCGAGGTAGGTTTACGGGCAGTTTTGGTGGGTTACGAATCCTTCAAAGGGGATGAATTAAAAGAATATAAGAAGGGGACAACGGTTGATGATAGTTTAAGGGCAGCCCGGATTCTAAAAGAGCTGCAAATTGACTGCTGGGCATCTTTTATTTTAGACCCGGACTGGGACAAGCAGGATTTTCAAGAACTTAGGAAATTCATTTACCGGCTCTCTCCTGAAATTTCCTCCCTGGTACCATTGACTCCTTTTCCGAATACTCCTTTGTACGCTAAATACCAGGATAGGTTGCTGTTTAGCTCGGAAGACTATGACCAGTGGAGCTTTTCTGTGGTCAGTATCAGACCATCTAAGCTTAACCTGCGGAGCTATTATGGAGAGGTATTAAAGACCAACCTTTATGTAAATTTCTTTTCGAATAATGCTGCATATATGATAAGGCGGTTCGGGTCCTTGACATTAATCAAAATGCTTTTTGGCTCCCTGAAATTCGGGATTAAATACACAGGTCTAATGTTGAAAGGATAATGATATGAAGAAAAAAATTCTTCTCATCCAACCTACTCCCTACGATACCAATAGAAATCTTATCAAAAGGAATAGGCTATATTTTGTGGGACTTTCCCTGCCCCTTTTAGCGGCTCTGACACCCGAGGATTGGGAGGTTGAGATTATCCTGGAGACCATCGAGGATATCCCTTTTGATACTGATGCAGAAATCATTGGCATTGGCAGTATGGGGCATGGAGTTATTAGAAGCCTTGATGTTGCAAAAGAATTCAAGGCGAGAGGAAAGACGGTAGTTTTGGGGGGGTATATGGTTAGCTTAATGCCTCAGGAAGCTTCAAAATATTGCGACAGTGTGGTAATTGGTGATGCTGAGGGTGTGTGGCAGGAACTTCTGGATGATTGGGAAAGGGGCAGCCTCAAGCCCTTTTATAAACAGGAAGTTATTAACCTAAGTAATTTGCCCGTTCCCCGGTATGACCTGCTGATAAATAAAAAAATTGGGGATTTTCTGCCTGTCCAGGCAGGCAGGGGATGCCCCCATTCCTGTTCTTTTTGTTCTGTCCATTGCCTCTATCGTGGACGGTATCTTAAGCGAGAGATTTCCCAGGTTATAGAGGATATTAAGCATATCAAGTCTCTGGGTTTTCGAAAAATTCTTTTACTGGATGACAATATAGCATCTGATGGGGAGTATATGCTTAATTTATGCAGTGAACTAAAGAAATTTAAGGTTCAATGGATGAGCCAGTGCTCCATCACAGTAGCAAAAAATGATATTTTGCTTAAGGCTATCAAGGATAGTGGATGCATAGCGTTAAGCTTTGGTATAGAAAGTATCAGTCAGGACAGTTTAAATGAAGTAAATAAAGGGTGGGCAAAAGCTTCTGAATATCCCCAATTGATTAGAAAAATCAGAGAAGCCGGTATTGAGGTAAGTACTGAAATGATTGTGGGGACTGATGCGGATACAAGGCAAACAATTATGGATACTGCACAATTCATTGAGGACAACAAAATTGTAGTACCCCGTTTCTATATTCTCACGCCAATTCCGGGGACAGACCTTTACCATAAGCTCAATAGCGAAGGAAAGATATGGAATAAGGATATTTATTCTTACAATGGGTCAGAGGCAGTGCATGTGCCTGCCCAAATGTCACCTCAGGAACTGACCAATGCCTACTGGGAATTGTATGAAAGGGTTTTTAGCTTTAGTTCAATATTTAAACGTACTATCTTAAATACAAATATTTTGCAAAAACCTCTCCAGCACCTATTTTACTTTGCTATTAATCTGGTTTATCGGCAGGATATTAAAAAAAGGACTCCACCCAATATTATCTAATTATATTAACCGTAATCTTTTGTATTAGTGTCCCAGGAAGGGTTATGGCATATTATGCCGAATATGTTTAACATAAAACTATAAGCGGGAGGAAACGGTACTTTACCGATATATAACCATGCTAAAATTAATTGTTATAATTCCAGTATTTATTATCTTGGCATATCAGATTATTGTTGTTACTAACCGTTATTTAATGTTGTTTGAATATAAAAGGCTTCACAGCTCAATGCTTAAAATATATGAGGATGCCCGCAGTTTTAACAGCACCAGTCTGGTAATTAGTGATGAATGCAATCAATTGCATACCATTATCATTGCTATTGAACAAATCATTACCCAGCGTCCAAGCAATAAGGAGATGGAAAAAGGTTTAACAGATTTTAAGCTTATAATTGAAGAAAGTAAAGAAAGGATACAAGATAAGAAAGAAAAGTGGAAGATATATTGCGATTTTAAGGATGCAGTGGAATTTATAAAGATAAACTTAGGGAATAAAGGAAATGAACTAAAGGAAAAGGCTCAAAAACTAATCCAAGAAGAAAAAAAACATAAGCAAGAAATTGAGGAAAAATTAAAGGGGTCGTTGCAGATATTAGAAAATATCAAAAAGGAGTATGAAACTTTAGAAAGGGCTGCCTTCGCTGAGTTTAACTTCTATATATTGGATGATGTTGAGGGAGAATATGTGAATGCTTTAAAACAGGCAGAAATGACCTTGGAAGAATTGGAACTATTTGATAAAGAGGTTAAAATCTATCTTACTTCCCTTGTCCGCAAGTCTACTTTTTATATTACTTTGGAAGAAATGGCGGAAGCAAGGCGGCTTAAAAGCAGGCTTGGAGAAATTGCAGTATCTTTTAAGACCTTCAAATCCTATGATATAGGAAAAAAATATAAAAAGGATTTGGTAGTCTCTAATAAGCGAACCGTCAGCAGCCAATATTATGATATATTAGTCATTCTGGAAGAAAGACAGAATAAAATTACTAAAGAATTGGAGAAGGAAGAATTTGCGGCATTATATAAAGAACTGCCTCTGGGCAAAAAACATTTAGAGGCAGATGAAACGGGTCTTCCTTGGGAAATCCAATTGTCAGATTTAAAGGTATTGATTTGTGAAAAAGAAAGTAAAAGCTTTGCGGTAAAGTCCCATCTGGATTACTTTAATGACAGATTTTACAGTCTCTTTAACCCCTCCATAGTCTGAAAGCAGTAATTAAAAGGAAAACAACAAATATTTTCTTTAATACATCCGCCGGCAGGTATTCGCTTAACCAGGCTCCGAAGTAGGCGCCTACAACCCCGCCTAAGGCAATTAGCACTGCGGCTTTCCAGTCAATGTTTCCGTGGGCATTATGGCGATATACACCCATTACGGCTGTTGGTATGATAATAGCCAAGGAGGTTCCGATAGCCTTGTTTATCTCCATGCCTAAAAGATAAATCATTCCCGGCACTAACACAATACCCCCGCCAATCCCTAATAGGGCACTCATAGTGCCTGCCAGTAGTCCTAGTGAGATGATTAGAATTGTAGTCATTTAAATTACTCCTTAATTTGTTTTATTATAGTATACTTACAACCATTGATTATGCTACCGATTAAAAAGGGAGAAATATATTAAATCTTGTCCCGTTTTCGTTTGAAATTAATTCAATTCTGCCCCTTAGAGATTCAACCCGTTTTTTCACATTCATTAAGCCCAAACCTCTCCCCAGCGTTCCCTTAGTAGAGAAACCCTCGGAAAAGATGTCTTCCCTATTCCTGGATTCAATTCCTTTACCCCTGTCTCTAATCTCGATAAGAATATGCTTTTCGTCTTGTTGGATATTCACTTCCACCTTCTTTCTATCTTTATCAAGCTCCTCTACAGCCTCAAAGGCATTATCAATAAGATTGCCGATGATAACAACCATTGCATTTTCGTCAAAATGCTCTGGAAGATAGAAGAGGCTGCTGTTTTCATCGATACTAAAATTGATTCGCTTTTCCTCTGCCTCACTGGCTTTTCCTACCAGTAAGGCAGAAATAGCTGTGTTGTTTATATGTTCTGTCAGGAAAGCAATAAAGGACTGTTCTTTGTGGGATATCTTAGTAATATACTTAATGGCCTCATCATAGGAGCCTAATTGGATTAGTCCCGATATGACATGGAGCTTATTCTGGAATTCATGAGTACGGGCTCTTAGGGCACTTACAATCTTCCTGACTCCTGTTAATTCTTCAGCAAGTTTATTAACCTCAGTAAGAGGGCGGAAGGTTGCAATGGCACCTACAGTTTCCTTACCAATCTTTAACGGAATCCGATTGGTTAAAATAGTGTTATCATTAAGTATCTGCAAATCATCGTATTCGGACTTTCCACTAGCCATAATTTCCGGCAGCCGGGTAGTAGGAAGTACTTCCTCCACAGGCTTATTTATAAAATCTGTACCAGGAGGGAAAAGGTTTTTGGCTGCCTGATTAATAACTGTAATCCTGTAGTTTTTATCAATAGCTATTATTCCTTCTTTAATAGAGTGGAGCATAGTTTCCCTTTCCTTCAACAGGGTTGCGATTTCCAAGGGCTCCATGCCAAACATGATGTTCTTGACATGCCTTGCCAATATTAGGGAAAGTATAATAACCAAAGCTATACTGACGGGAATTACCCTGTAAAAGATTTGATACACCTTAGCCATATAGAGGGAAATTTCCGGTTGGGAAAAGCCCACAACCACCGCACCAACCTGACGCTCATTAAAATCATACACAGGTGCAAAAGCCCTGATTGAGGGACCTGATACACCCACTGCCTTAGAACTGTATGTTTCTCCCTTTTCTAATACCCGAGCCTCGTCACCTCCCGTAAACTTTTGTCCCACAAGTTCTTGGTTGGGATGGGTATATCTGATTGCCTCCATATCCATAAAAACTACAAAAGCACATTTAGTGATACGTATAATCTGTTCTGATACCCTCTTTAATTCCCTTGGGGGTTCTGTAGCAGAGTAGGCATGTCTCACATCAATACGTGCTGCAGTCAGGGCGGCAATATTTTGGGCCTGGGTCATGATTTCATCTTCAGTATTTTTTTGTAGGGAAAATAGAAAAATTGATAAAGCTATCAAAAGGGTAAACAACCCACTGAAGGCTATAGCTACAAATGCTTTTGTCCTTAGGTTCATATTATTCCAGACCAATATTAACAACTCCTTAAGACTTAAGCTTATAACTCTAAGATACTAAAAGTTTGCATGTGAAACAATGTAAGATTTTGAAAAAAATGAAACAATCTAAAATTAATATTATTAAATAGGAAAACATCTTTAATAATAGAATTAAAATGGTATAATGAAAAAGGTCACAATCTCTTCAAGGAGGATTTTTATCTTGAGAAGTTCCTGGTGGTTTAAAATCATAACAGCTTGCATAATTAGCCTGGTTCTTCTATGGGGAGGCTATGTCCTTAGTAATACCGGGCAGAAAAATGAGACGGTAGATATGTTTCCAAATAAAGAGATTGAGGTCATTGTCGGCTGGGGTCAGGGTGGTGGAACAGATATCTTTGCCAGGGCTATCACCAAACCTGTATCCGATAAATTTGGAGTGCCTATTAAGATACGTAATATCCCCGGTTCTTCGGAAAATGTGGCAGGGGAATTTGTTCTTGAACAGCCTGCTGATGGTTATACTCTATGGGCAATGACTACTTCATATATTGTAAGCTCCATCTTAGGAAATACTGAGGATAGGTTAAAAGACTATATTCCCATTGCCAGAATTCAGCATGATACTTCAACTATCCAGGTCAGTGGCAAGGGAGCATTTAAAAACATAGATGAAGTAGTTAATTATGCCAAGGCAAATCCAGGTAAACTTAAGATGGGGGGCAGCGGTATTGGCAGTTTTGACGAGGTAATGGTTGCTTTGTTTGAAGAGGCTGCTGGTATAGATTTGCGCTATATTGCTTTTGAGGATGCCAGTCTTATGCATGGAGCCCTGCTCGACGGCAAAGTAGACGTAATTATTGAGGAATTTGGACCTACCATACAATTTATCGAAAAGGATGTTATTATTCCAGTAATAGCATTTACAGATAAAAGAATTGAGGATTTCCCCAATCTTCCTATTTCGGTAGAAAAGGGATGGGATGTTACTTTAGGTGTGTGGCGGGGTTTAATGGTCAAGGCGGGAACCCCCCCAAATGTAATTGATACTTTAGTAGATGCTTTTGCTGAAGCCTATGACGATCCCGGTTATAAAGAATCGGAAAGATTAAGATACTTGCATCTGCGGCCGGGACTTTTGAAATCTGATGATTTCCAGAAAACTTTGCAGCAAGAAATAGATTTGTATGCTAAGGTACTAAAAAAACTGGGATATATAAAACAACCTTAGCCAGCGTAGCTGGCTAAGGTTGTTTTATCCTCCCCCAATGAAGGGATAAATTTCAATAACAGCTCTATCTTGGATAGGTATCTCCAATCCCCTGTTTAGTGGCTGGACCTCCCCGTTAATAATGACTAGTCCAACCTCTTCTCCCGTTAGTTTGATGGCGTCGAGCACTTCCCTTAAGTTTTTTACGGGATGGGCTATCATTAATGTGTTTTCACCAGTAGGTGAATAGAGATACATATCCGACATCAATTTGACTGTAATCATCTTAATAAACCTCGTCGGCAATCCAATCCAACCCCAGTTCATAAAGCTTTCCTTTCGAGGGGTTGCCTGTTTTTACATCCCATCCCAGCATCTCATACAATAGGTCTAAATCCTTATAGAAATTTTCTTTATCTAACTTTAGACCTTTTAGTCTTCCATTTTCCATCCCTGTAAAAAACCTTTCCGGCAGTTGGTCATCGTTTTTAGTAAAGCCTTCACGGGCATTAAATACCCTAGCCATATTTACTGTTCTTTCACCCGCTTTCAGAAGCTCCCACAGGCTGGTATCCCAGCCGGTAACCGCCTCTACAAGCTCTGTCAGCATCTTTAAATTCATTACTCCCCGGGGGGCCACGCCGAAATTGCAAATGGAAAGGGTGTTTAATAGGCTGAATATATTCATAGTATAAATAAACTGTCTTATTTTACGAGGACCATACTCCATATTATCCAAGGGTTCCAGGATTCCCAGACAGGCTAAATTCTTAAAGGGCAAGCCCTCCTTATTTTCGATAAGGGTATCCTGGGCTGCTACCAGGTGGTCGGCACCAATAGGTGAAAAAGCATAAGCATAGGCTAATGCCAGCCGTCCCCGGGCATCATGCATGGGGACTTCCTGTCCCTTAACCTCAACGGCAAAGTGTCGGCTGGGAGGACCAAGCTTTTGGGACATTTCCTTCACACCATCAGCCAGAAAGTTGCCTATTCCGCGGCGGTAGGCAATCATTTCTATAAGCTGGAGAATTAGATTGCTATCGCCAAACCTCAACTCATGACCACCCGTAAATTCTTTAGATATCAGACCCTGCTCGAAACACTCAATTAAAAAAGCTATGGAGACCCCTGTGGAAATTGTATCAAGGGTATATCTATTGCATAGTTCATTGGCTTTGGCAATACCTGCCAAGTCATCGTTTTCTAATAAAGATCCCAGAGCTGATAAAGTTTCATATTCCGGTGCACCATAGCGCGGATCAACTTTTGTTTCCGCTGTGTCCACCTCTACTACCCTTTTACACCTAATGGGACAAGCCCAGCAGCCTTTAGTTGTTTTTTGGATTTTATTTTTCATTGTCAGGCCAGAAATATTATCATACCCTGCAAATTCACCATCTCTGAAGTTGTGGGTAGGCAGCATGCCGGTAGCATTTTTAGCAGGGAGGCTTCCAGCAGTGCCTAATTCATAAAGGGATTTGCTTAAAGGGTTTGTCTTGACCTGTCCTGAGACATATTTGGCAATCTCTCTTACCTTTTCTGGGTTAGAAAAGTCAGGTGTGTTAGAGCCCTTAACTACCACGGCTTTTAAGTTTTTAGAACCCATTACGGCACCCATACCGGTCCTGCCGTTGACATGACCTAACTCATTTAGAACACAGGCGTACTTAACCAGATTTTCTCCACCTGGACCTATGCTTAAAACTCTTGCCCGTAATAGGTTCAGTTCCTGACGAATAAAGTCCTGAGTTTCACCCGTATCCAGACCCCAAATTGACCTTCCGTCTTTAATAGAAACTTCACCGTCAATTATAGAGAGATAAACAGGATATTCCGAACGACCTTTTATTACGATAGCGTCATACCCTGCGAATTTCAGTTCAGGTCCGAAAAAGCCTCCTGCTTCCGATTCCCCATATGCCCCGGTTAATGGTGATTTTGCAGCTATTGTATAACGGCATACCGTTCCTACCGGTGCTCCTGTTAAAATGCTTGTGGCAATAACCATAATGTTTTCAGGACCCAGGGGGTCAATATGGGGCGGTAGTTCTTTTAATAAATAATAAAGGGCAATCCCTTTGCCTCCCAGATATTGTCTATAGAATAAATGGTCTTTTTTCTCTACACTTATGTTACGGTTGGTCAAATCAATGTGCAGGATTTTACCGTTATATGGTTTCATTTTTTTTCCTCCTGTAAAAAGGCTATTATATTAGAATTCTCTAAACAACATTCAATTCCTGATAAGTATCATTTATTTCTATCATTTCTTTCATAAATTTCTTTGTTCTCAATTTTAGTAATTGTTTTGAAAATATTAATAAATTTTATTTTTTTTCTGTTATATTAGTTTTAGAGTAAATTTCATCTTTAAAATATAAAGGGGGTCGAATATTGAGACCGGTAAGAGTATTAATAGTGGAAGATGATCCGATGGTTGCAAGCATAAATAAAAAGCTTACTGAAAAAGTAGAACCCTTTAAGGTGATAGATATCTCCACCAACGAAGATGATGCCTTAGTAAAAATGGAAAAGCTGGCTCCCGATTTGGTGCTTTTAGATATCTTCTTGGCAAAAGGGAACGGTCTTGAATTATTGCAAAAAATCCGTAAGATTGATATTCCCAGTGATGTAATCCTTGTCACTGCTGCTAAGGATAGTAAAACCATTTCCCAGTGTATGCGTTACGGTGCTATTGATTATATTATAAAACCTTTTGATTTGGAAAGGTTGGAAAAGTCACTTAAAAACTATCTTAAGCTGCGTATGCTCTTTGATAAGGATAAGGAAATTAAACAAAGTGAGCTGGACAAGCTTAATGTAACCTCGGAAAATGAATTTCTCACTATACAGGAAGTATTGCCTAAAGGGGTACATGCCTTGACACTGGATCAGATTATTGTGTATTTATTAAAACAAAACAAACCTTTATCCTGTGAACAAATTGCCGGTGAATTATCCATGTCTAAAATAACTGTTTGGCGCTACCTGGAATATCTGGTTGAGCAGGATAAGGTCAACGTGGAGCTTGTTTATGGAACAGTAGGAAGACCCAGCAAGAGATATTACATTAATCAAGACTAAGGAGGATAAGGAATGGGTGTTATTACTAAAGCCGCGTTATTGAAAGGTCCCTTCGATATTGAACTTATTGAACGGGAATTAGTATGCGGTGAGGATGAAGTGATTGTAAAAAACCATTTGACCGGCATTTGCGGGTCTGATAAAAGTTTTTACAGAGGTTATCTGCCTCCTAAAACTGCGGAATTCCGTCAGGATCCCAAGTTTCCCTTTTACTTGGGGCATGAAAGCGGCGGCACTATTGTTGAAGTCGGCTCCAAGGTAAGGGAATACAAGGTAGGAGATAAAGTAATGGCTTTCGGGTGGAACAATAACCTAGGAGAGTACTTTAAGGCTAATGTCTGGGAAGTCCAGCCTGTTCCGGAAGGTCTGGATATGGAAATTGCCAGTTTGGGAGAACCCATTGGCTGTGCCATGTATTCCGGGCTCAATTCAGGGGTCCAACTGGGAGATACGGTAGTCATCATGGGCGGAGGTTTTGCAGGGCAGATTATTGCTCAGGTGGCTAAGAAAAAGGGCGCTTCTCAAGTAGTTGTTGTGGATGTTTTAGACGGTAAACTTGCTTTAGCTAAAAAGCTGGGAGCAGATGTAGTGATTAATGGTGCTAAAGAAGATCCCATTGAAGTTGTAAAAGACATGACAGGCGGCAAGGGTGCCGATGTTGTGGTTGAGGCTGCCGGCAGTGAGCAGTCAATCAACCAGGCTACCGAGATAGTTAAGCATAACGGTAAATATGTCTGGTACAGTTGGGTGACCACACCCGTTAACCTTAACATCAGCCGCTGGCATGATGATGGTATTGAATTTATCAATACCTGCCTGGTTCACCATACTAAATATGAGCGTTATGTTTGGACATTTGATTCACTTCGTCCCGTTGTACAAGGCTTGGTGGATGTTAAATCACTGATTACCCATGAATATAAACTGAGCCAGATTAAAGAGGCTTTTGATTTGGTACATAAGGATGATACGGCCATTAAGGTGATTTTGAGACCATAGCTTAATAGAGGTAGAGGTAGGCTTTGGGGTTTTTCTGCATGACAGGTAAAGGTAAAGGAAAAGAAGTATTTCACTTCGCTAGATTAAGACTTCACTTCGTTAGATTAATAAAACCGCGGGGTCCTGCGGACCACACGGATGAACACAGTATTAATACTAGTATAATATACTTAAAATATAACATATATCATTGCGACACGTCACTTATGCTTGAGTGACTGACTTTAAATTATTAAGTGGCGGGGTGGCAATCTACGTGAAAGTTTAGTACTATTAATCCCATTAACTTTTGTTAGTGGGATTTTGTTTTTTCTTTTATTATTGTGCCAAGCCATCTGAGCTTTTTTGTCGAAAGATGGGGTAAATTTGGTAGAGAGGGAGATAGTGAACAAGGGACGGTTATTAGGAATCTCAATTTATCTAATCTTTTAATCGTAAACCTATTAAGGCACCCATAACAGATACAATTGTTAAGATTAAGAATAAACCAACATAATAATTATTATACCTTATACCACTTCCACTACTAGGCAATATCATGAGTCCAGTTAATAGAGGGACTCCGACAGCTCCACCCAGGTTCCTAGACATTTGAATTAACCCGCCTATTACAGCCCTTTGGTTTTTGGCTACGGCATTCTGACCTGAAAGCAGGAATATTGGAAAGAGTCCACCTAAACCAAGACCTACAATAAAAAGAATCCCTAGAAAAGCAAAATAATATAATTTTTTTATGCTAAATACTGCTAGAAAGCAAAATGCTGACGCTGTTGTTATCCACCCAGCGGTAGTAATAAAGGAATATCTAAATACCCCGGTTGTTAATGTCCCACTAAGGTTTCCACCTATTCCTAAACCTAATGCTAAGGGCAGTAGCAATTTACCTCCTTGTAGAGGGGCTGCACCAAAATATAAATTTGCAAAAATAGGTAGAATGACAATAATTCCATACATTACTGCTCCTAATAAGAATGTGCTTATTAGGCATACTTTAATATTTTTTGTTTTTAGTAAATCTGAGGATATTACGGGGTCAATATGATTTTTCTCTTGCTTTACAAATAGTCTGAAGAATAAACCTGCAATTGCAAAATTTATTAAGGTATGGACAAAACCGTGTATGTATAATACTTTAAATCCTTGAATGATTAGTACTGTTACAATACCAAGCAAAAGACCACCCATAAAATCAACCTGTCTAGCTTTAATTTTAGGCCCATGAGTAGTATCTTCCATAAAGACAACTGCTACAATAATTACTGCAAATACCCCTATAGGAAGGGCTGCCCAAAAAGCCCATTGCCACCCAAAGCTTTCCGCAAAATAACCTCCAATTAACGGCCCAGCTACATTTGCAACAACTTGTGCACTAGCCATAATACCCAGTATTTTTCCCCGTTTTGCGACAGGAAAAATATCACTAATCATTGCGATTGCTGCAGGGGAAGATATTCCCGCACCAAACCCCTGCAGTAATCGGAATATAACTAATTGTTCCATAGATTGGCTGGTGCCGCATAGTAATGTACCGCTTAAAAAAATTGCCATCCCGCCTAGATAAAAACGTTTTCTTCCAAAAAGGTCTGCTAGCTTGGCGAATATAGGAATGGTTATAGTAGAAATAATTAAATACCCGCTAAATACCCAACTATACAACTGACTATTACCTAAATCTTCTGCAACACTTGGCAATACAGCAGCTAATACAGTTTGCATTATTATGGATGAAATAATTCCTAAAAGTATTCCGATAAATACTAGCATTTTTTATCACTCCTAACTTGCTTTCCAAAGTTGCAGTTAGGTATAGATTTTTTTATAAAATAGTTACAATACCACGTCCGCCATCTACTAATATGCGATCACCTGTTTTCAAACGTTTTGTAGCGTCTCCACAGCCAACCACTGCGGGAATACCTAATTCACGGGCAACAATCGCGGCATGGGATAGTGGTGCACCCACATCTGTTACAATTGCTGCCGCTAGAGGAAAGAGCAATGTCCAAGCAATATCTGTTTGTGAGGTAACTAATACTTCCCCTTTTTGTAATTGGCTGCCACACTCAGGAGAATCTAAACAGCGTACGATTCCTTCAGTTTTTCCTGCAGATGCAGCTGAACCGATAATTGTATTTTGTTTAATGTCTTTGAGCTCATGGATATTGCTGGGGGTTGCATCATAAATATCAGTGCACTGATTAGGCTCCTTGGACCATTGAAATGGTTCAAAGGGGCCACGGATAATGGATGGATATGGAGGCAAGGCCGCATATTTTTGGAAAGTTTGCTTTCTAGCAGCAATATACTTGCAAGCTTTCTTATTACCGGAAAGAAGCTCTAATACCTCATCAATAGTTAAGAAAAAGACATCTTCCCCTAAGCCTGTCAGTTGAGATGCACGAAGTACAAAAGTACGAGCAACTCTGCGGTCACGAACATATTCGGATCGAACAGCTTCCCTTAAACGGGCTTTAGAGGCCATGTTAGTAATGCGATGCCGCATCTTTTTTGCCCGGCGGGGATACTTCTCTTCGAAACGTTTCCATGCTGTATCAAATTTCTCTCGTTTTTTAAAAAGGAGTTCTTCTACATTAACTGGGGATTTTTTATACAGATCCAGCTGTCTATCAAGCCAATCAGGGTCCTCGGCTGGATATGATACAGACAATTCAAATTCATTTGGACCTCTGTGACCATATTTTGCAATATATGTCTGCTTATTCATTTTTCCACGGGCTACCCTTGCTATGCCAAGTACAGGGCCAACACTTTCTAATGGCTGAAACTCATTTTCGTTATGTAAATTACTACTTATTCCTGAAAGAAGGGCATCGGCATCATCCACTCCGACAAGTTCAATTAGTTCTCGGCGTAATTTTATTGTGTAGTTTGAAAACTGTGATATACTACCCATTACGTACCACACAGTGTCTTTTAAATGGGGGAAAAGTTCATGCTGCCATAACATAGCCAACTCACTTTTATCAGTGGTTGTATTGATTTTTTCCTGTATACTAATGCACCGGTCTGGGTTAGAGGACAAAAAACTTGATAAATTTTTAACGGCTTTTGTCTGCTGTATAAATATTTTTATGTAATTGGGGAGGTTAGAAAATATAAACCATTTTGATAAAGGTATTATAGGAATTTCCATACTTTCAGGTATTCGTGTATGTAACAAACCTTCCATAAACTCCATTATATCTTTTCTGCTTTTATGCAAAGCATTTAAAAGTGAAGCATATATGCTTAAATTAAGATAAATACGTCCACCGATATTTCCCGAAGCTTGAAAACCAGGCAGTATATTCCACGTTTCAAAAATATGCTTTTGCACAGACCACGTAATAGGGGTCATTACATGGGGAACTGCCTCGCCGAAGTTTACGTTAGACCATAAATAGCAACCAGTCATACTATCATTCCATTGGCCTTTTTCTGGATTATTGCCAATAAGAGTGGTAATAGGTCTAGCTTGTAGTAGAAAAAGCTTATTCCCCTTAACGGTCCACTCAATATCCAGCGGGAAACCTAGCTCTTTCTCCAATCTAGATCCTATATAAAAAAGACTCTTTCCGAATTGGCTTATTTTTGCGGGACCCTCGTATGTACTTTTTCTAAAAACGCCGGGCAACTTATGCAATTTAAAAACGAAAGGGTTTATTTGTCCAGAAACCAAAGCTTCTCCCATTCCTAAAATGTAATTACCAGTCATGGTATTACGGTCACCAGTAATTGGGTCTGCAGTAAAAAAAACTCCTGAGATATCACCACTAACTAATAATTGAATCACAACTGCCATTTGGTGAAAAACATCTAGTTTCTTTTCTTTACTGTAAGTCCTTACTTCTTTACTTCGAGATGAGCTTTGAACAGTGCGAATTGCCTCCTGAATTTCATCGTCAGTTGAAACACCTAGTACCGTTTTAAATTGACCGGCAAAGGAGGCTGTTGATGAATCTTCAGATAAAGCTGATGAACGAATTGCGAAAGAACTTATTTCTTGATCTTTTCTTATTTGTGCAAGGTACCTTTGCACCAAACTCCATACCCCTTGTTTTAACTCCCCATTGCTATCGAAAGCTGTTGGCATAATTATGAACCCGTTAGGGACGGGATACCCCTTTTGAAAAAGGTACGCAAGTATGCTGCCTTTGCCCCCGGCTAAATACATTTTTTCATTGGTCAATTCACCAAATGAATATACCCATTGTTCTTCCAAACTAAAAACCTCCTTTTACTCCACTCAGTAAAAAATTGGTTTACTTTCCAGGTGCTTAAATCTTTTAAGAACTCTCACTTTGACTTTCTAAATTTTTAATTAAAGTTTCCAGAGCCCATCTTAATGAATTTGCCGTTTCTTCAGAGTTAAGGCCAAACCTCTGTTTAAGTGTTAGCCACGTTAAAGAACTATAAAGATGAGCAATAACTGCAGCAGCCTGCTTGGCTTCTTTTAAAGTTAAGTTGGGAGCACTATTTGCTACAAGTTGTTGTATCTTTAGATCCCGTTCTTGTCTGTTTTTGGGTTGAACCTTATTGGCTAACAATGAAATAGTAAAAGCCTCTACAATATTAGCTTTGTCTTCAAACATTTTTAAAGTTTTATCCATGGAAGTAGAAATTTGACCAAGAGAAGAAGGAGAAAATGGTGAGTTTTCAGCCATTATTTTTGAAGCTTCTTCATAAAGACCCTCTAAAAGAGCTTCCTTTGTGGGAAAGTGCTGGTAAACGGCAGCATAGGAAACACCCGCTCGATCAGCGACTTCCTTAATGTTAAAGTCAAGAATACGACCTTCGCTAATAATCTCTGCAACGGCTTCTAGTATACGTTCTCGGGTATTCTCTTTCTGACGGTTACGTAACGGGCTGGAATAGGTTCGATTACGTGAATTTTCGACCATTAAAAGTATCCTCCGTTTGAATTTAAGTATATATTATCTATATTCAATATATAATTAATATAATTAAAAGTCAAATAAAAATATAGCTGAGACATATTTTTTATCTGATATAATAACTTTAAAGTAGGTTATGGATTTATAGGAGGGATAATTATGGACCATTATTCAAGCTTAGCCCAGGATTATGAGGCCCTTAATCCAAAGGAAGAAATTTTTAAGCAGAAGAATTTTTTTGCTAAAGTTATTAAAGCGTATGGAATCAGAACTTGCTTAGATTGTGCATGCGGTCTGGGTTGGCATTTATATATGCTGGATGGCCTTGGGGTAAAGTGTTTTGGATCGGATATCTCTCCGGAAATGATTGAAATCTGTAGGTTCAATTTAATTGATAAAAATATTGAACTAAAGATAGAGGATTACAGGAAGCTGTCCACTAGGTGGGAGAGGAAATTTGATATGATTCTCTGTGTATCAAGTGCCTTAAACCATATGCTAGAGGATGATGATATTATTGATGCATTAGATTCTATGTATGATAGGTTGGAGGAAAAGGGGATAACATTAATTTTTTCGGGGGTATCGGACTCTCTAGCTAAAAATAAGCCCAAGTTTATCCCGGCTAGAGAGTATTCAGAGCAAGCTATCTATCATTTTCTAGAGTATTTTGATGATAGGGTCATTTTTAATATATTAAGCGTTAAGAAAACCGACAATTCTTTTACCCATTCACTGAACTCAATGACCCTGAGCATCTTAACAAAAGAGAGATTTCAAAGATGTGTGGCTAAAACAAAATTTAAAGAGACAAAAATATTTGGCGACTTTGATTTCTCTAATTATACAGAAGATAGTAATAGGTTATTTGCTGTTTTAAAAAAGTAAACCTTTTGGAGAATCATGTGAATCACTGTGAATCACTGTGTGGAATCACTGGGGACGGTTCTTTGAATCACTGGGGAAGAATCACTGGGGACGGTTCTTTTTGCTTCTATGGACAAAAGCTGATACAATTGACTTGAGGTGAGAAATATGGTAAGACAAGCAAGAAAGGTTAGTCCTACCGATTATTATCATATTATGATGCGTGGGAATAATCGGGAAAAAATTTTTACTAAAGAAGAGCAGAAAAAATATATTTTACAGTTGATAAAAAAGTTTGAAGAGGAAGATTTGATTGAGATTGCAGCTTACTGCTTAATGGATAATCATGTTCATTTTGTTGTTAAAGGAGAACTGACGAATTTATCTTCAGCGTTAAAAAAAATAAATATTAAGTATGCAATGAAATTTAATAAAGAAGCCAATCGAGTAGGTCACGTATTCCAAGATAGGTATAAAAGTGAGATAATAACAGATGAGAAATATCTTCTTAACGTTATAAGGTATGTGCATAACAACCCTATCAAGGCAAAAATGGTAAACGGTGTTGGAGAGTATAAATGGAGCAGCTATAATGAATACCTAAGTAATATATCTATGATAGTCAGTCAGCAACAAAAAGAATTTATCATGGAGTTATTTGCTTGCAAAAAAGATTTATTTATTGAATTTCACGAGGAAATTGATCTTGGAGAATACCTGGATACCAAAGAAGAAATAGTATTCAACAGGAATGAAATTGCTCAGAGTATTATTGGAGATTTTTGTGTTTTTAAAGGAATTACTGATATTAGACAACTTACTAATAAACCGGAATACTTAGAAGAACTAATTAGGAAATTATTGGATGGTACCAAGCTTAGTCATAGACAAATTGCTAGGATTCTAGAAATCAGCAACAGCATTGTACATAAAGCAAGCGTGGAAAAATAATCTATTAAAAACAAACAAATGGGACCTCCCCCAGGTAAAGAATTTGGAATATGAGACTTTGAAAACAAACATTATTAAGAAGGAATATGTTAAATTATTAGATATGCTATATATTTCGGAGTGGGTCATGAATGATTTACAATAGGGGAATTGGAGAATACAAAAAAGTATAAAGAACTGCAACAGAAATTTTTATCTTTAGCATATTTTATGAGGTTTCTAGGAACTGGTAAATTAGGGGTTATTGGCAGGAGCAAAAAGAACCGTCCCCGCTGCTTAATCCCGTCCCCGCTGCTTAATCCATTTTTGGGGGGACAAGAAGGATAATTTAGCCACTTGGGAGAAAATTAATTAAACAAGGATAGTTTTAAAGGAGTGATATCCGTGCAGATTCCTGTGGAAAGATGGCATGAAGCAATAGCAAAAAGACGGTCGCGACGTCAGTTTTTTGGTCAATCCTTAACAAGGGAGCATCTTTATCACTTAAAAGAATTCATAACTGAAATAAATAGTACATCTCAGGGGTACAGGGCAGCTCTAGTGTTAGATAGTCCTGAGGATGTTTTTAAAGGTGGTATCGGCTCTTACGGTAAAATTAAAGATGCCCCGGCATACATTGCATTTGTTGGTGATATGACTAATCCTAACGTGCAGGAGTTAACAGGTTATTTCGGTGAAGCTGTAATTTTGGAGGCTACAGCGTTAGGCTTAGCCACTTGCTGGGTAGGAGGTTTTTTTAAACCAGGGGTTGTATCCAAGGAAATTGTAATAGCAGGGGATGAAAAAGTTTTGGCGGTTACTCCTGTTGGGTATGCTAGGAAAGAGTATACTTTTGAAGAGAAAATTATGTCGGGTTTTGCCGTAAGCCATAAACGTAAAGAACTGCAGAACCTTGTTTCAGGAGATGAGCCCAGTGGTTGGTCCCTCTGGATAAAGAAAGGTTTGGAAGCTGCCCGCTTAGCTCCTTCGGCAGTAAACAGGCAGCCTTGGCGTTTTCATGTGGAGAATAGTGGGGTAAGGCTGTATTTGGACAAGCCTCAAGATACCTATAAAATTTCAAAAAGGCTGGATTGTGGTATTGCTATGCTCCATTTTGAAATAGGGGCACTTCATGCAGGGACCAAGGGCAGTTGGGAGTACCTGCCTTCACCAGATGTAGCCCGCTTTAAGTTGGATTAGAGAAAATGGAGGTTTGATTTATGTTCTATACTTTGCAAGCCTTAATTTTGCCGATTCTTTTTTCATCTATTTCTTCTACTTTAAATAATATTTCATCAAGTTCAATAACAGGTTTATCTCCAGCGACAGGAATTTTGCCCAAGTGACCAATCAAATAGCCACTTAAAGTTTCATATTCATCTGTCGGCAGCTTTATACCTAGGACTTTTTCTACCTGATCCAAGTCAATGGTTCCGTCAAATAAATAGGTGTTTTCATCCAACTTTTCAAACATCTCTGTTTCTTCAAAGTCATATTCATCAAATATATTACCTACTATCTCCTCCAGTAGGTCTTCAATAGTAATAATACCACCAGTACCGCCATATTCATCTATTACTACCGCCATATGAACTTTACTTTCCTGCAATTCCTTGAATAATTCATTAGCCTTTTTCGATTCCGGTACAAATAAAGGCTGCCTGATTATCTTATGCAAATCGAATTGAGTACTACTACTAGTATTAATAAATTTGATCAGGTCTTTCACATGAAGAATACCTATTATATTATCAATTGAATTACCATAAACGGGAATCCTTGTAAATTCTTCATCGCTTATGACTTTAATTATTTCCTCTAAACTAAGGTCAATAGGAATACCTACTATTTCTGTACGGTGGGTCATAATATCCGAAGCAGTTTTATCATCAAAGTCAAAGATATTATTAATCATTTCCTTTTCAATTTCTTGTATGGTGCCTTTTTCTTCACCAACATCTATCATCAGGCGTATTTCTTCTTCAGTTACATTTTCTTCATGGGCATGGGGATCACTGCCTAAAAGCTTAATAACAGAATTTGTGGAAAATGTTAATAATTTTACAAAAGGTGCTGTTATCCAGGCTAAAAAAGTAAGGGGAGCAGCAGAAAATCTGGAAATATTCTCCGACTTCTGCATTCCCAGCCGCTTAGGTACCAGTTCTCCTAAAACTAAGGTAAAATATGCAAGTATAAGTGTTATAATGATTACCACAAAAGGCTTGATTAATGTTGGGGATACAGGGATTCCCTTGGATTGTATAACAGCTACCAGCCTGTCTGCAAAGCTCTCTGATGCAAAAGCACTAGCTAAAAAACCAGCCAAGGTTATACCAATCTGAATGGTTGCTAAAAACCTGCTGGGCTCTTTTAAAAGGTTTTTGATCAGTTGGGCCTTTTTGTCCCCTTCTTCAGCAAGCATTTTTATTTTATTATCATTTAGGGAGATTAACGCAATTTCTGAAGCAGCAAAGAAAGCATTAAGTAAAATAAGAAGAAATAGTATAAGTAATTCAACAAACAATTTTTCTCAACCTCCACTTAGTAAATAAACAAAAATAAAAAAAGACAAAAAGCCCCCATAAAATTAATAAGTTTAAAGGGTTATTTGTCTGCTAACTTCAAAAAATCAATTTCATTTTTTTTAGTAACAAATCAGGTTCTATGCTATCTTCCATAGTAGGAATTATACTCCTTTTAATTTTTTATTATAAACTATTATACCAATGGACCTACAGGCTGTAAATGACAAGTTATAGGCTGCTTTTTTTATAATGTACTAAAATCAAAGGAAAACATCCTAAAGTATTCAATTTTCATATACATTTCCTTAAAGCTAATTGTAACTATTTAATTCTCTTAATATTCCACTCTTGCTAATTTTGACTAATGTAACGTTCTACTGTATATTTTAAATAGTTGATTTAAAAGGGAGTGTTTGCGTTGGGACAGATATAAAATACCTGCGTATTGGGGAGTTGGCATCTATAGCTGATGTCAGTTCAAGAACAATAGACTATTATACTCAACTGGGCTTAATTCAAGAAACGGAACGGACTTCTGGAAATCATCGCCTATATTCCGAAGAAACAATTCAAACTTTAGAAGTTATAAAGAAGCTAAGGGAACAACGTTTTTCATTAATTGAAATTTGTGACATATTGAAAAATACCAAAACGGATAAAACTTTAGAAATTGCCTTGAGTATAGAAAAACAACTTGAAGATCTTGAGAAGAAAATTATTGAGCTTCAAAACTGTTTATTAAACTGTGAACAAGATGAGAAAGCAAAAATGCTATCCCAATCAGTCCTTAGTAGATTGTTAAATACTATGACTACCCTAACAATGATTCTTAATGAAACACCTCTTATACTCTAAAACTAAATTCACATAAAAATATAATTTTATATGGAGGTTGATTTTTAATTGAACAATTTTAACAATAGGTTAAAAACACTAATCTTTATGAGCACTTTGACTGTTCTAGTAATTATGGCAGGCTCAACTTTGGGTGGAAAAACTGGAATGTTAGTAGCTCTGGTTATTGCTGCAGTAATGAATTTTTCAACCTATTGGCTTAGTGATAAATTAGCAATTTCCATGACTAAATCTGTACCATTGGATAAGAATCATTATTCTTATTTATATAAGATGGTGGAAAGGTTAACGGAAAATGCTAAAATGCCTATGCCCAGATTATATTTAACACCATCACAACAACCTAATGCATTTGCTACTGGACGTAATCCGGAGAATGCTGCTGTTGCAGTTACAGAAGGTTTATTAAGAATACTAGACCATGAAGAACTAGAAGGTGTTATAGCCCACGAACTGGCACATATTAAAAACAGGGATACACTAATCAGCACACTAGCTGCCGTTATGGCAGGAGTAATAACAACCTTAGCAAACTGGGCTCAATGGGCATTATTGTTTGGCGGTATGGGTGGCAGTGATGAAGAGGGGGAAGGTGCCGGCGGGCTGGCAGCCTTGCCGCTAATTATTCTAGGACCAATTGCAGCCATGTTAGTACAGATGGCTATATCACGTTCAAGGGAGTATATGGCTGATACAACTGGTGCTAAAATTGCAGGTAATTCTAGAGGATTAGCAAATGCCTTATTAAAGCTTGAACAGGCATCCAAAGTATTGCCTATGAATGTTAACCCTGCTGCAAGTCATCTATTTATAGTTAATCCCTTTACTGCACAAAAAATGCTCTCGCTATTTAGTACCCACCCACCAATTGGTGATAGGGTTCAGAAACTTCGCAGCCTTAGTTATTAGACTTGGTAAAAAAAATGCTTGACTTCCATCACATAATGGCTTAATATTTGATATACAATTTAATACGTCCTAAAGGGGAGTAGCTTAGCAATAAAGTCGACATTTCGTGATATAATTATCTCCGGCTTATTGTCAACGTATATACGTTGTTGCAAGACCTTTACTTATTTGGTAAAGGTCTTTTATTGAATAAATTTCGACCTTTACCATTGGTAAAGGTCTTTTTATATAGTGGTCTTTACCGGTTTCGGTAAAGACCTTTATATTTTTATCAAACTTAATACCATTAATAGTCTGTACTAATCAAAGATAGAAGTATAGTCCCTGGAAAATAAATAAAACCGGAGGTGAAAAGACAAACATTTTGTATTCATATTTACAAATTATCTAATAATAAATAGAAATAAAAAAGGAGGTTTTAAATAGTGGCTGAAAAAAAGTGGTATTCATTAGAGGCTTCCCAAGCTGCTAAAGAACTAAATACTGACTTAGAAAGGGGCTTAACTCAACAAGAAGCTGAAAATCGCATTAACACCTATGGACCTAATGCTTTAGAAGAGGCCCCACCGAAAAGTTTACTGTCAATGTTTGTTGAACAATTGAAGGATCCCCTAGTTTTAGTCCTAATTGTTGCTGCAATAATTTCAGGGATAGTAAAAGGAATAGAAGACAGTAGTGTAATCATGATAATAGTTGTATTAAATGCAGCCTTAGGAGTTTATCAAGAAAACAAGGCAGAACAGGCCATAAAGGCCTTAAAGGAAATGACCAAGGCTTCAGTAAAGGTAATGAGAAATGGCAAGATTAATCAGTTGGAGCTGGATAAACTGGTTCCTGGTGATGTAGTGCTTTTAGATACAGGAGACTCTGTTCCTGCTGATGCTAGACTAATAGAGGCCGCTTCCTTAAGGGTTAATGAGGCTGCTTTAACAGGGGAATCGGTACCTTCGGAAAAAAATCTCAAGGTTATAGATAAACCGGAAGTTCCCGTAGGTGACCGTAATAACATGGTCTTTAAAGGCACTTCCGTTACTGCCGGCCGTGGTAAGGCTCTTATTGTAGAAACAGGGATGAAGACTCAGTTGGGCAGAATAGCCCAGCTGTTACAGGAAACTCCTCCTGAACCAACCCCTCTACAAAAGCAGCTAGCAAGATTAGGTAAAATTTTAGGAATAGCAGCTATTGGTATTGTTGCTGTAACATTTCTAATGGGAGTACTAAGGGGAGAAGATCTGATAGAAATGTTTATGACTGCCATAGCTTTAGCTGTTGCAGCCATACCAGAAGGTCTGCCTTCCGTAGTTACCATTGTGTTAGCCCTTGGTGTAACAAGAATGAGTCGCAGAAATGCAATTATTAGAAAATTACCGGCTGTTGAGACTTTAGGAGTAGCAACATATATTTGTTCTGACAAGACTGGTACTTTGACTAAAAATGAGATGACTACCACCGGATTATATGTAAATGATGAATTGTTAAAGATTTCTGGAGTTGGTTATGAACCCCAAGGTAAATTTACTAAAGAAAAAGGGGAACAAATCTCTCCTGCAGCAGATAAAAATATTGAATTTATGTTGAAGGGCGGCGCTTTAAATAGTGATGCTCAATTGGATTTTACTGATAATCGATATAAAATTATTGGTGACCCAACAGAAGGAGCTTTAGTAGTAGCGGCAGAAAAAGCAGGCTTGAAAAAGAGCGAACTGGATAAGAAGTATCCCAGGATAGGAGAGATACCTTTTGATTCAGCACGTAAAATGATGACCACCTTCCATAAGATGAATGATGAAGTGGTATCTTTTACAAAGGGTGCACCTGATATTCTTATAGCAAGGTGTAAAGAATTGTTGACACCACAAGGTTCAATAGAACTAACGGAACAAACAAGAGTCAAACTTTTGGATGTAAACTCCAAGCTTGCCTCCCAGGGGCAAAGGGTTTTAGCCTTAGCTGTCCGCAAATGGACTGACGCACCAGAAAATCCGGAATCTGATACAGTGGAAACAGACCTTACTTTTATCGGATTTTATTCAATAATTGATCCAGCCAGGGAAGAAGTTAAGGATGCTGTTGCTATCGCCCGTACTGCTGGAATTAAGACAGTTATGATAACAGGTGACCACCAGGACACTGCATTGGCCATTGCTAGAGAACTTGACATTTGGCGTAAGGGTGATGGTGTTTTAACCGGTGTGCAATTAGAAAAAATGAGTGACTTAGAATTAAAAGACAATGTATTAAAAACATCAGTTTATGCCAGGGTTTCACCAGAGCATAAGCTACGAATAGTTGATGCATTAAAAGCCCATGGGCATATTGTAGCAATGACTGGTGATGGTGTGAATGATGCACCTGCTTTAAAGAGGGCCGATATTGGTTCGGCAATGGGTATAACCGGTACAGAGGTATCCAAAGAGGCCTCTGACATGGTTCTCTTAGATGATAACTTTGCTACAATTGTTAATGCTGTTGAAGAAGGCAGAACTATTTACTCTAATATACGAAAATCTATTCAATATTTATTATCCTGTAACACCGGTGAGATTGTAGCTATTTTTACTGCTATTCTCTTAGGTTTGGGCAGTCCATTGACACCTATTCAAATTTTATGGCTGAACCTGGTAACTGATGGACCTCCTGCTTTAGCATTAGGACTTGAGCCACCTGAAAAAGGGGTTATGAAGGAAAAGCCTAGGGATCCGAAAGAAACTGTATTTGCCGGTGGAGTGGGTCAAGATATCTTAATTCTAGGAGCAACCATTGGTTTGATTTCCTTGGTAGCTTATTGGTTATCTTTACAGTGGGGCAGAACAATAGAGCAAGCCCATACAATGGCCTTTGTAACTATGGCTTTCTCCCAATTAGTGCATTCTTTTAATGTTAGAAGTTTAAATCAGTCTCTTTTTCAAAGGGGTATTTTTGGTAACCGTGCCTTAATTTATGCATTTCTTATATCAGCAACGTTACAAGTGGCTGTAATATTTGTACCTTTCTTAAGAGATATTTTTGAAACTGAATTACTTCCAGTTAATGATTTCTTAATAGCCTTAGCACTAGCTTTAACACCTTTTGTTGTTTCAGAGATAGTTAAACTCTTTAGAAAAGATAGAGCCGTTGCAGGCAGGCTGCAAACCAGCTAAAAAATAAATTTTATGCCTAGTGATATACTACTCCCCTTACGGCAGACAGGTAAAGAATATTGCCTGCCGCTAAAGGGGAGCATATCAGTTTGGCTATTGGCTTTGGGATATGACAATAAATGCTTGTTTTATTTTCCATTTAAAATAGGAAAGACTATATTTAACAACTTACCATAACAATTCCGCCAACTATCCCAGCCAAAAAGCCTCTTGCAAATCTATCTCTTAAATCCATGGTTTTCCTCCTGAATATTTTTGACTCCATTTCTTTTTATTTTGGGGTTGCTGAACTAAGATATATTGACTGGGCTGCAATTATGATTTATGGTATTAAACCTGAAAATACAATAGAGACAGTTTTTGCTTTGGTTGCACAAATTATTTTTTCTGGAGTTTTAGGTATTATTTTTGCTTATTTAATCACTCAAATTAATAGTGTCAATTATCTTTTAAAAGGTGGTATTTTTGGTTCATTTACTTGGTTTTTGCTTTATGGCATTTCCCTATTATATAAAATAGAAGCAACTATACCATTGCATTTTGATACAGCTGCTTCTGATTTTGCAGGTGCAATTATTTATGGAGTTGTTTTAGCTAAAACAATGTATTGGTTTAGTGCAAGGCTTAAGTAGACATTAGCAGTTTATAAAAGTGGCTTAAACTGAGGAAAAGGAAGGAAAAATTACCTAATTTGGAGAAAATAAAAAACTAAAACCAAAGAATAAAGAGGAGAGGTTTTTTATCAGTGGGGCAAATAGCATATCTAAGGGTACAAAAGCCGGGTTAGGTTTTATTAAACCACAAATTGGGAGGTTGGTTTATGCAGCAGGTTACAATTTATACCGACGGGGCATGTAAGGGTAATCCTGATGGTCCCGGAGGCTATGGGGCAGTTTTATTATTTACCGATGATAAAGGTGAAACCCACCGCAAGGAGCTATCAGGGGGTTACAAAAATACAACAAACAACAGAATGGAGATTATGGCTGCCGTTATAGGGCTGGAGGCTTTGAAAAAGCCTTGCCGGGTAACCCTTTACTCCGATTCCCAGTATCTTGTAAAATCCATTGAAGAAAAGTGGATTGAACGCTGGCAAAAAAACGGCTGGTACCGGGACCCCAAAAAAGGGATTAAGGCCAAAAATATCGATCTCTGGCAAAGGCTTCTGCAAGCCCTTGCTAGGCATGAGGTTAAATTTGTCTGGGTAAGGGGGCATAGCGGTACACCGGAAAATGAGCGTTGTGACCAGTTGGCAACTACTGCAGCCCAACTGCCCGATTTACCCATAGATGCGAGAGAAGATTGATTGAGCTATGGAGGTATACTGCATGTCAGGTAAGCTATAAAGCGACTCTGCATGACAGGTAGAGGTAAGCTTCCGGGTATATTTTTTGGGACAGGTAAAGGTAAAATAAATACAGTAGCTACAGTAGCCCCAGAACTATTGGGTGCTGATATTCGATGTCACGGCGACACGATGTCACGTCCTATAAGCTAGACAATCATTGTGACACGTATTATACTATCAAACTTTCAAACTATCACACTATCAAACTGGTGTTTTTCTATACCTGACGGAATATTTAGCCCCAAAGTGTATCTTTTCCTGACGGAAAAATTAACCTAATAGCTTACCTTTACCTTAGCGTAGCTCTTGCCGTTTGAAGTATCGTAGCCGATATGCGTTGCGGGCAGTCTCTCCTAACTCGGTTATTAGTCCATAGTTTGCCCAGGCTCCTACGACAGCTCCAAATCCGGGGATAATCTGGAGCATTTTTTTAAATTCTACCCGTTCCTTATATTCATGGTACAGTTGCTGCCAGTCTATTTCCCTTTGGTTCTGGAAGTTTAGCAATTCCAAATAGGTTCTTTTTCTGCAGGAGTCTGCGGAAAAAGCCAAAATGAAGACCTTAAGCAGGTAGGTTCTTTCTGGTTTTAAGTTTATATCATAACCGTGGGCTAGGGCAATTTCCTGCAGCATTTTCAATTCCAGAGAAATTAATGCAGGATAATCCACTGCCAGGCCCAGTAAACCTCCCCAGCCGGTTCCGGCTCCAGTTGCCGCTGCAACCTTCTTGTAGTTTTTTATGATTTTATCTACTTCACAATCCACCTCCGCCAAACTAAGATTCTGGGCGATACGCAGCTTTTTTTCATCAACAGGGATAAGGTTGATTCCCGCCAGTATTGATTTGATGGTTACTTCCATAGTTTTGCTTATTGTCTTGTGTATCTTAGGGGGGATAAAGGAATCAATCTTCTTCTGCATACCTCTTGACATTTGTTCCAAGATTCCGGTCCTGCATAAGATTTTTTTTTCCCAGGCAGCCAATTCTTTTTTGACCCTTACCTCATATTCCATAAAATTTATTTCCTTCCTTCTTGAAGCCATGTCAACCTTTGTTTATTACTTTTATAGTATACGAAAATTCTTTAATAATAGTTGCAGGAACATATGTTCTTTGGGTAGAAATATAACATTAAACCGTCAAACCGGTTTATTGTAAAGGTAAGCTATTACGTAAATACTGCTTGTCCGTGTGAAAGCTTATATGATATACAGCGTGTCTGTGCTACAGTGCTACTGAAAAGTAAGAATTTCAAAGAGTGTAAAAGTGAAAAAGTAAGAGAGTCAAGAACAAAAGACTGTCAATCGGTGACCCGGCAGCACATCCCGGAAAATTGCCATTCATCGTGACACGTCCTGTAAGCTAGACGTTTATATCCGCACGTTCTTTTACTGTCACACTATCACACTTTTATAATTTCACACTTTTATACCAGTCACCAGTAACTACTTAACGAAAGCCGGTGTAAATATGACTTTGCGATTCATTTTGGGACCTGCAGGCTCAGGAAAAACTACATACTGTCTAAATTATATAAAGGAAGACCTATTATCGTCGCCCCTTAACAAACCCCATATTTTGTTGGTTCCTGAACAGGCTACCTTCCAATACGAATTAGCGCTGGCTTCCCATCCCCAACTCCAAGGTATTATAGGTACACAGGTTTTAAGCTTTCGCCGTTTAGCCTGGCGGGTGTTTCAGGAAACAGGCGGAGGCAATAAGGTACATATTAGTGACCTGGGCAAGCATATGGTTATTCGTCAATTTATAGAAAATCGTAAAGACCAGTTGCAAATTTTCAACAAAGCCGGTGACTTCCCCGGCTTTATAGATAGCGTATCTTCAGCCATTTCTGAATTCAAGCTATACCAAATCAGTAATCAGGATTTAAACAATGTTTTGCAGGCAAAAAGCCAGGAAGACTCTCTTTTATTATCCAAGCTGCGGGAATTGGAACTGATATATTCCGATTTGGAAAATTATCTTGCTGATAAATTTATTGATCCCGATGATTCCTTAAGCCTTTTAGGTGTCAAAGCCCATTCATCTCCCACTATAATTAATTCAGAAATCTGGCTGGATGGTTTTTTTGGCTTTACTCCCCAGGAAATAAGTGTAATTAAGGTGCTGCTGCAAACTGCTAAAAGGGTCAATGTTTTATTGACCCTGGACAAAAGAAATATCTTTCAGGAGACAAACAAAACCTTTGACAGATTGACAGATGCTGCCTTGAAAAGCAGCGTCCCAATTGAAAAACCATATGTTTTAGCGGTTAATGAGAAACCATACCGTTTTGCCCAACAACGCGACCTTAGTTATTTAGAAGAGAATTTTTTTGCACCTGCCGCCCAACCCTTCGATGAAGAAGTAAGAAACATCAGGATTATCAGTTCCCAAAACCAGCGGGAGGAAGTTGAGTCGGTAGCGGGGGAAATTAGAAGGCTATGCCGGGATGAAGGCTGGCGGTATAAGGATATTGCATTACTCCTAAGAGACTTTAACAATTATGATCTATTGATAGAGACTATTTTTTCCGATTACGAAATTCCCTTTTTTATTGACAGGAAAAGAACGGTTATGCATCATCCCTTAGTTGAGTTGCTCAGGTCAGCCTTAGAGGCAGTAATGGAAGATTGGTCCTATCAGGCTGTGTCCCGCTATTTCAAAACGGACCTGACTAATATCAGCCGGGCTGATGCTGATATATTGGAGAACTATATATTAGCCTATGGTATTAGAGGTAAAAGGTGGCACCACCATAAAGATTGGAAATGCAAAGACAATGGTAATATAAATAGTATTCGCCGGAGGGGTATTAAGGAACTTCATTCTTTTACAGTTGCAATCCGCCAATGCCAATGTAATGTTGATGCTGTTGCAGCCATATATAATTTATTGGTTGAATTGGATGTCTCACGTAAATTGGAGAATTGCTCACTAGAGGCAGGAGAGCAGGGACGGCTGGTGTCAGCAGGGGAACACAACCAAATCTGGGATGGCATCATGGATATTCTTGACCAAATCTCAGAAACCATGGGTGCACAGCCCTTTAATCTGGATAGCTTTATAAAGATTATTGATACGGGACTGCAAAGTCTGAAGTTAGGTTTAATACCTCCCGGTCTGGACCAGGTGGTTGTTGGTTCATTAGAGCGTTCAAGAAATCCTAATTTAAAGGGTGTATTTATTTTAGGTGTCTTGGAAGGGATTTTCCCTGCCAGACCTGGTTCGGAAGGAATATTTAATGATTTTGAGCGGGATTATTTAAAGGATATTGGGCTGGAACTGGCACCGGGAAATAAGGAAAAGGTCTTTACAGAGGAGTTTTTAGTCTATATGGCCCTGACCCGGGCCAGCCACTATTTAGTTCTAAGCTATCCCCTGGCCGATAGTGAAGGCAGGGCATTAAGACCTTCTTCAATCATTAGAAGGATCAAGGATATTTTCCCTAAGCTATGTGAAACTTTATCCTGGATGGAGCCGGAGTTTATAAACCATCCCCAAAAGGCTTTATCGGGTTTAGGGATACAACTGCGTCAGGCTAGGGAGGGACAACCTGTTGAGCCAGTTTGGTGGAATATCTACCAATGGCTTTTGCAAAATCAACAAGGCAAATTAGGTTTGCAAAGGGTTGTTGAGGGTCTGTTTCATACCAATCAGGCCCTACCAATTGATTCCCTTACTGCTAGAGGTTTGTTCGGCAACCCCTTAAGGGTCAGCGTATCCCGTTTAGAAAAATTCCAAGCCTGCCCTTTTTCCCATTTCAGTACTTATGGACTGGGCTTGCGGGAAAGGGAAATTTTTAAACTTTCCCAGCCTGATTTAGGACGTTTTTACCACAAGGCCTTAGAATCCTTAGCTAATAAACTTGAAGTTGAGAACTTGGATTGGACTCAATTAGATAAAAAAGCCATTATAATCCTTTGTGACAATATTGCTGAAGAGCTGATTCCCCAGGTACAGGGGGAAATTCTTTTAAGCTCGGCAAAATACAAATACCTCACTAAGAGGTTTAAAAAGACAATCCAAAGAGCTGCTCTCATCTTGGCTGAGCATGCCCGCAGGGGCAAATTCAGACCTGTGGCTTTAGAAGCAGCTTTTGGACCCCAAGGTTCTTTGCCTGCTTTAAAGATAACCCTGGAAGATGGAACGGAAATGGAGTTAGTAGGAAGAATTGACCGGGTGGATGCAGCCTGCAAGGAAGGAAAGTATTTCCTAAGGGTAATAGATTATAAGTCGGGCAATGCGGGATTAGGTATTATGGAGGTCTATTATGGCTTAAAGCTTCAACTGTTAACCTATTTGGACATTGTCCTTACTTATGCCGACCAGCTGCTGCAGACCAAAGAAGCGCTGCCTGCCGGTATATTATATTTTTTTCTAAAGGATCCTATGCTGTCTTTGACAGGTCCAATTTCCGAGGATGAACTGGAAAAAAACATCCTCAAGGAACTAAAAATGGAGGGGCTGCTGGTGGCAGATCAGGAGGTTTTTCAACTTATGGATGGAGAAACCAAGGACGGTTGGTCACCTATTATTCCTGCAGCCATCAATAAGGATGGACAATTTTATAAGAATTCTAAAGCGGTAAATACTGAACAGATAGAGGCTTTACGAAATCATGTCAGGGGAATCATGAAAAAGGCGGGAGAAGCTGTACTAAAGGGGGATGTGAGTATTTCGCCCTATGAGTTTAAGGGTTTTCAAGCTTGCAGTTACTGTTCCTTTTTGATTGTCTGCCAGTTTGACCGGCAGGTAGAAAACAACTGCTTCCGTACTATTAAGCCATTAAGTAATGAGCAAGTCTGGGAATTGTTAAGTAGTGACTAGTGACTTGGAGCTTGTTGCTGACTAGAAAAATCAGTCAGTGGCTAGTTGGCTAAAAAACCGTGTCACCGAATAACATCCTTTTGTTCAATCGCAAGCTCATTCGCGAGACAGGGTTAAAAATGTTGACATTCAGTAAATCCCTTTAGCCGAAATACCGACCAATAATGAAAACCATTAGTCGTCATACAGACCTAATACTTTAGACCAACACGAGATGACCACTAGACGAAAAGACGAAAAGATGAGTAGACGACACGACGAATAAGGAGTTGTTACCATGACCACCTGGACAAGGGAACAGGAACAGGCAATATATACTCGCAACTGCAACCTTTTAGTGGCAGCAGCAGCAGGCTCGGGAAAAACTGCTGTATTGGTAGAACGGATTATCAAACTGATTTGTGATGAAAAGGCTCCTGTTGATGTGGATGCCCTCTTGGTGGTAACCTTTACTAATGCCGCTGCCGCAGAGATGAAGGAGAGAATAGGTGCAGCACTGGCACAAGCGGCAAAAAGAAACCCCCTTTCCCGTCATTTGTACCGGCAGAGTACCCTGCTTAATAAAGCATCAATTATGACACTCCATTCCTTTTGCATGGAGGTGGTGAAGGAGAATTTCTATATTCTAGGCATAGACCCCCACTTCCGAATTGCTGACGAGACGGAGGCAGAACTTTTACGGCTGGATGTATTGGAGGAAATCCTGGAAAAATACTACACAAACTGCGTCGACGGCGACGGTTTTAGCAAATTGATAGATGCCTACGGAGGTTCACAGGATGATGTCTTGATACAGAACTTGATAATCAAACTGTTTTCCTTTGCCCAAAGCAATCCCTGGCCGCAAAAATGGCTGGAAGAGGTAATTACTGGTTTTACTGGCTCGGAATGGTTTCAATACCTATTGCCAAGCATTAAAATGGAATTCAGTACTGCCCGGGAAATGCTGGTGCAGGCATTTAGGCTGGCAGGGGCACCGGGAGGACCTGCCGCTTATATTGCTACACTTCAAGAGGAAATTTATCTCTTGGAAGATATATTAAATGCAGCATCCCTTTCCTGGAAGGAAGCCTACGATGCGGCATCCACTGCGGCCTTTGGCAGGCTGCCTAGGGCAAAAAAAGAAGAAAGTAATCCGGAGCTGCAGGAAAAGGTAAAATACTTTAGAGATAAGGCCAAAGATATATTGAAAGGACTGCAGAATAAATATTTTCATCGTTTACCCCAGGACTTTATTAATGATTTAGTAATTGTACAACCTTATTTGGAGCTTCTCGGACGCTTAGTTATGGAGTTTAAGGAAGAGTATGCCAAGGCCAAGATACGGCGAAACATTATGGATTTCAATGACTTAGAGCATTACTGTCTCCAACTGTTAATGGCAACAAATTCAACTCCTGAACAGATAATACCTTCTGCCGTCAGCATGAAGCTCCAGGAAAAGTACTCCCAAGTCTTAGTTGATGAGTACCAGGATATTAATGACGTTCAAGAAACCATATTACAGCTTGTTTCCCGTCCTGATAATCTTTTTATGGTGGGTGATGTGAAGCAGAGTATTTACCGCTTCCGTCTGGCAAGGCCTGAACTTTTCCAGGAAAAATATTACCGCTTTGCAAACAAGGAAGGATATGCAGACCGGCGGATAGATTTAGCTAGTAATTTCCGCTGCCGCAAGGAGATTGTGGATGGAGTAAACTTTGTTTTTCAGCAATTAATGGGCAAGGATTTAGGGGAGATAGAATATAACCAGGAGGCTCGCCTCAGATGCGGCGTAGTTTACCCAGAATGTCAAGGGCAAGCTGGTTTGGCAGGTCCGGTAGAATTTTATTTAGTAGAAAAAGATATGGAAGAGGCAGAGCAACTGACTTCCGTAGAACGGGAAGCGGTTATAATAGGTAATCGGATTAAGGAACTAATAGAGCAGAATTGTCTTGTGTTTGATAAAAAAACAAACGACTATCGGACCATTACCTATTCAGATATTGTTATCCTTCTACGCTCACCTAAAGGTTCTGCAGAGACCTTTCTGGAAAGGTTCCGTTTACTGGGAATTCCTGTTTATGGAGAACTGGGAAGGGGATATTTTAAAGCTACGGAAGTACAGATTATGCTTTCCTTATTAAAGATTATAGATAATCCCCGGCAGGATATCCCTTTGGCTGGGGTGCTTCGCTCGCCTCTAGTGGGATTAAGTTCCCAGGAGATGGCAAATATCCGACTTCATTGTCCTCAAGGTGATTTTTACCAGGCTATATTACAAACAGTCGAGAAAACAAAGGACCAATTAGCCGAAAAATTGGGAGGATTCCTGTCCCGGCTGGAAAACTGGAGAACCCTGGCCCGTCAGAATGAACTGGCAAACCTTATTTGGACTTTGTATCGGGAAACGGGTTATTTCGATTATGTAGGTGCAATGGCCGGGGGAAGCCAGCGGCAGGCAAACCTGCGGGCCCTCCACGACAGGGCCAGGCAATTTGAAACAACCAGTTTCAAGGGGCTGTTTATGTTTCTCCGTTTCCTGCAAAGAATGGAGGAAAATAAAAGTGATTTAGAGGCGGCTAAAGCCCTTAGTGAAAACGAAAACGTCGTCCGTATTATGAGTATCCATAAAAGCAAGGGCTTGGAATTTCCCGTTGTAATTATTGCCGGGCTGGGCAAAAAGTTTAACATGCTGGATACCAGGCAAGATATTACTCTGCATAAGGATTTAGGTCTTGGACCTGTTTTTATCGATCCTGAGAAGAGGATTAAATATCCAACAATTGCTAAACTTGCCATAGATATTAAGGTTAAGCTAGAGACCTTGGCGGAAGAAATGCGCATACTTTACGTAGCTATGACCAGAGCCAGGGAAAAGTTGATAATGATTGGTACTGTAAGAAAGGTACAGAAACAAATTGAGGACTGGGCTCAATTTTTAGACATTCCCTCTGTTAAAATTCCCGACAGCTTCCTTGCCCAGGCCGACAGCTTTTTGGATTGGCTTGGACCTGCGTTAACCAGGCACAGGGATGGCATCCCCTTGCGTAGATTCGTCCCACAGCAGGCAATTTCCCTGCTGGAAGATGAATCTGCGTGGGAAATTGCCGTTCTGCAAGAAGAATTAAACGTCCAGGAAGATGAGCAGGTTGCAGCAACCAGGGAAATGCTGGAAAGCATTAAGGATTTACAGCAGGTACAGATTGATCCCCAGCTTTATAGACAGGTTGCAGAAAAGCTGGAGTGGACATACCCCTTTCCCGGGGTAAGCACCAAAGGGGCTAAAGTTAGTGTTACCGAGATTAAGCATAAATTTCAGGAAGTGCAGCTTGATTTACAAGAAAACAGGATTTTTCAAGGATTTAGAAGGCGCCCCGTATTTCTTCAAAAGAAGAAGGCTTTGACAGCTGTAGAAAAAGGCTCTGCTATCCATTGTGTGATGCAGCATATTCCATTACATCAGAAAATCACCGGGCAATACCTGGAGATGTTTCTGGAGGATTTATTAAGCAGGGAGTTACTAACTCCAGAACAAAAAGAGTCAATCCCCCAGGAAAATATCCTGCTCTTTTTTGAGAGTTCTCTAGGGGAAAGACTTAAAAGGGCCCAAAGGGCAGAAAGGGAAATTCCCTTCAGTTTAACCTTGGATGTTCAGGAGATTTATGATGATATTGGGACCGATACCTCTGATAAAGTATTACTGCAAGGGGTAATTGACTGCATGTGGTATGAGGATGGAGGCTGGGTTTTAATTGATTATAAAAGTGACCAAATAAAGGATGAAGACCTCTCAGGGTTTATCGATAGGTACTCCGGGCAAATAAACCTTTATACCAGAGCTGTAGAGACTATAACTAAGGAAAAGGTTAAAGAAAGATATTTGTATTTGTTTAGTCTAGGTAAAGCGATACAATTATAGTGACTGGTGACTGGTGACTGGTGACTGGTGACTGGTGACTGGTGACTGGTGACTGGTGACTGGTGACTGGTAAAAAACAGTGGCTAGTTGTTAGTGGCTAGTGGCTAGTGCTGGTAGTTTGTGAGTGCGATAGTTTGATAGTTTGATAGTGTGATAGTAAAAGAAAGTGTGACCATGAATGTGCAGCTTTCATAGTAAATAACCTTTTAGTATTTTTCGGTAGCACTGTAGCACTATAACAATTGTAGCCACTTAAAGTGTATTATCATGAAGACTAGCTTACTAGACGTAACATCGAAAAGAAGGGAGATGCAAGATATGCGTATCCTACATACATCAGACTGGCATTTGGGGCGGTCTCTGGAAGGCAGGGACAGGCACCAAGAGCAGGAAGCATTTATAAATGAATTGTGTGATATTGTAGAGCAGGAGAAGGTTGACCTGGTGCTGATAGCAGGTGATATCTATGACACCCCCAACCCCCCTGCCAAAGCGGAACAGCTTTTTTATCAAGGACTATTTAATCTGTCGGCAGGAGGCAGGAGGGGGATAGTTGCCATTGCCGGCAACCATGACAATCCGGAACGGATTACAGCCTCTGATCCCTTAGCGGAACAGTTGGGAATTACTCTGTTGGGTCTGCCTAAGGAACAGGCGTCAGTATTGGGTACTAAGACGGGGAAGGTGCAGAGGGTGAATGCAGGTCCGGGTTGGTTAAAACTGGCTGTTCCCGGCTGCAGCCATCAGGCAGTGATAATTGCTCTTCCGTACCCCTCAGAACAAAGGCTAAAGGAAATTTTAGCCGTTAACCTGGATGAAGAAGTCATGCAAAAAAGTTACTCCCAAAGAGTGGGAGCCCTTATAAATAACCTTAGCAGTTATTATCGACACGATACAGTGAACCTTTGCCTGAGTCACTTATTTGTGCGGGGGGGCAGGGAGAGTGAATCGGAGCGTCCTATCCAGTTGGGTGGTTCCCCTGCTGTCGATATACAAATGCTTCCTTTAGAAAAAGCTCATTATACTGCATTGGGTCATTTGCATAGACCCCAGCGGGTGGGGGATAAAGAAAATGCGAGGTATTCGGGTTCTCCTTTGGCCTACAGTTTTTCCGAAGCGGGTCAGACCAAGGTTGTGTATTTGATAGAATGCAGCCCCGGCAGTAAAACTGTTGTAAAAGAGATACCTTTATCCAGCGGCCGCCCCTTAGTTCGGTGGGATGCCCCTTTAGGAATACAGCAGGTATTTAAATGGTGCCAGGAAAAAAGAGATTACCTTGCTTGGATCGACTTGGCTATCCATCTGGATGAGCCTTTAACTATAGGTGAGATTAAACAATTGAAGGAAATAAGACCGGATATTATTAATATCAGACCTGTTTTAAAAAATATGGTTCAAAAAGAGGCACAATGGGAAGACCGCATAAATCTTCCAATAGATGAACTTTTTAAAAGCTTTTACATGAAGAATTTTCAGTCCGAGCCAAAGGACGAACTTCTTAAATTATTTTTGGAATTAGTGGATCAAGGGAGAGAGGTTGAGTCTCAATGAAACCTATTCATCTAATTATTGCAGGTCTCAATAGCTTTCGGGAGCAACAGGAAATTGATTTTACTTCCCTTTGTGAAGCAGGCGTATTTGGAATATTCGGACCAACGGGCAGCGGCAAATCAACGGTTCTCGATGCTATAACCCTGGCCTTGTATGGTAAGGTTGAGCGGGCAAAGGGTGCTACTTCGGGAATTATTAATCAAAATGAGGAAAAAGCATATGTGGGTTTTACCTTTGAAATAGGAGACAGGAAGTTTAGTGCTGAACGCTCTTATAAGAAGAGCAGTGACGGCAGCATAAATCAACAGAGCTGCCGTTTGATGGAATTCATGGAGGATGAACCTCAGGTCATTGCTGATAAAAAAAGGGAAGTGGATGAAAAAATACAGGGTATTCTAGGGCTTACTTCAGAGGATTTTACCCGTGCTGTTGTCCTTCCCCAGGGCAAATTCCAAGAGTTTTTAACACTGCAGGGTGCGGAAAGAAGGAAAATGCTGCAAAGGATTTTTAACCTGGAGAAATACGGTGAACAGTTAATACAGAACATTAAAAACCGTTTAAACCATACTAAAATAAATGAAGAGAAGATCAGAGGCAGGCAAAGTGAACTTGGTGATGCATCACCTGAGGCAATAGAACACCTGACAGAGAATCTGGCGCAGGAAACAAAAATCCTGCAAACTCTGAAAACAAAGGCGGAGGAATTCAGAAAAAGAGAGGAAGATTTTAAGCAGATTTTACAACTCCAGGAGGAACTAGCTCAGGAGTTAGAAATACAAAATTCCTTGCAAAGCTTACAGGAAGAAATCAGGGGGAAAGAGGAAAGGCTAAAAGGTGCTGTTCAGGCTGATTATCTAAAGCCCTTTATAACATATCTCAAAAATGAAAACAAACTCAAAAGACAAAGAACAGAAGAAGCGGCAATATTGAAAGCGCAGTTGGTATTAGTAAAACAGGCTTATCAGGGGGCAGAACAGGACCTGCTAAAATGGCAGGAAATAATAAATACCCAGGGGGAAAAGCTGAAAATTACCCTGCATAGACTGGAAGATGCATTTATTGCTGAACAAAAAAGGGATGAGCTGCAGGGTAAGCGTGAATTGCTATTGGCAGAATATACAGCTTTAAATAATGAATATCAGGCTCTTATAGCTGAGATTAAGGAACTAGATAAGAAAAAGACCTTTTTTCAAAATAAAAGAGACGATCTTAATGGGGCAATACAAGCAAAAGAACAACTTCTGAAGCAGGAGGAAGTTATTAATAGACAAAAAGAAACTTTGCAGGTCTTTATGGATGCTGAAAAGGGTTTACTTGAGTTCAATCTAAATAAAAAAAATAAAGAAGAAAATTTTGATGCTATTCAAAAGAAAGTAAAAGCATATCAGCATGAACTGGAAGAAATATCACGGCGGCAACAAATAAAGGAACAAGAAAATCATCAACTGCCGAGACCCGTCTTGGAACAAGATGAACTAAATAGTCTCCTCATGAAAATTTCCCAATGGGAAAAAGAAGTATTTACTTTAGAACACTACCAGACATTATTGGTCAATATCCAGAAGCAAATATCTGAAAATAGAGATAAGCAAAGATTATTCGAAAGACAATTACAGGAACAGGTGCTCTATCTTAATCAAGCAGCTTTACAGAGGGAAAAATTTGTTTCTGCAGTTAATGACCTGGAAATCCTTATTAAGGAAAAGGAAGTGCAAAGCTATGGGTCATTATTAAGCAGCAGGCTGCAAAAAGATATTCCCTGTCCCGTCTGCGGTTCTCTAGACCATCCCAACCCGGCCCCAATCCTTGACGGGTCAGAGGATGGGATTGCAAACCTGCAAAATGCGCTGCTGTCGCATAAACAAAACCTAAAAGAAATTGAAGAAAAATACAGAGTTATTGCCCAGGAAATCGCAGCCCTTAAAATACAAAATGAAAATATTAAAAAAGAAGAGATTCAGTTAGAGTCTAAAGCTCGGGAACTGCAAACAGCTCTTGATTTAAATGTGCAAAATCTCCCTGGTAACTGGCAGCAGTTGTCTCTTGCCCATATCAAGATGAAGCTGGCAGAGGAAAAGGAGTACTATCAAAATCAACAAACTTTATTGGATTCATATACCAGTCATAAGGAAAGACTGGCAAAAGAGGCAGACGCCCTTTCAAAACAAGTAAACCAAGTGTATGTTTTCTTGAAGCAAGAAGAAGCAAGAGCTGCTGCCATGGGTGAAGATTTGGAAGACTTAAAGGAAAAGGAAAAAAAGTTCATTATAGAACGGGATGAAAAGCTGCTTGCTTTTAAGAATTCTGCCCAGGGACTGTCGGCTGAAGAGATTTTAAACCGAGTTGACTTACTCAAGGAGGCAAAACAGGATGTAGAAAGATTAAGAAGCTTGGAAAAAGAAGCAGTTCAGCAGTTAGATTATTACTATGAACAGCTTTCCCTACGACAAGACTTGAAGGCAAAACTGCTGCAAAGCCTGGAAGTTATTAAGCAAGAAGGGCAGAACTCTAATAATTTGATATCTGAGTATACATCTAAAATTAACGATATTACCGGTGGAAAAAAACCCAAAGAGGCAAAAGAGTTGGTTTTGATTGAATTGGAATCTATAAATAGGCAATTTAATAAAGCAGTAGAAAATAAGGAGCAGACAAAGATTTCCTGGGAGGAAAAAAAAGGTGCCCTTTTGTCAGCGGATCAAGAAATAGAGGGGATTTGTTTCAGAATATTTGAAGGTGAAAGGCAATTAAATGATAAATTAGCTGAGTATGGCTTTAACTCCTGTGAGGAGGCAGAGTCTTCATTCCTTTTGCCTGCGGAATGTGAAAAATTAAAAGGCGAAATTGAAAGTTACCGTAATAGCTTATTAATAAAAGAAAAAAATATTGAAGCCTTGGAAAATAAACTAGCTGGGAGGAGTATTACCCAAGAACAATGGCTCCAGTTTTCGAGGCAAAAAATTACCCTGGAAAAGGAACTGGAGGAAGCCCAAGCAAAAGTACATAAGCTGGAGGGAAATCTCCAAACCCTGAATAATAATTATGTCCGCTGGCAGGACTTAGAGAGGGAGAGGAAACTATTAAGCATGGAACTGGACAAGCTCGTCCTATTAGAAAAGCTATTTCGCGGCAATACCTTTGTGGAATACATGGCAGAAGAACAGCTTATAAGCATTTCTCTAGATGCCTCCCGCAGATTAGGTGAATTAACCAACTACCGGTATGCTTTGGAAGTAGATTCTGAAGGAGGTTTTATAATCAGGGATGATGCCAATGGTGGTTTGCGCAGACCTGTTGCAACCCTTTCGGGCGGGGAGACATTTTTGACCTCTTTGGCATTAGCTTTGGCTTTATCGGGACAAATCCAACTTAAAGGCAAGTATCCCTTGCAATTTTTCTTTTTGGATGAGGGCTTTGGCACCCTTGATAGTTTTTTGCTGGAAACTGTGATGAATTCTCTGGAAAGGCTGCATACGGAAAAAATGACCATCGGTATTATTAGCCATGTCCCTGAATTGAGGGCCAGAATTTCCCGCAGTCTTGTTGTTGAACCCGCCCTAAAAGGAGGACGGGGTACGTGCCTAAGTATAGAAACTGCTTAGCTGCTTATCTGTCAAAAATATAGTCTTCACTTTAAACATATTAATTACTAAATTAATATGTTTTTTTCTAATTAAAGCACCACATCTACTAATGCTTGTAGTATTTTATTTTTTTATTTAATATATAAGATTTTTTCCTAAAAAATATGTCGAATTTTGTAAGGTGTTTGTTTAACTAAGTGCGAACATAGGTAATAGGTAATATAAAGTAAAATAAGGTTAAGAAAAGGGGTCGTTAGAAGATGTTTGGAAAAAGTATTAAAGGAAAATTAGTTATCTTAGCGATTATACCCATAGTTTTATTTACACTTGTTACCTTCTTCTATATTCTACCGTCTATCAGTGATAAAATTTATCACGAAAAAGAAGACCAGACCAGGGATTTGGTTAATTCCGCACTTTCAATTATAAAGTTCTACCATTCCCAAGCCGAGAAAGGACAGCTAACAACTGTAGAGGCACAAAAAGCTGCTAAGGATGCTTTAAGAGCCATTAGATTTGGCGATAGTGCCCAGGACTATATCTGGATTAATGACTTTACGCCTAATGTATTAATGCATCCCTTTAAACCAGAATTAGAAAACAAGGATGCTTCCAATATAGTTGATCCCAATGGGGTAAAAATATTTTTAGAGTTTGTAGATATTGCTAAAAGGCAAGGCTCAGGGTACTTAAATTACCAATGGCAGTATTATGATGATACTACTAAAATTGAACCCAAAATGTCCTATGTTTCTACTTTTGCTCCGTGGGAGTGGATAGTAGGAACAGGTATATATATCAATGATGTTACAGAAATTATGAATGCTGAGAGGCAGAAAATCATAATCGCCCTGGTTTTATTAGTGTTGTTAACAATTATTGCTGTACTGTTTTATGCCAATAGGTATATTCTTAAGCCAATAAAAGTTTTAAAGGAAAATATGGAAATAGCCAGCAAGGGAGATTTAACAGTTAAGTCCGAGATATCATCACAAGATGAGTTAGGAATCTTATCCGATAGTTTTAACACCATGATTAATGCCAACCGTTCTTTAGTAGAGGAGATAAACACTACCATATCACAAGTTACTTTATCTACTGAACAAATCAGCAAGGCTTTGGAAGAATCTAATGCCAGCATGACAAATATTGCTATCGGAATAGATAAAGTTGCCCAAGGTGCCCAAAGCAATGCCGGAATACTCAAGGAAACAAATATTGGTGCAGAAGAAGTTGCTAAATCTGCGGAGCATGTTGCAAATTCCTCCCAAAATGCATCGGAGGTCGGTATGAAAATCAGCAAGCAGTCCGAGGATACTTTGCAGGCTATGAATAAGGTTGAAGAAACTGTTAACCATTTGGATACTGGTCGACAAGAGATAGGCAGAGTTGTGCAGGATTTGGTTCAAGCAACTGACAATATCTCTGGTTTTGTCAATATTATCAGCAGTATTGCAGACCAGACCAACCTCTTAGCCCTCAATGCCGCTATTGAATCAGCAAGGGCCGGTGAACATGGACGGGGCTTTGCCGTTGTTGCTGATGAGGTTAGAAAACTAGCAGAGGAATCTGCAAAATCCGCTAAAGAAATTCAAAATCTTATTAAGAATATACAAGAAAAAACCCAGAGTGCTGTTATTACCAGCAATAAAACCGGTGAGCAGATTACTAGTACTGTTACCCAGGTTCAGGGGGCTAAAGGCAGAATTGTTGAGATTGTAAATGCAATAAGCAGAATAAATACGCAAATCCAGGAAATGGCCGCTGCCGCCCAGCAGCAGTCGGCATTGAGTCAGGAAATGACAGCCTCTGTAAACGATATTGTTACAGTGACTGATGAAACTGCGGCAAATGCCCAGGAAATTTCAGCAGGTATTCAACAGCAGGCAGGTACATTGGAAGAGATAGGGGCAACTATGTCCGAGTTGGAAAATATGACTCAGAAGTTAGGGGATAAAATCAGCCAGTTTAAAATTTAAATAACCCCCCAATTTTATAAAAAAATTTTAATTATATGTCGAAAAATATGGAAAATTTTGTGATTATAATATATAATAATAACCAAATTTAGTTAAAATGGGAGGTTATTAGATTAAAAAGATATGCCAGCACAGAATTAATTCTAGTGTTGGCTTTTTAAAATCAATTATTTACAATAAGGGCAAACTGTTCGAAAGGGCAGGACGCAAAGCCTAGGGTCTAAGGTTATATGCTAAGATTGCCAGGCTGCCTCCAGGAATGCTATTTAGTAATACATAATTAAAGGAGTGTAAATAACAATGAATGTTAAATATATTAATCCATTTTTAAAGGCCACCAGTGATATTGTCACCCAGGTTTTGGGTACAATGCCGGCCTTTGAAAAAGCCTATGTAAAAGATACGCCTGTAAATAGCCAAGAGGAGCTACTAATTATTATTGGTGTAACGGGAGAAATGAATGGAAAAGTAATAATAAACATTGATAAGGTTAGTTGTGTAAATATAGCCTCCCAAATGATGGGTGGTATGGATGTTGAATTTAATGAGCTTTCAAAGAGTGCCGTCAGTGAACTGTGCAATATGATTTTAGGCACTACGGCCACCCTTTTTGCAAATCAGGGAATAGCCATTAACATAACCAGCCCCACTGTTTTAGAGGGTAGTAATATTGTGATTACTCAAAAGGAACAAATGATTTGTGTACCGGTTAATATTTTTGAAGGGGCAAAAATAACCATCAATATATCTGCAGAGAAAAGAGCAGCCTAACCTAATTTGATTTCTAGGGGGTAAAAGATGAGTATTAGTGAATATTTAAACTTATTTTTAGAAGAATCAAGGGAACATTTGCAAATTTTAAACCAAGAATTATTAAAATTAGAGCAGGATGCGCAGAATAAGGATGCAGTAAATGAAATATTCAGGTCTGCCCATACATTAAAAGGAATGTCGGCAACCATGGGTTTTGAAAAAATAGCTGAATTAACCCATAAGATGGAGAATATGTTAGATGAATTGAGGGAGGATAAATTTGCCTTTAACCCGGAGATTGGTGAAATTCTCTTTAACTGTGTCGATGCCCTTGAAATAATGGTTGAAAATGTGGCAGCAAAGAATGTGGAAGGTTATAATATTTCCAATCTTTTAAACAGACTACAAAATTTTGACCCTTCTGCAGAAGCAAGTTTAACGACTGCAGATTATAACAAGGTTGAGTTGAACGATTATGACCATCATGCTATAAAGACCGCCCAGGAAAAACAGTTAAACAGTTTTCAAATAACTGTAAGTATTGTTCCCGATTGCATCATGAAAGCCGTCCGGGCTTTTATGGTGTTTAACAATTTAGAGAAGCTGGGAGAAATAATAAAATCCATCCCATCTGTTCAGGATATTGAAGATGAGAAGTTTGACAACCAATTTACCGTTATATTAATTACTACAGGGAAAGAAGCTGAAGTAAGAAAAGTAATTGATCAAATAAGTGAAGTGCAAATTACCGAAATCAAGGCCCTTAGCACCGTTTATGAACCAAAGGCACAGATTGATGGAGAGGGGACTAAAATAGAAAACCCCGCAAGCTCCGAGAAGGAGCAGGACGCCAAAAAGCAAGGCGGAAGTAATAAGATTAGCCAGACAGTTCGAGTGGATATTGGTAAACTGGACCGTCTTATGAATTTAGTAGGGGAATTGGTAATAAACAAAACAAGATTAGAACAAATTTTTAAAACCAATGATTTAACAGCTTTAAATGAGACGGCTGAACAGATTGACAGGATATCTTCCGATTTACAGGCAGTTGTTATGGATGTACGAATGGTTCCAATCGAACAGGTTTTTAATAGATTCCCTCGTATGGTAAGGGATGTCACAAAGGAACTGGGGAAAGAGATAAACCTAATAATGGAGGGTAAGGAAACAGAATTAGATCGTACAGTGATAGATGAAATTTCTGACCCTTTAGTTCATCTCCTGCGCAACTCTATAGACCATGGTATTGAAAGCTCCGCAGAAAGACAAAAAAAAGGCAAGTCCCCCCAGGGCACCTTACGCCTGACAGCTAAGCAGGAAGGTAATTCTATTGTTATTATGGTGGAAGATGATGGACAGGGTCTAAATGTAACAGCTATCAAAAAGAAAGCTTTGGAGAAGGGTTTGTTTACCCAAAGTCAATTAGAGCAAATGGATGAAAATGCAATTGTAAATATTATCTTCTCCCCAGGTTTTAGTACTGCCAGTCAGATTACAGACCTTTCCGGGAGAGGAGTGGGACTAGATGTTGTACGATCTAAAATCCAAGCCTTAAAGGGACAAGTTGCTGTTGAAACAAGAGAGGGACAAGGAACCCGTTTTACTATCAAGCTTCCTCTTACACTAGCAATTATCCAGGCCCTTATGGTGAAGATAGGAGAAGAAATCTACGCCATACCGCTGGCTAATATTAATGAAACTACTAGTATAGATTTAGGCGAGATTAAAAAGGTTCAAGACCAGGAAGTCATGGTTTTAAGAAACAATGTCCTTCCTCTGGTACGGCTGGGTAAAGTTTTGCGAGTTCCAAATCTGGAAAATCTGACGGATAATGAATTGTACGTTGTAGTAGTTAAAAAGAATGACAAACTGCTCGGTTTAATTGTAAATGAATTGATTGGGCAGCAGGAAATTGTAATCAGTTCTTTAGGAAAGTTTTTAAATGGAATTCCTGGAATTGCAGGGGCTGCAATACTAGGTGACGGAAAAGTGTCTTTAATCCTGGATATTACAACCTTATTTTAGGGGGGAACACTTATGGTAGAAAGACAATTGGTTGCTTTCAGACTGGGTCAGGAAGAATATGCGGTAAGAATTAATGATGTAAGGGAGATTATTAGACCCACCAATGTTACCAGAGTACCTAAGACTGCAAATTTTATTAAAGGTGTTATCAATTTAAGGGGAGTAGTGGTCCCTGTTATTAATCTCCACAAAAGATTTGCCAATTCGGAGGAAAAGCTGACAGACCAGTCCAGGGTGATAATTTTAAATAAAGACGATATTACTGTTGGCATAACTGTTGATAATGTAACAGAGGTTATCAGGCTTAAAGAAGAAGATATTGAAAACCCTGAATTTACCGAAGCGGTAGAGAGGAAATTCATAGAGGGGGTTGGTAAGTATAAAGACCGGCTCTTGTTGCTTTTAGATATTGAGAAAACCTTAGGGTTGAATTAAAAAGATGCATTGTGCATCTTTTTTTTATAACAAAATAATAATAAGGATAAGGAGGTGAAGATATGCCAATTATAGAATTCGATGGGCCTGTTTTGAACAAGGAGAAGAAGGGAGAGCTTGCTGCCAAGTTAACCAGAGCTGCCAAAGAGGTGCTGCCGGAATTCCAGGATAATTCTTTTATTGTAGTTATTAAAGAAAACAGTGCAGACAACGTGGCAGTGGGCGGTAAACTCATATCTGACAAGTAGTGTAAATCACGTAGCAGGTGACTATCACACACGGATGGACACTTACTCAAAACCGTGTGCATCTGTGTGCCCATATGGGTCAGTGGTTAGAAAATTATTTATTCCAGATGTCTGTAGAAAGGCTTAAAAACTTCTCACTATCTTGGCGGTTTAGTTTTAGCTCATAGGTCTTCTTAGATGAGATATGATAGGTGATAGTCCCATAAATGCCTTTCTCAAAATAAGTTATATCTTTTATCTTTTTAAAACTGATTATATTCTTTTCATTACCATTCATTCTTGTTTTCCATGCAATAAGTTTGTCGGGAGTTAAAACATAAGCTTCTCTTATTTTACCTAGGAAAGTATTTACATAAACACCTCGCACCTGGTCCTTATTGGCAATAATATTAAGTATTTTCATTTGGTTTATAATATTTTCAGGGATATGGTCTATGTAAATTTTTATAGACACGGCAATACCTCCTTACCTTTATGTATCTAAAGTATAACATAAAAGATTTCTTTTAAAAGGATATTTAAGGACTGCCTAGAATTTATATAATCACCAAATAAAACGGTGCTAAATAAATTCTGCCCGTATCCAATTAGAGGTGTTGTTATGAAGGTTCCTAAATTTTCCCGCTGGATTACCATTCCTGTCCTATTACTTTTAAACATTGGGGCTTGGATTTATGTCTATGACGATTATTTGATGGGGTGGGTTGTCGTTTATCCTGTTTTTATGCTTATTGCAGCCGGATTTACTACAGCCGCTGAATTAGCATTCGGACGTGACAGGAAGTTTAAATATGTGGGTATTAATATCTGTATTGTTTTGCTTTTATTTATTTTTGCACAAAAATATATACCAATGGAAAAAATTGAGAACGGTTTATTAAATAATTACTATGGTCATGTTTATGCTGATGCACAAGGGTTAAATCCTGCGGATAAGGCTGTCAGGAACCATGGTTACACTATTGTTGCCCGTAATTTTAATGAAAATCGAGACCCACAGGCTAATCAGGTTGATATTTTAGAAGCGTATAAAGATGGATCTCTCCTTGATAAGGTTACCTTGGGGGATGCCCTGGCAAAAGTTATGGAAGTTGTTCCTAAAGAAAGGCAAGGAGAGTTTTCAAATATAATTTTTTATGATGCCAGGTATGTGGGAGTAAAAAGAAAAGGCGGGGAAATAAATCTCTTATTCCAAAAAGGGTATGTGGATTTCAAATATAATCTAGCGGCTGATGACGGCGGTTTTATCTGGAACAGTGAAAGATACAAGTTTGACGGTATCAGCCTGCCGGCTATGGAAGGATTATATGGGGATGAAACCAATCAAAAGATAAAAGAAATACTTATGAAAGGAAAAGCAGAGCAGGTTATATCTGTCCAGATTAGTGTTAAGGGGGACCAAAACGCAGCCATGGAGGATTTAAAGCAGCTTGGCTACCAGATTACCTCAGTAGACCCTATTACAGTGCTAATCCCTTTTTATGAAATAGCCAACCTCAGCCGTGTGCCACATATTAAAAGCTTTGAAATAAAATAAACCAGCATTAAAAGTGCACCACATATGTTAAGCAGGGGTTAACATACAAGGTGCATTTTTTTGGGATAATTACCTACTAAACCGCTATTTTTGGAAAGTCTGGTAGAATACCAGGATATTATATATAAAACCCCGATGTATATAAGGACAATTGTTAATGGAATACTTATTTTCTGTTGATCCTCCTTGAATTCTTAAAAAAGTAGTTGAGAAGAGGTGTCTTGTAATTTTCTGATTTTTTGTTTTACGGGAAACTTTAACACCTTCCTCTCAAAGGAATATAAGCCCATCCTACCCATCCTGCCATCCTGCCCAATCCTGCCGTCCTACGTGAAAAACAAAACAAAAAACCTCTCATCCCTATAAGGACGAGAGGTTACCCGCGGTACCACCTTAGTTGGTCAAACGTGACCCAGCTTAATAGGATACGCAGTGTCAAGAACACCTTAATATCCCCTTCCTGTTAACGGTGGAAGTTTCCGGTCGCACCTACTATTGTTCAGTGGACAACTCCGGAGGGAACTTCATCTTACATGTTGTTGCCGGTTTCCAGCATCCCCGGCTCTCTGTAAACCCCAAGTTAAGACTACTTTTCTCTTTCACAGTTGTTATAATATTTAAGAATAGTATAGATGTAATATATAACAGAGTCAATATGTAAAATTATTTTTATTGGTGAAATATTTGGCTTTTTGTTTATAATCTAACTCTTAGTGGTAATATATATTAGACAAAAAACAAGCAGTGTGATAATTATCATCGAATTAAAGGGCGGGAAGGAATATTATTTAACTAGGAAGATGAAAATACGAGGAGTGAAAAAAATGAAAGTATCTGTTGACCAAGGTTTGTGTATCGGTTGTGAAGCATGTCCTGCCCTATGTCCTGAAGTTTTCCAAATGTATCCAAACTGTGATTTTGCATATGCAGTAACGGAAGATGTTCCCCCAGGGTTGGAGGAATGTGTACGGGAAGCAGAAAGGACTTGTCCCGTTAGGGCCATATGTGCGGAAGATTAATATTTAAAAGGAGGAAGAAAGATGCTTGAAATCAGTAGAAACATTTACTGGGTAGGTATTAAGGATTGGGAAATCAAACTTTTTCATGGAGAAGAGTACTCAACCCACCGTGGCTCCACATATAATTCTTATTTGGTCAGAGATAAAAAAACTGCTCTCATAGACACTGTGTGGACCCCCTTTAAGGAACAGTATGTTGATGCATTGGACAAAAATGTAGGACTTAAAAATATTGATTTAATCGTAATTAATCATACTGAAGTAGACCACGGCGGAAGCCTGGCACATCTAATGGAACAAATACCAGGTACACCAATTTATTGTACTAAGAACGGTGCTCAGATGATAAAAAAACATTTTCACAGGGATTGGAATTTTCAAATTGTTAAGACTGGTGACACTTTAGATTTAGGGGAATATAAGCTGATTTTTGTGGAAGCGCCGATGCTCCATTGGCCTGATTCAATGATGACTTATGTTCAAGGGGCAGATGTTTTGTTGTCAAACGATGCTTTTGGACAGCACTATGCAACACCCCATTTTTATAATGACCAGGTAGACCAATGCGAGCTTTTCCAGGAGGCCCTAAAGTATTATGCCAATATTTTAACACCTTTTAGTAAGCTGGTTAGAAGTAAGGTAGAAGAGGTTAAAAGTTTAAATTTACCGATTAAGATGATTGCCCCCAGCCACGGTGTGATCTGGAGGGAAAATCCTCTGCAGATAATAGAGAAATATTATGAATGGGCTTCCAATTACCATGAGGGTGGAGTTACAATTCTGTATAATACTATGTGGGGGGCAACAAAGAGAATGGCCTTGGCAATTGCCCGCGGATTGGAAAATGCAGGTGTACCTGCCAAGACATTTAATATTGGTAAATCCGATAGAAATGATTTAATCGCCGAGGTTTTTAAGTCAAAAGGGATAATGGTTGCCAGTTCAACCATTAATAATGGCATTCTCTCAGATACTGCCGCTATTTTAGAAATGATTAAAGGGCTTAAGTTTAAGGGTAAAGTAGGGGCAGCTTTTGGTTCCTATGGCTGGAGCGGAGAGGGAGTTGCTATTCTTGAACGGGAACTTAAGGAAGCAGGAATAGAAGTTGTCCTGGAGGGGAAAAAAATAAAATATGAACCTTCTATTGATGAAATAGAAGAGTGTGAACATTTTGGGAAGTTGTTTGGAAAAAAACTGCTGAACATAGAGGAGGGAAAAAATGCAAATACTTAACTTGAAAGAAAAAATGGTTTATTCCGATAAGTTTTTAACAAAAAAGATTGTTTACAGGGATAAGGATGTGTTAGCCTTCGTACTTAATTTCAAGCCCGGTCAATCTTTGCCAAGTCATAACCACCCAGGAATGGTAACAATTATCCAGATTCTTAAGGGCAAAGGTAAATTTACTGCCGACAATGTATCAATTGATGCAGAGGTTGGGCAGGTAATGATTTACCAGGAAAATGAAATGGTCAGTCTGGTAAATGACGGAGGAGAGGAATTATCCTTATATGTCACCCTGACCCCGGGGCCAGGGGATGAAAGATTTGCTGAAGAAATTTAATATTTGCAACTAAGGATGATAAACAATTAAATTGGGCGGACCTAGTGTCCGCCCAATTTAATGCAATTAATAGTAAAATCTTATTACATGGATTGTTTCTTTTGGGTCGGAGATCGCTTCGTGCCTCCGATGACAATTTCATTTCCTTTTCCTTCATCAGCAGTCGCCAGTAACCAGCAACTATAGCTGCAGGCTAATTAATGTTACAAAAATCACTATCTTTTCCGAAATTTGTCGAAAAATGCAGTAAATTTGTCGAAAGTTTATCTCATAATTAATTAGGTACATAAAGGAATTTTATAAATTAGGCAGAATAATAAGCTATATATATGTTTGAAATTTTTAATGCATCCCTTGCTGCATCTGGAATAAAGGGGCTTTGCCATAAAAAATTTTTAGAATATTATAAATATTATTATGACACCTCATCAGTTTTATTTTATTTGTGAAAGTATTATCTTTCCTTAAAATTTTAAGGTTAGTATTTAAAAATAGGGTAAAGGAGGTTAGTTCTTTGAAAGAAGAGCAGAAAAAATCCATGGAGCATGGATATGAACGTCTGGAGAAAAGGGGGGTTAGCAGGCGGGATTTTATCAAGATTTGTACCGCAAGCTGTCTGGCATTAGGTCTTGATGTAAGTTTCGGACCTAAGATGGCCGATGCCGCAGCAGCTAACTTAGCTAAAAAGCCCTTAATTTGGATGCAGGGACAAGGTTGTACCGGGTGCAGTTCTTCATTGCTTTCTTCTTTAGATCCCGGACCGGAAAAAATTATACTTGATCTGCTTTCAGTAAGATTCCATCCCACTATTATGGCAGCAGCGGGGACTGAGGCTGTGGCAAGTCTCGACCAGGCAATTAAGGAAGGTAACTATCTATTGGTATTAGAGGGTTCTATTCCAACAGCCGATGACCGCTATTGTATGGTTGAAGGACATTCCTTTAGGGAACAGTTTGAAAAAGCTGCTGCAAGAGCAGAGCTGGTAATAGCCGCAGGTTCCTGTGCGGCATATGGAGGAATTCCCAGAGCAGGTAATACAGGTGCTGTCGGGGCACAAGACATTATTAAGGTGCAAAATCTGGTCAATTTGCCCAGTTGCCCGGTCAAACCCGATAGACTTGTGGGCATAATCCTTTATTATCTTAGCCATAATGAACTTCCCCGTTTGGATAAGAATCGCCGTCCTGTTGCTTATTACCGTTATACACTTCATGACAGCTGCCACCGCAGACTGCATTATGAGAACGGTGAATTTCTGCTGGATTGGAATGACCCGGCTACAACAGATTGGTGTCTCTACCATAAAGGGTGTAAAGGGAAAGAAACCTTTACCAATTGTGGAACCTCTTGGTGGAATAATGGTGTAAGTTTCTGTGGATATGCGGGTTCCCCCTGCTCAGGATGCAGTCAGCCGGAATTTTATGAGCAGTTTTCACCTTTATTTGCTAATCCCGAGGAGGCGAAAAAATGAGTAAAAGAATAGTAATTGATCCCGTAACTCGGATTGAAGGTCATTTAAGGGTTGAGGTTCAAGTTGAAAACGGGAAAGTAGTTGATGCATGGACCAAAGGTACTATGTTCAGAGGTTTGGAAAAAATAATCCAGGGTAAAGACCCCCGGGACGCGGTGTACATAACTGAACGGATTTGCGGTGTGTGTATGGCTTCCCATGGATGGACCTCATCCATAGCTGTGGAAAAAGCCCACGGTGCGGTTTTACCAACTGCCGCCAGATTAATCAGAAATTTATTGGTAGGGGCCCTATGGCTTCATGATCATCCTTTGCATTTTTATCATCTTTCAGCATTAGACTATCTGGATGTTTTAGCTATTAAAGATTATCAGGGCAATGACAAAGGACTTCTTGAAGTAAAAGCTAAGGTTGTGAAAATGGTTGAGTCGGGAGATACAGCTCCCTTAACACCCCGCTATAAGCCCGATGATTTTAGTGTTAAGGATCCGGAGATTGTTACCGCTGCAGTCGCCCATTACTTAGAAGCCCTTAAAATACAAGCTAGAGCAAAACAAATGTCTGCTATTTTGGGTGGTAAGCAGCCTCACCAGTCAAGCATTGTAGTAGGAGGCGTTACTGTCTATCCCAAGACTGAGCAGATAAACCAGTTCAGACAGATACTGACAGATGTTGTTCAGTTTGTAAAGAATGTGTATGTTCCTGATGTAGTAGCTTTCGCCACCGGTCCTCTTCTGCCGCTGGTCAAACTGGGCGTTGGCAAAGGAACTGGGAATTACCTGGCGTATGGTGCTTTCCCCATGGATGATATGGGTAAAACCAATCTGTTTGCCGGAGGTTTTCTGGGTAAAGACGGGGTTATTGAACCACTTGATGAAAATCAAATTACTGAATCAGTAACAAGTTCCTGGTATGCCTATTCTCCTCCCGCCCATCCCCGTAATGGGAAAAGCGAGGTAGACTTAGAACATGCTGGTGGATATACCTTTGTTAAATCTCCCCGATACAAAGGATTATCAACTGAAGTCGGTCCTTTAGCCAGGATGCTTATCAATAAATATGAGCCATTTACAAAACTCATGGCCGAGTATGGTATGGAGCAGGGTGCAGTAGCTCGTCACCTGGCCAGAGCCCAAGAAAGCATACTGGTGGCTGATGCCATGTTTAAATGGCTGAAAGAACTGGAACAAGTGCTGGAACAAGGCAGGCAAAACAGTACAGGAAGGGCTGCTATCCATGATTCAGATTCCTGGGAACCACCCCTAGCAGGCAGTGGTGCAGGGCTGACCGAGGCTCCTCGAGGTGCACTGGGGCATTGGGTTGAAATAGCAGACCACAAGGTGAAGAACTACCAAATGATAGTTCCAACTACCTGGAACGTTTCACCCCGGGATGAGAAAGGAATCCGTGGTCCAATTGAACAGGCATTAATCGGACTTCCGGTAGATGAAGATAATCCTGTCAATGTAGTAAGGGTAATTAGGTCCTTTGACCCATGTCTGGCTTGTGCAGTTCATGTGGTAAGCCCCAAGGGGGAAAAACTGATTCGTTTCTAAAAATATACGACTGGAGACAAAATCTTGGATAACAAAATTTTAGTTCTAGGCATTGGCAATGTCTTGCTGACCGATGACGGACTCGGACCGCTGGTAATACGTGAGTTGGAGCAAAATTACCAAAATCCCCAAGTATCCTTTTTAGATGGCGGAACTTTGGGTCTTGATCTATTGGCATATGTGGAGGGATATTCTTCCCTATTGGTTATTGATGCCTTGGATGTAGGTGAGGAGCCGGGAACAGTTTTCTTCTGGGAAGGAAGGACCCTGGATGGTATTTCACCTCAGATGTCTTTTCACCAGGTGGGGGTAAGAGAACTCCTGCATGCTGTAAAGCTTCTGGATATTGATTTGCAGGTAGCCTTAATGGGTATCCAGGTGGCAGACGTTTCCTGGGGAATGGAATTGTCCCCTCAGGTTAAACAGGGAGTCCCTTTACTAAAAGAAAAGGTTATTAAATATTTGCACACTAAATTATTCCCTTGTTAAAATAAAATCTTTAAACAGGAGGTGGTTGTAAAGCAGCAGACCCAGTGTTAAATAGAGTAGAGAAAAATCAAATTTGTCTTAAGGGAGGTTTAATTAGTGAGTATTGAAAAAAGGGAATTAACCAGAAGGAATTTTATTACTGCGGGTGCTGCAACAGCAGGAACATTAGCTGTCAGCGGTGGAATCTTTGGAGCTTTTAGTATTAACGCGGCAAAGGCAGATGAAGCCCCCGTTCATCCCTTGCCCTATGTGCAATTGGATGTAGAAAAGGCCAAGGAATTAGGCTACTGGGGTTATATGAGCAGCCAGTGCTCTTATGGTGCTTTTGATGCCGTTATTGCCCAGTTGAGAGAAAAAGTAGGTGCACCTTATACCAGTATTCCGTCAGATATTATGAAGTGGGGCGGAACAGGTGGAGCTTCATGGGCAACTCTTTGCGGAGCCTTAATTGGTGCTTCAACAGCAATTAATACTGTAGTTGGTAAAGATGCCAACAAGATTATTGATGAATTATATAAATGGTATACTACCTTCCCCTTCCCCGAATATATGCCTCCGAAAGGTAAAGCAGGCAAGGCAGAAGGAAAATTGGTTACTAGTGCTTGTGGTTCTGTTCTCTGTCATGTTTCTGTTAGTGACTGGTGTGCAGCTTCTAAATACCGTGCCGAAGGAAAAGAACGCAGTGAGCGCTGCGGCAGACTGACAGCTGATGTAGCCGGTAAAACAGTTCAAATGTTAAATGCATACTTCAATAAGACATTTACACCGGTATTGAAGGATGCTGAGTCCGTTGGAGAATGTATGACCTGCCACGGTAAAGGCGGAACTTTAGAAAACACCAGGGGTAAGATGGATTGCATCCAGTGCCACGACGGCATTGATACAAATAACCTTGTTGACCACCTCAAAAATCAATGGTCTATTCTTAAGCTGTAATTTTTCCATAAAAAAGTGCCTCCCAAAATGGGGGCACTTTTTTAGTAGCTACAGTAGCTACAGAAATTATTAGTGAAAGAGTGAAAAAGTGAAAGAGTTTATTAAACTAACCAATAAGCTATACCCTAAGATTTGCACTATCGAATTCTTAAATTTTTCAAACTATCCAATTGACTAGTCACCAGTCACTAGTCACTAGTCACCAAAAAACGAGCCTTAGCTCGTTTTTTACATTGCTATATAAAACAATATCCCTAGAAAATGGGTTACACTACCTCCCAGGACAAATAAATGCCAGATTCCGTGGTTGTAAGGGAGCTTTTTCCAAACATAAAATATGACCCCTAAGGTGTAGATAAGACCCCCCGCCAATAACCACATGAAAAGACCGGCGGGTGCCACTGCCAACATGGGCTTAACGGCAACAACAATCAGCCAGCCCATGAGTATATAAAGACCAAGGGAAAAGTATTTCATTTTTTCCAGACTGATAATCTTGAGGATGATGCCAAATATAGCCAGGGACCAGACAAGTCCGAATAAAACCCAGCCCCAAACACCACGCATCAAGCCAAGGGTAATAGGGGTATAGCTGCCGGCAATCAATAAAAAAATGGAGGAGTGGTCAAAGATCCTTAAAATTCTTTTAATCCGGTAATGGAAAACACTGTGATAAAGGGTAGAGGAAAGATAGAGAAAGAATAAAGTAAAACCGTAAATACTGAAGCTTACTATGCGCCAGGGATCACCTTGGATGCTGGCATAGGCTACTAAAATAACTAAGGCGGCAATACTAAAAAGGGCACCTATGCCATGGGTGATGCTGTTAAATAATTCTTCCTTTAAAGTGTATCTGTTTTGTAAGGAACTCATTCTTTTACCTCCATGTGGCAAGTTTGTTAATATTATAACCCAAAATTTTCAAAATACTAATAGCTAAATAAAAAAACACACTAGAAAAGTGTGTTTTTTTATCGTTTAGATAAATACTAACGCCGCAGGCGTTTTTTTTGGTTGCGGGAGGAGGATTTGAACCTCCGACCTCCGGGTTATGAGCCCGACGAGCTGCCAGCTGCTCTATCCCGCGACAGTATAATTATCATAACACAGTTAAAATTAAAATGCAAATGTAATAAATAGTAATAGATGGCAAAAATAGTATTATTGATTAATTTTTGCTATTGTAATTTATTCCAAGTAGTTATAATATTCTATTATTATATATCTTCAGGGAAGTGTTCTTTTGTGAAAATTAAATTAGGAATGCGAACATTTAAAACAGGGGTTGGAATATACTTTGCTCTTTTGATTTCCAACATGTTAAACCTTGGGAATGGGGAGTTGGCAGCAATAACTGCACTGGTTGGCCTGCAGCCATCCCTAAAAGGGTCTCTAAACACAATTAAAAACCAGTTATTAGCAACAACTATTGGCTGTATAATTGCCATTTTTATTGCCTATTATTTTAGCGGAAATATGCTTCTTATAGCTTTAGCTGCAATATTAACAATCTGGATATGTATTAGGTTAGGCTGGCAGGAGAGTATCATACTGGCGGTTATTACCTTAATCCTGGTAGGCGAGGCAGGAAGAGGAGATTACTTTTTAATAGTTAAAAACAGAATGATAATGATATTCATAGGTTTGGCAGTTGCATTTGCCCTTAACCTATTGATACCGCCCCGTCATACTTCTCGGCTGATAGAAAAGGTTGATAAGCTGCGCCATATCTTTGAAGATTTTTATTATCTGTGTGTCAATGATATTGTCAGGGAAACTTATTTAAGCAAAAAAGAAGTGAAGGATAAAACCTTATATTTGAAAGAATTGTTAGAAGAGACTCGAGGAATTTATGCACTATCTATTGAAAGTATGCTAGGATACCAGGAAGGTAAAGCCAAAGATAGCTATTTTTTAATAAGAAAATCCATTAATGCAGTTCAATCAAACTTGGAAAGATTGTTGGAAATCCATCGAAGTATTATTTTAGCTCCTCCTGATGAATGTCACCATGAAATTCGCCAGAAAATCCACCACTATTTAACATCAATCTTCTTATACCACCAAAGGATTTATGACCACATACTTTATGGCAAACCGCTGGAATCAAGAATAATTAATGAATTTGCAGAAGAAGAAAAAGAGGTGGAAAAAGAAATACTGCTGTTAGCCAATAATGCTTCTAATTTGACCCATTTACACTACTATAACATGGTTGCTGAGGGACAAAGGATAATGAACAAAGTTTGGAGTCTGGTAGAGGATATGGAAAAGTTCGAGATAAATGTAACGCCCCAAAAGCAGTATACCTGTCCTGGGAATAAATAGGATAAACAGACTAGTTCTGATAGGAATCAACCATTGATTTTTAGGTTAATAGGTGATATATTTTCTTTGATAGTACAACTTTCGCAGTGGCAGCGACCTGCGTTATCAAAACTGTTTTTGAGTAGTTATTCGCTGGGAAAAATTTATCCCGGCTTTTTTATTGTATGGGAAAACTATTTTGAAAAAAGGAGGAGGTTATTTGGACGTTAAAAACCAGGCTTTTTTAAAAAAGGTAGGTTTATTTAAGGATTTAGATGATAACTTATTAAATTTAATTAGTGGGGTAATAGAAGAAAAGTCTTTTCCTAAGGGAAAAATTATTTTTATGGAAGGGGATCCCGGTTCTGCCCTATATTTTGTTAAGTCGGGTAAGGTGAAAATTTCCAAAGTTTCCGAAACCGGTCGGGAAATAATCATTCATATTCTGGGAACTGGTGATATCTTTGCCGAGGTTACACTTTTTCAGGAAAAAAGCACCTATCCCGCTAGTGCAGAAGTAATTGAGGATGCAGAAATAGGCATGATAAAGAATGACAAGCTGGAGAATCTTGTTTCAGCTAATCCCCGTATTGCTTTGCAGCTAATTAGAGCTTTAACTGGTAAAATCCTTACTATCCAGGAGCGAATCAGACACTTGGGCGCTAATGATGCTGTTGAAAGGACCATTCAGGTATTGATTGCCCTTGCGGAAGGCCATGGCAGGAAAACCAAAGCAGGTACTGAACTCTGCGTTAATATAACACGCCAGGACCTTGCCGCCTTTGTAGGAACAACCAGAGAAACAATAAGCAGGATTTTGAGTAAATTAAACCAAGCTGAAGTTGTTGATATTTCGGGAAAAAGTATTGTTATTACTGATATGGAAGGTTTGAAGAACTGGGTCTAGAGTCCTCTAATCAACCTTTTGCCAACTGGTAGGAATGCCTTTTTCAGGGCAAGGAGGAAAATTCTTTCCCTCTTCTAAAGAAACTTTCTTCCCGTATTTGTTTACATATTGACCTGAAGATTTTACAGTTTCTCCAGTGTTTCCGGTGCTTTGCAAATAACTCACCCTTTCATATTGATTTTGGAGGTAAACATGAATACAAAATCTATTACTAAGATTAGCCTAATTGCCGCTATTTATGCAGCATTAACCATCGGTTTAGCCCCTTTATCTTATAATTTTGTTCAGTTGCGGGTCTCGGAGGCTTTGACAATCCTGCCTTTCTTGATGCCTCAGAGTATTTTAGGACTTTTTATCGGTTGTGCAATAGCAAATATTTATAGTGGATTAGGGATTTATGACATTGTCTTTGGCAGTTTAGCCACATTGCTGGCAGCTTATTTGACCCGTAAAATGCCCAACAAATGGCTTGCTCCCCTTCCGCCCGTAGTAATAAATGCTTTAGTTATTGGCTATATGTGGAGTTTCTTCTCAGATATGCCTTTCTACCTGACAGCGGGATATGTAGCTTTAGGTCAGATTGGAGCCTGCTACCTTCTGGGTTTGCCGTTGCTGCATTTATTGGAAAACAGCCATCTTTTTAGAAAATTTAAGGATTTATAGGTCTTTTCCATACAGTTAAGAAGGAAAAGCTAGGGATGTGATAGAAAGAGAATACTAAACCATTAATGCAGAGGTGTTAGTATGCGTAAATTTCTATTTTTATTCCTAGTTTTCTTATTGTTAAGTTCTACTGGTTGCAGCAATAAGGAGCCTGAAAAGGAAAGTACGGAAAAAGTAATCACCAATTCGGAAAAGGTAGAAGAATCTATCCCCGAAACTTCGCCCCCCATAAGTACTAAAGAGCCTCTGGTTAAGGAAAATAAGGAATTACCGGGAGCCTTTATTGTTTCTATTGATAACCACCGCAATGCCTATCCCCACAGCGGTTTAAACCAAGCTGACCGGGTATATGAAATACTTGCCGAAGGTGGAATAACCCGTTATTTAGCGGTTTTCCATTCTAACCAGGCGGAAAAAATCGGACCTATTAGGAGTGCCCGTTACTATTTTGCGTATATTGCAAAGGGTCATGATTTGCCTTTTGCTCATGCCGGGGGCAGTGCCGAAGCACTAGACCTAATTGCCAAACTCAAATTAAAAGATTTTGATGAAATTTATAATTCAGGAGCCTATTTCCAGAGGGATAAAAGCCGCAAACCCCCTCATAATCTTTACACCAGTACTGAGCTCATGGTTACTGGCGCTAACAAAAAAGGTTATGAACTCCTGTCTCTTAAGCCTCTGCCCTTGGGTAAAGACATGCCTGGCGGAGAACCCATAAGTTTGGTAGATATTACATACTCCACTGACCCTAAATACCTATATACTGTTACATATGAATGGGATGGAGCAAGGTTTAAAAGATATATTAACGGTATACCCCATAAGGTTTTGACAGGGGAGGAGATTTATACAGAAAATGTCATTGTTATGGCAGCCAAAACCCGTGAATATATGGATGGAAAAATACTGAAATCTAATATTGAAATTATTGGCGGTGACAAGGCATTTTTCTTTACAAATGGCCAGGTATATAGAGGCAGCTGGAAAAAAAGTAATGCCGAAAGTGAGTTTGAATTTTATGTTGATGGAAAGCCAATGAAATTTTTTGGTCAGCATGCTTGGATAAATGTTGTTCCCAGTCTTGACGCAGTAACATTTAAGAAAATTGATTAAGTTTGACTTTTGAAAGTATTAAAAATATATTTGCCTGGGAAAGGGGTTTATTAATTGAAAATATTCCGTAAGTCTATAATCCTTATTTGCTTCCTTTTACTGCTTGTTGCTTTTTATTCTACGGAAACAGGGCAGACTCACAGTGAAACACCTAAATTAGATGGAGATAAGGAACAAATCCCTCCCCGGGTTGAATCCTATGAGGTTATAGTTGTAGGAGGTGAGCCTGAGGGAGTAGCAGCGGCGGTAGCAGCGGCAAGAAACGGGAGCAAAACTCTTTTAATAGAACAACGGGATGCATTAGGCGGCTTATTTACCTTTGGCATGATGAATTTTATTGATTTTCCATTAGGCGCTAATGGAAAATTAACATCACAAGGGGTTTTTAAGGAATGGCATAAGTCCCTCAGCGGCTATTCCACTTTTGATATTGCTGAGGCAAAATCTGCCTTTGCCCAACTGGTAAAGGCGGAAAAGAATCTTACTTTATATTTAAATACCGATGTGGTTGATATAACAAAGAATGAAACCGGCAACAGCCTATCGGAAATGTTAGTTAATAAAGAAGGAGAACAGATAAAAATAATTGGCAAGCGTTTTATTGATGCTACCCAGGATGCCGATTTCAGTGTACTGGCCGGGGCACCATATTTTATTGGCAGTGAAGACATAGGGCTTCCGGATAAAAAGATGGCTGTCACTTTAATGCTGCACTATAAAGGGGTAGACTGGAACGGTGTTAGAGAGACTGTAAAATCTAAGAAATTTGGTTATTCCAATGCAAATAACGAGATTGCCTGGGGCTTTGGTCAATTAATAAACATGTATAAGCCTGTTGAGGAAAACACCCGCCTCAGGGGTCTTAATATGTCCCGTATAGGTAATGATGAGGTTTATATCAATGCTCTGCAGATTTTCGGTGTAGACGGTCTTGACCAGAAATCAAAGCAGGAAGCTATCGAAAAAGGCAAGCGGGAAACTGCTCATATTTTAGAATATTTACGCAAGAATTTTCAGGGCTTTGAAAGAGCGGAAATTTCCTCTTATCCTCCCGAGCTATACGTTAGGGAGACCAGACATGTCTTGACCGAGTACCAACTGCCAGTCTCAGACATCTGGGAAAATCGAGACCATTGGGACAGCATTGCCATTGGCGGATATCCTGTTGATGTTCAAGCCCAGACTATATATGACTTAGGCTATGTTACCTGTGACCCTATCCAATATGCAATTCCATTTCGTTCCTTGGTACCTCTGGAAATTGATAATTTATTAGTCACTGGACGTTCTGCGGGCTATTCATCACTGGCAGCAGGCAGTGTAAGAATTGTTGCTACCGGAATGGCGACGGGTCAAGCTGCAGGTGTTGCTGCAGCAATATCACTAGGGGAAGGAATTACTTTCCGGGCAATGACCAAAGATGAACCAATTATCAAAAAACTAAGATCGGTCTTATCCAGCCAGGGGGCTTATATAGAACACTTTAACTTAAGCTACCCTTATCAAGGGGAATGGTACTATGAGTCTCTCAGAGGATTAATGAACTATGGACTGATTGTAGGTGGTTATAAAAATAATATTGGGGCAGATACCGCTGCAACTAAGCATATGTTTGTTTTCGGCATTCAAAATATAATCCAGAGGTCAAACCCTGAACTTTACCAGACCTTAGCCCAGGAAATGATGGATTTAAATAAATACACCTACTTGGAAAAAAATGAGCCCCTTACAAGAGATTTAGCTGCTGAAATTATCTTAGAGTCCTTTGGCAAAGATATTGAACAGGATGCCTGGTCTTCGATTAAAGGCGCTGGATTGACGGATGACCTGTTAGCAGGCAAGCTAAACAACAATCGGACATTGAAGGTAAAAGAAGCATATTATTGGCTGAATATTATTTTGCAGTATGCACAGACAGTTAAATAGTTTGAAAGTGTGATAGTGTGAAAGTAAAAGACGTGGTATGATGAATGGCAATTTACCGGGATGTGACATCGTGACATTGTAAATAAGGTAAAGGTAAGATTAATAGTGATGAAAAATAAAAACGGGCGTAAAGCCCGTTTTTTTAATTCTGGCATTGACTGCTTTGCTTTTCTGTTACAATTGCACTAGCCACTAGCCACTAGCCACTAGCCACTAGCCACTAGCCACTAGCCACTAGCCACTTTTCGCATTCATTGTATCGGATTCACTTCGTACAAATCACCTGATTCCAGAGCACTAAATACTACATCATTGGATGTTTTATTTGTATCCAGCATATTCATTATGGCACTGGCAAATTTCCTTTTTTCATTAACCCTTTCTATTTGGTTATGCAGCCAGCTTTCGGAAAAATTAACATCGTGTCTTTCCACGGAAAAACCGTTTTCCTGTGCTAAACCTAAAAATTTAAGGTAAAGTTCTTGGAATTTTTCTGTTGTCAACTCTTCTTTAGAAAACTTGGTTGCAAGCAGCAGGTAATAGCCCCGGACATTTAATAGGAAAACATCCTCTGGTGTTACTTTGATACCGATGCTGGACGGGTTTAACATAATATCACGAATCTCGGTTTCACGCCACCGCACAATAACTCACCCCCTATTTTAATATTAGTATTAGAAAAATAAGGGTAAGGTATGCATTTTTTTCGTCTATTTCCAGGCCACCATGCCGCCTTTTAGGCTGAAAACATTTTTGAATCCCTGCTTTAATAGCTTTACTGTACCTTTAGCACTGCGGGTTCCACTTTGGCAGACAACAATAATTGTTTTATCCCTGGGTATTTCTGCAAGTCTTTTTCCAAGTTGGTGCAAGGGAATATTTTTGGAACCTGGAATATGGCCTCTGCTGTACTCGTTTACAGTACGCACATCTAAAAAAAATACATCTTTTTTCATTTTTTTAGCCTCGGAAGGTATAATGGCAGGGGCCTTAAATACCAAATAAAAATTATAAAGCTGATAGACCACTAAAACACCAATTAGTATGTTAAGAATTTGATTCAATTACTAAACCTCCCATATATCGTGATATATAGATATATTAACAAAATATTTAAATTCCGGCAAACAAAAAATGTATTCTCCCCTAAATTTTACACAAAATATATTTATGCTGAAAAAATTTGTTTTCTATGGATTACTAGGTTGGATAGTTGAAATAATTTGGACAGGATTGGGGTCTCTTTTAAAAGGAGAATGGACCCTTGATAGCCATACCTATCTTTGGATGTTTCCTATTTATGGCTTGGCTGTATTTTTAGAGGATATTTACCTGGAAATAAAGGATAACAAGTGGTGGATTCGAGGGCTTATTTATATGTCTCTGATTTTTGCTATGGAGTTTTTAACAGGATTTTTATTACATTCATTAATAGGTGCTTGTCCTTGGGATTATAGCGGCGATACTCCATTTTCCGTTCGGGGGTATATAAGATTGGATTATGCACCAGTCTGGTTTGCCGCGGGATTATTATTTGAGCAGGTTTATGAGCGGATAGTAAGTAGGATGATAAATTAATTTTACCAAAAGCATTATTTTAAATTATAAGAAAGTTAACAATTTTTAAAAACAACCTGGAAGGAATTGCGAATGTGCTGGAGAATATAAACAGACAAATAGATTGTCATGTTGTCTTACAACTAGGGGAGTGGTTATAGTGGAAGTGCAAAAAATTTCTAAACGTAAGATACCGCAAGAAATAGCAGAGCAAATAATAACTCTAATCAGTAATGGCGAATTGATGCCTGGTGATAGACTTCCTACGGAAAAAAAATTGGAAGAAATGTTTGGTGTAAGCCGTCCTTCCATCCGCGAAGCTTTAAGTGCTCTGGAAATGGCGGAAATTATTGAAATGCGCCATGGAGAAGGAAGCTTTATCAGGGATATAGACCTGCATACCCATATCCATCCGCTGGCTGTGAATATTTTAATAAAATCCGGTGTTGTTTATGAAATGCTGGATGCCAGAAAAGCCATTGAAGTCAATATAGCTGCTTTGGCTGCTGAAAATGCCAATGAAGAGGATTTAGGGGAAATAGAGAAAGTACTTACTAAGATGCAGGAGGAAATGAGACAAGGTAAATTAGGGGAAGAGACCGATTTAAGTTATCATCTTATAATTGCTAAAGCCAGCCATAATTCAATTCTTTATCAGGTTATGGAAAGCTTGAGCGAGTTAATCAAACACTGTCAAAAGCATACCAGGCAATATTCCAGGTGTATCCCCGGCAGACCCCAGGATATTTTAGACCAGCATAAAAAAATATTTCAAGCCATTGCAGAGAGAAATCCGAAAAAGGCTAAAAGTGCCATGCTGGAGCATTTAGAGGACATTACCATTACCTGCCGACAACTTGAGAATAAGCTTAATAATAAAACAGTGGGGAGGGAGGTGAGTATCCAGTAGTTTTTCTTTTATGTTTAATGAATTAATTACGAGGGGGAAATCATGTGAAAAAAAAGTGGATTAAGGTTATTTCTTTATTAATTATTTTATCTTTCGTTATTACTGTTGCCGGCTGCGGGGGCGGCGGAGGAGGGAAAAAAACTGAGGGAGAGAAACCTGCTCCTCCTAAAAGACAATTTTTAACCATTACTACAGCTTCTACAGGTGGTACTTATTATCCTATAGGGATGGGAATGGCTACCCTTTGGACCGACAAACTAAAAGAACAAAATATTAATGTTACTGGACAATCATCTGCAGGCTCTGTGGAAAATATTGATATCCTTAGAAAAGGTGAAGCACAACTGGCCATCATGCAAGGTCTTATTGGTGCTATGGCTTGGTCCGGTAAAGGAAAATTTGAAGGCAATGCATACAAAGAGCTTCGTTCTATTAGTATGTTGTGGCCTAATGTAGAGCATTTTACCCTGGTGGAGGATAAGGTCAAAACCGGAAATGTCAAGGATATAAAAGGTTTAGGAATCTCCGTAGGACCTTCCGGCAGCGGTACTGAGGAATCCACATTGATAATTATGAAAGGTTTAGGCTTAACTGCTAATGATATTAAGCCTGAGTATCTAGGATATAGTGAATCTGCCGACGCTATGAAAAACGGCAACATAGACGGTGCCTCAATGCCTGCAGGACCACCTGCATCGGCTGTTACCGACCTCTATGCCAGCCCCACTAAAGTGCGAGTATTAGATTTCACTGAGGAAGACCTAAAAGGAATTAACAGTGTCTTTGATACCTGGTATGCCTATACAATTCAGCCAAACGTATATCCGGGTCAAGACAAGCCTATTAATACCATTGCCCAGCCCAACTGGCTGGCGGTAAGTGCACCCACTGATGAAGAGACTGTTTACTTGTTAACAAAGACACTCTTTGAAAACCTGCAAGAAATGCATGCTGTTCACCAGTCAGCAAAGAATATTACCTTAGAGACTGCACTGGATGGTCTTCCTGCTCCCCTCCATGCAGGTGCCTACAAATACTTTAAAGAAAAGGGTATGAATATTCCTGACAGACTAATTCCACCAGAAGCAAAATAAGCAGTAATTTTACGGGGTAGTCCTCTGGGACTACCTCTTTATCTCAAACCTTGAAGGAGGATAATTATGTATGTCAACACCTAAGATAAAAGATAAAGAAAGTGTCCTAATTGCTAGAAACTTAACAGGTGTTCAGGGGAAGGTTGTAACGGTACTGCTAATTGCTTTTTCTCTCTTTGAAATCTGGTACAACAGCTTCGGTGTGATACCAGGAGTATTCAAAAATGCAGTTCATTTGGGTTTTCTCTTGGTATTAACTTTCCTATTATTTCCTGCCAGCAAAAAATCACCAACAGACCGTTTTACCTGGTGGGATATTTTTTTAGCTTCCCTAGGGGCTGTGGTGGGGCTATATATAGTCTTCTTTTATAATGACCTCCACCTTGTTCGTAACTCTATTGCCAACGGCAGGGATTTCTTCTTTGCTATTTTAGCAATTGTAATGGTACTAGTAGCTGCCCGCAGGGCAATTGGACCCCTTATTCCCATACTATCAATAATATTTCTCCTTTATGCAAAGTATGGTCCATATTTCCCCGGTCTTTTCGGTCATGCCGGATTAAGCTGGGAGAGGATTTTATACAGAATGTATTTAACTTATGAGGGGATTTTTGGTATAACCTTAACTGTATCTGCCACTTATATTTTTATCTTTATTTTGTTTGGTGCATTTCTGAATGTCAGCGGCGCTGCCAATTTCTTTAATGACTTGGCCTTAGCTATTGCCGGGAAAAAAAGAGGGGGTCCCGCCCAGGTAGCTGTTCTTTCTTCAGCAATGATGGGGACTTTAAGTGGAAGTGCTGTTGCTAATGTGGCTACTACGGGAACCTTTACCATTCCCCTTATGAAAAGAATTGGTTACAAGCCTTATTTTGCTGGAGCGGTAGAAGCTGCAGCTTCTACGGGTGGTATGATTATGCCTCCTATTATGGGTGCAGCGGCCTTTATCATGTCCTCATTTTTAGGTGTTCCTTATTTAACAATAATGGCAGCGGCTATACTGCCGTCACTTCTCTATTATGCTGGCATAATTATCATGGTAGACATCGAAGCAAAGAAGCTGGGATTAAAGGGTTTGCCTGCCGACCAGCTGCCTACATTAAAGGATGTTCTCCGTAAACAAGGTGTATTGGTATTACCCATTTTAGTTATTATTTACACACTGATTGCCGGGAAAACACCTCTATTTGCCGGTTTCGCAGGTATTATCTCTACAATTATTGCCAGCTGGGTGGCTAAAGGTGCCAATCGGATTGGGGTCAAGGAAGCCCTGAAGGCTATGGAAGATGGGGCTCGGGGTGCCCTCATTGTAGGCATGGCATGCGCTGCCTGCGGTTTTATTGTCGGGGTTGCCGGCATGACGGGAGTAGGTTCTGTTATCGCCCACAATATTATTAAAATTTCCGGCGGAACTATTTTCTTTGCCTTAGTTTTAGTAATGTTTGCCTGCATTTTCCTCAGCATGGGACTTCCATCAACGGCATTATATATAGTTGTGGCAGTAACCGCTGCACCGGCCTTGGTAAAAGCAGGTGTCCTTCCCTTGGCAGCCCATTTCTTTGTTTTCTGGTTCGGCGCCTTGTCCAATGTTACTCCGCCGGTGGCTTTAGCTTCATATACTGCTGCTGCTATAGCAGGTGATGACCCCATGAAGACCGGTTGGCAAGGGTTAAAATTGACCCTGGCCGGGTTCTTGATTCCCTTTATTTTTGTTTACAGTCCCATATTGCTGATGCAAAATTTTACCCTTTTTAAGGCTGGATTAGCCTTTATAACTGGTATAATAGGGGTATTCAGCCTAGCTATCGCTGCGGAGAACTACTATGCAAAAAAATTGAGCTACTTTGAACGTTTTGTTTTTTTTGCTGGGGCACTGCTTTTAATTAAGCCCGGTTTATATACCGACCTTCCGGGACTAATCATTGTGGGTGCAGCCTTTATTTTCCACAATATATCAGCTAGGAAAAAAGCTAAAAACTTGACCGAGGTGATTTAATTGCATGGTTTGCCAAAAATGCTGAAGATAAAACAGCATTTGCCCAGACCCCGACTGGAGAAAGTATTGCAGGCAGTAAAAGAAGAATTAGAGAAATTAAGCCTGGCGGATAAGTTGCAAAATAAGACTATTGCCATTACAGGAGGAAGCCGGGGTATTAACGGCATAGACAAAATTTATGTCGCTGTAGTGGAATTTATCAAGGAAAAAGGTGGCAATCCCGTTATTGTTTCAGCTATGGGCAGCCATGGGGGCGGAACGGGAGAGGGGCAGAGAGAAATCCTGGCCCATCTGGGAGTAACCCAGGAATCAATGGGCTGCCCTGTCCTTGCTTCAGCGGAGGTAGTATTACTAGGTTCAACTCCTACCCACCAGATACCTGTATATTGTGCCAAAGAGGCCGCTCAGGCAGATGGGATTATTGTTATTAACCGTATTAAGCCCCATACTGCCTTTCGGGCTCCAAGGGAGTCTGGGCTTCTAAAAATGCTGGGCATTGGTTTAGGCCGAGCACCAGGTGCTGAGGCAATACATTCACAAGGTCCTGATGTAATAGGCGAAATTATTTTAGAGTTGTCGCGGGTAGTAAGGCAGGAAACCAAAGTCCTAGCCGGTATAGCCATAGTAGAAAACGGTTATGAAGAAACAGCATTGCTAAAAGGTCTTCTGCCCGGAGAATTTGAGGATGCTGAAATTGACCTGCTGCAATATGCTAAAGAATTAATGCCTAAAATCCCTTTTGATAACCTGGATTTATTAGTGATAGAAGCAATGGGTAAAAATTACAGCGGTACAGGTATGGATACAAATGTTATTGGAAGATGGCGTATCCAGGGAGTACCCGAGCCCGAAAAACCAGTATATAAACGGATTGCAGTTTTGGATTTAACTGATGCCTCCTATGGCAATGCCAACGGCATAGGTTTGGCTGATTTTATTACAAAAAGGCTTTTTGATAAAATTGATTACCATACAACCTATTTAAACTGCCTTACTACAGGTTTTGTGCAGAGGGGTATGATTCCTGTTATTTTAAATTCCCATAAAGAGATTATGGAAACTAGCCTTAAGACCTTACACCTTAAGGATATTACCAAGGCAAAAATAGCAATTATTAAAAATACTTTATTTTTAGATGAAATGTATTGTTCGGAAAGTCTGTTAGATGAGATACGGGAGAATCAAAACCTGGAAATAGTTGAACAGGCCCAAGAAATTAGATTTGATGATAAAAACAACCTTATCAGAGAGGTTGGTAAATAGAGAAGAGCAACTATCACTGGCACTTACCGCAGCCTGGCGGGTTAAAATATTTTTTCGAGCAGGGAGAGCACTATATCAAAAGCAATCAGAATAATTATCATCCACTCCAACCTGGTCCCCCGGGTGGCGTGGGTCAAGCTGGTAAAGGACTGGGTGACATCCATCAGGGTTTCGGATTTTTGCTGGACTACTGTAAAGCGTTCATCCAATTCAAACAGTGTGCTCAGTTCAGTATAAAGGGTGCCTGCCTGCTCATTAACCCAGGTAATATCAGGTTTATCTAAAAGTAATATGTAGGAAATGCTGTTAAACTTATAGCGTAAAATTTTTGAGGCAGTTTTAGCAAGCCGCTGATCAGATACATTAAATCTTCCCCTGTCTAATAAATCTACTATGTATTCAACATCATCAAAAAGCTTATCCATTTCACTCTCAATTTTCTCTAAGGCAACAGATTTAGCCAAAATAGTGGAGATGATTTCAAGATAATAGTCCTGGAATTCATTGGCGACCATATCTTCATAATTGATACTGGAATCTCCCCTTGGATCTATTACCAGTTTAAAATCATCCTGAAAGCTGTGGGGATGGATTGAATTGATATTTTTCACGGTCTTATTTAAATAATTCAAAACATCCATTGCTTCGTGGTGGGAAAAGTTAATAAAGACAATACTGCCAAAATAAAAAACATAGATAAGTTTGTTTTCCCAATCATTGATGATACCTGTCAAATTTGTACCCTTTAAGATTAAAGGATCCTCCCAGCGGAATTTTTTATTTACCCCAAAATGCCCGGCAAGACTGTTGAGGTTAATTTCTTTGGCAACTACATAGGCATTGAATATTGATTCCACCCGAGGTCATCCTTTCATATTTAAATTTAGGGTATACTGTATTTTTTACTTTTGTAGGTAAATTATTCCTAATATATAAAAATACCTTGATTTTCTCTGGTATATGTTTTATCCTAGATGTAAATAATACGAAGTGCGAATAATTTGGAGGTGGTATTAATAGAAAAGCAATTCTTTGAAAAATATATGGATTATTTGTTGACTAATACAGGAAACTTATATAACCCCATTGACTGGTTGGAAGTGGATATGACCCTTTCCAAGACAGAAATCTTTATCTTACTGATTTTATTAAGGGAAAAGGAACTTAAAGTCAGTGATATTTCCAAGAGGCTCAATTTACCCTTTAGTACCACTACCTCTATTGTTGATCGTTTGGAGCAGAAAAATTTGGTTGAAAGATTAAGAAGTAAGGAAGACCGCAGGGTTGTAATGGTTAGTTTAAGTCAAAAGGGTAAAGATTTAGCCCAAGGAACAATGATTAAACTTGAATCAATGATGAAACACCTGGTGGCTAAAGTAACTGCTAATCTGACAGAGGAGGAAATGGAATTCCTGAAAAAGATTTTTCTTAAAATAACCCAGGCATAACTTATTTGACTTTAATGTGCAGATATAATGCACTTTTTCTTTGGATAAATATTACGAATGAAGAATAATTATTAATACGAATAATTTTGCAAAAGAATTTTAAGGAGGAAGGTAAGATGATTTCAGTTAATAATTTAAAACACACCTATGATGGCCAGGTATATGCAGTAGATGATGTCAGCTTTGATATTTCAAAGGGGGAAATTTTTGGTTTTCTTGGTCCTAATGGTGCCGGCAAAAGTACTACCCAAAAGATACTAATCGGGCTTTTGAAACTACAGGAAGGAAAGGTTAGTGTAGGAGGATTCGATTTGGAGAAACTGGATAATAACCTTTTTAACCTGATAGGTGTTTGCTTTGAACAACCAAACCTTTACAAGAAACTGACAGGGCTGGAAAATCTGGTCTATCAATCTAAGCTCTATGGGGTACCTACTTATGCACCCATGGAATTATTAAAAAGGGTAAATCTTGTAGGTGCGGAAAATAAAAAAACCGCTGCTTATTCTAAAGGGATGCAGCAGAGGCTTATGTTAGCCAGGTCACTTATAAATAAACCAAAAATCTGGTTTTTAGATGAACCTCTTTCAGGTTTGGATCCCGAGAGCGCTCTGGATATGAAGGAATTGATAAAGGAACAACGGGAACAGGGAGTTACCATTTTCCTCACAACCCATAATATGTTTGTGGCAGAAGAATTGTGTGACAGAGTTGCTTTTATTCATCAAGGCAAAATTGTGGCTTTGGATACTCCCCGCAGTTTAAAAATTAAATTCGGCAAGCATCTGGTTAAGGTAGAATACCGGAATTCCCAAGGTCTGCAAAAAGAAACCCTGTCATTAGATTTAGCAGAGGATAAGCTAAAGCTGCAAAGGCTGATAGCTGAAAAGGATGTAGAAACAATCCATTCCCAGGAAGCCACCCTGGAAGAAATCTTTGTCAAGCTGACGGGGAGGGGGCTTAAATAATGTTTGCTAATTTAAGTACCTTAACAGCGAGGGAAATTAAAATAGGATTGCGAAACCACTTTTTCTCCATCCTCTTACTGCTGGCGGTCATCTATATACTAACAATCTTTTTTGCCATTCCCGAAGAGTTAGTGATGGATCCTGTGATATATTATGCAGATGAGTCGGGAGCAGATGTACTCGATAAGGCACTGGCGGATTTTAAAGGGAGTAAATTTAAATTAGACAGCGATGAGCAGGTAAAGCAAAAACTGCAGGATGAGAATTATGCCTGGGGGTTAGTTGCCCAAAAAGGGGAGAAAGCCCCGCAGATTCAATATCTTTTTCAGGGCTGGGAAGACCCCAAATTAAAGAATTTAATGGTTGTCACCATTGAGGATTATCTTGCCAAAAACTACTTGCAGATGGATAATGCCTATGCAATTGAAAAAATTGGTATGCAAGGGTATATTAAACCTCCCTTTAACAAATTTTTAGTACCAATGTTTTTATTTAGCGAAGTGTTCATGATAGGGATGTTTTTCATTGCAGCTCTAATTTTTATTGAAAAGGACGAGGGGACCTTGAAAGCCTTTTTGGTAACACCTTCGAAAATAGGACAATATCTATTGGCAAAGGTGGTGATGATGGCAGTATTAGCGGTGTTTTTTACCCTATTGCTGGCATTACCGACACTAGGATTGCAGCCAGACTATTTACAGCTTCTTGTGTTAGTTGTCTTGGGCAGTTGCTTTACCAGCCTGTTGGGTTTGATTGTAGCCAGCTATTTTTCCAACCTGTCCCAGTTTTTGTTTCCGGCAGTCTTGGTCTTGGGTGTATTTACCCTGCCCACTGCCAGCTACATCTTTCCCAGTTTTTCACCTGATTTTATAACATGGCTACCTACCTATGACCTTATTTTTGGTTTGCGTCAGGCAGCCTTCTCCTTAGGTCAGGAAGAAGTAGTTGTTAAAGGAATAGTTACCTTTGTAATATACGATGTTATTCTCTTTTATTTAGCTAAGATGCGTTTCAGTCAGCAGAAATTATGGAATTAAGGGGGAAGGAAAATGTTTAATAGAATAGCTGTTTTAATCGGTAAGGACTTTCGAAATGGTTTACGAGACAATATTTTTCTTTATGCCCTCTTAGCCCCATTAATTCTTGCTCTCTTGATGCGTTTTTTTCTTCCGGTACTTTCAGCCAATTCTTTTGATGTAGTACTTCTGGAACAAGATAAGAACAGCATGTCGCCAATCCAGGAGTTAGCCCAGGTAGAATATGTAGATACTTCAGAGGAAATGAAGGAGCGTGTCTTAAGGTGGGATGATGCGGTAGGGATTATTGCGGAAAAACAGGAAGGGAAATCCTTTACTATTATTGCAGAGGGTAATGAAGATAAGGCTGTACTTGAATTAGCCGGTGCTGTGACAAATAAGCTATCGGGATCTTTGGAGGGAGCCCAGGTTGGGCAGATAAACCTAAACAAACCTAAACAGCCGGTTTATATGATGACTGCCATATTATTGTGCATTTTTCCTTTAATGATAGGGGGTATGCTGACCGGGTTTGCTTTAACCGAGGAAAAAGAGTTTAAGACCCGTCAGGCCCTTTATGTCACTCCTCTGACCAATGTTGAATATCTAATGGGTAAAACTCTATTGGGGATGGGAATTGCCTTTATAATGGTGGTATTAATAATCTTAATCCTGGGTATTGAAGTCAACTGGCTGCAGTTGCTGCTGATAACCTTAGGAGGAGTTTTTTTAAGCACATTATTCGGCATTATGATAGGTGCCATTAGCAATAACCAACTAACAGCCCTGGCAAATACTAAAATAGGAAGCATGTTTTTTATTGTTATTCCTTTGATAACTGTTTTTATACCCAGAAGCAAGGAATACTTCCTGTATTGGGTACCTACCTATTGGACCTTTGCCGGCTACCGCAGCATATTTTGGGAATCAGGCACATGGGGGGAACTGCTGCCCATATTTGGCTGGAATATGACAATTAATTTAGTATTTTTAGTACTAGCCTATTGGGGAATTAAGAAGTATGAAAGCAGAGCTTAAATCAGGTCACAAGTGACCTGATTTAAGCTCATGGGATATACTATGGGTCAGGTAAGCTTTGGAGCAATTCAGTATGACAGGTAAAGGTAAAGGTTGAGGTTAGGGTTAACCTAAAGCTGCTAGCATCCGATGAAAGGCAATTTACAGGGATGCATCTGCTCATAAGTTATACTGCAAGATGCATCCCTAAAAACTATCTCTTAAGCAGATGCCAAGAGTTTACGGAACGACACTGGGGTTGTTCCCTACTAATTTTTTTCTCAACCTTTACCTGTCATGCAGAATGACCTAATAGCTTACCTTTGCCTGGGGATGATAAAATAAGGGAATGACTTAAAAGTCATTCCCTTATTTTATCATCCTTGCTATCATTGCAGCTAACTCAGCCCTGGTAACATAAATGTCAGGGGCAAATTTTTTAGCACTTTGCCCGGCGATGAAGCCTTTATTGCTTAAAATATATATTTCCTTGGCTGCCCAGTGGTTTTGGGGAACATCCTGGAATTTATTTTTGTTTTGATTGTTAGTTTCTTCTATCCGGAAAGCCCTTTGCAAAATAACCGCCAGTTGGGCCCTGGTCAGTCTTTGCTCGGGACCAAATTTATTACTGCTGACGCCATGGATAATGGAATGGTTATAAGCTTTAAGGATGGGTTCCTTTGCCCAGTGGTTATTTGGAACATCGCTAAAGGGGTTCTTAGGGGCACTGGACCAGTTGAAAATACGGGAAAGGATAGCTACAGCTTCCCCTCGGGTGACACCGGCGTCAGGGGCATAATTGTATGTATCCCGGCCGCTGATTAAACTGCGGCTGCTGAGGTAAGAGATATCATTTTCTGCCCAGTGACCCCGTATATCCCTGAAGTATTTCCCTTTTAACAAGGTGCTGAATCCTTTCCAGATGCTTGGGTCTTCCTGTCCCAGCCTCCAGGCTGCCACACCTTTCAGACCATAACTTTCCACTAATTTAATTTTTTCTTCAAGGCTTCTGGCATTTTCAAACCATATTTCCTTAGTACTTCCATCGGGTTTAGTGTATTTTGCATAGGGAACTTGGTACTGGTTGTGCCATTGGGCAACAGCTTTATTTTCCTTGATGGCTTTTATGCTGTCATTGTACCAGATTCCTCCGCCATTTTGTCCATTAGTCCAAACTCTGCCATAAAAAGGGACGCCTAAAACCAGTTTGTTTTTAGGAACCAGGGTTGTCATATAATCTAGCTGCCTCTTAACCCAATCCAGGCCGGCAACAGGTCCGGGAGCGCTTTCCTTAGAGTGTTGGTCATAGGCCATTACAATAATATAGTCTACAACCTTACTTAGGTTAGCCAAGTCATAGGCTGCAGACCAGCCTGTCGTCATGGGTTTTTCCACAGCAGCTACTGCAATGGAAACAGTGCGCCCTTTTGGTGCCAGCTTGTTTTTAAGGAGACCTGCAAATTTAGTGAGCTGGGCTCTGTCTTCGTATGTCAGGTTTTCCAAATCGATGTTTATCCCGTCTACATTATAGATATCAGCTGCCACTGCCAAATCATGGGCCAATTTTTCGGGGTTTTTAAGGGCGGTCTGGGCAATCTCTCTGTTCCAGTGGTTGCTCAGGTAAGGAACAACCTTTACCTTTTGCCCATGCATATAATTTGTTAATATATTGTCTGCATTAATAACTAAATTTCCCTGATTATCTAGTTCAAAATAATTGGGACTAATGATATCAACAGACCCTTTTGCTAACTGGAACTGGTTTATATAGTCCTGTGTTTTCCCGCCATGGAGATACATAAAGCTGATTTTTTCTTCCCCTGCTAAAACATTTGCCGGGAATAAAATAAAGGAAAGGATCAACAATAGGGCAGGGAGAATTCTAATGATTTTCTGCATATTTGACCTCCTGATGAAAAAGAGTAAGATGCCACTTGTCAATTTTAATCCATGCAAACGGTGTGAATCCAGTACAAAAATAAGGAAATTCTCCCTATTGAAAATACTCTTTCCCTGACTTAATCCAAAATACCTGGTTTTTCTTCCAGATCTTTAAACAGACTGATAACAGCAATAACAAATATGGAACCTAGATAAGTCCATATTAGGATTGAAAATAAATAGCCCATTACATTCTGTCCCAGGATATTTAAAGGAATACTTACTATAGCAGATAGAACAGCGATCTGTATTAATAATCCTAATACATTTGACAGGTTATCTTTAAAGAGACTTTTCCCCTTATAAAGCGCTTCACCTATTTCCAAATCGTCTCTGATTAGAGCAAGCTGCCAAAAATATGTGTAAAACATTACAAAAATTATGGAGACAATTATTAAAGGAGGAAATATTAGTGCTGGTAAAAATGCTGCCAGAAGCAATAGTAAAGTTAAGATGTTAACCGCCAGCATCCTCAGATAAAAGTATTTACAATCGCTCATAAAGGTTTCTTTAGAAATTTCATAACCTTTGAGGATATTAAATATACTGGAAATAAAACCTCCTGCTAAATAGGGAGCCACCAGTATAAATACTATAAAGGCAGGACTAAGGTCAATATTGATCCCATGGGTTTGGGGCTGCTGAAGAATATTAGACATTTCAGGAATTCCATTAGGCATGCCAAGTTTTAAATGTATGCCAGGGGGTACTAGCTTAAGGGTTTTGGTTATTATCCCCACGAAAAAAACCAATAAATTTAAACCTAAGGCCACAAACCATAACCAGAGATTTTCCTGTAAAACCTTAAAGCCGAGACTAATTCTTTCCAATGCAAACAACTCCTTAATTTTATTGCACATTTAGTATATTTAATAATAGACGAAAGGTATATTAATAAAGTTCCTTGAACAGTTTTTAAAAAACTGCCTTGCTTGTTTCAAATGTTTAATGTAAAATATAGATGTAAAATAATGTAATATGTTAAAGGGGAGTAGCTTCTACAGTAAAGTCGTCAGAACGGGTTTTTAAGCCCCGGCTTTATTGTCAACGTAACTGTTGCTTGCGAGACCTTTACCAATATTGGTAAAGGTCTTTATTTTTTAGGATTTAATTTTTTACAAAGTTTTTACTAAATAATTAGGTTGGGTAAATGAATAAGAAAGCCTGATAACCACAAAATTATGGGGAGGATTAGGTATGGTTATGGATTATTTGTTGAAAACTATATTATCAGGTTATAAAGGAGGTAGTACTATTGTCTGATAAAAGATGGTATTCCATGGAGGGCCCACAGGTAGTTGAGGATTTATCAACTGATGCCCAGCAGGGGCTGACTTCCAAAGAGGTGGAAGACCGCCTTAATACTTATGGACCTAATGCTCTCAAAGAGCCGCCGCCCAGGAGCTTAATCTCCATGTTCATTGAGCAATTAAAGGAAGTACTGGTTTTGATACTAATTGGTGCAGCTATAATTTCCGGGGCATTAGGTGAATGGGAAGATACTATAGTAATTTTGATTATTGTTATTTTAAACGCAGCCTTGGGTGTATTCCAGGAGAACAAGGCAGAACAAGCCCTCAAGGCTTTAAAAGAAATGACAAAGGCCGCAGTCAAAGTTTTGCGTAACGGCAAGGTATCACAGCTTGAAGTAGATAATTTAGTACCGGGTGATGTAATCTTACTTGACACCGGTGATGCTATACCGGCAGATGCTCGGCTTATAGAATCCGCTTCTTTAAGGGTAAACGAAGCAGCTCTTACAGGTGAATCTGTTCCGTCCGAAAAGGACCTTAAAGCAATTAAAGCCGATGAGGTTCCCGTAGGAGACAGAAAGAATATGATTTTCAGAGGTACTACAGTCACGGGTGGCAGGGGTAAAGCTATTGTTGTTGAGACAGGTATGAAAACCGAATTAGGCCGTATCGCCCAGATGCTTCAGGAGACACCGCCGGAACCTACCCCTTTACAGCAGCAACTTGCTAAACTCGGCAAAATATTAGGAATGGCCGCCGGTGTGATTGTTGCCGTTGTATTTATAACTGGACTTTTACGTGGAGAAGATGTTTTAGAAATGTTTATGACTGCTATTGCTTTGGCAGTTGCTGCAATTCCTGAGGGTCTTCCCTCGGTAGTAACCATTGTACTGGCACTAGGGGTTACAAGAATGAGCAGGCGTAATGCCATCATCAGAAAACTGCCGGCGGTAGAAACTCTGGGTGTGGCTACCTACATTTGTTCTGATAAAACAGGTACATTAACTAAAAATGAAATGACAGTTACCAATATTTATACAAATGGTGATTTCTTAAAAATTTCTGGAACGGGATATCAACCGGAAGGAGAATTTTCCAGGGAAAAGGGCGGCAAAATTAATCCCTTAGATGATGCAAATTTGAAGTTGATGTTATTAGGCGGTGCTTTAAATAGTGATGCCCGTATTGATAAGACAGACAAAGGTTATCAGATTATAGGTGATCCCACAGAAGGTGCCTTGGTAGTTGCAGCAGCTAAGGCGGGACTGACCAAGGAGGAAGTAGATAAAAAGTACAGCCGTATCGAAGAAATACCTTTTGATTCAGCCCGGAAGATGATGACTACCTTTCATAACATGGATAAGGAGATAGTTTCTTTTACCAAAGGTGCTCCCGATATACTTTTAGCCCGTTGCAAGGAACTTGTTACTCCACAAGGCATCTCTCCTCTGAGTAAGGATATATATGATAAGGTCTTAGAAGTGAACTCCAAGCTGGCTTCCCAGGGGCAAAGGGTTTTAGCCCTGGCTATGCGTAAATGGAAGCAGGTTCCTGGAGAACTAACCTCGGAAAATGTGGAGAATGATCTTACATTTATTGGCTTTTATGCAATTATTGACCCCGCACGTGATGAGGTAAAGGACGCTGTAGCTATCGCCCGTAAAGCGGGAATTAAAACTGTAATGATAACCGGTGACCATCAGGATACGGCCCTGGCGATTGCCAGAGAACTCGATATTTGGCGTAAGGGTGACGGTATCTTAACCGGTATCCAACTGGAAAAGATGAGCCAGGATGAACTAAAAGACCATGTTCTAAAAACCACAGTCTACGCCAGGGTATCGCCCGAGCACAAACTTCGCATTGTTGATGCATTAAAGGCCCACGGTCATGTTGTTGCCATGACAGGTGACGGTGTTAATGATGCCCCTGCTCTAAAACGGGCAGATATTGGTTCAGCCATGGGTATAACGGGAACCGAGGTTTCCAAAGAAGCCTCTGACATGGTTCTTTTGGATGATAATTTTGCTACCATAGTTAATGCAGTTGAGGAAGGCAGAACTATCTATGCAAATATCCGCAAGTCAATCCAGTATCTCTTATCATGTAACACAGGGGAGATTGTTGCAATTTTTACTGCCATCCTTCTGGGTCTGGGCAGTCCTTTAACTCCCATCCAGATATTGTGGATGAACCTGGTAACTGATGGACCTCCTGCGCTGGCCCTGGGTCTCGAACCACCTGAAAAAGGTGTAATGGGTAAAAAGCCGAGAGATCCCCAGGAAGGAGTATTTGCAGGTGGAGTTGGAACGGATATTCTTATTCTAGGTGTAACCATAGGTTTTATTTCTCTGACAAGTTACTGGCTGGCCTTAGAGTGGGGAAGAACTATTGAAGAAGCACATACCATGGCCTTTGTAACTATGGCATTTTCCCAGCTGGTACATTCCTTCAATGTACGCAGCCTCGAAGATTCAATATTTGAAACAGGCATCACTACCAATCGTGCTTTAGTAGTTGCCTTCTTCTTTTCGGCCTTAGCCCAGCTTGCCGTTATTTATATCCCATTTCTAAGAGGGGTATTTGAAACATCGGCACTGCAAACTAACGATTTAGCTGTGGCTTTAGGCTTAAGCTTAACCCCACTACTGGTAGCTGAAATAGTTAAGTTTGCGAGGAAGAGCTTCTTTGGTACAGGAAACTTGCAGGATGCAAGATAGATAAGATAGTGGGCGAGTGTTACAATGAAATTGTCATAGAGGCACGAAGCGATCTCGGACTAAAGATTTTGCCGCTGCAAGATTATTTAATAGACATTAAAGATTTCGCTGACGCTAGATTAAGGTTTTTCATTGCTATCAAGCTATTGACCATTAGCCAATATGTAGGGTGCGGTTTCCATGCCGCACCTTTAATTATTGAAGTGTATAATTACTTATTTTTTTTCTAAATCTATAGCTATAAAAAGGAGGGTTAAACATGCCAGTTAAAAGAACAGTAGCCGATGCAATTTTAGACCAGTTAGCTTCGTGGGGGGTGAAAAGAATTTACGGTTATGCTGGTGATGCCATTTTAACATTTTTAGACGCTATTAACAGGCATCCCCAAATAGAATATGTACAAGCAAGGCACGAAAGTGCTGCGGCCTTTATGGCATCAGCTGAAGCAAAGCTAACAGGGAGGGTTGCTGTATGTACAGCGACCTCAGGTCCCGGAACCGCTAATTTAATTAACGGTCTAGGAGATGCCTATTCTGACAAAGTTCCTGTAATTGCCATTACGGGCCAAGTACCGACAAAATACATTGGAACAGGTTATAAACAATATATAGATGAAAAGATATTAATCCAGCCATTAGCTAAGTATTCAGCCCTTTTGACCGATCCCCAACCTACGGTGGAGTTAATTTATAGGGCTTTGCAAACCTCCATGGTTCAAGGTACTGTCTCTCACATAGCAGTGCCAAAGGATATTTTTACTAAGCCCTGTACCCAGGAGCCCCGTCCTCAAGATTCCATTTTTGCCGCACACAAAATGCCTGATGAACAGGGCTTGCAAAGGGCGGTTCAGCTTTTACGGCAGGCGAAAAAACCTATGTTTTTAATAGGCAGGGGAGCCCGGGGCAAAGGACAAATGATAGAAAAATGGTCAGAACAATTAGGTGCTGCCATAACCTACTCTTTGCCGGCTAAAGGGATTATTTCCAGGGATTTTAATTATTTGGTGGGCGGTCTAGGATTAGCTGGAAGCAATGGCGCATCTATGTTACTAGAAGAAGCCGACTGTCTGTTGACCATTGGTTCAACCTGGTGGCCTGAAAGGTTTGTACCAAAGAAGATTTCCATTATACAATTGGATGGCATATTAGAGAATTTAGGGCTTCAAGATAAAATCAGTGTTGGTATAGAGGGTTGTATTGAAAAGTCATTATCTATTCTTCGTGATATGTTTGAAGGAAAGCCGAATCGCAGGTGGGTAGAAAAAGTTAAAACAGTTCGGGAAAAATGGATTAATGATCTGGAGCAAGAGGTTAATTCAGATGTTAACCCCATTCTACCCCAGAGGCTTGTTTCTTCTGTTGAAGGAAACGCGGCTGCAGATGCAGTAATTGCCCTTGATGTTGGCGAGCATGTGTTATGGTTTGATAAGGTTTTTCAAGGTCAGCAGCAAATTCCTTTGATTTCGGGTTCATGGAGGAGTATGGGCTTTGGGCTGCCGGCTGCTTTGGCTGCTAAGCTGGAGTTTCCTGAGCGCCAGGTTATTGCACTGGTAGGTGACGGGGGCTTGACCATGTCCATGGGTGAAATGGTGACAGCCGTGGAACGGGGAATTAATGTTAAGACAGTCGTCTTTAATAACAGTTCCCTTTCCATGGAAAGAAACAGAATGATTGTTGCCGGTATCAGTCAAACCGGTACAAATCTTTATAACCCCGATTTTAAATTAGTTGCCCAAGGCTGTGGTTGGGAAGGCTATCAAGTAACTGAAGCAGTCCAACTGGATAATGTTTTAAAAGAGGCTTTTGCTTCCAATAAGCCTTCCCTTATAGATGTTAAAGTTTCCGCTCCTATTCCACCCCATACTACCTTATAAAAAAGGGTTGAACTATATTTTTATTTGTTGTTATACTTATACAAGTATATTTTAGAAACAGGTGATAGGGTTGGAGGAAATAATTAAAGTATATGAGAAACTCCATTCCATGCCTGAGTTAGGTATGGAGGAAAAGGAAACTGCTAACTATTTGGCTCAATCGTTGGAAGAGAAGGGTTTCAAGGTGTATAGGAATGCAGGCAACTCCACAGGAGTTGTAGGAGTTTTTAAAGGGGAGGAGCCGGGACCGGTAGTTGCCTTGCGGGCTGATATGGATGCTCTTCCCTTCACAATTGACGGGAACCTTAAAGTTATACATGCCTGTGGTCATGATGCAAACTGTACCATGGTCTTAATGGCAGCTTTGGAAGCTGCTCAAAGAGGAATCGGCAGGGGGAGCTTAAAAATTGTTTTTCAACCTGCTGAGGAAACTCTCCAGGGGGCTAAATTAATACTGAACAGTGGTTTTGTAGATGATGTAGAGGAAATGTATGGCATACATTTGCGCCCTATCCAGGAGGCTAAGCTGGGGGAGGCAACCCCTGCCTTATGCCATGGTTCTGCTTATGTAATAAAGGCACAAATAAAGGGGAAAGCAGCCCATGGAGCCCGTCCCCATTTGGGGATAAACGTAATTGATGCTGCCGCAAACATAGTACACGCTATCAATGCCATTAGGGTTAATCCCGTAGTCCCTCACTCAATAAAAACTACAAAGCTGGCAGCGGGAGGGGAGGCATTTAATATAATTCCCGATACTGCCCACTTGGTCTTTGATTTAAGGGCCCAAAGCAACCAGCTTATGGAACTTCTGATTGAAAAGACCGTAAATGCCGTCCAAAATGGTGCGGCTAGCATAGGTGCAGAGGCCGAGGTAGAAATCTTGGGAGGAGTCCCCGGTGCTGATTACCATCATGAGCTAGTAGAAAATGCACAAAAAGCTATTCAACAGGTATTGGGCAAATCTCTGGGACCTGTATTAACTCCCGGTGGCGAGGATTTTCATTTCTATGCCCGACAAGGGAAAATAAAGACTGCCTATATCGGTTTGGGAGCTGATCTGGAACCTGGACTGCACCACCAGGATATGAGCTTTAATCTTGAAGCCCTTAACCATGGAGTGGAAATACTTAATACTTTAATTAAGGATAGACTGGGCTGAATTCGAGGGCTGAATTTATACCAACCTATTATTTTAGAATACTCAACAAATCCCCTAATTCATTTAATACATAATCGGGCTTCAGTTCCATGAGTTTCTCAAGGGAGTGTTCAGTATACTTAACTACCGCCGTATAAGTTCCGGCATTTTTCCCGCAAAGAATGTCATAAGGACTGTCTCCTACCATTAGTGCCTCTTGGGGTGCAATCCTTAGTCCTTCCAAAGCTTTTAAGGCAGGCTCGGGGTTGGGCTTATGGCTTGTTGTATCGTCATAACCTATAAAACAGTCTATGTATGGGGTGAGTCCAAAAAGGTTTAATCCCTGATGTGCACCTATATTTTTTTTAGAAGTTACTACCGCCAAACTGTATCCCCGTTTTTTAAGCTCAATAACAGTTTCTTTGCTCCCGGGGAATATAGTAGTTAAATCATCATGCTTAGCAAAGTTGTAGTCCCGGTAAGTCTTAAGGAGTAAATCAACCTTCTCCGGACAATATTGGGCTAAGGTGTCTACAAGTGGTTCACCGAAACGGCAGGTAATATCATCCCTGCAAACATCCAAGTCTAAGATTTTCTTATAGGTGTATTGAAAGGTTTCCACAATTAAATCATTGGTATTGATTAATGTACCATCCAAGTCAAATAAGATTCCTTTAATATTCATAACAATGCTCCTTTTTTGCTAATGGGTTGAGATTGCCCCCAAATATATACTACGAATAGTATGTCCCCAAATATTATTACCCTAGAAAAATGTGCTTGTCAACCATATCACCAAAGGTTATAATAGAGAAAACAAATATGCAGAACCTTTAAAACGGTCCCGTGAGGCCGGCAAGGAAAAAGTTAGTGGCTGGTTCTTAGTGGCTAGTAATTAGCCCTAAATACATTGAGCTTTGCTAAACTATATTGATAATCCTGCCGGGTCTTTTGACCCGGCTTTTTATATAACTTTAAATTGGATATCCTTTAAAACGGTCCTGTGAGGTCGGCAAGGAAGAAATAAGCGTGGCTAGTTCTTAGTGGCTAGTGGCTAGCAATTTAGCACTAAATTCACTTTGAACTCCCCTAAACTATTAACATCCTGCCGGGTCTTTTGACCCGGCTTTTTATATATTAGCAGTTTTAAGACAAACTAAATAGAAGTAGCTACAGTATAGTTGGCATACCTGTGTAGGCTAATTTTTTATGAAGAATAGTCATGTCATTGTGACGCCTATGAATTCTTGTTTCAGTGTTACGATGTCATACACAATGACACTATGGTCACGTCTAGAAAACTCGAACATTTATAAGTAACGTTCTTTACTATCACACTCTCAAACTATCACACTCTCAAACTACCAGTCACCAGTCATCAGCACCTACCCTTACTAGCCACTAGCCACTATATATGAAGGAGGTAATTCCCATGGGTATAGCTGCCAAGGATTTAATAAGCATTTCGGATTTAAGCAGCCAGGAAATCAATGAAATATTTATCAATGCTAAAGCAATGAAAGAAATTATTGGCCGGGAAATAAAAAAAGTACCTACTTTGCGAGGGAAGGCCGTGGTAAATCTCTTTTATGAGAACAGCACTAGGACCCGCAGTTCCTTTGAATTAGCCGGAAAATATATGGGGGCTGATGTAATTAATATCAGCGCCAGTTCCAGCAGTGTCACTAAGGGAGAAGCCTTAAAGGATACTGCAAAAACTATCGATAGCATGGGGGCTGATGTGGTTGTTATGCGGCATCCGGCAAGCGGCTCCCATTATATTCTTGCCCAAGCGGTTAAGGCCAGGGTCATAAATGCGGGTGACGGGACTCATGAACACCCCACCCAGGCCCTTTTGGACATGTTTACTATTATGCAGCATAAGGGAACGATAGCAGGCAAAAAGGTAGTAATCGTAGGCGATATACTCCACAGCCGGGTGGCAAGGTCAAACATTCTAGGTCTGACACGAATGGGGGCAGAGGTTTGGTTATCTGCGCCACCAACCCTGCTGCCGGCGCAGGTGGAAAAGCTGGGGGTCAAGGTATCCTGGAATATGGAAAAAGCCATAGAGGATGCAGATGTTATTATGATGCTGCGTATCCAGCTGGAACGGCAGCAAAAAGGTTTGTTCCCCTCAGTACGCGAGTATGCCAAATTATATGGCTTAAATAAAGACAAGATGGGGAGAGCCAAGGAGGACGTCCTGGTAATGCATCCCGGTCCAATGAACCGGGGGGTAGAAATAACGGCTGAGGTTGCTGAAAGCTGCCATTCGGTTATTGAAGAACAGGTTACCAATGGTGTTGCTATCAGGATGGCTTTGCTGTATGCCATGGGAGGGGGAAAAATTAATGTTAATTCTTAAAAAGGGATTAGTAATAGATCCCAGCCAAGGCATAAGTGAGGAGTTTGATCTGCTCATAGAAAATGGAAAAATTGTTGCCTTAGATAAAAACATAACTGTTACTCCCCAAATGAAGGTGATTGATGCGGCGGGGAAAATAGTGGCACCCGGTTTTATCGATATCCATGTTCACTTAAGAGAACCGGGACAGGAACATAAAGAGAGCATTCTAACGGGCTGCAAAGCCGCTGCCCGGGGAGGGTTTACCTCCATAGCTTGTATGCCAAACACAAATCCTGTAGCAGATAATGAAGGGGTTATTGAATTAATTATAGCCAGGGCAAATAGGTATAACTTAGTAAATGTCTACCCTATTGCCTCCATCACAAAAGATCAGGAAGGCAAGGAACTGACGGAGTTTGCAATTCTTAAGCAATGTGGCGCTGTTGCTTTTTCCGATGATGGCAAGACACTTAGAAATTCCGCTGTAATGCGCCGGGCCTTGGATTATGCTAAAATGACCGATGCCCTAATCATTTCCCATTGTGAAGATGAGGAACTGGCAGGAACAGGAGTAATGCATGAAGGATTCTTTAGCACAAAATTAGGACTGACGGGAATCCCCCGGGAAGCGGAAGAAATAATTATGGACAGGGATATACGGCTGGCTGAGTTGACTAAGAGCAGAATCCATATTGCTCATGTTTCAACTAAAGGGGGAGTTGAAATGATACGCAGGGCTAAGGAAAGAGGAGTACAGGTTACGGCAGAGGCAACCCCCCACCATTTTTCCTTAACCCATGAAGCGGTACAGGGCTATAACACCAATACAAAAGTAAATCCCCCTTTACGAACCCAAGATGATGTGGAAGCTTTAATTAAAGGCTTGCAGGATGGAACCATCGACTGTATAGCTACCGACCATGCTCCCCACGCCCGGGAGGAAAAAGAGGTAGAGTTTGAATATGCACCCTTTGGCATTACGGGATTAGAAACTGCTGTACCTGTGGCCTGGCAAAACCTGTATCTGGGAGGGCATTTGTCAGTGCCGGAATTGATTAAGGCCTTCTGTACAACACCGGCTAAAATATTAGGTATTGCAGGGGGGACTTTACAGGTGGGAAGGGCGGCAGATATTACATTAATTGACCCTGAACTTACCCAGAGGGTCGATGAGGCAGAATTCTATTCACTAGGTAAAAATACTCCCTTTGCAGGTTTAGAATTAACGGGGTGGCCCATACTAACTATCAAAGCTGGAAAAATTGTCATGGAAATGGGTGAAGTTTATGAATAAAGCTTACCTTGTGCTGGCAGACGGCACAGTTTTTACTGGAAAAGGGCTGGGACGGGTTGGCAGGGCTTCCGGTGAGGTAGTTTTCAATACCAGTATGGCTGGTTACCAGGAAATCCTCACTGACCCTTCATATGCTGGAGAAATCATTACTTTTACCTATCCTTTGATAGGCAACTATGGTACTAATATTAACGACTGGGAAGGACGTACTGTTTTTGGACGGGGTGTCATAGTTAAGGAAAGCTGCGACCAACCCAGCAGTTGGCGGTCCCAGCAAAACTTTCAAGACTTTCTTCTGGAACATAAAATGGTAGGAATCCAAAATGTTGATACGAGAAGCCTTACCAAGCATCTCCGTTACCACGGAACTATGACAGGTGTAATTGCCAATGATGGTACAGATCCAGAAGAACTAAGGGGTATGGCTGCACAGGTCTTGCCGCTATCTGGCCAACAGTTGGTAAAGAAAGTAAGCACTCCCTTCAGTTATGTTTTGCCAGGAGGAGCTAAAAGGGTGGTTATTATGGATTTCGGAGTCAAAAACAACTCCATTCGTAAACTGCAGGAACAGGGATGTACCGTTATAGTGGTTCCGGCCAACACAACAGCGGGAGAAATATTAGCCCATAAACCCAGCGGAATTTTACTATCCAACGGACCGGGTGATCCTTTGGATGTAACATATGCTGTGGAAACAATTAAAAACCTCCTTCCTCATAGGATACCTATCTTTGGCATCTGTATGGGACACCAGCTTTTAGGTTTAGCCTTAGGGGGAAGGACTTATAAGCTTAAATTCGGACACAGGGGAGGAAACCACCCTGTTAAGGATTTACAAACAGGTCGGGTTTTCATTACTTCACAAAACCACGGTTTTGCGGTAGAAGGCGATAGTTTACCTAAAGATGTGGAAGTAACCCATGTTAATTTAAATGATGGTACGGTGGAGGGATTGAGGCATAAGGGACTGCCTGTGGCAAGTGTTCAGTACCATCCTGAGGCAGCACCGGGACCCCAGGACTCGGCCTATTTGTTTGAAGAGTTTCTCGAGAAACTGGCGTAACGCCCCCTAAAGACTACCCGAAAGGAGAAAAATGATGCCTAAACGTTGCGACATAAAAAAAGTTATGGTAATAGGTTCCGGTCCCATAATTATCGGTCAGGCAGCGGAATTCGATTATGCAGGAACCCAAGCCTGTCGTGCATTAAAGGATGAGGGAATTGAAGTTGTCTTAGTCAACAGCAATCCTGCTACCATCATGACTGATGAAAATATGGCCGACCGGGTATATATAGAACCATTAACAAAAGAGTTTTTAGAAGAAATTATTTTCGCCGAACGCCCTCAGGGGCTTTTGGCAACCTTGGGCGGACAAGTTGGACTTAATCTGGCTAAAGAACTGGCTGAAAGCGGAATCTTGGAAAAAGCCGGCGTCAAATTGCTAGGTACACCCCTGGAAGCAATCCAGAAAGCTGAAGACAGGGAAATGTTCAAAGATTTATTGCTGGAAATTAATGAGCCTATTCCCCAAAGCGGAATTGCTGCAAGTCACGAAGAAGCTCATCAGTTGGCAGAACAAATAGGCTATCCTCTCATAATCCGCCCCGCATATACATTGGGTGGTTCTGGAGGAGGCTTTGCCCACTCTGACGAAGAACTAAAGGAAATTGTATCTAAGGGACTTCGATACAGTGCCATAAGCCAGGTGCTGATTGAGAAAAGCGTTAAAGGCTGGAAGGAAATAGAGTATGAAGTAATGCGGGATGCCAATGACACCTGTATTACTATCTGTAATATGGAAAACATTGACCCCGTTGGTGTGCATACGGGAGACAGTATTGTTGTCGCCCCTACCCAAACCTTAACCGATGCAGAATATCAATTGCTGCGTACATCCTCCATTAAGATAATCAGGGCATTAGGAATAGAGGGGGGCTGTAATGTCCAGTTTGCCCTTAATCCTGATAAACTGGAATATATAGTAATCGAGGTCAATCCCAGAGTAAGCAGGTCTAGTGCACTTGCTTCCAAGGCTACAGGTTACCCCATTGCTAAGATTGCCGCCAAGATAGCTTTAGGTTATAATCTGGATGAAATACCAAATAGTGTGACCCATAAAACTCTAGCAGCCTTTGAACCTGCTTTGGATTATGTGGTTGTTAAAATACCCCGCTGGCCTTTTGATAAATTCCAGGCCGCGAATAGAAGGCTGGGCTCCCAGATGAAGGCAACAGGTGAGGTCATGGCTATCGGTCGTAATTTGGAAATGGCTTTGCAAAAGGGAATACGTTCCCTGGAATTGGATGTTAAGGGTCTGCTCAATCCCCAATTCCAGGGAATTAGTAAAGAAGAACTGGAGGAAAGACTGATAAACCCCGATGACGAGCGGCTGTTTTTAGTGGGAGAAGCCTTGTCCAGAGGGTATTCGATAGAAGAAATCCATAAACTCACAGAAATTGACTTATTTTTTCTTAATAAATTTGCCAGGCTGGTGAAGTGGGAAAAAGAAATCCTCCCTCAGAACAAGTTTGATAGTGAAAGGCTGATAGAAGCCAAGGAACTGGGTTTTAGTGATTTACAGCTTGCCCAATGCTGGGGTGTCACTGAACAAGAGGTCTATGAACTGAGGAAAAAGTTAAACCATCAGGCAGTATTCAGAATGGTAGATACCTGTGCCGGTGAGTTCGAAGCAGTTACACCTTACTATTATTCCAGCTACAACGAGCAAGATGAGGTGGAGTCTGACCCTGGAGAAAAAAAAATCCTGGTGTTAGGAAGTGGTCCCATTCGCATCGGGCAGGGTATAGAGTTTGATTACTGTTCAGTTCATTGTGCCTGGGGTCTAAAGAAAGCGGGTTATGCGTCTATAGTAATAAATAATAATCCGGAAACGGTAAGCACCGATTTTGATACATCCGATAAGCTGTATTTTGAACCCCTGACCAAAGAGGATGTGTTAAATGTTATAGAAAGGGAAAAGCCCCTGGGAGTAATTGCCCAATTTGGCGGTCAGACTGCCATAAACCTAGCAAGACCCTTGCACGATGCGGGAGTAACTATTTTAGGCACTCAGGTGGAAAATATTGATTCTGCTGAAGACAGGGAAAAATTCGATGCAATTTTGGAAGAGCTGGGTCTTGCCCGGCCAGCGGGTAGGACTGCCCGCACAGTGGATGAGGCAAAAAATATTGCAGGTCAATTAGGATTTCCGGTTTTGGTCAGACCGTCCTATGTATTAGGAGGCAGGGCCATGGAAATAGTTTATTCCCTGGAGGAACTGGAAGGATATCTGGCCAATGCGGTTAAAATTTCTCCCGCCCATCCCGTCTTGGTGGACAGGTATTTAACAGGCATGGAAGTTGAAGTAGACGCTGTTTGTGACGGCAATGAGGTTCTTATTCCAGGGATAATGGAGCATATTGAAAGGGCAGGCGTTCACTCGGGGGACAGTACTGCAGTTTATCCGCCCCTGTCTCTTAAGGAAGAGGAAATTAATAAGCTGGTGGAAAATACGGAAAAACTGTCCCGGGCATTGAAGATAAAAGGACTAATAAATATTCAATATGTAATACATGACGGTGAAATATTTGTTATTGAGGTTAATCCTCGCTCCAGCAGGACAGTACCTTATTTAAGCAAGGTAACAGGGATTCCTATGATGGAATTAGCCACCCAGGTTATTTTGGGTCAAACTCTGCAGGAATTAGGTTATACGCCGGGACTGGTCAAGGCCAAGGATGTAACGGCGGTTAAGATGCCCGTATTTTCCTTCAGCAAACTGATTGATGTGGAAACATCCTTAGGACCGGAAATGAAATCCACAGGGGAGGTATTAGGACTCGATAAGGACCCCAAAAAAGCCCTGTATAAAGCTTTAATCGCGGCAGGATATGTAATTCCCCGCCGGGGAAATGTACTGGCAACAATTGCTGATAAGGATAAGGAAGAGACCTTGCCTATTTTAAAAAGATTAACGGCTCTGGGTTTTAATCTGGTGGCCACCAGCGGCACCGCACAATTTTTACGGAATAATGGCTTGGATGTACGGGAGGTCAATAAAATTAAAGAAGGCAGCCCCCATGTGGTGGATGTAATAAAAAAAGGGGAAATTGATTTAGTAGTTAACACCCTGACCAGGGGAAAAATCCCGGCCAGGGACGGCTTTAGAATCCGCAGAGCGGCGGTGGAATTTAATGTGCCCTCCCTAACCTCGCTGGATTTGGTTGTAGCCGTAGTAGAGGTTCTAGAATCGATGATTAAAGTGAAACCGCTGCAGGAATATTAGAAGTGGGCGAGTGAAAGAGAAAAACCTGGCATCTGCTTGAGGGTTAGATTTTGGGATGCATCACATGAATGTGAAATCAGGCTGACGAATCTACTTCCGGGATTAGCTTAAAGGATGCATCAATAAAGATTGTCAATCATCGGATGCATCATGCAGTATTGCCTTTAAGCAGATGCATCCCTAACTTAAAAGACGAGCAGACGAAAACCGTGTCAGAGAACCGTCCCCCGACACAAGCCGTCACACTGACAATCAGATATACCCCATAGGAATCGAAAGGAGAGAGATGATGAGAGACAGACTTATACTGGCGTTAGATGTACCCAGTCTGACAAAAGCCAAGGAAATGATTGATATTTTAGGTGAAACAGTCAGCTATTACAAAGTAGGGCTGGAATTGTTCCTGAACACCAGGGGGGAGGTTCTGGATTATTTAAAAATAAAGGATAAAAAGATATTTTTGGACCTCAAATTCCACGATATACCCAACACAGTTGCTCAGGCAGCAAAGTGGGCCACTGGGTTAGGAGTAGATATGTTTAATGTCCACGCTTCCGGTGGAGAAGAAATGCTTTTAACTACCATGGAGACTGTCCAGTCTGCCGCAGACCGGAATAGGATAAAACCACCCCGGGTAATTGCTGTGACAGTTTTAACAAGCCTTAACGAGGATGGTTTTTCCCAAATGGGGCATCGCTATACCATTGGTGAAACTGTTCTTAACTGGGCCAAAATCTCCCAAAGTTCAGGTCTGGATGGGATAGTATGCTCTCCCCAGGAAGTTAAGGAAATTAAAGAGGCATGTGGACAAGGCTTTCTGACGGTGTGTCCGGGAGTAAGACCCCGCTGGGCAGAATTAGGAGACCAAAAGAGAATTACCACACCTGAAGAAGCAGTAAAGATAGGGGTAGACTACCTTGTTATAGGAAGACCCATAACAGGGCATGCCAATCCCCCACAAGCTGCTTTGCAGATAATAAAAGAAATGGAAGGAGAAGAGTAGTATGGTAAAAGGTGAAGAAATAATCAGCATGTTAAAAGAAGTAGATGCATTGAAGGAAGGACATTTTGTCTTTACATCGGGTTTGCACAGTGAGGTTTATATTCAATGCGCCCTATTGTTAGCCCAACCCACCTTATCTGAAAAAGTTTGTCAGGCTATTGCCGAGATATTTCGCGAGGAAAAGCCCGATTTAGTGATTGGACCTGCTCTGGGTGGAATCATCGTAGCATATGAGGTAGCTAGACATTTAGGTATTCCTGGTTTATTTGCTGAGCGGGAAAACGGGAAAATTAAACTGAGAAGGATGTTTAAGATTGAACCAGGCCAGAGAGTATTAGTGGTGGAAGATGTAATAACAACAGGCGGATCATCCCAGGAAGTTATTGATTTAGTGGAAAGCAGCGGCGGAAAGGTTATCGGTGTTGGAGCCATCGTGGATAGAAGCAATGGAAAGGCAGTAATATCTGTTCCCTTCCAGGCACTGGTGAAGGTTACAATGAACAACTATGCTCCGGAGGAATGCCCTTTGTGTAAAAAGGGAATTCCCATTGACAAGCCGGGCAGCAGGTAATTAAAAATTGTGCAAAATGCACAACCAATATTATTTTGGGAAGGTATTAATCACAATGACCTCTCACACTCCCTGTGTTATGCTAAGGACTGTATAAATTAAATTTCAAAAACCTGGAGGTGCAGTGGATTGTTTGATGTAAATGTTTTTAAAGTACCGATGGCCCACCCTGGAGATGTTTCGGGATTGGAGAAACTAATTAATCAAGGTGAAGTAATTCCCCAGGAAATAGCAGCAATCATCGCTCAAACAGAGGGTGATGGACATGATCGGGGTTATGCTACCTTAGCTTTTCAAGTACTTTTATCGGAAAAACTAGGTATTTCTAGACAAGAAGTGTTTGATAGTATTCCTATGCTGATGATCGGACTGACAGGCGGCCTAATGAGCCCCCACTATACAGTGTTTACCAGGAAAAGGTTAGCAGACCAGGCAGAAAATACAACAAAACGTTTTTCTATTGGAATAACCAACACCCCTGTGCTTAAACCGGAAGAATATGGCACTTTAGAACAGGTGCGCCTGGTTGCGGAAGCAGTTAAAGCAGCTATGGCAGATGCCGGTATTGATAATATTGAAGACGTACATTGTGTTGAAGTAAAGCTTCCTGCCATGACCGGTGCCAGAGTTCAAGATGCAAAAAGCAGGGGCAAATCAGTTGTTTCTGAAGATTTAGGAAAGGCTAGTTCCCTGGCAAAGGGTGCTGCTGCTCTAGGTGTTGCAGTTGCTTTGGGTGAGGTTGACTTTAATGCCCTAAAACAGGAAGATATCTGCAGCAATTGGGATTTGTATTCCAACAAGGCTTCCACATCAGCCGGCGGTGAACAGGTTGCCTGCCGCATAGTACTTATGGGCAACTCAGCTAAATCAATAAGCAAATATTATGTGGGCAGCGGTGTAATGAAGGATCAGTTGGATGTTGAGGGAGCTAAGGATGCTCTAAGAAGTGCCGGTCTTAATTTTGACTGTATGCCTTCTAAAGAAGAAGCTGCAAAAATAGTTAATATTTTTATTAACGCAGGTGCAGATTCGGTAGGGGCAGTAAGAGGCAGAAGAAACACTATTAAGAGTGACTTCTTAGCTGGTTATTCTGGAATTATTGCTAAGGCAGTAGCGAACGCTGTGGTAGCTTCACTGATTGGCGACCCTATGATTTTAGCCTCGGCAGGAGCAGAACACCAAGGTCCTCTAGGGGCAAATCTCCTGGCCGTAATTGCTAAGGCTGAATAAAGGGGGTCTACTGGTGAATGTATTAATAAAAAATGCAAATTTTCATGATGGTAAAGGATTACAGGATATCTATCTTGAAAACAATATTATCAAAAAAATAGGTCCGGACCTTGAGATAAATTCAGCTGAAGTTATTGATGCCGAGGGAAACCTGGTTATCAATGGTGTGATTAATGCCCATGCCCATATAGACAAGTCTTTGATTATCGATAGAAAACCTTATGTTGACGAAGCTCCTCCTGTTCGAGCAGGCTGGGTTAGGGATCTAAAAGGGGGTTTTACTAAAGAGGATATCAAAGAACGAGCTAGAAAAGTTGTAGAACTTTCCAGCTCCAATGGTGTTATTGGCATCAGGACTAATGTAGATGTAGACCCTCTGGTTGGATTAAAAGGGATTGAGGCTGTATTGGAATTAAAACAAGAAGTATCTGATTTTATGGATATTCATGTAGTAGCTTTTTGTCAGGAGGGTTTTAATCGATTTCCCGAAACCAAAGAGCTTCTGGAAGAAGCCTTGCGGATGGGGGCTGACAGTGTGGGCGGTCATACCAGCATGGATGCTGACAGAAAGAGAGAGCATATTGATACTATATTTGCATTGGCTAAAACCTTTGATGTAGATATGGACTTTCACGCTGATGAAACAGGAAGACCTGATGATCATATGCTTCCTTACCTGATTGAAAAAACAATTGGTGAGGGTTTTCAGGGGCGTGTTAACGCTATCCACTGCTGTTCACTTCCGGTAATTTCGGAAGAAGAGGTCAAAAAGGATATAAAGGGTATCAAGGAAGCCGATATCAATGTTATAGTTTGTCCTACGGCTATTGCCACTAGAAAGCTTACTGAAGTAAAGAAGCTTTTAGAGGCGGGAATTAATGTTTCACTGGGGACTGACAATATTCAAGACCTCTTTAACCCCCTTGGCAACGGCAACCTTTTTGAGGCAGCCTATCTTTTGACCTATGTACACCGTTTTTATGCAAATTCCGACTTGGAAAAGATTTTTAGGATGCTGACACAAACTCCTCTCAACCTTGTTAATGTAGAAAGATTTGCCATAAAAGAAGGAAATAAGCCTAACTTAACTATTTTAGGCTGTAAAAATCCAGAGGATATATTCCGTACGTCTAAGCTTATTCAACGAAGGGTATTATAAAAAGGCTTGGAATTAACTAAAGGCGTCTTTAAGGCGCCTTTTTCCAAAAACAAAAGTGGGGAATAGTAATGTATAACGTTTACCCAGTTTCAGAAATCAGCCTAATGGCGGCAAGCATCCTGTCAAACTGCCCTGATGGTAAAATTGGAACAATCCACTCGGTTTTTAATTCCTCCTGTAATATTAAACTTACTGAAGGGCCAATTTTAACCATCCAGACAGCTAAAGTTGCTAAAACACCCATGAGCTTATGCTTGCCTCAGCTTGGCGACATTTATTCTTTATCTTTTAAACCGGGCGAGCCGGTTTTTTTTAACTCTGTAACCAATGGTTTAAAAATCGGCGGGAATTCCTTTTTCCTTAGAGACGCACAAAAATTTTCTACCTATATTAGCATAAAAAAACATGAAATAAAAATTGCTGATTATAAAACGTCATTGGGTATTTTTTTTCAGCAAAAGCCGGCAAAACTTTATGACATAATTATGGGTGACGCCTCGGAAAACATTACACCAATTGAAAAAGCTTTGGCTAATGAAATATCTAAGGCATTAAACATCAGTAAGCAAGGCTTTCTCAATCAAGATGAAAATCTTATAGTAACAGGAATAAGCAAACTATTGGGTCTGGGTATGGGGCTCACTCCTAGCGGGGATGACCTGCTGTTGGGGTTTTTAACCATTCTTTCTATAAAGAAAAATTATAGTATAATGATAGAGAACATAAAACATCAAATCTTAGGGATAGCGAAGAAATCTACCACGGAAATCAGTTGTGAATTTATTAATTATTTTTTTAAACATAATTTTGCAATGCCTGTCTTTCATCTCATAGTTGCACTTAATGAGGATAACCTGGTACTGTTTGAGAAATCGTTGCCTATAATTTCATCCATAGGTCACTCCTCGGGACAGGATTTTTTGACCGGTTTGTTTTTTGGATTGGATTTCTTCGAGGGCAATATTTCTTCGGCAAATGTTAATTAGAGGTGAGACAAATGAAAATAAAAGTAATTTATCCATATCAGAAGGAATTAGAAATCGAGCAGGCAATGACTTTACGAGAATTGCTTAATTTTCTTGATATTTCATATGATGAGGTACTTGTTTTAAAAAATAATGCCGGAATAGTGAATGATTTGGACTTTGTACTAGGAAAAGACGATTTTATTCAGGTTCTCCCAATTCTCTCCGGAGGGTAGATAGATTAAAAGGGGGGTTGAGAAATGATCAAGGTGTCTGACGCCTTAAAATTAGAAGCATTAAAAGGGTGCAAAGTAGTGGGGGGGAGCAAGGGTTTAGACAGAATGATCAGCTCGGTTAATCAGATGGATGCCCCGGATTTCGTTAATTGGACCAAGGAAAATCAGTTTATTGTCACTACGGGATATTTTATTCGTAATGATATCAATGAACAAAAACAGATAATACTTGACTTGAACGAAAAGAAGTGTGCGGGTCTAGGTATTAAAGTGAAACGGTTTTTTAGGACCATTCCCCAGCACATGATTGAACTGGCCGACCAAGAAGGGTTACCCCTCATTGAAATTCCCTTTGAAGATAATATCGCTGAAATTATGAATGAGATGATGAAGGAAATACTTGTTTGCCAGACCAGGAAAATTGAAAGGTCGCATCAAATACATGACCGATTTACAAAGCTTGCCTTAAAAGGCGGTGGTTTAAATGAAATTGCCGAACTATTAAGCAGTTTTGTAAATAACAGCATATCTATTTCCGACAATAACTGGAAAAGCTTGAGCTTATTTAATCATCCGCAAGCAAAAATAGCTTTAAGTAAACTTTTGATTTTTGAAACGCCCGCTGATAACCGTATTATGCAGGAAGTAATCAATGGTGAAAAAAAATATATTGAGGACAAAATCTTCCTCGAGGACAAAGAAATCAAGAGAATAATATATCCAGTGATGTCTGAAAAAAAACTGTATGGTCATATTACTATCTGGGAGAACGTTGAGGAACTGGAGGAAGTGGACATAGTTGCGATTGAGCATGCCGCCACCGTTGTAGGGTTAGAGTTGCTAAAAAGTACAGCCTTTTCCGAAATGCGGAAACGATTGAAAGCAGATTTTTTTGCCGACTATTTGGCAGGCAATATTAAATCCCGGGAAGTCTTGGCTATACGTGGCACTGCTTATGGCATTAATTCAAACTCCTCATATATTTGCATGGTCCTGGATGTTGATCATTTCACCAGGATTTACCTTGAGGAGATGGATGGCAGTGATATACGGGCGGCGCAACTAAAAAGAAAACTTTCTTCTCTGGTTGATGAAGTACTTGCTAATAACAATTTAAAAGCGGTTACTTTTAACCAAAGTGATCAAATAGTAATCATCCTTCAACATAACCCCCGAGAGAAAAGCAGAGAAATAACCAAGCATTTGGCTTTTGAAATAAAGGCACACATCTATAAAAATATAAGCGGGTTAACTGTAACTATTGGGGTAGGAACAATTAAAGATGCCTTACTTGTTCATCAGAGTTATAGTAATGCAGTTGAAGCAATAAAAATAGGAGCCAAATTGCAGCAGAAAAATGACTGTCTGCTTTATTTTGAAGACTTATTTGTCGAACACCTCTTGAATATGTTAGAAAAAGAAAAGCTCAAAGAAATCTATAGTGAAAGTATTGAAAAATTAGTCCTTTTTGATAAGGATAACAAGATGGATTTAGTAAAAACCTTAGAAATATATTTTCATTGTAATTATAATCTGACAGAGGCTTCTAAAGAGATGTTTATCCACCGTAATACCTTCACTTATCGCTTAGAAAAAATAAAGGAAATTTTAGACACAGACTTAAATGATTACAATGTTTTATTAAAACTGCAATTAGCGTTAAAACTCAAGGGACTTCTGATGCATGAAGCCGATTAGCTAAACGGCATTATATATGTTTTAATTCTTACTCTATCCAGGCTTTTTTGAGTCTGGATTTTTTTGCCGTTTAGGAAAAATAATTTTTAGTTGTGGATAACCAGCCAGTACAGCTTTATTAATGTGTTTTACTAGCCACTAACTACTAGCCACTAGCCACTAAATGCCGCAGGCGTTTTATTGTACAATATGCACAACAGGCTAAGGGTAATTTTGATTCCGCTGACAATGACTCAATATTTCTGTAGTGTTACAATTTTGTTAAAGAGGTGAGACTATGGGCATTACACCCTATTTCCAATGTCAAACAAAAGGAGGGAATACATGTTAATAAATATTGTCAAACAAAATACCTACTATGATTCTGTGACATTAATGTCTGTTACGCAAAAAGTGTCTGTTTTAGAAGATGTTTTAGATGCGGCAGTAATGATGGCTACTGATCATAATAAAGAGATTCTCAGGCACGCAGAACTTCTAAATACAGAGGGTGAAAAAGCATCCTCTTCCGATATGCTCATTTGCATTAAATGTACCGATGAGAAATGTCTGGAAAAGGCTTTAGAGGAAATTGATAAAGCATTAAACAAATCCAGCTCCGATGGTGAACAACAAAAAGTACCAATTCGCAGTTTGACCAAAGCTTTAGAAAAATTGCCGGAAGCTAATCTGGCAATCATTTCCGTTCCTGGTGAATATGCTGCCCGTGAAGCCCATAAAGCTCTCGATAACGGTTTAAATGTTTTCTTATTTAGTGATAATGTTTCCTTAGAAGAGGAGATAGAACTTAAGGAAAAAGCTGTTTTAAAAGAACTTTTGGTGATGGGACCTGACTGTGGTACAGCCTACATTAACGGAAAAGGTATTGGCTTTGCTAATGTTGTGAGAAGCGGTGATATTGGTATAGTTGCTGCTTCAGGTACCGGATTGCAGGAAGTAGCCTCTTTAATCTCTGAAAAAGGCGGAGGCATTTCCCATGCTATCGGTACAGGTGGCAGGGATTTAAAAGAAGCTGTAGGCGGTCGTACCATGCTGCAGGGTATTAAGATGCTTACCGAGGATGATAAAACCAAGGTGATTGTCTTAATTTCTAAGCCGCCTTCCCCCTTAGTTGAAAAGAACATATTTGAGACCATCAGCAGCGTGAAGAAACCTGTTGTGATTTGTTTCCTGGGCGGAAGCATTATTAATGCAGGTAATAATGAAACCTATTTTGCCCATACTTTGGAAGAAACAGCGGCATTGGCGCTGGCTGTTTCAAAAGGAAGGGTTAATATAGAAAAAAGCTTGAATGAAGAATGTTTTGAATTACGGGAAATTGCAAATGTCGAGTCAGAAAAATATGCAGTTAACCAAAAGTATGTCAGGGGACTATTTTCAGGCGGGACATTATGTTATGAAGCACTTTTAATTTTCCAAAATTTCATAGGGGATGTTTATTCTAATGTGCCTATTAAGCCCCATTTAAAACTGGGGGCGGCTGATAAATCCCGGGAGCATGCTTTTATTGACTTGGGTGACGATGAGTTTACAGAGGGAAGACCTCATCCCATGATTGATCCCAGTCTGCGTGCAGAGAAAATCCTGACGGAAGTCAGGGACCCTGAAACTGCTGTAATTTTATTGGATGTGTTACTTGGGTATGGTTCCCATTGTGACCCAGCAGGTGCTTTAGTGCCTAAAATAAAAGAAGCGCAAGCGATGGCAAACCAGGAACAAAAACATATTTCTTTCATTGCTTCTCTTTGTGGTACTCAAAATGACCCTCAGGGCTATGAGAAGCAATTGAGAAAACTGGAAGGTGCCGGTGTGATTGTGATGGACTCCAATGCCCAGGCCGCACGCTTAGCGGTAGAAATTGTACAGAACCTAACAAACAAAGGGGGAAGGGAAAATGAAAAATAACCTCCTCAACAGTGAACTTCAGGTTATAAATATTGGTTTAGACATATTTCCTCAAGACCTTAACAAACAGAATGTCAAAAATATAAGCCTAAGCTGGCGTCCTCCCAGTGTGGATAAAAAACTTCTTGACTTATTAACTAAACTGAATGTCAGTAAAGATAGAATAAATGAAGCCAACGAAAAAGCTATGGAAATAGTACAAAACGGTCAGCCAGTTTTAGTTGATATTTTACCTGCCCATGAAGTCATCAGCGGCATGGATAAATACACTTTGCTTCACGCCGGTCCTCCGGTAAGCTGGGAAAATATGTGCGGACCTATGCGTGCCGGTGTCTTTGTAGCCTTGAAATACGAAGGCTTAGCGAAAGACGACAGTGAGGCTGAAAAGCTTCTTAATGAAGGAAAGGTTAGACTGGCATCCTGCAATGATTTTCATACAGTTGGTCCCATGACGGGCATTACTTCCTATTCAATGCCCCTTTATGCAGTTGAAAATAAAACCTATGGCAATTTCAGCTATACCACTATTAACGAAGGGATGGGTAAGGTGCTGAGATTTGGTGCCAATTCCCAGGAAGTAGTTGATAGGCTGAAGTGGATAGAAAATGAACTTGCTCCCGAGTTGAAAAAGGCTATTAAGCTTTCCCAAGGCTTGAATCTAAAAGTAATGATTTCCCAAGCAGTGACCATGGGTGATGAATTGCATATGCGCAATGCTGCCACAGCAGCTCTTTATGTCCGTTATTTATCACCTTTGTTGGCTGAAGTTTGCACTGATAAGGAGCGGCTTGTCAGGATTTTAAAATTCATAGCCACTAATAATGACCAGATTTTTCTAAATCTAGCTATGGCGGCAGGAAAGGCTACCTTAGAGGCAGCACATAATATTGCCCACAGCACTTTAGTCACCATAATGGCCAGAAATGGTTACGAATTTGGCATAAAGGTAAGCGGTCTGGGGGATCAATGGTTTACTGCACCGGCAAATCGTATTAATGGTCTGTATTTTTCAGGTTATACCCAAGAAGATGCGAATCCGGATATGGGAGACAGTGCCATCATGGAAACTTATGGTCTGGGTGGTTTTGCCATGGCAACAGCACCGGCAATTATTCGCTTTGTGGGTACAGGAACTGCTTATGATGCCTTTGCAAATACTCATGAAATGTATGAAATAACCCTTGCTGAGAATAAACAATTTATTATGCCTAACCTAAATTTCCGGGGCACACCTACGGGCATTGATATTTTAAAAGTAGTAGAAACAGGAATTGAACCAATTATTAACACCGCTATTTCCCATAAGGAGCCTGGAGTGGGTATGATTGGAGCAGGTATGGCTAGAGCTCCTAAGAATGCATTTATTAAAGCAATAGAGGCTTTTGCGGAAAAAACAGGGAGTTAATAATAGAAGGGGGGAAGACAATGTCTTTTATTAAAAGTTTAATTATTAAAAATACTTATAGGGATTCCGTGTTTCTGATGAAAATTTCCAGCCAGGCAAGCCAGTTGGAAGGTGTAGAAGTAGCATCTGCCATGATGGCTACAGAGAGGAATAAAGATTTGTTCAAAGTTGCCGGCTTGTACACTGAAGAGCTGGAAAAGGCAAATCCCGATGATTTAGCTATTGCAGTAAGTGGTGCTAATGAAGAGATATTAGTTTCAGCCATTGTTGAAATCAATAAAATGCTGACGGCATCTGTTAAGAATAAAGCAGACGACAACAGCAAGGAGATTACCAGGCTTGAGCATGCTCTGCTGGAAAACAACGGGTTGAACTTAGTATTAATTTCCGTAGCTGGTGATTATGCCAAGTATGAAGCAGCTAAAGCTTTAGCAAAAGGTCTTAATGTAATGCTTTACAGTGACAATATTTCTTTGGAAGATGAACTGCGCTTGAAGAAAATGGCCCAAAGCAGGGGTCTGATGGTTATGGGACCTGATTGTGGCACAGCTATATTGAATGGTGTGCCTTTAGCATTTGCTAATAAGGTCAGCTTGGGAAATATAGGTATAGTGGGTGCCTCGGGTACAGGGATTCAAGAAGTGAGCTGTCTTATTGACGCTTTAGGTCAAGGAATCAGCCAGGCTATTGGAACGGGTGGCCGCGATTTAAAAGATGCCATCGGGGGCATCACCGCTTTAACAGGTCTGGATTATCTTCTTAATGACCGGCAGACAAAGGTAATTGTTTTAATCTCTAAACCCCCGGGAGAAAAGGTCAGGGAAAAAATATGCAGTATTATCAATAAATCAAGAAAGCCTTTTGTTGTTTATTATGCCGGTTGTGAAGATTATGCTCCGGAAAAAGCAGCAGGTGCCATAGTTACCAGTACTTTAGAAGAAACTGCAATCCGTGCAGCTGCACTTATAACATCATCAAAGGAAAATATAGAAACGGCTGCAGCCATTAGTGACGACAATGCTTATGGTCTGTTATTGGAAAAAGGAAGAAAACAGGTAGTTAGCGGTAAATATTTGCGTGGTATTTTTGGCGGAGGCAGCCTTTGTTATGAAGCTATGAATGTTCTGCGAGATCTCTTGCCTCAGGAGGAGCTGTATTCAAATATTCCTCTGCAAGGAATCAACCCGCTGAAGGATATTTTAAGCAGCCAAAAACACACCTTTTTGGATATGGGAGAGGACGAATTTACCGTTGGCAAACCCCATCCAATGATTGACCCAACTGTTAAAAATAAAAGACTGTACAGGGAAATACTCGACCCGGAAACAGCTGTAGTAATTTTTGATGTGGTTATTGGTTACGGATCCCATCCCGACCCAGCAGGAGAAATTGTCCAAGTAATTAACAACGCTAAGGCAGAAAAAAGCGGGAGTTTGGGCGTTAGCCTAATTGCTTCTGTTTGCGGAACAGATAATGATATCCCCTCCCGAAAAGAACAAGTCGCTAAGCTGGTAGAGGCAGGAGTAATTGTAATGCCCTCCAATGCCCATGCTGCCAAACTGGCAGGAGGTTTAATTAATAAAATAAAGGGAGGGTTGAATGATGTCTGAATATAAAAACATACCCGGAGAAATTAAAGTATTAAATATAGGTCTTGATAATTTTACCAATGCTTTTAAGGACACTAATACTACCTTTATTAGTTTGGACTGGAAACCGCCTGCCCAGGGGGATACAGAGATTGTTGACTTGCTTTTCCGTATGCAGTTAATGGAAAAGGATGAAGACGGACTCACCCGTGTGGAGAGAGCCAATAAAACGGCTGTGGACAGAATAATAGCCAGTCAGCCTGTATTGATAGGTGTAAAACCGGCCCATGAGGTTTTCCCCGAAATGAAAAAAAATTCTATTTTTCATGCCGGGCCGCCAGTGGCTTGGCAGGATATGTGCGGACCTATGCGAGGAGCCTTTATTGGAGCTATCCGCTATGAAGGTTTGGCAGAAACTGAGGAAGAAGCCATAGCTTTGATGGATGAGGGTAAAATTGAGTATGGTCCGAACCATAGTCATGGTGCAGTAGGCCCAATGACAGGGATTATTTCCTACTCAATGCCGGTTTTTGTTGTAAAGAATGAGACCTTCGGCAATTATGCCTACTGTACTATTAATGAAGGATTGGGCGAGGTAATGCGTTTTGGCGCTAACGGTGAAAAGGTAATTGCCCGTCTGAAATGGCTGGAAAAGGTTTTAGCACCTGTCTTGGATAAAGCAATTAATAAAGCCGGCGGAGTTAATTTGAAGAACGTCATTGCCCAAGCTTTAGCTATGGGAGATGAAATGCATCAACGCAACGTAGCGGCCAGTCTGCTTTTCTATAGGGCTATAAGTGGTGAATTAGCACAAGAGGTTACCGGAAGAGAAGATGCAGCAGATATTGTAGAGTTTATTGCTAAGAAAAATGACCAGTTTTTCCTGAATTTAGCCATGGTCGCTTCTAAGGCCATCATGGATTCAGCCAGGGATATACCCCACAGTACAGTAGTGACTGCCATGAGCAGAAATGGAGTGGAATTTGGCATTAATGTCAGCGGATTAGGTTCCCGCTGGTTTACAGCTCCGGTAAATATGCCCCAGGGTTTATATTTTCCTGGATATACTGAGGGTGATGCCAACCCCGATATGGGTGACAGTACTATTGTAGAATGTATCGGAATTGGTGGTTTTGCAATGGGATGTGCTCCTGCGGTAGTTAATTTTGTAGGGGCAGGCTCCGTTAGTGCAGCCATTAAATATTCAGAGAGCATGGGGGAGATTACAGTTACCCGTAACGCCAACTTACCTATGCCTAACCTGAACTTCCAAGGAGTAGCGACAGGGGTAGAAATTTGCAAGGTGGTGGAAACTGGGATTTTACCGGTCATCAACACCGGTATAGCCCATAAAAAGCCCGGCATTGGTCAGGTAGGTGCAGGTATTGTAAAGCCGCCTATGAAAATATTTGTGGATGCATTAAGGGCTTTTGTAGAAAATGAAGGTCTTTAGGAGGAACAAATGTCGTTACCTATTAACTTAACTTATTGGATTGTTGCATTGCTGCCGATAGTAGTATTAATGCTTTTGATGGTGAAATATCGCTGGGGAGCGGCAAAAGCTGCCCCTATCGGTGTTATTATTGCCCTGGTTAGCGGGATAACTTTATACAAGGCACCCTTGCATCTGATTGCCCTGGAAAGTGCCAAAGGCATCTGGAACGCAATTGCTGTTCTTACAGTTATTTTACCGGCAATTTTGATTTATGAAGTTACAAATGAAGCAAATGCCTTTGAACCTTTCCGTAAGGGAATGCAAAAGTTTACACCCAATGAATTGCTGCAAATTTTGGCCATTGGCTGGGTATTTGTCAGTTTTCTTCAGGGAGTAACAGGTTTTGGTGTACCTGTTGCTGTAGGAGCACCTTTACTGGTAGGGATAGGGGTAACCCCTTTATGGGCGGTTATTATCTCTTTATATGGGCAGGCCTGGGCTAATACCTTTGGAACTTTAGCAGTAGCCTGGGATGCTCTTGTCCTGCAAACAGGAATAACAGACCCGGCTTTAATCAAGGCGACCGCCTTATGGGCCAGTGGTTTTAATTGGCTGATAAATATAGCAGCCGGGATTTTTATCTGCTATTTTTACGGTGGCAGCAAGGGTCTGAAGACAGGATTGCCGGCCGTTTTAATAATTTCTTTGATTCATGGAGGAGGGCAGATGCTGTTTTCCCAAGCAAATCCGACATTGGCTAATTTTGTTATGGCTTGTATAGCATTAGCTGTTGTATTTTTGCTTGGCAAAACGCCCTGGTACAACAAGCCTTATGCTGAACCGGACAGTAAAATTATGGACCGCAAGAACAAGGAAGTTAAACATGATGGGAAGGTGGAAGGGGAGATGTCCCTGCATCAGGCCTTTATACCATATTATGCTTTGACATTTATTACCTTGTTTGTGTTGCTGATTAAACCGATAGAAAAGACTTTGAGTTTTTTAAAGATAGGTTTTTCCTTTCCAGAAACAGTAACCGCCTTTGGGCATGTTAATAAAGCAGTTCAATTATACTCGCCAATTACAGTTTTTACTCACTCAGGTACTTTCCTCTTTGTAGCTGCCTTAATAGGCTACTTCTCCTTTAAGAAAATGGGAGTTATTTCTTCTGGAGGGGGCAAGAGAATTTTTCTAAGTACTATGGAAAAGGTAATGCCCGCAGCGGTAGCAACTATTGGTCTGATTGTAATGTCCAAAATTATGGATGGTACCGGGCAAACAGTTGTTTTGGCATATGGAACTGCCAATGCTACCCAGGCTGTTTATCCCGTAATTGCACCTTTTATAGGTGTCCTTGGTTCTTTTATGACTTCCAGTAATATGTCATCAAACATACTTTTTGGCAGCTTCCAGGACACCATGTCCTCCCTTCTCGGACTGGACAGAGCAGCTATTCTAGGTGCTCAGACAGGTGGCGGAGCAATTGGCTCTGTAATTGCCCCAGGGAAGGTTCTCTTGGGGACTACCACAACTGGTATTTTGGGATTAGAAGGTGAGGTCATGGGCAAGATTTTACCACCGACACTACTTATTACGGCTTTAAGTGGAGTCTTTCTTTTGGTTTTCCATTTAATTTTGGGTTGAAGGAGGAGTATCATGGCTAAACAACCGGTAATAGTAATTGCCATTGGAGGTAATGCAATAACCAAGGAAAATCAAAAAGGGACCTTAGAGGAAAATGTGGCTAATATTGAAAGCTGTGCAGACAGCATCATTGATTTGATAGAGAATGGCTATAGGGTAGTTCTCACCCATGGTAATGGTCCACAGGTTGGCAACATACTGTTAAGAGTTGAGGCTGCTTCAGAATTAGTTCCACCTATGCCTTTGGATGTTTGTGGTGCGGAGAGTCAGGGACAGTTGGGGTATTTGATTCAACGAACCTTGACAAATAAAATGAAACAAAGGGGACTGGATAAAGAAGTAGTTACTATTTTAACCCAGGTCTTGGTAGATAGTAATGACCAGGCTTTTAAAAACCCCACCAAACCCATAGGTCCTTTCTATACAGAGGAACAAGCTGTAAAACTGAAGCAGGAAAAAAATGCAGTATTCGTAGAAGACAGCGGCAGGGGGTACCGAAGGGTTGTACCATCCCCAAAGCCTATGGGGATAATTGAAAGGCAGACAGTAAAACACTTAGTGGAAGAAGGTAAAATTGTAATCACCGCCGGCGGTGGTGGTATACCGGTAATTGCAGGAGACAACGGTGAACTTAAAGGAATAGAAGCAGTTATAGATAAGGATTGGGCATCCTCCGTCCTTGCCCAGGAAATTAAGTCTGACCTTCTTGTGATTCTTACCGGAGTAGAAAAAGTAGCCATTAATTTCGGCAAGCCAAATATGGAATTGCTTACGCAGCTAAATGTTTCCGAAGCAAAAAAATATTATGATGAAGGACATTTCCCGCCGGGCAGTATGGGGCCAAAAATTGCCGCCGCTGTGGAGTATGTGGAAAAAACAGGCGGTAAGGCACTGATAACCTCTTTGGAAATGGTAGGGTCTGCCTTAAAAGGTCAGACAGGTACCTTTATAGTTCCCGATAATAATGGCTTTTTAAAAGATGTTATTTAATGTGGGATAATAGATAAAGGATAGACCAACTTATAGGTCTATCCTTTATCTATGGAATTTAGCCTTTATAAAAGAACCTTTATGCATATTGAATAGCAGCAAGTTAATACGCCAATCATATTTTGCCAAAACTAGATACAAATACTGAGTTTATGCAGTTTAAACAAAAATATCATTAATCATTGTGCACTATTACATATGATTTTCTCCGGAAAAATAGTACCTTAAAGTTAAAGGAATGTAGACAATATTCATCAAAATTATCAAAAGCTTGATGTGGTAATTTAATGAAAAAAAGGAGGATAGCATTGATTCCTGAAAGAATTCAAAAAAATTTGAAAAATCTCAAAGGGGCGATGAAAATGAAAAAAGGCATGTTATTGCTTCTGGTTTTGGTTCTATTTGTCAATATTGGATTATTAGGATGTGGTAATAAGACTCCACAAGATGCACCTAAAGATACTCCTCCAGCTCAAGAGAAAAAAGTAGAAAAGCAGTATTATTCGTTTGCCAGTAGTGGTCAAGGCGGAACCTTTTATGTAGCGGCTTCTGGTATTGCAGGTCTCGTTAGTGGTGAAGTGCCGGGTTTAGAAATAACTGCTGAAGTAACAAAGGGTGTCGTGGAAAACGTAAGGCTGATGGCCTCCGACCAGACAGATATGGGTTTTTCCTATGGTTCTACAGCATATCAGGCAATCCGTGGCGAAGGGGATTTTGCAAATAACAAATATGAAGGGCTAAGAGCTGTTGCAAATATCCATGATGGAGCACTTAATTTTGTTACATTAGCGAAAACTGGTATTAAACAAATAGACGATTTAAAAGGCAAAAAAGTATCTATAGGTCCTAAAGGTTCCGGCAGTGCTGCAGTTGCCGAAGATTTTCTGAAGGTAGTGGGAATATTTGATCAAATTCAAATCAGCTACTTAAGTTTTGATGATTCCGCCTCGAACTTACGAGATGGTCATATTGATGCATTTATTATCGGCGGAACAACGCCTGTTCCAGCTTTAATTGAACTTGAATCAACCCATGACATGGTTTTATTGCCGGTAGATGAGGCGAGAGTGAAGGCATTCCTGGAGGCTAGACCATATCATGTTGAATATACTATCCCGGTGGGTGGTTATAAAAGTGTAAAAGAGCCGGTAAAAACAGTAGGTTACACGGTTATTTGGGTGGCTCGGGAAGATATTCCTGAAGATGTCATTTATAATATGTTAAAAGTTATGTTCTCCGAAAAAGGTAAAGCATATTTGATAAATACCCAAGCCGCATTCAAAGAAATGTCACCAGGAATTGAACGTTTTGAGAAGATTAACCTGCAGCTTCACCCAGGTGCAAAAAAATTCTATAGTGAAAACAAATAAAGGGTTAGGTCTGCCCCTTCTGTCTGGAAATGGCTTTCCAGACAGAAGGGCACCTTAAGAGAAAGGGGACTACTCGCCTTGACATATGCGGAAATTAAGAACAAAGCAATAAATGTAATTGCAGCAGCTTTCTCGGGGGTTTTTTTATATCAGGCTGCTTTTGGAGTCTGGGAGGCCCATGTAAGCCGTGGACTTTATATACTTTTTACTCTCGTACTAACATTTTTAATCTATCCCCTTATTAAAAATAAAGTTAATAAAATAACAGAAATTATTGACCTTGGGCTGGTACTGCTATCCTGCTTAGTTGTCACATTTTATATTTTTAAGTTTGATTTTTATGCAGATATGGCCGGATTAAAACTACAGCCAATTGACATATATATGGGTGTTATAACTGTTATTCTTGTATTAGAGGCTGCAAGACGTTTAGTAGGCTGGGCTCTGCCCATTATCGGTATTGTATTCTTGTTTTACACCATTTATGGAAGGTCTTTGCCTGATATTATATCCCATAAAGGTTATGACCTTAACCGTGTCATCAGTGTACTTTATGCCAGTACAGATGGTATTTTCGGGTCAGTAGTATACGTTTTCTCTACATTTATCTTTTTATTTATAATTTTCGGTACCTTTTTACAAAGATCAGGGGCAGGGTTGTTCTTTATAGAACTTTCCAAGGCATTTGTCGGCAAATTTACCGGCGGACCTGCTCAGGCGGCTGTGGTATCAAGTTGGATACTTGGTTCTGTAATTGGCTCTTCCACTGCTAATACAGCAATTACGGGTGCGGTAACTATACCTTTAATGATTTCTAGGGGATATAAGCGCCATGTAGCTGCAGCCATTGAAGCAGTAGTTTCCATTGGTGGTCAATTCATGCCTCCCATCATGGGTGCAGCAGCCTTTTTGATGGCTGCATTTGTGGGAGTACCATATGTAGAAATTATTAAAGCCGGTTTTATTCCTGCCATTCTGTTTTTCCTTAGTATGATTTTTATGGTGTATTTGGAAGCCAAACGAATGGGTCTTAAAGGCATGCCTGCTGAAGAACTGCCAAATCCCCGGGAGGTTTTAAAATCCGGTTGGCATTCTCTGGTGCCCATTGTAGTAATAATTGTTTTCTTAATTAGGGGTAATTCTCCTTCCATGGTTGCTTTCTGGGCTATTGTTACAGCATTTTTGGTATCTTTAGTGAGAAAAGAAACCAGGATGTCGGTCCGTGATGTTTTTGAAACACTTGCCGAAGGAGCTAAAAGTTCCTTGATAATGGCTGTAACAGCCGGAGTGGTTGGAATTATCATTACTGCTATAGCTTTACCCGGATTGGGTATGAAATTTAGCCTGGTTGTACTAAAATTATCCGGCGGCAGTCTTCCTATTGCTCTGGCGCTCGTTATGGTTGCCAGCTTTGTATTAGGAATGGGTATGAATGTTACATCTGCCTATTTAGTATTAATAACTTTAGCGGCTCCTGCATTGGTGGAGATGGGTATACCACTGTTAACAGCCCACTTTTTCGTATTTTGGGCAAGTCAATTAGCAGTAATTACGCCTCCCGTTTGTATCTCGGCTTATGTTGCAGCAGCTATTGCACAGGCTGATGCCTGGAAAACAGGATGGTATTCTCTAAGGATGGGACTTTCCATCTATTATATACCTATAATGTTTGTCTATATACCATATCTTTTATGGCAAGGAACATTCATACAGATTATTGGTGCAGCAATCACAGCTCTATTGGGAGTACTATCTTTTTCCGCTGCTATGCAAGGTTTCTTAATAGTTAAAACAACGCTAATTGACAGAGCGCTGTTAACGATTTCATCAATATTGCTGGTTCTGTATGGAACTACAACTGATATCTTGGGTTTAGCCGCTCTAATTGCAGTAGCATTTTTGCAGCACCTTAGACTAAAAAAAGGGAAATTGAGTGATGAACTTAGTATAAGTTGAATTTCATTAAATAATCCTCCCCCCTAAAAAACCCCGCCGGGATACAGAACGGAGGGGTTTTTCTCTCCCTTATCACTTTGGGATAAAGAGGCTCCTCTTATTTTTGCAAATTTAGTAAAGGACATCACATGTATAGTGGCGAAAATATTAGGAATGTTTTTTCGGAAAATACAGTCATTTAAAAGATGTTGAATAACAAGAATATTGTATTCTTTGAATATTGAAGTATTTTAGTAAAGGAGAAGTGTTGTAGATGTCGAAAATTTTAATCAAAAACACTGCTGTTTTATCCGAAAAAAAAGAGACTCCCCTTTTATCAGGAGTAAATATTATCATTATTGAAGGAAGAATTGCCTCGGTAACAACCGGTGAATATATTGAAGCAAATAATTTTGACCTGGTTATTGACGGTCAAAATAAGCTGACTATACCTGGTCTTATTAATGGACATTACCATTCCTATGCCAACTTGATAAAGGGACTAAATCCTACGGTGGCGCTTGAACAGTGGATGCTTTATACCATGACCTTTGGTAGTTTAATGACACCTGAAGATATTTATTGGAATGTTTTAAAAGGTGCCCTGGAAATGTTGAAGACGGGCACAACCTGTTGTATGGACCACCTTGCCCAGGGTTATGAGGCTTTAGATGCTGCTATGCAGGCCTATCGCGATATAGGAATGCGAGCAACGATGGCCCCTATGATCAGTGATAAGCCTTACTACGCAACCCTTCCTGTAGCGGAGGAACTGGTGCCGGAGGAATTTAAAAATCAGGCAGTACCAAGGGCTGATGATTTGCTTGCAATGACAACTGCTTTATATAAGAAATGGCATGTAAAAGGGGACAGGCTGCAGGTGGCTTTTGGACCTTCAGGTCCACAGAGGTGTTCTGATTATTTGCTTCAGCAATGTGCCAAACAAGCCCAAGAGCTGGATACCGGTTTTCATACCCATGTCTTGGAGACAAGGGCACAGGCCAGGACTGCGGAAGCACTTTATGGTAAACCCATGATAAATCATTTAGACCAATTAGGATGCTTAAGTGAACGAACATCTCTTGTACATTCTGTATGGCTGTCGGAGAAGGAAATTGATTTAGTAAGAGCCCGTGGTGCAGTTGTTGTGCATAGTCCTGCCAGCAATTCTCTACTAGGCAGCGGTATTGCTCCAGTGATAAAATACAAGGCACAAGCCGTACCTGTAGCCTTAGGAACTGACGGAGCCAATGTTGCAGGAAGTTTAAGCATGTTTAGCTCTATGAAACTGGCAGGTCTGATACACAATGCTTTAAATGAACAGGAGGATACCTGGATACAACCGCAGGATGTCTGGGAGATGGTCGCTGTCCATGGTCCTAAAGTCTTCCTGCAAGATGACCTGGGAAGTATTGCAGTTGGTCAACAGGCTGACTTGGTTCTCCTGGATACAAAGACCTGTTCACTTAACCCTCTTAATAACGTATTATGGCAGTTAATATATTCAGAACCTGTATCGGCTGTAGAAACTGTAATAGTACAGGGTAAACCGGTTTTATTGAATGGAAAATTACTCAACGTTTCAGAACAACGGGTTATAGAGGAAACGGAAAAGCGGAGTCAGCGCATCAGGGATGCTTTTCATGGTACCCAAAGGGACCGCATTGAAAGACAGGCAACAGTTCTGAAGAAACTGTGTTAAATATATAAAAATTGGGGTGTATATTGTGTCTTATTTCGGCAGGGTATTAAGAGTGGATTTATGCCGTGGGACTAATAAAATAGAGATAATTGACAAGGACACTGTTTCTAAGTTTATTGGAGGCAGAGGACTTGGCGCTAAAATAATGTGGGATGAAGTCGGACCAGATGTTGAGCCCCTTTCGCCTGAGAATCAACTGATCCTAGCTACAGGACCATTGACGGGAACAGGTTTTCCCACAGCTTCCAGGGTGGTAATGCTTGCTAAATCCCCTTTGACCGGCACATATATGTATACTATGGCAGGCGGACGAATAGGAGCCAATATGCGCCGGGCAGGATATGACTTTATCATTGTAGAGGGTAAAGCTGAAAAGCCCGTGAACCTGTTGATTACCCAGGAAGGTGTAAAGCTTAGGGATGCCGGTTATCTATGGGGGATGGGGACTACCCTTGCTTTATACCATTTAAAAAATGAAATAGGTTTTGATTATTCGGGAGCTATCATTGGTCCGGCCGGAGAAAACCTTGTTCCTTATGCATGCGTCACCACTGATGATTGGCGTCAATTTGGACGAGGTGGTCTTGGTGCTGTAATGGGAAGCAAAAATCTTAAGTCTATAATGGTGTTCAACGGACAAGAGCAGGTTAGTGTTGCTGACCCCGAAGCTTACAGAAGGGTTTTCAAAAGGATCATGGCAGACTTTAAGCTAAAGCCCGGTAATGGGGACAGTTTTGCCCGTTACGGTACGGGAGAATCCCAGGAAGCTCGTAGTGCTTTAGGGGGGTTGCCTACCTCCAATTGGGCTCAGTGTACCTTCTCCCAAGCCAGGGATATTTCCATGAATTATATGCGAGATAACCTGGGGCTGGTTGTTAAAGATACAGGCTGTTATGGATGTTCCTTGCGCTGCGGAAAACTTACCCTGGTAAAGGAGGGTTCATTTGCAGGAGCCAGCTGTGATGGTCCCGAGTATGAATCATTTTTTGCTTTAGGTTCTGTTTGTGGTATTGGTATACCGGAAGCAGTAATAGCTGCAAATCAACTTTGTGATGAGCTGGGGCTCGACACAATCTCGGCTGGAGTATCTATAGCTTTTGCAATGGAATGCTTCGAAAAAGGTTATTTAACTAAGGAAGACACAGGGGGCTTAGAGGTTCGCTTTGGGAATCCCAAGGCTGTGTTGACCCTCTTGAAAGATATTGCTTATAGGCGTGGTCTTGGTGCCCTTTTAGCACTGGGAACTAAGGCAGCGTCAGAACAAATCGGTCAAGGCAGCCAATATTTTGCTATGCATGTCAAAGGCATGGAATTGGGGGGATACGACCCTAGAACCGCCAAGGGGCAGGCTATTGTCTTTGCCGCCGGCAATCGAGGCGGCTGCCATCATGCCATTGGACTGCCTGTATTTGAAGAATTAAAACGTGGAATCCACAAAGAGATCAGCGGCAAAGGGGAACTGGTAAAAAAACATGCGTCATTAAGGATTATTCAAGATAGCGGTCCCAATTGTACTTTTGCCTATAACCGCAGTTTTGACTGGCAGAATTGGAGTGAACTTCTCAGTGCTGTGCTGGGACATGCATACAGCATTGGCGATCTCGATACTGTGGCAGCTAGGATAAATACCCTGGAACGCTGCTACAACATAAGAGAAGGATTTACCAGAGCGGACGATACTTTGCCAGGTCGTTTTATAACAGAACCTGTTCCTGACGGGCCGGGCAGTGGAGAAAAAGTTGATAGTGAAGATCTACAGAATTTATTAGAGCAATACTATCGAGCCATGGGTTGGGATTGTAAAACAGGAATTCCTACAAGAGAAACTCTAGTAAAACTTAAACTTGATGGGGTGCAGCTCTAATACTATTAAATAATTAAGGATGAGTGAAATGCAGGATAATCTTATGGAGCAAATTGAAAAACTCTGCCGCAGCCAGCAAATAGTTGAGATTACCCGGAGCATTCTGGGTATTCCTAGTCCCCAGACAGAGCTTTTTGAAAATGAGCCTCTGGTGCAGCAGTTCATTGTAAACACAGTAAAACCCTATGTGGAACAATTAGGTCTAAAAGTCCGCCTCGATAAAATGGGCAACCTCATTGCAACCTTGGGCGAGGGAGCATCGGGTATTATACTGGTAGGTTATGCAATGACGCCTCAGGCAGGTTCAATGGAAGACGGCTATGTGGGTCAGATTGTACCGGGTGAGAAATACGGCTACTTATCAGAATGTTTACGGGGCAGAGGAAGCTGTGAGCAAAAAGGCGCCCTAGGTGCTATGCTGGGTGCATTGGAAATTATTGCTGCCAGGAAAGAGAACCTGAAAGGGACACTCACCTTTATTTGCAGTACCGCTGGAGAAACCGGTCGCCATGATTCCCTGGACTATATTCTTAATAATGGGGGTATCAAAGGGGAACTAGCTGTGGTTGGACTGGGGACTTTTAATGAAATATGTTTAGGAAACAAGGGGCGTATTGATGTTTTAATAGATGTTTACGGAAAATCCTGCCACAGCAGTGTGCCCCACCAGGGGATTAACGCTATTGAAGGGGCGGCAGAGGTTTTAAATACACTAAGAACATTAAAACCCGGCATAATTCACCCTCACTTCGGGATGTCAACCTTTGCTCCCATGCATATAGAAAGTTTTCCGCGGGCTACCCATACTATTCAAAATAAGTGCACTATTTCTTATGACAGGCGTCTGGTGCCCGGTGAGGACCCCCAGGAAGCTCTAGAGGAAATAAGGAAGGCACTTTCGCAAATTGAGAGATATCCCATAGAAGTGAAAGCAGGACCCTTCATGTATCCTTCTGAAATAGATAAAGAGGCAAAGCTGGCTGGATTGTTTGCCAATGCAGTTAAGGCTGTTACAGGTAAAGAAGCGGCATTTACTTACTTTAACAGTGCTTTGGATGCAGGGCTTCTGAACCGCAGGGGTATTGAAACCCTGATGTTTGGACCAGGAAATGTAAAATTTGCCCATACCGATGAGGAAGTGGTCACTATAGAGCAGTTGATTGAAGCTGCCAAAATCTATGCATATGTGGTTCTGGACTATCTAGGGTAACTTCATGACTCACAGATGGACACTGATATAATAATTTTTTTACTAGTCACTAGTCAGCAGTCACTAGTAACTATTTGCAAGGGAACGGGTCAAGGGAGGTGCAAATGGATAAGAAATACGATATACAAAGCAAGGTAATAACAAATACAAAAATTTGTGAAGACTTTTGGCAGATTAAGCTAGAGTGTCGGGAAATCGCCCGCTCTATTTTCCCGGGACAGTTTGTTATGCTGAGACTGACCCAACAGACCGACCCTTTGTTTAGAAGGCCATTGACTGTCTCAAGAATCTATAGGGAAGAAGGAGCAATTGAAATACTATATAAGGTTGTGGGTCGGGGTACTGAGATTATGACCGGTTGGGAAAGCGGGCAAGTCTGTGAGATGCTGGGACCTTTGGGAAATGGATTTTTGCTCCCCCAGTCAGCTCAAACCATTGCCGTATTGGGTCGGGATACCGGTATAGGTCCCCTTGCTGCTTTGGCAGATGAGGCTGCGTCAAAGGGAATAAGAGTATTAGCATTTCTTAGTGCAAAATCTTCAGAGCTTTTGGATGCCTATAAATATCTTGAAGAAAAATGCAAATTATTTCTTTTTCCCGACCAAGGGGCTTGGCGGTGTGGTAAATTTATGACAAAGCAGCTGGACGAGACAGCAGGTAAATCTAAAATAGACCAGATTTTTATGGGTGGATTATGCAGTTTTTGTCCATCTTGCAGCTTAATAAAAAATATCCACAAAATTTCTCAGCACAACCAAATTAAGGCGCAGATTTCCTTAGACCAGTATATGGCATGTGGTTTAGGTGCCTGCCAGGGCTGTGTGATTGAACTATACAGCTGTCAGAAACAGTTGGACAGGTGTTATAAACGTGTATGTAAAGAAGGACCTGTTTTTATGTCCTGGGAGGTGGTCTCCAATGGTTAATCTTTCTGTTCGGATTGGTAAAATTAAAATGCAAAATCCTCTAACCATTGGATCAGGATGCCACAGTCTTGAATACGAAAGTCTTTACCCCCTGGATATTTTAGGAGCCTTTGTGCCAAAGACAATCCGGGCTTATCCCTGGCCGGGCAACCCCCCGCCCAGAATAACGGAGACCCCGTCAGGGGTACTATCGGCAGTGGGCATTCCCAGTAAGGGGTGGGAAAGATTTGTCAGCGAGGATGTACCTAAACTTAAAGCCTTAAAGACCCCGGTGATTTTAAGTGTAGTAGGTCGCACAGAAGAGGAATATGGGGAGATAGTGGAACTTAGTGATGATTTAGGCTTCCTGGCAGGCATTGAATTAAACCTATCCTGCCCCAATGTTAAGGCCGGAGGGCTGCAATTTGGAGCGGACAGAAATACTGCCTATCGTGTAGTAGATTTATGCCGAAAAAAAACACAGCTGACATTAATTCCTAAGCTGCCGCCTGACCAATCAAATATTATTGAAGTTGCCAAAGGGGTAGAAGCAGCCGGGGCGGATGGGATAGCTATGATTAACTCTCCCCGGGCGATGCTGATTGATATAGAAACCAGAAAGCCTTTCCTGGGAAATGTAATCGGAGCTCTTTCCGGACCTGCTATCAGACCCATAGCTGTTGCCCTGGTTTACCAGGTTTACCAAAATGTAAAGATACCTATTATTGGTATGGGAGGTATTGCCGGCGTACGTGATGTCATTGAGTTTTTCCTGGCCGGTGCACAGGCTGTCGGCTTAGGTGTAGTTAACTTTTTTGACCCCATGGCTGTGCCGAAAATATTGGCCGGCTTGGAAAAATACCTGGAAGAGAAGGGCATTGAGGACATTAACACTTTAGTTGGCGGAGCCCATGACCCCAGTAATTAGTTAGTATTCTTAGATATTTGAAAGGGGGCGATAGGAAGCATTCTTTTCATGAAGAGCTTTAGAACTGTTGCTGAGATTTAAAATTTAAGAAATTTGAGGGAGGTTTATCAATGAATTTCAAAAAAATTATTGCTTTATGTTTGGTTGCTCTATTAGTTTTATCACTAGCAGCTTGCTCAAAACAGGAAACTGCTCCTGCACCCGGTCCCGCTGAAGAAAAAAAGGCTGAACCAGCAAAGACTTACAACATTAAATTTGGTCATAATCAGGATACAAATAGTCCCCAGCACCGTGGTATAGAAGCCTTTAAGAAAAAAGTTGAAGAATTAAGTAATGGTCAGGTTAAGGTAACAATTTATCCTAACATGCAGTTAGGACAAATGAGAGAGCAAGCTGAACAGGCTGCCAACGGTACTATCGAAATGACTCAACAGCCTACATCCGTTCTTTCCAACTTCAACCAGGCCTTAGAAGTATATGATCTTCCTTTCTTATACAAAAATATGGATGCAGCTGAAAAGGTAATGTTTGGTCCTGTTGCCGAAAAAATTAACAAAGGTTTGGAAGAAAAAGGTATGGTTGCCTTGGGAGTTGAAACAGGCGGCTTAAAGCAGATGACAGCCAACTTTCCCATCAAAGGACCAGAATCCTTAAAAGGTAAGAAATTCCGTGTAATGCCTGCTCCAATCTTAATTGAAACATATAAGGCTTTTGGAGCTAATCCTACTCCAATTGAGTACGGTGAAATGTACAATGCCCTTCAGCAAAAAGTTGTTGACGGTCAGGAAAACGGTTTCCAAACTTTGGTTATGTTAAAGCTTTGGGAAGTACAAAAAGTAGTAAGTGTAACAAACCACTCTCCATTCCTCTATATTACAGTTGCTAACAAGGCTTGGTTTGAAGGACTTCCTGCTGACATTCAAAAGCACATTAGGGATGCCGCACAATTTGCTTCTAAGTCTGAGTGGGCTGAGATGAAGGCTAACTCTGATACATGGTTGGAAGAACTGAAGAAGAATAATATGGAAGTATACTATCCCACTGAGGAAGAAATGAATGCTTTCAAAGCTGCTTCCAAGCCTGTTGCTGAATTTATTTCCAGCCGCGTTGGTGCAGATGTAGTTGCTGAATTACAAAAAGCTGCTGAAGAAGCTAATAAGTAATAACAGTCTCCGACTTAATTTTTTTCATTAAGACCCCAGGGAACAGGGGCAACCAAAGGTTGCCCCTCTCCTTATCTCTCAATTCTAAATACTACCAAACAACAAGGGGGTATGTACATGGAAAAGCTCAATTCATTACTAAGCAAAGCCGAAGAATGGTTTTGCGCGCTGGGCTTTGTGTTCGCCACAGCGCTGATGTTTCTGAACGTAATTCTACGCTATGTATTTAATGCAGGAATTCCTTGGTCTGAGGAATTAATCCGCTACATCATTATTTGGGCAACCTTCATCGGCATAGGTCTTTTAGCCCGTAAAGAAGCCCATGTCAGCATTGATTTTTTCGCAGCCTTTATGAGCAAAAAGAATCAGAAATACATGACTTTATTTGCAGATTTGGTATCCATTGTTTTTTGTCTTATGATGATATATTACAGTTGGGATACGGTAGGTAAGCAGATAGCTACAGCTCAGAAATCACCTGCCCTGCAGCTGCCTTTTTACGTAGTATATTTTTGCTTGCCCTTAGGTTTTGCTTTAGGAGTTCTCAGATTTTCCCAGCATTTTTACTCAACATTAAAAGATGAAGGAGGGGAACAGTAAATGCTTATTTTCATGCTGGTTGTTCTTTTTGTAATGCTTTTTGCCAGGGTTCCCATTTTCGTTGCATTGGCCTTTGCCCCTCTTTTAACTTTAGTATTGGGCGGGGATATTCCTACTTCTGTAGTGGCCCAGAGGATGTTTGCCGGAATTGATAAGTTTTCTCTAATGGCTATGCCTTTCTTTATCTTTGCAGCCGATATCATGCGCAGGGGTGGAATTGCCCAAAGGCTTTTAGAGTTTACCCTTTGTCTGGCTGGCTTTATGAGGGGTGGTCTGGCACTTACCACCCAATTAGCATGTATGTTTTTCGGAGCATTATCGGGTTCAAGTCCTGCAACTGTGGCAGCTATGGGCGGTCTGATGTATCCGGAAATGGTGAAGAAGGGATATGACAGGGCTTTTGCCGTGGGCTTGATTACTGCCAGCGGTGCTGTGGCTATTCTTATTCCTCCCAGTATAACCTTGATTGTTTATGGTACCGTTACAGGGGTTTCCATTGGTGCCTTGTTTGTCGGTGGTATTATGCCTGGTATCATATTTGGTGCTGCTATACTGGCTTATTCTTATTATATGGCTGTCAAGGGAAAGCGTCTGCCAGATGCTACCTTCAGCTTGAAGGAAATTGTCCGTACAGGCAAAAATGCCGCTTGGTCCCTGGGAGTTCCCATCATTATTCTTGGCGGTATTTATACAGGTGTTTTTACTCCTACTGAATCTGCAGGTGTTTCCGCAGTTTATGCTGCATTTGTAGGTATGTTTATCTATAAGGAATTTGACTGGAAGTCTTTAATGGAAACTGCCCTTCAGTCTACTATTACCCTTGCCGGTGTTATGGTTCTGGTAGCAGGAGCTTCTGTCTTTGGCTGGGTTCTTACCGTATATCAGGCTCCTCAGCTTTTAGCGGAGATGATGATGGGACCAAACGCCACCCAGATAGCTTTCTGGATAGCAATTAACGTTCTTTTCCTAATTGCAGGAATGTTTATGGATGGAGCAGCAGCAGTAACTATCCTTGCTCCCCTTGTTTATCCTATAGCAATGAAACTTGGTATAAATCCAGTGCACCTGGGTGTTGTTTTAACTGCAAATCTTGCGATCGGCATGTATACACCTCCTTTCGGCTTAAACCTGTTTGTTGCCACCGGTGTTACCAAAGAGCCTATGGTTAAGATAATTCCGGCCGTAATGCCTTTTATTGCTGTAACCATCGTTGCTTTGCTTTTAATAACTTACCTGCCGGAAATAACCCTTTATTTGCCAAGTATTACCTATCCTGACAGTGTGGGCATAGGTAGATAATAGATGCTTGATAATTATTTTGGTTTAGATAGAGGGAGTGACAGTTTTGTACGATTATGTGGTGATGAATGGTGAAGTAGTAACCTCTTCCTGGAGAGGGAAAGCAAATCTTGCCATTAAAGAAGGACGCATTGCGGCCATTACCAGTTGTTTAAGTATACCGGAAGCAGCAAGTTATTTTGATGCCGATGGGAAACTGGTAATTCCCGCACTGGTTGATACCCATGTACATCTACGTGATCCCGGCTATACTCTAAAAGAAGATTTTTATACCGGTACTTGTGCTGCAGCGGCCGGGGGGTATGGAACTGTGGTGGCACAGCCCAATACCTCCCCGCCAGCTGTAGACGAGGCCGGTATCAAAAATTTACAGGAGTTGGGGCAGAAGCGTTGTGTGGTGGATTTTGGAGTGAGTGCTCAGGTTACTCCCCAAAATATTAATATTCTTGCTGAGTTAAAAGAGGCAGGTGCTATTATTCTGGATATTGCGGCTTGCGATGTTCCCAGTGAATGGCTGATTAAAGATGCTGTCCAATATTTACAGATCTTTACTGATGCCGCTCGTCTGGGGCTGCCTGTTGCTGTTTATGCCACGGATGCCGGTATTGTTGCGGCACGAACAGAGTCCTTACAGAAAATCGGGCGCAAGGACCCCTTAGCATGGGTCGAAGCAAGACCTCCGCTGGCCGAAAGTGCTGAAGTGGCACGGGTCAGCCAGATTGCCAGGGAAACAAAGGTTCGCCTTCTTTTCCGGCAGGTAAGTTCAATTGCGGCACTTGATGTTTTAAAAGCTAATAAATCTATAAAAACTACGGCAGACATAAAAATTGAAGTAAACCCCCATCATCTATTTTTAACCACAGATGATATTGTACGCTTAGGACCTATTGCCAAGATGGCACCCCCCCTTAGGGAACCTGATGTTGTCGAGCACTTTTGGAAGGAACTTGGCGGTATAATTGACATGATAGGCGGTGACCATGCACCCCATACCTGGGATGAAAAAACTGCCGGCAACGAAGATATCTGGAAAGGGGCAAGCGGTGTTCCTACCTTGGAGACAGCTCTGCCGCTGATGCTGGATGCTGCCCGACAAGGAAGAATAAAATTGGAACAAGTAGTTAGCATCATGTCTGAGGAACCTGCCCGTTGGCTAAATATTTATCCCCGTAAGGGTACTATTGCTGTGGGCTCTGATGCTGACCTGGCTGTTATCGATGCAGGAAGCAGTTGGGAGGTTCGGGGCAAAGACCTGTTTACTAAGGCCAAATGGACCCCCTTTGAGGGATTAAAACTCCAAGGGCGGGTTGAGAAAACAATGGTCCGCGGCAAATGGGTATATGACAGCGGCAAGATAACCGTAAAACCAGGTTACGGACGGAGTGTGGCGGTAATTATGACCTAAGCTTAGGGAAAGGAATGATATTTAAAATGTACGGATGGAGAGGCAAACTTGGTCTTTTAATCCCTGCCAACAACACTGTTATCGAACCAGAAATTAACAAAATGCTGCCCAATGGCGCAGCAGCCTTTGCTACGAGGATGATTGTAGAGGGTCCCTTTAATGGGGAAGCTTTGCACCGTATGGAAATTCAGGCATCACGGGGTATTGATGAACTGCTTCTTTCCCAAGTGGATGTTATAGCATATGCTTGTATGTCAACCAGTATTGTCAAAGGGAAAGACTGGGATATGTCCTTTCAAGAACGTTTGAAGGGTAAGGGAGTAGAGATGATTACTGCCGCCCATTGTACTATTAAGGCATTACTGGAACTAAATGCAAAAAATGTAGCAATTCTTACACCATATCCTGCTGCAATACAGCAGATGGTTACCCCTTATTTTCAAGACTGGGGTCTAAATCCTGTGTCACTGAACAGCTTAAATATTGATGATTATCATGCAGTGACAAGAGTTACTTCCCAAAACCTTTATCGGGAGGCAAAGTCTTTAAACCTTAAAAAGGCGCAAGCTCTTTGCATACTTGCTACAGATTTGCGTACTTTGGAGGTCATAACTCCCCTGGAAAAAGACCTGGGGATTCCAGTAGTTTCTACAAACCTTGCAATTTTGTGGGCTTTCCTCAAAATTTTAGGCATTAAAGAAACCGGCAATTATTCTCCTGACTGTACCTTAATGAATAATATTACGTGGAACGGATAGGAGGACTTTTATAGATGAAAAAATTATCACAACTAAATTTACAAGACTATGAAAATTTATTAATAGATTATCTTGATGAACTTGGAACGATAGGGGATGGGGAATTTGGTCTATGGCGCCGTCCCTTTACACCCGAATACGAAGAAGGGGCAAATCTTGTTGCCGGGTGGATGGAGAAACACGGTCTAAAGGTTAAAAAGGACGGGATTGGCAACCTAATTGGACGGCTGGAGGGTACAGGCAGCAACCCCCGTGTATTTGCCATGGGGTCCCACCTGGATACCGTAAAAGGCGGAGGAAAATACGACGGGATGCTGGGGGTTATAGGAGGAATTTTAGCAGTTGATTACATGCTGAAAACCTATGGGCAGCCGCAGCATACTATTGAAGTTATTGCTTTTATTGGTGAAGAGGGCAGCAGGTACAGTGGGCTTATGGGCAGTAAATGGATGGCAGGTGAATTTAACGAGGCAGACCTGAATCAAAAAGATGAAAATGGTATCTCTCTGAGAGAGGCTGCTGCCTCCTGCGGTTATGACCTTTCCTCCCTGCTTTCAGCGCCCCGTCATGATATTGAAGCCTTTTTGGAACTGCATATTGAACAAGGACCGGTTTTGGAAGCCAAGGGTTGTCCTATTGGTATTGTCAGCACCATAACCGGCATTAAACAGGCAGAGTTTACAGTCTGCGGACGCAGCGACCATGCAGGCACGACACCTCTGGCAATGCGTCAGGATGCATTATTGGCTGCCACAAAGATAATCGGGGCGATGGATCATCTGGTCCGTCAGTCAGGGGGCGATACGGTATTTACCGTTGGCAATATTGAGGTAAGTCCCGGAGCAGTAAATATTGTAACATCTAAAGCTGTTTTTACCATTGACATGCGGGATCCGGATCCTGCCAAGCTGAATAATCTCTACAACCAATTGCAGCAAGTGGCAGAGAAGGAAGCGGCAAATGCAAAAGTTAAAGTTACCAGGAAAGATATACTGGCGGTGGAGCCTGTTCCCTGTAACGGAGAACTGCGTAAGGTTTTAGCTGGTGCAGCCGGTGAGCTGGGGTTTGAGTATCAGGAAATGGTTAGTGGTGCAGGACATGATGCCCTTTTAGTCTCACACTTTGCAAAAGTGGGTATGCTCTTTGTTCCCAGCATTGGCGGAAGAAGCCATTGCCGGGATGAGTTTACACCGGCTGGACAATGCTTGGCTGGAATGGCTGTATTGGCAGAGTCCATGCGCCGGTTGGCATATAAATAATCTCAGCCCATCAATTAAATGGAGTTGATAGTATGTTGATTTTAAACCAGGCTGAAGTTCAGCGGCTTTTCCCTATGGAGGCCGCCATAGAGACTACGTCTAAGGCTTTCATTAATATAGCCTCCAAAAAGGCAAATATCCCCCAGCGCCATCATCTCAGTGTTTCTTCCCAAGGTGCTGATATGCTTGTTATGTCAGGGCTGGTGGGAAATGAGGAATTATTAAGTGTAAAAATAGTATCTCTTTTTCCCGAAAACCCATCCCAGGGATTGCCTGCAACTATTGGGTCTTTGATGCTGGTCAATAATAAGACCGGTAAATTAGAGGGAATTATGGATGCCACTTATCTCACATCTGTGCGCACAGGAGCTGCATCTGCCGTAGCTACAGCTGCTCTGGCTAGGCCTGAATCTTCGACTCTAGGTATTCTTGGGGCCGGGAGCATGTCTTTTCATCAAACCGAGGCTGTTTTGGCCGTTAGGTCCATCGAAAGGATTTTTCTCTATTCACGAACCTTAAGCAAAGTAGAAACCTTAGTAAACCAGTTACAAACACTAATAAAAAAATATGCAAGGTCCATTGAGATAATAATTTGTAAATCTGCAGAGGAATTATGCAGAGCATGCGATATTATCTGTGCCTGCACAACCTCATATGAACCTGTTGTGCGCGGGGAGTGGCTAAAGCCCGGCACCCATATTAACGCTACCGGTTCTTTTAGCCCGGCTATGCAGGAGATTGATGAACAACTTGTTAGCAAAGCCCGCATAGTTACCGTTGATAGTAAGCCAGCCGCTTTTATCCCCGGCGACCTGGCCAAGCCTTTGGTCCAAGGACTGATAAAAGAAGATGAGATTGTTGAACTGGGTCACGTTCTTACAGGTACAGTAGAGGGCCGACGCAGTTGTGAGGATTTTACCCTATTTAAGAGCGTTGGTACTGCTGCTCAGGATGTACTAGGCGGTTGGTATGTATACCATGAAGCCTTGGCTCAAAAAATGGGTCAAGAGGTAGAGCTGGATTAACATAGATTAACAATTGATAAAGGGTGATTTTTTATGGATATCAGTAATGAATCCAAATATATAATCCAAGAGGATGAGAAGCTGCTTTCCCGGTCAATTCGTATTCCCTTTTTCCCTTTGGTTGTAAAGTCAGGCAGGGGAGCTGTCTTGGAAGATTTGGAAGGACGGAAGTACATCGATTTTCTGTCATTCGGTGCAATCTCCAACGTAGGACATAACCACCCGGCAGTCGTCCAAGCTATTAAAGAACAGGCAGATTCCTTAATACATTGTAATCCGGCTTATGCTTTTAACGAAAAACTAACAGAACTGACCAGAGAATTAACTATAATTACACCTGGTGCTTTTGCGAAAAGGGTAGCGTACGGAGTATCAGGCGGAGATGCTAATGACGGTGCTATTAAAGCTGCTCGGGCTTTTACAGGTCGTCAAAAAATAATAGCATTTTTACGGTCTTATCACGGCAATACTTATGGTGCCATGGGTATTTCTGCCGTCAGCCTTCCGATGCGTTATCAATTTGGTCCTGGGGTGCCGGAAATTTATCATGTTCCTTATCCTGACTGTTATCGCTGCCCGTTGGGACACCGTGATGCTGATGGATGCGGGCTAGCCTGCTACCAATACTTCCTGGGGATGTTTGAAACACTGTTTGCCCCTGATGAGGTGGCGGCAGTAATTATGGAGCCTATTCAGGGTGATTCGGGTATTATTATTCCTCCCCAGGAGTATATGGATAAACTATACAACTTCTGTAAGAGTAATGGGATACTTTTTGTTGCAGAAGAAGTGCAGACAGGTATGGGGCGCACCGGGAAATGGTTCGGCATAGAACACTTTAACATTGAGCCTGACATTATTGTTATTGGCAAGGCACTGGCTTCAGGGATGCCTTTATCAGCTTTAGTAGCCCGGAAGGAGATTTTTGAAGCCTGGAGTTCGCCGGGCCATGTTTTCTGCACCTCGGGCAATCCCATTTGCTGTGCTGCTTCACTAGCCACCATTTCCGTAATTCGTCAGGAAGGGTTGCTGCAAAAAACCCAGGAAATGGGTATCTACATTAGAGAACGTTTCAGCAGTTTAATGGAGCAATATGAACAGGTCAGCCAAATACGCGGCAAAGGTTTTATGATTGGTGTTGATTTGGTCAAAGATCGAGCCTCTAGGGAAAGAGCAAGGGATTTGGCAGCCAAAATCGTCTGGCGCTGTTATGAACGGGGGCTTTACCTTACCTTCTTTAGCGGGTCAGTGTTAAGAATTTGCCCGCCGCTGGTAATAACACAAGAGGAACTGGAAAGAGGAATGTCCATCCTGGAAGAAGCTATTGCCGATGCCATAAACGGTAAGGTTCCTGACAACGTATTAGATATGGTTAAGGGCTGGTAGGAAAGGGGGATAAGTATGGTAATAAAATGTAAGCCGGGGGACTGGGTTGAGATTCACGGGACAATATTTACAGCCCCAGAGAGGTCTGCTTCCCTTCCGCAGGCAACACGTACGGTGCCCTTTGAAATGTGGATAAAAGGCTTTGCTTTAGAAGAAAAGGAAGTAGGACAAAATTGCCTTGTTAAAACCTTAACAGGAAGGGTTATTCAGGGAGAACTAACTGAAATCAATCCTGGGTTTTCCCACAGTTTTGGACCGGCGGTGGCGGAGCTGCAGCGTATCGGTGCAGAACTAAGGGCGCAGTTGCAGGAGGTGAAGGGAAAATGACAAAGGGCATGTCCTATGAGGCATTGCTGGGCAGAAAAAAAGAGATTATGAACAAGGCCTTAGGAATTGATTATTCGTCCTTTGAGATATCACCGCTGGCCTTTGATTATGAAGGAATGATGACAAATACAGGTTATTCCTTGGAGGATTCCTATGCTATTCAAAAAGAGGCCGGTGTAGGCAATACTCCCCTCCTTGAATTAAGAAATCTTACAGCTTTGGTCAGAGCTAATTCAGCCCCTGGAAAGGGTGCCCGGATAATGCTCAAGGACGAGGCTGCCAATCCTGCCGGGAGCTTTAAGGACAGACGGGCATCGATTTCAGTTTATCATGCCCATAAGAAAGGGTATGCCGGTGTTATTGCTGCCACCAGCGGCAACTATGGCGCTGCTGTGGCATCACAAGCCGCTATGCGGGGGTTAAAGTGCATTATTGTCCAGGAGGTCTTTGATTCCAGACATATCGGACAGCCGGAGATAATTGAGAAGACACGCAAATGTGAGGCATTAGGTGCCGAGGTTGTGCAGTTGACTGTGGGACCTGAGCTTTTTTATATGTCTTTGCTCCTTTTGGAAGAGACGGGTTATTTTAATGCCTCCCTATACAGCCCCTTGGGTATTTCCGGCGTGGAGACCTTAGGCTATGAGCTGGCTGGGCAGGTCAAAGAAAGATATGGCAAGGAACCGGCGGCAGTAATTGTCACCCATGCCGGGGGAGGCAATGTAACCGGTACTGCGCGTGGACTAATAAAAGCCGGATGTGCAGATACCAAAGTTATTGGGGTTAGTGTTGACCTTTTGGGACTGCATATGGCTTCAGATCATGATTTTAATCGCAAGTCGTTTACTACCGGACATACGGGCTTTGGAGTACCATTTGCTTCTTGGCCGGATCGTACCGATGTTCCCCGCAGTGCGGCCAGACCTCTGCGTTACCTGGACCGCTATGTTACAGTCACCCAAGGGGAGGTTTTCTACGTTACCCAGGCTCTGGCAGAAATAGAGGGACTTGAACGGGGACCTGCGGGAAATACATCCTTGGCTGCAGCTCTGGCAATTGCCGGGGAATATAATCAGGATGAAATTATTGTTGTTCAGGAAACCGAGTATACCGGTGCAGGGAAGCATCCTATGGCACAGCTCAATTTCGCCAAGTCTATGGGTGTTGAAATTAGAAGGGGTGACCCTCGGGAGAACGTCCCTGGGAAAACAATTGTGATTCCGGAGCGTTTTTCACAGCTTCATGTTACCGAACAACCCCTGGAGCAGTTGCGGCGCTCTTACCTGAGAAATGCTTTGGAGCACAGCAAGGTTAACTCTCTGAGTAAGGAGGATGTGGAATTCCTGGCTGCCGAGACTAAGACATCCCGGGAATGGGTAGTTCCAGTCCTCAATGAGTTGGGTATAAAATTGATATAGCTAAAAGATAATTATAATTAATGAGGTGGTATAAATGGGGAAAGAAAAACCTGTCTTAATTGTCGGCATAAACGGCAGCCCTATTAAAGATGGCAACACCGGCTACTTGATTAGTAAAGCCTTGGAGCAGGTTGAAGGAATGGGCGGCACCTCTCACCTTATTCAGGCGGGAGAAATCATGAAGCAGGTTCCAGTTCCCTTTTGCACCAGCTGCTCAACCCCCTGCCGGGGAGCCTGTATAAAAGACACTCCTCTCCATGTAGTTCACCAAATACTTAAAGAAGCAGATGGATTTATCATAGGCTCCCCGGTTTATTTTGGAACAGTAAGTGCTCAGTTAAAAGCCTTTTGGGATAAAGCCCGTTATATGTGGATGGATAAGGTTCTTCTGAACAAGGTGGGCGGTGCTGTTGCTGTCGGTGCATCCCGCTTTGGGGGTCAGGAAGGAACTTTAAGGACCATCCAGGACATCATGCTAATTCATGGCATAACAGTAGTCAATCCCACCTTTGGAAGGGACAAGCCTGGACACTGTGGTGTAGCTGCGCAAAAGCCCTCCTGGGAGGACCAGGCGGCATTAGATGAATTGTCTGTGCTGGTGAAACGGATTTATGAGGTGAGCCTGGCTACAAGGAGCATACGTTAACTTATCAAATTGTTTAAAAGGGGGAAGAGTATGAGTTACATTAAGGTCAATAAGCATACATGTACAGGCTGTCGCTATTGTGAAGTGGTATGCAGTTTTAATAAACATAAAGAATGTGAGCCGTCAAGGAGCAGAATTAAAATTGACAAAGATGAAATACAGGGAACAGAAAAACCTGTTGTCTGCCTGCAGTGCAGCAAACCAAAATGTGTAGCAGCCTGTATCAGAGGCGCTCTTTATAAAGATGAGAAAACAGGTATTATACTATATATTGACGATTTATGCAACCAATGTCAGGACTGCGTCAAAGCCTGTCCCTTTAAGGCAATTTGGTTCCATGAAAACCTAAATTCAATAATAAAATGTGATACCTGTGGCGGCAATCCAGCTTGTGTTAAATATTGCCCCACCAAGACTCTAACTTTGGCAGATAAGGGGGGAATGTAAGTATGTTTGGCTGGACAGGAAAAATGGCAGTTATTGATTTAACCTGGAGAACGGTTAAATATGAGGATATTGAAGAAAACCTCTTGAAAAATTATCTAGGCGGACGAGGCTTAAATGCCAAACTGCTTTATGACATGACCGATGCCGAAACCGATCCATTAGGACCAGACAATCCGCTGATTTTTAGTACCGGTCCTTTAACAGGCAGTTTAATTCCAACCAACGGGCGTTATACTGTAACCGCTAAATCCCCTCTTACAGGGATTTTTGGTGACGGCAATTCTGCTGGCTTTTGGGCATCTGAGCTTAAATATGCTGGCTTTGATGCAGTTGTCATCACAGGAAATTCTGAAACGCCGGTTTATATATGGATAAATAACGGAAAAGCGGAAATAAAAGATGCTGACCACCTGTGGGGTAAAGATGTCTGGGAAACGGATGTCAGCTTAAAAGAAACATGGGGTCCCAATATTCAAGCAGCAGCCATTGGGCAAGCCGGAGAGAACCAGGTAAAATATGCAGCCATTATTAATAATGGAAAACGGGCTGTAGGACGCTGCGGAATGGGAGCTGTAATGGGTGCAAAGAAACTAAAGGCTGTTGCAGTAAGAGGAACCCAGCCCATAAAGCTTGCCCACCCTGAGGAACACCTAAAAGTTGTAGATGAAATGCTGGGCCATATCTATGGTGCACCCGGTTACCCCGTTAGATCCAAACTAGGTACAACTGTGATTACTGATATATATATCCGCAATGGTACTATGCCAATTAATAATGCCCAGGCAGCCTATGATGAAAGGGCCAAAAACCTTACCTCCGACAAGATTGCTGCCTATACTACCGGTCTTAAAGGTTGTTTTGCATGCCCTATCCACTGCAGCAGGTTTACCAGGTATACAGAAGAAGGTCCTTATGCCGATGCTTACAGTGAAGGTCCGGAGTATGAAACAATAGTGGCCGTGGGGCCGAGATGCGGGAATTACAGCCTGCCTTCTATTTTGAAGATGAATCAGCTTTTAAATCAGTATGGCTTGGATTCCATATCAACCGGTGGTGTTATATCCTTTCTAATGGAGTGCAGTCAAAGAGGACTGATTACTAAAGAACAGGTTGACAACCTTGATTTAAGCTGGGGCAATACAGAGACAATAATGGAATTAGTTAGAAAAATAGCTTTAGGGGAAGGTTGCGGAAAGTGGCTGGCTCAAGGTGTCAGAAAGCTCTCTCAGGATATAAAAGGTTCCGAGGAATTTGCCATACACGTTAAGGGATTAGAGCCCGCCGAACAGGAACCCCGGGGCATGAAAGCCTGGGGATTAGGCTGGGCAGTATCAAACCGGGGTGCAGACCATTTAAGGGCCTTTCCATTAGCTGAAACCACCTGGACTAAGGAAGATGCAAAGAGAGCATTTGGAACTGAGGATGTTGTGAATCGTTTCGAATACAAAGGTAAAGAAAAACTTGTTAAATGGTCTGAGGAAGTCAGTGCATTTACCGATTCTTTAGAAATGTGCAAATTTGCCCAGATGGCGTTAACAATTCCTCTTGAGATGACAGCAAAGGCGATGTGGACAGTTACAGGGTGGGAGATTGACCAACATGAATTATTGAAAATTGGTGAACGGATTGTCAATTTGGAAAGAATGTATAATGTCCGTTTGGGTCTGGGTAAAAAAGATGATACTCTTCCCAAAAGGTATGAAGAACCGTTAAAAGAAGGAGCGTCCCAAGGGCAGAATTTTGAAATTAATAGGTTATTGGATCAATATTATGCTGTTCGGGGATGGAATGTGGATACAGGGCATCCTACAAAGGAAAAACTACAGGAATTAGGTTTAAACTTTACTATAGGTAAATAAAAAAATGCCGGTATTCAAAGTTAGTTATCTAATGTAAACTAGTGATTGATAAAAAAATAAAAGTCTAGTCTACTTAAGACTAGGCTTTTTAAATAGGGGGCAAACATGAAAGTTTCACCAAAGATTTTAATAATATTGGCAGTTCTATTTTGGAGCGGCAACTTTTTCCTTGGCAAAATAATTGTTCAGGTTATTCCACCCATGTCCCTGGCTTTTCTGCGCTGGTTTTTAGCTTTTATATTTTTATTTGCCTTTTATCACAAAAAAATTATAGGTAGTTATCAAGAAATGAAGAAAAACCGGCTGCTGTTTTTTGTGCTGGGTGGTACAGGGATGATGGGCTTTAATGTCTTTGTCTATCTGGCTGTAAAATATACAACTGCTATTAACGCTACTATTATTAACGCATCGACTCCAATGCTTACGGCGGTGTTAGCTATTTTACTTCTTAAAGAAAAATTGAATCTAAAACAAGGAGCAGGCATTGCGTTATCTTTTTTAGGCGTTGTTTGGATAATAATAAAAGGAAATTTTGCAATTTTGCAGACAATGTCCTTTAATCCAGGTGATTTGGTGATGCTTTTAGCAGTCGTTTTTAATGCAGGTTATTTTTTGATACTTAAATTAAAAGGAGGTACTATTAATCCCATAGTTTTATTTGCCGGTTCAATTTTAGGGGGATTGGCGGCAGGAGTACCCCTCTTTATAATAGAAAGCAGTATTGAGAGCTTTTCCTGGTTGGCTGATTTAGGATTTATCCATTATCTGATACTTATTTATCTGGGCATTTTCCCCACAATACTGTCATTTCTGTTTTTTAATAAGGCTGTCTTAGAAATAGGTCCGGTAAAGGCTTCTATCTATCTTAACCTGCAAATTGTTTTTACTTCAATATTAGGAATGACTTTCCTTAATGAGAAGTTATTTATTTTTCATTTGGTCGGGGGAATATTAATAGTTATTGGGGTTTGGCTGACAAATAAAAAAAAGTATAGTTAAGAAAAAGACTTAAACTTATTGCTGTGAACAAGCTCCAAATATGTGATATATTTAAAGTATAACCCTTAGAAATGGGAGGCTGTATAATGGGCATTACTGTGCGTGAGGCTTTGAAAATTGGTGGATTACGTGATGCTAGGATTATAGCAGGCTTCATTGGCATGGACCGGGAAATAGAGCATGTTACAGTTATGGAAGTGCCGGATATTATACAGTGGCTCAAGGGTAATGAACTTATTTTAACCAGTGGTTTTGCCATTTCCAAAGATGAAGAGGAACAAACAAACCTGATTAAAGGACTTGCGGATAAAGGTGTCTCGGCTCTGGTAATTAAAACACAGCGTTTTCTGGACCTTATACCCAAGGCTATGGCAGAAGCGGCCAATGATTATCAACTGCCTTTGATAGAACTGGACTATAACATTTCCTATATAGATATAATTAGACCAATAATAACTGAAATAATAAATAGAGAGATTACCAGTTTTCAGAGACAGTTGACTGAGGTTGCAGACACAGGGGGGAGTATAGAACAAAGACTTGCCATTCTCTGGGAATATGTAATGAACCCTATTGCTGTTTTAGATAAAAAGGGTGATGTATTGGCGGAATATCCTCAACCGTGGGTAATGAAGTCACCAGTCTACATGAAAATTCAAAAAGCTGAAGTACCTTCGGAAATGGTTGCCATTCACGATGGAATATCCTACTATGTATTTCCATTAAAGATTGAAGGATGTATTGAAGGTTATTTAGTATTAAGCGAATTACAGCGCAAGATTGATGAAAGTGTTATTTTATTGGTAAAAGGCTCCCTCTCAATATTTAATATCGACCTGCTGCAGCGTAAAACGATGAAAGATATCATGGAAGGGTTTCGCAGTGATTTCCTGGAGGATTTACTGCTGGGTCATATTAAACTAGAAAGTGTTGCCCGACGCAGGGCCAACTTTTTAGGCTATCCGGAAGCAGGAAGCTTTGTAGTAGCTATTGTTATGGGACAAACAGAGCCCTTTGCAGGATTTTCAAACTTTCGGCGGAAAGTGGCTCGAAGCATAGAATCTCAAATGGATGACAAGATGTCTTTGTTAGAGTTGATTGAAGGTAAAAACCTGGTATTTTTACTGCATCTTAAGAAAGCTGACGATTTTACTCCATGCTTAATGGGTCTGCAAAACATACTAAAGGACAGTGGGCTGGCTGCTTTCTCTATGGGTGTAGGTGAAATATTTACCAAACTTACCGAGACCAGAAAAAGTTTCTTAGAAGCAACCGAAGCCCTGGAATTTGGTAATGAATTCTGGGGTGTGGGCTCTTGTACTTTCTTTTCCGATATAGGTATCTACCGTTTGCTGTGGACAATCAAAGAACATGTGCAGCTGGATAAATATGTCCACCAAGGCTTACTTGATTTAATAAAATATGACAAAGAACAAAATACCGAATTATTACGGACATTGGAAACCTATCTAAAAAATGCCGGAAATTCAAAAAAAACGTCCGCGGAGATGTTTATTCATTACAAAACCTTGCAATACCGCTTGGAGCGTATTGGGGAAATTGCCAAGATAGATTTTAGTTCGGGGGAAAGCAGATTAGAATTTCACCTGGGTCTAAAAATATTAGATGTTTGCAATAAGAGAGGAAGTTGTTAACAGCAATTTTCTCTCTTATCCTTTTTGGATAAAATATTAGGCAGTGTTTCTCATATTAACGCAAAGGGGATTTGCCGGAGAATATTGAAAATAACTTATACTTTGGGGTAAAAAATTTAGTAAGTGGCTAGTGGCTGGTGGCTGGTTGCTGGTGACTGGTGAATAGTGTGACAGGTATTAAATAGTTGATCTAGCTCATTGGTTAGTTAAACTTGCAAAAGAAAATTATTTGTTAGTCAACTTAGTTTGTCTAGCTTGTTTGTAAGTTAGAACAGAGAAATAATGTCCACCCATTAGAAATACTGACAAATAAGCCGTGCCAATAAGCAAAACTAACCAAAAACATTACTAAAAACTATAACTTATATCTCAATGTAGAACTGTAGCCACTGTAGCCACTGTAGCCACTGTAGCCACTGTAGCCACTGTAGTTAAAATTTTATGACTAAAAAATTATACCGGTAAAGGAGTTGTTTAAGTGAAGACATTAATAAAAGGAGCAAGAGTTCTTGATCCTGCCGGTAAGTTAAATGATATTACCGATATTTTAATTATTGACAAGAAAATTGCTGCCATTGGAACGAATTTAGGAGAAGCAGATAAAGTGGTAGAGGCGCAGGGAAAATTGGCGGTTCCTGGTTTAATTGATGTACACGTTCACTTGCGGGATCCAGGTCAAACCTACAAAGAAGACCTTACTTCAGGAACAAAAGCGGCTGCCCAGGGCGGCTTTACAACTATTGCTTGTATGCCCAATACCATACCTGTTATTGACTCCCCTGAAAAGGTTAGCAGCCTGCTGGAACGGATTAAGGAAGAAGCATGGGTAAATGTTCTTCCCATGGGTGCTATTACCCTGGAATCGGAGGGAAGGGCTTTAACAGATTTTAGAGCTTTAAAAGAGGCAGGTGTAATAGCTTTTTCCGACGACGGAAAAGTTGTACAAAATGCAGAACTGATGCATAGAGCCCTTATTAGGTCTAAAGAACTGGGTCTGCCCATCAGCCAGCATGCAGAGGATGTTTATCTTTCTTCAGCAACGGTGATAAATGAAGGTGAGATTGCTTTTAGACTAGGGGTTAAGGGTGATCCTGATGTTTCAGAAAGCATTATTGTTGCCCGTGATATTTTATTAGCAGCCCATACGGGAGGGCATATTCATATAGAACATATCAGTTCAGGTGCCACAGTAGATTTGATACGTGAAGCTAAAGCCAAAGGTATAAAAGTAACTGCTGAGGTTACTCCTCATCATTTGCTTTTGACTGATGAAGATGTATTGAAAAAGGGTGTAAATTGTAAAATGAGACCCCCCTTAAGATCTGATAAAGACTTGGAGGCATTAAGAGCGGGGCTGGCCGATGGAACAATTGATTGTATAGCTACTGACCACGCTCCCCACGCTGTGGAAGAAAAAGATGTAGGACTTCCGAATGCGGCAAATGGGATTGTTGGCTTAGAGACGGCAGTGGGTTTGATTTTGACCCATTTAGTCCACCCAGGGATAATCAGCCTGGAAACAGCCATAGCTGCCTGGACCCACAAACCCGCCCAAATATTCGACTTACAAACTAAAGGCAGGATTGCAGAGGGATTTGATGCTGATATTACAATAATTGACATGGAAAAAGATTGGACTGTGGATACCAGCCTCTTTTATTCCAAAGGGAAAAATACCCCCTTTGAAGGATGGAAACTTAAAGGAAAAGTCATACTAACAATGGTTGCAGGGAAGGTAGTATGGACTGACGAAAATACTAATTTGGAAGGTGTTTTGAATGGTACAGATACTTAAATTAAAAATACTGGAAAACAAGAAGATTTTACCGGATTTTTATTACATGGTTTTATCTGCTCCTCGGATGGCACAGGAAGCAGCCCCGGGACAGTTTGTTATGCTGAATACTTCAGATACATTAGATCCTTTTTTAAAGCGGCCTATCAGTATCAATAGAATAGACCAAGAAAAAGGGACTATTTCTCTTATTTATCAGGTAGTTGGCAAAGGAACAAGTCTCTTAACCAAAAAATCTGCAGGCGAAGAGATACAGGTCATTGGTCCTCTAGGCAAGGGCTTTACCTGGACTCAACAGGATAAAACTGTTGCTTTGGTAGGCGGTGGGTGTGGTATCGCACCCTTAGTAGCTTTAGCGGAAGAACTGGTGAAAAACGGTAAGCAAGTTTTTGTTCTCTTAGGTAGCCAGTGCAAAGATAAGCTATTAAGTGAAGATGAATTTAAAGAACTGGGAACAACGGTGATGGTAGCCACTGATGATGGTTCCTATGGCAGGCGTGGTTTCGTAACTGAGCTTTTGGAAGAGCTCATCCAGAAAAAAAGAATAGATCAGGTTTACTGCTGTGGTCCCCTGCCTATGACCAAGGCTGTAGTAAAAATAACCAAAAAATCCTTTATTCCCTGTCAGATTTCTTTAGAAGAGCGAATGGGCTGCGGTATAGGTGCCTGTATCGGTTGTGTCACTAAGGTCAGGCGTCAGGATGGTACTATTGATTATAAGAAAGTTTGTCATGATGGTCCAGTCTTTACAAGTTGTGAGGTGGTATTTGATGATTAATCTAGCAGTGGAAATTGCCGGCGTTAAATTTAAAAATCCTGTTATGGTCGCCTCTGGATGCTATGGCTTTGGGCGTGAATTTACTAATTTTTATGATTTAAATCTTCTAGGAGCCATTATGGTTAAAGGGCTTACTCTAGAACCGCGTATCGGCAATCCACCACCCAGAATAGCGGAAACCCCTGCAGGTATATTAAATAGTGTAGGATTACAAAATCCCGGTGTTGAAGGTTTCATTAATAAGGAACTTCCTTGGCTTAAGGAGTATGACGTACCGGTTATTGCCAATATAAACGGGCATTCCTATGAGGAATTTGAGAAGATAACGGAGCGTCTGGAACAAGCATCGGGGGTAAGTGCTCTAGAAGTAAATATCTCCTGTCCCAATGTAAAAAATGGCGGGATGTTTTTTGGCACAAGTCCCATAATGGCGGCAGAAGTAGTAAAAAGGGTCAGGGCAAAAACCCAATTACCTTTAATTGTTAAGCTTTCACCAAATGTTACGGATATTTCCGAGATTGCTAAAGCTGTTGAAGCGGCGGGAGCTGATGCAGTTTCCCTGATTAATACCGTATTAGCAATGTCTATAAATATAAAAACCAGAAGACCGGTTTTATCCAATATAGTAGGAGGACTTTCAGGACCGGCTGTAAAACCTTTGGCAGTAAGGATGGTATGGCAGGTTGCCCAGGCAGTGAGTATTCCGATAATTGGGATGGGTGGCATTACCAGTGCGGACGATGCTATAGAATTTTTCCTGGCCGGTGCCAATGCGGTAGCCATTGGTGCTGCTAACCTATCTAATCCTATGGCTGCCCTGGAAGTAATTGAGGGGCTGCAAAGGTGGATGGAACAAGAAAAAGTAGGCGATATCCAACAAATAGTTGGTGGTGTAATAATTTAAGAAAGAGGTGGAAGTATGCTGCTGATTAAAAATGGCTGGGTTATTACCTGTGACGGCAAAAAAAATGAGATTAAAAAAGGGAATCTTGTTATCCAGGATGGAATTATCACTGACATTAATACAAAAGAAGATATGGGACAGGAAAGGTTTGATAAAGTCATTGATGCCGAAGGCAAATTTGTGATGCCTGGTTTAATCAATGCTCATACCCATTCATACGCCAACATGGTGAAAGCAACGACCGAGAATATTCCACTGGAAATATGGATGCTTTACATTATGGCACAGGGCAGGTGTATGGATAGAGAGGATGTTTATTATAATGCCCTGCTAGGGTCTATTGAGATGATTAAGACCGGGACAACCTCTTGTGTTGACCACCTGGCACAAAGCTTAGACGGCTTAGAAGCCGCTCTGCAGGCTTATGACGATATAGGATTCCGGGCTGCTGTTGCACCAATGATTAGCGATAAATCCTATTTTGAAACCTTGCCTTTAAACTATGCTGAAACACCTGAAGAATTTAAGCAAGCAAATCCTTCAGTTGAGTCACTGATAGATACTAACATTACACTTTTAAAAAAGTGGCATGGAAAAGCAAACCGCCTAAGTATTATGCTGGGTCCGTCAGGTCCGCAGCGCTGCAGTGATGAACTGCTTAGAAGGTGCAGTCAACTGGCTGAAGAATATGACACCGGGGTTCACTCCCACGTATTGGAAACAAAAATACAGGCGGATACGGCCGTCCATCTTTACGGGAAGCCCATGGTAAAACATCTTGATGAAATAGGCTGCTTAAATGAACGTTTTTCCATGGTGCATAGTGTATGGCTGACCGACCAAGAGATAAAATTAGCTGCACAAAGGGGTGCCATTGTAGTCCACAATCCGGCCAGCAACCTGATTCTCGGCAGCGGAATAGCCCCAATAAACAAATACCGTGAAGCCGGTATAACTGTTGCTCTGGGAACTGATGGTGCTAACTGCGGCGGTAATTTAAACATGTTTGAGGCTATTAAGCTGGCAGCAATGCTTCATAAGTTTTCCGAAACAAACCCCAATAATTGGGTTACTGCTGAAGAAGCATTTAAAATGAGCACCCTTAATGGGTCAAAGGTATCCTTGCAAGATCAAAAAATAGGTTCACTGCAAATTGGTAAACGGGCGGATGTGGTGATTCTGAATCCGGAAAAGTCAACACCGTTGCTTCCACTGCAGGAACCCATGTGGCAAATAGTATATGGCGAATCGGGAGCAGCCGTAGAAACTGTATTAATTGAAGGCAAGGTAGTTTTGGAAGACGGCAAAATTTTAACTGTTGATGAAAAGAAAGTTTACCAAGAGGTCAATAAACGCGCTGAAAAAATAACCAGGAGTTTTTTAAAGTTTAAAGACAGTGTAGAAAAGCAAGGCAGTTATTTGCAGAAACACTTATTCAGTGCAAAAGCTAAAGGGTAAGAACTGTATGTCTGTACTACAGTAGCTACAGTTTCTACAGTTTCTACAGTATCTACAGTAGCTACAGAAAAACATTAAAATACTTTTACTATCAGCCATCGACCTTCGACTACATATTTTGAGATGTCACGATGACACGATGGCACGTCAAGGAAGCTAGACCTTCATGATGACATGTTTTTTTCTAGCCACTAACAACTAGCCACTTGTAAAAAGAAGTGAGTTCCCTCACTTCTTTTTACATTATTTACATCCCCAAACTCCTAAGCGGTCATGTTATACTGATAAATGTCTAATTATGTCGAATTAAGGAGGCGGGAAAGAATATGGATCCTCTAACCCATGGTCTGGTTGGTGCAGCTGTTGCAGCAGCCGGCGGAACGGATGTGTCTCTAACAAATCCCATATTTTTGGCAGCTGCCTTAGGTGCCGTTTCCCCCGACCTGGATATAGTATACCAATACTGGGGTGATTACGTATATCTTAAGCACCATCGCGGTTTTTCCCATTCTTTGCCAGGACTCATGGGTTTTTCCGTATTAATAGGAGGGCTGCTTAACCTGGCATTTCCTGCTTATAGTTTATGGACCCTTCTTTTCTGGGCATTTATAGGTGCTTTAAGCCATACTTTTTTGGATTTGCTTAATTCCTATGGGGTAATGCTGTTTTATCCCTTCAGCAAAAAAAAATACTCTTTAAATTTATTGATGATTTCCGATCCTGTTTTACTCATCTGCAGCATGGGAATAATATATTTTAAATATCAAGAATTAAATATAATTTATCCCTTTGTAGTTTTAAATTTTGTCTACCTTTTTTTAAGGCTTCTGATGCGCCGCAGGGCGGAAAAACTCATCAGGACCTATTACGGTCCATACTTGGAGAAGCTTATAGTTATGCCGGCTTTTATAGGGCTGGCAAAATGGGATTTTATTGCCAGGGTCAATAATAAGAATATTGTTGGTCAGCTCAACTTATTAAGCTGCAAAATTGCGGTTCATAAAAAATTAAAGCTTATTGCTGAAGAAATTAAAGAACAGTTAGAAAAGACAAAGATATATGAAATATTTAAAGAATTTACCCCTTTCTTCCATATTGATTACCGCATAGAAGATGAGAAACTGGTAGGAAGGTTTATCGATATGAGGTATTATGTCCGCAACACTTTTCTTCACCATGCTACCGTTATTATTAATCAGGAAGACAAGGAAGTTGAGAAAGCCTTATTCCAGCCATATTCTATCAAAAACCAAATCGAGATACCTTAAACTAGCTGTTAGAAAACTTGCAGCTAGTTTTTTGTTATAACGAAGCCACAGACCCACAATGAAGCAAGCGTTACCAGTAGATAATGAAAAATTTAACCACGGATGACTCCGTCACACACGGATGGACGCGGATATATTAATTATTTTAACTAGTCACTAGTAACTATTATACTCATTTGATGCATATAGATTAGTACCCTCAACCATACTATTATTGATGGAAGTGGGAAGGAGGTGTCTTAATGTCAACTTTACAAAATGTAAAATGTACTGTTTCCAACTGCAGATATTGGAACAATGAGCGCTGCCATGCTTCTGCAATTGAAGTTAACGTTGATGGGGGCGGACCAAAGGCTCAAAATTCCGGAGCAACTCAATGCCATACTTTCGAAGAAGGCAACAGGTAGTAATAAAAGGGGGGCTAAGTCAGCCCTTCCTTTTTCTTTTCTCGCAAATTGAAAAAAAGGAAAAGATATTTTTTTGACGAATTAAGATATGATTTTCTTATTTATTTAAAAGTAATAATATAAGAATTAAGAGATGAAAATTTTGGGTTATTTGGAGTTAAAGGGTGTGCCGGAATGCACGTTAAAACACGGGAAGATATAATTAATAACTTTATATTTACCGTACAAGTCTTGTTTTGCCTAATGACATTAATTATAATTTTTAAATATTTTGGCTTTCAAAGCTATGATTTTGCACAGGCTTTTGTAGTCACATTTTTGATAGTAGCATTTTTAGGGAGCATTGGATACTTCAGTTTTTACCTAGGAAAACAAAATGCTAAAATAGATTTTGCCATAATCTTTATTGACTTTCTGTTTATAACTTTTCTTTTTTTCAATACAGGTTACTTTGAACTAAGGTTTTTGTATCTAATTCCCATTATTATTGCCTCTATTAAGTTCAGCTTAAGAACCAGCATCACCGTAGCAGCATTAGTAGGCGTTGTCAATTTGATGCAGGATTTAATTAAATTTGCTTCACTGCCTGTAAACTATAGTATAGAGACAGATTTGATGTTTGTGGCAGTCTATATTATGGTCAGCTGGCTTATCGGTAATTTTGTTCAAATCGAAAAAAATATCCGCAACAGCCTGTATAAGGCCCAGGAAAATCTTATCAAACAAAGCTCCCTGCTGGAAAATCTTATTAACGAAATGCCCCTTTGCGTAGTTGTTATTGATAAAAAGGAAAATATTGTCCATATCAATAACCCTGCTTTAGAATATGCCGGTATTATTGGCAAAAAACCCGAAGATTTTATTGGTACTTCATACCGTAATTATATTAACCAGCTTTTTGGTGAAAATTTTAACTATAATGATCTATTAATCCTGGAATCACTGCATAAAGGAAAGCCCTATTTTAATGAAAAACTAATCAGGGGCAATAAGCTGCTTGAGGCCATAATACAGCCTATATATGATATGGATGACACTATCGTCTATGCTATGAGCATTTTCTATGACATCACCTCGGAGGAAATTCTCAATGAGAAAATACGGCAGTTGGAGAGGCTGAACCTTATTGGTCAAATGGGAGCAAGTATTGCCCACGAAATAAAAAATCCTTTAACAACTATTAAAGGCTTTTTGCAATTGGCGCAAAGGTCGGAGGAAAAATTAACAGGACAGCAGTTGGAACTATTGGTTTCAGAAATTGAGCGTTGTAACAGCATTATTGCAGACTTTCTTTCAATCTCCAAGAAATCAACGAAAAATTTTGTGCGCAGCGATATGAAAGCACTTTTGGAAAGGCAGCTGGTATTAATCGAAAGGGATGCCATGTTATCAAATGTAAAGGTGATTACCTGTATGGAGGAAGCTTACCTTTATTTAAATGAAAATGAAATCAAACAACTTTTCCTTAACCTTACTCATAATGCCATTGAGGCAATGCCTCAGGGCGGCAGTCTTTATATCACGCTGAGCAAGGAGGGGGAAAAAATTATCTTAAGTATTAAGGATAATGGTTCGGGCATACCTGCGGAAGTTGCAAAAAGTCTGGGTACACCTTTTATAACAACTAAGAAGAACGGTACTGGTCTGGGTCTGTCTGTTTGCTACCGTATCGTTGAAAACCATGGTGCTAAAATAGAATTTAACAGCGTGGAAGGAGAAGGAACCGAAGCGGTAATAACTTTTTACCAGGAAGCTAAAGCGTAAGACCGCGGAATATTAAATAGGCACCTGTTAAAAGCATTATTGACCCTGTTATACGCGACAGGGTTTTATTTTTGAAAATACCTGCCCTAGACTGTTTTTTTTTTTAGTGATAAACTGGATTGGTGGCATCATGTCCCCGTAAAGGAGCTGGATAATTTGGTATTCAAAAAGGTCAAAACCTTTGCAGAATTGGTAAAATTTGAGCATACTATTTTTGCTTTACCTTTTGCTTATCTAGGCGCTTTCCTGGCAGCCTGGGGTTGGCCTGGCTGGCATACATTCTTCTGGGTAACCATGGCCATGTTTGGCGGGCGCAGTGCTGCAATGGGGTTTAACAGGGTCATAGACAGGATGATAGATGCTGCAAACCCAAGGACTAAAGGCAGACCACTGCCCCAGGGCAAAATAAAATCCTCAGAGGTGGTAATTTTAAGTGTTCTTGCTTTTGCACTGCTGTTATGGTCAACCTATGAACTTAGCCCTCCCCATGTAATATATCTGCCCATTATAATGTTCATTCTTGTAGGCTATTCCTATACAAAAAGGTTTACCTGGGTCTGCCATCTTGTATTAGGAGCTGCCATCTCCTTTGCTCCTTTGGGGGGGTGGATTGCTGTCACAGGTACTATGGAAGTGCCGGCCTTTATTTTGACGGGTGTTGTGGCCTGCTGGATTGCAGGTTTTGATATTATATACGCTATCCAGGATTATGAATTTGATGTTAAAACAGGACTTCATTCAATTCCTGTTAGATTTGGTATAAAAAGAGCATTGTATTTTTCCCGTACACTGCATTTTATAGTAGTTATTTTGTTGATAACTTTATATTACTATTTGCCTGTTAGCTGGATATTTGCTGCAGGGGTGCTTGCAACAGCTGTTTTATTGACTTATGAACACTCATTGGTTTCGGCTTATGACCTTTCCAAAATCAATGTGGCTTTTTTTAATGTTAATGGTATTATCAGCGTGCTGCTTTTTTTCTTCGCAGTTATAGACATTTATTTTTAATATTGGGGTGTTTTTCTTGAAAACTAGATATATTGTAGCTGTAACCGGGGCTAGTGGGGCTGTTTATGCTAAAAGATTAATAGAGGTCTTACTTAATAATTTATGTGCTGTGGATTTATTGGTAACAGATGCCGGAAAAGAGGTTCTAAAATATGAACTTGGACTTGACCTGTATAACCAAGAAAAGTTTCCAGATTCCCTTAACAGTTTTTTTGGAGTAGGCAAGGGTGGTTTACTGCGTTACCTGGACAATAAGGACTTAACCGCTGATATAGCCAGCGGCTCTGTTAAAAGCAAGGCAATGGTCATAATACCCTGTACTATGGGGACGATTTCCGCTATCGCCGGAGGACGATCCGATAATCTCCTGGAGCGGGCGGCTGACGTTATGCTCAAAGAGAGAGGCAGGTTGATAATAGTACCCCGGGAAACACCTCTAAACGCCATTCATTTACAAAACATGCTTGCCCTGGCACAGCTGCAGGTGGATATAGTTCCTGCTATGCCGGCTTTTTATCATAAACCCCAAACCATAGATGATCTAATAAACTTCATTGTAGGCAGGATTTTAAACCTGCTGGAAATTGAACACCAGCTATTTACACCATGGAAAGGGGAGACAAGCAGGTGAGCCAGTTTGCTGATAAGGATAAATATGTTAAAAACCTTTTTAATTCTATTGCCGGGAAATACGACCTTATGAACCTGCTTATGACATGGGGTATGCTGCCTGGGTGGCAGCGTTTTGTCTTGAAAAAGACTGCTCTAAAAAAAGGCAGCCATGGGTTAGATGTGTGCTGCGGTACTGGGGAACTGGCCTTGCAAATGCGAAGGATTGTAGGCGAGGAAGGTCAGGTTTATGGTTTGGATTTTTCCGAAAACATGCTGGTTGTAGCAGAGGAAAAGGCTAAAGGACTAGCGTATGGTAATTTGGCTTTTGTGCAGGGTGATGCTCTGGACATGCCTTTTGCCGATAATACCTTTGATGGGGCTACAAATGGTTTTGCACTAAGGAACGTTATTGATATACCTCGAACTATTAAAGAAATGACCAGGGTAGTCAAACCCGGAGGGCGTGTTGTCTGCCTGGAGGTTTCTCGACCCCTGAATCCTGTTCTGAGAATGGGATTTAATCTATACTTCTTTAAGGTTGTTCCTCTTATTGGTCAAATCGCAGGCAAAGGGAATACCATTGATAATAAATATCCTGCTTATACCTGGCTGCCCGAATCGTTAAAAACCTTCCCTGACCAGGAAAAACTTAAGGAAATTTTCATTGGTGCAGGTCTGGAGCAGGTTGAATACTTTGGACTCAGCGGCGGAATAGTTACAGTACATGTAGGTACAAAACCGTTGGCATAACTGCCAACGGTTTTGTGCCTATCCTGCTAAACATTCATGTAAGCACGGCTTTGTTCTAGCCACTAGCCACTAACAACTAGCCACTATCCGTTAAAGGAGTACTCCTTTAACGGATATCCTTATATTCAAAGGTCCCGCATTTAGTGCCATCAGTTGTACCAACTACCATACTTGTGCCGGAAGACATTACTTCGATACCGTCGGCCTGGCATATGCCCTTAGTATTATAAACGCATTCCTCAACTTTACATTTAATCCTATTTTCCATCTTTAAAATTCCTCCTCGTTATATTCTTCGAAATCCATTTGCTCCGCTTCCAACTCATCACTGGGCATCTCTTCGCCGCTTAATATTTGATAAGCTGTTACTGGATCATCATAACCTTGACTATACATTTGAAAGGCTAGGCGTTTTCCTTCGTGACCCCACAGTGGAGTACTTCTGTAATCATCTTTATCCATTACTTTTCCCCCCAATTAGTTAGTTATCATATATTTTGGGGAAAAGTGTGACTTTTTATACTTTCCAGTATAAAGAAACAAAGGGGTTTAGAATTACAGCTATTTGGTCATCATTTAGTTATAGTCTTTTGGAGGTGCACTATGAGAAACTCTATGATGAATATAAGAAAAAAATTGCAGGGAGACCAGGTGGAAGCATTTTATTTGAATGAAATGTATAAAGGGCAATCAGTTTATGCCAGGTGGTTAAATACTTTTTTATACCGGTTTCTGGTATTTGCCGTGGCTTTTTTATTGTTTCTTTTATCTTCAAATGGTACAAAAATTGTAATATCCCTTGTTTCAGCAATTTCGGTGGTCGTTATTTACCATTATGTTGCCGGCAGGTTTAAGCAAAAAAAATTAAAAAAGACAAAAGAAACTGTCAACCAAGGGTTAGCCGGGGATATCTTTTGGAAAAAGATCAGAACTATGGATAGGGAGTTATATATTGATTTTATTGCCGACTTGTTTACAAAATTGCCAGGTTTTTCGGAAGTAGAGAAAACAGATTTTCTGCAGAGTGAAGGCATTAATATTATCTGTCGGTATAAGGGAGAATTGACTGCTGTCCAGTGCCATCTTCTAGAAGGGGAAGATACGGTAGAGGCCAGGTCGGTACGAGAACTTTCCCGGGCTATGAGTATCAGGAAATATACTAGTGGAATTGTAATAAGTACAACAGATTTCCGTAATGATGCCAAAAATTTCTGCAGTCTTATAAAGGATAAAAGGGAAATCATCCTCTTAGGAAAAAATGAACTTGTTTCCATGGCCAAAGAAGGAGGCAAATACAGCAGTGATGAGGAAGTGAAGAATCTATTAATAAAGAGGATAGAACACCGGGAGAGGCTCTGGCAGGACGCCGGAAATAAAATCTTCTCAAAGCCCCGGGTAGCAACGTATTTTATTTATGGGACCGTTTTGCTTGTTTTAGGTACAATTATAAATCTTAATATTAAATACCTATACTACTTTAGTACAGTGGTTTTGTATTCTATAGGCATATTTACTATATTTCATAGCTATAAAACCAGGGACCTTGGCAATAAACTTCCAAGTTGGCAGGACAAATTGAATTAGCTGGGTTTTTAAAAAAGCTTCTTTAAATTATTAAATTGAAGCTTTTTTTATTTTTTATTATAAATGGGTTACAGAAACTAACTATATTACATAAATTATAATAAAAATTAACCTAGCAGGGGGGAATTTGTTATGAAGAATGGGGCTATAGTTGCTTCACTTGCTGAAAATGAAAAATTATATCGAGTTAAAGGGGTAATTAATAATAAAGAAGGCAGAAAAATAGCTATTTTAGAGGAATTGTGCAAGTGTTCAGCAAGTTTAAAACTTGAATATTTAGAGGCATTAAGCCTGGTATGGTCACCTAAACACTTGAAAGACAATATTGAGGAATACGATGTCAGTATGTATGACGAAGAAATCTTGATACAATGTATCGGCAAGGAAAAGTATGAAAAAGGTTGTTAAGTTTTTTCAATGTTCTTCCTTCGTGTCAGGTATAGGCTTTGGTGTGTTTGCTGTTTTAGGGGCCAGCAGATCTATGCCTTTTTTTCCTAGTTTAATCGGCAGCCTGCTATTTCTCATGGGACTATTGGCTTTAATTTGCGACACTTTATATTATAGAAATAATACAAGGGATATATCAGATTTTTTAAATCTTCTTGTAGAAAAATTGCCTCTAAAAAAATTTTCTCCGGGGCAAACTTTATTGATCTTTGTAACGGTTTTTGCTTTTTTAGCAGTAATAAGTATTATTATAATTCAGTCTATTTATAAGGTGGAGGTCTTTACCAACTTAGATTTACGTTTGGGAACCCTGGTAATCTTCATAGTAATTATAGTTTTTACAATTATATATGGAATCGGGGAGTTAATGGGAATAAAACTAATGAAAAAAAGGGAGCGTCATTAAGGACGCTCCTTTTTTGGGAGGGAATTTGGAGAAGTCTTACTTCATTTTATTCTGCTGCTGCTGTTGCTGCTGAGGCTGCATCATGTTTTGAAAAACCTTATACTGGGGCTCTTGCTGCTCAATATAGTTACAACGGGAAGATAGTCCCTGGCAGATACTTTCTAATTGTTGTGCATATTGAGCAAACATTTGTTTAGCAGTCTTATCCTCAGTTTCTAAGGCAAAGGTTTTGATATTAGCTTTACAACCCTCTAAAGAAGCCAAAGTAGTATGCATTTTGGTTCCAATGGTCATTTAGATTATCCTCCTAAAGTTTTATTGATTACATAGTTAGTGTGTACATTAGAAGAATAATTATGATTAGTAATTTTTTTAAATTCGTCATATTTTATTTAATCCTACAAAAATTAAAGCAACTCCTGAAAATATTATAAACATTTGCATGATGGAAACCTTATCTGCTAAACCTATTAAGCCTAATGTAGTAACAGAAATCATAATTATTGGTCCAATAAATGCTAAAGCAGCATTAATTTTAAAAGCTGTTTCTACACGGTTAAAGTAGAGCATTAACAGGGCGGCAGAAATTTCAATAAGACCTGATACAAGCCTAAGAATTCCCATACCTAAAACGATTCGTAACATAAATTATCTCCTCTACCCATACTCATATTTATTATTATTCAAGAATTTTCTTTTTATAACGAATAGCATAAAATGGATGTTTTTTCTAAAAATAGAAATTTGGTCTACAGTGCTGATAGTAAGAATAGTAATAAACCAACAGTGATTTATTAACTAATGTTTTAATTAGATGTGGAGGAATTATGTGGGGAGAAGGATTACTGCTAGTTTTAATTTTAATTGGTATAGTTGGACAATCCAGCCTGCTGGCAACTTCAGCCTGCATTTTACTGGTTTTAAAATTAACCAGGCTGCAGCATTACTTTCCTTTAATAGAAAGAAGAGGTCTGGAGGTTGGTTTGTTATTTTTGCTTTTATCTGTGCTGGTGCCTTTTGCCAGTGAACAAATGTCCCTCAAGGACATGTTAAGGGGTATATTTAGCTGGCAAGGAATTATTTGTGCCATAGGAGGTGCACTTGCAACTTACATGAATGGTGAGGGGCTGAACATGCTGAAAATCCAGCCGGAATTAATGTCTGGACTGGTGGTAGGTGCTATAATTGGTATTGTTGTATTTAAGGGTATTCCTGTCGGACCCTTGATGGCTGCTGGTTTAGCAGCATTTATTATACGAATAATTGAAATTTTTATTAAGTAAATCTAGCGCCAAATATTGCCGCAGATTATTTTTATCACCGCAAGGTGATTTTTTTTCATTATTTGGGCAAAATAAATCCGTCAAAACGACTAAGGAGTGATTTTCTTGCAGGCAAAGAGTAGAATTACCCTTGCAGCATTAGCAGGTGTACCACTTATAATGGTCCTTGGAAATTCTATGCTGATACCGGTGCTGCCCCAAATGAAATCAGCACTTGATATATCCCAGTTTAAAGTAAGTTTGGTTATTACCCTCTTTTCTGTACCGGCAGGTCTGGTAATACCTATTGCCGGTTTTTTATCCGACAGGATTAGCAGAAAAATGATAATTGTGCCATCCTTAATCTTATATGGTCTGGGTGGTGTAGTAGCCCTGGCAGGTATTTTAATGTTTAACAATTCTTATCTGATAATTATGGCGGGACGAATTTTACAGGGAATTGGGGCAGCCGGAACAGCACCTATTGCAATGGCCCTTTCCAGTGATATATTTGTTACGGGTGAACGCAGTAAAGCATTGGGAATTTTAGAAGCTTCTAATGGTTTAGGTAAAGTAGTAAGTCCTATTTTAGGCTCGTTAGTTGGCCTGATTGCCTGGTATGCTACATTCTTTGTTTTTCCCGTCTTGTGTATTCCTATTGCAGCTGCGGTATGGTTTTTAGTTAAAGACCCTACCACCAATAAAAAAGGGCAGACGGTTAAAGAATATTTAAATGCCTTAAAGAAAATATTCAAGTCTAAAGGCTTGCACCTGGCGGGTGCTTTTTTAGCGGGTTCCATCGCTTTGTATGCACTTTTTGGCACATTGTTTTACCTGTCTGATTACTTAGAAAAGCGCTATGGTTTGGAAGGGGTTACCAAGGGATTAGTACTAGCCATACCGGTTCTTGCAGTTTCTGCCACTTCCTTAACTACAGGAATAGTGACCCAAAGGAAAAACCATAATTATAAGATATTTGTGGTAGTTGGTTTGGTTCTTTTAGGTATTTCTAATTTATTAATTCCGTTTTTTATTAAAAATACCTATATCCTTGTAGGTGCCTTGGTGATAGGAGGAATGGGGGGAGGTTTAGTACTAACCTGTCTAAATACCATTATTACCAGCTCTGTTGCTATGGAGGAGCGGGGAATGATAACCTCTCTCTATGGAGCTGTAAGATTCTTCGGAGTGGCTATAGGTCCTCCTGTTTTTGGGATATTAATGGAACGAAGCAATCTGTTAACCTTTGGTTCAACAGGGGGCTTAGCCCTCATAGCTGCCGGATTTGCCCTTTTTGCCATAAAACAAAAGTTTGTTAAAAGTACAGAAAAGCAGGGTACTAAAGAGGAGGATGAATCTATTCATCATCCGGCTTGGGGAGAAATTGTTTTTAAAACTATTACCTTGCAGAATACTCTAGGAAAGATTTTTGTCAGACCTGCCCTGAAGACAAAACAAATAGCTAAAATAAAAGACAAGAAGAAACAGATTTCCGCAGAGTTTGCCGGAAGTAAAGAGGAAGAGGATATATCGCCGGAGTATGCGGGAATAGAAGAAAAGTAAAAACCAGCAAGTGGTTTTTACTTTAAGGTTAAGGTAGGCTTCAGGGTTAGATAATGGGACAGGTAAAGGTAAAGGAAAAGTATTTTGCTTCGCTAGATTATTAATTAACATTAAAGATTTCGCTAACGCTAGATTAAAAATCAAGAAAGATAAAAGAGTAGATAATTAGTAGGGAGCGACCTCTGTGTCATTCCGGGACCCGTGTGAAGATTGTTAGTCTGGTTTGCTTAATGGATGGCATGCAATGCTTGTGTCAGACGCAATAGCCTGACCCATAAGGATGTCAGACTAAAAAAACTTTCCCAATAGTTTGTCTCACTATCAACTAGCCACTAGCCACTAGCCACTACTTTAGTATTGTATATCCACCTGCTTTACCATAAAATAGGTATTGAGGTGGAGTGATATGAATATTTCAGTTAAAGTTTTAACCAGGAGCGCCCTGCTTCTAGCCTTGGCCATCGCGGTACAGCAGGCAAAGCTGCAGTGGATAACCGGTCCCGGTATAAATGCAATTTTAATATTGGCTGTGGGATATTCTGGTCTGGTAAGTGGTCTTATTATTGGTCTTTTTACACCCATTTTGGCTTTCAGCCAGGGAATAATGCCGCTGGCTGTGGCAGTACCCTTTATAATGCTGGGGAATGCCCTTTATTGTCTGGGTTTCTTTTGGGCTAGAAAGATTAATGATGTAGTAGGTATTGCTGTTGGTGCTTTATTAAAATTTTCCTTGCTAGTCCTTGCGGTTAATTTTGTTATCCAAGTTCCTCCCAAGGTTTCCCAAGCTTTAAGTTTTCCCCAACTGGTTACTGCTATAATTGGCGGTATTATTGCTATTATTATTCTAAAAGGTATTTCTAAAATAAATAAAAATTCCTAAGGAGAATTCTGATGAGGATTGCGGTTATTGATGGTATGGGTGGAGGCATGGGAGCCCAGCTCATCCAGGGCTTAGTAAAGGAAATGGGTACAAATGTTGAAATATGGGCATTAGGTACTAATGCCATAGCTACTGCAGCCATGGTTAAAGCGGGTGCTAATAAAGGGGCAACTGGGCAAAATGCCATTAAGGTGAGCAGCCGTGATGTAGATGTTGTTATGGGTCCTATGGGTATCATTGTCCCCAATGCTTTAATGGGGGAAATAACAACAGAAATAGCGGAAATAATCGCTTCATTGGGATGCAGGAAGATTCTGCTCCCAGTAACTCAACCCCACGTGGAACTGGTAGGCTTTGAAAGCAGACCCCTTAATGAGTTGATTAAAGAAGCAGTGAAGATGCTGAAATAACCGGGCGCAAGCCGGTTATTTTGCTTCTGGGTGAAGATTGCTAGTCTGATATGCTTCCGGGTGAATATTGTTAGTCTGATTACTTTATGGATGGCATGCAATGCTTGTGTCAGACGCAAAAGAATGACTACCTGGTACATCAGACCCGAAATATTTACTTTAAAGTGAAATCACTGGTCACTAGCCACTAACAACTAGCCACTATCCTAAAATATTGCTTATAACATTAAGGATAAATTTAACTACCGCAGCAATGCCCCGTGCCGGGCTTGGTATTTTAACCCCTATTATTGGCAAAAGGCTTAAAACAAAAGCTCCACCTAAGAAAATAAAAAAAATGATTAATTCCTTCCAGTATTTACGGTAAATAAGTCCCGGAACCTCAAAAACCACTATGCCCGCAAAAGCCGCAATTAAAAGTAAGACATACATTTTCATACCTCCAACTAAATTAAGCTATGTTTCTTGCCTACCCGTTTATTGAACACACTACCAACTAGCCACTAAACGCGTTAGCGTTTTTTCATTTTCCCCAAAACCAGAGTAACAAGGGGGAAAAAGAACTGAAAAAACAGACCCAGCCAAGGTGTTATATCAGCGCTGAATTGTATTCTTTCCAGCATACTTTCAAACTCTATAGTATTTAAAACTATAAGAACTATTCCCATGGGGAGGACAAGTGGTAAGTAGGTACGCATTTTTAAAAGTTCTCCAGTGCTTAAAACAGCTGCATAATAGAACACCGAAAGCATAACAAAACCCATAGCAAGAAAATTTAGGGCTACGAAAATCTCTATACGGGTAAATACTTCTCCTATATTTATCATCCGAACTGCTGTATAGGAGCCATATACCCCTATGGAAAGAGTTTCTCCCAATAGACCTATATTCCTCATAATAAGCATTGTCAGGGATAAGCCCGCAAAGACTATACCACCTAAAACCGGAATCCTGCCTGTTTTGGAGTTGTTATTTAAAAAAGCTAATACTACAATAAATACTATTGTTTCTCCGTAGGGAAAGACAGCCATATGGTGGGTAATTTTTATAAACTCCTTTACAGGCAGATCAAAGATAGGAAAAAAATTTGTTAAATCAATATCTTTTATGGAAAGAGATATTGTGAATAAAAAGAGTAAAAAGGTTAGCGGCACCATAAAGACACTGCAGCGGGTAATAACTTCAATGCCGTTGCGAACTGCTGAAGCACACACTAGGACAAATAGGATATCCAGAATGAAATCGGGGGTGGCAGGAAATATAAAGCCAACCCAAAAATCGGAAAAGGTCCTTAAAATAAGGGTTGATAGTAGTAAAAAATAAAAGATATAAGCTATTGAAAACAGTCCTCCCAAAAGAGGTCCATAAACCTGGCGATTAATTTCAGTGAGGGTAGAGCCCGGAAAATATCCTGCCAGACTGGTGAAAATATAGGCCGCTACAAGCCCTGCTAACATTCCCGCCAAGGAAACCAGCCAGCCGTCACTTCCTGCCTGTGTCGCAGGTGAAGTGAGGATAGCAGAACCCCAGGTAAAGCCCACTACTAAAAAAAATAAACCAAGATTAGAAATTTCACCGCCCTCCAGCTTCATTTATATTGCCCTCCTTTCCTTCCGGTGGTTGCTTAAAGGATGCCAATACTAAGGACAAAAGTGGCAAAAAGAACTCAAAAAGCAGGCTGTAAAAGGGATAAATGCTTCCTGCCCATTCTATATTTTCCGTCACAGTTTCAAATTGGATGATGCTAAGTACTGTCATAAAAATACCTATGGGCACGACAAGGGGCAGATAGGAACGCATGTTGAGCAATTGGGCATAACCCAATACTGTACCATAGTAGCAAACAGCAATTTTTAAAAAACCCATGGCGAATACTGTGAAAACAACAATTATTTCCAGCCTGGTTATAATATCCCCTAACTCAATAATACTTATGGTAACAAATGATGGATACTGATCAAGCTGGGCGGTTGCTCCTAAAACCGCAGCATTTCTGGCAGCAGCCATGGAAAACAAAAAGCTGACAAAAACTAAAGCAAAAATGAAATATTTTTTAGTATTTTTGACATCATCTTTGATAAATGCAATGACCATAAGAAAAACTACTGTTTCTCCAAAAGGAAAGGTTGCAGCGGCATGACTGGCCTTGATAAAATCCGTTAAGGGTACATCCATTATGGGTAATAGTCTATTCATATCCATTTGGGGAATAACAAAAAGGGTATCTAAAATATAGGCCAATACAATAAGGGGAACCAGGATAATACTGCAGCGGGCAATCACTTCGATGCCGTTTCTAACGGCAGAGGCAGTAAGGGCTATAGTAAAGCCTAGCACAACTATTAGAGGAGTATCTAAGAAAACATAAACGAAAAAAAAATCTCCAAAATTTCTTAAAACTAAAGAGCCTAAATGGAGAAAAAACCACAGGTATCCTATAGAAATTATTTTTCCTAAATATTTTCCATAGATAATGTCATTTACCTCAATAAGGGTTTTCCCAGGAAATTTTTGCGCCAGGGTCAAAAAAACTGCGACAAATACGAGACCCTCAGCAAGACCGGCAAATATTGCCAGCCATGAGTCATGGTCTGCCCCGGGGGTGGGGCTGATTATTGAAGTGGAACCGATGGTAAAGCCTGCAACTAAAAACATCAAATGCAAATTATTTATTTTACCACCTTCCAGTTTCAATATCATCACCCCCTAATTTAAGGTAAAGGTAAGCTTCTAAGTTAAGCTCTTGGGACAGGTAAAGGTAGAGAAAAAGTATTTCGCTGCGCTAGATTATTAATTAACATTAAAGATTTCGCTCACGCTAGATTAATGTTGATTAGTAGGGAGCGACCTCTGTGTCGTTCCGCAACCCTAGATATGACTAATAAAGGATGCATCAAGAATAATAACATTCATCAGATGCATCACGCAGAGTAACTTATGAGCAGATGCTTCCCATAAAATTACCTTTCATCGGATGCCAAATCTTTTTTTGCTTTTCCACTGTTCCACTTTTTCACTTTTCCACTTTGTACAGCTTGCAGCTTTTACTGCGGTACTGCCGGCTTTGTAATCATGCCTGTTCTTCTTAGTTTGGCTTCGACAACAACTTCTACTTCAATGTCAGGAAAAAACTCATCCCAGTTATCTTTTAGCTGGCTTTTCCAGATGTTTTTATATTTACGATGAAAGGCATCCCCAAAGCCAAAGACATCGGTATTTAAATCCTGTGCCTTTTTGACAGCAGCCAATATCTCATTTCTAATAACACCTGCCTTCATCTTCTCTAGTTTTGCCCAGTTTTCAGGTGTAGTTAAATCAATGCTGCATTCCTGTTCCCCTAGATGTCCTTCCTCATTAACCTTAACCACCACTTTTAATGTATTATCTTCAATTTGGGGTATTATCTTGCCTTTTGCTCGTATTATTTCCAGAGCTATCTGCTCTTCTGAATCAGGGCAGGAAACATTTATTATACCTGATTTAACCTTGCCCAAAACCCACAACAAACCTCTGCTTTCATAGTAATCAAATTCCCCTGCCAGCTTATCTTTATTAAAGACGGCCGTACCCTTGAGGATAAGCTTCTTACTTTCACCTTCGCCCTGGGCTTCAATTACTGAAGCATAAGCAGCGGTAGTTTTGCTCATCAGCCTTTCCATGAATCCCTGTTCCATGGAAGTTGCCACCAGTGAGGTAGCACCGGTCAATTCTATTAGTTCTTTAATGTACATTCCTGGTATTGGATCTATTTTGGTTTTAGTTTTTAATATCTCCGCTGCATCTCCTTTGGAAACTAAAACCCAAGTAGTCCGCCGGTTTTCCGGATCCCGGAAGAAAAAGTCCATAACAGAAGCAATGCCTTCCTTTGCCATTTCTTCACCAATGATTAATACCGGGTTATGGGAAAAATACAGTTTTTGATTAGACTCAAAGGTCATTTTCCGGGCAGCATCAAAGATGGTTCTGCCGGTTGATGTGCCGTTCCAGACGGGTTCACCCTGCCCGCCGCCGCCCCCCGGTGTAGAGACATTTTGTGCCACAATTACCTGGGCGGTCATTCTTACATTTTCCGGCTTTTCTGCCTTGTCAATTGCTACCCCCGTAACTAAGGCTAAATCCTCCAGCTCGCGACGGTCCCAGCAGCCTGTTATAGTCAAAGATAGTATTAGAATGAGTAATATGATTGCTTTTAGTTGTCTCTTCATAAAACACCTCTGAAATATTTATCTGAGTAGCAATAGAATATACAGTGGCTACAGTGGCTACAGTGGCTACAGTAACTACAGTAACCTTGTGCTAAAGCTATTAGGTAAACACTGCATGTCCGTGCTTAAGCCGAATTGATATACTGAATGTCTGTGCTACAGTGCTACAAGATTAATCGGTCTCACGGTAGCAGTAAATTGCCATCCATCGTGGCACGCTTTTACTAGCCACTAGCCACTAACAACTAGCCACTTACCTTACTTATCACTCTCCCCATTTTGGCTCTGCTGCGGCGGGGCGGGCATCATTCCTATTTCCTGGCGCTGCATATCAGGACTGGCAATACTGCCGGGACGGGTAATAAATGTCCATAGAGGCAGCCTGAAAAAGGTATCTTTTAAATCCAAGGGTTTTAAAGGGGCTAAGGGAGCAAGGTAGGGTGTGCCAAAGGAACGTAAAGAACAAAGATGGACTAACCCTCCCAAAAATCCAATCATTACGCCAAAGGCTCCCAGGACCCCAGCTGCAAAAACCATTCCAATGCGACCAACGCCCCCGACATCTGCCTGGGGAGGAACTACAAAGGAGGAAATGGCAGTTAGTGCAACTACAATTACCATAGGGGCTCCAATCAGACCAGCTGAAACTACCGCTTCCCCTATTACAAGGGCGCCCACAATACTGATAGCGGTACCAACAGGTCTGGGCAGACGTATACCAGCTTCCCGTAAAATTTCAAAGGAAATTCCCATGAGGATAGCTTCTAGTACTGCAGGGAAAGGAGTGCCCTCACGGGCAGCAGCCATTGTGATTACAAGGGCAGTGGGGATAAGTTCCTGATGATAGGTTGTCAAAGCTACATAGGTGGCTGGACCAAAGACGCTGATAAAGAAGGAAACAAATCTTAACATTCTTACGATGCTGACATAAAAAGGGCGGGAATAGTAGTCCTCCGCCGAGTGGAAACTTTCTATAAAAAGCATGGGAACTGTTAAAACCATCGGTGAACCGTCAATTATAATGGCTGCCCTTCCTTCTAAGAGCTTTGCTGCTACTACGTCGGGCCGCTCGCTGTTGGCAACGGTACTAAAAGGTGAAAAAGGGGCGTCCTCAATAAATTGTTCTATATAGCCTGACTCAAGGATAGCATCAGCCTTTATCCTATTAAGCCTGTTTCTAATCTCTTCTATCAGACCTGGCTTGACTATGTTTTTCAAATAGACAACGGCAATGTCGGTTCTTGTTCGCTGCCCCAGGGTAAAACTTTCTATGGTCAGGTCCGGATTTTTCAGCCTGCGGCGGATAAGGGCTGTATTAGTCCTTAGTGTTTCTACAAAACCTTCTCGAGGGCCTCGGACAACTGCTTCAGTATTTGGCTCCTCAATTCCCCTGGATTTCCAGCCCCGGGAGCTTATAGTTAGTCCTGAAGGAAGTCCGTCAATAAGCAATATGGTATCTCCGGAAAGACATCCTTCAACAAGCTTGTCTAGAGATTCATGCTGCTCAATCCCGCCTACAGAAATAAGGGTATTTTTAATTTCGGTAATATCAGGATTTTGCAGGGAACCTTCTTTATGAAAAGTCCTGCTGTCAATTATTAATGGTTTTATAATAAACTCATGGATTGTAGTTTTATCAGTTAAACCGTCAATAGAAATAATAGCTGCATCTGGCCGACCAGCTATACCCAAAGTAAAATTATGATAAACTACATCGCTGCTGGAACCTAATTTATCTTTGAGGAGATTTAAATTATGTGCTAAAGAAGGAGTTAATTTTTTTGAACTGCTCTGCTGCTTTTTATATTGTACAGATTTCTTTTGAGGAGGCTTCTTTCTAGTCATTAGGAATTGGAGAAACTTGAATTTCTTCATGTTAAACATATTTTGTGCTCCTAACCATTTATAATAGTGCATGGGATTTGGGAAAAAATCTTTGTATATTTTATTATTGCTAAAAAAGGTAAGAATATGTAGAATTGAAGGGTTTTGGGGAATTATGGCGAAAGATTTATATATAATTTCCGAGAAGGCAGGTGATAGAATGGCTCAATTAACTTTAGCTTATGAAGATGGAATTATGCTGGCAAGGATTACCGGTGAAGTTACACTGCTTTATTCAAATGAATTAAAATGCAAAATAAAGGAAGAATTGGCTAAAACAAATACAGATAAAGTAATTATAGATTTATCTAAGGTGCCTTTATTGGACTCATCGGGACTGGGTATGCTTATATCCTTATTTAAATATATTAATGAGGAAAAGGGGCAAATTGTTTATGCGGGGCTGACTGACTACGTAAAAAAAATAGTTGGGTTTGCCAAACTGGATAAAATTTTTACCATTGTTGACAGTGTAGAGAGTGGAATGCAATTACTTAAGGAAAACAAATAACCGACCATTATGGTCGGTTATTTACTTTTGCCTTTCAGCTGGCTGTACTAGTTACTAGCCACTAGCCGCTATACGCCGCCAGGCGTTTTATTTATACATAATATGGTGTGCAGATTACGTAGATGATTAAGGCAATCAGAGCCACCCAAATCAGCCAGTTATAGCCATACCAGAAGCCGTATTGACCGGCAACGTTATCAGCCATTAATTTAACCCCCTTCCAAAACTACTTATAGTTAAGTATTTTTATGGAATTAGCATACACCGCCGCATGGGAAGAATAGGAAAATTATCAGGGCTATTATAGCCACCCAGATTAACCATTGTTGACCAAAACCAAATCCAAATTGACCAGCAACATTATCAGCCATTTAAAGTCCTCCTTTCGTATCTTGTAAAATTTATCTCTTTCTAGAAACTTAGCAGTTTAATGTGGAGAGATGAAAAGGGTAAGGCCTATACAGAGCTGGCTTTACCCTTTTAGATTAACTATCTAGCAAGCGCCATAGCCATTAAAACCAAACAACCATCTTAATAGCCACATAATAATAATAATCATAAGAAGGGTTTCAAAGAAAGCCTCATTGAAGAAAATATTTCCGCCGCCGTACTGAGTTGCTTCTGCCATTTATATTCCTCCTTTCATCACAAATAAATTAAAGTATTTATGCTCCAAAACCATAACCGAAGCCAAACAACCATCTGAGAAGCCACATGATAATGATAATCATTAGAAGGGTCTCAAAGAAAGCCTCATTGAAAAAAACAGTACCTCCCCCGAATAATCCATATGTGCCGGCAGTATCAGCCATTAAGATTTCCTCCTTTCGCTGTGTCTATTGTTATCGTTCACAGTAATATCTTATGAAGATGTAACTAATATGTGCATTGCAGTTTGGGGATTTATGCATAAAAACATGCAGGGAGGAATATAAATATTAAATTAGCCTAAAAGCCAAATGTCCACCGTAAAAGCCAGACAATTATAATTAACCTTAACAGGGTATCAAAGTAGAAAGCATTCATTTCTCTCCAATTATCAAACTTCCAGCTGTTAAACATAATTCACACCCCCTCAACACTATATATTATGAAAATTGAGCATTAAAGGTGTAATGTTTTAGTTAGTGGCTAGTTGTCAGAGGCTAGTGCTCAGTGCCCAGTGCTCAGTGCTCAGTGCTCAGTGAAAAAGCTATTGGGAGAATTTTTTTAGTCTGACATATTTAAAGGTCAAAGCTATTGCGTCTGACACAACCATTGCATGCTATCTATTCAGTAAATCAGACTAACAATCTTCACCCACAAGCACATCAGACTAGCAATGTTCACCCAGCAGCATACCAGACTAGCGATATTAACCCATGAGTAAAATCAGACTAGCAATGTTCGCCCTCAAGCATGTCAGACGCAAAATTTTTACTCAGTAGTATTTCATCACTCACTGGTCACAAAAAAATGCCCGTACGGGCATTTTTTATGCACATTTATGAGTTTTCTGCATAGTATGAAATGAATTAAGGGGCATCTTTCAAGTTAATTCTAAAGTGAGAAGGAGGGGAGTAAATCAATGTTTGGTTTTTTAGGAAAGGGTGATAGGGGTTTCACTATTATTCTTCTAGGTATCGTTGTTGCCTTAGTATTTCTTTCGCGGGATAAGGGTCAGTACGGCTGGCTGGGTCCGGGAGGTACCCGTGACACCGAGGAGGCAGAGGAGGAGCCGCTAGGAGCTACAGTCCTTTACAGCAGATCCCTTGGCATAGAGGGTGATTCTGCAAAAAAAGATACTACGGTAGTAATTCCGGAACAAGAAAAAACTGAAAAACCTGATGCAAAATCACATCGGGTATTATTCTCAAGGAAGATTGGCATAGACAGCGATGGACGGGAACAGCTAAATGTTCTTTATAACAGAACTATTAATTAAACAGGAGGTTTGTCATGAACCAATTTCAACCACCTAAAAATATAGAGGAACTTAAATCACTTATTAAGCAATTTGAGATGTTTTTAACAGATGAGAACAAAAAGGTGATAAACGATATAATTGGTGAGATAGAAAGCTCAGGAGGTATCCAGAACCGAGAACAGATGGAACAGCTCCTGCAAAAGCTACTGGCTAAATTAGGCATGCCGCCGATGTAATAAAAAAGCAGGCTATAATGACGGAAATCATTAATAGCCTGCTTTTTTAGTGGGCGAGACTTTTTGCTTGTGGGTGAATATTGTTAGTCTGACATACTATTAGGTTAACATTGCTAGTCTGATGTTCTTTTGGGTGAACATTCTGCGTCTGACAAAAGCCCTACGAATTATCAAGGGTCGCGGAATGACACAGAGGTCATTCCCTACATTTAAACCTAAGAGACTGAATCTAATCTAGCGTTAGCGGAATCTTTAATGTTAATTAATAATCTAGCGCAGAGAAATACTTTTTCTTTACCTTTACCTGTCATGTAAGGAAAGGGGACACACCTTTCTCGAAGTTAGCCTTCAGAGATAAGGTATGTCCCCTTGCTCCAAAGCTTACCTGACGCAGCAAAAAAATAAAACGGCTTCCGCCGTTTTATTTTTGTTGCGTCATCATCTTTTGAGTCACCGTATGGAGTAAGGTAGAAACTAAAGGGTTATTAAGGAAATTTTTTAGTTCCTCTTCGGAAGGGACCTTGTTAAAAGGGGTTGCAGGCGGTGGACTTTCTTCTTTATCTTTTCTGGTTAAATTTTGATTATTCTTGGCCTCTTCGTAAATAGTTTCAGCCGATTTTGGGGTTGTTTTCTTTTCCAGTGCTGTATCATTCCCTTTCTTGGTCAGAGCATAACCTGCCAAAACGCTGTCTAATATAGGTGCTAAGGCTTCTATTGAATTTAATAGATTATCCACATCATTGGCAAAGGAACGAACATGGTTGCATACTCCCCTCAGACCGGAACAAGTTTCGCAAACAAGTTCCTGTGGGCTTCTATTATTTAAAGACCGCTGTAAGCTAGCTTTCAGGCTAGCTAAAGGGGAGATAGGTCTAGGCCTTGGTGTTTTTCTCACAGGTCTGTTAGCAGTGCTTTTAGGCGTAGCTGATTTTGTTTCTATTAACATTTCCTGCTGGCGGCTGTCAATAGGTGAAATTTTACGGTAACGGGACATCTTTCACACTCCTTATTCCCATAGTCTACGTTATTTTATGATAATTCTTAAAAAATGTTACAGTTTCCTTAATAAAATAAAAAAAAATCAATTCACAACTTTTTCTTTACAAACATAATTTACTAATAAAAAACAGATGGGAATTTAAGTTATGAAAAAAAAATGGACCGTTCTCTTTTATGCCAATGGGAATAACGAGTTTGAACCAGAAATGCATAAGATGGTACAAAATATTAAGGAAATAGAATCTCCCCAAGAAATGAACATAGTAATCCAGTATAGCAGAGCAGATCGACGGCTTGCTGAAATATTACGACCCCATGTTTTTATTAACGAACTCGAAGAGAATTGGACAGGTACGCAGAGAATAGCAATTACTCCAAAAACCTCAAGGTTTTTGGAAAATACTCAAACAACCAATTTGGGATTCTTAAATATGGCTGATGCCAAAGTATTATTTGAGTTTATTCAGTGGGGTATGGAAAGCTTCCCTGCCGAGAGATATATGGTTGTTCTGGGGGGGCACAGCTTTGAATACCTTGGAACCTTAACCGATTACACTCAGGATATGCCGTATATCATGGGGATTCCTGAAATGGCAAAAGCCTTAAATTTGGTCAGCAGCAAAATCGATATTTTAATCTTGGATACCTGTTATATGAATATGGTGGAGATACTGTATGAACTGGCAGCAAAGAGAAACACTACTGCCCAGTATATTTTGACATATATTGAGTACGGACCTATCAGTGGGTTGCCCATAGGTGAAATTTTACATTTAGTTATGGAAAATTCCACCCTTGCAACCGGGGAAGTGCTAAAAAAAATTATAGAACAGATTAATTTGGATTTGGCGGTGTTTACACCCTCTAAAAACAAACTGGAAAGAATAAAAAATTCGTCTGATCAGCTAGCCCGATATATCCTCCAGTCTCCAGGCGATATAAACTGCTGTTTAAAAGATATTCTGGAAAATAAAGCAGAACTCCCCAAAGAACCGGCAGGTTATGTTGACAATCTAAACAAAGATTTAGAGTCATTAATCTTTGCCTATAAAAGGATAAGAAATTATTCCAGTCCTGTTTTACAGATTGCCCACAAAAAAACGCAAAATAAGCTTGCCCGCTGTTACCTGAATCTTGCTTTCAATCATAATAACAGGTGGTCCCTGTTGTTGGGAGAGATATTCAACTTGCCCCCTAAGCAAAAATATACTGCAAAGCTAGAGCCCACTATCTTACCCTTGCAGGCCCTTATTTCCTTAATTGCAGTTATGAATCCTCAGGCAGATGAAATTGAGCTTAACCAGTTGCTCCGGGATTTGTTGTCTTATAAAAAATGGGATAAGTTTACTAATTATCAATTGCGCCCTTAGAACCTGACACCAGGGTTGTAAATAATAAAAGAACATACTATTTTTTACTATCATAATATACATTGATTACAGTTTTATAAGGAGGGGTGTATATGCTTGAAATTGCCAATTTAGGCGGATATCAAATAAGTTTTAGTGATGTTGTCAATAATGGAGATGATACCCAAAGTTGGTTTTATACTTTAAAAACAATTCGGCAGGAAGCAGATGAAATATCTATCATGGCAATTCAGCTTAGTTTTAATCCAAAACACGAGGTTTTGCATGCCAATAGCCCACGGGGTGAAGCCAAGATTGGTTCAGGAAGCCCATGTTTGCCATTTGCAGCTAATGCCGTAAAATGGGAAGATCTGAATAATACAAATGTTAACGGTACATATATGTTCACACTAAGTAAATGTTATCTAAAAGCAGAGATTCAGGTGGCAATCAAGGTTGGTAATAAATGTTATAAGGATTTTATTATTGGCCCCAGTACTATTCTTCAACCAAAGATTGATAAGCAGGAAATTGAAATAAAACAGGCTGTTGAGGAATCAGTAGCGGTGGAGGAATCAGCCGTTAGGCAAGAAGATATAGAACCGGCAGAAAAACAAGAATTAACCGTCAGGCAGGAAGAAACAATAATTGGCAGCAGAGGAGTCTCAATATTTTAGAAAACACGGCTTGCGCCGAGCCTCTGGCGACAGCGGAAGCCGATGTTGCACTTATACTTATAACCTTGTAAAAGTCAATTTTCTAATAAGTATTAGAAAAGACCCCCCAATTTTGATTTTGGGGGGTCTTCCTTGTGGGACGGCAAACTGTTAGGGCATAATAGTATCTTCAACGGCAATAAGGGTCTGGGCACATAAATTGTTAAGCACAAAATCAAAAGTTACGTTACATGCTACACTGCTTGAGGTAGTTGTCAGAGCAGATGGGTCATTGGTAAAGGAACTTGTTATACTGAATAACTCATCACTGCACACCGATACATCACCCTCAAAGGTTACAGCCCTTGATTGATTCAATACATCACAAAACTGCTCGAAAGTTGCACCATTTTGCAGATAGGCATACTTCAATTGGGCATCATAGGAAAATGCTACTGTCGGCACAGGATTATTGGTGAATGCAACATTATATAAGGCAACGTTGCATTCGGAGGGATCCGCTGGTCCTACGGGCGAATAAAGTGGGTTCTCACAAGTAACTGTAAGAGAGTCTGTAACGTTCATATTGGTTACTTCTTGAACAATTATCCTTCTAACTGGCATAAAAAAATACCTCCTGTTTTTATATATTTTGACTTTATCCCCATTAGGGCTGCATGCTGATAAGCAGTTGGGAACAGTCTTAATATATACTATTGTGAAAATGCAGTATGTTCTATTATTTGAGGTATTTTTAAAGAAAATAAAAAAATAAGTTCCTAAAAAACCTGCCTGCATAATAATAATAATTTTTATATTGTCAAATTGACAAGTGTGTACATATTATAACAAATAAGAAAAATTGCAAGGAGGTCTATTCTTGCTAAACGAAAATAAAACCTCCCTCAGTCTTTGTATGATAGTCAAGGATGAGGAAGAATACATCGGAAGATGTTTAAGCAGTATTTCCAGCTATGTTGATGAAATAGTTATTCTGGATACCGGTTGTACAGATAATACAGTGGCAGTAGCCAGGCAGTTTGGTGCAAAAGTGTATAAATTTGATTGGCAAGAAGACTTTTCTGCGGCAAGAAACTATATAAAGGGATTTGCAAATGGTGACTGGATTTTAGTATTGGATGCCGATGAGGAAATGCCCGTTGAAAGTGCAGCCAATCTTCACGGCTTAATACAAAAAACCAATGCTGATGCCTATGCCTTAAAAATCATTAATTTAACAAGCAGGCAAGATGATAGTCAGGTACAAATCAGCCCCAATATCAGATTATTTAAGAACACCCCCCAATATTATTTTGAAGGAATCATACATGAGCAAATAAGACCAAGCATACTCCGTCATAATCCCTCTGCCAAAATAGTATATTCTAACCTTACCATTATTCATTATGGATATATTAAGAATAACCCTAAGCAGAGGTCTAAAAATATCAGAAATATATCTTTATTGAAAAAAGCTGTAGAAAATGAGCCAAACAACTGCTTTCATCATTATAACTTAGGTGTCAGTTATTATGTTAACAAGGAATTAACGCTGTCCCAAAAACATTATCAAATGGCTCGGGAACTTACCCAGGACGGAAAATGTACACCAATTCTCTATCGAAATTATTCTTTATGTTTATGGGAATTGTATTTATACGATGAAGCCATCACGCTCCTGGAGGAAGGCATAAATTATTACCCTGATTATTCCGATTTATATTATATTTTAGGTCAGATTTACTTTGCTTTAGGGATATATAAATACGCTTTGGAACTGTTTAATAAATGCCAAACTTTAAAAAGAGATATGCCCCAATATACTATAACCCAGGGGGTAAACAGTTACTTGCCTTTAGAGTATTTAGCAGATATTTATTTTAAAAATAATTGCTATATTAAAGCCCAGGAATTCCAATTAAAAGCAATTAGAAAAGGACTAAAGGGGTATGATCCTCTAAAAAAATTAATTTTTCTAACTAAAATAGCTTACCAGGAAAACTCGAAAAAAAATGAGATTTTGGAGTTTATTCTTAGCGGCATGACCCCTTACGACAGATTAAGGATTTTATTTGAGTGCGGACTTTTTGAAATTATAGCTGCTGATTTGCAGGAAAGGGCTGTTGCAAGCTTGAGTTATCAGGAAATTATTATTGCCGCTAAAACCTTGATGTATCTTGGCAAATGGCAGCAGGCCTTTAATCTTCTGGAGGGGACCGGCAGTACAGAGGATGAAGAATTCATCTTAATATATTGTTTGGTAAGTTGTATTCTAAATAAAGATATGCACAACGAAAAGAAGATATTATTTTACAAGCTATTCCCAAGCTCGGGGGAGGGTAGTAAACCTCATAGGGAATTTATTCTGAAGCAGATAATAATCTCCAAAATCCACGATGAAAAATTTATAAATACCCTCTATAGCCTTTTAGTCTATCATAGGGATAAAGTCAAAAAATTATTGGTTAGTATCTTAGGAGATAAAGAAAGCTTGGAGGTTTTTTATAATCATTTAGGGGAATATGCTTTACAGCTAAATAATACAGCTATTGTTCAAGAGTGTATATCTGAGCAATTAGAAATGAAAATTTTTTCTGCAAATGTTTACTTTTTAATAGGCAAATTATATCTGCTCCAAGGAAATACTTTAGAAGGTGTATATTTCATCTTTAATGCTGCCCAGAAAGAACCTAATAATTCTAAATATTATTTATTTTTGTCAGTAAACTTGCTCAACTACATAATAAACCTATATATTGAACTTTTGTATAAAAACCCAAACTTAAAGCTTATTAAGACAAAAATCTGCAAACTGGCTGCCAGCAGGGAAATTCTTCTCAAAGAAGGTGACCATTGATAATGAAAACCGTAACCTTATGTATTATTGCCAAGAATGAGTCTTCTTTTATAGGTAACTGTATCAAGAGTGCTGTGGGTTTTGTTAACCAAGTTGTAGTTATAGATACAGGCTCAGCCGATAACACCAAACAAATTGCTGAAGAATTAGGAGCCCAAGTTTGGGATTTTGAATGGAACAACGATTTTAGTGCAGCAAGAAATTTTTCACTGGAAAAGGCTTGGGGGGATTGGATTTTAGTTATGGATTGCGATGAAGAAATTGCACCGGATACCGGAAATGCTCTGATTGAAGCCATAGCATCCACTAATTTTGATGCCTATCATGTTGTTATTAAAAATATGATAGCCCAAGGGAATGACATGACCTTTAACGGAATAAGGCTTTTTAGAAACCTGCCCCATTTTAGATATACTGGAGAAATTCATGAACAAATTGCCAATTCTATCATTAACTATTGCGGAAGGGAACGGATAGGCACCACAAACCTTACAATCCTGCACCATGGATATAATCCGGAAAAAGTAAATATTAAATCCAAAGTTTTTAGAAATTTAGATTTACTGGAAAAGCAAAAGGAAAAAGAAAACGGATTTTTACTTTATAATATCGGAGTGGAGAATGTAAGATTAGGAAAGATTGGAGAAGCCCTGGAGTATTTTATAGAGTCACTAAAAATTACTAATGCAACAGCAGGATACGCACCGTCATTAGTGTATAAAACAATTATTTGCCTGATGCAATTTAATAGGTATCAAGATGCATTACAACAAATAAATAACTTTTTGCAGTTGTATCCTCAGTTTAGGGACCTTTATTTACTTGAAGCAGACTGTCATATAAGATCCGGCAGATACAGCCTCGCCATAAAAAGTATAAACAAGGCCCAGTCTATAGAGACAAACCCTTTAAAATTCCCTCAAGAGGGGAAAATCCAGGGTCGAGAACCTGAAGAAATTTTGCTGGAGTTGGAAGAACTGACAAAGAAGTATCAAAAGAACTTTACCCTCAGTGCATGTCTCATTATTACCAGAGAAGTAAAAAACATCTATAATATCATCAAAAACATCAATGAATTAGCAAATGAGATAATAATTGTGACAACAAATGACTTAACCAATGATTCACCTACTCTTAAGATGGCATTTCAGCTGGGAGGAAAAATTTTCAGGTTAAACTGGGAAAATAGTTTGGCTAAATTAAGAAACTTTGCTCTCCGGAATGTTGGAAATGACTTAATTATGATTTTGAATGAAAACCAGGAAATAAGGGCAGAAGAAATACCCCTCCTGATCAGTCTCTTGAATGATGAAAAGAAATACGGTTACAATGTGAAGGTTAAAACCTTTTATAAGGAACGGGGAGTGTTTTTAGAGGAGTCCATCTGTAAAATATACCGAAAAGACAACAACTTTAGTTATGCATCTTTTTACTTGGAAGACATTGACCAATCAATAATTGACACCTATGGCAAGGAAGGGCTGGGTTTTTTGCCTGTAACAATAAATGATTATCACCTGTTAAACCAAAATTCCGCCGACCTGAAAAGGCAAATCGAGGGAAACATCAGCTTGCTAAATAAAGATTTCGCCCTTGATTTTATTGCCAAACCAAAGGTATTCCAGGCTATTGGCTATGAACACCTAAAATTAAATAACTATGAAGCGGCTTTAACCAATTTTGCTGCATGTGACTTGGATTCTCCCGGGTTTTCGCCTGCTGTTTTTTTATCCATAGTTTTTTGCCTGTTTAAGCTCTCGGAGTATGAAGAAGCTTTAAATACTATTGAAAAAGCTAAAAAGCTAACCACCGGTTATTGTTACATTTATTATTTAGAAGGTTGCTGCTGCCATCAATTGGGAATGCTGGCCGAAGCAAAAAAAAGCTTAGAAAGGTGTGTGTGTACAAATCAAGAAAAACAAGAGCTGTGGAAAAGATACAAGACTAGCCTTTCTTTTAGCAGTTATCTGGTATATTTAAATCTAGCTGAAATCTCTTATAAGGAAAACAATTTTGTTGAAAGCCTGGAATATATAGCACTCGCATCAGATGAACCTGAGGGGAAATTGTATGCTGCACCCTTATTAATAGATTATTTAATAAGGGCATATGGAACCAATTATGTGTTAGATTATTTACAGGATAATAATTGCAACTCTTTTATTTATTTTAACAGCGCACTTCAGGCAATGACTGAAAAAGGTTGCCTAATTGAAAGCTTGGAACTGACAAAATACATTTTTGAGAAGATTGAGAGAATAAACCCTGTACATTTTAGGTTGCTAAGCGAAAAAGTAGATCAGAGCCTAATAGGCGTAATGGCAAGTTATGATACAGATAAAGCACAGTTAATGGACAGTATCTTACAAGTATAATATTCATTTTTTTTGCTGATAAGAGGCAGGGGTTATCCATTCCCCTGCCTCTTATTTAAAGCACGTTTCCTATTCCTGCCATTTAACCAAAGTAGGATTGGGATCTAAAATTGATTTATATTGCTCCATTACGCCAAATTTACCTTCCGGGTCCAATTCCATGTAACTGTGATATTTTTTTTCCCGATCATCGGATGTTGCCCAGCCCAGATGTTTAACCCTTAAACGGCTGATGGCGCCGGGCAGCTCAGTAATATTGGAGGGAAATCGTCCGCAGTGCAGGGGGGTATTTTTCCATTGATATGAAAAATTTGGCTGAAACCTTACTAAAAAGCTGCGGAAATATTTATGGGCCTCCCAATATTTATCCTCCCTATAATGGTCTGTATCCCAAAAATCATAAAGCCTAAAGCCATAATAGTCAAAATAAGGCTGATTAATCAGAAATCTTATGTGATCAACAGTTTGATTTTCAAATATTTCATCTGCATCCAGACATAAAATCCAATCGGGATTTGTACTTACTGTTACATCCCATTGTTGTCTGCGCAAGTTTACCTCATTATGAAACCCCCGGGTCTCATTAGTTACAATTTTCAATGGAATATTTCCCAAAATATTTTTACACATCTGAACAGTATTATCTTCACTGGCATCATCTAATATAACTGCTTCATCAATATAGAGGGCAGCGTGTCTCAAGACATCGGGCAAATATCTGTCGGCTTCATTTCGTACAAGCATAGAAAGTGTTAATTTGTTGTTTTGTGATTTGGTATTGCTGCGTACTGGTTTAGTTCCATTAGGATAGGTAATTTTGCCCATATTTTGTTTATAGTCGGAGACTCCCTTTAATTCTGTTTCCCGATAGATATGATAAGCAGGGTAAAAGGTATCTGCAAACAACTTAAAACCCAGGGCAGCGGCTCTAATACAGAAATGCCTATCCTCGCCCCATAAACTCAAATTTTTTATTTCTTTAAAGCAAACACCTGCCGCAAGAGCTTTTTTACTTATCAATGTACATGCACCTAAACCTCCTACCTCATATATGCCGGGTATTTCTAAACAATGCAAAAATCCTTTTATTCTGCTCTTTGCTTCGTCCTGGGAAAGATTTTCATTCCGATAACGATAGCATAGGTTGTATTGGTCGTTAATCCATACCTGGGGCAGTGGCGGCAATTCAGGTTCCCATTTGGACCAGAATATTTCGGAAATGATATCTTTTCCAGTGGAGATGAGATGCAAAAGGGTTAGCGGGTGTAGCAGCAAATCGGAATCAATTAAAAAAAGAAAATCATAATTATTTTCTTGGGCATATCTAATTATTCTATCTTTATACTCGGCAACTTTCCATATTAAAGACTCTTTCCAGTGATGGCTTTTTTCGTCACAGAGATATTGTCCCAAACCCTCACCTTCCAAAATATGAACGGCGGACTCCTGACAGGAAAAAGAATTTAATATTTTTTTTGTTTCTTCCAGTTCATTATCATCGATGAAAAAAAAGTCTATACTTAAATTTTGTTTTTCCAGTTGGGTCAAGGAATGTAAAAATTCCTTTAAAATGGCGGGTTTTTGCCGGATGGGGCTGCCTATCAACACCTTGTTTTTATTCAATATTTCTCCTCCTCAAGGTAAAAAACTATTTTTTGTTATCTTATGCAGGAGGATTTTTCTTGTACTTATAAAAAAGTATAATTTTTACAAGGTAATAAGTATAAGTGCAACATCGGCTTCCGCAGTCGCTAAAGGCTCGGCGCAAGCCGTGTTTTCTAATAATTGTTTTGAACATTATTTTAAAAAAACCATAAATTATAAGGGAATAGACTTTAAGCAAGGGGGAGGGAGATGGCAGTAGTTTATTTGACCCCGGAAATAGATACTTATGTATATAATCAGCTTCCCGATGAAAATTTTTCCTTTGCATCTGAAATGCTTATTGGATACAGTAAGCCTGATAATATTTATCGTAGTATATTGAAATTCGGTTTGGAGAATATCCACATGCCCGCGTATATCAATAAAGGTATTATGCGGTTGTATTTATGTGCTAATGAGTATAATTTTACCAAATGCATTGATGTCCATACCATTCTTACCCCTTATGATGGCCATAGGGTTACATATAACACCCAGCCCCAATATGGGGTTCCCTATGATTCAAGTGCAGTGTTGCATTCGGAAAAATGTCAATTTATTGAATGGAACTTAACAGAGCTTGTCAGGGGTTGGCATTCGGGCAGGATAAGCAATAATGGAATATTACTTAAGACCAGAACCGAAAAACAGCCTGGTTTAGTATCTTTTGCTTCAAAGGATAACAGTTATAAGCCTTTTCAGCCCCATTTACTTTTAGATTATTGCCAGAAGGATGTAATTAATATTAATGCTGTTTATACTGTCCTCCCAATACCTGCCTATACCGAGGCTTTTAATACTGTCGGCTGCAGCATGGCTTCCTTTTTTGTGATGAATCAAGGATGTTGTGATATAAAAGCTTCCCTGGAAGTTAGTCCCGATTCAATCCATTGGTTTGAGGAAGAGAATATGCAAATTGTGCATCCTGAAAAAATGGCCGTACTGGTTCCCCGTATTTATGGTCGATATACCAGATTGAAATTTTTTTCTGAAAAGGGAAGGGGCAGAATTCAGGTTTATATGCAGGGTCAAGGCTAGAGGATTAAGACGGGAGGAATAAGAAAGGGCACACAAGATTTTTGGGTGCTCTTAAATATTTCTTAAATAATGCGCCGAGTTTTGACAAATTGATTTTTACTGACATAGTTTATATTAGATGAAAAAAAAGGGGGGATTTTTTTAAAATGCCAAACTTCCATATTTTTAATGTCGAAGCACAAAATTTAAGAACACAAATCTTTGGCAGTGAGTCTGGTTCAGCCTTAAAAACAGATACCGATGGTATGCTGCAAATTAGAAGTATATCAGACAATATTAATTCTCTTATTCAAAATAACGTAACAGCAGTCAATGATACCCCAGCTAATTTACAAACTCAAATTTTCGGCAGTGACACTACTTCCGCAATCAAAACAGATAGTGATGGGGCATTATATATTAGAAATATTTCTGATACTTTGACAGTAAATACCACAGTGGACTTTAGTGAAACAAATAATGCAAATGTGGCAACAGGTGACGCCTTTACTTCATTAACGGGACAGGATATTTCCCTGCTAGAGGTTTACTCCTTTGCAGTGTATAACCAGATTGCAAGTGGAAACAGTGTTGATATTAAGGTGGAAATCAGTCCCAACAGTACCGATTGGTTTACAGACATCTCTTCAACGACTTTAGCAGCAGGTTCTATAGACGTTTTCGTTCCTTCCCGCTGGCTGCGATATGCCCGGTTGCAGTATAAGTCAACAAGTGCAGGGCAGGCTTCTACCATTGACGTATATTTCCAATCCCAAAGCTAATGGGTGTATTGAAGCAGTTCTACGGAACTGCTTTTTTTACCTGTTACAAGCTGCTAGCCAATAAACATTTTTGTATTTTATGCAAAAGGCCTTTGAAAAGGTTACTCCGTCCCTTGCAAATTAAACTAAATATTGAGGCACAGCTTTGGAACAATTTGCATAATAAGTATTAAAACAGCTTTTGGAGTTGAAGATATGGAGTCTCTGAGTATTTGTATAATAACCAAAGATGAAGAAAAACATATTTTCCGTTGTTTAAAAAGTATTCGTAATCTAGCAGAGGAAATAATTATGGTTGATACCGGTTCCACTGATAATACCCTTAATATTGCGAAAGACTTTAAGTGTAGAGTTTTTCAAATTGATTGGCAGGATGATTTCAGTGCAGCCAGAAATTTTGCACTGGAGCAGGCACAAGGACAGTGGATCCTGATGATAGATGCTGATGAAGAGTTAGTTAAAGAGGACAAAAAAATATTACATGATTTTTTGAAAGATTCCAAAGCTGAAGGATATTTTGTACAAATTATCAATAAATTAGAGCACAATATGATACTAAAGCATAGGGCTGTGCGTCTTTTCCGCAACAGACCGGAATATCGCTATACCGGCAGGATTCATGAACAGATTGCCCCTGCCATTCTTAAGCATGGCCCTCAAGCACTGGATAATTCACCATTAAGATTTATCCATTTTGGCTACCATGAAAATGTTATTGGCAATAAACAAGAGCGCAATATAAAAATCTTAAAAAGAGAATTAGCAGATCAGCCTGAAAATTCTTTTATGCTCTTCAACCTTGGTACAGAATATTTTCTTATGGCTGACTATCAAAAAGCCAGGGAAACATATGAAAAATCCCTATTATTTATACATCAGGAACAGCCTTATGGGTCAACGGTGATTAGAAATTTGGCTGTTACCTATTTAAAGCTTAAGGAATATCAAAAATGCAGTAAATTATTAGAAAAGGGGATAAGTTGGTATTCTGATTACACAGATTTATATTATCTCGAGGGGAGACTAAAAGCTGCCCAAGGTTTTTTAGATAAAGCCTGTGAGTCATTTACCAGATGTCTGGAACTGGGAGAGACAGAAAACTATACATCTACTTTGGGGGTAGGCAGCTATCTATCATTAATCGAATTAGGTGATGCATTACAGAAACTTGGAAAATATCAGGAAGCATTAGAGACATATTTGGAGGCATTAGTTTATGCACCTCTTCGCAAACAAACTATAGAAAGAATACCACCTTTGGTTATTTTTACGGGCAAGAAAGGTGTTTTAAAAGAGCTGGAAAAATTCGATTTATCAGGTGAGGAATATCTTTTATTAGCCGATAATTTTGCTTACTGGGAGGAGTATACCACAAGTTTAGAAATCATTAATTATTTCACGCAAAACGATTTTATTAAGATTTTTCGAGCCCATTGTCTTCTCCAACAAAGGAAATTTGCGGCGGCCCTGGAAGAACTGAAGAATGTTAAAAATCCACCTGACCCCGTTTCTTTTTGGAGTAATGTTTTCTTATGTGCCTGTGGTTTAAACGAGGAGGAGCTATTTACTATAAGCATTAATCATTTGGAGAAGATTGTAGATTCTGAACAAGTACAGGTTTTTAAAGACCTGGTAAATACCAGGGGAAAAGTGAATTATTTAAGTTCACCAAAGTATTTGAGTGAATGTTGGAGGCTATTGAACCAGTTTATTACCCTTGATTTAGAGCAATGGTTTATAAAAATCTTTAATATTGCACAAACCATAAGGGAATTTGATACCAGGTTATTGACTGTCAACTTGTTGTGGAATAAGGATAGTTCTTCCACCGAGGAATACTTGCGTAAAATAGACAGTAAAAAAGCAGGGTCAATTTTTACTGTTATTGAAGGGGATTTAAATTTAGAGCAGGGCAATTACCAGCAGTCTTGGGAGCTTTTTAATTTGGCTTTTGATTTATCGCCTGACGATGAATTTATTAGAACAGGTATTTCCCTCTCGGCTTTAAAACAAGCCGAAAAATTGGCTAAAGAGGCTCTAGAAAAGTTTGATTCAGAACTGATTGCAGAAAGGCTAAAGGTGATAGAAGAGGAAATCACGATTTTAGAGAAAAAATACAGGTTTTTACGTTTGCAAAGGAGGAAGGAGATTGACGTGCTTCAAACCCTTCTTAACTCTTTGTATGATAGTTAAAAATGAAGAAAAAAATTTACCTCGTTCCTTAAACAGCATAAAGGATTTGGTTGATGAAATTATTATAGTTGATACAGGGTCGGAAGATAAAACATTAGAGATTGCCCGTCAGTTTGGAGCCAATGTGTCTTCCTTTCCCTGGCAAAACGATTTCTCCCAGGCACGGAACTATGCCTTAGAACAGGCACATGGAGAATGGATTTTATTTTTAGATGCCGATGAAGAGCTTGGAAAAATAGAATTGGATCTCAAGGGAGTATTATATAATTCCAAGGCTGAAGGATATTTTTTGAAGATTGTTAATCTAAAGGATAATCAGGATGTTCTTAACAGCCCTTCTTTTAGATTATTTAGAAATAATCATTTATATCGTTATGAAGGTAAAATACATGAGCAGATCTTACCTTGCATCCAGAAGAAAAAACCCAATGGGACCATAGAATGGTTAGATATTGAAATTTATCATTACGGCTATCTTGAAGAGGAAATCAGAAGTAAAAATAAAGTCGAAAGAAATTTAGAAATTCTCCTAAGTCAACCACCGGAGGTTATGAATTTGCCTTTTTTTTGCCTGAATTTAGGTATGGAGTATTTGCGGATAACAAAGCTTGCTGAAGCTGAAGCATGTTTTAAAGAGGGATGGGAGAAGTCGGATACCAATGTTAGTTATGCCCATCGATTAATTTTAAATCTGATACTGACCTTGTTTTTGCAAAAAAAATATGCGGAAAGTATTAAATATTGTGAAGAAGGTCAAAAGAATTATCCCGACTATGCAGACCTTTATTATTATCATGGTGCGGCTTTAATGGAACAAGGGAAATTTAAAGAAGCCCGCCAAATACTGCTGAAAGGCTTAGAAAAAGGCCCAAGTCCCGCCCATTATATTTCTGAAGGAGGATGTGGTTCATACCTTAATCTTGAAGCTTTAGGAAGCATTGAGGAAATCCAATTAAACTTTAATCTGGCAGTAGAATATTTCCTGCAAGCATTTCAACAGCAACCGGATAATTTTTATTATTTAAAGCTGTTCTTAAAAAACCTTGTGAAAAGCGATTTTAATCAATCGGATATCATAAAAGAATTAGTGCTGGATGAGGAAGCATTGCATGTCGGCGGGAAATTTTTATTTAACCTTGGCCGATATGGGTTTGCCAAAGAATTACTGGACCGGATAAATAATAAAGACCCCTTAGATTTTTCCATGGAGCTTCTCTATGCTAAATGCCTTTTTATGTTAAATGAACTCAATCATGCTTTGGAACTTTTTAAAATTGCTGCCGAAAGAGATGAAAACAAGGAGGAGGCGGTTTTATATATCTGGCTCGTTGCATTATTACAAAACGATATCAATTCAGCCCAAAACAGCCTGGTGGAAATGGAAACTGCAGAAAGGAAAACAAGTAATTTTTTGCGGCAGCTGCACAATTATTTAACTTCAGATTTCCCTCAGCACTGCCGGGTAGATGCAATAGACACAGAAAGGTATCTAAATCTTTTATTAATAGTTATTGAGGCTTTTGCAGGTGTGGGAGGCAATTGCCCATTGTTGGCAAGGTCTGTTGCATTTGCTGGGGAGGTTTTTGATTCAAAGGTACTGATCATGATAGGCAAAATTCTCTATAAACAAAAGCTAAATGCCCAATCTTTAAAAATTTTTTCATCGAACAATCTGCAGTTTTTTGATACTGAGGCTTTTTTAGCTTATGCTGACCTTTTAAGTCAAGACAAACCTTTAATGTCTGTAAAAATTTTATATTGGTTAATACAACAAAACAATTTATTTACCCCCCGGATTTATCTAATGGCAGTGGATACTTGTTTAAGAACTGCCGGGGAAATGAATCAACAGTTAGGGAGAAAGGTAAAAAGTTTAGCAAGGATACCGCCTATATGCTGAAAGATTTTTATATGGAAATTTGAAATGGGGTGAATTTTATGGTTTATACCCAGGAGTTTATTGAGTCTATTTTACCCATGGCGGCAGAGACTCAAAGAAAAACCTCCTTACCGGCGGCAATAATGGTTGCACAAGCAGTTCTGGAGACAGGGTATGGTAAACATATCATCAAAAACCCGCAGAACGGCAAAAGCAGTTTTAACCTGTTTAACATTAAAGGGGAAGGTCCAGCGGGAAAAATTTTGATTTCTACTTTAGAGTTTAATGGGGATGATTTAGTTAAAGTCGATACGTATTTCCGAGCTTATTACACCTATGCAGAAGCCTTTAGTGATTATGCAAAGCTTATTTTAAACAATAGCCGTTATGAACTTGCGGTTGCGGTAGCCGCCGATCCCGAGAAATATGCTGCTCAGCTTCAAGAATGCGGTTATGCTACAGATCCCCAATATGCAAAAAAATTACTGAATATTACCAAGGAATGGAATTTGATTGAAAGAGTTAAACAAATAGTAAGTGCACAAGAGGAAATTGAGTTTGCAGCTAGTGAGATACCTTCTGCATGGGCAAAAGAAAGTGTAAAAAAAGCCATAGCAAGCAATGTAATAATCGGTTATGGAGAAGGGATCTGGATGCCGAGAGCTCCTGTTACCCGGGAGATGTTGGCGGTAATATTGGACCGGCTTGGATTATTAGATTAAATTAGGGGGAGAGTGGTTAATTTGAACTGGGAGACTTTCATAGTTAATTTAATTTTAGGGTTAATTCCTGTGATCACATCTATTGCAGCATATGTGCTTATTAAAGCAGCCCGCTTTCTAATTCAGCATACCGATAATTTAGTAGTGAAAGCAGCATTAGAAAACTTGGAAAAGATTGTTTTCAGTACGGTAACTTCACTAGGACAAACAATAGTTGATGATTTGAAAAGGAGTAAAATAGATGGGAAGCTTACTAAAGAAGAAGCTGATCTTATTAAAAACAAGGCCTTCTCATCTATCGAAAAGCAATTAAGTGAACAACAAAAGGAAATATTAAGCAAACAATTAGGTTCTATTGATGAGTTTATCGATAATCTTATTGAACAAAAAGTAATGGAGAATAAGCTGATGAAAGGTTCTAATAGCATCAAGTCAGTATAATAGGATAAATGTGCGAAGGTCTTAGATTATTTTTAAAGGAGTGTCTTTTCTATGGCACACCCCACTTTAAGCATTTGCCTTATTGTAAAAAACGAGGAAAAGGTTATCAAAAGATGCTTAGAAAGCATTAAAGATGTTGCCGATGAAGTTATAGTGGTTGATACAGGCTGTACCGATTCTACCATACAAATAGCAAAGGAGTTTCAGGCAAGAGTTATCGCAAGTACCTGGTGTGATGATTTCAGCTTTGTTCGAAATATTGGGTTAAAGGAAGCAAAGGGTCATTGGATTTTGGTACTTGATGCCGATGAAGAACTATGTAAGGAAGATACAGAAGCTTTAAAAATAGCTCTCCTAAAGCCTGTAGAAGGCTATTGTCTTCCTGTTATAAGCTATATTGACAACAACAGGTGTAATTATGTTACTGACTATGTATGCCGATTATTTCGCAATGATCAAAATTATTGTTTTAAAAATCGTATTCATGAAGAAATATACACCAGTATAGTGGGGCATAAAGGATGGGAGGCAGTTGTAAACCTGCCGGTAAGAATATTCCACTATGGCTATATTGAAGAATGTGTAAATCAAAAAGATAAAAACATACGGAATTTAAAACTGTTAAAATTTCAACTTGAGGATTGCTCCTGGGAAGATAGACCCTATTATCTTTATGCTTTAGGGGTGGAGTATTTCCAGGCGGAACAATACTTACAAGGAGCAGAGCTTTTAAGGCAGGCTTTAGAAAGCAGCCCTGCATCATCAGGGGGATTTCGCAGCGATTGTTATCTGAAGCTTATTCTTTGTGAGCTTAACCGGGATAATAATCAAGTTGAGGAAACTTTTCAAAAAGCTTTAAAAGAATACCCTGACTTTGCTGATTTATTGTTTTTAAAAGGACAGGTGCTTTATCAGCAGTTGCGTTTTAAAGAAGCAATATCTTTTTTTAATGAGTGTTTAAAGCTTCCGCTGTCACCCAGATATACTTCTGCAGCTGGGGTTAATAGTTATCGTTCCTGGTATTTAAAGGGTATGTGCTATTATTATTTGGGATGTTCCCAGCAAAGTGAGGAGTGCTTTACAAGAAGTCTGGAAATTGAGCCTAACTATTTTCCCCCTTTAAAGGGTTGGGTAGAGCTAAGGTTAAAGTTCAATAAACCTATAGAACTGAATAGCGCTTTATTTAAAGAAAATATGCCTTTCTATCTCTACCAAATAGGAGTTTTATTATGGTATAGGGGTAGTTGGCAGCCGGCTTCTGAGTTATGGAAAAAAAGTCTGGAACTGGGTTTTAAAGAAGCACAAAAGCGGCTCTATAATTTTCAGCAGTTAATTGATTCTTCCTATTTGGAAGGCTGGGAAGGTTTTTCAAAGCCAGACAGTTGTCTGATAGACGGAAGTTGTACCGGATGTGAGTATGAGCCGGTTGTTTCCCAGGAACGGCTTATTGAACTTTTTTTTAATCTGTGTTTTATTAACAGCTTTACTAAAATAAAAGATTTTCTTATTAACTGTTCTCAGATTAAATTTTGGGAAACCTTCCTGGAAGAAGTTATTGAAGCAATGGGCAATTGGAGAGATGCAGGTGGGATGAGGCTTATTAGTGGAATAATTGGATTAAAGCCAAAGCTTCTGGTGTTGTGTACAGCCAATTTAGCCTATGGCGGAAATCTTTATGGGGTAGAGAAATTACTCCCCAGGCTGCCGCTGTCTTTAGAAGAGAAGGAAATAATTCGAATTAATACATGGATATGCAGAGCAGGAAAGTAAAAAACATAGTAACCGTCAGGGGGATAATTTTAACCCCCTGACGGCTAAGTTAGAATAGCAGCTCTCTTTGTATCTTAATTATACAATAAGGGCTCAAGTTGATTTTTCCAAATCCATGCCGGGGTATAACGCTGTCTAACCAGTGTTTTCGCATAGAGGACCGGGTTATCTCTGATCAAGTTTACAATTGCACTCCCGTGTTCCTCAAGATAGAAATTTTCCGAAGGATAATATTCTTCTTTGGTATCAAAACCATAGTTTCTTGCATCCCAACGCATGAAATATGCCCTAAGCTTTCTTCCTATTTCTTCCAGTGCGGGGACAGCTTCATTTAAAACAAGGAAATTGCCTCTGCTGGCTGCTTCCAGGACAATTAGGGGAAAGGCTTCGGAATATGAAGGGAAAACAAATAAATTGGATAGGTTAAACAGGTCTAGTACACCTTCTCTGGGAAATCCGTTGGGATAACCTAAATCTGATGTAAAATGGAGGTCATCTTCTCCTAAGCCGTATTCCAGTCCTGTTTTCCTGATAAATTCCTTGTAGTTTTGGGGATCGATATCGCCTGAGGGAAATTCACAAAAAACTACTTTTGTGTTAACTTCGTTTTTCTTTTTTATAGCACCGGCTAAAGCCGCTGCCTTCTCAAGTTTTTTTCCCGGCGTTAATCGGCAGGGATAGATAATTAAAATATCAGGGGATAGCAAATCCACTTTTTGGGATAATTGCCTGACGTCATTTCCTAATGATGACAATATGTCAAGGCTGTTGTTTACTACTCTGCACCTTCCTTCGGCAACGTCATACTGTTTAGCAAGGGCCGGAATTCCTGCCTGGGAGGGGAATACGTATGTTGTCTGCGGCATTGGGGTATAACGGGCGGACAAAGGCCACTGCAAATGTGCAGGTCTGTTTACAGGCGCCGAATGGGTAAAGGCTATAAATTTTAACTTTGGCAGCTGTTTTTGAGCAATTCTTATGGCAACGTTATGAATCAGGTGCCAGCCTTGATAATGAATATCATGCATTAAGCAAACATCTGCATCTGCAAGATTCAAAACCAAATCATTAGCTATTTCCTCAGCCTCGGCAAAAAATGTTTCGTGGACCTGACCCTGGGGAAAAGAGTAATCATACCAGGTTATTTGTCTCCCATTGAGACTATTGGTTATCTTAACCCATTGGATTCTCTCGTCTTTGTATATGCCGCTTCTTTCGCTGTCGGGGCACTCCTGGCACACTAACAGCTTTACCTTAATTCCTGCCCTTAAAAGCATTGACAACTGTTCTGCCACAACGTTTACCAGGGAATAGGTCTTATCAAGACCATTGAACATGGTTAATATAGCTACCTTCAATTTTTTTACCTCCTAATAATATGCTTTATTAAATATATATTTTTTTTAGCACAAAGATATATCAAAGAAATAGCTGTTGACTCTCGCCAACAGCTATTATTAGTTTTAATGCTCAGAATATCTTTATTCCTCTGGTTGGACCTGTGGTGGTTGTTGTTGTAGAAGTAGTTGATGTTGTAGTAGTAGAAGTTGTTCTGGTAGTTGTAGTAGTTGTTGTAGTTGTAGTAGTTGTTGTTGTAGTTAATGGTTGACAGCTGGGTCCTGTTATTTGACCAAAAAAGCAGTTGCCCCCGGCATGTAAGGCGACATCTCTGTCTTGCTGTCCAAAGCATCCTTGGACAGTAAAGGAAAATGTCCCCGACTGAAAGTTGTCTCCGTTTTGAATATTCCATTTAACCACGTCCCGGTCGGGGGGTGGGGTATCCAAGCAAACAGGGTCAGTAAATTCTGCTTGTGGATTAGTAGCTATGATGTTAAAAGGCGGCTGATGTTCCATGCCAATGGCCCAAAAGCTGATAGCACCCTGGGGTGTACCGGTTCGCTGTACGGTATAGGTCCAGGTTTGGGTATTGGTTTGTGAATTACATACGGCACTAATAAAGGTGATTGTATAACCATTTAGGGTTACGGAACTGGGCATAAAATCCCTCCTTCTAGTTTTATGAAGATATCTTCAATAATAAGATATTCCTAATCTTCTTAACTTGAGACAACTGCAGACAAAGATAAATTTTTCAGAAAACTTTTATTCCTCTTGACCCATTTACAATAGGCAGGTTATCAATCATAGCAGCTACACTACTGTCTAGTTTATTCTTAGTGTAATAATCAAAGTTTCTGCCGTTAGGTTCTTTTGTTTTGTCTATACAACCGGGACCGGTTATATAACCCCTGAGACAATAGAGACCTGTATTTACTGCTATTTGTCTTATTTCTTCTTTGAAACTTCCCTTTAGTGTAAAAGAATAAACTCCGTCTACAATCTTATTATTTAGCCCTTCCCATTTAATCGACCGGCCTGTATAAGGGAGACAGGGGGTTCCCTGACCCACTGTGATGCTTCCCGGTCCAAAAGATGTATGAATGTTATGGAGAGGATTATAACACAGTTCCAGGATAATACTGCATACTTCCGGTAGAGGATCACCGGTTTTTATCACGGAGTATGTCCAGGTCTGCAAATTATTTTCCGCTGCAGCGCCTAGAAAGTTTATGGTGTATCCACCTAGGGTTATGATGTCTGGCATTTTATTCCTCCTTAAGTATTTGGCGTATATTTATTAATAGGATATTCCTGAGAATTGTCAAGGGAGACAAATAATAAAAAAAATCACCGGTTTTTTGTAAAGAAACACAATTAGGGGTTAAGACATATGATATTAATGAAGGATAATAAAATCCTAAGGGAAGGAGGAATAATTGTGGCTGAAAAAACTGCTGGCTATGGGTTATTTGGAGGCTGTGGAAATGTTTTCTTTAATCAGGCTTTCTTTGAAACCCTTCTTATGATTATCATAATTATGTGGCTCTTAAGATGGCTCTTTGGGTTTGGTTACGGTTACGGTGTGTAACAAAACCCTGCTTAAGAAAAGGGTAAAGCTAAGTAAGTTTGCTTAGCTTTACCTTTAATCTTATTGAGTTAAAAATATCGGCAAAGAAGCTGCATCTTTCATTCTCTGAGCAAATAAGCCAGGGTTTTAATGTTGATTTTTTGAAAGGAGAGAGGAATAAATGCCAAACTATCAAGGGGATTTTAATGACTTGACCAGAACCAAACCCCTCATAAGAACAGTTTCAAGCTTAAAAGGTTTTACAAATAATGTAAGAATGTTTGTGGATAGTTTTGAACAGTTATTAGTTTCAGTGGAAAAGTTTGCCCCCAGTCTGGAAGTTGCTGCCAAAGGTACAGAGATGCTGGTCAGCAAGTTAAGCGGACCGCCAAGACCTTATGCCAGACCAAAGGTTCATAACCCGGGGTCCAACATAAAACATGATGATGATTATGAAGAAGAACCCGTTGATATTGAAGAAGATCATCAGTAATTTTTGCACAGTAAATTGGTGAAACCAATTTACTGTTTTCTTCTATATATAGTGTACAGGGGTCATTCCCTACATTTAAACCTAAGAGACGTATTTAATCTAGCGTTAGCGTAATCTTTAATGTTAAGTAATAATCTAGCGAAGCGGAATACTTTATCTTTACCTTTACCTCTACCTGTCATGCAGCATTACTCTGGAGCTTACCTTTACCTCCAATGACGCCAGTCATTAAGTAATCCTCATAATCAACCCCTTTCCTGAATAAATATACTAAGAAGAAATTTTGTGGTGGTGAGCAGATGGACAATACTTATGATATTTTTGGATATAATTATGTAGAAATAAAAAAAGGCGGAGAAGTATGGTCTTTAAAGCTGGAAAAGGGAAAACTGCTGGGAAAGACTCTCCGGACATCTTGGCAGCAGCTGGCAGATAACTACAGTGGAAATTTTGCCTTTGCAATTGATGGAAAGGAAATCCATTTAATTTTCAAAACTGGCTGGGAAGAAATTAAATACTGCCGCTGGGTGCAGGATACTATAGAAAGCAAGACTATTCAAACAGGGAATCCCGATGAAAAGAAAACCTGTTTTAAAATAATTTTGGATAATGATAAAAGCATAAATATTTTTGTACTTACGGAAAATCCTTTGCAAAAGTTCTGGAAGATTTATTTTTGTCAAAAAAATGCCGCAGGCTGGAGTATGCCCGAAGTTATTGATGATGGACATGGATTTAGCCAAGGTCAGATTTCTATAGGGGTTTTTCAAAATTTAATTTATATCGTTTATCAAACATATAATGATGGTCATTACCATTTGGTCTATCGGATAAGAAAGGAAAACATCTGGTATGAAAAACAGCCCATACTTAGTTCACAAGGCATTAACCTAAATCCATCCCTGGTGATAGACAAAAAGGGTGATTTCCATCTGGTTTGGTTAAACTGCACTAATTTCAAGTTTTCTATTTATTATTGTCAAAGGTTCTGCACCCGAGGGTTTTGGCAACGATTTGGATGGAGCAAAAAACAGCTGATTACTACGGGGGAAGACTCATGTTTAGCACCCCTTTTAATAATCGAAGATGATCAAAGGAAAATTTTTTGGCAGCAAAAGGAAGAGATATTTTGCTGTTTTCTTCCTTCTGGGGGAGAAAAACTGGAGATAAATAGTGTAGAAAAAATAAAAAAAGAATTAAACCTAACAATTAATCTGGACTCTAAACAAGAAATTAATTTATCTCTCCTGGAAAAGGGAAGTACTGCTCTATTTATGTTGATGGAAAACTCCCCTTCACCCATTGAGCCTGTTACAAAGAATGAAGAAATAACTATAAACAAAAGACTAAAAAAAATAAATGGAAATTTTCGAAAAATGATTTTCGAAAATGACAGCCTGGAGTTAATGGAGACCTTAAGGGCAAAAATAGAAAGTCAGGAGCAGATAATAAAGGAGCTAAATAATCAACTGTCAGGAAAAGAAGACCTAATAACTAAGCTGCAGGAAAAAAATGCCCATTTACAGATGGTAAATGAAGAATTAAAAGGAAGTCTTCTTAAAAAAGGTGAAGAAGAAGCTATAAAAAGAGATAGGGCGAATATTATTAGTTCCGAGGCAGAGCAGGAAATTGACAAATTAAAAAGAAGCCTGGCGGCAGTAGAGAAGATAAATAATACAATAAGGTCAAAGCTTGCAGAAAGAGAAAGAGAAATAGTATCTCTTCTAAAAATCCAATCTGATATGGAAGAACAGCTAAAAAAGCAGTCAACACCACCATTTCCATTTTTGAGAAGGAAATAACAAAAAGAGGAACATTGTAGTTATTTTAAATATAAATTATTTTAGCGGAGCAAGAGACCGGTCATTATTGATTAGGTCTAATAGCGGTGGATAGTGAAGTTTGTGAAAAAACTGAACATATTATATTATTTAGTAACAGTCAAAAGAAACAACTTGACCCATCGGTCAAGTTTTCTTCTTGGTTATATAAAGATTAAAAACATCATGGGAGGGACAGTTATGAAGAAGTTGACAAAAGGGTTAATAGTTATTGGTTTATTATTAGGTTTTATGGTAGCAGGAATTGGTACAGGCTCTGCTGAAGCCGCAACTTATCAGTGGTTGAGTCCCGAATGGTATAGTAAATATTATGCGGCACCGACACCTGCTCCTGAGCCGACACCTGCTCCTGAGCCGACACCTGCTCCAACGCCTCAACCTGAACCGGCACCTGCGCCAGCACCGACAACTAAAATTAATTATTGGTCTAATCCTTACTATTATTACAATAGATATAATAGTGGTATAACTCAACCGGCACCGGCTCCGGCACCAACTCCAGCGCCAGCACCGACACCTGCTCCGCAGCCTCAACCGGTACCGCAAGGTGATGGTGGAATGACTGCCCAAGAAAAACAATTGGCAGAACTGATTAATCAGGAGAGAGTAGCTCGTGGCTTGAAGCCGCTTATTTTTGATGCAGAGCTTACCAAATGGGCAAGGGTAAAAACCAATGATATGATACAAAATAACTATTTTGCCCATGAATCACCAACATATGGAAAAGTAAGCGACATGTTAAAAAACGGCGGTGTTCAATTTAAATATGCCGGAGAGAATTTAGGCAAAACCTCCAGTGTGACCAGCGCCCACCAAGGGTTTATGAACAGCAGTGTTCATAAAGCTACTTTATTAAACAGCGGTTATACCCATGTAGGTATCGGAATTGCATATAAAGGCTCAACTATGTATGTAACAGAATTATTTGTTGCCAGATAAAATATTAAAAGGTCGGGGAGCATTCATTGCTCTCTGGCTTTTTTTTATACTTGTAAGAAAACTTTTACATGGTAATAAGTATACAAGTGCAACATCGGCTTCAGCAGTCGCCAAAGGCTCGGCGCAAGCCGTGTTTTCTAATCCCATATTTTATTAACAAACATATAATAAATTATATTCAAATTATAAGCCAGATTATTAAGAATAGGAGAGAGAAATGATGAGTACTCAAAAAAAAATATGGGATGATATTTGGGCAAAAGGTATTGAAATTACTTGGGATGATTTATCGGAGGAAATATTTAACTGTCTCGTAAATGAGACACAGGGGTTTAAAGAAAAAACAATTATTGAAGCTGGCTCAGGTACTGGACGTATTTCACTGCGAATGGCTAGTGAAGGTGCTTCAGTGATATTAGTTGATTATTCGGAAAAGGCTTTAATCAATGCTAAGGATTTATTTTCAAAGATAAATGAAAAAGGGCAGTTTGTTCTTGCAGATATTATGAAGATGCCGTTTGATGATGAAACGGCAGATATTACTTGGAATGCAGGTGTATTGGAACATTTTAATTTTTCAGAACAGGTGAAGTCGCTAGAGGAAATGAAAAGGGTTACAAGAAAAGATGGATTGGTTATAAGTCTAAATCCTAATGCAAGGTGTTTACCTTACCGCATAGGAAAATATATTGCCGAGGAAACTGGAAAGTGGCCTTATGGTATTGAAAATCCGCTTTCTTCATTAATTCCGGCGGCTGAGAAAGCTGGGCTAAAAGTACTTCGGGAATACAGTATTGGTTTTATTAATGGTTTAGATTTTCTTGTTTTCGTCCCTGGAGGACAATATTTACAATACGAAATGAAAAGTTTTTACCAAAGACTATCTACAGAGGAACAAAAGTTGTTCCCAGGTTATCTTATAGTATCTGTGCTGAAGCGATTTTAGGAGGGAGAAGGGAAATGGGGGGTGTAGCACATACAATTCCATTTTTTATTAGAAATGAAGCAGACTTAGCCTTGGCAGATATATGTCTTAAAAGTTTGGCTGATTCAAGTCAAGATTCCGATGTTGTTGTTTATAATCAAGGAAAACTATCTAATGAAGAGTTAAATAAATATTTTAAAAACTATGCATTAAGATTTCATATTATTGGTGAAGGTAAAAATATAGGTATTGCCCAGGGCAGAATGGCATGCTTTGAGTACATATGGAATTACCTCACCGACATCAAGTATATTTCCGAAATTCATGTAGATATGTTTTTCCCGCAAGGTTGGGTAGAAGCTTTAGTTAACTTTTTGGAAAAAAATTCAGTTGAACCTTTAATCTGCCCTGGGATTTTAACATCAAGAGGAGAATTGCACCCGGAAGATAAAGAAACGAAAATTATAAGTGAAATACCTTTTGGTAATTCAGCAAAAATGCATAGTTTGTTAAAAGGTCTAACTACAGATAAGTTAATAGAAGGATTTGTCCATCCTGTGATGCATAGGTCGGAAGTCTTAAAAAAAGTAGGTGGTTATGATACTAGATTTATAAGAGGTCAACAAGGATATGAAGATGATAGTCTTTTACTAGGTTATAGGTATTATATAGGATTAAAAAATAATTGGGTTCCCCAATGCTATGTTGGTGTCAGAGTATATCATGCAACTTTAACTCAAAGAATAACTCTTACAAATATACAACAGGAATTTGATAAAAATTTACAAGGGTTATTTTATCAGTATGGAATTAAAGGGTTAATGGAATTAACTAATATCTATAAGGATAATCAACATTTTAATAAGATAGTTGATCATTTGCTTAAACAAATAAACCACTAATTCATCTTACTTCTTGATGAAGATAATTAAATTTTAATCCAAAGGGTATTTTTATAATACAACTAATAACTAATTAAGGGGTTTGCATGACCAAACCCCTTAATTAGTTATTAGTTGGAAGATGCCTAATACGCCTAATGGCGTTTTTATTATTTTCCTGGTAACTTCTTATACCTTTTCCGCCCAGGCTTTTTGTTGCGGATAGGGCGGCCAGTGGGGTGTAAAATCGGTAGGGCACTCACCAAGCAGCTGCCTGCACTCAGGAGGAGGTGCTGGATAACCGTAGGTTGGTACTAATAACTGTACCTCCGCAGTCAATTTCAACACAACCAATATGCCTATGCAACATGTAACGGCAGTTACATTGTTAAAAGGATCCCTTCCGGAAATGAAACACAAAAGGCATTGGGGGAAAACTTGACACTCTGTATCTAAACCCTGCTCATGGGCTCTGTCTATTTTTAGATTTTTAGTAATCCTGCTTGTGGAACAGGAGGTTGTGAATCCCCCAATATTTAATGGTACTTTTGTGCATACTTCTAAATCGTATCCTATCCTTACAATATCCCCACCCACCTTGATGCATGAAATATTATTTGCATTTGCAGAAACACACTCTGCAAATGCAGCCTTGCTGGTCGAGCCGCCTAAAAAACATTCAACTAAGACCTCTTCCACCTGGGAATGGATGCACTCATTAAAAACTTTGGTAACTTTAATAAGATCAATTTCTGATGGCGGCGGGCATATCGGCAGCCCTAACACCGGATCTACAGGGAATGGACCAGGGGAAATCTGCTGTTCATGTCTTGTTTTTTTCGTCATATTTTTCTCCTCCTTTCATATCTATTTATTAGGTTGAATAGACTACCGCTACATTTTATGCTATTACTTTGAAATTTGTTATTGCTAATATTACTTTCTCATAAGTATAAAAAAATTAAGGCTGTATAGTCACAGCCTTAATTTTAAGAGATTGTTATTTGCAGCCTTTGCAGCCGCTGGTGCCTGCCCCGCCAAAAGGTCTTTGTTCGGGGTAAGGAGGCCACTCCGGAGTAAAGTCAGTTGGACATTCACCTAAGAACTCGCCGCACTCAGGCGGAGGAGCTGGGTAGCCGTAGGTTGGGATTAATAATTGTACTTCGGCTTCCACTTTAACCAGAACTAATAGTCCAACACAGCAGGTGACTTCTTCTACACCATTATTGCCAGGATTTCTTTCGGAAATAAAGCAGAATAGGCAAGTGGGAAATACATGGCACTGCAGGGATAAGCCTTCTTCTCCTGCTCTATCTACCCTTAAAGTTTTAGTAACGCTGATTGTTTCACATTCTGTTTCAAAACCACCGGCATCAAGAGGCACTCTGGAACATACCTCAAGGTCGAAAGTAACTCTGACGATATCACCATTTACGCTGGTACAGTTTATATTTCTTACAGTGGTAGTGGCACATTCCGCCTCAGATGCTTGAGTAGTCAAACCGGGAGTAAAGCCGTCAATTTCCACTTCTTCAACCTGGGTGTGCATGCATTCGTTAAAAACTTTTTTTACTTTAATGATGTCAATCTCTGTTGGCGGTGGACAAACCGGAATGCCTAGTTCAGGGTCAATGGGGCAGGGACCTGGGAAAATTTGCTGATGTTGTCTTTTGTGGCTCATTTATCGATCCTCCTTAGAATTTTAGTCTAAAAGGAAATAAATCCTTTCATCTCATTAATATCCTATGAGGAAAGGGGATAGGGTGTTCCATCAGATATACAAAAGATAAAAATTCTGAAAACAGCCAAAGGAAAAATATTTTATGCAAGGAGGGCAAATATGCACGCTGAAGAAGCAAGGAGTATTTGGGAAAAGGAAGTTGAGGATAGAGCCAAGGGTTATATAGAGTTCATTAAAAATAAAATTATTAAGTATACCTATCAGGATAACGTATTTTTATTTTATTTTGAATTTCCTGACTTACCTAAAAATATTACAGGCAGAAATGAAGATATAGAAGAGGAATTTATTTCAGGAGTATTTGCAAGGATAGTTTCATATTTCAGCCAATTAGGCTTTAAAGTAAAATCTAGTGAGGATAGGTATCGTATTTGGATTGCTTTGTTGAAACGGGATACACTAAAAAGCGATTCTTTTACAGATAATTTGAGTAACATTATTAAAGTGAGAGGCGGCTATAGAGCCTTTATAGAAGGACAGGATATTTTGAAAGAAATGGAAAAGCAAATCAGGGAAAAGGCAAAAAGAAGCAGAAGTTTATCATATAAGGTTACTTTAAATGTTGCAAATGAAAAATCTTTATTGGTGGAAGATTTAATAAATCTAGTAAAAAAATTAGAAGAGCAGGGTTTTACAGTAAACATAGAGGGTGATTTAATAACTAATCCTGAAAATAAAGCAGTGGAAACTATAGAAGAATGGATTAATGAGGGTTTATTTTTTGAGGAGATGCTGGTAGAACTTATCATAAGGTGGTAAGTTTATTTCCAATTTACTAATTGGCATTTTATGCAGTGCTTATTATTTAGGTGCTGTATTTTTATTTGTTAAAACAAAGTTAGTTTTCTATCCAAATTATAAAGAAGCTGTAAATCCCTTCAAACTGCATTTTTCAAAAGGGAGGAGTAATTTATTAAGACCAAACACTTTTTTTGGGGGTTTTAATCATACAAATTTTATGGGTGATAATACATATTATGTTATTAGCTAATTAAAAAGGGGGGATTTTCATGTATCGTCAACTGCCTTTCGGATACGGCCATGGCAGACCAAGACCGGGTTCGTTTCTGTTTCCCTTTCTGCTCTTTTCATTGTTAACACCACGTCCGCCTTATTACCCATATCCATATCCGTATTATCCGCCATATCCTTATCCACCTTATCCATATGGCGGTCTATATTAGATTTTAAATTAAGAATTACAAGAGAGGAGGGATTTTATGTACAGACAAATGTTTATGCCGGGGCAACAATTCCAGCCCATTCCGGGTCAAACCTTTGAGCCAACTCCTGGTCCGGGACCGACTCCCACTCCATATATGGGCTATCCTACATCACCTGTCTATGAGATGGGTCCGATGTATCCCACAGAGCCAATGATGCCGATGATGTATCCTACAATGGATCAGATTTATCTGATGCTGCAAGATACTTTAACTATGCTGCAAAGAATCTATGAGCATGAAACACAGCCCCATGTGTAAAAAGAAAGATTTACAATATTATTAATTATAGAAAGGAGGACTTTATATGCCTTGCCATAATCCTTATACAAATGGACCAATGGTCTATCCAGGTTACCCTACAGCACCAGCCTATGATTACATGCCAGGTTGTCCAAATTACCCCACGGCACCTGCGTATGATTACATGCCAGGTTGCCCCGGTTATCCCACTGCACCTGCATATGATTTTGTTCCGGGTTATCCGGGATGCCCTCCCATGGGACCTGGTTTTCCCGGTCAGACTGTTGATCCTGTATTGTATAATCTTGTTCACCAAGTCCATCATATTACAAGACAATTATATAATGCCGAGTTCCCACCGGCATAATATAAAGAACCTGCCTTTAGGGGCAGGTTCTTTATATTAAAGCAGCTGCCAGAAGCGGGATAGGACTTCCAGCTTTTTTTGTTCAAATTTAATGGCTTTTATTAAAAGTTTATTAAAGGTTTCATTGCTCCAACTACTATTTTGGTTAAGAAAAAACCTGGTAGTAATATTAAAAAAGAAGTGGGGTGACTTCAGCTCTGCCAGCAGGATTTTTAATTCATCCTTAGCGAGGGGATATACTTTTAAGTAATTGCCCATTATAAGGGAAAAGGTTTCAGGACTCCAGTCTTCCTTAATGTACATAGACTTAAAAATCAGCTTTCTTAAGTCCCGGGCGGGGATATCTAAACAAATGTTATCCAGATGGAGCAGCCAAAAATTACCCTTTTCCCCCAGGGAAAAATTATGGGGTGCAAATCCATTCACACATAAGCATGGATTTTGCTTCACCTTATCTACCCATTGTTGATAGATTTTATTTTCAAAGGTTTCCGCAACGTCTTCATAAAGGTCAAAAAATTTTTGAAAGTGCTTTAGATAAAGTTTGGCAAAGCTCTCGCTGTTATTGTTCTCAGCTTCATACTTGTATTCTAAAAGCAAACCTTGTTTTCTCCTGGTATTTAGCGGCCAAAGACCTAAATTACCATTTCCTTTTTCTAAATCCTCTGCCCGGTAATCCTTTGCTGCAAGATGAAGTTTAGCAATCCCCTGGGTCAGTTTTGTTAAATCGTCCTGCTTCTTATAGTCCGGGGTTTTTCCTTTTACCCAGTTGGTCAGAATATAATAATTCTGGTTATCTTTAACCCATAAATTACCTGATTTTGTATTTATCAAAGGTGCTACATTATTAACTTCTTTACTAAGGTAGTTATAGGCTGATATCATTACTGCCCACTGTTTTTCATCAAGAGAATATCTTTTTAAAGCAAAATTTTTTTGATGCGTTTTGATAAACCAAACTGCTTTACGGCTTTTATAGAGATACTTCTTTATAAATAAACTTTGCACAGGATATTCTTTTAATATTTTTGAGGCATCGGCTACATAGTCTTTAATGATGCTCTGGTCCATAAAAAATTCCCCCCTTACCAAGACTCTCTACTCTATGGTATGAATTAAGGGGGAATAGTGTTTAAGATTAATGCTGGAAAATATAAAGTTTTAGTTTATACTACTAGATATTGCAGGAAATTTTAATTAAAAGAAGAAATGTTTAAAACTGGGTTTTTATTTTGCCAAATAAAAGGAGGCATAATAGTGTTTGGACCGATAAAAAAAGATGCTGCCAATGTTTATGAAAGAATAATAAAAGATTTGACAACAGCTATAATGCACGGTGACCTCAAACCAGGCGACAGGCTTCCGGCAGAGAGAAACCTTTCTGAAATGATGGGTGTCAGCAGAACATCACTAAGGGAGGCATTAAAGATGCTAGCCGCCCAGGGTATGGTTGAAATTAAGCACGGACAAGGTGTCTATATAACAAAACATGAAAGTCCGTCAAATTTATTAAAAGATTTTGCGGGACAAAATTTAGTTGATAGTAAAACACTAAAAGATCTGTTCGAATTAAGAAAACTTTTAGAGACACAAAATGCCCTATGGGTCTGTACTCGTGGCAAGGATCAAGATATCGATGTTCTTGAAATGATAGTGGAAGAAACTTTGCATGCCTTAAAGGATAATCAGGATGACCTGGTGATTTTGGCCAAACAGGATAATGCTTTCCATACCAAACTTGCTGAGGCTACGGGAAATCTAGTTATTGTCCGGGTTATGCACGATTTGTTGGATTTGTTAAATGACAGCAGATGCCAGGCCCTGAGTATTCCCCAGCGTCCCCATAGATCCTTAAATGAGCATAAACAGATAATCGAGGCTTTAAAAAAACGGGATGAGCAGCTGGTAAAGGAGAAAATGTTAAATCATTTACAAAATGTAGAAAGAGAAATATTAAAGAACAGTTAATAAAAAAACAGGCATAGCCTGCAAATAGATGTCAGAGGTTAGAAGTTAGAGGTTAGATAAAAAAGAAGACGGTTATATTCCGACTTCTGACGACTGACTTCTGTTTTAGGCCCGCTGTATAAGTCAACCATTTGTTTTTAACCTGCTCTCGCAGGTGGGTGTTCTGCTTGATTTTTCTGCCGTCCACTACAAGATGGCCTGACATAGCTTACAAGACGCAAACTCCCTAAGTAATAGTGTTGGTTAAAAACTGAATTGGTTAAACTAAATACTGCAGGCTGTCTCCAACTGGAGACAAGATTTATTATATCAGATTCTATAAAGTTTTCATTAGTGGGATGATGGGTTATTTTCCAATAAGGAGGTATGATAGATGGATTTAATAGCTTCAATTATTAATAGGAGGAGTGTTCGGCAGTTCCTTGATGAACCGGTACCCCATTCTGATATTGAAGAGATTATAGAAGCTGCTCGCTGGGCGCCCAGTGCTTCTAATAAACAAATGTGGAAGTTTGTCGTGGTAAAAAACAAAGATATCTTAGATAAAATGTCCCAGGCTGTTAAAGAGAAGGTAGACCTTCTAATCCAACAAACAGGACAAAAACAGCTAGCCGGCGTCAAGGGATATGGAGCTTTTTTTAACCAGGCTCCTGTTACTATTGCTGTTTTCATGGAACCCTATGGGCATAATTTATCTGAGCAGGCATTTGAAAATTTAGGCTACTCCCAAGAGCAAATTCAAAGATTGCGTGGACATGTGGGTATTCAGAGTATAGGCGCAGCTATTCAAAACATTCTTTTGTCAGCCCATGCTAAAGGCTATGGAACCTGCTGGATGTGTGCATCCAATATCGCAGCTCCGGAAATAGAAAAGCTATTAGGAGTTGAGGAACCATGGGAATTAAAGGCCTTAATACCCCTGGGCAAACCGGCACAAATTCCTAAGCCTGCTCCCCGCAAGGAACTAAGTGAGATTATGTCAGTTATTGAATAAACAAGTGAAAGAGTCTGAGAGTGTCACAGTGTGATAGTTTGATAGTATTTTTACGATGAGCAGATGCCTCCCTATATGTTAACATTCATAGGATGCAAGCTATAATCGTGGCTCATTTAATTATAAAAGATAACGAAAGGATGTTGAGAATGGAAAAGAAGAATCCAATTGTCACAATCGAAATGGAAGATGGGGGTACTATAAAGGTAGAACTTTATCCCGAAGCAGCCCCCAATACGGTTAGAAATTTTATTTCTTTAGCAAGCAAGGGTTACTATGACGGACTGATTTTCCATAGAGTTATCCCGGGCTTTATGATTCAGGGCGGATGCCCTCAGGGAGTTGGTACAGGCAGTCCTGGTTACTCTATTAAAGGGGAATTTACAGGTAATGGTTTTGCTAATAATCTAAAGCATGAGCGGGGTGTAATATCTATGGCCCGTTCTATGATGCCTAACTCAGCGGGTTCGCAATTTTTTATCATGCATAAAAATTCTCCCCATCTTGATGGGCAATATGCTGCCTTTGGCAAGGTAATAGAGGGGATTGAAGCAGTTGACAAAATTGCAACAGTTCCCACAGGAAGAAATGATAAGCCCCAGGAGGACCAGAAAATGAAAAAGGTTACAGTGGATACCTTTGAGGTAGAATACCCTGAACCTGAAAAAGTCTAATTATCAGAGACCGGAGGTCTAGTGAAACTTTTCCTTAAGATTTTCCGGTCTTAATTATTTTTTATTGTTAGGATAAATTATATCTTTTGGTTGTTGCCATTAGAGGGATATTATATTATGTTCCAGGATTTTTGACCGGGGTTTTATTTTCTTTACCATATAGTTTATTTTCCGAAATAAATATTTCTTTTATCTCTCCATAGGAATTCTTTATAGTAGGAAAGAACATAGTGGAAGGCAGAAGAATTATGAATTTTACCGAAATAAAAATTTTTATGTAGTTAATAATACCTAGTAAATTTTTACTAGGTATTTGTTATTTTGTGAATGATTTTGCATGACAAAACAAAAATTAACCCTTAGTCTACCATAAAAAACATTTATGGGTTATCCTGCCTGTTTTTGGTATTATTGAAACAAAAGGATGAATTTTCAGAATTATAGAGATAATTTATAAAGGAGGAGGATACATGTTTAGGGATTTTAGCAGCGAAATAATGAGCTATGCAGGCGGTGAAAAGATTAATGCCTGCATGCAGTGCGGGACCTGCACTGGATCTTGCCCAACCAGTCATGCTATGGAATATACACCCCGCAAATTGATTGCCCTAATACGAGCCAATCAGAGGGATAAGGTTTTGCAAAGCCTTTCTATCTGGAAATGCGCATCTTGCTATTCCTGTACAGCACGCTGTCCCCGCGGAATAAGGTTTACCGATATCATGTACATCTTAAAAAATTTAGCCTGGAAAGAAAAACACCTGGAAGAGAATAAGGAAATTGCCGGTTTTTACAGTTCTTTTCAAGATTTGATTGCTAAGCGGGGAAGGATGAATGAAGCTGAACTTGTTGTTAGATATGGCCTCAAAACAAGTCCTGCAAAGCTTTTAGAATTTGCCCCCCTTGGTATGAAAATGATTGTGAAAGGGAGAGCCAGCATTATCCCGCCTGCAATTAAAAATAAAGAACAGATGCAAAGAATCTTAAGCCTTGCTAAGGAAAGGGGTGGAGAATAGTGGTATACCAATACTATCCCGGCTGCTCCCTGCATGCTTCCGCCAGGGATTATGACGAATCTGTAAGAGGGATTGCCGCCAACCTTAATATTGAATTAAATGAGGTAAGTGATTGGAACTGCTGCGGTGCAACAATTACACCATCTCTTAACCAGTTGCAGGCCCAAATGCTTCCTGCCAGAAACCTGGCTTTAGCTGCAGAAAGCAGGGGGGATTTAGTTGTCCCTTGTAACGCCTGCTACATGAGTTTAAAAAAGGTCCAAAATAACATGACAAAATATAAAGTAATCAGGGAAAAGGTAAGGGAGATATTTAGTGAAGTTGGCTTGCGTTTAACAGGCATGCCCAAGGTACGGCACCTGTTAGAGGTGATTTTGGAGGATATCGGGCTGGACCAAATCAAAAGGATGGTAAAAAAACCCCTTGATCAATTGAAAGTAGTTAGTTATTCCGGCTGCCAGTTAGTACGGCCTTTGGGTTTTGATGACCCTGAGGATCCCCAGGCCCTGGATAACTTAATGGCTGCTTTAGGAGCCAAGGTCTTGCCCTTCAGTCAAAAAAGCCACTGCTGCGGGGGAAGTTTAATTACTACCCAACCTGAATTATCCTTCAAAATGGTAGACAGTATTTTACAGGAAGCCAGAGAAGCAGGGGCGGACCTGGTAGTGGTCACCTGCCCTATGTGCCAGCTTAACCTGGATGCCTACCAAGAACAAATAAACAAAAAATACAACCGTACCAGCATGATTCCTGTTACATATTTTACTCAACTGATGGGATTAGCCTTTGGTTTAAATAAAAACCAGCTTGGTTTACAGCGGGGAATAGTTTCCCCGGCAAAAGCTTTAGAAAAAATTGGTTAAGGGAGGGAACAGAGATATGAGTGGACAAAAAATTGGTGTTTATGTTTGTCACTGCGGCTCCAACATCAATGGTGTTGTTGATTGTGCAAGGGTTGCAGAGGAAATGGGTAAACAGGAGCAGGTTGTAGTGACCAGGGACTATAAGTATATGTGTTCAGACCCCGGTCAGGACTTAATAAAAAACGACATCAAAGAGAAGGGTTTAGACAGGGTCGTGGTAGCAGCTTGTTCACCCCGGATGCATGAGCCTACATTCCGCAAGGCATTAGAAGGTGCAGGGCTGAATGGCTACCTTTTAGAGATGGCTAATATCAGGGAGCATGTTTCCTGGGTAACAAAGGATAAGGAAGAAGCTACCAAAAAGGCTATAGCCATTGCCAAGGGTGCGGTCAGCAGGGTGAAATACCATGAAGCAATCGAAGAGCGGGAGGTACCTGTTAATGGAGCCACTTTAGTCATAGGTGCAGGGATAGCGGGCATACAAGCAGCTTTGCAGGTTGCAGAAGCGGGGCATAAGGTATACCTCATCGAGCAAAAGCAGTATATCGGCGGCAATATGGCTAAGTTTGACAAAACCTTTCCCACTTTAGACTGTGCTGCCTGTATTTTAACCCCTAAGATGGTTGATGTGGGTCAGAATCCTAACATTGACCTTTACACCAGCTCTGAAGTAATTAAAGTAGATGGTTATGTTGGCAACTTTACTGTTACTGTAAAGGAAAAGCCAAGGTATATAAACCACGACAAATGTACCGGCTGCGGAGATTGTGCCAGTGCCTGCATTATGAAAAACCGTATTCCTCATGAGTTTGATGAAGGCTTAAGCAAACGCAGTGCTGCCTATATACCATTTCCCCAAGCAGTACCCTTAAAGGCAGTAATAGATGATCAGAATTGCTTGCTGCTGACCCGTAAAAAGTGTACTTTAGCATGTGTCAAGGCGTGCGGCAGGAAGGCCATAAACTTTAACCAGCATGAAACAATCCATGAATTTAAGGTAGGCTCCATTATTCTTGCTACCGGCTTTGACTTGTTTGATGCTAAAAGGGCACCCCAATACGGATTTGGACGTTTTCCCAATGTCATCAACGGACTGCAGTTTGAGCGGATGACCAATGCTTCTGGACCAACTTCGGGGCATATTGTACTGGCAGATGGTTCAGAGCCTAATAGTGTAGCTATTATTCACTGTGTAGGCAGCCGGGATGAAAATTATAATAAGTATTGTTCCCGGGTCTGCTGCATGAGTTCCGTAAAATTCTCCCATATGGTCAAAGACCATACCGAAGCTGAGGTATATGAATTCTATATTGATATGCGGACCTTTGGCAAGGGATATGAAGAATTCTACAACCGGGTCCAGGAAGAAGGAGTACAATTTATCAGAGGTAAAGGGGCGGAAGTAGCACAAAAGGACGGACGCTTAGTAATTAAGGCCGAGGATACCCTGTTGGGCCAGTACAGGGAAATCCCTGTTGATATGGTAATCCTCAACACTGCCTTAGAGCCCCGGGTGGATTCCGATAAGGTTGCCCAAACCCTGGGTATTTCCAGAAGCGGTGATGGCTTTTTCATGGAATCCCATATCAAGCTTGACCCCGTTACCACAACTACAGACGGCATATACCTGGCAGGATGCTGCCAGTCGCCTAAGGATATACCCGATTCCGTAGCACAAGGTTCTGCCGCTGCTTCCCAATCCTTAGCTATTATTGCTACAGGGAAGGTAAAGATCTCCCCCATTTCTGCAGAAATAGAAGATGAACAGTGTGCAGGCTGCAGGGTGTGTATCGGTTTATGTCCTTACCGGGCTGTCAAGTTGAATGAGGAGACCCTGAGGGCAGAAATTAATGCCGCGGTTTGCAAGGGTTGTGGTACATGTGCAGCAGCTTGCCCATCAGGTGCTATCAAAGTTTCCCACTTTAATAATGACCAGTTGATTGCTCAAATTGAGGGGGTGTTGGCATGAGTGAAACTTTTGAGCCGAAAATATTAGGGATTCTCTGTAACTGGTGCAGTTATGCCGGAGCTGATTTAGCAGGAACATCCAGGATGAAATATCCGGCTAACATTCGTATCGTCAGGGTGATGTGCTCAGGAAGAGTAGAGCCTACCTTGATTCTCAAGGCTTTCCAACAAGGAGCCGATGGTGTTTTGGTTAGCGGCTGTCATCCAGGAGATTGCCATTATGTGGACGGCAATATTAAAACATTAAGACGCACCCCTCTGATTGCTAAACTGCTGACCCAGATTGGCATTGAGCCGGAAAGATTTAAACAGGTCTGGGTGTCAGCCTCCGAAGGAGAAAAATTTGGCAAGATTGTGGAGCAGATGGTGGAGGATATCAGGAAGGTAGGTCCCTATGAAAAGAAAATGGGGGACCAGTTGGATACAGTTGCCCATGAGGTTTACCAGTCGACACAAGAAGCAGCTGCTTCTTTAGAGGAAGGAGGGGCAAGCCATGGCTGATAAATTGAAATTAGCTATCTACTGGGCTGCGGCCTGCGGAGGATGTGACGTTGCAATTCTGGATACTGACGAAAAGGTATTGGATATAGCTGCAGCGGCTGACATTGTTTTATGGCCTATTGCCATGGATTTTAAATACGAAGATATCTATAAAATGGAGCAGGACTCTATCGACGTCTGCCTTTTTAATGGAGCAGTAAGGACCTCGGAGCAGGAAGAAATAGCCAAGGCTCTAAGGGCTAGGTCTAAGTTTATGATTGCCTTCGGAGCTTGTGCTGCCTGGGGAGGAATCCCGGGATTAGCCAACCTTACTACCAGGGAAGAAATATTTAACACTGTCTATAAAGAAACTGCAACTACTGTAAATGAAGAAGATATAAGACCTGATACCAATTATCCAGGACCCCAGGGTGACCTTCATCTGCCCCGTATTTATGGGCGGGTGTGGAGTTTGGATCAGGTGGTGGATGTAGACTACTATGTACCGGGCTGCCCCCCTACCCCTGAAACAATTTGGACTGCCGTGGAAGCTATAGTGACAGGCAATCTTCCCCCTAAAGGCACTGTAATTGCCGGAACTAAATCATTATGTGATACCTGTGAACGGGAAAAGACAGAAAAGAAAATCACCCAGTTTAAACGTCCCTTCGAGGTAATAGCAGATCCTGCAAAATGTTTGTTGGAGCAGGGTCTAATCTGCTGTGGTCCAGTTACCAGAGATGGCTGCGGTCATAGATGCACCAATAACAACATGCCCTGCAGGGGATGTTATGGACCTTCGGAAAAGGTTACCGACCAGGGGGCTAAATTGTTAAATGCTATTGCCAGCATCATGGATGTCAAAGATGAAAAAACAGCTGCTGAGCTGGCAGCTACCTGGGAAGACCCGGCAGGTACCGTATATCGGTTTGGTTTGTCCAAGTCCTTAATTTATGACTATAAGAAAGGGGGTAAATAAGATGGCTGTTTGCACAAGGGTTACTATAGACCCCATTACCAGATTGGAAGGTCACGGAAAAATTGAAGTATTTCTAAACGAGGCTGGAAATGTTGAACAGGCTTATTTACAGATACCCGAGTTGCGCGGATTTGAAAAGTTCTGTGAAGGTCGCCCTGCGGAAGAGATGCCCCGTATTACCTCCCGGATATGCGGAGTATGCCCCGAGGCACATCATCTGGCGTCTACCAAAGCCTTGGATGCTGTATGGCATGTAGATCCGCCCAGTGCAGCTAAAAAACTGCGGGAGCTGTTTTATAATGCCCATATGCTTCATTCTCATATCGCCCACTTTTATGCTCTGGCTGCGCCGGATTTTGTAGTAGGACCAGGTGCTGATAAAAAAGACCGCAACATCTTAGGGGTTATTGCCAAGGTAGGCTTAGAAACAGGGCAAGAGGTTATAAAACACCGTTCTTATGCCCAGAAAATCCAGGCTATGATTGGCGGAAAGGCTACCCACCCTGTCTGTGGTCTGCCCGGAGGCATGAGCAAGCCTATCACTGAAGAGGAACGCCAGCAAATAGAAGGCATGGCTTTATCCCTGGTTGATTTCGCTGAGGTAACCTTAGGAATTTTTCATGATGTTGTTTTGAAAAATAAAGACTATGTCGATTTAATCCTTAGTGATGCCTATAGCCTTAACCCGTACTCAATGGGTATGGTGGATAAGAACAACCATGTCAATTTTTACGATGGAATAATGCGCATTACTGACCCTGAGGGCAAGGAATATGCCAAATTCCAGGCCAGTGAGTATAATAACTATTTTGCCGAACATGTTTTACCTTGGTCCTATCTTAAATTCCCCTATTTGAAAAAAGTAGGCTGGAAGGGTCTTGTTGACGGTATTGAAAGCGGGTTAGTCTGGGTAGGTCCCTTGGGCAGACTTAACGCTGCTGACGGTATGGCCACACCCCGGGCTAATAAAGCCTATCAGGAAATGTACAGCACCCTGGGAGGAAAACCAGCTAAGGCGACTCTGGCTCACCATTGGGCGCGACTGGTGGAACTGATGTATGCTGCTGAGAGACTTTTGGAACTTGCTCAGGATGGGGAAATAACCAGTACTGAAATACGAGCTATTCCTACTGAGACTCCTACCGAAGGAATAGGGATAGTTGAGGCGCCACGGGGGACTCTTATGCACCATTATGTTACTGATGAGCGGGGTTTAATTAAAAAGGCTAACCTGGTGGTTGCCAGTGCCCACGGTTATGGTGCCATGAATATCTCTGTTGATAAAGCAGCTAAGGGTTTAATAAAGGAAGGCAAGGTGGATGAGGCTGCCAAAAATATGATTGAGATGGCTTTTAGGGCTTATGACCCCTGCTTTGGCTGTTCTACCCACACTTTGCCCGGCAAGCTTCCTTTGATAATACGAGTTTACGATAAGACCGGCGCCAAGGTAATGGATTTGGAATGGTAATAGTAATGGCTGCGCCATTACAGGTAAAGGTAAGGTATTACGCTCTGCTAGATTATCAATTATATTAAGATTTCACTAACGCCCAAAAAAAAATTGAAAAATTAATAAAATTTTCTTATTGCAGAGAGGAGTGTTTGTTTTATGATAGAAATAAATATAAATACAGAAAAATGTACAGGCTGCGGCGATTGTGTGAAAGCTTGCCCACTGGAAATAATTTATATGGAAAATAACCTTTGTAATGTACACCGGAATTTACTGGGTGAATGCTTAACCTGCCAAAGCTGCGTTGTTGTTTGCCCCTCAGGAGCGGTTACTGTACAGGACTAGCAAGCAAGTGGCTAGTAGTTAGTGGCTAGTGGCTAGTACGATATTTTGTAGTTTTATAGTAATATAGTGGGGGGCGGTTTCCACACCGCCCCAAAATGCTTATTTGAAATATATAAAAAACGAGGAAACTATGAAAAAACATATTGTTGTTGGTTTAGGCAATCCCATTCTGACCGATGACGGGGTTGGCAATAAAATAGCCCAAATACTAAAAGAACAGGTAAATACTGATGTAGAGGTGGTAGAAGCCAGTTTGGCCGGCTTTAATCTCTTGGATCTTTTGGCAGGCTACAAAACTGCAATACTTGTTGATGCTGTGCAGACCAAAGGAGGAAAAGCCGGGGATATATACAGGCTGGAAAAGGATGATTTAGCCTTCTCCCAACGGCTTTCTTCTGTTCATGATATTAATCTTTATACCGCCTGGCAGTTAGGTGAACAGTTAGGTGTTAAGCTTCCTGACAGGCTGATAATTTTTGCTGTTGAGGTGGAAGATGTTTTAACCTTTAGTGAGAATCTGACACCCACTGTGGAGGCAGTTGTTCCCCAGGTGTGTGAGATGGTGCTGGAAGAGCTTGCGAGTGCTTAAGGGTGAACATTCCGGGTCAGACTTACTTATGGGTTTAGCTTGAGCGTCTGACATTTTCCTGGAAGCAAATATTTTGGGTCTGATGTACCAAGCAGTCATTTTTTTGCGTCTGACACAACCATTGCATGCTTAAACATCAGACTAGCAATATTCACCCGGAAGTAAATCAGACTAGCAATGTTCACTCAGAAGTACATCAGACTAACAATATTCACCCAGAAGAAAGTCAGACGCGTAATGTTCACCCATAAGCATAGCAGACTGGCAATGTTCACCCATAAGCATAACAGACTAGCAATGTTTACCCTGAAGCACATCAGACATTCTGAATAACAGAGGTGTAAGAATGCACGAACTTGCCCTGGCTCAAAACCTATTAAACATAGTAAACCAGGCTGCTCAGGAGAACCAGCTTTCCAAAGTAACAACCATTTCCGTGATATGGGGGGAACTGATGGGTATTGTCCCAGATGCCTTGCAGTTTGGCTTTGAGGTTTCCAGTGCAGATACCCCCGCCCAAGGCGCAGTACTTTTACATAAAGAGCTTCCTGCCTTAATCAGGTGCAGTTCCTGTAACCATGAGTTTCCTTGGAAAGCTTATGGTTATTCTTGCCCCCAATGCTCCCGCTTGGGAGGGGAGATGTTTCAAGGTCAGGAATTTTATGTTGAATATATAGAGGGTGATGGGAAGGAGGAAAATATTAATGGTGCAGGTTAAGCTGGAAACAAATGTTTTACAAGCCAATGAAGATATTGCTAGGGGCTTGAAAGAAAAATTCCTCAAGAACAATGTGAAGGTTATTAATCTGATAAGTTCTCCGGGGGCCGGCAAAACCACCCTTCTGGAGCACAGCCTTCCTAAATTGGCTGAAAAACACAGGGTTGGTGTTATAGAGGGGGATGTTTTAACTACTAGAGATAAAGACAGGATTGCCAAACTAGGGGTCCCGGTAATCCAAATTGAAACCATGGGTGCTTGCCACTTGGATGCTAAAATGATTGATAAGGTTATTGACCAGTTGAATTTAGAGGAACTGGATTTGGTAATTATTGAAAATGTAGGAAATTTAGTCTGTCCGGCTGTTTTTGAGTTAGCGGAGGATGCCAAAATTGTGGTCTTAAGTATAGCCGAAGGCAGCGATAAACCGGCCAAATACCCAACTATTTTTACCAGAGCCCAAGCTTGTATCTTAAATAAAATGGATTTATTGCCTTATAGCAATTTTTCTTTGGAAGATTTTTATGGGGATGTCAAGCGTATCAACCCTAAGCTGCAGGTATTTGAAATTTCCGCTGTCAAAGAAGATGGTCTGGAAAAGTGGTTGGAATGGTTGGAGGGATTGATGGCACATGGAGTCCAAAAGAATTGAGATAAAAGGTGTGGTTCAAGGCGTCGGCTTTAGACCCTTTGTCTATAAGCTTGCCCAAAATCATAAAATTACCGGCTGGGTTTTAAACAATTCCCAAGGGGTTTTTATCCATGCTCAGGGAGAGGTTGATAACCTGAATCAATTTATTTATGATTTGACCCAAAAACCTCCCCGTCAAGCAGTCATCAAGGAAATGAGCATACATGAGGCTGAAACTGCTGATTTTCAAGACTTTACTATTATTGAAAGTCAAGGGGGAGGGGAGCAAGAGGTATTAATTTCGCCGGATATTGCTATTTGTCCTGATTGTCATGCTGATGTTCTTGATCCCCATAATAGGCGCTATAATTATCCTTTCACCAATTGTACCAATTGCGGACCCCGTTTTACCATCATTAAGGGTGTTCCCTACGACCGCCCCAAAACTACTATGGCTGAATTTCCTATGTGTTCAAAATGCCATGAGGAATATCACAATCCTCTTAACCGCAGGTTCCACGCCCAACCTAACGCTTGTCCTGGCTGTGGTCCAGAGCTTTCCCTTTTAAATAATGAAGGGAAACCCGCTGATGCAATTGCCTATTCCGACCTGCTCCTTAGCGGTTGTATCTTAGCTGTAAAAGGTTTGGGCGGTTTCCACCTGGTTTGTCATGCCTTGGACTATCAAGCAGTAAATAAGTTAAGAAACAGCAAAAAACGAGAAAGCAAACCCTTCGCTGTCATGGCTAAGGATTTGGGGACAGTCCGAAGGTACTGTTACCTCTCGCCCCAGGAGGAAGAACTGCTCCAGAGTCCCCAGGCCCCTATAGTAATATTAAAGCGAAAACCCCGCTATTTGCCAAAAAGCCTGGCACCAGGGGTAAACACCTTGGGAGTTATGCTTCCTTATACGCCACTGCATATGCAGTTGTTTAAAAATGGGGTTGACTTGATAGTCATGACCAGCGGAAATATTAGCAGCAATCCTTTAGTTTACTCTGATGATGATGCTTTCGCTCAGTTGTCCGATATAGCTGATTTTTTTCTCATACATAACCGGCAAATTTACAACCGCTGTGATGACTCGGTTGTCAAGGTAATTAACAATAGTCCACAGCTTTACCGCAGAGCCCGGGGGTATGTCCCCCTGCCTGTTGATATTCCCCCCCAGCCTTCAGTCTTGGCTTGCGGTGGAGATTTAAAAAGCACCTTTTGCTTAACAAAAAACAATAAAGCCTTTTTAAGCCAGCATATGGGAGATTTGGATAACTACCTGAATATGGAGGAATACAAGATAACCGCAGAAAGAATGCAGGCTTACTTAGATATTAAGCCCCAAGCTGTTGTTGTGGATCTTCATCCTGAATATAATTCCCATAAATGGGGGTACGACCTGGATAAACAAGTATTTGCAGTCCAGCATCATCATGCCCACTTAGCCAGCTGCCTGGCGGATAACGGCATTGATGAAAAGGTGCTGGGAATCATCTGTGACGGTACCGGTTATGGCACTGACGGGCATATATGGGGCATGGAATTCCTCTGGGGTGACTATACAGGTTTCCAAAGACTGGCCCATTTAGAGTATATTCCCTTGCCGGGGGGAGAAGCAGCGGTAAGACACCCCCAGAGAATGCTGGTCAGTTACTTATTTAAACATTTTGGTGAGCAGGGAACTTATGATTATTTGGCAAAAACTAAAGGAATTAGACTGGAGGAAGTAGAACAAGTAATTAAACAAATCAAAACAGGTGTTAACTGTCCCTTAACCTCTAGTTGTGGAAGACTCTTTGATGCAGTAAGCACTTTATTAGGGATATGCAGCGAAGTAAACTACGAAGGGCAAGCAGCTATTGAGATGGAAGAAAATTTGGACAGCGGCTATCAAGGGGCAGGTTACAATTTTGAGCTTATACATTCCCCCAACGGACCCCTTATTATTTCCACTAAAAAATTGTGGAAAGGGTTGTTGGAGGATATTTCCCAGGGTATTAAAAAAGATAAAATTGCTGCTAAATTCCATGTTGCTGTTGCCCAAGTCATAATTGAAGTTTGTCTCGCTCTAAGGAAGGAATTTCCTTTACAGAAAGCAGCCCTCAGTGGAGGGGTGATGCAAAACAAGTTTTTGCTTGAACAGTTGGTAAAGGTCTTGGAAATAAATAATATCCGGCCCCTTGTGCATAAACAGGTTCCTGCCAATGACGGAGGTCTCAGCCTGGGGCAGGCATTAATTGGAGGGAGGTTATTAAATGTGTGTAGCAGTTCCGGCTAAGGTCCTTAAGGTAGAGGAGCCTTGGGCTCTGGTCGAATTGGAGGGTACAGCCTTTAAGATTAACATGACCCTTACCCCGGAGGTTGCCGTGGGGGACTATGTTTTAATACATGCCGGGTTTTCCATACAGCATTTAGACCCCAAGGAAGCCCAGGAAACCCTTCAATTATGGGAGGAGTATTATGCAGCAATTGAAAATGACTAAGGAAGCCATTAGGAACATCCTTAAAAAACTTGAATTTGCAGGCAATATTCGGTTGATGGAGGTATGTGGTACCCATACTATGGCTATTGCCCGTGCGGGTATCAAACAGCTTCTGCCTGGAAATATCAAGTTGATTTCCGGTCCCGGATGTCCCGTTTGCGTAACGGATCAACAGGATATAGAGAAAATACTGCTTTTGGCCCAAAAGCCCAATGTAATAATTACTACTTTTGGTGATATGTTAAAAGTGCCGGGGTCTACAGGCAGTCTGCAGGAGATGCAGGCAGCGGGTTGTGATGTGCGTATTGTCTATTCTCCCTTAGATGCAGTTAATCTGGCCTCCAATAATCCTGAAAAGGAAATAGTTTTTTTAGCGGTAGGCTTTGAAACCACAGCACCTACTGTAGCCATTGCTATTGAAAATGCCATTAACAAGAACATTGCCAACTTTAGTATTGTCTGTTTGCATAAATTGGTTATTCCTGCCTTGCAGGTTTTGCTAAATGACAAGGATACTGAAATTGATGGATTTATACTTCCCGGTCATGTCAGCAGTATTATTGGTACTTCTCCCTATGAATTTATTCCCCGCGACTATGGGCGAGGGTGTGTTGTATCAGGTTTTGAGCCCGGTGATATTATGGAAAGCATTTATCTCTTAGTGGAACAGCTGCGCAAAAAGGAGTATGGGGTTCAAAACCAATATAGGCGGGGAGTCAGGGCTGAGGGGAACCAAATCGCTTTGCTCCTTTTAAAAAAATATTTTAAACCGCAGCAGTCTTTATGGCGGGGATTAGGCACCATAGAGCATAGCGGTTTAGTATTACGGGAAGAATATTTGCAGTTTGATGCATTAAATAAATTTGGATTAGCCCATGTTGAAGTGAAGCTAGGACCCACAGGATGTTTGTGCGGTCAAGTTTTAAAGGGCAAGCAAAATCCTGAAGAATGTCCTCTCTTTAAGAATATGTGTCATCCAGGTTCCCCTGTAGGTCCCTGTATGGTATCATCTGAAGGGGCTTGTGCTGCAAGCTATTATTATGCAGGGGGTGAAGCCGTTGGCTGAGGATAAAATATTACTTGCCCATGGTGCGGGAGGATTAAAAACCCAACGCCTGATCCGGCAGATTTTTCAAAAGAATCTTGGAAATGCCTATCTTCAGCAGGAATTAGATGCTGCACTGATAAAAATTTCCTCCCACAAGGTTGCCTTCTCCACCGACTCTTTTGTAATAAACCCTATCTTTTTCCCCGGCGGTGATATAGGTAAGCTGGCTGTCTGCGGAACAGTAAATGATTTGGCGGTAATGGGGGCCAAGCCCCTGTATTTAACCCTTGGCTTAATCATAGAAGAAGGGTTGCCAATTGATGTACTTGATAAAATAATCTCTTCTCTTGGGAATACTGCCAGGGAAGCGGGTGTGCATATAGTTGCCGGAGATACAAAGGTAGTGGAGCACGGAGCCTGTGATAAAATATTTATTAATACCTCAGGGATTGGTCTTCTGGCACCGGGAGTTGATGTGCGGCCCCAGAAAATGACACCGGGGGATAAAATAATTGTCAGCGGTCCCATAGGAAATCATGGTATTGCTGTTTTGGCAGCGAGGGAGAAAATGGATTTTTCCCCGCAGCCCCAAAGTGATTGTACATATTTAAATTATCTTATCGATGGAATTCTGGGTACAGGTGCAAACGTTAAATGCATGCGGGATCCTACCAGGGGTGGTCTGGCTACTACCCTTAATGAGCTGGCGCAGCAGGCAGGAGCAGGCATACGTATTTATGAGGAACAATTACCTGTAGAACCACAGGTGCGGGCAGCCTGTTCTATTCTGGGACTTGACCCCTTATATCTTGCCAATGAAGGTAAGGTTATTATTGTTGCTGCTGCTAAAGATGCCGAAATGGTATTGGCAGCTGTAAAGAAATACCAGATTGGGCAAAAGGCCAGCATTATTGGAGAAGTAACCGATTCCCACCAATCAAAGGTTGTTATGGAAACCGAACTGGGAACTTTACGGATGCTGCATATGTTGGAAGGGGAGCCGCTGCCGAGAATCTGCTGAATTAAAAAAAGTGGCTACAGTAGCTACAGAATCTACAGTGGCTACAGAAAACATATTGTATTGTCTCATTGGGGACATACTTTGGCTTCGGAGGATAACTTCGGAGAAAGGTGTGTCCCCTTTCCTCATGGGAGATGCTCTATATTGAGGTGTCTCTTTTTTTATTTTGTCCTTAATCTAGCGTTAGCGGCATCTTTAATGAAATTAATAATCTAGCGAATGCGTAATCTTTATATACCTTTACCGCATTCAGTATAATAGGCGCCGTTTCAGCCATTGTGTGTATATTTTTCTTCGTCTTTTGCCGTTACCATAGGAATTGATAAAGCCCTAAAATCCGAAGCCAAATATTTGATAACTTTGGAGTTTGCCAAATCGGTCCCTTCACGGCTAGACCCCCGCACGGAGAGCCTTATTACCAGTGTAGAAGCTGATAGCATTCTGCAAGGAATTCAAAGCATACAGACCGATATCAGCCGTGAAATTTCCCTCAGCCATCTAAGGGTAGTTGTAATAGGAGAGCAAATAGCCAAAGAAAAAGACTTTAAGGATCTTAGCAACTATCTAATTCGGGAACCCAAGGTTGCCTTAAGGTTAAGGTTAGTATTCGTCCAAGAAGGTAAGGCCCGTGACATTTTTTATGCAAAGCATAATTTTCAACAGCTCCTCGGGAGCGAAATTGTGGACTTTGCCCAAGCCCAGCAAGATCTTTCTTTAACCCGGACCCATAACTTCCTGAATTTCATACGGGATTTGCACAGAACAAAAGGGACTGCATTGGGCAGCCGGGTTGGCATCAAAGGGGAAGAAAAGGCAATTGCAAAGGATGGGGGTGCAGTATTTAAAAATTGGAAATTGGCTGCCTGGCTTGACCCTAAAGAAACTCAAGCTGCCAATTGGTTAATTGGAGAAACTAACCCCATTGTAGTAGCAAAAGATGGGAAAGGTACTTACACTTACCAAGTTTCAAACTGGGATAGCAAAATAGCACCTGTAACTGAGGATGGGGAACTAAGGTTCCTGGTTAAAATAAATACTGTAGGTATGGTGATGGAAGAAGCAGGAACGGATCTGGAATTTTCCGATCCTATAAACCTCAAAAAAATGGAAACCCTATTTCAGGAAACCATCCACAACCAAGTTATATCTGCAGTAGGGAAGTCACAAAATGAAATAATAGCTGACTACCTTGGTTTTGGCAAAGCCTTTGAACAATATTACCCGGAAGCCTTCAAATCATTAGATTGGGATGAGGTTTATCCTGCAGTTCCCATTGAAATACAGGTTTCCTGTAAAGTAAAGGGATATGGACTGCGCAGCTAATTAATGAAACAAAATATTATTTTTTTCGTCTATAAATATAACTCTCCTGGGCAAGCTAATAACATGTTTGCGCAAATAAATGCTGCTAGGGGGTCGTCAAGGGTTGAATAGTAGAATTAATATCGCCTTGGGCATTATTTTGATATTTTTTTCAATAACCATTGCTGGCTGTATGAATTTTTCAAGTTCACAGGTTCAAGTAGAAGCTGATGAGACTATCAATAGCTTTATAAGTGAAAGAATTAAGATGTTTTCTAAAAAACATTTTTCCAAACTGCAAGATTGCCAAGTACAATTCACGGAAAACAAGGGAATGGTCTCTGTTGCATTTGTACCTGATTTTGGTTCTATAACCTTTAAAAATGAAATATGGCATTGGGCTGCTTCCCATGCCATGAATCTCATTTATCTGTTTCCAGAGATCAAAGAATATCACTATCAGGTATACGATAGCAAAGATAACAAACTTATGGATTTATATATTGATGAATTAGGCATAAAAGTTTTACCGGAAAAGTTTTACGGCAAGAGGGGAGCGGGTGACTTTTACCGCCACTGCTTTACAAGGGTGGAACTTACTAAGATAGGAAATGAGCTTCCCCTGGACGAAAACTTCTTTGATGGATCACAATTGCCGTAAGTAGTGGCTGGTGGCTAGTGGCTAGTGGCTAGTGACCCAGTTGTTTAGTAGCTAGTGGGACAGGTAAAGGTAAATAAAAAGTATTTCGCTTCGCTAGATTATTAATTAACATTATAGATTTCGCTAACGCTAGATTAAAGGTCAAGTTCCTAGACCCCATAATGTGACACTTGATAGTCGGTGTCTGCTTCCGGGATTAGCTTAAATGATGCATCATGCAGAATAACCAGTAAGAAGATGCATCACTATAAATTGCCAATCATCGGGTGCATCATGCAGTATAGCTTGTGATTTAGCTTTGGGAAGGGAAATAGCTCTTAGTTTCCTCCATGCTCGTCCCCCAGGAAAAACTAAAGGCTGTCCCTATCCCTTTTTTAATTTAATATCTTAAAATCCATTACCTTACTATTATATTAATAGACGAGTAGACGAAAGACGAATAGACGGGAACAAAATTACCTGAGGCGATTTTGTTCCTAATCCCAATACATAAAATATGGACCAGGGTAGGGACTGGAATCTTTATCATAGGGCGGATTATATTCTGGACAGTTTTTAATAACTTCCTTGCTTAAATCTACATGCACAGTTCTATCTTTCCATTTAATCTGGCTTATGTATTTTGGGGAAATAATAACATGCTTGCCTGGAAGCCAATTACCGATATCAACAATAAGAAATTTTATAGTCCATGTTTTGTCATCCAGGGCAAAGTCAACCAAATGTCCTATTCCTCCGTCTTTAGCCTCAATATTATAACCGGTAACCTCTTTGATGCTCCTTAGATGGGCATCCTTTTTATCTTTAACATCTTTCATTTCCTCTTTTGTTTCCTCATCCCTTAAGGCCAAAGGGTAAGCATAGCCTCCCCATGCCTCGGGTCCAACCCAGTATGCGCCCCAATCAAAATGATTGTTATATTCCTTTTCCTTTTGGCGGGAGATAGGCAGGTGGGTTTCCATGCTGGGACTGTTCTTAATCATGCCCTTAGTACAGAATATTTCTACCTGTTTCTGCTGCTTGTTGATATTGTCAAAGGAAATAGGTGAAACTAAAACTTTTCCGCCGGGAAGCCAATTGTTGGTATCAACAACAATATAACGGATAGTCCATTTTTCATCATCAAAATAAAAATCATCCACCGAACCAATATCTCCATCTGTTGCTTTAATTCCATAATAAATTAAACCCTTGGCTGTAAACATAAATTCTCCTCCTTTAATTTATTTGTATTAAGTTACTATATTTATACCCGTCTAAATTTATCTTAAACATTTTCGTCGTTCGTCTAATCGTAAAAAAATCTGTGTTAATCCGTGGCTGAATTTAAACAACAATTGAATTGAATGCCCTATGATAGTGCCCAGTGATCAGTGATTTGTGAACTTCAGTTGTTCAGTCAGGGCATAGATAACAATCCTGAAAAATAATACATTTTGCTACAAGGATTTTCTCTATCGGTTTCGAATAATATCTTTAAGAATTAATATATAAGGAGGTTTGCTTGATGAGTTGGAAGGAAATTCAAGACAGGGCGAGAGAAAAACTAACACCTGTATGCAAAGTATGTCCTGCCTGTAACGGGGTAGTATGCAAGGGACAGATGCCGGGTATGGGAAGTGCAGGTACTGGAGCATCTTTCATAAATAATTTTCAGGCTTTGGCTGACCTTAAATTGAATCTGCGTACCCTCCATGATGTACGGGAGCCTGAACTGAGCCTTGAGATTTTCGGGCAGAAATTGGACCAGCCTGTAATACTGGGGGCTATCGCCGGTGGAAAGCTTAACTTAAACGGCAGTATACTGGAAGATGACCTGGCTGACCAATGGTTAGAAGGTGCTCAAATGGGTGGAGTGCTGGGTATGACAGGTGACGGACCTGATCCGGCAATTTATCAGGTGGGTTTAAAAAGCACTAGGAAGTACCCCCGGAGGGGAATCCCCATTATTAAGCCCCGCCCCCAAGCAGAAATCTTGAAAAATATCAGGGATGCCGAGGAGGCAGGTGCTGTGGCTGTGGGTGTTGATATAGATGCTGCCGCCCTTATCCATAACAATATTAAAGGTTTATCCGTTGAACCCAAAAACCTGAAACAATTGCAGGAAATAGTACGCAGTACCAAACTTCCTGTCATATTAAAAGGGATTATGACAGTGGAAGATGCCCTTATTGCTGCTGAAGCAGGGGTTAGTGCAATTGTTGTTTCAAATCATGGCGGCAGGTCAATGGACCATTGTGCGGGAACTGCCGAAGTGCTGCCTCATATTGCCGCTGCTGTTGGAGACAAAATGACAATACTGATTGATGGCGGCATTAGAACAGGTCTGGATGTCCTGAAGTGCCTGGCCCTTGGTGCACATGCTGCTGTACTGGGCCGTCCCCCTGCAATTGCTGTTATTGGCGGAGGAGCACAAGGCATTAAGGTTATGTTGGATAACTTTAAGGCAGATTTGCGTAAGACTATGATTTTAACCGGTACACAAAATGTCAATAATGTAAGTAAATCTATTATTTTTAAATAAAAACCCTAAAATACTTATGCTTAACAAAAATTAGGTGATAAATTGAGAGCCAAACTTGAAGAGGTAAATATTTTAAGGGCCCTGGGCGCTGCAGCAGTTATTCTTATCCATACCAGTGCTGAGCCGGTAGTAGCCTTAGAAAAAGGAAGTTTTTTGCTGGTTCTTTTTTCCGTATTAAACAGAGCCATGCAGTTTGCAGTACCTGCCTTTATTTTTATCAGCGGCTTTGTACTTACCGTTGCCTATCAGGAGAAAAAGTTAATTTTTCTCCCCTTTCTCCATAAAAGGCTGGCCGCCGTCTTGGGTCCGTATATATTCTGGAGTATTGCTTACTACTTATTCTTTATTTATGCAGGGTTTTATACTTTCTCCTGGAACTTTTTTCTCAAAAAACTGTTTTTAGGTGACATGGTTTACCATCTGTATTTTGTGGCACTGATAGTACAGTTTTATTTTATCTTTATTATTCTTAGGCTGGCATTTAACCGGTTTAACAATAATAAAACACTGTTTCTAATATTTATTTTCAATCTGATATTTTTTAAATGGGGGCAGTTTAAGTATGCGGACCGTTTTTTTATGCAGTATATTTTTTTCTTTGCCCTTGGTTGTTACCTAGCCAGATATTTTCCTTATTTAAAACAAATAATGTCCAAAACCAGATTCTATCTTTTATTGACCTTTGTCGGGATTAATACCTTTTTTATTTGGCAGTTTTACCAATACCATGTTTTGCATGTGAGTATGAGCGGGCTATTAATAAAGACTACATGGGTTGTTTTTTCTTCTGTCAGCATTTTGTTTTATTTCTATCTGGCTATATTAATAAATGATAGAGACTTGGTTATAAAAAGGTTTCTGCAAAGCATAGGTGATAGTTCTTATTATATATACCTGAGCCATCCCCTGGTCTTAATAGTTTCTCAAAAAATTTATAGTAAGCTGGGTTTTATTTCCATTACCGGCGGGTTTCTTTTTAATACCCTTTTTATTATCCTTACCGTCATACCGGCTTCCATCTTATACATTAGATGGAGGGAAAGGGTTATACCTATAAGATAAAATGAAATTTTGAAGGCGTCTAAAAATAAAGAACTGGGCATTTGACCCAGTTCTTTTAATGACCGCTTTTTCTATTTTTCACAACTTCCATCACCTCATCCCGTTGGGGGGATGGGGGGGTATTTTTTAATTGAGTATAGACCTTGGACCAATTTACCTTGTTCTGCCCTTTATAAAGGGGTAATTCTTCTGTTTGCAGGACTGCGAAAAGCTTTTTAAGAAAAGCTTTTTCTTTTCTTTTAAGTCGGATTTCCCTCCCTTTACCAAAGGCATACAGCAATAGAAGGAAATAGCCAATTAGGAAAAGGGTGTTAACCAGTGACGAGTTGAAGTCTAAAAACATAAACATAAATATGCAACCTTTCTATAATGTTAGTGATAACAACGGGTTTTAACCTTTATGTATTATTCTATAAAATTTTAGTTTTTCCTTTCATTTCAAGGGAACATTAAGTTTGTCAAAGTATTATAGAAGGTATTTGTTGGAATAAGTCGAAATAAAATTAATACAAATACAATATAGGGGGAATTATGAATGTCAGATAAACAACTAGTTGTATTCTCCTTACAAAATGAGGAATATGGACTAGAAATCACAAAGGTTCAAGAAATTGTACGCTTTCAGGAAATTACCAAGGTGCCCAATGCACCATCTTTTATTAAAGGTTTAATTAACTTAAGGGGGCAGGTTATACCTGTTGTTGATTTGAAGAAACGCTTCTATGGTACTGGTTCTGAAGTATTGGAAGATACAAGAATTATAGTGGTAAAAGCTGCTGCACACACTATAGGTATTATAGCTGACCAGGTATCGGAGGTTATGCGGGTACCGGAGGATTCTATTGAACCCACCCCTTCCCTAATTAACGACTTTAACCAAAGCGGTATAACAGGAGTAGGCAAATTGGAAGGAAGGCTTTTAATACTCCTGGATCTGGAAAAAACCCTAAGTTCTGCGGAGATAAGTGAAATAAAACATGTGATAAATACCAAATAATCCATAGGGAAAGGTGATAGTAATGAGAATAGCTGTTATTCAAATGGATATACTCCTAGGTGACACTGTCAAAAATCTGGGGAAAGCAGTTGATTTGGCAAAAAAGGCTGCCCAGAGTAATCCCGATATAATTATCCTGCCGGAAATGTGGAATACCAGCTATGACTTAAAGCGTGTAGGTGAAATTGCAGATATAGAGGGAACACCCAGTGCTGCGAAAATGGGAGCATTAGCTGGTGAGCTGGGGATAAACCTGATAGCAGGTTCCATAGCAGATAAAAAAGGAGAACATGTCTATAACACCTCATATGTTTTCAACAGAAAAGGGGAGAAGGTGGTCCAATACAGCAAAATACACCTTTTTGGTCTTATGAATGAGGGGGATTATTTACAGCGGGGGGATACCCGATGTATTTTTCAATTAGATGGAGTTACATGCGGACTGCTTATTTGCTACGACTTAAGATTTCCGGAGTTATCCCGTGCCCTTGCTCTGGATGGCGCCCAGATAATTTTTGTACCTGCTCAGTGGCCCCACCCCAGGATGCACCCCTGGCGTATACTGAATCAGGCCAGATCCATTGAGAACCAATTGTTTCTCGTAAGTGCAAACCGGACAGGAACAGAGAGGGGGACCCACTTTTTTGGTCACTCTATGGTGGTGGATCCTCTTGGAGAGGTTCTCTTTGAAGGGGATGACAGGGAACAAATTGCCATTATAGATATAAATTTAGACCGGGTGGAGGAAGTAAGGAAAAGTATGACCTGTTTTACCGACAGGGTAGAAGAGGTATACTGTTAGTGGCTAGTGGCTAGTGGCTAGT
>JBMOKT010000008.1:0-121346 GCA_049323895.1 Bacillota bacterium | reverse complement strand
GACAGGGAACAAATTGCCATTATAGATATAAATTTAGACCGGGTGGAGGAAGTAAGGAAAAGTATGACCTGTTTTACCGACAGGGTAGAAGAGGTATACTGTTAGTGGCTAGTGGCTAGTGGCTAGTGGCTAGTGGCTAGTGGCTAGTGGCTAGTGGCTAGTGGCTAGTGGCTAGTAGTTTTAATGGAATGTCTTAAAAAAAAGTCGGGATTTTTTCCGGACTTTTTTAGTTATAAAGGAATTTTACATGGGCGTAAAGAATATATATATCTATTTCTTAAGAAATGGGAAATTTCCATCTTATAAATGGGGTGCTAGGTCATGCCGTTGGATTATTGGGAAATTAAGGAAACAAATATTGAAAAGTACCTTCCTTTTTTGAATGGTTTTTTAGTCATATATTTTTTCTTCAGCGACTATTTTCTAAGGAGGAATACCGAGCTGGATAGCCTGCAACTCTTAGTTTATTTAACTTGTCTCCTGGTTATTCTAATCTCACCTTTGCTTTGGAAGAAAAATTATTGTGTTTCCTTTTGTATTTATAGAATCATCTTGCTTTTAGCATTAATGTATATTACATATTTTACAGGGAGCCAGGTGGTTCTTGTTTTATATATAGTCCAGCTTGTTAGCATTGCTTATTGGTATAAAAGCCGTTTGCAGTTTTTTGTTTTAACTTGTGTACTGACATTTTCCTCCTTGGCAGCACTTTATATGAATCCTATGCTTAGAGGGGTTTTTTTCCAGTGGGGGCTATTAATCATTATTATTAATTTTGGAGTTGCCCACATTCTATATGAACAGATAGAAAACAAGGTGAAGCTGCGCCAAATTTCCAAGGTTTTTAAAATTATGCTCAACACAACCAACAATGGAATTCAGTTTATTGATGCCCAGGGTCAGACCAGGATATTAAATCCTGCTGCCCAGATAATTTATAGCAGTTCCGAAGATGAAATCCTAGGTAAATTTGATTGGGAGGTATACTATAATAGGCAAAAATATGATGAAAATGGAAAGTATACCAGCTTAATTACTGAATCCTTGGAAACGGGCAAAACTCATAAGGATATTGAAAGGAGTTTTGTAGATGAACTGGGAAAAACAAAAACTTACCTGATAGAAACCTTCCAGGTTAGCGATGAGCATGAAAATGAAATAATTGGTGCTATTGGGATATACAGGGATATTTCAGAGCAAAAGGAGATGGAAAGGCAGCTTTTAGATGCTCATTATGAGATGGCTAATATGGCCGTAACCGATGAACTGACTAAACTGTATAATGTAAGGTATTTTCGCCAGCGGCTGACTACGGAAATAGCAAAAGCATTTAAGTCTACATTGAGTCTTCTTATCATTGATGTAGACTACTTTAAAATATATAATGATTTGTTTGGTCATCCTCAGGGAGATGTTGTACTTACGGAAATTGGAAAAATGCTAAAAGAGAGCTTTAGGGAATCGGATATAGTATCACGTTATGGAGGGGAAGAGTTCACCGTCATTCTTCCAGGAATGGATAAAGAAAAAGCAAAAGATGTGGCCGAACGTATACGGCTAAAGATTAAGGAACATGAATTTTACGGGGAAGAACAACTTCCAGGGGGGGACTTGACGGTTACTATCGGTATCGCAGCTGTTCCAGATGATGCTCAGACTGCAGAAGAGTTAATAAAAATCGCCGATGATGCTCTTTATAAAGGCAAATATACCACCCGGGATGTAGTGGTTACCCTAAATTCCCTCAACAAAAAGTTTGAGATGAATTAAATGGTCTGTTTTTTCTCTAGAATATTTTCTTTATTTCATTTTGATGCTATCTTATTTAACCAAAAAATGTTTAAAACTAAAGAATACAGTTTATCAGTCTTTTAAGAATTATATTAAAACGAGGTGAAGTGTTTGTCAGCTAAAAGATGGCGTTGTACAGTTTGTAATTACATCCATGTAGGCGAGGAACCACCGGGAAAATGCCCTGTATGTGGTGTAGGACCGGAATTTTTTGAACTGCTTGGTGAAGCAGTAGAAGCTGAAGGCGATACGGAAAAAGAAAAGCAAAGAGCCTTGCAGGAAATCTTGTTTAAAATTCAGTATGGGTTGTATGTAGTAACTTCCGGCAATAATGGAAAGTATAACGGGCAGGTTTGCAATACAGTTTTTCAGGTAACCGGCAGCCCATTAGTTGTTGCAGTAGGTATTAATAAACAAAATCTAACACATGAGTTTATCGGGGGGAGCAACAGTTTTACAGTCTGTGTACTAGGTCAAGACTGCCAAGAAATAGTTAAGCGATTTGGATACCAATCAGGAAGAAACACAGATAAGTTTAGCGGTTTGGATTACGACTTATCACCTATAGGAAATCCCATACTAAAGGATTGTATTGCTTATTTTGATTGCCAGGTTTTAAGAGAAAAATGTGTTGACTTAGGGACTCATACATTATTTATTGGTCAGGTACAATCTGGTCAAATCAATGACGATAACGAAGAACCTATTACATATGCCGGATATCGTAAAGCCCGTAATAAATAGACTAAAAGCAAGCAAGAACCCTTTTCAAGGTCTATCAACCATCAACAAAGAAAACTGAGCGGCAGCTCAGTTTTTTTATTTCACGATTCTTTTAATTGTTGTTTTAATAAGGCTGATGTCACCTTTAAGCTCCATCATTATTTCTTCATGTTGTCTATCATTGACCTCAATATGGGACTGTAAAGCCTCAAATACCTCATCAACCCGGTCTTCCAGCCTTTCCTGACCAAATTCCAATTTAGTAAGCCTGCTTTCAACTTGGTCAAAGCGCTTATCCATCTGTTCAAAACGCTTATCCATCTGTTCAAAGCGCTTGTCCATCTGTTCAAAGCGCTTGTCAATCTGTTCAAAGCGCTTGTCAATCTGTTCAAAAAGTGCGGTAAATTCAATATACATTTTTTCAATAAAATCTAATACTTTTTTCTCTTCCATAATATTCCTCACAGAAATACTTTTTAAAATTATATCATAAAAGACTGGATTTAGGATAGTTATTGTTTTTAAGCCAAAGTTAGGAGGAAATGTAAAATAATTGTAGAATATGTAAAAACAGAAAAGATAACAAGTATATTTTTAAATAGTAAGCAAATACTTTATAACATATTATCTTTATCGACGAAAAAGCTTACTTCTATTATGGAATTGAAACATAAAAATAATGTGTGGTAAAAAATACTAATTCCCTTTGGGATTAAGTAGGAGGAAGGTAGGTATGCTGCAAAAGATAATTATAAAAGGAAAATGTAGTGCAACAGGTACTGTTAAAGGATACGGCGGTACGGAAATTCACGGATGGTTTTTCAAAATGCTGGAAGAGATTAACCCTGAACTAAGTGCCAGGATACATGGTATGGATGAAAAACCTTTTTCCATTGGTCCTGTTTATGGGGGGAAGAAGGAAAAAGGAAAAACTGTGTTCGAAGAAGGGGAAGAGTATTCCTTTACTTTTGCTTCACTTAATGAAGAAATATTTAAAGTTGTAAGTAATATGGCATTTACTTTAGTAGGGAATAAAATCTATCTAGGTACTGCAGGTCTTAATATTACCGAAGTTAGACCTATTTTTGGAAGTAAAGGTTTATCTTTTTATGACATTCTAGAAAAACATAGTCTGGTGAACAGGGAAATTACTTTACAGTTTTCTTCATCCACTAGCTTCCGTCAACAGGGTACACAAGAAATATTCCCCCAGCCCGACCTAGTATTCGGAAGCTTGTTAAGAAAATGGAATGCCTTCAGTCCTGTAAGCTTACCTGGTGAATTAGGAAATTCACCTATCTTAGTGAAAAAATATAATCTAAAAACTGAATTGGTTGATTTTGGTAAATACAAAGTCATTGGATGTATAGGAAACAGTACCTATCAGTTGGACAAGTCATTACCAAATTTTCAGGTTAATATGCTTAATAGCCTGGCCTTCTTTGCAGGAATTGCAGGTATTGGTTACAAGACCTCAATGGGTTTAGGCGATGCCAGGTATCTATATGACGATAGGAGGTGAAAAAGGATGAAAATTTTAATAAACTCGGTGGGAGACCCTTGGCGGGACTGGGGAATAATTGCCGTTTATAAGATGTTAAAGACATTTAGAAGGTATTTGATTTCTCCCCCTGAAATAACCACCAACTACTTAAATGCCGAATTCAAACCGAATATTTCAGAGGAAAAGATTCAGGAAGAAATCACAGAATATTTAAAGAGTTTATTAAATAAAATTGTACTCCGTGATTTTTCAATGAAAGCTTTAGGTTTGGAGAGAAAGAAAGATGATAACCATATCTATGACCTCGGCTACAGCGTTACCCTAACGAAGGAAGAGGCTGCAGAGGTTCAAAAAATTACCGGTCGCCGACCTGATAATGGTAAGGCCGGGGTAACGTTAAAAAGAAACTATGTCGGGATTGCTCCCGATTTAAAAAAAGCAATGAATGAACTGAGTGGATTAACTGAAGCTTTTATTGCTCAAGTTGCCGGCGAACTGAAAGAAAAAGAAAAAACCTATTGCCCTGTTTGTAGTCTTCCTTATAGCAAAAAAATGGGAGTTGCCATGAGGCAGAATAAAAATCCTTTCTATAATCAACACCACAATAATAAAGTAAGGGGACATGCAAACTCTGTTGAAACAATAGATATGTGTCCAGTATGTAATTTTTTAAATTCCTTTACTGCCTACTCTGCTAATATGCCTTATTTTATAGGGGATTCGACTCACATTCTACTGCCTGAAGTTAATGACCTGCTGATTTTGGAAAAGGTGTACGACAGGATAACAACAGGACTTTTGGATGTGGAAAGTTCCACTTTATATAGTTACAATACCAACATACCTGAATTAAGGCATCGCAGCCTCTATCCAACTTTGATTACCCTATATTTTTGTATTAAATATAAATATTCGGCGGAAACAGGGGAATTTGAGGAATTTGACTGGGATAAAGCAATTGAGAAATATTTACACCGCTGGCAAATTATCCGCTATAACAAGGGTCAAAATGTTATCTTTAACGTATTTTCAACAGTAGATGTACCTCATAGACTTTTAGACCTTGTGGAAAAACTGGAATTTGGAAAAGAAGGTGCAAAAAAAGGAAATATAGTACAAAACTTCTTGCAGGGTTGGTTTAGTAATGATAAACGAAGTATCGACACTTTAGCCCGAGGCATTGTCCTCAAAGACTGGGATTTAGTATCCAAAAGCTTGTATCAGCATTATAAGGATGACGGAAAAATGAGTTTTGACAGTATTAATTTTTTTGGAAAATTTACAACTAATGCATTTGGGGAGGTGGATAAATTGTTGAGTCCAGAATTGATGGAGGATATAAAAATAATTGGTCGGTATATGAGTTATATCCTTAAAGACGATATTGGATTATTTACTAATTTGAGTAATGCTTATAATAAAGATTCTTTGCGGAAGGTTATAAGCCAGGTGTTTTTTAAGATGAGCAAAATCAAACAGACTATTAACTTCCAAAAGTTAAAGGATTTCCCCATTGAACCTGCTGAAGCAAGGATTGAGCGTTTATTAAATGCTCTAAATAATGAAAGGGATTTTACAAATATTAAGGATACATTAATAATATTTAGTTCTCTGAGCGCTTTGAAAACTATAAGGAAAAAGGAGGAAGATGAAGTATGAAATGTATAAGTTTGACTTGGTTGGCCCAAGCCGATTTGAGTAATCTTAATTCGGGACAAGGAAGCGGTAATTTTACAGAACTTAAGACATATGATTACGGACAAAAACCCTATGTTTCTGGACAAGCTACCAGAACCGCCCTTTTTGATACTATTGCCAGAACACATCCTGATAAGTTTATCTGTACCCCAGAAAGACCTTGTGCTGATGTGGAAAACTGCTGGGGTTGTGACTTAAGAGGGTTTCTCGCCCCTAAAGAAGGGGTAGGGGGTGACAGACGGTGGTCACCGGTTAAGGTTACCCCAGGGTTGGGACAGCTTAGCGGCGATATCACTAATGACTTGCTGACTCGCCACAGTGTAATGGATAAAGAAGGGGACAAACAAAGCAAAGATAATCGTATTGCCCATGTCCAGATGACAGAAAACATCTATAAATTTGGCTTAGTAATTGATGTAGAAAATGTGGGAAAAATTAAAGTACCTATTACGGAAGGGAAAGGCAAGGAAGAGCGGGTTGTTGATTGGAAGGTAGAAGTTGATATTGGAGAAGAGGCAAGAAAGGAAAGAATTAAGACCTTGTTAGACGGTGTTTATAATCTCTCGGGTTTTGCCAAACAAGCACGGGCTGCAGCTTCTTTAGCCCCCGATGTTTTGTTGGTTACAGTACAAGATACCTATAACCAAAGGGGATTAAAAGCTTTGGAATTGGCAGAGGATGGACATATAAAAGAAGATTTACTAGACTATTATCTTGCAGAGAATCTAAATGGGGGGAATAAGATCTTCTTTGGAATGTCTCCAGGTTTAGCAAAAAATGAACAGCAGGTGAAAGACATATTTAAAAAATATGGAGTGGAAGTACTTAGGGTATCCCAGGTAATAGATAAGGTGAGAGAATTATTGTAGGTTAGGGGGATTATATATGGAAGGTATATTAAAGGCCACTTTAGAGGTTCCCTATTGGTGTTCTTTTAGAGTGCCAACTGCGGTTAATGTCCATCCGACCTATCCTGTTCCCCCCCTAACAACAATTTATGGTCTATTGGCAGCGGCTATGGGCTGGGGTGCAGATAACTATTCATATTTGGAAAAGATGAAAATTGGTTTGATATTAGTAGAAAAAGGTGAAAGGATAGAGGGCTACAATAAAATAATAAAGTGGGATAGACGGGATCGGGAAATGCGAACCCTGGTAATGCGCCATAAATTAATTAAACCCATTTTTGAACTTTTGGTTAAAGGTGAGGAAGCTCTTTTGCGTGATATGGCAAAAGCTCTGGGTAATCCACACTTCCCTCTTTATCTAGGTGAATCCGATGATTTAATAGAGGTAAAAGACGTTGGGGTTTTTCCCCTCGTTGAATTGGAGACTGAGGAAATAGACAGTATTCTACCTCAAGATTCTGGGAGACCTGTAAGTCAGGTTGAATTAGTCTTTTTGCCCACTGGATTTCTCTGGGAAGAAAAGGGGAAAAACCGCCTTTGGAGCGGAGTCAATTATAAGGGTTATTATATTGCATCTAAGATTAAAGTTGAGAAGCCCCTTACTGCTTATTTAGTTGATAATAAAAGGGTGGTTCTATGAGAGATATCTGGGCTAAAGATAATGGAGAAACCTTGGATCAACATATCGAAAAATGCCTGGAAGTTTGGGGGAAGCTGTGGAAAACAAAGAATAATGCCTTCTGCACTCTGGCAAAAAAAATTGGTTTGGATTCCCCGGAAAAGTTTAACCATTTAGTCAGAGAGGTTATTATCTGCCATGATTTGGGTAAAGGTACTTATCGTTGGCAGGAATACATTGAAAGTAAGGGAAAAAAGGGTAAAATCACCCATACCCTTTTTTCCTTTTTTCTGTACGGGCAAATACGTCAATGGCCAAAAGGAGATATATATTTTACTGCTGCAGCACTAGCAATACTGGCTCACCACCAAATGCTCCATACTAACGCATTTTCTCATGAAAGCATTGATAGACTGGGAATAATTAAATTTTATAAAGAAGAATTGGAAAGCTATACTTTAAAAAGATTAGGAACAAAGGTAAATATACCAGAAGAAATTAAGGCATATGAAGCTGCAGAGCAAGTAGAAAAAGTTAAATTATTAACAAAGAGAATAGTCGAGGAGGAGAATATTAATTTCAAAAGGGTTTATTGTGTACTTCTTTCATTACTTACTTTTGTTGATAATTTAGCCAGCGCAGGTTATATTCAGCAATTTATTAACCCCTTGGAAACTATCTGGCAGGGTTTCAAAGCATCTGATGCAGCGGTAAAATCAAACGATTTGCAAAGAGAAATCATTGCAAAGGTTAAGGCGGGAAACACGAATCTTTTAGTACAGGCAGGGTGTGGGACCGGGAAAACAGGAGCTGCTTTGCTGGCGGGGTTGGAGATGGTCGAAGGAGGTGTTATAGATAAAGTTATATTTACTTTACCTACAAAATTCACATCGAATTCAATGTATTGGGATTTTATCACTGAGAAGTATAGTTTCCCTTCAGATGATGTGGGTATATATCACTCCGAAATTCAATCCTTACTAGCCCAAGATGAAGGGGATGAGGATGAGAGTAATATTAAATTTGTAAAGAATCTAAATTGTTGGTATTCTAAACCCCTTAATATTTCCACAATAGACCATTTATTATATTCACTTTTACACTGCTACCGCTATGCTGACAGGGCCTTTGGTCACCTTCAGACCTCCTTAATCATTTTTGATGAGATACACTATTACGATGAAACTTTATTAGCAAAAATCGGGCAATGCCTGCAGATTTTGAGGCAGTTAGCTATTCCACATATAGTAATGAGTGCCACTTTGCCAGAATCAATGCAGAAAGCTTTAAATGATGAAGCTGAATTCGATGAGAGCAGCTACCAACTTATTCAAGTTTTTAAGAACCCAGATTATGCTGCTTCAAAAATACATTTGCAGACTGCTCCTATAATATTAGAAGGCGAGGTTAATGAGGATTTTTTAGAAAAAATTGCGGAACACCTTAGTTTAAAACAAATGGTTGTTGTGAACCAGGTGGAAAGGGCAAAACTTATTACAAGAAAACTAAAAGAATGTTTTCCTGATATAAACCTTCTCTGCTACCACTCGCAATTTACAAGAATCCATAGGGAGAAAAAAGAACGACTAATTAAAATACTTTTTAAAAGTAAGGAAACTAGAAATACGGATGAGGTTGAATTTATCGAGGCACAGGGTTTTGCAAATACAAATCAAATTTTGTTGGTAACCACCCAAATTTGTGAACTAAGTTTAGATATTTCCGCATATAGAATGTTTAGCGAGATTGCACCTATAGATAGCTTAATTCAAAGGGCTGGGAGACTTCATCGGAAGGGCATCAGTCCCGACCCGCGAAAATGCGGTTGTAATGATTGTAAAGCATTAAATATAAATGGCTTTTTATATGGACTATATACCTATCCTGTGGAATGGGAAAATAAAATTGCACTATTACCCTATAGTGATAGACCTGAGGCGAATATTTTAAGGGAGAGTTGGTCAATACTGGAAAATAGTGAGGGAATTCTCTCCGACTTCAATGGGGTAAAATGGGTGAATCAACTATACCAAAAACCTCCACGTGTAATAGATAATGATATGTTAGAAATGATTAAAGAGGATTTTGTGTTTGGAAGAAAACCCGGTGAGAGATTCGGCGATGACAAAAAAGACCATAGTGAGGGCTCGTTTCGGGTGAGGGAAAATATTCTGCCTACAGTGGTAGCAGTTCCGGCTTCCCTTTATTCACCGGAAAACCCTGAGGATTCCTTAGAAAATTATGGAGTCCAGGTTAATAGAAGCCGACTATTCCGACAGGAAAAAGTAAAATACACAAATCACAATGGCATATGGATCTTGAATTTACCCTATGATGAAGAACTAGGATTCGATTTTCCCCGCTAATAATTTGGTAAGGGGTAAAAAATGTGAATATTGATAAGCTTCCTATTTCAGCTGTAGCGGAGATATTATATTGTCCCCGTAATTTCTATTATCGGGTTGTAGAAAAGGCAGAAGATTATAACCATCATATTCTCGAAGGAAGGATGCAAGAAGAAAAGCGGGAGGAAAGGTCAGTTCAGAGCCGTGAGGGATACAAACAGAGCCGTAAGATATATCTGGAATCAGATTTTTATTCCTTGGCAGGTACACTAGATGTGGTAGAAGAAAAAGACAGTTTTCTGTACCCAGTTGAGTACAAAAAGGGTCCTTTGCGCAATAACCTAAATGACGATGTCCAGATTTGCTGCCAGGCACTATTGCTTGAAGAACATTTAAACACTGATATTTCCAAAGGTTATGTTTTTTATGTTGAATCAGCTAAAAGAAGGGTTGTTGCTTTATCCCAGGAATTAAGGGAATTGACCTTACAAACAATAAAAAATGCAAGGAGCATTATTGAAGACGGTATGATGCCGGAACCTGTTAACGATCATAGGTGTAACGGCTGCAGCCTTATTGAACGCTGTCTTCCCGAAGAGACCCAATTCATTAAATCCGGGTTGACAATTCCCAGGAAACCCGTTCCGACTGCAAATTTAGGTCGTGTTTTATATGTGGATACCCCTGGTGCCTATCTGCGGAAAAAAGACGGAAGAATATTAATTACCAAAGAAAAAGACACTATCAAAGATATACCTATGAATGTAGTTGACCAAATTGTCCTAATTGGACCTGTTAATATTTCCAGTCATTTGATACAAGAGCTTTTGAAACGTAATATCCCTGTTCATTTTGGAACCACTTATGGCAATTACCTAGGCTGGCTCAATCCGGTATTTAGCAAAAACAGTTTGCTAAGGCTTGCACAGGCAAGGGCTGTAGATAATAAGGAGCTAAGCCTTGCACTGGCGAAAGCATTTATCAAAGGGAAGCTTACCAACATGCGGACACTAGTTTTAAGATATAACAGAAATTTAAAAAATGAAAAAATTGAGCAAGCAGAAAAGCAGATTAAAAAGATTATTAATAAAATAGAAACCTGCCAAAGCCAGGAAGAAATCCTTGGTTATGAAGGAAACGGCAGCAGGGAGTATTTTAACATTATTAATTTACTATTAAAGAAGGATGAAGAATTTTATTTTGCAGGAAGAAACCGCCGCCCACCTCGGGATCCTGTAAATGCCATGTTTTCCTATGGATACTCATTATTAAATAAAGAGATAGTAAATGAGTTAATGAGGGTAGGTCTTGATCCATATTTAGGTTTCTTCCACAGTAATATTTATGGCAGACCGGCCTTAGCATTAGATTTGATGGAGGAATTCAGGGCTATAATCGTGGATTCAGCGGTACTGACTGCTATTAACACAGGAATGGTAGAGCAAAGTGACTTTGATTTAAGTTTTGAAAGATGTCAAATGACCGAGAAGGGTAGAAAGGCACTTTTTCAAGCATATCGAAACCGTATAAATGAAGAAATAACCCATCCTATTTTTAAATACAAGTTAAGTTACAGAAGAATCATAGAACTGCAGGCAAGATTTTTAGCAAAAGTATTAATAGGAGAAATTAACGAATACCAACCTTTCCTGGTAAGGTAAAAACTATGGAAAACTATGTTATTGTTTATGATGTCAGCGATGATAAAAGGCGCAATAAAATTTTTAAAACTTTAAAGAGTTATGCAACACCAGTTCAATATAGTGTATTTGAGGCTAAACTTCATCCAAATGATGTGGTAGAATTAAAGTATAAATTATGGACAATGATGAATACTAAAGAAGATAGTATATTTTTTTACCGCCAATGTTCATCCTGCGTTGGTAAGGTAGAGAGAATGGGTATTCCCGTATATATTTATGGAGAGGAGGATATTCTGATATAAACTGCTCCGAGAGCCTTGGCTGTGCAGAAATTCCAGGAGAGTCTCGGGCTGGTTTAGAAACGTGTTTACCGTTTACTTGCAAGAATCATATAGACATTGAATACTAAAAATATTAGGCTCTCGTACAATGGCATTTAAAACCTTGTTATTTCAAGTATAAATCAAACGCCGCTTAAAAAAATCTAATTCCCGGTAGGGAATTGAAACATAGGGTTTGACTTTAAGAGAAAGGATACTGGCAATGGTTCGCTTAAAAAAATCTAATTCCCGGTAGGGAATTGAAACGAGCCACCTTCTTCATCTCCGAAGAGTTCATCATAGGCCTCCGCTTAAAAAAATCTAATTCCCGGTAGGGAATTGAAACTTAATAGAAGCTAGCCTTGCTAAACAGTATGGAGTTCGGATGCTTAAAAAAATCTAATTCCCGGTAGGGAATTGAAACGGCAAATTATACAGCATAATAACAGCTGCAATTCCTGCGCTTAAAAAAATCTAATTCCCGGTAGGGAATTGAAACAATAAAATCTGAATATGTTCGGGATTAAGCTATGAGAAAATATGCTTAAAAAAATCTAATTCCCGGTAGGGAATTGAAACACCATTATTTCATAACCATAAAATGCATTATTTTTTATGCTTAAAAAAATCTAATTCCCGGTAGGGAATTGAAACAAAAAATTATCTAACATTTTTGATTCACCTCTTAATATAGCTTAAAAAAATCTAATTCCCGGTAGGGAATTGAAACAATGCATTAAATGCATCTATAGTCATTTGTGCTTCTAAAGCTTAAAAAAATCTAATTCCCGGTAGGGAATTGAAACTACAAATAAATTCCATATGTGTTTTTGCATCTTTATATTCACGCTTAAAAAAATCTAATTCCCGGTAGGGAATTGAAACCCCCTTAGTCGCTAAAGGCGGCGACAGGGGAGAAGGGGCTTAAAAAAATCTAATTCCCGGTAGGGAATTGAAACACATATTCAGACAAAATAACAAGCCCCTGTATTTTGTTTATGCTTAAAAAAATCTAATTCCCGGTAGGGAATTGAAACTCCTTAATGAATTAGTCGCTGAATAGCGGCTAATTTTTTGCTTAAAAAAATCTAATTCCCGGTAGGGAATTGAAACGAATTTGCAATATTAGCTAAAACAGTAACGGACAACAGCTTAAAAAAATCTAATTCCCGGTAGGGAATTGAAACTTTTATCAGCCAACTTGATAGATACCCCATCTTTACCTGCTTAAAAAAATCTAATTCCCGGTAGGGAATTGAAACTGGCCGGCGTAAGCAAATTGAAGCTTACCGGTAAATTGAAGCTTAAAAAAATCTAATTCCCGGTAGGGAATTGAAACTTATTTTTTGCTGCTCTTCTTTTGGCAGAGTTTTCATCGCTTAAAAAAATCTAATTCCCGGTAGGGAATTGAAACCTTTCAAGTAGCTTTTTAATTTTTGGAGAAGCGTATTCAGCTTAAAAAAATCTAATTCCCGGTAGGGAATTGAAACGCAACATCACCGATAATTACATAAGGAGTATTAGGTTGAGCTTAAAAAAATCTAATTCCCGGTAGGGAATTGAAACAGCCTGTACCGGCTAAAGGAAAACAAGGACTTTGGTACTGCTTAAAAAAATCTAATTCCCGGTAGGGAATTGAAACTTTTCGCTACAAATATCTTGTTTTGTGGCTAAGTTTAAGCTTAAAAAAATCTAATTCCCGGTAGGGAATTGAAACTCTCATATAGAATATTGGGTAGAAAATTTAGAAACTAGAGCTTAAAAAAATCTAATTCCCGGTAGGGAATTGAAACATAATCTGATATTTTATAATCTCTACACATTTTTAACGCGCTTAAAAAAATCTAATTCCCGGTAGGGAATTGAAACGCCAAGTCATAGGCAGTAACATCAAAGTCCAAGAAGAATGCTTAAAAAAATCTAATTCCCGGTAGGGAATTGAAACCCACCTAAGCATTATTTAAGGCTGCCCTGATGTTGGTAAAGCTTAAAAAAATCTAATTCCCGGTAGGGAATTGAAACCCGAATATGCCCGCATTTAAAATATTGAAACCGACGGCCGCTTAAAAAAATCTAATTCCCGGTAGGGAATTGAAACCCCAGCGCCGTGTAAGGCCGTCGGAAAATCTTGTCGCCGCTTAAAAAAATCTAATTCCCGGTAGGGAATTGAAACTTCATAAAGTTCAGACCCCATTCCCATGCGTCCTTTAAGCTTAAAAAAATCTAATTCCCGGTAGGGAATTGAAACCGGAAATCTCCTATTTGCAATGCTTGACCAGCTGACAGCTTAAAAAAATCTAATTCCCGGTAGGGAATTGAAACAAAACTTACTGCTTTATGGGGTAAATTTAATCACCCAGAAGCTTAAAAAAATCTAATTCCCGGTAGGGAATTGAAACCTCTAGTATGAACCTCTCTTAGTTCCTTGGCCATAAAAGCTTAAAAAAATCTAATTCCCGGTAGGGAATTGAAACATGGATTTTCAATTCTTTTATTGTAAAGAGAAGTCCTGCGGCTTAAAAAAATCTAATTCCCGGTAGGGAATTGAAACTAAATATCTGTTGCACTTCCCCAGTTTCGCCGCCTAAACCATGCTTAAAAAAATCTAATTCCCGGTAGGGAATTGAAACCTTTTAAATTGGGGAAATTCCCCTATTTAGCTAGTTTGTGCTTAAAAAAATCTAATTCCCGGTAGGGAATTGAAACCCCTGTGCTACTACCGTCCCGACCATGCCATTTTTCGCTTAAAAAAATCTAATTCCCGGTAGGGAATTGAAACGCATTATCAATAGATTCTTTTCTAGTTTCCGCACCTTCTGCTTAAAAAAATCTAATTCCCGGTAGGGAATTGAAACAGCCAGAAACATCAAGATGAATAATGCAAGCGAAAATTTGCTTAAAAAAATCTAATTCCCGGTAGGGAATTGAAACACCGTAGTTTCCACTTTAGCCGTAGATACCTCAACTGTATGCTTAAAAAAATCTAATTCCCGGTAGGGAATTGAAACTGCATGGTCTGTTCGTTGTTCTCCTCCTGTACGTATAGTAGCTTAAAAAAATCTAATTCCCGGTAGGGAATTGAAACAACTCTACGGTTGGGGCTATCTTAGGCTTCTTCGTCGTCAGCTTAAAAAAATCTAATTCCCGGTAGGGAATTGAAACCGTACTCTTGTCTTTCTTTCTCTTTTAGTGCATCATTCAGCTTAAAAAAATCTAATTCCCGGTAGGGAATTGAAACGCACAAACGAATTAAGGAAAGGCGAAGAAGCATTAAGCTTAAAAAAATCTAATTCCCGGTAGGGAATTGAAACCATTTATAAAAAAGACTACGATCTACACCTAAATACTCTGGCTTAAAAAAATCTAATTCCCGGTAGGGAATTGAAACTCTGAACAATGAACGTATATTACAGGCATATTATTCCTCGCTTAAAAAAATCTAATTCCCGGTAGGGAATTGAAACAACATTGAGAATCTATTTGTAATATGTCGCCCTGGATATGGCTTAAAAAAATCTAATTCCCGGTAGGGAATTGAAACGCATCTGTAACATACTGCAACTGGTACTGGTTCGTATGGCTTAAAAAAATCTAATTCCCGGTAGGGAATTGAAACCTAAAATATCTTCCTTGACCATTTCAAGGCTAAACATAGCGCTTAAAAAAATCTAATTCCCGGTAGGGAATTGAAACAGGCTAAAGTCTTTATTTTGTGCGTTCTCTAAGTTAGAGCTTAAAAAAATCTAATTCCCGGTAGGGAATTGAAACCCACCTTCACCACGACATCCACCTTAGCACCGTTGTTCTTAGCTTAAAAAAATCTAATTCCCGGTAGGGAATTGAAACATGCATATCACCTGCCCATAAAAAAATAACCCCTTTGGGCTTAAAAAAATCTAATTCCCGGTAGGGAATTGAAACTACTAATAAAGGTAGAAAAGTGTTTTAGGTGTAGTGCATAGCTTAAAAAAATCTAATTCCCGGTAGGGAATTGAAACTAACCATAAGCCTCCGGATCTGCAAGCTTACTAATTAACGCTTAAAAAAATCTAATTCCCGGTAGGGAATTGAAACAACTCACTTCTGATATCTTCCAGAAATCCTTCTGCCTGATCAGGCTTAAAAAAATCTAATTCCCGGTAGGGAATTGAAACGGGCAGCTTTGCGATATTCACCATCAGGTAAGGCCTGTTTAAGCTTAAAAAAATCTAATTCCCGGTAGGGAATTGAAACTCGGCATCATTTTTAAGTGGTAACATGGTTTTAGTGTATATGCTTAAAAAAATCTAATTCCCGGTAGGGAATTGAAACTTAGACTTGCAGTAATTATAACCTCCATATTCTATGTAGCTTAAAAAAATCTAATTCCCGGTAGGGAATTGAAACCGAATACTGCAATATGATTTCCCGCTGGAAGGAGTACCAGGCTTAAAAAAATCTAATTCCCGGTAGGGAATTGAAACACTTCTGCAAGGTTTCTTAATATTTCTTCTTCCCTGGCTTAAAAAAATCTAATTCCCGGTAGGGAATTGAAACCAATTCTTTGGGAAGGTATATATGCCAAGCTGAATTGGCTTAAAAAAATCTAATTCCCGGTAGGGAATTGAAACAATTCTTTTATAGCGTTTGTTATACTGTCACTCCATATCATGCTTAAAAAAATCTAATTCCCGGTAGGGAATTGAAACACATAATGAAAAAGTGTAAATATTGTAACGGGACGGGGAGCTTAAAAAAATCTAATTCCCGGTAGGGAATTGAAACTTTACAGCAAAGAGTTAATATTATGCGGGAAATTAAGCTTAAAAAAATCTAATTCCCGGTAGGGAATTGAAACATACCAAGTACCAAGTAATATAGAAGCGTATTGAGAAGTAGCTTAAAAAAATCTAATTCCCGGTAGGGAATTGAAACGTGGGCATTGTTCCTCTTCCTTACAGCCGCAATCTTCAATGCTTAAAAAAATCTAATTCCCGGTAGGGAATTGAAACATAACAAACAAATTGCTTTCATCATTGACCAAACAAAGCTTAAAAAAATCTAATTCCCGGTAGGGAATTGAAACAGCCAAAGAACAGAAGGAGAAGAAACAAAAAATTATGGGCTTAAAAAAATCTAATTCCCGGTAGGGAATTGAAACATAGATGTAAAAACCGTTTAATTCTTCTTCTGATCCATCGCTTAAAAAAATCTAATTCCCGGTAGGGAATTGAAACTTCAAGGTGTTTAATTCGTCTTTAATGCTGTCTGTTAACTGCTTAAAAAAATCTAATTCCCGGTAGGGAATTGAAACAAAATCCCCTGCACAATATTTATATCGGCTAAACTTAAAGGGCTTAAAAAAATCTAATTCCCGGTAGGGAATTGAAACAAAACCTGCTTTAAAGCCTGTTAAAAGCCTACTATAAGCTTAAAAAAATCTAATTCCCGGTAGGGCATTGAAACACATAATTCGACACATGCTGACACATGTTGACAGTGTGCTGGCTTAAAAAAATCTAATTCCCGGTAGGGAATTGAAACGAACCTTCAATCATATATTGAAATTCATGTTTTAATTGAGCTTAAAAAAATCTAATTCCCGGTAGGGAATTGAAACCACCATTCTTTATCTTTTAGTTCAACTATCCGATCTTCAACGCTTAAAAAAATCTAATTCCCGGTAGGGAATTGAAACTTATCCCCCCTCTCGATGGTTAAATATTCATAACATTCCACGCTTAAAAAAATCTAATTCCCGGTAGGGAATTGAAACTGCCACATCTAATCTTCTATTCAACTGCTCTACTGATAATGCTTAAAAAAATCTAATTCCCGGTAGGGAATTGAAACTTAGGTCCCATTTCTTTTGGTGTTACGACGGCTGGTTTTGCTTAAAAAAATCTAATTCCCGGTAGGGAATTGAAACAAAGGTTGAGTTTGAAGGTCAACCTGGATATTGTCATTACCCAAGCTTAAAAAAATCTAATTCCCGGTAGGGAATTGAAACATGAAGCTCTCCAATTCTGCCTTTAGCTTTTCTTTCTGCTTAAAAAAATCTAATTCCCGGTAGGGAATTGAAACAACATAATATTTTCATCTATATTTAAATATTCACTACTTTGGCTTAAAAAAATCTAATTCCCGGTAGGGAATTGAAACTATATAAGCCAACTCACAAACCTGTAATTTTGCGTCGTTGCTTAAAAAAATCTAATTCCCGGTAGGGAATTGAAACAAAATCTTTTCCTTTTTACTACCACGCACACCATGACAACGCTTAAAAAAATCTAATTCCCGGTAGGGAATTGAAACAGCCTCCTGTTGCTTCTTCTGCGGCTCCAAAAATATTCGCTTAAAAAAATCTAATTCCCGGTAGGGAATTGAAACTAATCATCCGGGCTCGCTTCAACGGGGAAAATAGCCGCTTAAAAAAATCTAATTCCCGGTAGGGAATTGAAACCGGCTGTTCCTTTTGCTTTTCCCATCGATTGATCTGAGACGCTTAAAAAAATCTAATTCCCGGTAGGGAATTGAAACCCAAATCAATATAATCATCAACCCCATCAAAACTCTGTGCTTAAAAAAATCTAATTCCCGGTAGGGAATTGAAACCTATCTATTGTAGGAGGAACAGACCAGTCCCAATCATCGGCTTAAAAAAATCTAATTCCCGGTAGGGAATTGAAACCTGTTGTATTCCTTGCCTGGCGGCAAAAACATCCTTAAGGCTTAAAAAAATCTAATTCCCGGTAGGGAATTGAAACACCAAGAAGGTGGAGAGCCATGCAGTGAATCTCAATACAGCTTAAAAAAATCTAATTCCCGGTAGGGAATTGAAACATAAGAAATTGCTTTTGGCCATTACGCATTACGCCAGGCGCTTAAAAAAATCTAATTCCCGGTAGGGAATTGAAACGCCTGATCAGGACATCCTCAGAAAGTCGATTGATAATAGCTTAAAAAAATCTAATTCCCGGTAGGGAATTGAAACCTTCACTTATTACGCCCTGGTACTTGATGCTCTGGTAGGCTTAAAAAAATCTAATTCCCGGTAGGGAATTGAAACGGCCAGATACCAAACCCACATCTCCATCGGGAGTAACAAGGAGCTTAAAAAAATCTAATTCCCGGTAGGGAATTGAAACATAGAGAGCAAATAAACCGCAAATAAGGGGAAAAATTCGCTTAAAAAAATCTAATTCCCGGTAGGGAATTGAAACGGACTTGGACAGGTAAACAACATCAGTACTTTTTGTTGCTTAAAAAAATCTAATTCCCGGTAGGGAATTGAAACCTTCTCCTACCCCTAGTTTTTCCCATGAGGCTAAGTAAGCTTAAAAAAATCTAATTCCCGGTAGGGAATTGAAACATTTTTCAAAAGTGGGCATTTGCTTTTCTATGAGAATTTGCTTAAAAAAATCTAATTCCCGGTAGGGAATTGAAACCCAAATACTCCCCTACCTACCCCCATTACGGATACCTCCTGCTTAAAAAAATCTAATTCCCGGTAGGGAATTGAAACATTATTACATTTATACCTTGTCTTACCGCTGTTAGGCTGCTTAAAAAAATCTAATTCCCGGTAGGGAATTGAAACCGCTGCTCTTTCATTCTGACGACATTAAGGAATTTAAGCTTAAAAAAATCTAATTCCCGGTAGGGAATTGAAACATCTTTGCTTGGTCTGCTTACTGAATTTCCATTGAATGCTTAAAAAAATCTAATTCCCGGTAGGGAATTGAAACACTTCACGAAAGAGGAAGTGTTTGTAGTCTAACTATCTCAGCTTAAAAAAATCTAATTCCCGGTAGGGAATTGAAACATAAAGATTTTGGTACTACTTCCGGAACAGTTGCTGAAGGTAGCTTAAAAAAATCTAATTCCCGGTAGGGAATTGAAACTCCCATAATTTCCTAACTAATAGTGGGTGATCAGTTACGCTTAAAAAAATCTAATTCCCGGTAGGGAATTGAAACGCCATTGCCTCCTCCCAAGTCAGCTTGTTGTTTTGAGCGCTTAAAAAAATCTAATTCCCGGTAGGGAATTGAAACGGCACACCACCACTCCGTTTGATTATCTGTAGGCACATCGCTTAAAAAAATCTAATTCCCGGTAGGGAATTGAAACTATAATAAATATTTAATGGACTTGCATACTATACCGTAGCTTAAAAAAATCTAATTCCCGGTAGGGAATTGAAACAGGTTAGCACGGCTAAATTCAACCCATTCAACTTTATTATCCGCTTAAAAAAATCTAATTCCCGGTAGGGAATTGAAACTTTCAATCGGTCAAATGTTGTTCCAAAAAACTAAAAAGCTTAAAAAAATCTAATTCCCGGTAGGGAATTGAAACTGTTACAACAGGGACACCTTAATTTCCTTCTTAACACCGGCTTAAAAAAATCTAATTCCCGGTAGGGAATTGAAACTGGTTGAATGTAACCATGCATCGGATATATTGCAGGCAAACGCTTAAAAAAATCTAATTCCCGGTAGGGAATTGAAACAGTACTCTTAGCCTTCTAAACATTTCTGTCTGTAGAGCTTAAAAAAATCTAATTCCCGGTAGGGAATTGAAACTTTTAGCGAAGGAGTGGTATCGGTGTTAAGAAGGAAATGCTTAAAAAAATCTAATTCCCGGTAGGGAATTGAAACTATCATGTTCTTTATCGAATATGACTGGGGGGTGTAGGGCGCTTAAAAAAATCTAATTCCCGGTAGGGAATTGAAACAAAATACCTAATGACTCGTTTAGATAGTAGCGAAGCTCTGCTTAAAAAAATCTAATTCCCGGTAGGGAATTGAAACAGTGCTAATATAGTTTCTGTTATATTTGCATTAGGAAAGCTTAAAAAAATCTAATTCCCGGTAGGGAATTGAAACGCAATTATATTTGTTGGTTGCATAATTGTAATTGATATGCTTAAAAAAATCTAATTCCCGGTAGGGAATTGAAACAAAATTACTTATATACCAGATACTCCGGAAACAGCAACAAGCTTAAAAAAATCTAATTCCCGGTAGGGAATTGAAACAAGTTAGTACATGACCATATTCATCGGCATCATTTTTAAGGCTTAAAAAAATCTAATTCCCGGTAGGGAATTGAAACCCTTCGAACAGTTCATTGTAGATTCTAACTTTATTGAAGCTTAAAAAAATCTAATTCCCGGTAGGGAATTGAAACTTTCGTACCGGTCCGTTGAGTTCACCAATATGCCAGTCGCTTAAAAAAATCTAATTCCCGGTAGGGAATTGAAACTGCAAATAATACCGCACTATAATGTGCAGAATGGTTATAAAGCGCTTAAAAAAATCTAATTCCCGGTAGGGAATTGAAACAAAGCATACTTTCCTTCTGTCTTTTCTAAAATTTCTCCTAAGCTTAAAAAAATCTAATTCCCGGTAGGGAATTGAAACATATTATACTGTAAGACATAAAGAATCTTTTTTTTGTTCGCTTAAAAAAATCTAATTCCCGGTAGGGAATTGAAACGCCATAACCTGGGAGATATTGCGGTGGAGGTGCTGTAGATGGGCTTAAAAAAATCTAATTCCCGGTAGGGAATTGAAACACTTATAATTCAAGTTATATAAAAATAGTAAATGATGCTGCTTAAAAAAATCTAATTCCCGGTAGGGAATTGAAACATGTGTTCTAACATTCAAACTATTCACCTCCCTATAATGCTTAAAAAAATCTAATTCCCGGTAGGGAATTGAAACCCCATTCTTCCTCAAATTCTCCGTAAATGGGAATTAAGCTTAAAAAAATCTAATTCCCGGTAGGGAATTGAAACCGATATAATACATGACCAGTAAAAAGACTTTCGTATTCATTAGCTTAAAAAAATCTAATTCCCGGTAGGGAATTGAAACAAGCTAAACTTAGGCTTAAATGCCTTCGCAATCATGTATGCTTAAAAAAATCTAATTCCCGGTAGGGAATTGAAACTGGTCTATCCTGCTAATCTCAGCATCAAGGTTTTCAGGAGGCTTAAAAAAATCTAATTCCCGGTAGGGAATTGAAACATTCTCTCAGAAACAAGGGGGAGGGGGAGAGGTAAAAATTGCTTAAAAAAATCTAATTCCCGGTAGGGAATTGAAACGTCAATACTGCAGAAGACGAGGACATTCCCGTTATACTGCGGCTTAAAAAAATCTAATTCCCGGTAGGGAATTGAAACACTAATATTTTCTTACCAATACTCTCATAAAGCTTTTTCTGCTTAAAAAAATCTAATTCCCGGTAGGGAATTGAAACTAAATATCTGCAACCTCTTAAGTAACGCTGGTTTAGACATTGGGGCTTAAAAAAATCTAATTCCCGGTAGGGAATTGAAACAGTATCTCCTTTTCATTTCTACCTCAGCTATCTCTCGGCTTAAAAAAATCTAATTCCCGGTAGGGAATTGAAACAGGAAGTCCTCAATCTTCTGAAAATTAGCTGCACTGCTTAAAAAAAACTAATTCCCGGTAGGGAATTGAAACATTATCTCCTGTGCCCATGCTGGTTTTTCCTCCTTATCTGCTTAAAAAAAACTAATTCCCGGTAGGGAATTGAAACGGTATTTCCTTTTTATCTTTTAAATATTGGACATAATCGGCTTAAAAAAATCTAATTCCCGGTAGGGAATTGAAACGCCTTAACACCAATATGCCTGCCTATATCATCGTTTGTATGCTTAAAAACTAATTCCCGGTAGGGAATTAAAACTCTCAATTTGTTTCACCTGCTCATAAAAAAATAACCCCTGCTTAAAAAACTAAATTCCCGCAGGGAATTTAAAATGAAATTTTAGATCTACATTAGTTTTTAAAACATTTTTTTAACGACTCTAATTTATGGCTAAAAAACTGATTTCTGGGGTGAAATTTATACAAGTCCTTGGGTTTGCCAGGGATTTTACTATTGGTTACCACTTTATGAAAAATTTAAAAAAAATAGAAAATATTGCAGGAATTTTTTTTTATTTGTCTAAATTTTCTAATAAGGAGGGGGTGAAAAAGTGGTTTACGAAACACTAGTACTCAGTGGACTGCTTCATGACATAGGGAAATTTTTACAAAAAGGAAGTTTTGGAGCTCTTAATACCAAAGGAAAACATCCTGAAGTTTCATCAGTGTTTATAAAGGCTTTCGCTAACGAAATAAACAAAATTTGTGATGTAAAATTATTAGAAATATTGGTAATGAAACACCATGAATCAATTAGTTTTCCTGAAGAACTTAGAGTACAGTTTGCACCTGAAGATTTACGTCCATTTGCATATTTAGTAAGCAGGGCAGACAATTACTCTTCATCAGAAAGAGGGGAACAGGAAGAAAAATATCAAGACTTTAGAAAAAAACCTCTTGATTCAATATTTTCCAGATTAAGTATTGATAAACCTATCCCGCAATCTTTGCAATACAAAACTTTGGTGTATTCCCCGGAGAATGCTTTCCCTATTGCATTAGAAAGACAATATGAAAATGATATTAACTTTCTTTTAAAAAGCTTTGGAGAGGAATTTAAGACTATAGCTTCCGACGCAAATAGCTTTGATTCTTTTTATAATCAGTTATTTTCCTTATTACAAAAATATACTTGGTGCATTCCTTCAAATTCCCAGGAAAAAATTGCGGACATCTCTCTGTTTGACCACCTAAAAACAACAAGTGCCATTACTGCCTGCCTATATCAGTATCATGAATCAATAAATGATTTTAGTATTAATAATATTACTAATGATAATGCTAGTAAGTTTCTCTTATTAGTAGGGGATATTTCCGGCATACAAAACTATATCTTTTCAGGATCCCAAATAGGAGCAGGTGCAGTTGCTAAAAGGCTGAGAGCTAGATCATTCTTTTTAAGCATGCTCTCAGAACTTGTAACCCATCATATTTTACTTTCATTTAATCTTCCCATCGCCAATAATTTAATGGCGTCTGGGGGAAAGTTCTATATATTGCTCCCTAATTTAACAGAAGTGAAGGAGAGACTTGGAAAAATCCAAAGGAGCATTTCAAATTATCTATTAAAAGAATATCGGGGTGAACTTGGCTTAAATATTGTTTGGAAGGAAATGTCCGGAAAGGACTTTGAAAACTTTGGTTCCATTCTTAATAATATTTCAAAAAAATTAGCAGCTAAGAAGAAGATGCCATTTGCAGGAATAATTAATGACAAAAACAATTGGATTGAGGAAGAGTTTATTATTAATACGGAAATAAAGCAAGAACCGGTTTTATGTAAAGGCTGTGGTAAAGAATTTGCTGAACAAATTATCGAAGATAGGGAATATGGTAAGCATTGCATGAAGGATTTGGAGATTGGAAGACTTCTTCCTAGGGTAAAGTGTATTGAGTTTACCTTTAATCAAAAATCAGATATTCAATTTTTGGACGGGACAGGGCTAAATTTGAATTCTTTGATACCTGAGAAAAAAATAATAAACAAAACATTTATTCTAAATGATAATAAGATATATTCAAACGTGGCTGCCGTTACTAAATACATTTGTAATTATGTCCCTACTGAAGAAGGACAAACCATTAGTTTTGACCAACTAATTGAAAAAGGTAAAGGAATAAAAAGGTTAGCCTACCTAAAGGCAGATGTGGATAATCTAGGTAGTTTATTTGCTTTCGGATTAAAAAATGATATACAAAATGAAAAAAATCATGATAGTATTTCCAGGATTACTACTTTTAGTAGAATGCTAGACGTTTTCTTCTCAGGAAGGATTAATGAATTGCTTTACCTTCAATACCAAAACTGCTATACAGTGTATTCCGGCGGTGATGACCTACTTTTGATAGGTCCTTGGAATGAAATAATTGATTTAAGTCTTAATATTAATGATGAATTTAAAAAATTTGTTGGTTTTAATGAAAATATCACTTTATCTGCTGGGATAAGCATGGCTAAAAATAGAACCCCTATTGTAAATGCAGTTGATGAGGCGGAAAAATTGCTGGAACTTTCGAAAGAAAAAGTATTAAAAGGCAGAAAAGCAGGGCGCAATCAGGTTAGCATCTTTAATAACACATTAAGTTGGAGCGATTTCGAAAAAGTGGTTAAAGAATCTAAAATGCTTTCATCATGGGTAGAATTAGGTTTGTTAAATCGTTCTGACCTCTGGAAATTAAAGAATTATCATAGCCTGTTTAGTGAATTTCTCTATAATAGTCGGGTCGAAGGATTAAAGTATAAGGCTTTGTTAGCCTACGATATCGGGCGCAAAAAGAAAGCAGGTTTTGAAAACAAAGAAGTTGTCGAATGGTTGGAAGGCTTATTTGAAATAACAAATCCTATATTAATTTATCTTGATGTAATAGTGAGTTATGTTTTATTTTCTGTTAGGAGGTAAAAAAAATGAATAGACCCAATAATCCAAGAGGACCATTTCCACCAAGTCGTCTGTCAAAAGATTATTTATTAGGAGGTTATTTTGACTTTAAGGGGTACTTGAATGAAGAATTGCTTACTAACACGGCATCGGATGTTGCAAAAAGTTTTGGTCAAAATATGAGCAGCAGTCAGTTAAGAAGATTTTATAGTCATGCAAAAACAGCAGAAAAAAGCTACATGTTTTCCCATGATGAAAGAAAGTTTGTTAACGATATTAAACAATTAGATTCCTTTGTGGCTGAAGCAAAAGGTAAAGAAAAAGTACCTGAAATTTTCTATGATTTTGTGGCACAGAATACAAAAAATTGTAATAGCACTAAAGATATTCTAAAAGGTTTTCTTCCTCATTTTCAGGCGGTTGTGGCTTATTTTACTTACCATTATCCAAGAAGTAAGTAGAGTTTAAAAATTGGATTTAATTTTAAGGAGGTAAGATTTATGAAACTTGAGAAAACCGTAATAATTAAAGGTCAGATTGAATGCATTTCAGGCTTACATATCGGCGGCAGTGTTGAAGCAATAGAAATAGGTGGTATTGATAATCCGGTAATAAAACACCCTATTACAAATGAACCCTATATTCCAGGCTCTTCCTTAAAGGGGAAAATGCGTTCTCAAATGGAAAAAATTGAAGGCAAGGTTGATGAAAGAGGGGAGCCTTGTGGATGTGGAAAAGAAAACTGTATGGTTTGCAGGACTTTTGGACCTCACAAAAATAGCAAACACAATCTCGGCCCCACTAGAATTTTATTCAGAGATGCGATGATGAGTGAAGAGACTCGTCACGACATGCGGAAAGCCATTGAAGAGGGTAATTCATATATTGAAATAAAAACGGAGAACATAATAAATAGAGCAGTAGGGACTGCCAAGCATCCCCGATCTCAAGAAAGGGTTCCGGCAGGTGCGAAATTTGATTTGGAAATTGCTTTACAAGTCTTTGATTTAGACAAAGGAAAAGACCTTATAGGTTATATTAAAAGGGCGCTTAAATCTTTAGAAGATTCATATCTAGGGGGGTCTGGCAGCAGGGGTTACGGAAGAGTTAAATTTATTAATTTAACAATGGACGGACAGAAATTTGATTTGGAATAAGGAGATGGACTAAAAAATGAAGATTTACAAATTAAAGATAAAAGTTAAGTCCAGTAATATTACTCCTTGGCAAAGTGATACTATTTTCGGAAGCCTTTGTTGGGCTCTTTCTCAAAAGGAAGGGGAGGAAAGCCTTAATAATTTTTTGGCTGAATATGAAAAAGGACAATACTCTTTTGTTGTATCTGACGGTTTTCCCGGAGATTATTTGCCCAAACCAATGGCAGGCAACTTATTTCCAATAGAAGAAATTAACAAAGATAAGGCTATTGAAAATGCTAAAAAGGCAAAAAGGGCTAAAAAAACTAATTTTGTAACAATAGAGGAGTTTAATAAAATAATCAATAACGGGTTAACGGAGATACAATCAAAAGAAAAACAAAGTGTAGAAGTGGGTGTAATGCATAATCAAATTTCACGATTAACAGATACAACAGAGGAAGGAGGTCTTTATGAACTACAAGAAGTATTTTGGCAGAACCACCTTTCCATATTTTTTACAGTAGATGAAGTACTTAAAGGCAAAATCATAGATTTATTTGAAATACTAGCAATTAAGGGTTTTGGCAAAAGAGCAGCGGTAGGTAAGGGTAGTTTTACTATTGATAAATTAGAAGAATTTACTGGTTTTAATATTCCGCCAAATGCAAACTCATTTGTTACTTTATCAAATTATGTACCTAAAGCAAATGACCCTGTTTTAGGGCAATATAAAACTTTCGTCAAATACGGCAAACTTGGGCAAGATTACGCTTATAGAGGAAATCCATTTAAAAAACCACTACTAATGATTTTGCCGGGAGCTGTTTTTTGGACAAAGCAGCCGCAACTTGCATACGGCAGACTGGTAAAAAAAATTAGTCCTCAGTTTACTAATGTAATCCAGAGTGGGTGCACACTAGCTATTCCTTCATTTATAGACAAGCCGGAAGTGGGGTGAGGTAATGGATATTTTGCTTAGTGCTGTAGGGACAAGAGATCCATATGCTAAGGATGGATCGGAAGGTCCTATTCTGACTGCAATTAAAAAAATAAGACCAGAGATTTGTTTTTTATTTGGTACTGACCCTGGGGTAAATATAGATGTCGATAATACTTACCAAAATGCTTTAGGAATAAATAAAATTTTTCAGGAAAATCCATTAAAAACTAAAATAGTTCCTATAGCCTTAAACCTCAGTGACCCTACTAATTATAAAGATATTTTGACACAATTTGAAAAACATTTTACCGACATTTTTGATAAATACAAACAGTCAAAACCTAATTACTATGTTAATATTTCATCGGGAACAGCACAAATGCATTCCTCTTTACTTGTACTTATTAATTCCGGGAGAATAAAGGCTAAAATAATCCAAGTAAGGGACCCTAAATTTGTTCTAGCAGGAGAAGAACGTATTCATTATATTGATGTAAAATTCTTGGAAGAGGAAAATTATCTTAGACGTGCTAAGAAGCTCTTCGAAAGATATGATTTCAAAGAGGCTAGCGAAGAACTTGCGGAACTTGCTTCCTTTACTATCAGGGAGACTCGTGAAAAAAGAGCCTTAACATTCGCTCTTTTACTGGAGGGATACGACTATTGGGATAAGTATGACCATAAAAAAGCACTGGAATGTTTAGAGAGTGTACTTTACGACTTGGATCGTTTTCAAATGATAAAAATTAAAAGTATTGTTTCACGACAAATTGCCATTTTATCGCGGATTATCTATGATGGAGATAAAGAGACATACTATACTTTAAATGATTTGCTACATAATGCCTGGCGCAGAAAGTATGAAGGCAGATATATAGATTGTCTTATGCGCTACAAAAGGTTAATTGATGGATTAACAGCACTAAAAAGCGGGGCAATAGGGTACAAGGAAATGCGAAATCAACCTAAGTGGATTAGAGATATACTAAATGATAAAAAGGACAATGATCATCTCTACTATACTGATTTTTTAAAATTATATCGTGTAAAAAATAAAACCGAAATGCTTACGACTAATATTCAACAGGAAATTAAAAATATAAATCTAAGAAGAAATGAATGCGCTGCTGCCCACGGAATGGGGTCGGTATCAGAAAAAGATGCATTTGAAGCTCTTAATGTGTTATGCAGAATCACTGAAAAAATTTTTCCAGATAAGAATTGGAAAGACTATGATTTTAGCGTAAATAGGATAAAAGAAATAAGTGCAATAATTTTTGACTTAATATAGTTTGATAGGCGGTGTAGTTTTTTGCTTACTTGTATTGAGGTGGATTTGACTGCAATTGATAATGGAGTATTGCCTTATAACAATTCCCTACTCATTCATGGGTTATTTTTAAGTTTAATTAACGAAGCAGACCCTCTATTAAGCAAAGAAATCCATGATCAAGATGGTTTTAAACCCTATACCCTTTCAATGTTAAGGGGAGGAAAAAACATTAACGGGGAAATAATAATATATAAAGGGTCTAATTACAAATGTCGGATTACTTTCATGTCTGACAATTTATTCAATAACTTTTATAATATTGTTTTTTATAAACAAAAACAGGGGCATTCCTTAAAGATAGGAAAAATAAATTTCTTTGTAGCTAAGGTAAAATTAGAAAAAAATGAAGATTATTATGATTTAGTTGAAAACAATAATTCATATAGTAATATGTTTGAATTGACATTTTTCTCATCAACAAGTTTTAGGGTGAAAGGAAAGAATTACATTTTTCCAGATCCCGTAAATATAGTTCGCAGCTATTTTAATAAATGGAATGCATTTTGTCCGAAGTATTTAAAGTATAAAATGGAGGATTTAGATGTATTAGTAAATTCCTTTTTTCCTGTAAAACATCGTATTTTCACAGAATTATTTGACATGGGCAACTATAAGATTGTTGGTTTTAAGGGAAGATGTCAGTATGAAATTGAGAGAGGACTTGAATTTGAAAGTATTAATATTTTAATGAGCCTTATTAAGTACTCAAGATATTGTGGAACTGGTTACAAGACAACTATGGGTATGGGACAAACCGGCATAAGGTTTTTGTAGACAAGTGGAGACATGGGGCGAGACATGGGGAGACATGGGGACGTTTCTCTTGTCTTTTTATTAATTATTATGCTATTATGTAAAAGGGTGGTAAAAATGGCAAGGCAAGCAAGGCAAAGAAGCGAAACAGGGATATATCATATAATGTTAAAAGGAATTGATGACCGCAATATATTTCTGGAATATGAAGATAAAACGGTATTTTTAGAGAAGTTAGTCAAAATTAAAGAAACTGTTAATTTCAAGCTATTTGGATACTGCCTTATGGATAATCATGTGCATTTACTAATGGAAGAATCTGAAGAGATTGGAACGAGTATAAAAAGAATTACGGTTAGTTATGTTCATTGGCACAATAACAAATATGGAAGAAAAGGTCATTTGTTTCAGAATAGATATTTAAGTGAGCCTGTTGAAAGTGAAAAATACTTATTAGCTGTATTAAGATATATTCACCAGAACCCATTAAAAGCAATGATTGTTGAACGGTTGGAAGATTATAAATGGAGTAGCTATAACCAATACATTTTATTATATTATTGTCAAAAAGCACATATTGATGGAGAATTGATTATATCAAGTTTAGGTGCTTTTGATGAATTTCAAAACTTTATGAAACTACCAGATAATCAAAAATTTATTGAGTATAGTATTGCAGAAAAATATTCGGATGAGAAATTAAGAAAGATTATTCATGAAAATTTTTTCCTGTGCAGTATTTCGGACCTGCCTATGGAGGAAAGAGGGAAAAAAATTAAGGAGATTTACCGTGGAACCGGGGCGAGCATTAGGCAGTTAGGGCGAGTCTTGGGGGTGGGGAAGGGAGTAGTCGAAAAGGCTATCCGATAAGAGGACAAGTGAAACGTCCCCCTGTCTAAAACGTCCCCCTGTCTACCACTGTCTAATGGAATGCATCAAAAAATGGTTATCTGTGGTATATTAGAACTGAAGTTTCTTTTTGGGGGGATGGGCACCTTTGTATCCAATGCTAAGTAACGAAGAGCTTATTAATGAATGGGAGAAGTATAGTGCGGAGATTGAAAAAAATCCTACTATTCGTAAAGTGACAATTGAAGGCTGGAAAAGATCGCAATTTTTAGGGATAAACCCGCAAAAACTGGAAGTTGTATTCTTAAATAATTATGAACTTATTAAAAAACAAGAGCAATACAGCCAATTAATCGAGGCGGCTACACCTTATCTGGATTGTTTATCCTTTTCTTTAGCGGGAAAACCACATATTGTTGCCCTTTCTGATAAAGAAGGTTGGATTATAGCCAAACGCGGCAACCCTCCAGCTGAGTGGGATCGTACAGCTGGTATTGACTTGGGTGCAAACTGGTCGGAAAGATACCTCGGTAATAACGGGATTGGTACAGCATTAGAGCTTAAACAGCCTGTCTTTATCTACGGAGTTGAGCATTTTGCGGAGCCCTTTAAAACAGCGGCTTGTCTTGGAGTGCCGATATTTTGTCGCGATGAGTTAATTGGTGCCCTTGATGTCTCAGTTCCTACTCCTTATGGTCATCCCGCCAGGGTTATTCTTGCTATGGCCTGTGTGGAATCAATACAAAAAGCCCTAGATTCAGAAAACCAAGTCATAATAAATCAGGCGCAAAAATTTATGGCAATTGGGACACTTCTTTCTAATTCTGCCCATGATATTAAAAATGCCCTTACAGTTATCAGGGGGTTAGGTCAATTAGGCAGCCTTTATTCCCAGGATGCCAAGGATAAACAATTTTTTGGGGAAATAGTAAAAAAGACTGACAACCTTTCGGAAACGATTTATGGCTGTTTAAATATCTTTACCAATCAACCCAAGCTTGACTTCCAGCCACTAAACAATATTATTAGAGAGACTTTGGATGAAATAGCACCAATTTGTAAACTCAACGGAATTGAAATTAGAATATCCCTGGATGAAGAAAAGACGATTGTTCAACTTAACAAAGACCTGCTGAAAAAGGCACTGCTGAATTTATTTAATAACGCCATCCAGGCTATGAGGCAGGGTGGTATTTTAACAGTCAGGCAAAAGGGAACTCTTCTGGAGATAAACGATACTGGCACAGGAATACCTGAGGAAATTCAGGGTTTATTATTTAAAAAGTCTTTTGTAACGACAAAGGAAAAAGGTTCAGGCATCGGGCTTTACTTGGTGAATTATGTGGTCGTAAAGATCCATAACGGGAAGATCTGGTTTAAATCAAAGACCGGGGAGGGAACAACATTTTTTATTGAAATACCCGCTAAGTAAAGGAGGACCAGTGTATTTTACTGTTGAAGTACACTGGTTTTTTCATACTTAATAGAGGGAGCATAACTTTTACAAGGTAATAAGTATAAGTGCAACATCGGCTTTTGCAGTCGCCAAAGGCTTGGCGTAAGCCGTGTTTTCTAATGCATGGTTTATAAAAAATTGCACACAAAAAAAACCGTATAACACATACTGGTTTTGAACATATGATTAAATATGGCAAAGGGGCTATCCAACTTCCGACCATTCAACCATAGTATTCGAAGGAAGGTACTGACTTGATGATTTAAAATGGCTGGTTGGAAAGAGTACCGGAAACTGCTAATCGCAAGGAATTAGGTCAATAATATTTGAAGTTGCAAGCCTAGGTCGTATAATCCAAATATCATACCCGGAGGGAAGGGTCTTTCTAAAAGATTTCGCCGAAAAAACCATTCCCCCGGTCTGGGAATTAATTTTATTAAACTATTTATCCAGTGCCCGTGAACAGGAACTTTCCCAGCAGTGGGTTTCCTATAGAAATCTACCCCATGGCAATGTATTTTATCTTAACATTAAGAACCATATTTTGGAGCCCTTAGGGGAATTTTTTACAGAATGTGATAAAGACTTACTTGGGGAAGTGTTGCATAAGTTAGGATTTGTCATTGTGGAAGCAAAGGCTGATTTGGCAGCCAGGGCTGAATTTGCTCCCCGGGTGCCTGTATTGATTCAATTTTAGGAAGGGGAAGAGGGTATACCTTCAACATGTCGAATTCTTTATGATGAAAGCATTTCTGACCAAATTCACATTGAAGATGCGGCAGCCTTAGCAATTTTAATTAAAGACCTTATTTTGAAGCAATATAAAGAAAAAATGCTTTTAATTTAATATCAAAAAAATTCTGCCACAGTGTGAGTAGGCAAGGAGGTTTTTATGGAAAAAAATTTACGTGAAGGCTGGTTAACCTCTGCCTTCCAACAAAGCCGGGAAAGGATGCAGCAATTTTCTCCAGAGGAAATTTCGCAAAGGACACTTTTAAATTATGACAGGAGCAGGAACTGTTTTAGTGTTAATAGTTTTGGACATAACATTGAAATTTTTTATCCTGGGGGTGAAATGAGTTTAATTAATTCAGAGCAAAAGACAATCTCTATTTACTGGGAATTAATTTTATTAAATTACTTATCCCATGCTGTTGACATACCCCTCCAAAAACAATGGGTTTCATACCGGGAACTTGAGCATGGTAATTTATATTACCCCAATATTAGGAATCATGTTCTAGAAAGGTTAGGTAGTTTTTTTTCGGAATGCGATAAGGACCTATTGAAAGATTTGTTGAATAGACTAGGATTTGCTATTGTGGATACAAAGGCGGACTTGGCTGCTCGGGGGGAATTTGTTCCCCGGATACCTGTGTTGATTCAATTTTGGGACGGTGAGGAGGGGATATCCTCTACCTGCCAGATATTATTTGACATTACCACATCAGAACAAATGCACATTGAGGATACTGGTGCACTGTGCAGGTTAGTTAAGGATCTGATTATAAAAGGATATGCTTCTCGAGCTTCTAAGTAGACTTTATTTTATGGGGGCGGGAGATCAAATAAAAGAATACAAATGCTTTTTTGTGACGAGAAGGTTTCTCATTTAAGATGATTATAGTATAATTAAATAGCTCGTTAGTTAAACATCTGATATAAATATATAGGCACATTAGAAAAGAGGACAAATTTTGAAAGCCATCATCTTAGGAATCTTGGCATCGTTATTTTTTGCTTTAACTTTTATCCTTAACAGAGCTATGGAGCTTTCAGGGGGAAGCTGGATTTGGAGTGCGGTACTAAGATATGTATTTATGATACCGTTCCTTTTATTAATTGTTTTTCTGCGGGGTAATTTAAAGGATCTATTTTTAGATATGAAAGCCAAACCCTTTATTTGGCTGAAGTGGAGCACTGTAGGCTTTGGCTTATTTTATGCACCCTTATGTTTTGCTGCTGCTTATGGACCCTCCTGGCTGGTTGCAAGTATGTGGCAGGTTACTATTGTAGCTGGATCTTTGCTGGTTCCATTTTTTTACCAAATAGTTGAAACTCCTCAAGGTATAAGGAAAGTTAGGCAAAGCATTCCGATAAAAGGGTTGATCTTTTCATTGGTTATCTTAGCAGGAATAGTAATTATGCAGGTTGAGCAGTTGGAAAACCTTTCAACCAAACAAATGGTTCTTGGAATTTCACCTGTTGTTTTGGCTGCCTTTGCTTATCCATTAGGCAATAGGAAAATGATGGTCTTTTGCGGAAATAATCTAGATGCATACCAGCGGGTGCTGGGAATGACTTTGGCAAGCATTCCTTTCTGGCTTATTCTTTCTATTTACGGGTACGGAACTGTTGGTATTCCCAGTTTTCCTCAGACAATCCAAACTCTACTAGTGGCAATTAGCTCTGGTGTTATTGCTACTGTATTATTTTTTTCTGCCACGGATATTTCTAAAAATGATGTTCACAAACTTGCTGCTGTGGAGGCAACCCAGTCCGGAGAGGTAGTTTTTTCATTAGTTGGTGAAATATTTTTATTGAATGGTAAGCTGCCGTCAAATCTTTCATTTACAGGAATGGTAATAGTTATTGGTGGTATGCTATTACATAGTTTTTCTGCAAAGGAAACAAATAAGGAGATTAAAAGAAATAATTAAAAAATTCGTGCGGGGATAGTTCTGACTTGCCCGAGAATGGGCAAGTCAGAACCGTCCCCGCTTGCTTTTTGGACTCTTGACAGAAAACTGGGATTCTGGTATATAAAAATAGCTAATAAAAATTGATTAGTAAATAATGTAAGGAGGAGATTATCTTGCAGGTAAAAGAGTTTCAGGCTGAATCAAAAAGATTATTGGACTTGATGATTAACTCAATCTACACCCATAAAGAAATATTTTTAAGGGAATTAATTTCAAACGCCAGTGACGCCATTGATAAAATCTACTATAAGGCATTAACCGATGATTCCCTAAGTTTTAATAAAGCTGATTATTATATCCAAATCAAACCTGATAAGGAAGAGAGAACCTTAACCATTTCCGATACAGGTATCGGAATGACTAAAGAGGAGATGGAGGATAATCTGGGGGTTATAGCTAAGAGTGGTTCACTAGCCTTTAAAAAAGCAAATGAATTAAAAGACGGCTATGATATTATCGGGCAGTTTGGGGTAGGCTTTTATTCAGCCTTTATGGTTTCAGAAGTAGTCACTGTTATAAGCAAGGCATTAGGCTGCAATGAAGCCTATAAGTGGGAGTCCCGGGGTGCAGAGGGCTATACTATTGAACCTTGGGAAAAAGACTCTGTGGGTACTGACATCATTCTTAAAATAAGAGAAAATTCCGAGGACGAGAATTATGACGAATTCCTGGAGGAATACAGATTAAGGTCCATTATTAAAAAGTATTCCGATTTCATTAGATACCCGATAAAAATGGATGTAACCAGGTCCAGAAAGAAGGAAGGTTCTGAAAAGGAATACGAGGACTATACAGAGGAACAGATTATTAACAGCATGGTTCCTATTTGGAAAAAGAATAAAAACGAACTCACCCAGGAAGATTATGATAATTTTTATGCCGAAAAGCACTATGGTTTCGACAACCCCATAAAGCATATACATATCAGTGCTGAAGGTATGGTTAGCTACAAAGCTATTTTATATTTACCTGAAAAAACTCCCTTTGATTTTTATACCAGAGAGTATGAAAAGGGTTTGGAGTTATATTCAAATGGAATCTTAATTATGAATAAATGTCCTGACCTGCTGCCCGATTATTTTAGTTTTGTGAAGGGGATGGTGGATTCCGAAGATTTGTCCCTAAATATTTCCAGGGAAATGCTGCAGCATGACAGGCAACTGAAAATAATTGCTAAAAATATTAAGACGAAAATTAAAAATGAATTAGAGGATATTTTAAAAAACGAGCGGGAAAAATACGAAGCTTTCTATAAATCCTTTGGCAGACAATTAAAATATGGTGTTTATAGTGATTACGGAAGCAATAAAGATGTGCTGGAAGACTTGCTCATGTTTTATTCCTCCCAGGAGAAGAAGCTGGTCACTCTAGGGGAGTATGTGTCCAGGATGCCAGAGGAACAAAAATATATCTACTACGCCTCCGGGGATTCTATTGAAAGAATAGAAAAAATGCCTCAAACGGAACTGGTTCTAGAAAAAGGATATGAGATCTTATACTTTACAGAAGATGTGGATGAATTTGCCATTACCATGCTCAGGACCTATCAGGAAAAGGAGTTTAAGTCCGTATCCAGCAGCGATTTAGGCATTGACTCCGAAGAAGATAAAAAGTCACAAGAGGCGAATAAAGACAGCGAAGAGTTATTTGACAAAATGAAAGGTATTTTATCCGATAAAGTTAAAGCCGTCAGGGCCTCTAAAAGATTGAAGAACCATCCTGTATGCCTGGCCAATGAAGGTGAAATTTCCATTGAGATGGAGAAAATATTAAACTCCATGCCAAATAATCAAAATGTGAAAGCAGAAAAAGTTTTAGAAATAAACGTTAACCACCATGTTTTTGAGACTCTCAAGGCTGCATATGAAAATGACCAGGATAAACTCAAGCTCTATACCGACTTACTGTATAACCAGGCTCTATTAATAGAGGGGCTGCCCATCGAGGACCCTGTGGAGTTTACCAACAACATTTGCAAAATAATGAAATAGAAAAATCGGACTAGATGAAATAGCTCATTTCTGCCTCGGGGAAATATTCCCCGATTTTTTCTTGGAAAAATGTCTTTAACCCAGCCATGGTTTCTCTAGGATAGATATATTTGCCATAGCCAAACTGTCCAAATTTAAATTGACGACTCTCCTCATCCATAGGAAGCTCTGTCTGGGGAAAGACCTCCAGGATTTGATTTTTAGCTTTTTTAGTAAACCTGTGGGTAATTAATTCGAAAGCTAAGCCGGGGAAAGCTTTCGGATTTAAGGTTGTTCGTAAATTTTTCAGAAGTTCAATATATTCCTGCTGATAACCGTCATAAACGATAATGGGTCCTATGATAAAGCCTAAAGGATATTCCGCCTGGGAAACTTTACCCGCGGCAGTGACCCTTTCGGCTAGCTTAGGAGTATTATGCTCAAATTTATTTATAACGTAGTCACTGTTAAGACTGAAGCGGAAGCGGGTATTGCCGTTATGGGTGATGTCCAGCAACGAATCCACATTGGTATATTTGGTTACAAACCGGAAACGCCCATATTCCTGGCTGCTGAAAAACTCAATGGTTTTAGCTAAATTTCCGGTATAGGGTTCAGTAGGAAGGGGGTCGGAGGTGGCAGCCCCCTCAAAAATAGTTACTTGCGGAATATTTTTAAATATGTAGTCCTGGGTTTTTTGCAAAATTTCTTCAGTGTTAACATAAACCCTCAGGTATGGTTTTTTCCCTAGGGTAGTATTTAGATAACAATATTCACACTTTCCCGGGCAGCTGGTATTGAGAGGCAATTGATAGTGGGCTGAAGGCTTACAGGTCTGAAAGTCATTGATACGCCGTACACCTACTACCATGGTATTTTTACCTTCCAGATACTGCTGTTGGGGAGTTTTGCCAGGGATGCCCGTTACCCTATTATGGGAAGGGGTTTGCAAAATAGGAACGCCTAATTCCTTTAGGGTCTTATAAATTTTCTGCCCTAAGGGGTAATTTAACGCATCAGGTTCAAAAAATGCCCTCGTTGGTATATAAGGGTAATTGTTTTTCATACTCGTAACTCCAGAGTAGTTTTCAGTTATTGTTTACCTTTGGAGTTATTGTTATTCTTCCTTGCAGGTCTTTTAGCAATTCTATATTTACAGTTTCATCGGCAATAATTATTGTTAGTTTGGAGTGAATATCATTTCCGAAAGATTCTGCAGCCATTTGTTCAATTTTTGGCAGCCAGACCTCCTTCCAGTTAACTATCTCCACTAGGTCGTTTTTTATATTTGATTTCATTTGATTTTCTTTTGCAGTAATATTTATTTGATTATATCCCAGGCTTTGGAATAAAGAATTAAGCAGCACTGCATGATGTATTTCAAATCGCCAGAGATTTAGCAGTTCCTTCCGGTATGGCAATAGGTCAGGGGAATGGGCAAGCGACCAGATTTTGCCGGCGCTTTGTGTTCTCACATCTAAATATTCTTTAAGGGCAAGGTATAACTTATCCCAGTTTAACATAACATACACTCCTATAAATTTAATCTACTATAGGATATGCAGGTGGTCAGACCACTGTTAATTAAAATAGTATAAAAAAAAGGCACGGCATGATAACCGCACCTATTTGTTAATAGTCAATAGAATAAAAATTTAACTTCAAAGCAACTGAGATAAAACAGCATAGCTGTTTATCTCGTTATAATCACCTGCCCCGTAGATTCCCTCCATTCTACTTCTGCTCCTAAAAGCTCAGCAATAGAGCGAACCGGTACCATTGCATGAGCATCTTTTAGTATTGGTCTGGCATTTATATATTTTACTGCTCCATTGAGGGTAATGTAATTTGAATTGAGGCGCAGGGCAACAACGTCCTTGCCTAAGGTAATTTTTATATCATTTGGTGAAGAAAATGCCACTTTACCCCCCAAGCTTTCAATTGCAGGTCTTAAGGGCACCATAAAGTTGCCATTGGATAAATAAGGTTTTAAGGGGCTGTTTTTACTTATCCCATTAATAAAAAATATCTCATTATTGATTTGAAAGGTTAAGCTTTTATGAATCCTTCTATTTAACATCCAAATTGCTTCTACTATCTGGTCATGGCTGTTGGCAATATAAAAGTCTGGCTTTAGTCCAATTTTATTGATTTGGCGCCCACTAGGGGTTAGGTATTTTCCGGAAGTGAATTTAAGGGCTCCGCCGTTCACCAGGGGGACAAGGCTTTGAACTGTAGCCTTACCATAAGTGTTTGTTCCAATGACAATTCCGGCATCCCTGTCCTGGATTGCACCTGTCAGGATTTCTGCAGCACTTGCGGTTTCTCCGTTAACCAATACGATTAAAGGAAGGGTGTCATAGGTACCTACTGTTGTGATTAATTCTGGCTGCTTGCCGCGGTAGTATAATTTAACTAGGAGTCCGGGGGGCAAAAGCTCCCTTGAAATGTCCAGGGCCGCCCCAATTAAACCACCGGGATTATCCCTCAAGTCTAAAATTAAACCTTTCATGCCCATTTCCTTAAACTTATTAAGCTGTCTGCTAAATTCCTTGGCGGCTTCTTGGTTAAAGTCCAAAAGTTTTATATAGCCGATATTTTTAGTCAGGATACTTGTTTCTATGGGGTGCAGAACAATATTTTCCCTGGTAAGCCAGTAAGAAAGGTAGGTAGAGGTAATTTTACGAAAAGTACGCAGCTTTAAGTAGGTTCCGGGCTCTCCTCGGAAAATTTCTTTAATTTCATCCATATCCAAATTTTTTAATAGTATATTGTCTACATGGGTAATTATATCGCCTCTCTGGATATTAACCCTGTATGCAGGAGTATTAGGAATGACACTGGTTACAGTAACTTCACCATTTATTTTATCGATTGTGATTCCTATGCCACCGACTTTGCCCTCCAAGGAAAGCCAAAATTCACGAAACTCTTCATCGGTATAGTATTTTGTATATGGATCTCTCAGGGTTTTGAAAACTTCTTCCAGGGTTGACTGATTTAAAAAATCGTATGGAACAGGCTCGTAGTAGTGTTCCCAGAGGATATCCTTTATTTCTTCCACCAGCTTAGGGTTGTCTGCAGCTTTAACGGGAAGGGAAAAAAATAAAAATACTATGAGCAATATGGCAGCTATTAACTTATTGTTGCGCAAAAGAGGACACCCCGCTTATTAATGCATCTTTTCCTATTATATATACATGTTAAAAAAAAATAAAACACTTTCTGTCGAAAACAAATAAATAATTCAGGAAGAAATTTGTAAAATCCGAGCCATTATTTGCTGCTTCAACAAGTAAGTAAACTGGATTAGAAAAACACGGCTTGCGCCGAGCGTTTGGCGACTGCGGAAGTGCTGTTGCTCTTATACTTAATACCGTATAAAAGTTATGCTTTCTTATAAGTATAAAAAAACTTGCATGAAAAAGCCTTTAGGTGAAATGCTAAAACCGGAGGTGAACTATATGCGCCCAATATGGAAGGGAGCCATATCTTTCGGTTTAGTAAATATCCCTATTAAGCTATATACTGCTACCGAAGCCAAGGATATAAAATTTAGATTTCTGCATAAAGAATGTAAATCTCCCATTAATTATCAGAGGTTTTGCCCTGTCTGTCATGAAGAGGTGCAAAACGATGACCTGGTAAAGGGTTATGAGTATGAAGCGGGTCGTTTTGTTGTAATGGAGGATGAAGATTTTGCTAAGATACCTTTAGATAGCGTAAAAGCTATTGAGATAATTGATTTTGTAAATCTGGCGGATATTGATCCCATTTTTTTTGTTAAATCATACTTTTTAGCTCCTGCTGAATTAGGGATGAAGCCTTATCATCTGCTTTTCAAAGCAATGGAAGAAACGGGGAAGATTGCTATCGCCAGAGTAGTGCTCCGCTCTAAAGAGACTTTGGCATGTATCAGGCTTTACGAAAATGCACTGCTTATGGAAACTATCTTCTATCCTGCTGAAATTCGTTCCACCCGTTTAATTCCCGAATTAGACAGTGAAGTCAAGGTAAATGAAAATGAATTAAGAATGGCAAAAAATTTGATTAATAGCTTAAGTACGGAATTTAATCCTGAAAAATATACAAGCCATTACAGGGAAGCCCTGCAGGAAATTATCCAAGCAAAAATCCAGGGAGAGGAAATAGCAGTTCCCGATAAGCCTGAAGCGGCAACAGTTGTTGATTTGATGGAGGCCTTAAAGGCAAGTTTAGCCCGGATTGAAAAGAAAGAAGAACAGCCAAGAAAACGAGGTCGTAAGAAAAAGGCGGAAACTGAAAAGATGGAAGTAAAAAAATAAAAACCGGGCAACCGGTTTTTCCGTTTTTTTCCTGACATTTACTTTGATGATTTCTGATATTTATTAATAAAAAATTTGATATGGTGATTAAAATGATAATTATTTTACAAAAAAACAAGTCTAAATATTTTTTTTTCTTGTTGCTTTCTTTGATACTTGCCTTTGTATTGGTTGGACAAAGAAGTCCTTTTTTTTATGACTGGGTGCTTGCTGTCAATGCTAAAGGAGGTCCGCTGATTGTAATTGATGCCGGTCATGGAGGACGTGATCCAGGAGCAGTAGCTGGAGGGGTATTGGAAAAAAATATTAATTTAGAAGTAGCAAAAAAACTGCAAAAAATATTACAAAGCAGGGGCTTCCGGGTGGTTATGACTCGTAACGGGGACGAGAACCTAGCAAATTGGAGGGATAACGGATCCTTCCAGAGGGCCTCCCTTTGGCAGCGGGCTAAAATTTCAAATACAAAAAAAGCCTTTCTCCTGGTCAGTATCCACTGCAATAGCGATGGCAATAAGACTTATCATGGTGCCCAGACCTTTTACCATCCCGGCAGTGCTCAAGGGCAAAAGGCTGCCGCCTCCATCCAGGAAGAATTGATAAAAGTCCGCTATACTAGAAGAAAGGCTATTCCTGGTGATTATTATTTATTAAGAAATACCAATTGTACTACCGTCATTGTAGAGTTGGGTTATTTATCTAATCCCGGGGATTTTAAATTTCTTAATACTACTGATTCTAGAAATCAATACGCCCAGGCAATTGCCAATGGAATAGCAAAGGTGTATTGATTATAATATTGCTATAGTTAAAAAATAATTGGTACTTTAAAATTATAAATACCATTATAAGAATTTAAAGGAGTAGTGTGCAGTGGAAATTAAAAAGGAACGTTTAGAGCATGATTTAAGGCAAATTGCCAACTGGGGCAGATTAGAAAACGGAGGAGTAACCAGATTGGCTTTTACCCAAGAGGACCTAAAAGCTAGGGAATACCTTGTTGAAACCATGAAATCTTTAGGTTTAGAGATACATATAGATGGGTTTGGTAATATCCGGGGCAGAAGACGTGGAAAATATGACCTTCCGCCTGTGATGATGGGCTCCCACCTGGATACAGTACCTAATGGCGGGAATTATGACGGAGTAGTAGGTGTAATAGCAGGTTTGGAGGTTATCAGGGTATTGAATGATAACAACGTTGAAACCCAGCGACCCATTGATGTAGTTAATTTTTCCTGTGAGGAATCCAGCAGGTTCCGCGTAAGTACCATTGGCAGCAAGGTAATGGTGGGGAAGTTTACTAAGGAGGAGCTGCATGCTGCTGTTGACAAAGATGGGGTTACCCTTTTTGAAGCCTTAAAAGACTCAGGCTATAACCCCGAAAACCTGGAAAAAGCCCTTATTGCTCCCGGGGATATTTATGCCTTTATAGAACTGCATATTGAACAGGGTCCGGTACTAGAGGAGGAAGGCTTGCAGGTTGGTATTGTTACAGCTATTGCTGCACCTACAAGGATAAAAGCAGTAATTGAAGGAAGGGCGGACCATTCGGGAAGCACCCCAATGAGTTTAAGAAGGGATGCTCTTGCAGGAGCCAGTGAGCTAATACTGGGTGTGGAAAGGATTGCTGCCCAGGAGGCAGGAAAGGATACCGTTGGTACTGTTGGTTTTGTTTATGTTGAACCGGGGGCTATGAACGTCATTCCCGGCAGGGTTGAACTAGGTATAGATATCAGGGATATCAATGGCGAAGATAAAAAAGATGCGGTTAGCAAAGTATTAAACCTGATAGGAGAAATACAGGCAAAGAGAGAGTTGCGAATTAATTATGAAATATTGGCAGATGAGATGCCCGTACAATTGTCTGGCAAAATAATTGACTGCCTTCAGAGACAGGCCCATGATTCTCAGATAAGGTACAAGCTTATGGCAAGTGGTGCCGGTCACGATGCCATGTATATGACTAATATCACCCATGTAGGTATGATTTTTGTTCCTAGTGCAGGGGGAGTCAGCCATAATATTGCTGAATTCACCCATTTAGATGATATTGTTTTGGGAACCAATCTCTTATTAAAAGCAGTTATTGAACTAAGTCAGGAAATGTAATATTTATCAGCTTTTAAAATATATTGAGAGTACGGGACCCTTGGGGTCTACACGGATAAATATGGAGAAAAAAAGCTTGGCAATGTAAAAATGCCAAGCTTAATTATTTTTATGCTTCTACCGCTTTATTCAAGGCAGTGATTAACTCATCAACATTAATACCATGTACAGTAGCACCCTGCTCAATGTTTTCAAAACGTGCAGCGGCACATCCCAGGCAACCCATACCAAATTTCATAAATACTTCTGCAACTTGAGGATATTTTTGCACAGCCTCAACAATACTCATATCTTTAGTAATTTTCATATGTTCAACCTCCTAAAATAAAATCATTGATTAGTATACCAAAATAGTACTAGTTTTACAACGAATCACCTGAATAATGTTCAATATTTAGAGCAAATTAAAAAAAAAATTTAAATTAACAAGGAGGTTGTTAACATGAATCATGAAAAGCATATAAAGTTTGGAGGAATGAAGTTTGAGCAAAATGCTGACAATAAAGAAATTAACAAATTTGTCCGGGATTTACCCAAAGAAAAAAAACAATCCATGTATCAGGTAGTAAATGAATTGGACGATGCCAATCTAATTGATATGAAAAATGAAGTTACTACTATTGATGATGAAACAATCCACTGGCAGGAAACGAAGATTGGGGATGAATAGTATAATGTTAGTGGCTAGTGGCTAGTGGCTAGTGGCTAGTGGCTAGTGGGGTAAAAATTTGTGATAGGCAAAGGTACAAAAGATTTTGCTTTCGCTAGATTATTAATGACATTAAAGATTTTGCCGGCGCTAGATTTTTTAATCTAGTGCAATTTATTGCACGGAATCTCTAATCTAACGAAAAGAAATCTTTTTAAGTTTCCTGGTATATCCTGTAAAAGTATATTTTTTGCGCTTTTATGAAGGAGATAGTGATTTTTTCACGAATTAGAAATACACTATTTAATAGGGATAAGAGGGGAGTAAATGCATTGCTTTTATTTAGCTATATGGCAGCCGCCGCCCTGGAATTAGTAATGGCTGTGAAAAACTTTCAACTAGGAAACCTATCTTATGCCTGGTCTTTTGCCTTTTTGCTTTTTTTAAGCGCCGTTTCAATTCCGCTGGAAACAAGTGAAATGGGTCGTATGGTTAGGCTGGAATTTAAAAATCTAGGTGTTGATACTGCCAAATACGATTTGGTTTCTAATGTAGGGCGCAGCATAGTTTACTTTTTAATAATTATAAATATATTGGATTATATCCAAGGACTTGTTGCTGCATATTCCATTACCTTTATAATGCTATCGATGGCTATTTGGAAATATGTACGGTCAGGAAAATAAATCTCATAAGACAGGTAGTGAAAAGAATGGGTAATAATAAATACTTTTGTGTAAACTGTCTGAAATGGGTAGAAAAATTGTATACCAATATTACTGTCGAGGATGGGGAAGAAACAGTTCTTTTAATGTGCCAGGACTGCTTCTTAGCGGAAAATGAAGTCTTTATTGACAGTGATTTGCTTCATTACAGTATTTCCAAGGATATTTTGGAGGAATATTTAAGAGAGTTGAAGGATTATAACGGCTCAGGTTTATTGGATAAAGAACACATAGAACAGGAAATGTCTTATCTGGAAAAAATTATCTTACCAACCATTGAAAAAAAGATTAGTCAGCTTAAAGAGCAGCTTATATAAGAAAATCGCCCTTTTATAGGGCGATTTTCTTTACACTAACAACTAGCCACTAGCCACTAAACGCCGCAGGCGGTTTTTTATGCTGATACATTTGTTTCTGCGGGAATACTAAGGTCATCCTCAGTAGCAGCTACTACAACTGCTGCAGAGGCATCACCTGTTACGTTTAAAGTGGTTCTAGCCATATCCAAGATACGGTCAATACCCGCAACTAGAGCAACGCCGTCCAAAGGAAGTCCAACTGAAGCTAAAACCATGGTAAGCATTATCAGACCTGCTCCTGGAACCCCGGCTGCACCAATAGAAGCCAATGTTCCAGTAATGACTACTGTCAACTGCTGGCCTAGGGATAAATCAATACCGTAAACTTGGGCAACAAATAGAGCACAGACGCCCTGGTATAAGGAAGTTCCGTCCATATTAATTGTTGCACCTAATGGTAATACGAAGCTGGCTGTATCATTTGAAACACCTAGATTATCTTCTACGCATTTAATAGTAGCCGGCAACGTACCTGCACTGGAGCAAGTGGAAAAAGCTATTACCTGTGCTGGGAAAATACCTTTGAAGAAAGTAAGAGGACTCATTTTGGCAAATATTTTCACAGCAGTAGAGTAAACTACAGCACCGTGAATTATAGCACCAAGATAAACGGCAAAGATAACCATAGCTAAAGGAGCTAATACATCTAAACCATACGCTGCAACTACAGGGGCAATCAGACCAAAGACACCATATGGTGCTACTTCCATGACAATACCTGTAATTTTGTACATTACTTCGGCAAATCCGTCAAAGAAGTTTCTAACGGGGTCACCTTTTTTGCCTATAAGGGTGATGGCAATTCCTATGAAAATCGCAAAGAAGATTATTTGCAGCATGCTGCCTGAAACCAGTGCTTGCAAAGGATTATCAGGAACAACTTCTAAAAGAACATTAATAATACTGGGTGCTTGTTTGCCCTCATACTTAGCATCAACAGGAAGCTGCAGACCTGCACCTGGTTGTAAAACATTGCCCAAAACAAGACCTATAATAACAGCGATAGCGGTAGTAACTAGATAATACGCAATAGTTTTACTACCTATACGTCCAAGCTTTTTGACATCTCCAACACTTGATGCACCTACAACAATGGATGCAAAAACTAGGGGAGCAATAACCATCTTAATTAGCCTTAGGAACAAAGTACCGATTGGTTTAAGGAAGGTATTGGCAAAATCAGGCGAAACAAAAAGACCCACTGCAATACCTAAAACTAAACCAATCAAAATCTTAGTAGATAACTTCATTTTTCCCATTCCTTTTCCTCCTTTAAATTTTAATTATATTATCTCCGCTCTAAGCAGAGAATGGGATTGGAATCAGGATATTTTATACTTATAAGAAATCATAATTTTTTCTAATTAGTACTTGTGTTTGCTCTAACTTCATCTAGATAGTTATAGATTGTATAGCGGGAAACACCTAAAATACTGGCAACATAGTCTACAGCACCTTTTACTAGGAAAACCCCTTTATCCTCCAGTTTCTCTACAATATTAACTTTGTCTTCTTTTTCCAGCAGGGTTTTAGGCTTATGGTACTCTCGTAGTACACCGTGTACGATCTCCTCCATAGCTTCATTAACATCATGGAAAAATTCTTCTTTCGTCTCATTCTCAGCCTTGTTGAGTTTTGTAAATGATTCTAAAATTTCCATACAGGTTAAGATGTTGGTCATATCAAAATTTATGCACATACAACCAATAATTTCCCCTGATTGGTCCTTTATGAAGATGGTTGATGACTTAAGAGTTTTTCCCCCTTTAGTAGTAGTCTCATAGCCGATTAGGTTTGCTGCTGAATTCCCCTTTTGTTTTATTTTTTCCAGTACTAAATTAGTTATAGGGGCACCGGGCTTCCTGCCGGTAAGATTTCCGGCTAGATAAAAAAGAGAATTTTCAGGAGTCCTAAGGTCATGAATAACTACCTCGCAGCTGCTGCCAAAATTATCCCTTATTCCTTCTGCCACAGGTATTAATGCAGCTAATATGGGATGGACCTCATTAATATTCATATTTTAACCCTCCCATAAAAATGATTTTATATTCCAGGTAAGCGAATAAAGGGGCTAGGGGACTAGTATTATAGCTTCAATCTCTACATTTACATCTTTAGGGAGCCTGCTTACCTCAACACAAGCTCTTGCCGGAGAATCAGCCGGAAAATAACCTGCATAAGTTTCATTTACCAGGGCAAAATTATTCATATCCTTAAGAAATATTGTGGTTTTTATTACATCCTTCATCTGAGCTCCTGCTGCTTCAATGATTGCCTTTAAATTTTCCAATACTTGCTTTGTTTCAGCCTGAATATCATCTTTAACTAATTCACCTGTTTGGGCGTTGATCGGTATTTGACCAGACACAAAGAGCAGTTGTCCGGCTTTAACTGCCTGGGAATAGGGTCCAATGGCTTGAGGGGCCTTGTCTGTATTAATGATAGTACGCATATATCCTCCTTGTATAACAAATAAAATAATAATTTATTTTAAGCTTTCCCAAAAGGTTGTAGTATAGGCAAATAGCGCAGGGGAGCCTCCTGTATGCAGGAAGACAATATTATCTTCCTTTTTAAAGTAACCTTTGCGTATTAAGTTAATTAAACCTGCCATTGCCTTGCCTGAATATACAGGATCCATTAAAATTGCTTCGGTTTGGGCAACTAACTTTGTAGCTTCTACCATTTCATCTGTTGGAATAGAATAACCTGGACCAACATATTCATCAAAACATAATACTGTTTCCCGGGGTATAGTACCGCTTATTCCAACATGCTTAGCTGTTTTTTCTACTAGTTGATAAACCATTTCTTCTTGAACATCCTTCTTGCGGCTAATATTTAAACCAATTACAGGAATATTACTGTTTGAACTATAGAAGCCTACGACAAGACCGGCATGGGTACCAGTACTTCCGCTGGTTGTAACAACACAGTTGATATTTAAACCCATGTCAAAGGACTGTTCCATTATTTCCTGGGCACAAGCAACGTAACCAGTTGCCCCGATTTCGTTCGAACCACCCCCGGGTATAATGTATGGTTTTCTTCCTGCCTGCTGTAATTCCCTGGCAACAGACTCCATTTCTGCCATCATATTGGAACCGCCGGGCACTACTTTGATAGCTTCAACGCCAAGTAAATGATACAAAAAATTATTTCCGCTGCCCTGTGGTTTATAACTGCCCGTCACCCGTTCTTCTAAAACAAGACAGCATTTTAAGCCTTCTTTGACGGCAGCAGCTAAAGTTAAACGGCAGTGGTTAGACTGGACTGCTCCACAAGTAATTAATGTATCGGCACCTTTTGCCAGGGCGTCAGCTACCAGAAATTCTAATTTCCTTGTTTTGTTTCCACCTAAAGTAAGCCCTAATAAATCATCCCTTTTCATATAAATATTTGGACCACCCAACTGTTCTGATAAACGAGAAAGTTTTTCCAGGGGCGTTTTCCCTTCAGTATAACGTCTACGTGGAAATTGAGCTAAATTCATTTTATACCTCCAATAAATTTTTTTAGTTAGTATGCTTCCCGTACAACAGCTTCTGCTAATATTTCTGTGGGGTCGTACAGGGTTACCCCGTATTCTTCCTTATTGTTGAAAACAATAGGTAGTTCAGTACAGCCTAGAATAATAGCCTCAGCATTTTTTGCTACAATGTGGTCAATAATTTGTTGATTATTTGCTCTTGCCGCTTGATAATCACCTCTTTTTAGTGTAAGAATACTCCGTGTTATCATTTTTTGGAAAAATTCATCGGGAATAATTACATTAATATTTGCTTCCTTTAATTTTTCATGGTAAAGCATTGTTTTTAAAGTACCTATGGTAGCTAATAAGCCAACACTTTTTACGTGGTCCCTTTTAAGAATTTTTATTGTTTCATCGATGATATTTAAGACAGGGACTTGGACAGCCTGTTGGATTTCCGGATAGTAGTAGTGGGCAGTATTGCACGGCATAGCTAAAATTTCCGCACCCCACTTAGCTAAATTTAACGCTGCCTGTGCTAAAACAGGTCCAGGATTTTGCCCATTATTTAGAATAGCGTTTAATCTATCAGGGATTTGCGGATTATTATCCACCAAAAGATGGAGGTGATTCTGGTCAATCTGGGCAGGAGTTTTTTTAATTATTTTTGCCATAAAATCAACAGTAGCTTCGGGTCCCATCCCCCCGATGATGCCAACGGTTTTTCTAGACACCTTTTATCACTCCGTAATTTTATTAAATTTATTTAATTGACTTAATAATTCTACACTATGCAAGTAATTCCTTCAAATTTTTTAATAATAGTTAAAATTTTTTTGTAAATAACAAAAGAGAACCGGAAATTTCGGTTCTCTTTCACATATTTGTTTAGAAAGTATAGCTTTTATAAGGTGTTAAGTATAAGTGCAACATCGGCTTCCGCAGTCGCCAAAGGCTCGGCGCAAGCCGTGTTTTTCTAAAAAATAACCAATATATTTCCAATGGAAATACACTGGCATAGTCCTAATCTGAAAGACGAGAAGTTCCTAACTCCGACACTCCTTAATAATCTTTTCTTGGTATAAATCATGCAATTTTTTAGTAATCATTCCAACTTTTCCTATTCCAATAGGCTGGTCGCTTACTTTTACAATGGGCATTACTTCTGTGGTAGTTCCCGTCAGAAAAACTTCATCGGCATTCATCAGAAACTCAGTAGTAAAGGGTTCTTCATTTACTTTTAAGTTTAATTGAGAAGCAAATTGGATAATTGTTGCTCTGGTAATTCCGGACAAAATTTTGTTATTGGCAGGATGGGTAAATATTTCTCCTCCTTTTACCACAAACACGTTGGAATTTGCTCCTTCTGTTACAATCCCATCTCTATGCATAATTCCGTCAAAACAGCCATTTTCCAGGGCTGTTTGTTTAACAAGTACGTTACCTAATAGATTGAGGGATTTAATATTGCATTTTAGCCAGCGTTCATCAGGCAGCAGTATGGCCGCTGCTCCATTTTCTTTTAATGCAGGATTTATTTTTGTCCAGGGTCTTATTGTCATTGCCAAACGGGGTTTAATTCCCTCGGGGAAAGCATGGGTACGGGGGGCAATACCCCTTGTAAATTGTGAATAAATAAGTGCCTCCTTAAAACCGGTCTTTTCAATTAATAAAAGGTGAAACTTCACTAATTCTTCAAGTGTATAGGGAATGTCGATTCTTAATAAGGAAGCACTTCTGAACATGCGCTCCATATGGTCAATCACCAAAAAAGGCTTCCCTCCATAAACCAAGGTTACCTCATAAACTCCGTCACCTAATTGGTGTCCACGATCCTCAATTGGTACAACATACTCATCCAGACCTACCAGATTTCCATTAATCAACCCCAAACCTTCCATTGAAAAACCCCTCCAATGATTTAGTGTCTAAACTAAAGACTAATTGACAGTGTATTTAATTCCGTTTACTTCATAGCTGTATGTAATTCTGGCGTTTAACGAAAGGGAAACCGAACAGTATTTCTCCATAGACATTTGGGCAGCCTTCTTTACCTTTTCCGGCTCCAAGTTTTCTCCCTCTAGTTCAAAATGCCACATTATCTTCGCTTGCATTATTCCCTTCCCTCCAATTTTTTTTTAGAATAAGATTCTACCTTAGGACTAAGTTCACCTGCAAATATTTGGTTTTTTTACAGTTAATTAAAAAGATAAGCCTGTACTAGTAATTTTTTTATTTTAGTCTGCTTCAATTTAGCTGTAAATACCCAGGTTTTGCTAACAAAACGGTTTTTTCCTCTTAATAAAATCCCATCTAAAATAAAGATAAGTTAAAAAAAGGAGGTGAGGTAAATGCCGGTAATTACAACAGCTTTAGGTTCTAGGCTGCAGGTAGTTGTACAGACAGGTACTGATAGCGAGGGCAATCCCTTGTTAGAGAACCGCAGCTACAACAGGATTAAATCTGGTGCAACCAATGATAGTGTCTATCAATTTGCAGCAGAAATCGCTGGATTGCAGCAGCATCCATTATTTGCTGTCAATCGCACCAATGAAGTGGGCTTAGAACAGGTGTAGGAAATGCAAAATTATTTTTAGTAGGGAGGTGAAATAAATGGATGAGACTAAAACTCTGCAGATGATTTTCAGCAATGCCGCCAACGGCAGGGTCACCCTTAGTATTCTTGACCCCAGGGCTGAGCTTACCTCAACAGAGGTGGAAGCCGCAATGAATAGTATAATCGCCGCCAATGTTATTGATTCAACAGGCGGAGATTTGGTAGGAATTGTGGGAGCAAGGTTGATTAACCGTCAGGTCACTGAATTGGTTAGTGTGTAAGGTAGTTGAAAGGCATCTGAATCAGTAGCTACAGTATCTACAGTGACTACGGTAGCTACAGAAAAAGATAGAAGGAAGTTTTATTTGTGGGGGGGCGGCATGGAAACCTCCCCCTACATATCAAACTATTAAACTTTCCCACTCTCATACTTCCATACATATACCAGTCACCTGGCACTAGACATCAGTAACTAATCCTTACTAGCCACTAGCCACTAGCCACTAACAACTAGCCACTACTAATAAAAGGAGGGTTTACATGAACAAAATCGATATCCAGCCTTATCAGGCTGCCAAGAAATATAAATGCAACTTGTGTGATCGTCTGGAGATAGTTGAAAAAAGAATGGTAATTTGGCATAGAAAGCAGGTGGTAGGAGACTTGCTTTTGTGCAATTCCTGCCTGCAAATAATCCAGGAAATTATCTCCGGCGAAGAACAGGTTATAAAAGAATTTGATTTGTCTGGAGGTGATTAAATTGGAAACTTTATTGCAGCAGATTGGCAACTATGGTTTTCCTATGGTAATAAGCATCTATTTGCTGGTTCGGATAGAAGGGAAATTGGAGAGCCTTTCCATGTCAATAATTGAACTGGCCAAGGTAATCGAAGCACTCAAGGAGGTAAGAATGAATGGTTAAATGGCGGGAAATAGTAATCCATCATTCCGCCAGCCCTCGAGGTTTTTGGCGGGGTGAAAAATGGGTAAGTGTAGATGGGGAAATGATCAGGGGGTGGCATGTTAATGAACGAGGCTGGAGTGATATTGGCTACCACTATGTAGTACTTCCCGATGGGAAAGTGGAGGTAGGGAGACCCCTAGATAAAATTGGAGCTCATACCCGGGCCGGCAATAGGAATTTTACGGCAATAGGGATTTGTTTGATAGGAAATTTTGAGTATGACAGCGTTGGACCGGAGCAGTTAAAGGGTTTGGTGAATTTAATTAAAAAGCTGCAAAGGGTTTATAACATTCCTGTGGAAAAAATTGAAACACACAAAGAAATTCCAGGCAGCAATACCCAGTGTCCAGGCAGATTCTTCCCACGTGAAGTTTTAAATAAATATCTAAACTCGGGTTAAAGTCAGGTTGACAACCAAACATACGTTCGGTTAAAATTACACTATATTAGCCTTCGCCAAGGTTTAAAGATATTCCATATCCGAGAGGAGGTTAAAAATGTCTTTTAATTATGAAGAGGAATGGAGAAATATAAACTGCTTAGTCCCTGTTTATGACCAACAGGGGGGTAATTTTACCGAGATTTGGTTAAATGGCGGGGAGAAAGTTATAATACCAAACAAAACCAATACTGTCCTGAAAAACCTCGCCAAGGTTTTTGCCGTTGATTTATCCCAATTGAAGAAGAAGTATGGAGTTCTGGTTGGTCGTAAAGCATCCTCACCCTTGCCGCTTCATCCAGATTTAATATTAATCCCCCTTAAGGTAAGGGAGCCATATGCCAAGGATGAAGGGGCCAGGGCTTACATTATTAGGAACAAACTCAAAAAGGCTTATGCAAATGAAGTTTCAGGCTGCAGCTTGTTATTTACCGACGGAAGTATATTAAGCTGCCTGCAGAATGTGACTAGTGTTAATCTGGCTGTTGCCCATGGGGAAATAATCTACAGGGAATGCCAAATCAACAACCAATGGGATACCATTAGGGAGAGAGACGAAATGTATAGGGTTTTAGCGGCTGTGTTAAGTACCCTAAGTAAAGAACGGGTGAATAATTGACTGGTTCATGAAAAACTGAGGGAAAATTTAGCAGTGAAATAATTCTGGAACACTTGTCCCCGGGAGTGTAGAATATTATTGAACCATAAAGCCATCGAGCTAGGAGGAGAAATAATTGTATCTAGGAAAAATCATAAAGGTTGCTGCAGTATTCTTCTTAATTTTTGCACTTTTTATTAGCGGCTGTGGAACAGAGGTTTCTAAAAACCCTCCCCTTGATTCTGGTAAATCTGAAGACACTAGTCAATCAACTCCGGAACCGGTTATCTCACCTGAAATCCAGGAACCAAAAGAGGAGAAAATTGACCCCGTCCAGGTTAAAGCAAATGAAGCAGGGCAAATTATGATTTTAGAGTGGCATGTTATAGGTGAAAAGGAAGACAGATGGGCTCGTACATATACTAATTTCCGTAAGGATTTGGAAACCCTTTATGCCAAGGGTTACCGTTTAGTAAGTTTGCGTGATGTAGTAACTAACAATATTAACATCGAGGCAGGTTTTACACCTGTTGTTTTAACTTTTGATGACGGGACAGAGGGTCATTTCCGTTACCTTGAACAGGATGGCAAAAGAATTATTGACCCTAATAGTGCCGTAGGTATTTTAAAGGACTTTGCCGAGGAACACCCTGATTTTGGTTTGGAAGCCACCTTTTATATCAACTACTACACCCCTTTTAAACAGAAGGATTCCTGGCAGGATAAAATGCGGGCTGTGGTAGAAATGGGTATGGATTTAGGTAATCATACCGTAAATCACCCCAAGCTTAGTACCTTACCCAAGGAAAAGGTCGAAGAGGAACTGGGTAAAATGGCAAAAATGGTTCAGGAAGTGGTTCCTGGCTACGAATTAGATACATTGGCCCTGCCCCATGGGATTAGTCCTAAGGATGTGAATTGGGCAGTAGAAGGGGAGTACCAAGGGGTCAAATACCATAACAAGGCAATACTCCTTGTTGGCTCCGGACCAATAAAATCGCCGGTGGTTAAAGGGTATGATTTTACTAGGCTCCCCAGGATACAAGTTTTTCAGGAAGAATTTGATAAATGGTTAAATTATTTTGAGACCAACCCCGATAAAAGATATATCAGCGATGGAGATCCAAATACTATTAGTATTCCGGAAACGGAAAAGGAAAAGATTGATGATGGGAAGTTGGGGGATAAGGAGCTGCAGGTTTATACACCTGTCCAGTGATCAGTCCCGTGCCCAGTGACTAGAGCATATCCGGCACAAAAATAAAAATAAACTGAATAAAAACAAATAGTAAAATTAATTTAACACGCTCACATATACTTTTTAAAAGCTTCAACCCCCCAGAGGAAACCCTGGGGGGTTTATGTTGCATATCCTGTAAATATTGCGATATAAGGAGAGTAGTATTATTTATTTTGTCATTGCATTATCATTATCGGGAAATTGTAAGTATCTTATAATAAAAGAGGTCGCAATAATTGACCAAACATGGTATATCAAATAATAAGCAATGGCTGTATCATAAGTCCCGAATTTATCCATGGTTGGGTCTAAAGCAGGTACAATTGCTAACTGAAAGAACCACATGCAAAATGCAACTCCACTTAATTTTATAAGTTTCTCCTCTGGACCTGTTATTTTGTATAGATATGCCGATAGTATTCCGAATAGTCCACCCAAACTATAATTTGTAATAAATCCAACTATCCATCTGCCAATGTGCATGGGTTTATCTGGTACATGTAAAATAAATCTTGCTCCGTATTCCGTTATACTTATCGGTATTACCCCAGAAAAGTAAAGTGTTAGAGAGATAGCAGTTAATATAGTTGTAGCAATTAATCCTGCCAAAAATCCACAAGTCCATGTTTTGAACTTTTTTTTATGTTTACTATTAGATTGCATAGTGTATTTCATACATTCACCAGCTTTATACTAATGATGATTATATTGTTGATTAATAAGAAAATAAATATTCATTATTACGCTGTACAACTATGTTACGCCTTAAAGAAGCCTAAGTTTGCTTACGGATAAGTAAACTTGGGCTTTCACTATTTCACTCCCTCTTTCTATATGGTAAATATTCTAAAAATCGCTTGGACGCAAGAGAAAGTGATTTTTGCTCTCTCATAGCAATACCGATAGATCTAAAAGCAGGATCTTCAAGCTCTTTTGTTATAATTTGGTAAGGAATACGCTGTAAAATCAGTTCTGGTAATATACTGATTCCAAGCCCGTTTTCCACCATGGACATAATGGCATAGTCATCCCATGTTGTAAAATGAATTTGCGGTGAAATATGGTGCTTCTCAAAAATTTCAGAGATTTCTGCTTTGGCACCCTTTTCCAATAGCATAAAAGGACTGTTCACTAATTCATTGATTGGAAACTTATCGCAATTAGTAAGCGGATGATCTTGCGGAATCACTACCAGCAAACGGTCTTGCTCTAAAAAGATAGTTTCGAGTTCTGCTTTTGTCGGTAGCCGCAAAAAACCGAAATCAACACGTCCTTCTAAAATCCAGCTTTCGATTTCTGTATAATCACCAAGCAGAAGTTCAAAATCAATTTTTGGGTAGCCTTTCTGAAAAATCTTAATCATATTAGGGAGCCAATGGGTTGCCACGCTAGAAAATGTTCCAATGCGAATCAACCCAGACTGCATATCGTGTAAGTCTTCGATCTGCATCATTAAGATTTCATGCTCATTGCAGATTCGCTTTAACTGAGGTAGCAACTTAAAACCATCCGAGGTTAAACTGACACCGGCACGTCCTCTTTCAAGAAGGGAAACACCCCATTCTGTCTCTAAATCGATAATCATTCGGCTGATGCCAGACTGTGTATAGTTCAATGCTTCGGCAGCTTTTGTAAAACTACCATATTCTACTGCTTTAACAAATGCCAAATATTTTTGTATATTCATTTTTCTTCTCCTTTGCATCCGATTTTATCATATAAAACATGAAAAACATTTGATTTTGTAATGCACGGGAACATGATATATTATTACTATTAAAAATTCAAGTTTGGCAGGAAAGGCACATAAAGATGTTTTTTGACTGTGATTCAAATTCAAAATTAATTAACTGAATGGTGATAAAATGGCAAAAACATATTTCAAATATATAGCTGCACTGCTCTTGTTCGGATCAAACGGAATCGTTGCAAGCCATATTTCATTAAGCAGCTACGAGATTGTATTTACAAGAACATTGATAGGAAGCTTGTTTCTGATCCTGATATTTGTTTTTTCTAAACAGAAGGTGCAGTTCTGGGAAAATAAATCACACCTTCTTTATTTGTTAATTTCAGGGGTGGCAATGGGTACAAGCTGGATGTTCCTGTATGAGGCATATGCACAAATCGGCGTCAGCATTGCAACACTTGCTTATTATTGCGGTCCTATAATTGTCATGACCCTTTCCCTGCTTATATTCAGGGAAAAGATGACAAATGCCAAACTACTTGGATTTGTTGCTGTGATAATTGGAATGCTTTGTGTAAACTTGCAAGCTTTGTCACAGGGAAGTGCTTCGTGGGGATTGATTTTCGGAATATTATCGGCAATTATGTATGCCTTTATGGTGGTTTTTAATAAAAAAGCTGTGGGCATAACAGGACTTGAAAATTCTATGTGGCAGTTAATTGCGAGCTTTATAACAGTTGCGATATTCTTAGGCTTGAAACAAGGATTTTCAATCAACATTATGCAGGGAAATCTGATGCCTATACTAATATTAGGTATTGTAAACACCGGAATCGGCTGTTATTTTTATTTTTCTTCCATCGGGGGTCTGTCCGTACAAACTGTGGCAATCTGCGGATATTTGGAGCCGCTTTCGGCTCTGCTTTTCTCGGCAACACTTTTGGGGGAAAACCTGAACCTCCTACAGATCGTCGGGGCTGTGCTGATTATAGGAGGTGCTGCTTTTGGAGAAGTACGAGGTAAGTTTTGTTGAAAAGTGCATATAGCAAAATGTATTGTAAAATTATTTAAGAATAATTAATTTGGCACGTTGAGAACGGGAGTTTTCATGCAAATTAAAGCCATTATCTGTGCAAACCTTTTAGCGTTCCATTTGTTCATAAATATGCTTGGAGATGATATAGTATTAGATAGGCTTTAGAGTGATACAAAATATTTTGAAATTTACAAGGTGAGGCAAACATATGGATAATTTTACAGTAATTAATCAAGTAGTTATTTTATTTATGCTTATGGCAGTAGGATTCTATGCAGAAAAGAAGGATATAATAAACTATGAACTAAGCAAGGGATTATCAGATATATTAATTAATATAGCACTCCCGGCTTTAATTATTTCTTCCTTTACTTTTAAATTTTCCAAAGATATGTTAGAGAATGCCGGAATTGTTATTATATTTTCATTATTCATACATACCATCGTTATTCTTTTAAGTAGATTAGCCTTTAAAAATTATGCTTTTAATAAGAGAAATGTTCTTAATTACTTTGCTGTATTCCCTAATGCGGCTTTTATGGGATTGCCATTTATTTTCGCTATCTATGGGCAAACTGGTGTTTTTTATGCTTCAATTTTTTTAGTTCCTAATCAAGTATTAATGTGGACTTATGGACAAGGGATGTTTTTAAAAGAAGCGGGAGAACAATTAAAACTAAAACCATTTCTGACAAAACTCAAAAATCCGGCAATTTTGGGGGTAGCTATCGGGTTAATTATTTTTATACTCTCTATTAAATTACCATATACAATAGATAAAACTTTAACCATTTTGGGAGGTATTACTCTACCATTGGCTATGATGATCGTAGGAGAGAAAATAGCAAAAGTTAGGCTTAAAGATATATTCTCGGATAAGGATGTTTACTACGGCTCTTTTGTAAGATTAATTATTGTTCCTATTATGACCTTTGTTTTTTTAAGAATTTTTAATGTTAATCCTCTTATTATTAATGTTTGTGTTGCAGTTGAAGTCCTTCCTGCCGCAACAACTGTTGTAATTCTGTCACAACAATATGGTGGTGACAGTGTTTTTGCATCTAAATGTGCTTTAATTAGCCATTTATTATCAATAATCACAATTCCAATTATGATTATTTTCTTAAAGGTTATATAAAAAGGTAGATTTCTTTCAATTTCATTAATCTAAAATAAGATTAACAATAAAAGGATAAACTAATAACCACATTAAAATTGATGGGGAGTACAGCCCTGCATCACTCTATGGCATAATTTTAGCTTATAAGAGGGAATTAGGAAACCTTTAGAAGATTTACTTCATATGTCGTAGTACAACGAAATAGTCCATCAAGACACCACCCCCAGAGGAATACCTCTGGGGGTGCTTTACACTTTGTAAATGTTGCGCAATACGGCAACATTTTTATATGATAAACAATTTCTTCTTTACATAATTACTAATTTCGACAAGATATTCAATACCTATTATGATAAAATACTTCCATTACCATATTATGATAAAATATTTCAATTACTATGTTTTTAAGAGGTGTGCCATTTGGAGCAAATAGGCATTAAAAAAGAATTAAAGTTAATCAATCTTTATGCAGTTATAGCTCTAATTATAAATATAATTGTTGCTAAATTAATTTTGCATTCTCCTTTTTGGCACAATTATTCAATATTTCTTTACGAGATTTTTGAATTCTTATCCTTTCTAGTATCCTTTATAATATTTCTAATTGTATGGTATACCTATGAAAATAATAAACCAGCAGTTAAATTACTAGGATTTGGCTTCTTTATTGTTGCAATTTTAGAAATATTCCACATATTTTATGGCTTTGTGGGTTTTGAAGATTTTTCGTTAGAATATTCCATAGTTCTAAGGTTAGTCGAAGGAATGGTTTTGTTCATAATATCCACGCGAACATTAAAATTTCGATTGAACAAATGGTTTGGCTTGTTCTGTTCTTCACTTATTATAGTATGTGTTTTTTATTCGCTGCAAGTATTGCGTATTTCCCAAAATATTTTATTAAATGAAAATGGAATAGGTAGTGCCTACAATCTATTCGAATTGTTTTTAATAGGATTATTCTTAATAGGCTTATACAGGTTAAGAGATAAGATACTTACTAAAGAACTAATAATATATTATTGGATATATTTAGCATTTATAGTAGCTGCTATTTCAAATATATGCTTAATCTTAAATAATGTATATTCAGCCTACTTCCAGATATTAGCGCATTTATTAAGAGTTACTTATTACTATTTTCTATTTCGAGGAATTATCGTTAGTGTTATAACCTTTCCCTACAAAAAGTTGGAGGAAAACATTAAATATACAAATGAAATTTTAAATGAAATGCCATTAGCCATTACAACATATGATAGTGATTATAAATTAACCTTTGCCAATAGAAAAGCAGAAGAACTATTAGGTTATAATTTTAAGGATTTTGCTGGTTTAAAAGATACAGAAATTACAAAAAAAATCTTTGCAAGTGAAGGCTCTTTAACTCCTTTGATTAGATGCTTTAAAGATGGACATCCTCAGATATTACAGAATCAACTGCGGATTTTTACAAAAGCATCTGGAGAAAAGATTAAATTGGTTATAGATGCATACAAACTTAATAGTGGTAAATTTTTATATCTATTTGATGAAGCTAAGAAAATTCAGGCAATAGAGAATATGCAACTACAAACACGGACAATATTAGATGCTGTTAATAATGCCGTATTAGTCTTCGATAAATCAAAAAAGGTTATTATTTGCAATAAAGAATTCGAAGAAGCTTCAGAACTTAATTCTAAGGATATTGTTGGTAAGAATATAGATGAAATTGCTGATTTAATTAAAATTAGTGAAAGGGGACTTGCTAACAAAGTATTATCCGGGCAAATAGTAAAGGAAAATATCCAAGCGAGAATTATTACTCCTACGGGTCATGTTAAAGAGTTTCTATTACATACAGGTCCCATACTTGATATTGATAGTGATATTATTGGAGCAATTGCAATAGCATCTGATATAACAAAAATGAAGCAGGACCAAGAAATAATACAACAGCAAGAAAAGCTAGCCTTATTGGGACAAATGGCAGCAGGAATTGTCCATGAGGTAAAAAACCCTTTGACAGCAATTCTAGGTTATAGCCAGCTAATTAATTTTAAATCCAATGATGAAGCAATAAAAGAATATGCCCAAGCAATAGAAAGAGAAAGTAAGGGCTTAGACAAAATTGTTAGTGATTTCTTAAATTTTGCTAAACCTAGACCTCCCAAATTGGAAGAGTCATCACTTGTTGATATTATTGACTCAATGAGACTTTTGATTGAAACCAATACCTTTAAAAAGGGAATAAAGGTAGAATATAATTTAGCTAATACTAATGAAAAAATAATGCTTGATGAAAACCAGATTAAACAGGTGATTTTGAATATTATAAAGAATGCTATTGATGCTATGGAGGAAACCCCTAAACCCAAGCTTATTATTCAAACTGGATTTGATAATATTACCTCCGAATGCTATCTCTCAATTTATAACAATGGAAAAATTATGTCTGAAGAAGAAAAGATGAAGTTAGCCACACCTTTCTATACTACTAAGGAGAAAGGTACTGGATTAGGGATGAGTATCTCCTATCAAATAATTCAAAGTCATAGTGGGCGAATTGAAATAGAAAGCAGTAAAGAACATGGTACTACTTTTACATTGGTATTCCCGATAAATGATAAATATAAAAATCCCATGGTATCTTAATTGGCGGAAAGCCCCATTAAGTTCTTTGGGATTTTGTTATAGTAGAAAGGTTTTTATGTGTTTTACTTGCCACTAAACGCCGCAGACGTTTTTTAGTGATGATGATCTCCGTTTTCAGGTTTTTTCATATCGAAATCAACATGTTCTGCCAGCATCGGGTCAAATGCGTCATCCAGCCCGAACATTTGATAAAAAAGAATACCACTGAATACAATCAGGGTTAACCACGCAATAACATTAATCCCCATTGTTATGACCTCCTTTTTAGAAGTTAGATGTTAGAAATTGAATAATAATTACTTCGATATTAATATGTAAAATCCTCTTTTTGATTTTTTCAATAGAACTCCGGTTATTTATTCTCAATTCTCAATTCTCCATAATTATAGCAGTGGTGAAAATAAACGGGCGGTAGATTCCAGGAATCTAAAGCCTAAGGATCTCTGCTGATACATGTAGTAGTCTATTTCTTTACTGTCTTTAAGATCATTGAAAAAGTCTGATACCAGCTGTTTTGCTGATTCTTCATTATAAATAAATGCATTTACTTCAAAATTAAGTTTAAAGCTTCGCAAATCCATATTAGCAGTCCCCACTGATGAAACAAGACTATCAACTATTAAGGTTTTAGAGTGAATAAATCCTTTTTGATATTGATAAACCCGTACACCGGCTTCTAATAATTCATTAATGTAAGACATTGACGCCCATAAGACAAATCTGCTGTCAGGCTTACCGGGAATGAGAATCCGTACGTCCAGACCGCTTAAGGCAGCATTTTTTAAAGCCATTAATATACTTCCGTTGGGAATAAAATAGGGAGTAGTCAAGTAGATGGACTCATCCGCCGTGGAAATCATGGAAAAATACATTTGCATAATTGATTCCCAGGGTGAATCTGGACCGCTTGCAGCAATTTGAACCAATTCTTCGCCTATGTTTTCCCTGGAATCAGGATAATATTGTTTTGCGTTAATTCGTTCTTTGGCAGCAAAATACCAATCCTGGATGAAGATATGCTGCAAAAATTTGACTGCATCGCCTTCTATACGCAGATGGGTATCACGCCAATAAAAAAAATCCTCACTTTTTCCCAGGTATTCATCACCGACATTAATCCCTCCCACAAAACCCACCGATCCGTCCACCACTAATATCTTCCTATGATTGCGGTAATTAATCCTGTTGTTAATAATGGGCAGGATCACGGGGGCAAAACAGACTGTTCGGATACCGTTTTTTTTCATTTCCTCAATAAAACTTTTGCTTAATTGAATGCTTCCATAACCATCATAAATAAATCGCACCTTAACCCCCTGGCGAGCTTTACTTATTAACAGGTCTTTTATTTCGGTTCCAATTTTATCGTCCCTAAATATGTAGAACTCCAAATGGATATGGTGCTGCGCTTTTTCAATCTCCTCTAAAAAGCTTTGAAAGGTGTCGGTTCCGTTGTTAAAGATGGTAGTTTTGTTGTTGATGGTAAAGGGGGCACTGGCAGAAGTAGTAATAAGATTTATCAGCTTTTTTTTATGGGGGATGTATTTATCAATAAATCCCTGCCCTTTAGTGATAAGCCTGGATTCATTAGTAATAATTTTAGAGAGCTCAGCCAGGTTTTCAATCCCCTTTTTCTTATATCTTTTTATTTTGCGGAATTTACGTCCCAAAAATATATACAACAAAAATCCTAACACAGGGAAAAACACCAGGACCAGCAGCCAGGCCAAAGTTTTGGAGGGGTCATCATTTTCAAAAAATATAACAATTCCAATAAATATAATAGTTAATGTAAAAATAAAGGTCACTATTTCTAAAGCCGGACTTACAGGTAAAAGAGTGCTTAATTGCAAAATCTTCAAGATTTACGACCTCCTTAAGACCGTAAATAATATACCCAAAACCTGGACTAGCTAAACTTTAGAAAGTTGGTTAAAAGATTGGGTTTACCTGTTATATAGCCTTCACATTTCAGACCATGTGCTTTTCGGTACATTTCAACAGGATTCCATATTTCCGAAAAGAAGTCAGACCACACTATTACTTTGTAATTATTATGATGAATTGTAGCTGCTAAGTCTTTATCTAGCAGCGGATAGTAAAGATTAAGACAGGAAACTTTTAGTTGTTCAAGGGTTGCCAGCAGATTTTCTATGGGAAGGCTTTCTTCAACGAGCAGGGCAGTTTCATAGTTTTCTAAACGGGGTAAATATTTAATAATATTGTGAGCAAAGGAGGAAATCAATGGTTGAGGCAATGCATATCTATTTATAATGAAAAATATTGGGTCAATGCCGGCAACACTGATTGGTTTTATTTCCAGATTAAATCTAACTTTTTGACCAAAGAGCTGGAGCATTTCCTCCAGAGAAAGGAGATGTTCACCATTTTCCAGAGGGTATTTCCTAAGCTCATCCCATTTTAATTGGTCAATTGGTCCCCACAAGGTGTCTGGGTCATGATGGATTACAGGAATATTATCCAGGGTTACCCTGAGGTCTGTCTCAATCATTTGAGCACCCATGGCAATTGCCTGTGCAAAAGACTGCCTGGAATTATGGGGTGAATATGCACCTGCTCCACGATGACCAATTACTAGCATCTTTTTCACTCCATTTCTACTGATTATGTCCGTGAATTGCTTTTATATATTTTATACTATTTATATAAGTTGACCTATACCCCAGGGTAGTTTAAAATTAAATTATATTATAAAACAGGAGGTTGGAGGCTTATGTGTGAGTGCTGCAACTGCGGATCCCATGTTCATACCGGTGTTTTAAAGGTGGAAGGAATGACCTGCGGTCATTGCAAAGGTTCAGTAGAGAAGGCTGTCGATGAGCTGAATGGTGTAACAAATGCCGTGGTAAGTTTAGAAGAAAAAGAGGTAAGATTTGAGTATAATCCAGATTTGGTAACAGTAGATGCTATAAAGGCGGCTATTGAGGAAGCGGGCTATACGGTTTTATAGTAATTCTTTGTGGTAAGTGACTACAGTGCTACAGTAACTACAGTACTACAGAAAAAGCAAATATCTTGTAGGGGCGGACATGTGTGTCCGCCCTTTTAAATACTGTTGTATTTCATAAACCAGCTATATCCGCGTTTATCCGCAGGACCCCGTGGTTTCAATTTATAGACTAAAGAAGGAGTTACCGAGTTTGATTAGAATATCTAGTCTATTGAGTCATTTTAAGAAGGTGTTTCGTCTTGTTGGTATTTGGTTTATTTATATCCTTCTCATTAATAATTATCCTGGTAAACCGTAAAATCCCAATTGGAATTTCCGTCATTTCGGGAGGTGTGGTACTAGCCTTATTTGCAGGTCTGGGTGTTAAGGAAATTAGTATGATAATCCTCCGAGGTTTAATGGAAAGTAATACTATAGAACTTGTTTTGGCGGTAGTATTTATTGGATTTTTGAGCACCATGATGCAGTCCTATGGGATACTGGACAGGATGGTAGAATCCTTGGAGCAACTGTTTAACAGTACCAAGGCGCTGGTATTTTTTATTCCTTCTTTGCTTTCAACCTTTAATGCTACCGGCAGTGCTATAGTGGCTGCTCCAATTTTAGACACTCTAGGGGACCGGGTCGGACTCTCTAATGCCCGTAAGGCAGCAGTTAATATTTATATTCGTCATGCCTGGTATTTTGTTTTACCCATAGCAGTCCATTTAATAAATGCTTCTTTTATATCGGAAATACCGATTGGTAAATTTATTGTTATCCAGATACCCATCGCCCTCATGAGTTTCCTGGCAGCTTATTTAGTATATATAAAACCCTTGAAGGAAGAACAATTAAATAAGAAGGTAAACCACCAGCAAAGATTTAGATATCTGCTATCAACCCTGCTTTATACTTCACCCATTCTTATTTCCCTTTTTTTAGTTTTCTGGATGCCTTTCTATATTGCATTACTTGTTGGATGTCTTTTTACATATTTCATTCGTAAGGAAGAAAAACCTTTAATAGAAACAGTTGTTAAAGGCATAAATTTTCCCGTTATTTATGCAGCTGCAGGTGTAATGGTCTTTAAGGAAATAATAAAAAGTATTCCTGACTTAAGCATCCTTATTGATAAACTGTTGACCTTAGGTATTCCTTTGGAAATTATTGTGGTATTAATAACCCTTTTGCTTTCCTATATCGCTGCTAACGTTTCCGTAGTAGTAAGTATGATGTATCCCTTAGTGCTGCCCCTCATTGAGTTAGAACACAGGGTTGCACTAGCTATGTTGATTTATACTGCGGCTTATTCTGCCTATTTAATTTCACCTATCCATATGTGCCAAGCTCTTACGGTAGAATATTTCCGTGTCCCTCTTAAGGAACTCTACCCTGAATACAAAATAACCCTGCCTGTAATGTTTTTTACGGGAGTAATTACATATATTGTCTTAGTGAATTTATAAAGCAAGAAGAAAATTCCAATGACATTTCCAACAGAAAGCATAAGTAGAGGAGGAATATAATGAAAGCAGATAATTTTTTCATCCAGCCTTTTTCAATAATTTTTAACCGCAATGATATTCATATTATGTTATATCTTGAAAATCATCCTGAATATGAAGCGATCGAGGCTATGATTCAGGATGGAAATAATAGTTCCTTAATTAGAGTGATTTTAACCAGACATGACCAAAGTCAGATTGACTATATTAATAATGAGCAAATGTCAGATACAAAGGCTATGAGGGAAACCATATTTTCAGAGATTAAATATGTTAAATTAACAGATAAGGGTAAGCCTTATATTAATTTGCAATTCAGAGCAATAAATAATGAAAATATAAATTTAAATTTTTATAGTGCCGGAAAACCCTCTACTAAATATAATGGTTTAATAAATCCTAGGGAACATTCAAAAAAAACTTCTTTACCTATTATGTACAGAGAAAGAAGTACTCTGGCTAGTCCGCGCAGTAGCGTTTTTTTTAACAATTGTGAATATAAAATTCCTAGAAAAATTTGGATTCCAATTTTTTTTACAGGTATGGAAGGCTACTATTCTGAGGAGTTCAGCCTAGGTGTGTTTAGGACAGTATCCCAAAATCTCAACCTGGTTAAGCGACCCAATGGCTTTTCTATAGGTGAAGTCTGGAAATATCATTATGGACCTTTGGTGAAGATTTATAAAATAATAGAAAGAGAAGGAAATAATTTAATTATTGAGCAAAATAATGAGAGGATTTATGCTGAGGAAGTTAATGGTCGTCTGCATGTAAAAGAAATACTTCTTACCTCCATTAGAGATTACAGCAAGACCGGACGTTTTTCTCTTAAGTTTAATCCATCGCTCCCAATATTAATTGATAATGATAATGAAGTGGATTTCAGCATTTCCATTGACCTGCATAAAGATTTAGTTTCCGGGACTGTCAGAGTTTTTTCTGAGTTTGATAGAATTAAATATTTGCTACTACCCACTAAACCAGGATGGGCTGTCAGCCGACCTGTTCAGACAACTATTAAGTGGACTGAAGGTCTGGTTCAAATGACTTCTAAGATTGGTGCAAAATAAATTAGTGCTGATTCATGGTACATTAGCTTTTATTTAAATTTAGCCTTCAAATAATAGATTTTATAAACTATAATCACTCATGACATTGATTTGGAATATTATTATATTAGAGATATAGATCATTTAAAAATCTAAGAAAACAGTAAATAATATTACTCGAAAGTTGCAAAGAAGGGAGGAAAAGAAGTGGATAAACAACAATTCAAATCTATTATAGGTAATTTTACCGATACAGTTTTAAAATCTTCACAAGGGGAGAAGCCAGGGCAGGAAGTAACCAATGCAGTTTGGGAAATGTTTAAGCAGTTAAATCCTGAGGCATTTAAAGCCAAAAATAATTAAATCTAATATTATTCTAAGAGATTTTCACTTGCGAGCCCTCTAGGGCTCGCTTATTTTCTTTAATATATCAAGACTGAAGTTTTTATTAATTTAGAGTATGTGTTGCAAAAAAGAAAATACCAGTCAACTAATATCCAGCTTAAGCAGTATCCACAGCAACTGGATTTTCGTCTCCTGGTTTCCTTACATTAATATCTACAGTGTTGGTTTTTAACAATCTATTTTTTTTGATTGTCAAGCTGGCTGAAAAGGGATTCTTTTATAGCTTCCATTGCTTTTAAAAACTCATCCTTTGTTAGCTCCCGTGTCTCTGAAGCGGCAATTTGTTCAATTGTTTGAACAAACTCACGGACAAGGGTTAAATCTATTTTTGGTTTTCCGTTCCTAGAGGCAGATGATTTAATATTGTTTCCCTTCAATTTCTCTAAGGCTCCTGCTGTCTCCAACTCTTGGAGGACTTTTTTTATGCCTTCTTTGGGTATTATCTTAGATTTGCTCATTTTATTCACCTCGTTTCTTTTTTGTCCTCTTTGGTCATTAATGCTCTATTACTCCTTTCTTAAATAGTAAGGAACAATTCTTCTAATATAAATTATGTTAAGTACTTAAAATTTGCTTTAATTATTTCATATTGTGAATATTACTTTGCTTATCTTAAAAATTGGCAGGTTTACTAAAAACAAGACGAAGATATGTTTATAGATAATATCATCAATTAGTTAGGTTAGGAATATTATCTAAAAAAGAGAAAAAAGCAGTATTCCCCACACGTTATAGGGGAGATGATTTTTTAAGGAGGTAAATATGGTACATAAAAATACATTAACGGTCATAAATCAGCTTATTGAACACTGCCGAAAAGCACCCTTTTATGGTGAACGTCTTCCTGATAAACCGTTAAATTCCATCGAGCAATTTAAGAAAATTCCTTTAACTACCAAAGAAGACCTCAGGAAAAGCTCACCTTTTGGCTTAGTATGTGTTCCACATAAAAGGCTTTATCAGTATCATGAATCCTTTGGGACTACAGGCAGACCTATTTCTACCTGGTTAACAAAAGAAGATATTCGTCTACATGCTAAAAATATTAATTCTGGTGGACTTGAATTTACAAAAAATGATACTGTTTTAATAAGATTTCCCTATGCAATATCTTCCATTGCACACAACTTGCATTTTGCTGCTCAAGCAAAAGGTGCATGTGTTATTCCTGCAAGCTCTAGGACTACCATCACCCCCTTTACAAGAGTAATTGATTTAATGCAAAAACTAAGGGTTACGGTTTTAGCCGGTTTACCACAACAGGCTCTTCTCTTAGCTGAAACTGCAGAAATTATGGGACTAGAACCTGCTAAAGATTTTCCTGACCTGCGAGTTGTTTTTACAGCGGGAGAACCACTTACTGCTGGGAAACGAAAATTACTGGAAAGTATCTGGGGAGTACCTATTACCGATAATTTTGGAATGACAGAAATAGGTTCTGCATCAACTAGCTGTCAATTAGGAAGGCATCATATTTCAGAGGATGAGTGTATTTTTGAAATTTTAGATGATGATTTAATTACTGAATTGGAACCTGGTAAAACCGGTAATCTTGTAATTACAACTCTGAAGAAACAGGCGGCACCGATTATTAGGTATCTGACCGGAGATAGGGCTAGAATAATACCCGAGCAATGTCCTTGCGGTCAGGAATATTCTTTTGAACATCACGGACGTTGCAGTGACATAATTAAATTTGGTAGCCGGACTTTGGATTGCTGGGATTTGACAGAAATCGTTTCCCACTTCCCCTGCCAACGATTTTGGATAGTCGGACCAAACCCTGAAGGATTAAAATTCGTAGTGGAAGAAGAAAAAAGGGGAGATACTGTAGATATTGACTTAATCAATAGTTTGGAAGAAAAATATAAGGTTAAATTAGAAATAGAAATAGTTCCTAAAGGAACTATTTATAACCGAAATGAGCTTTTTCAAGTAGCCGAAGTTGGTAAACCTCGCTATATTTACACGTTAGATGAAATGAAAAAGAAAACTTATCTTAATCCCATAAAACTTTAGTAAAGCAATATCCCGCATCACTATTAAAGTGGTAAGGGATTTTTTTGTACTTATCCAAAAAGTATAACTTTAACAAGGTAATAAGTATAAGAGCAACATCGGCTTCCGCAGTCGCTAAAGGCTCGGTGTAAACTGTGTTTTCTAAGTAAAATGTTACCTCCAAAATATGGTATTTGCTATTAGAGAAAATTACTTTAGTTGGTAGCTTTTTTCGTTTAAAGTTTGGCAAAATAATATCCTAATTTAATTTGTTTAAGAACCACAATATAGGTTTGGAAATAAACTATTGTTATAAGGCTATTTAATTGTTAGAAAGGATGAAAATATGACAAGTTTTAAGAAAAAGGGATACCAGTTAAATAATATCTGGTTTGATGGACGAGAAATATCTCTGGAACGGCAAGATATTTGGGGGCTTATTAATAACTCTAATATTGATAAAGTTTTAATAACTCCAATTCAACTCAAGGACGGACACTTCCCACTAAAAACAGAATTTATGATATTTATAGAAGACAAGGCGGAGTTGGAAGGTATCCCCAAAGAGGAAATAGTAATGTCCACAAATCAACAACTTTTAGACTTGGCAAAGGAGCGGGGATACAAAACATGTCTTTCTCTTTTTATTTCTAATCGCGATGCTTTAGAAGCTGCTTGGCAAGAAGCGGAAAAATATGATTATGCAGTGGTAGATTTTGATCTGCCGACAAATATCCCTTTGGAATTGATTATTGCTAGGCTGCAAAAAGATAGGACAGTTTTGTTAAAGCGGGAAACTATTTTCGAAGGTTTACAGGTGGCATTAGGAGTAATGGAGCAGGGAAGTGATGGGGTACTGTTAGCTACTTCTCAATTATCAGAAATTATAAAAACAAGTGATTATCTTGCAGGTCAGGCAATTCACCATATTGATTTACAACATCTTGTAGTTACCGAGGTAAAACATATAGGTATGGGTGCAAGAGCTTGTATAGATACTACAGGCTTAATGACTCAGGATGAAGGTATGCTAATTGGATCTACATCTAACGGGGGGATTTTTGTTTGTTCGGAAACCCACTATCTGCCTTATATGAACCTACGTCCTTTCAGGGTAAATGCAGGGGCTGTTCATTCATATGTCTGGATGCCCGAGGATAAGGCAGAATACCTTACCGATTTAAAAGCGGGCAGTAAAGTTCTTTGTATAAATACTCAAGGTGAAACTAGGGAGTTAAGTGTGGGAAGGGTTAAGATAGAAGTCAGACCGTTACTCCTAATCAAAGGTGAAGTGGAAAATAAGGAAATTAGCGTAGTGGTTCAGGATGATTGGCATATTAGAATTATGGGTGCGGAAGGGAAACCTTTAAATGCAACTGAAATTAAGCCTGGAACAAAACTATTAGCTTATAGCTGTGAGGCAGGCAGACATGTGGGTATTAAAATCAAAGAAACTATAATTGAAAAATAAATAGGCGAGTGGAGAAATATAAGTCAGTGCTAGTAATCAATAGTCCTTAGAAAATGAAAATTAAATGGGGGTAAATACAAGTGACTGGAAAAGAGATGCGGCTGAATAAATTGTTTAAACATTCTCAGCGGTTATTTACCGTACCTATGGACCATGGTATTACGGTAGGTCCTATTGCCGGCTTAACGGATATGCCGGGAATGGTTAAAATGGTTGCAGAAGGTGGAGCTGATGCAGTCATAGTTCATAAAGGTCTGGTTAAGCAGATTGTCGGGGAGTTAAAAGCCGGGAAATGTGAACTGATTGTACATTTATCTGCTTCTACTGCTCTAGACCCTGTACCAAATAGTAAGGAACTGGTCTCATCGGTAGAGCATGCAATTAAGCTTGGAGCAACTGGAGTTTCAGTACACGTTAACCTCGGAGGAATTTCTGAAGGTTCAATGCTTAAAGACATGGGTAAAATAGCCGAGTATTGTGACCAATGGGGAATGCCTCTTTTAGCAATGATGTATGTTAGAGATGGCATCAAAGAAAATGAATTTGATCCTGTAAAAATTAAACATGCCGCCCGTGTTGCAGAAGAAGTTGGGGCCGACCTAATCAAAGTCCATTATACAGGCTCTCTTGAAACCTTCCAAGAGGTTACTCAAGCTGTTAAGGTCCCGGTAATAATTGCAGGGGGGCAGAAAGTAAATTCAACCTATAGTCTTTTGGAAATGATTTCTGATGCAATTAAAGCTGGCGCAAAAGGGGTTTCCATAGGCAGAAATGTATTTCAGCATTACAATCCCACACACCTTGCCAGCCTTATTCGCCAAGTTATAGATGAAGATATGCCAAAAGAAAGGCTGCAAGAAATAGCCGTAATTTAAATAGTATTTAAGATATGCTGAGGTAAAGTAAAATGGGAGTTTTTATAACTCCCATTTTACGTATAATTTTACCAGCGGTTGGTAGCATTGGGTATTTTATCTATAATAGCTTATTATATTCTGCGGCTGTAATAAAGAAAGGTGAATAAGTTCATCAATCTTATCTAATTTTAAGAAAATGAATTATAAGAATATAAAATTGCTGATTAGAATATATATTTAACTCTTTTTTATCACAAAAAAATTACTAAAGAATATTTTGTAATAGAAGATTTGGTAATTTTTAATAATAACAAAAATACAAGGAGGGATTTGTTTATGGAGAATAATCTTCAGGGATTACAAAAGGTTTTTTTATGGCCTATTGGATTTATTAATGCAGAAAAACAATCTGATGAAAAAATAGAATTTCAGGATTGGGTAGATAGTAGGCAAACTGTAACTGAGGATTTTTCAGAGCAATCTTTAAGTGTAACGGATGATATTACCCAAGCTCCCCCTAAGGTTGAGGACGGAGGGCAGATCGTAGAAGAATATTCAGTTAACGAAGAAAAAAACAGACCAGATATGTTAGAAGAAGCTATAAAGCTTCACGAGCTTGGAATTCAAGGTGATAAAGAGGCGGTAATCCAGGCTTATAAACTACTAAGCGACTTTGTTGAACATGAACCGGAAAATATTGAAGCCTGGGGGTATCTTGGCTCCATTACTACCATGCTAGGCAGAGATGCAATAAATCCTACAGAACGAATGAACAAGACGCTGGAAGGATTAAAAATACTTGACCAAGTTATTAATTCTCAACCCGATAATATTCAGAATCGCAGCTTGAGGGCACATGTATGTTATAACCTGCCGGAAATGTATTTTCATCGTACTAAAACAGCTATAGAAGATTTTAACTATCTTATTTCCCGCTATGAGGAAAACCCAAGTAGTTTTTCCCAAAATTTCTACTGGAATTTACTTTATGATTTAGGTATTGCCTATAAAAATATAAACAAAGTTGAAGAAGCAAGAAAAACATGGCTAAAGCTCATAGATGTTACTAGTGATATTAACTATATGAAAATGTTAAAGAATGAGGGACTAGGGGAGATTTTAGAAGAGAAAAATATCTTGCTGCAAGAGACTGTCCAAAAGCTGCCAGATAATAATGTTTATGAGACAGATGATGTCGCCAAAGATAATTTAATAGGTATTGCTGGTGAAAATGATGAAGCTGTTTTTGGTTTGGAAGAAGGTATAAAGATGTATACTGCTGCTCTTAGCGGAGATAAAGAAGCAGTTGTCAAGTCCTTGGAGTACTTTGAAAATGCCCATAGACTTAATCCCCATAATGAACTTATTACTGCTTATTATGCTGACTGCCTGTCCATGTCTGGAAGAGATAGTAAGGTTCCTATGATCATGTTTGAAAATGCAATAAAAGCAATGAAACTCTTAGATCAAGCAGTTAATTATAGTCCGGATAATATAGAAATCAGAAAAATAAGAGCCTATCACAGCTATAGGCTTCCGGAAGGATTCTTTAGGCGTACGGCAACAGCAATCGCTGACTTTGAATATATGGTACAGCAATATGAAGAAAATGATCAGATACTACCCAGAGATACATATTGGCGCATTTTATATGATTTGGGAATTTGCTACAGACGTTTAGATATGGAAGAAGAAGCAGCAATTATCTGGGATAAACTGTTATCCCAGACACCATATGATAAATATCATGATTTAATTGAAAAACAGCAGCAAATTGACTTCAGGGATATAGATAGTAGAATAGCTTCTCTAAATACTAAAGAAAAATTGCTGCAAGAGGGTATACACCTCCATGATATTGGGGTGGCCGGGAATAAAAAAGCTACTAAAAAAGCCCATGATATTTTTGAAAGACTTAACAAAATTTATCCTGAAGATCCTGTAGTTTTGGGTTATTATGCAAGCTCCATAGCCCTTTTAGGCCGTGATTCCAATGACTCCAACCTTATGTTTAGCAACGCTATAAAAGGCATGAACATGCTAAAACAAGCAATTAGTAAGGACAATACAAATGTTCAGCTGCGTTTACTGCGGGGGTATTTGTTAGCATCTTTACCAGATGCATTCTTCCCGCTTTCAGAGAAGGCAATCAAAGACTTGCGCTTTGTCAAAAACGCATACGAGCAGGGAAAAAGTGAGATATCTGAAGAGCTTTACTGCCGAGTACTCTATGATTTAGGAAATCTATACCAAAATACGGGCGGCGTAAAGAAATGCCAGAAAACGTGGAAAAAGTTGTTAGCGATAAATAGTGATTCTCCTTATAAAAAACTGGTGGACATTGATATTGAGGAGTGAGAAAATATGTTTTCAAAATATGACAAAAAAATAAAGAATACAAGAGTGGCTCATTTTATGACCCGTTACCTTAACGTTCCGGCAGACAGCTTACCTTTGGCAAGAATTCAAGAATTCCAAAGTGCTGCCTTTAAGGAAATAGTCAATAGCGCATACAGGGGTACAGACTTTTATCAAAAAAAAATATCTGATGCTGGAGTTAGAACACAGGATATAAAAAACATAAAGGATTTAGTAAAACTGCCATTTACTACTAAAGATGAACTAAGGGGTAATCCTTGGGCTCTGGTAGCCTGTGATAAAAAAGATATTAGTCTTATTCATGTGTCTACCGGAACTACCGGCGGTGAACAGATTTACATCATGTACTCGTGGCGAGATTTATACTTACATGACTTGGCACCTGCATATCCCGGTTTGTTTGATATTAATACTGGAGATATATGTTTTAATGCTTTGCCTTATGAAATGAGTTCAGCCGGACTATCCTTCCATAAGGTATTTATGGATGGCTGCCAGGCTACTGTTATTCCTGCGGGTAAAGGCGGGGCATATTCAACTCCTGAAAAATCCATAAAATTATTACATGATCTACAGCCCAACATAATTATTACCACACCTTCATATGCTATGACTCTTTATGAAGCTGCTGTCCAAGAAAATTTTAAACTTTCAAGTCTTCCTCTAAAGAAAATATATTTAACCGGGGAAGGGTGTTCTCCAGCTTTTCGCAATAGGGTAGAAAAAATCTGGGGGACAAAAGCAAATTTCTACTATGGATCGTTAGAGGCAGGTGTTATAGGTATTGAATGTGATGCTCACGACGGTTACCATATTCCTCTTGCCCACTGTATTGTTGAAATAATTGACCCTAAAACAAATAAAGTTTTAGAGCCAGGGCAAATTGGAGAAATAGTAGTTACCAACCTTCTTAGACTTGATACACCATTGATACGTTACCGCACTCAGGATTTGGGCTATATTGATTTAGAACGGTGCAGTTGTGGTGTTAATTTTCCTCGACTGTACATGCGAGGCAGAGTTGTAGATGAAATAATAGTTCGTGGGGTTAATTTCTCTCCTTTCTACCTGGAGGAATTCTTAATGCGCATGCCGGAAGTAGGAAATTGGTATCAATTTATTATTAAAGAAGGAAATAACGATAAATTAAAAATTTGTACAGAATTGGCTGCAGGAGTACAGCCTACTTCTGAATTGGCTGATAAATTAGCAAGCAAAATGGAATTCGCCGTTGGTATTCCTTGTGAATTCGAGCTTGTTCGAAAAGTCCCCAGACCTCAAGGTAAAACTCTTCGAGTAATAAAAGAATAGGAGATTATTTATCAATGGAGAATGGGGAATTAAAGTGTTTTATAATTTTTTGTGCCTTTGAGTTTAACGAAAGGGATGAGAGTTAAGATGATTATTGATGCACATGGGCATATTTCTGAAACTGATTATGGCAATGCGGAGCTTTATTTAGAGCAAATAAAGGAAGCAGGTATTGACCAGGGTGTGGTAGTTCCTGGCGGAATGATGGATGTTAGAGTAATGACTGAGTATATAATCGGTCGGAGAAATCCGGAGAATTTAATTCCCAATAACGAATATGTCCAAAAATCTTTTAAATCCAACCCAGATGTCCTTAGAGGGTATTTCTGTGTTGATCCTCATGAGGCTAATGCTGCAAATAAATTAGAGCAGGCTTTTAAAGTGGGGTATAAAGGATTAAAATTATCGCCTATGACCCATCAATTTTCCTTTTCTAGTAAAGCAATAGCAGATTTGGCAGAATGTTGCGGCAATTATGGTTATCCAGTCTACACTCATGTAGTATACAGTCCAGGTGCTTCCACTGCCAAGTTTGCAGCTTTAGCAAAGCAATTTCCTAAAACCAATTTTATTTTGGGTCATATGGGCTTTGGGCCAGCTGACCAAGACGGCTTAGAGGCTGCTCGAGATATAGATAATTTTTTCCTGGAAACCTCTACTGGAAACTTTTTGCATATCAAAGAAGCTGTTGGAAAAGTTGGATCTAGTAAAATTATTTTTGGGTCTGAGTTTCCCCTTTCTCACCCAGTAGTAGAATTGAAAAAAATCTTGCTTTTAAAAATACCTGAAGGGGAGAAGGATAAAATTTTAGGTGGAAACATTAATCTTCTTCTTGGTTTAAATCACAAAGGAGAACAATCCCCAAGAAAAAGCAAAGAATTCCAGGAAACTGGAGTATCCGAATCAACAAAAAGAGTAACATGGTGGAAAGCATAAATAAGGAAAGATAGCGAGCCTTTCCCAGGCTCGCTGCTTTAGTAAGTCAAAGATTTAAACTTAAAAAAGGGAGCATGAACTTTGCCGCACTCCCTTTGATTTTTTTAATAATCTAGTGAACCTTTACGTTTTCTGCCCCAGATTTACGCAATACTTCCTGAGCTTTAGCCGCTTTGTCATCATTACATTCAACTGAAACTAAGCTTTTTCCTTTTCTTACGTCGTTTTCATAATTCTTGCTCTCTGTTTCTGGTATGCCCATATCAATTAATGCTCCACCCAATCCGCCAGCGGCTGCTCCGCTTATTGCTGCTGCAATGGGACCTGCCGCTAATAAGGGACCAAATCCTGGAACTGCCAATGCCCCTGCTCCTAAAGCTAAACCGCCTAATGCACCCCAGGTTGCACCTGTAGCAGCACCATCAGCTACTGAATCGCCTGTTCCCATATTCATGGTTCCTTGATTATTGTTTCTGCCTTGCTGTTGCTGATTATCCTGCCCTTTGGACACAACAGAAATTTCCTTATTAAAGCCTGATTCTCTCAGTTTAGAAGCTGCACTGTCAGCTTGCTCCTTTGACGAAAAAACACCAATTACTTTTTTATTCATAAATACCTCCTTGAAATGTATTAATATATTAATTACATTCAGACTTATTGTTCCTTAAATCTTTTTAAAATATACTGGCAGGAAAGAGGAGAATTATATAGAAGAAATACATATTTATATGCTATATATTGCTTTTTGGAGGTCATGATGGAAAAATATTTGGCACTAAGAAGTGGATTTGCACTAAATAGTAAAATACTAAAGGTATTAAAAGAGGAAGGATATGCTGCCTTAAGGATTTTGCCGGATAAGTGCAGTGGGATTCATTCTTGGGAGACAAAGAGGATTACTGAAGGCTTTTTACTTCCCCAAGGTGCAGATACTGTTGTTGAGAGTAAAGATCTCCAAGATTATGATACCCTTATTTTAATTGAAAAAAATTTTGCAGTCGGGATAAATACTCAAAAAAAGGAGTAAAATATGAAAATAGCTTTGATTGCCCATAATGAAAAAAAAGATGACTTATTACTATTTGTCAAAGAAAATTTAAATTTTTTTAGAGGGCAAGAGCTTTATGCCACAGGTACAACAGGAACTATACTAAAAGCAAACACCGGACTTGATATATATTGCTTTATGTCCGGACCGCTTGGCGGAGATCAGCAGATAGGAAGTAAGATCGCCTGTGGTAAGATGGACGTAGTAATTTTCTTTAGAGATCCTCTTACACCACAACCCCATGAACCTGACGTTACTGCGTTAATTAGACTCTGCGATGTCCATAGGATACCTGTTGCAACTAATATAGGAACCGCCCAACTCATTTTAAAAGCATTATCTGATTGTGACAAATAAACCGCCCTCTTTCAAGGCGGTTTTAATATTTTACAATATTTTTCAACTGGGCATTGTGCACCGGTCACTGGTCACTAATGTTTGACTGCGGTACCATCCAGCAAATCAGCCGGGTGAACAGCCCGGCAAAGGGTAATACTAAAAGAGAACTTAGAATGTTAAAAACAGTATGGGTATGGGCAATTTGCCGCGGCAAATCGGTGCTGGTAAGGGACATTAACTGGGTAAACTGTAAAAGGAAGGGATAGAAAAGGAGCACACCCAAGATATTTAATAATACATGGGCAGCAGCAACCCTTTTGCCGGCAGTTGTGGAACCTATGGCAGCCAAGAGGGCGGTTATGCAAGTACCGACATTGCTTCCCAGGATTATGGCAGTAGCTGTTACCAGGTTTAACTGTCCGTTTTTGGCCAGGACCAGGACTATTCCTGTCATGGCACTACTCGATTGGATAATTGCCGTAAAGATTATGCCTGCTATTACAGCTAGGAGATTGTTTCTTTGGGTTATGATTAAAAGGTGATAAAAAAGTGGGTTGCTTTGGATAAATAAAAAGGCTTTTGCCATAAAATCCATTCCTAAAAAAATCATACCCAGCCCGCATAGATTAAAACCAATTCCCCTCAGGAGACCTGGAAAAAGAATAAGCAGCAACCCCATATATATAATAGGGAGCCCTAATTTTTCCAAATTAAAGGCTAAAATTTGACCCGTTAAGGTTGTACCGATATTTGTGCCCAAGACAATCCCCAGGGCCTGGGTGAAAACCATCAACCCTGTATCGACAAGTCCTATAGTGATGACAGTTACCGCACTGGAGGATTGGAGGAGCATAGTCAAGGCAGTCCCGGTTAAACATCCTTTAAGTGGTGTATGGGTAAAATTATTTATCACTGTTTTTAGGTTTATGCTGTACATATACTTAAGACCGGTTTTAAGGATATATAAGCCTGTTAAGAAAATCAGCAAACCTGCCAAAAACAGAAAAATACTGAACATATAAACCCATCCTATAAGAGTTATAATTTATTGAAATTTATATGGGTTTATTTATATTTCAGAACGCTGATTTATCTAATTTAGCAAATTATCTTTTCTCAAGCAGGTTTTTTTATGGATTTGTCGAAGGATTTTATATATTGAAAAAAATTAAGGAGACCTCTATGAATGGTCTAGGTCAATTTAAACAACAGATTCAAGCCATAAATAATAAAATTAATATTGAGTTATTTCAGGTTGGTCTTTTGTGGCAGAAGGTAGAGGTATTGGATAATGCAATTTTATTAATTACAAGAAACAAACGTGTTCCAGCCCTTAAAGCCCTTGATGCCATTGACAGACACACAACCAGATTAATGGATTTAGCCCTGTTGGACGAATACAAGAAACGTTTTAAAAATGCTTTGCTCCAGGAATTAGGTTTGAATTTTATTACAATTTTTAAGGATTACGATCCTGAAACTGAGATATCAGTGACTTTAATAATTAGAGATTTAAAGGAAAGTCATATAAGATAATTTAAACATACCAAAACGGCGCCAGCCGTTTTTTTCTGTCGGCGGGTGAACACTGCTGTGTTTTTAAATCTATATTGACATTCATTTATAAATTTTTTTCATGTATAATATTACTAAGGTTTTTTAATAAATAGAATTGTTTAACTATTAAGAGAAGGATTTTAATTTAAAATCTCGAATAAGTCACTTTATGTGAACTTAGTGAAATTGTGTACAATTTTATAATTACCAATTTTATCAACGTTTTCCCAGAGACACAATTGTTTTAATAAGTGGAAGGAGGAACAGTATGGAAAGGATTGAACTAACTGCTGCTTTAGCCAAAGGGCAAGAGGTTTTAGCCGAGGTGACACAAGAAAGCGGCGTTAGGGCTTCAAAATGCTATCAGTGTGGTAAATGTTCAGCCGGGTGTCCTGTTGCTTTTGCGATGGATAAAACTCCCCGGGAAATAATGCGGTTAGTACAGCTGGGGCTTATGGATGATGCTTTGCATTCTCATACTATCTGGCTCTGTGCTAGCTGCGATACCTGTTCAACCAGGTGTCCCAGAGAAGTTGACATAGCCCGGGTAATGGAGACTTTAAGGATTATAGCTAAGAAAAAAGGCTATATCACTGAAAAGAAAATGGACATCTTCCATAATCTCTTCTTAAAATCTGTAGAAAATCATGGACGTGTACACGAAATGGGTTTAATACTGGGCTTTAATATTTTCAGCATGCAGCCTCTTAAAGATGCCCACTTTGGTCCCAGTATGCTGTTAAAAGGAAAATTATCTCCACTGCCCCATACAATCAAAGATAACGGGGAAGTAAAGAAGATATTTGCTAATGTCCGGAAGCGGGGTGGAAAGGTATGAAATATGCATATTACCCAGGATGTTCCTTGAGTTCCACCGGAATTGAATATGATATATCCACCAAAAAAGTTGCTGCTGCTTTAGGTATTGAGCTTTGGGAAATTCCCGAATGGAACTGCTGCGGCGCCTCCAGTGCCCATTTAACAGACCATCTGCTGGCATTGGCCTTGCCCGCCAGGAATCTGGCTATTGCCGAGGCAAAAGGGTTGGATGTAGCAATTCCTTGTGCTGCATGTTATGCCAGATGCAAAGCGACAGAGGTGGAAGCCAGCCAGTCAATGGAAATGAGAAATACCATTAATGAAGTAATTGAACGGGAATATACCGGAAAAGCCAAAGCCAGGGCCTTATTAGATGTGTTTGTCAATGACTTAGGTCTGGAAGCTGTAAACACTCTGGTTAATAATCCTCTAAAGGATTTAAAGGTTGCAAGTTATTACGGATGCCTTTTGGTACGCCCGCCCAAATTGGGTTTTGATGACGCGGAAGATCCTCAAAGCATGGATAATTTAGTTAAAGCCATGGGGGGGACCCCTGTAGACTGGGCCTTTAAGACCGAGTGCTGTGGAGCAGCCCATGCTACTACCAAATCCGAGGTTGGTTTCTCCATGATTGAGAAAATTTTAACAGCAGCTAAGGATGCCGGAGCAGACTGCATTGCCACAGCTTGCCCCTTATGCATGAATAACCTTGACATGCGTCAAACCCAGGTAGAGGCTAAGTTTGGTAAAGATTACAAGCTGCCTGTATTTTATTTTACTGAATTGATGGGTTTAGCCCTTGGTATGAATCCGGGAGAATTAGGTTTAAATAAGCATTTTGTGGATGCTGTGAGTTTAGCCAAAAAGCTGGTTGAGGCTGAAGGCAGGAGGGATACTGCATGAAGCGTGTAGGTGTATTTATTTGTCACTGCGGTACCAATATCGCCGCAAGTGTTGATTGTGAAAAGGTTGCAGAAAATGCCAAAAGCTTTCCAGGGGTTGCATACAGTACTGACTACAAGTATATGTGTGCTGAGCCTGGACAGGAACTAATCAAAAAAGCCATTAAGGACCATAAGCTGGATAGGATTGTTGTAGCATCCTGTTCACCCCGGATGCATGAGCCTACTTTCCGCAGGTGTATTGAAAGCGGGGGCTTAAATCCTTATTTATTGGAAATGGCCAATATACGGGAGCATTGTTCTTGGGTGCACCCCGATGATAAGGAACGTGCTACCTTTAAATCTACTGAATTAGTAAGGATGGCTGTGGCTAAGGTTCTGAAAAATGAATCACTGCAGAGGTCTACTATTCCCATCACTAAGCGTGCCTTGGTAATTGGTGGAGGTATTGCCGGTATCCAGGCTGCCTTAGATATTGCCAATGCCGGTCATATTGTAGATGTGGTAGAAAAAGAACCATCCATTGGCGGGCGTATGGCCCAGATTGATAAAACCTTTCCAACCTTGGACTGTTCAGCTTGTATTTTAACACCCAAAATGGTTGAGGTCGCCAATCATCCTAATGTAAACCTGATAACTTTTTCGGAAATTGAAAAGGTAGAAGGCTATGTAGGCAACTTTGATATAACAATTAGAAAGAAAGCCCGTTCAGTTGACCTGAAGGCTTGTACGGGATGCGGCACCTGTTATCAGAAATGCCCGTCCAAAGTACCCAGTGAATTTGAAATGGAAATGATGGACCGTAAAGCCATCTATACTCCTTTCCCTCAGGCTATTCCCAATAAGCCTGTCATTGACAGGGCAAACTGCCGTTACTTTAAAACTGGCAAATGCGGAGTATGTCAAAAGGTATGTCCTACCAATGCCGTTGATTTTACCCAAGAGGATGAACTTGTCAAGGAAAGATATGGTGCTATCGTCGTAGCTACCGGCTTTGACCTCTTCGACGAAAAAGTCTATGGTGAGTACGGCTATGGCAAGTATAAGGATGTTATTACCGGACTGCACTTCGAAAGGTTAATTAATGCTTCCGGTCCTACCATGGGAAAAATCAAAAGACCTTCCGACGGGCAAATACCGAAGAATGTGGTGTTCATTAAGTGTGTTGGCTCGCGGGATGAGGCAAAAGGCAAGGCTTATTGTTCCAAAACCTGCTGTATGTATACGGCAAAACATGCCACTTTGGTCAGAGAAAAGATTAAGGACTCTAATGTCTACGTGTTTTACATGGATGTCCGCACTCCTGGTAAGGGTTATGATGAGTTCTACACCCGAACAACTGACCAATATGGTGCCAAGTATATCAGAGGCAGGGTTTCCAAGATATATGAAAAAGGTGGCAAGCTGATGGTTCGCGGTGAGGACACCCTTTTGGGCAGACCCGTAGAAGTAGAAGCAGATATGGTAGTTCTGGCTACGGCTATGATTGCTAAGACCGATGCGGCAAAATTAGCGCAAATGGTAGGTTTCTCCTATGACCAGAACCACTTCTATACAGAGGCCCATCCCAAGCTGGCTCCTGTAGAAACCCATACTGCTGGTGTTTTTCTGGCTGGGGCTTGCCAGGGACCCAAGGATATACCTGATTCGGTTGCCCAGGCCAGTGCAGCTGCAGTTAAGGCTTGCGGACTTCTGTCCAAGGATCAAATGGCTACAGAACCTATTATCTCTGAAGTCAATGAGGCTATTTGTGCAGGATGTGGTATGTGTGTGCCTGTATGTCCCTATAAGGCAATTGATATGAAGACCATTCAAGAGAGGGCACACGGCAAAACAGTTTCCCGAAGTGTTGCTGCAGTAAACAGCGGCTTATGCCAAGGCTGCGGAGCTTGTACTGTTGCCTGTCGTTCCGCAGCATTGAACCTGAAACACTTTACTAACGAACAAATTTTGGCGGAGGTGGATGCACTGTGTCTGTAAAGGAGAACCAACAAAACTGGGAACCTAAAATCCTGGTCTTTGCCTGTAACTGGTGTACCTATGCCGGTGCTGACCTGGCTGGCTTAAGCCGTCTGCAGTACCCGCCTAATATAAGAATTCTCCGGGTGCCATGCTCGGGACGGGTAAATCCCCAGTTTGTAATCAGGGCGTTTCAGAGGGGTGTAGATGGTGTGCTGGTTGCCGGCTGCCATCCAGGGGATTGTCACTATGTATCAGGCAACTATTTCACTCGCAGACGTTATATGTTGATGCAGCGTTTATTGCAATATGTAGGTGTTGACCCGGAACGTTTCCAAGCCAGATGGATTTCCGGCTCCGAGGGTCCAAAATTCCAGCAGGTTGTTACTCAAATTACTGATGAAATTAGGGCTATGGGGCCTAACAGGAAGTTGAGGGATGCCCAATGAATGAGATAACCAAAAAAATGCAAGACATTGCCCGGGAAATTTTGGAAAAAGGTGAAGCTGAGGTTGTTATTGGTTGGGAAAAGGGTACTTTTTGGTATTTGTCCCCGCCAGCCTTCATTGATAAACCCGAAGACGCGGCAAGGCTTGTCTGGGATGACTATTGCCACAATAATTTAAGCAAGTATTTAACAGAGTATACCACCCATGAGGGGAAAGCAGCAGTTTTTGTTAAGGGCTGTGACGCCCGTGCCTTTAATAGATTGTTACAGGATAAGCAGATTGAGCGGGACAAGGTAATCCTTATCGGCATACCGTGTCATGGTTTAAAAGACCAGGATAAAGCCAAGGAACTTGGTGCAGGGGGCGATATTCCTGCAGCACAAAAATGTGTGGAATGCAAATATCCCAATCCTGTAGTTTATGATTATTTTATTGGAGATGCCCAAGCCCTGAAAGAGGTAGCAGCTACCAAAGAGGCAGTAGACTATTCAGATGTTAAAGCCTTGGAGGAAATGACACCTGATGAGAAATATGAATTTTGGACCAAACAGTATGAAAGGTGCTTGCGTTGTTATGCCTGCCGCAATGTATGTCCTGCCTGCAGCTGCCGGGAGTGTATTTTTGACCAGACAAGAGTGGGCTGGATAGGCAAGGCTAACAACTCGTCAGAAAACCAGTTCTTTGCTCTGACCCGGGCTATGCATGTTGCCGGCAGATGTATTGAATGTGGTGAGTGTGAAAGGGCTTGTCCCATGGACATACCCATTATGCTGTTAAATAAAAAGCTTATTAAGGATATAAATGATTTGTTTGGTGAGTATGATGCCGGTATTGATCCGCAAGGTAAACTTCCTTTAGGTCACTTTGATAAAGATGACCCAGAAGAATTTATGTAGGGAGGTGTTAGGATGAAAACTATAGCCAAGGCTAATTTACCCCAGTTTTTAGAATCACTGGCCAAGGAATATAAGGTCTTAGTCCCTGCTAAATTCCAAGGAGTCACCAGGTTTGCTCCTTACCAGCAGGATGTTGAACTGGCCCTGGAGGAAAATGTAGTTATGCCTCCCAAGGATATTTTCTTCCCTCAAACGGAGAAAATGTATAAGTTTAAGACTAAGGATCAGTCACTGGAAATTGAAGAAATACCCGGTGAAAAAGAAACTCAGGTTCTATTTGGAGTACGTTCCTGTGATATGAAGAGTATAGATTGCCTAGACCAAGTTTTTCTAACTAAAGGTTTTGTAGACCCCTATTATCAGGAAAAAAGGGATCGCAGTATTTTTATCGCTTTAAGCTGTGTAAAACCAATGGCTTCCTGCTTTTGTTCATCTATGGGTATAGACCCTCAAAAAGGACAAGGTGCGGATATCCAAGCTTATGATTTAGGCGAGAAAATAGGGTTTGAGCCTCTTTCTGACAAGGGAACAGAGATACTAAATAAAGTTTCCGGACTTCTGCAAGAGGAAGATGCAGCTATTCCGGCGGTGGGAGAGTTCACCCTGGCTGCAGATGTAGAAGGTGTTCCTGAGAAGCTGAAAGATATGTTTGACCACCCCATCTGGGATGATATTTCCCGCAAATGTCTGAACTGCAGTGCCTGTGCCTATGTATGTCCAACCTGCCACTGTTTTGACATTGCCAATGAAGTGCGGGGGGAAGATGGAGTCAAAATACGCTGCTGGGACTGCTGTATGTTTGACGAATATACAATGATGGCCGGCGGACACCAGCCCAGACCGGGCAAGAAGGAACGGGTCAGGAACCGTTTCTTGCACAAGCTTCGTTACTTCCCAGAGAGGTATAATATGCTTTTATGCACAGGATGCGGACGTTGTGTAACCAAATGCCCCGTGAACCTTGATATAACGTCTGTTATTAAGAAGATACAGGAAGCGTAGACCTAATAGAACCTACAGTAGCTACAGTGTCTACAGTGGCTACAGAAAAAGATTAGATTTTGCTTTGCGGACTGAGATTCAACGGATTTGTTATTACCAGCTAATAACAGGAGCGTGGTAAATCAGCTTTTAAAAATATAGCTATTGGCTATCGACTATTAGCCATCGACCGTTGTCTAGTAACCAGTAACCAGTCACCAGTCACCAGTCACCAGTAACTATTTACTAGCCACTAGCCACTAACAACTAGCCACTAACATTAGCCACTAATGAAAAGGAGGGAGAAGATTGGCAATTACTCCTGAAGAGGTGAAAAGAATTAATCCTCTAGTACCTATAAGAGGGAAAATTATCGATATTGTCCAGGAAACCCATGATGTAAAAACCTTTCACATCAGCACCATAGATGGCAAAATACCTTTTGACCCTGCGCCTGGTCAGTTGGGGATGCTATCAATGCCTGCTATAGGCGAAGGCATGTTTTCTATCACTAATAAGGGTGAAAATCATATAGAAATGGCAATTAGGGCTGTAGGTCAATTGACTAATTCCTTGCATGAAATAGAAGTCGGGCAGGAAGTGGGTATTCGCGGACCATACGGCAATGGTTTTCCTATAGACTACTGTAAAGGGAAGGATATTCTCTTTATCGGTGGCGGTATAGGGCTGGCACCTGTACGCAGTCTGATTATGCACTGTGTAAAAAACCGGGATGACTTTGGCAAGTTAACAGTTGTTTATGGTGCCAGAAGCAAAGGAGACCTGTGTTTCAAAGAAGACTTATTTGAAAATTGGCCCAAGGTTCCCAATATGGATGTTTGTGTAACAATCGACAGGGAAGAAGAAGGCTGGGATGGGCATGTGGGTTTTGTACCTTCATACGTTGAGGAGCTTGCTCCCAAGCCCCAGGTTACCATCTTGTGCGGACCTCCCATCATGATTAAGTTTACTTTGCAAGGTCTAAAGAAGATGAATTTTGCTGATACTGATATTATTACCACTTTAGAAATGAGAATGAAATGCGGTATTGGAAAATGTGGGCGCTGCAATATTGGTTCATGTTATGTTTGTCTGGATGGACCGGTATTTACCATGGAGCAGCTAAAAGACCTGCCCCCTGAGTACTAAAGAAAACTTTTATAGGTAACTGTAAAAACCGGGTATTGTAAACCCGGTTTTTTTAACAAAAAATAATTGCAAAAAATGGTTTTATTTGTAGGAAAATGTAACTTTATGTAGAAATGAAATAGTTTAAAGTTAAAATGTTTTTAGGGGATTGCTGCAATTGATGGAAGTGCTGTTTGTCATTATTTACTACAGATTTGTGCTTGATTTGCCACAAGCATTTATAATTTTTCATAGTTTAGTTGACATTTTCATATTGCAGAAAAATTGCTTGTGAATACAAAGAAATTTGCTGGCAATTAAGGAGCGAGGTAGGAAAATGAGGAAAAATGTAGAAATATATAAAAATATGTAGTAAAATTTTTTGTGTTTTTGGTAGGAAAATCCAATATTTTGTGGAAATTGATATTTATCTAGGAGGAATTACATAATGAAGATGCCTTTTATAGTATGGTTGTTTCTAGGTGTGCCTGAAAATATATTTCTTGTTTATCTAGCTTTAGTTTTAAGTAAATCAAAGTTAAATATAAAAGTAATAATTACTTTTGGTGTCATTTTATCACTATCATCCTATTTAATTAGACTTATGCCTGTTACCTTTGGAGTTCATACAATCATTGCGATAGGTTTATTATTTTTTATTGTAAGTAAGTATGGTGAAGTTAGCATTAATAAGGCGATTGTCGTAAGTATTAGTACAATATTAATTTTGATTATAGTAGAAACCATATCTACAAGTACAATGATTAAAATACTAAACGTTTCTTCTGAAGTTCTATCTTATGATATTAGAATGCGTATTATTATTTCTCTTCCATATGTTATACTATTATTTCTAATTCCATATTCTATAAACTATTTTAGAAAAAGGTGAAAAGATGACTTATTCTAGAATGAGTATATTTTTAACTGATTTCATTACAAAAGAACTTAACTATGATGAAGAAAAAAAAGAAATCATTGCTTATTCAATAGAAAATATTATTGTGCAACTGGGAGGATTTTTGTTAATTGTAGCTGTTTCCTTTGTTTTTGAAGCTCTAATTCCGGCTTCAGTTGCTGCAATATTCGGCGGTTTGTTGAGAAAGGTATCCGGAGGTTTTCATTTTGACTCCCCTCTCAAATGTTTATTTTTTGGAACAGCAGTATATACATTAATTGGTATATTTATAAATAAATATTTATTATTCACTGTTTTTGTAAATTATAGTTTTTTATTCCTTATTTTAAGTTTTGTTCTGGTTTTTTGTTTTGCTCCCCAAGACAGCCCTGCAAAACCAATAATTTCTCTTTCTTTTAAAAGAAAATTAAAAATAACTTCATTATCTATTATGATAGTTTCAACTATTATTTATTTTGTTTTAAATTCAAATGTTTTGAAATTAAGTATTGTTTTGGGTATATTTTACCAATCATTGACTCTTATACCCATCTTAAATAATAAAGGAGGTGTACAAGAATGAAAAAATCATTATTTGTAGGTATTTCTACTCTATTAATGTTGCTTGCAACAATCAGTTCCTCTTTTGCTTGTACTTGGTGGAACTATCAACCTAAGACACCAAAGAGCTTACAAAAATAAAGAATTGAGGTGGACAAGCCCACCTCAATCTTTAATTGTGAGGTAATTTAAGTTGAAGCTAAAAAATAAAAGAAATAATTACGTGAACAATTATATATTAGTATCACAAGTATTATTTTTCTTAATACTTGGTATTTTAATGCTAAGAACAGCTAATTTTTCCTATGAAAATATTATTGACAAAAGTGGCAATGTCTTATTATTTATTTTTGTTTTAGCCTTTTTGCCGTTTTTAAATTTATTAAAAACCAAATCAGAGTTAAGCAATGTTATTTTAGATTTTGCAATCATTGTTTTTTTTATTTTTCTCACCAATTATTTATTTATGACGGAAAAAGATAATTTATTTAAGATTGTATTATTGATGCCTGTATTGGTCACTGCTTTAAGATATGGTACAATGCTATCATTCGCTGCGGCGATTTTAACTTCCATATCATCATTTTATGTTACCATTATTAGTGACTCGGCTTCATTTGATGCAGACATAATGCTAAGTGGGATATTGTTTCTTCTTGCCTGGCTTTTAGGAAATATGACCGAAACTGAAGCGAAAATTAGAACAGAACTGGAACGTTTAGCCACCCACGACAGCTTAACCGATATACTAAATCACAGAAGCTTCCAAGCTATACTTGATGAAGAACTGATTCAAGCTAAGAAAAACAACTCAAAGCTAAACCTTATGCTTTTAGATTTGGATTATTTTAAGGTCTATAATGACTCATTAGGGCATCAAAAAGGCGACCAGGTTTTAATAAAAGTGGCAGAAATATTGAAAAAAATGGCGGGGACTTTAGGGTATTGTGCTCGTTACGGTGGTGAGGAGTTTGCAATTATTCTGCCCAATGTGGGGATAAAGCCGGCAAAGGTCTTAGGTGAAGAAATCCGCAGCCAGGTTGAACAGGCAGTTTTTCCTGGAATGGAGGTTCTGCCTAAAGGAAAATTAACCATTTCTATAGGTATTGCAGAATTTCCCAGCATGGCAGATAATAAAGAAAAACTAATCCAAAAGGCTGATGAAGCCTTATATAAGGCTAAGTTTGTCAGTAAAAATAAAGTTGAAACCTATTATTCAGTTTTCGATGATTTAAGCCTTTCTTTAAAAGAGGAAGAAAAGGAACTGTTTAATTCTATCAGGACCCTCAGTATGGTAATTAATGCCAAGGACAGGTATACCTATGGCCATTCGGAAAGGGTTATGGAATTATCAAAAAGGTTTGCAGAGGTGTATGGTTTGGACGACCAGTTGGGCAAGGATTTACTATACGGCTCCTTACTCCACGATATTGGAAAAATAGAAATATCCCGGGAAGTTTTAAACAAGCCTAAAAAACTTAACAATACTGAATGGCAGCAATTCAAGCAGCATCCCCAATGGGGCGCCGATATTATCAGACCCCTCAAGTCTTTAAAGGGGACCCTGGATATTGTTTTGTACCATCATGAAAACTTTGACGGAACAGGCTATCCTTTTGGGCTTAAAGGGGAGAAGATACCCTTAGGTGCAAGGATTTTAAGGATTATTGACAGCTATGATGCTATCACTACCAACCGTCCTTATAAGGAAGCCATGTCCAAAGAACAAGCCATTGAGGAACTATTAAAGTTTTCCGGTATCCATTATGATCCTGTTTTGTTAAAAGGGTTTTGCGGTATGATTACCCATACAAAAGAATTGCTCCAAACGGCAAAATAAAAGCAACCTTTTTAAACTTTACGAGGTTGCTTTTTCATACTTATCAGGATAGTATAACTTTTACAAGGTAATAAGTATAAGTGCAACATCGGCTTCCGCAGTCGCCAAAGGCTCGGCGCAAGCCGTGTTTCTAAGAAAAAGGTGGAATTCACAAATGGAAATTGAGATAATTTATAAAAATAAGAAGAACTCTTCAGGTATAATTCGTAATGGGCGTATAGTTTTATATATATCAGCCAATGTTCCTTTAGCTCATCAGCAGGAACACATCAAGATTTTGCAGGAAAGACTTTTGCACAAAGCACAAAACATAAAACAGCAACCTATCAGCTTAATCGCTGGTGAAATTAGCGATGACAAACAACTGTTCGAATTAGCCAAAAAAATAAATGAGGAGTATTACAACTACTTCTTCAAAAGCATAACCTTTAAAAAACAGCAAAGCCGTTGGGGTAGCTGCAGCCTAAGATCAAAAAAAATATATATTTCCCATAAACTAAAGAATGCACCTTTGGATTTAATAAGTTATGTAGTTGTCCATGAGCTCTGCCACCTTCAAGAGGCAAACCATGGACCAAAATTTTGGCGTTTAGTTGAGAAGGCGTGTCCTAACTGGCGGGAATGCCGTAAAAAACTCCGATTTTTAAATATTCTCTAATTTGGGTATAACAAATGTAGTGTTGGAGGTGGAAATGATATGGATTTTGGCAGTATTTTTTGGCTATTATTTATTGCATCTATGCTCATCCCTGTTTTGAAGCAGCGCTCCTTAGAAATGAGCCGTATCAGAATTATGCGGGATTTGGAGAAAAAGAGAGGCTCAAGGGTAATTTCCCTGATACACAGGCAGGAATCCATGAGTTTTTTAGGCTTTGCTTTTCGGAAATTTATCAACATAGAGGATTCGGAAGAAATCCTGCGGGCAATAAGGTTTACACCCACTGATATGCCCATAGATATTATTTTGCATACTCCTGGAGGATTAGTTTTGGCTTCGGAACAAATAGCTTATGCCCTTAAGAAACATAAAGCAGATGTTACGGTCTTTGTTCCCCACTATGCTATGTCTGGCGGGACAATGATTGCACTGGCGGCAGATAGGATTGTTATGGATGAAAATGCAGTCTTAGGTCCGGTGGATCCCCAGCTTGGTCAATATCCGGCAGTCTCTCTGCTGAGTGTAGTTAAGGATAAACATATCAATGAAATAGATGACGAGACCTTAATCTACGCTGATGTAGCAAGGAAGGCCATCAAACAGGTAGAGGAAACCTTGTGTTTTATTTTAGCGGAACATTTTTCACAGGATAAGGCTTGTGAGCTTGCTAAGGTATTCAGTGAAGGACGTTGGACTCATGATTATCCAATCCGTTATGAGGAATTAAAAGAGCTGGGACTATTTGTAAGTACTGATATGCCCTATGAAGTATACAAGTTAATGGACCTCTATCCCCAGACTAATAACCGCCGCCCTTCAGTCCAGTATATACCTATACCCTATAATCGAGATAATTCCTAGTAAATTAAAATCTAAAGTATTGCTGTATTTATACAATAATGATTCAATTTAAAAATTTAATATGTATTTATAGGGGGCGGACCTGAGGTCTGCCCCTTCTTTTTCTTAGTAAAAACTGAGACTCTCTTTACATAAAACAAAAAAAATGGCGGATAATAACATTTAATTAATTAACTTGTGTAAAAAAGGAGGTGGTTTCTTGCCAGGAATTGATCCATATCTGGCTGGGCTGTTTAAAACAAATCCTTATGCAAAAAAAAGGGAAATCAAGGGTACTTTGGTTGTTGTCTTAGATGGCAAGCTGGAGGGGCGAAATTTAAAGTTAATAACACCTATTTCCAGGGCACTTAATAAAAATGAAATTCATGAATTGATAATTACCGATGAACCGGAAGCAGGACCAGGCAAAAAGGTAGATACCATATCATATTTAGGTTTTTTTGAGGTGGAACAGGGAAGTGTCATGCTTTCAGGAGATAAACTGTACCTGGGTAATCAATTAATTGGAAGTATTGCCGGCTTTGATGAAACCCATATGCCAAATCATTTAAACATTGTAATTAAATCCAACCAAAGGCTTACCGGGGTAGAGCTTAATGCAGAAATTGGAATGGAAGTTATTGTAAATAAGCATTAGAATAATTGTTCAGCCACATAAGAAAAATAATAGAGGATTGCTAAGAAGAAAAAATTAGAAGGGAGGATTTATTTATGTCCAAGATTGAGGAAAAGATAAAAAGTATGGGTCTGGAAATACCTGAGGCTCCAAAGCCGGTGGCAGCCTATGTACCTGCCGTACTAGTTGATGGCTATGTTTATACTTCAGGTCAAATTCCATTTGTTAACGGTGAACTAAAGTATAAAGGCAAGGTAGGGAAAGATGTCAAAGAAGATGATGCGTACCAGGCAGCAAAAATTTGCGCCTTAAATTGTTTAAGTGTTATCAAAGGTGTAATTGGTGATTTAGACAAGGTGGAAAAAGTAGTAAAGGTTACGGGTTTTGTCGCTAGCAGTGATGGTTTTAGTTTGCAGCCTAAAGTAATTAATGGTGCAAGTGAATTGATTGGTGAAATTTTTGGGGAAAAGGGTCAGCATGCCCGGGCAGCAGTAGGAGTCAATGAGCTTCCATTAGATTCAACCTGTGAAGTAGAAATGATTGTAAAAGTGAAGAGCTGATAGCTTAAAGGTTAATCAGAATGTCAGTGGGCGAGTTAACTGTAAAAAGGCATGACGTCTAACAGGTTTCATTATAGGTCGGCATTTTTAACCCTGTCATTGCGAATGAGCTTGCGATTGAAGCAATCTCCGACCAAATATATTATCACTAACGCAAGAATATATTTTTTCAAATGAAGCAACGGTTAATGATGTCACGTCAAGTAAGCTAGTCATTCATGGCGAAACGCGTTTTCTAGCCAACTAGCCACTAGCCACTAGCCACTAACTACTAATAAAAGACTAGTCACTAGTCACTAAATTAAGGAGGTTTTATTTTAAATGAGTCCTAAATATAAATATCAAATGTACAAACAGCTTCATGCCAAAGTTCCTGAAATATATGCCGATGCAGCCAAGGCTGCAGATGAAATTGGTGTTCCCCATGAGATTAGGGGTAGGTTTGGATTGACCGGTGCAATTTCAGGTTGTCCTGCTCCTTTAAGAAAAGATATTTTGGAAGCTGGTGAAGTCGGAGCCAAAGAAGTAATTCCCCTGGCAAAATTAATGGATGAAATCAGGGAAGTAGTAAAAGATGTTTATGGTGATGGCTGGGAAGCTGCATCCACCAGTACCTGTGAAGCAACTCTCTGGACTTGCTTTGATACCCTGTTTACACCTCCCATGCAGGGAAGAGGTGACAACTACCGGGCAAGGTATATTGCTCCCTATGAAAAGCATTTACATCACCAAGGCAGTTATGGACGTCCTTTCCCGGGAAAATATAAGGATTTATTTGCCGACAGGGGTTCAACTGCAGGTGAGTTAGGCTTCTATGGCAAGAGACAAAACAATCTTGATACTGTAATCGTTCCACTCGAAGGTGCAAAGTATGAAGTCCACGGAATTAAGAACCATCCAGTTCCACTTCTAGCGGAAGTTGACCCGGAAGCGGCTATTGAAAGAATTGCCCTGCATGCTGAAATCCACGAAGCATTTTTAACAGGCTTTACCTCTTTAGGTTATCCTTCACCTGGTTACGGTTATGGAGTTAAAGATGAGGAAGGCACTCCATTACTTTGCAAATATATTGCGGACTTGGCACACTCCTATAATGTACCATATGTAATTGACAATGCCTGGGGTCTTCCCTTCGTAGGCATTGACCCCGTGAAAATTGATTGCGACGTAATTACTTACAGTATGGATAAAGCCACAGGAGCAGCCACCAGTGGACTAATTATAGGAAAAGAAGAAGTAATGGTTCCTATCCGCCGCGCTCTAGGTATGCATGGAGACCGTTGGGGAACTCCATCCTCCTATGGTAAAGCAGCATATGTAACCTTTGACCCAGGTAAAGAAGCCTTGCTGACTCAACTGCAGGCATTAAAAGTTCTGCGTGATAAACCTGAAGTGTTAACTAAGCCTGTTGATGAAATGTATGATATTGTTGTTGAAGAATTCAAGAATATCCCAGCTAAGTTTAGAGATGGCATTAAGATAACCAAGGTATATAATTCTACAGCTGTGGAAGTAAACTACGAAGGCACTTGGAAAAATGGACAAATGGGTATTCCTATCTTCTCCATCGAAGATATGTATTCCGGAACAAATATATTACAAACCGGGATGACTAAATTTGGTGTAATTCCAACAATTGCTTACGATGGCAACATCTATATTTCTACCGGTTTAGGTACTACTGATGACGATGGAAATCTAATCCCTGACAGAATGAGAATTGCCGTGAGAGCTTTGGTTAAACTTATTGAGATTGTATGTAAGCATGCAGGGGTGCTTTAATTAGTGGCTAGTTGTTAGTCGCTAGTGGCTAGTAAAAAGCTATTAGTTGCTAGTGACTAGCACAATTTATGAAGAAATATTCCTTGTTAATGCTCAATAGTCAATAGTAAGTGAAGTTTGAATACTATTGCTAAAGATTATTTGGCTATCAGGCTTAGTTTATCTTATTGAAAGGAGATTTTACATGGTTAGAGTTGTAGTTGTCGGTGGGGGCTGGGCCGGCTGTGCCGCCGGTCTTACGGCAAAAAAAGCCGGTGCAGATGTTATAGTTTTAGAAAGAACGGATATGTTTTTGGGTACAGGGTTGGTTGGCGGAATTATGCGCAATAACGGACGTTTTACAGCTACAGAAGAATCTATTGCGATGGGGGCTAATGAATTATTTGATGCCGTTGATGAGACTGCCCGTCACAAAAATATAGAATTCCCAGGGCACAAGCATGCTACATTATATGATGTGGCCAAAATAGAGCCTGCAGTTCGCCGTAAGCTTGATGAAGCCGGTGTTGAATATAAGCTGGAGGCAAGGGTTAAGGATGTAAAAATGGAAGGAAAAAAAATAGCAGCGGTTATTGACCAAGATGGCAATGAATATACAGGCGATGTTTTTGTAGAAGCCAGTGGTACGGCAGGTCCCCAGGGCAACTGTTTGAAATATGGCAATGGTTGTGCCATGTGTATTTACCGCTGTCCAACCTTTGGACCACGTATTGAGTTGGCAACCAAGTGCGGGGTAGAAGAATTTAAAGGTAAGAAGGCTGATGGTTCGGTTGGGGCAATGAGCGGCTCCTGTAAGTTGCATAAGGAATCCCTTGCCGAAAGCATTGTGGAAGAGTTAAATGCTAAAGGTGTTGCAGTAATTCCTATCCCTGCTAAATTGCAAAAGGAAGGTGCATTGGAGTCTAAGGCATGTCAGCAATATGCCCTGAAAGAATTCCAGGAAAATATTATTTTGCTGGATACCGGACATGCTAAGCTGATGTCACCATATTATCCTTTAGAAACACTGCGTATGATTCCGGGCTTTGAAAATGCCCGTTTCGAAGACCCATATGCAGGTGGTATTGGAAACTCAATGCGCTATTTAGCACTTTCCCCCCGTGACAATTACCTAAAGACAAAAGGTGTTGATAACCTTTTCTGCGGCGGGGAAAAGGCAGGGCTTTTAGTAGGGCATACTGAAGCTATTGTCACCGGAAGTTTAGCGGGTAACAATGCTGTACGATATGCGGCAGGTAAAGAGCTGAAAGAAATACCTACTAGTTTAGCTATCGGTGATGCCATTGCCCATGTCAATGAACAGATGGGTACGGAAGAAGGTATTACCAAGAAGTATACATTCTCCGGTTCTGTCTATTTCCAAAGAATGAAAGAATTAAATCTATACACCACTGAAATTAATCAAATAAAACAAAAAGTAGAAAAAGCTGGGATGACTAATTTTTATAATCAATCGGTAGTATAATCCTCAGTAAAAGGAGGGAAAGCTGTGGAAGTACAATTAACTATGCTGCACTGGGTTTACGTATTTATGGTTTTAGTAGTTCTAATAACCATGATACTTAGAAGAGACACGGTACTACCTTGTTTCTTAGGATTATTTATAATCGGATTTGCTGCAAAGGGAAATTTTATCGGTTCCTTTCAGGTTGTTTATAATGCCTTAATTGCAGCAGGCAATGAATTTTGGGGTATTATTGCCATAATCTCTCTAGTGGTTGCCATGTCCAAGGCACTTGCCGATGTAGGAGCCGACTATCTGGTCATGCAGCCGGCAGCCAGGGCAATGGTAAATCCCAATATTGCCTTTTGGGTTTTGGGTTTTGCGATGTTGTTAGTCTCGTGGTTTGTCTGGCCATCTCCTGCTGTAGCGTTAATAGGCGCCATAGTGCTGCCCGTTGCTGTTCGGGCAGGACTGCCGGTAATGGGTGCAGCTATCGCCATGAATATTTTTGGTCATGGTATAGGATTATCATCTGACTACTTTATACAGGGAGCGCCTGCCATTACTGCTAAGTCAGCTGGTTTTGCTGATGCCTCGGGGGTAATTGGACCTAGTATACCTCTTTGGCTTACCTGTTCTATTATTGCTTCTGTAACTGCATTTGTGATGTTGAAAAGGGATATTGGCAGAAACCAGGAATCACTTAAGGCTGAGCAAAAGAAAATGGCTAAAGAGCAAGAAGCTAAGGCTAGTCAAAAGTTCACATGGGTATCCTACTTCATAGCCATTCTTGTACCTGTAGCTTTTGGTATAGATGTAGTTATGCTTTATCTGTATCAAATCCGGGGCGGTGATGCTACTGCCCTGATTGGTGGGACAGCAGCATTTATAATGTGTTTGGCCGCCCTGTTGCAATTTGGATTGGATTCATTAGAGAAGATTACAGACTATATAAGAGACGGTTTTATGTTTGGAATCAAAATCTTTGCCCCCGTAATTGTCATAGGCGGATTTTTCTTCCTTGGTTCCGAAGGAACTGCTAAGGTTATCCTGGGAGAGCAGGCTACCGGACTTCTTACAGACTTAGGAAATGCTTTAGCCGCCTCAGTACCTTTAAGCAGAGTCCCTGTGGCCTTCATCCAACTTATTATTGGGGCGATTACAGGATTGGATGGTTCCGGTTTTTCCGGACTTCCTTTAGTAGGGTCACTAGCTCAAACTTTCAGCAGTGCTATTGCAGTTGATAAAGGTACATTAGGTGCTTTAGGACAGCTGGCATCTGTTTGGGTCGGCGGCGGAACGGTAGTTCCCTGGGGGTTGATACCTGTTGCGGCTATCTGTGGGGTAGACCCTATGGAATTAGCCCGTAGAAACTTTATCCCTGTGGTGGCGGGGTTGCTGGGGGCGACAATAGTAGCCATCCTCCTCATGTAGATTATGATTGGCTTTTGAAAAACTTCGCATAGCTGCGTTCCAAAAAAGGGTCAAAATCCTCAACGGAAAAAGGAAAGGGGACACTCCTCTCTGCAAGTTTAGCTTTGTGGATGAGGAATGTCCCCAATTTATATACGCCTGCGGCCTCGGGGATTTTATGTGCCTTGCCATCTACCACATTTGAACGGTCACTATTTACTACCTGACCATTGACTATTGACCATCAACTATTGACCATCAACTATAATACCTACTAGTATACGACTCCGGTATTTTAAGGTTAAGTCTAAGACTTACAAGTCACCAGTCACCAGTCACTAGTAACTATTTTTTAAAAATCCACATTTTTATTTTAAAATTAGGGAAAACTTTACTAGAGAAATTATTGATTGATTATATTGAGGTAAAGGAGGGTCTTAGTTGGCTAAGGTTTTAGAAAAGGTAATGGATGCCTTGGATGTAGAGACATTTTTAGTATGTGACAGCGAAGAAGAGGGGAAGAAAATGGCTCTGCAGATGATGAAGAATTTAGGCTTTGATGATGTTGATATTGTATTTATGGAATTTATCGGTCCTGGAGCCAGGGTGAGGACCAGGGCATATTTACATAGATCTGGTGATAGGTATGGATGGTTATTTTCAGGGGAGGAGGTTAAATAATGTCCAAAAAGGTATTATTGTCCCCTTTAGACCCTGTTCATGATATAGGGTTAAAAATGATTAAACGGGCACTTGAGGAATTGGGAATAGAAACTAAGCTGTTGCCGCCTGATACACCGCCGGAGGAAATAATCAGAATTGCTATGGATGAACAATTCAATACTCTGCTGTTGAGTAGAACTTTAGGATACGGTGTAGCAGAATTGCTGGCAAGGTTTGTTGATCTGGCTGATGCTGCTGGGTTGCGGGAAAAAGTAAAGATCGGCATCGGTGGGATGGCAATTCGCCCCGAATTAGCGGCTGAGTTAGGTTTTGATGCCGGCTTTGGACCAGGAACCACAGTAGAAGAAGCCTTAGCCTTTGTAGAAGGGCGGGAATACAATCCTGAGGATGCAGTAGTAAGAAAGGAAAAAATCGACATCACTCAAGGCTATAATTATAGGTACTACAACGCGAATATTGGTGATTTGCTTGACAAAATAAGCAATCAGATTATCAGTTGGGCTAAAAACAAGACTTCTCCAGGTGTTGAGAGGGCAAAGCTAAGGGATGGAGTTTGGACTTTTAATGGTGATAATACAGAATTTCTTGCAAAATATCCCCAATTATGCGATCAGGTTCCACGGGAGTATTATTTGGAGGGTAAGATCCATCCTAAAACAAGGGAACTAACAAGGGACGAATTAGACAGTTATCATTCCTTTATCAATGAAGTCAAAAAAAATATGAAGGTAAAAAAATTACAGCATACAAAAAAACTCCCAATAGTCTGGAATCAGTATGGGACAGGCTGTCCATTTATGGATATTGGTCATATTAAAGTAAGTGAAGCTTGGGGTGTAGATGGTGTTGTCCATTTTGACCCATCCTGGGGCGCCCGCACCGAAGGTTTTCTGGGGGGGAACCTAACCCATCAGGAGGATGGAACCGTCATTACCCCGGAAAATCTAAAAAGAATTTACGATTCCTTAGAGAAATCTACCCTTTGGCAGGTTAGAGCCCACAGGGGTTTAAATACACCTGAAACAGTAGTCCTTGCAGGAAAAATAGGGGCAGACTTGACTAAAATAAATATATGTTATGGCTCCCTGGCAGCCGGTACAGATCCTGCCCGTTTAACGGTTGATGGCTATTATGCCATTAAATATGCTGCAAAATATAATATGCCTTTTGATATTGTAACCAATGAGGAATTGACGGGAGTTCCTGCCTATAAAGCCTTTGCCGGTATGTTGATTATGGCGGATTTGGCGGTAAAGCTGGGAGGCAGACCCATCCTGCAGCCGTTATTTGCTTATTCACCGGAAATGATGATCGGCGGACAAATGGAGGATAATTATCTGGACTTTAATGCAGCGAAAATTGAGGCTTTAAGAAGTATTATAAATGCTCCCATCTGGCCTGGTGCACCCATTGGATTTTTGACCCAGACTGAAGACAGGGTGCAATCAAGTTTAGCAACTTCACTGCATGGTATGCTGGCTAGTGCACTTGGGGTAGACGCAATTTCCATCGCTTCTGCAGATGAAGCTTATTCAGGCGGACCCATCAGCGTCCCTTCTAAGGTTGATACTTTGCGGGGTGTTCAAGAAAGCTTTAGGTTCTTAGGAAGTGCAGGGGTTAAAGCAACTGAAAAAGCCCAATTATGGAAGGAAGAAATTATCTCAGGCATTGCAGCTGTTTTAAAAGAAGTAGCCGCCAAAGGTGACTTTGTCCAGGCTTTATATGATGGACTATTAGGAACCCGGGAGGAAGGTGCTTACCCAGGTCGTGCCGGAAAAAATACAGTACAAGAAGGCTGAAATGGAGACCAAAGTAATAGGAATAGCCGGAACTGCAAAGAACACAGGTAAGACAACAACAACTAATGTGATTATGGAGCAAATTCAAAGAAGAAAATTAAATTTAGGTCTGACAAGTATCGGCTATGATGGCGAAGATTTAGATAACGTTACAGGTCTGCCTAAGCCAAAGATAGAAGTCTGGCCTGGAGTTTTAGTGGCGGCAGCTGAAAAGTGCCTGGAAGTAAGTGATGCAAAAATTGATGTATTTGAGGTAACGGACATTTCTACTCCCCTAGGAAAAATAATACTGGGCAAGGTATTTAGGGGGGGGAGACTGGTAGTTGCCGGTCCAAACAAAAGCAGTGAACTAAAAAAAGTATTGAGTAAGCTCCGCCGCTATAATTTAGATTTTATATTGGTAGATGGTGCCCTTAACCGTATAGCCCCTATGGTTGAGGTTAATGGTTTAATACTTACAACAGGGGCGGCTAGGAAGTCTAAGATAATAGACTTAGCCCATGAGACTCATTGTATTGTTGAAATATTTAATACTGAATTAATACAGGAACAAGGCTGGTTTGAAAGGATAGGCTCTATTTTAAATACCCATGCTGTTGAGGATTTGATAAGCAAAATGCGTCATGAAGACACGGTTGAAATAGAAGGTATAATTGGGGAAAAAAGCTTTAGCTATTTGTCTAAGAGGATAAGTCAATTAAGTGATTTGAAAAAGAAAAAAATAATTTTTCAAGACCCTATCAAAATCTTAGTTATGGGAAATGCAATAACCACTCATAAAATAATAAATGAACTTAGCAGCAATGGTATAAACTTAAGGGTAAAAAAAAGGTCAAATATTATTTGTGTGACAGTAAATCCCTATTATCCAAAATTCCGTTTTAACAGTGAGGATTATGAAGAGGCCTTTGTCGATAAAGATGCCCTGCGGAAGGCAATTGAAAAAAGTGTGACAGTCAATGTCTATAATGTAATGGAAGATGGTGGGGAGAAGATATTTGAAGAAATTTTAAAAGAGTGAAAAGAAGTTTTTTTATCCTTCAGGAAAAAATAAATTTTTAGTTGTGTATAACTAGCCCAGTTCAGCTTTTTTAAAGTGTTTTACTAGCCACTAAACGCCGTAAGGCGTTTTTTAATACATAAACCGTCGTTGAAAACGGAGCCGGTCGAACTGTTCAATTGATTCCAGGGGTACTTCTTTTCCAATTCTGACCATCAAGCAGTTTGCAGGGTGAGAGCAAATTTCAGGGTCATCGGTAGCATGCCAGACCATATCTACGGACTTCATCAATTTCTCCATCAGTTTCCTGTAGTCCCATATGGAAAGTCCACTTCCTTTTAAATCCCAGTGCCAATAGTATTCTGTAGTAAATACTATTACATTCTCCATTTGAGAATCAATAAAAGCCAGACATATCATTTCTTTTCCTAGTCCCAGTAAACGGTATTCATTTGCAACTTCTATAGCTCCCAATTCAATTAAATCCTGCATATTTCCTTGTGACCACCGCTCCATCTCATCGGGATAATGGAAGGTTACATAGCCGACAATGGTTTCATTATCCCGGGTAATAATAATACGACCTTCAGGAAGTTCGGCAATATCAACCAATGCTTGATGCTGTTCTGACGGTTTGCGAAATGCATCTAATTCAGTACTCATTTTAAGGGTAAGCAAATAATTTGCCGAAACAGGTCCTTCAACTATGACAGAGCGATTTTTGTAGCTGATTTTTTTGCAGTGGTATATTTTAGTGTGCTCCACAGCTTACAACTCCTTTACAGGGAACTACAATTATTTTACAGGAATAAATTTTAAAATGATAGCTATAAAAAACGTCAATGATAAAGAAAATTGGCTTAGAGGTTACAATATGCTATAATATTAACAAAATATTCATAATTTTGTAAATTGTCTTAAAAGTTACCTGGACGATTAATTTTAATTACACATTAGTATAATTCTGTAGAGGAATTTTATGCAGGGAGGTAATCTGGTGGAAACTTTGAAAGAAAAAGCAATTGGTGTTTCGGTACAAAAATCAAATCTCGGGGATTATAATGCTGCAAGATCAAACTTTTCTTGGAATGAAGTAGAACAGGAGTTCTCCTGGTTCAATACTGGTAAGGTTAATATTGCTTATGAAGCAATTGACCGTCATGCCCAATCAGAAAAAAAGGATAAAATTGCCTTATATTACAGCGATAGTGACAGGAAAGAGCAATATACTTATGAGGAAATGAGGAAAAAATCAAATCAGGCAGGGAATGTTTTAAAGAAAATAGGTATAGGAAAAGGAGATCGAGTTTTTATTTTTATGCCCCGGACCCCTGAACTTTACTTTGCCCTATTAGGTGCGGTCAAAATTGGTGCAATTGTTGGTCCCTTGTTTGAAGCCTTTATGGAAACAGCGGTAAAAGACAGGCTGGAAGACAGCGAAGCGGTGGCCGTCATTACTACACCTTTGCTCCTGTCCAGAATCCCGGTAGGGGAGCTGCCCTGTCTAAAGCACATTATTTTGGTAGGAGAAATAAATCAATTAGAGCCAAACCAGTATAATTTCGAAAAAGAAATGGAAAAGTCTTCAGAAGAACTGGAAATTGAATGGGTTGATAGAGAAGATGGACTAATCATCCACTATACTTCAGGTTCTACCGGTAAGCCTAAAGGCGTTTACCATGTTCATAATGCTATGATCCAGCATTTTTATACCGGCAAAGTTGTACTTGATTTGCGTGAGGATGATATTTATTGGTGTACAGCGGATCCGGGATGGGTTACCGGAACTTCATACGGTATTTTTGCCCCCTGGCTGAATGGTGCTACCAATGTCATTCGCGGTGGCCGCTTTAGCCCTAATGATTGGTATGCTATCATTGAAGAATATAAAGTAACCGTTTGGTATAGTGCTCCCACAGCGTTTCGTATGCTGATGGGGGCAGGGGAAGCAACTGTGTCAAAGTTTGATTTGTCCTCTCTCCGCCATGTGTTGAGCGTGGGGGAACCGTTAAATCCTGAAGTTATCCGCTGGGGTCTAAAGGTGTATAAACAGCGTATTCACGACACATGGTGGATGACAGAAACCGGGGCACAACTGATATGCAACTACCCCGGCATGGAAATAAGACCCGGTTCAATGGGAAAACCTATTCCCGGAATTGAAGCAGCTATTATTGATGATAAAGGAGATGAACTTCCGCCGTACCAAATGGGGAACCTGGCTGTAAAGATCTCATGGCCTTCCATGATGCGGCAAATATGGAAAAACCCTCAGAAATATCAGGAATACTTCCGGATTCCCGGCTGGTATATTACGGGAGATTCGGCATATCGGGATGAGGAAGGGTACTTTTGGTTTAGAGGCCGTATTGATGACGTAATAAATACATCTGGAGAACGTGTTGGACCCTTTGAAGTGGAGAATAAGCTGCTGGAACACCCGGCGGTTGCTGAAGCAGGAGTTATTGGCAAGCCTGATCCCCTTAGAGGAGAGGTAATCAAAGCCTTTATCGCTCTAAGAGAAGGATATAAGGCAACTGAAGAATTAAAGAAGGAAATTATCATATTTGTCAAGAAAGGATTATCAGCTCATTCTGCACCCAAGGAAATAGAATTCAAGGATAAACTGCCAAAAACACGCAGCGGGAAAATAATGAGAAGGGTATTAAAAGCTTGGGAATTAAATCTGCCGACAGGGGACCTTTCCACCATTGAAGACTAACCAGGCTCTAGATTAACCACGTGGTTCTATAGAACCCGTGGTTATTATTTTACTAATTTTAGTTGATAAAACATTATGGTTGGTAACCATAAAAACGCCAAGAAAAATTAGGAGCCCTCCTATAATGTGATGATACATCAATTTTTCTCCCAAAAAAATTATTGATAATATAGTAGTAAAAACCGGAATCAAATTTATGAAAACAGCAGCCTGGCTGGAGTCAACCTTTTGCATGGCTGTATTCCAGCAGTAAAAGGCAAGTAAGGAAGGGAAAATTGCTATTGCCAAAATGCTTAGATAATGTTTTCCCTGTAAATTTAAAATCCATTCCCAGCCTTCCCAATAGACCTCCAGTATGGAATAAGGCAAACTTACTGCAACAGCACTTATGGTCATGGCGGCAAATAACGCAGGCCAGGGGAAAATACTGCCTTTTTTCTTTAAAATATTAGAATAAAGCGCCCAGCTAATAACTGCAACAAGCATAAAAGCATCACCTAAATTTACCTGCAGGCTGAAAATATAAGTCAGATGACCTTTGAATACTATCCAAAGAACGCCAAACAAGGAAAATACAATACCTATCAATTGGATTAATGTGGAGCGTTCCTTAAATAAAAGGGAGCTTGCAATAACTATGGCAACCGGGTTTAAGGCAGTAAGGAAAGAGGCATTGATGGCTGTAGTATGCTGTACAGCCAAAAATGTACTCACGCTGTTAAAGAAATACCCTGAGAGACCTAAGGCTATCAAGATAGACAAACCTGAGGTAAATAATTCTCTGTTTTTAAGAAGATCCTTTCTATAAATAGGAATAAGAATTATAGATGTGATTAACCAACGCATAAGTGTAATAAATCCGGCTGGAATGACTCCTGCAAGAGCCTTCCCGACAAGAAAATTTACACTCCAAAATAATGGTGCCAGGATAAGCAGAATGTATGGTGGGATGGACATAATAGAAGAACCTTCTTTTTTTTATAATTTTAAAAATTATTATACTAAAAAAAGACTAATAAATATATAAAAAATTTTATTATAAAAAGGAAGAATAAGGATTATGCTCGAACATTTATTATACTTAGGCATATATTAAAATAAATTACCAAAGGGGGATTTAAATGAACGTTTATGATTCCGCCCATAACTTAGCCAGGAGTCTGAAAAACTCTCAGGAATATGAAAAATACCAGGCAGCCCTTAGTAAAATTAAAGGTGATCAGGAGAAAGAAAGTATTCTCACCAGCCTGAGGAAAAAACAAATGGAAATTCAAGGCTTGCAAATGATGGGCAGGGAAGTATCGGCAGACAAAATGCAAGAGTTGGAAAAAGCCTCTCAAATATTAAACTTCCACCCTGTTATAAAGGACTTTTTAGAGGCAGAATACCAATTGGGCCGCATGATAGCCGACGTACAAAAGATAATTGGTGAGACCTTTGACTTATGGTATCCTGATATAAATAATAAGTAAAAAGTTATTGAAAAATCTTCGATAAACATTTATAGTTATTTATAAGTATTTGAGAAGGAGCTGGTGCTTAGGGGAGAAAGAACAGTGAGATTAGTAAAGTTTAGTTTTTGCAAAGAAGTTTAGAAAAGTTTAGTTGAGAAAAGTTGAGAGGAGAATTGTTTAGATGAGTATTAGAGAAATTGCGCAAATTAGTTTGCTTTTAGCTATTGGTTTTATCCTGAGGTTGATTGTCCCCGGCTATGGTGCAGGAATGAAGCCGGATTTACTTTTGGCTATGCTGTTTATCGTTATTTTGCTCAAAAAGGATTTAAAATCTACTCTGCTTGCAGGTGGAGTCGCCGGGATTATCTGTGCTTTAACCACCACTTTCCCCGCAGGTCAGATTCCCAACCTAATTGATAAAATGATTACAAGTTTGTTTGTTTTTGGTCTGGTAAAAATGCTGGACAATAAATTGCCTTCAGCCATTACAGCAGGTATTATAGGGGCTGTAGGGACTGTATTCAGCGGAACTGTTTTCTTATTGTCAGCCTTGGCATTAGCAGGGATACCAGCACCCTTTGGAGTATTATTCGTAACGGTTGTTCTACCGGCAACAGTTGCCAATACTATCGGTGCCGCCCTTCTTTATCCCATTGTTATCTTCAGCAAGCAGGTTGTGGAAAGGTCCCGTCCCCAGGAAATAACTAAATAAAAAATTAAGTCCAGCCTAGGGCTGGACTTTTTGTATACTAGTGTAAGTTACACTAGTATACGGTCAATAGTTAAGAGTCAACGGCTAATAGTCAACGGCATTATTTCACCAGTCGCCAGTCCTCTTTTTCTAAATACTAGCCACTAAATTTAGGCGTTTTATTTATAGTCCTCCCGGACAGGAGAGAAAACTTCCACAGCGAAAGAATCCTCCAATACTTTTACGCTATGGACGGCGTTCCCCGGTATTGCCCAGCTGTCACCTGGGTTAACTTCGGTTTCCTGCCCATCAATATTAAAAATCATTTTCCCGTAAACTAAATAACCTGTCTGCTCATGGAGATGACTGTGCCCCGGAATATTGCTTCCTTGTGCCAACTCCACCTCAATCATCAAGGTTTTTTCGCCGCAGGCAAGTGTTCTTCTTTTCACACCTTCAATCATGGGGATGTAATTTCCCTGCCCTTTTTTTACAAACATTTTTTACCTCCAGGTTTAAGAAATAATTTATAATAATTCCATTTTTGATTCCTAAATCCTTTATTTACTTAAAAAACCTTGTTGCTGTACCCATTGGTTCTTTTCTAGAAGTTTAATTATAAACAAACCAATAATGCTTCCTCCGATGGTACTGACTAAGAACGGTGTAACAAAGAAAAACACAGCTGCTTCACTTCCTAAAACATATTTGGCAATGGGGTAGGCGGCGATACCCCCTAAAATTCCAGTTCCAAATATTTCACCGGCTACTGCAGCAGAATTCTTCTTATACCTGGTATACAAAAAGCCCGCTAATAATGCGCCCAGCATACTTCCTGGGAAGGCAAGGGGTGAGCCCGTTCCAAGGATATTGCGCAGCAGAGAAATAACAAAAGCATTTGCTACAGCATAACCAGGTCCCAATAGTACGGCGGAGAGGACATTTATTGTATGCTGCACAGGAAAACATTTGGCTACCCCGGCGGGTATGTAAATAAGATGACCCAATAAAGTCCCTATAGCCACCAGCAAGGCGGAAAAGGTTAATTTTTTTGTTGCCATTAAACAATCATCTCCTTTTAAATAAAATAACACCTTTCCCAAGGCAGGGGAAAGGTGTAAAAACATACTTCCCTACGCTGGCATTACCCAGATCAGGTCAAGGGTCTAGACTTAGATGGTCAACTCTCAGCCGGCCCTACCGGCTCCCCTAGTAATTTATGAAATTAATAATTACATAATTCATATTAGCACATAGTTTAGTACATTTCAATATTAATCCATATATCTTCCATCAGGACAGAAAATATATCCCATGGTATATAAATTTTTTACCGAGCCTACTATATATATGGTATAGCCACGACCCCGCCTGATGGTAAAGTTGGGAACTTCCAATACTTCAATCTTTGTTCCTGCTAAATACCCTCTGACCGTATAGGTTCCCGGTGAAGCAGGGTAGTACTGGGTAACCTCTTTGTATTCAACATCATTAACCATGATAAAGTTATTATTGGTAAATCTAAAATCTAAAGCATCGGCATCAGGAGATAGATTTACGAATCTAATATATGCCTTGTCGGTATGGAAGGAGACGTGGGCATCGGGAACAACAAAAAGATTAATGTCATCACCTATACCTGAAGCAACTATGGTATGGCAGGAGTCATCCACCAGCTTTGTATAAGCCTTTAGTATGGGATAGTGTTTGTTGCTGGATTTATTTACCTTGAAAATGTGGTCTCCTGAGTCTAAGATGATATAATCGGAAATGTATTTGTAAGAACATTGATCTGCAAGGATTTGGTTGTTGGAATGGATATCTAGACACTCAGTATTTACACATGCATTTAAAACTCTAATATTACAGCTCATCTTATCACACCTTTCTCAAAATACTACTATAGGATATGGAAAATCCTGAAAAAGGTGCGTTTTTGTTGGGCATATAACATAAAAAACCCTTATTCGTACCATAAGTAACTATCCAATTGCTAGATAAAAATTAGCAATTTAAATATTCTGAAAAATTAGATTATAATAAAATAACAAGAAAATAAAAAATAAAGGAGGAAACAATATGAGAGGAAACAATATGAATTGCACGATTGAGAGAGCAAATTTTAATAGGTTATTGGGAGTACTTAGTGCTGTTGTTATAAGCTTTATTTTTGGGAGTATATTTTTTGTACCAGTAGTATTTGCACATATGCTGGTCATGTCATTGTTTAACCTGTCCTTTACTAATTCCTTTGCCGTTGGGGTATATGGCACTCTAATAATTTTCATCCTGTTTTTACCCGTTTATCTTTACTCTAAAATCAAAGAGGCACATCAGGATTTAGACTATCATTTCTGTGACGAAGCTTTTTATATCAACAATGAACGGTTTGAATATAAGAACATCAAGAATGTTGAGGTTGACAGTTCATTCTTCCAAAGGATTTTCAACCTTAATACCTTAAAAATTATAGCCCAAAAGGATCAACAGATAAAGTGCCTATATTTTAGAGGAATTCAAGAGCCTTCCAGTTTAATCAGCCGCATAGCCTGCCCCCTGGAGTAATGAAAAGGATGTAAAAGCTTACAATCCCCCTGAGGAATCTCTGGGGGATTGATATTTTTATACTGCAAAAATTGCGAAACAATGTAATGTAAGAAGTTAAAATAACTATTATTTTAATTTACTTGGTTTTTTTAACTTTGTTAGTTTCTTAAAGTTTATTTCGGATAGAAAATTACTTACAGGTCGAGAGGCTAGCTTAAATAACTTTCTGTTTGTGTTATTTTTCAGGATAAAAATACTTAATTTAGTGTAACCCCAAGTGGCAATTGAAAACCAGACAATAAAAGCAGCTAATGGTAAGAATATTCGATTATAGGAATAAAAAATGTCCAGGTTAATCACTAAATTGGTATATAAAATTGAAAAGAAAATTCCAGCACCAGCGTATATATAAATTAAAAGGTTTGACTTTGGTAAAAAGTAGAAATATAGAATATAAAATATTGCCCATGAACCAGAGGCAAAAATTGAATATCCTATAAAACCAAAGGGACCATAATTTATCCAACCAAATAATCCAGTTGCTTTTCCAATTGTAAGCATAAATACATCCATCAAACCCCCAAAAATAATTCCATAAATAGAAAGACGTCGAATGTCTTTCCCGGGTACAAGCACTAATAGAATTAGTGAGAAAATTGCTGTATATATAGGATAAAAGAAATATACGGGCATTTCTTGAATCCTCCTTTATAATTCTATATGTTGTAGTTTTAGTATTACAAACTTTGAATTTTACTATTTAATAAAGTTATTAAAAAAGCTTTAAAATTATAAAGGAGTTTTTTTTGTCACATATACACATTTTAACAAGATGTTTTTTGTGCAGTAATTTATTTACAAAAGGTTTTTAAGTTTTATTGACGAAGTAGAGATATAATGCAAGCAGGGGGAATGGTAAGAAAATGAAAAAGAAATACACAATAGGTATTGTAATCTTGTTAGGACTTATATCAATTACTTTTTATTTACAAAAAGATGTCTCGTATAAAGAGTTAACGCTGTCGGATGCTCCTCAAGAAATAAAAAGCCAAGTAGCAGACATTCCTTTTACTGAAAACACTAGTAAAGGAATTGCACAAATAGGTTTAAAAACGTATGCTATCATAATTGGTCAAAGTGGGCAACAAATACAAATAATTTCTGTTGAAAAATCTGAGGACGTTGGCATAGACGTTCTTTATAGAATCAAAAAATTAAACGATTTAAGCATTGAACGTCCCATTAAAATTGTGAGCTTTATTGATTTTTTCGGAGGACCTATTGGTTTTAAGGAATTAGATTAACAGTATCTATTTCAAAATAAAAGCCTACAACCCCCCCAGAGGAACCTCTGGGGATCTTTATTGTCGCATTTACTGTAAAAAATGCGCAGCAAAGCTGGCTTAAGGCTGAGGTTGAGGTATTGAAGAAGCAAAATAATGAAAACATATTTTCTACAAAATCCCCAAAAGTACCTATGAGTACTGCATTTATTCCATCTTTTAAATCCCCCCAAATATTGCACAGCAAGGACACAAATTGGTCCTTGCTGTGTTGTCTTAATTTTAGCTATTCAAGCCCAATTTAAATTTTATTTAGAAGGAAAAATAAGTTAACATGTCAAACTTTAACATCCTATAAACTTTTATAATATTCTGTAATTAGGTCGAACATCAGGGGGATTGGAATTGTGATATTACCTAAAACTTTCACTGACGGTAGTTGATTGTCGATATTCAAAAAGAGGATTATTTTAAATATTAAAATTACTAACAGAATGTTATGGAGGAACTTACTTTGCTAATTGAGAAGTTATCAAAATTATCCATTATCCAAAGGATGTATTTACTAACAAGTATTTTTATAATACTGTTGCTGCTGATTATTTCTATAAGAATAAAATCAGAATTTATAAATGAACAAAAAGAAATAAAGGCTGCTGAAATATATAATATAGCGGCATTTTTAGAAAAGGAGCTTGACGGTTCTTTTGAAGATTTCTTGGTAAAAAGCAATACTGATGCTAAATCGGATGCGGAAAAAGTTAATGTTTTAAACTCGGAACTTCAGCCTATAATTAATAAATTATCCGTTTTATTTCCTTATATGGGTATTGGCTATTATTCAATTGAATTGGATAGTATCCTTGCAATAGGTCCTGATTTTAATCCTTCTCTTTTGCAAAAAGTACCAAGAACATACCCTTATTTTAAATCTTATGAATCAGGAAAACCCGAATATGCAGAATCAGGAACATCTATTGGCTGGTATGGTAAATCCATTTATAATATTACATACCCGATTTCCCGTGATGGGAAAATAATCGGGCATACATGGGCCAATGTAAAGTTAAATGATATATATGCACAGGCAGAAAAACAAGTTAAAAGGGTTTTTTTCTATGGAATAATCGCTCTTATCTCAATCCTTTTAATAATGAAGTATTTATTTGATAGATTTAGAAAGCAAATAGAAATTACCGTTGAAAAGATTATTAACGATAATAATATTCCAAATCACTTAATACCTGAATTAAATATCTTACCTGAAAAATTAACGGAGCATAAAAGGAAAATCAGTGCCCAAGAAAAAGAGATAAAGGAATTAAGTTCTACAATTATTGCCTGCTGGGAAAGTTTAAATGAGGGTTTTCTTGCTGTTGATAGTGAGTCAAGAATTACATATGTTAACCAAAAAACAATAGAATTATTAAACTGCAGTAAGGATGATTTAGTAAATACCAATCTTTCAGACCTCTGTAAATCAAGCCCACAAATTATTAGTAAAGTATCAGAAGCAAAAGAACTACAGTGTGCTGTGTATTTAGAAGAATACTCCCATTATATGAATAGATGGATAGGATTAGATATTTATCCCCTTAAGGATAAAGGCGTACTAATATATTTTAGAGATATTAGTGAGAATATAAAATTAAAAGAAGAAGTTAAACTGTCCCATGAAAAATTCATGAAGTATTTCTATTACAGCCCAGACATTTTGATTTTGTCTGATATTGAAACAGGCAGATTTATTGATATAAACGAAGCTTTTCTAAAAACTTTTGGGTATAGCCGTGAAGAAGTAATGGGTCGAACCTTGTTGGAATTACTTTATAAACCCAGTGATAAGGAAAGATTACTTAAAATATTTTCAGATAAAGATGCAGTTGAAAATGAAGAAGTTGATGTTCAAACAAAATTTGGAGAATCAGTTAAATTATTAGTATCAGTTGACATAATTGAAATAAGGGGGACCAATTATTTATTTTCATCCTGCAAGGATATTACTCAAATAAAGAAGATTGAAGAGAAAATTTTAAACCTTGACAAGCTAAGTATTGTGGGTGAAATGGCTGCCACTATAGCTCATGAAATTAGGAATCCTTTAACTACAATTAGAGGTTTTCTACAGCTTAAAAAAATGAAAAGTACCAATAAAAATGATACCGAACAGTTTGATCTTATGATTGAAGAGCTTGATAGAGCCAATGAAATTATTACTGAATACTTATCCCTTGCGAATAATACAAAAAGTATACAGCAAACAGGGAATATTAATAACATTATTAAAGCTATTTTCCCATTAATACAATCAGATGCAATTAAAGAAAACAAAACGGCGGTGTTAAATCTTGGAGATACACCTGATTTTCTCTTGAATAGCAGAGAAATCAGGCAGCTTATTTTTAATCTGGTCCGTAATGGACTAGAGGCAATGCAAGAATGTGGTAGCTTATTAACTATTAGTACCTATACTCAGGGCAATGAAGTGGTTCTAGCTGTTATTGATGAAGGCAGCGGCATTAAATCTGAAATTTTAAATAAAATTGGGATTCCTTTTTTGACAACTAAGTCAAAAGGCAATGGGCTCGGCTTATCTGTTTGTTACAGAATTGCTGCAAATCATAATGCAACTATAGATATAGACACCAGTTCCAAAGGAACAACTTTTTTTGTTAAATTTAAATTATAAATATTCAGAGGTATAGATGATTCCATAGACCTGCATATAAGAGCCGTAATTGCTACTTTAAGGAATGACCCTTTACGCAAGAAGTTTTTGGACTTATAGGAGGAATTAGATATACAAAGTAATTTTCTAAAGTTTTCCTCTAGGCTTTATACTAATACTATTTAACTTTTTGAATGATTAATTGATGAATTATTTTCTTCGGTGGTTTCAAAAGTTGGGGGTATATAATCATTCGTTGGTTTTGTATCAAAAATTGATTTGTGACCCAGTATAGAAGCTGTAAAGATGGTAACAAGCCCGTAAACAGCATGACTGAGCATGTACGATAAATTACTTGCTGCATCTTTAGGTTTAACCTTATTCGAAGGAAGTGCATTTAAAATGAAGGTAATAAGTGACCCCATAGATATACCAGTGGCTATACCTTTTATTATTAAGTGGTCTCTGCCCCGTCTAGAGAGAAATTCTACTATAAAGACACCTCCCATACTACCCATACCAAAATCAAATAAACCACCTAGTATTTGTCCTTTAATATTTTGCGTTTCACTTTTGTTAGATACAAAGACCCCGGCGGCAGTAGACCTAAAAGACCTTTGAGAGATTTTTTTCTTTACAGATATTTCATCAATTATATTTTTTGCAAGATTTCCTGCTAAACCTGATATTATTCCGAGAAAAAATCTATCTTTTATCATTAGTTGACCTCCAAAATAGTCTTACATACTAATATTAGTATTTAGAAAAGAAAAAATTTTATTGAGGTAATTTATGGCATGAATGCTGCACAGTACAATTAAATATTATAAGCACTTTGCTTGTAGTCTCTGTTGTTGCTGCTTTTATAATAAGTCCATAACCCGGGGTTGAAAAATCAACTTCGGGTTAATTTATTTTTTTTGTAATGAATAGCCCCTTGCCGGTACTAATTAAATAGTTGAAAAATAAGGAGTTGATGGGGAGCTATGCTGTCGGCTGTGAATATAGATAATGAAATAATATCTTTTGCATATAAATTTGCCTACCGCCTTTGTGGCAATCGGAAAGCAGCGGAAAAACTGACGGAACTTTCTATTATTGACCATTACAATCAGGTTCAGGATGATAATTTATTACTACTAAAAGGTATTTGGCAAGAATTTATAAAATACAACAGTTTTATGGAACCCCAAGAAGAAACGGGTGTACAAAAGATATTACTTAATTTACCCGCGGAATTACGTTGTGGTGTGATTCTTAAAGATATATTTCAGTATGATTACTGGCAAATTGCCCATGTTTTATCTATTACTCCTGAGGAAGTTCAAAAAATAGTGGCGCAAGGACGGCGGAGGATTGTGGCTTCCAGGAAGATGTTAACGAAATAAACAATAAAAGGATGAAGTCGTAATAGGATTTGACCCGTCTATATAGAAGTTAGGAAGATAAGTTTTATCTATACATCGGGGTTGTGGTAATATTATGGAACGAGTGCAACAACTGTATGAACTCTATAAGAAGCTTATCTTGCGCTATTTTTTACGTTTAACGGGAAATATGGAGGAGGCAGGGGAATTGACCCAAGAAACCTTTTATCAGGCTTGCCTTTCTATCCATCGTTTCCACCACAAATCGTCCGCTAAAACATGGCTTTATGCTATTGCCCGTAATGTGTACCTTAAGAATTTGCGTCAAAAAAGTAAGGATAAATGGCTTCCTTTTTATGATTGCCCCTGGCCGGAGACAGAATATAGGGCAGGGGACCCTGGTGAGCAAATCGTTATCCAGGAAGCAAGGGAAAGAATAGCCCATGCGTTATTAAAACTTCCCGAGAATGCTCGAACAGTTTTAATCCTAAAGGAATACGAACAGTTGGATTATGAAGAGATTGCTGAGATCTGTTGTCAAACAGTTAATTGGGCCAGAGTCACCTTTTTTAGGGCTAAAAAAAAGCTTCATCAGATTTACCAAGAACTAGAGGGAGATGAATAGGCATGAGTAAAGAGTGTCAATTAATACAAGATTTATTTCCTTTATACTCAGAAAATCTAGTGAGTCCTGATACAAAAGAATATATAGAAAAACATCTGACCCAATGTACAAATTGCCAAAAAAACTGGGAAGAACTAAAGGAGCCACTTTTAGATGTCCTTGCTGAACAGGAGTTTAAGGTGGAACAAGGGGTAGGAGACAAACTAATAGCCAGCCTCAAAAAAACAGCAATAATGGGAATAGGTTTTTTACTTTTGGGAGGAGTAGGCATGGGATATGCTTCCTTTACTGCCGGAAAGCATGTGAGCCTGGATGATCCTAGCTATCGTTTGGTTAATGAATTAGGTCTTTTTACCGAGATTAACCAAAGTAAACTATTGAACAATACGGAAATCACATTGGAAAAAGGAATTTTTGATAACTCCCGTACTATCCTTTTTTTAAAAATTGCTAAACCCGATGAGGAGTTATTAGAAATCTTCCTTACTGATGAAACCGGTCAGGAATACCTGCAGCGAAGCAGCCGGGTTTTACAGAAAAAGTATTATGTAGTGGAGTTTGAACCCCTTAAAGCCGAGGTAGAAAACGCCCGTCTTGTCTTGAACTTCCCAGAGGAAAAAAAAGAGATTGAGTTTCTTTTTCCGGTGGATATTACCCGAACCTTACAGCATACCCGCATAGTTTATCCTAATATCGAAGAAAAAGTGGAAGGTGTCTCTATCGCCCTCAAAAAAGCAGTATTAGGTGTAAGCCAATCGGAATTTAAATTAAAGCTGGATTGGCCCTATGACGGCTCTGTTGCTGGAATTAGTGTGGGCAGAGAAACGTTTTTCCCTACCTCATTTAGTAAAATCCCTGATGATGCGCCGCCACCGCCCGGTCCCACGGCTCCCGGAGGTCTTATATCCAATTATGCGGCCACTTTTGGGGTCAATTACCGGAATGAGGATCCTCCTTCCAGTCGTCCAGCTTTGTATGACCTAAGCCGACGTGAGGAAATCACTGTGCAAGGCGGTGAGTATAGAACTACCCAGTTTCCCTGTCAGGTAGAAATGTCCTTGAAATTTGACTTGGTGGAGCCGCAAACGGAGGAAGTTGAACTTTTATTGCCCCCTATCTATGTCTTTGCCAAGGTCAATAACCGGGATAAAATTGGTCTGGATTTTACTAAAGAGTCAGAGATCAATTTAGATAAGGTTGTAACTTTAAAAGAGGGGAAAATTATTATCAATAAAGCCCGTCTGGAAAAGGAGCGGGTGTTTATCAGTTACCGGCTGGAGAAAGAACAGGATACAGCTAATCAGGGTTTACTTCCACACTTCGTCCTGGCAGATGAAAAGGAGCAAAAGCAAGGTCTGGGTCGTTACACCTATGGTAAAGAAGGGGAACTCTTTTTCTCCCTATATAATCCTGATAGCCGGAAGTTTTCTTTAACACTGGATAGCCTGGGGCAGATCCTGCCCCGGCAGAAATATACTATTAATATCAGTGAGAAATAGTCTTAATTGGATTATTTCTGCTTTTTCTCCCACCATATCAACATTATTACAGCCAATTCAATTATGTTTTCCTTTCTAAGGAAAAGATTTGCCAATAAAACAAGTGTCTGGATATTGAGCATGTTTACAAATTGATAAATGAATCAAGAGAAAGAAAGGAGCAGTTTATGAAAAGGCTGTTGATATTTTTAATAATGGCAGGCCTGTTAACAGTTGGCTGTACAGGGAAAGAGAAGGAGGAGCCTTCTGAAAAACCAAACAGTTCCCAATGGTCTATAAAAGCAAATTTAAAAGAATTACCCAATGTCTTCTCTGAAAACTGGTCTCCTAATAATAAGAAAGTAGCTTATATAGTATTTGATCAATTTAAAGAGACCGGGAAAATTTTTATCTGGCAAGTAGGGGAAAAGGAGCCCAAAGTTGTCCAAGGCATAGAGGACAGGATTGGAGAGCTATATTGGTCTCCTGATAGCCAGTATATAGTTGCGGATATTGGGACCTCTGCATTACGTTTAGGTGAGATTGTAGATGCAGCAAAGTGTACCAAGATTGACAGTATTAATTATGTGGGCAAACCGGTCTGGTCTCCTGATAGCAAGTGGGTGGCCGTAGGTAGTGTTCGATCAATCGAACCTCCAATTGAGTGGGAATTAGACGGAACTATAGATCTGGTTATGTATAATATTGAGACCAAAGAGACTAAGGTGATAAAAGAAGGTAATCAGGAGGAATATTACCGACCTCTTGCCTGGGAAGAGGATGGGGTATTAGAGTATGTTTATAACAGCATGGTCGGAGATAGCTATAGACAATGGTATTTGCCTCGGGAAGGGAAAATGAAAGATGAGTTTGAAAAGCGAATTAAAGAAAAATACACTTCGCCTTCTAAAAAGAATGAAATTATCCTAGTCAGTAACAATGGGGATTATAATGTTTACTGTAAAAATGAGAATTATTATGTCTGGGTAAAAGAAATTTCTTTTATGGGAGATTTACCAACCGTCAGTTGGTCGCCCCAGGAGAAGTATCTGCTCTTAGGAATTGGAGGTTCGGAAATTTCCAGCGGTTATATATATGATATTCTTAATGGTCAAGGAATAGGCGAAATTGATTATTTAACAGGACCCTTCTGGTCCCCGAACGGTGATTATTTTGCCTTTACCAGGCGGGGAGCAGATTTGCCCGAAGCTGATAATCAAGGACATTCCTTCACTACTGATTTATTTATTTATGACCTGGAATCAACAAACTATCACATGAATGTTCTAAAGGGAACAGCGGATTTTTATTATACCGCTGAAGGCTGGGATCAAGAGGGTGTAGACTACTCCAAAAGGGATAATACTACGGGAGAGGTTTTAGAAAAGAATAAATATATTTATGCCCGCAACATAATCTCCTGGAATCCGGAAACTGGGGAAGAGGAGGTTTTAGAATCTTTTGCCGGAAGGAAGTATGGCAACTTTAACTATTCCCCGGATAAGAAATGGATATCTCTTATTAGGCATCATCCCAGTGCTGGCGATGCTTATCCCGGCAGTCCGGCTTTTTATAATACCGTAACCGGAGAAATAAAGGAATTTGATAAGAATTTTCAAGCTTTAGGCGGCTGGGAGAAAATTTCCTGGTTTAATCGATCTCCCCGAGTAATTATCAAGCACAGTGAGATGTTAGATGTTAATTCCTGGGAAATGACAGAAATTAAGGTTCCGGAAAATGAACGGATTATGGGCAGTAAGCCTGCGCCTGATGATAAAATTGCTGTCTTCACCTATAGGCCTAGGGAGAATAATCATGACGACATGGGGATACCCCTTAAGTTATATATCATGGACGATAAAGGCCAAGAGGTTCTCAGGAAATACGAAACAGATTTACTGCCCTATTTTCATAATAACTCCCAAAGCCTTTTGCCCGTAGACTTTGCCTGGTTGGATAATAATACTCTGGTTTTGGAAAGCTGGCGGGAGCAGTACAAAGGAATAGCCGATATTTATAAATTAGATATTAACTCAGGGCAGATTAAAAAACTGGTAGAAAATGCCCATATCCCTCGCCTTGCACCGGATGGTTCAAAGATAGCCGTAATTGAATTCAACGATGGCAGCAGGTATTTTCCCCAGAATATCAAGGTTGTTAATACTGAAGGTGATATAATCACAACCTTAAATTGTAAAGATTTTGGCCTGGATTTTTTTGGGTCGGATATGATTTGGAGTACTGAGGGCACTAAACTGGTAATAAAGGGGTATCGGGAGGAAAACAAGGTAAGGAAACAGTACGTGGCTATTTATGATTTTGCAGGGGAAAATGGCAGGACAGTGGAATTTAAAAATAACCAGTTAAGTTTTGCTGAAAAAGAGTTTCTCTATGTTGGTGAAGATGGTCGGAAAATAGTATATTCCCAGATGGGCAGACAGGAATAATCTGATTTTAAGTCTATAATTAATTACCATTAATGGAAGCATGAAATAAATTGCTATGGAGGGAACTAAGATGAGGAGGAGCCAAAGTATTAGGCTTTCACTTCTAATACTGTTTATATTACTTACCGTAATTGGCTGCAGCCCACAGGAAAATAAGGAAGAGCAAGGAAGTTTAAAAGCAGGACAGGATTCAGTACAAGCAGTAACCAAAGACATAAAGATGGTGCAACCCGAAACTAATCAGGCTGTTTCTGAACAAACCACGGAGCAGATCTCCAAGCTTTTCATTGAAATGTTGGAGAATGATCCCGTGCATAGAAGCGGAGCCTTAAGCCCTGATAAACGTTACTATGCCTACGAAGAAAGGAGCAGTATTATTCTGGTCCAATTACCCTCTGCTCAAGAATACCTGGCTGATAAAACGCTTGTTCCCAAGGTGCTGTTTACCGACGGGATTCGCAAAGATACCCCCTTTGCCGAACTGGAGAGTGATTATGGGAAACGTCTGAAGCAACCCCTTTTGACAGAGGAAGAACTTGGAAAGGCCAAAAGTGAACTGCGCTCCGTGTATAAATGGGACATTTTTTACTATCTGACATTTAGCCGGGACGGACGGTATCTAGGTTATCTACGCGAGCAAAGCTTTGGAAGTAATAGAACTTGCACGATTTATGTTTTAGATCTGCAGGATAATTGTAAGCTTTATAGCTTGCCGGTAAAAGAAAATAGTGAACATGTGCAAATTAACTGGCAGGCGGACAATCAGACTTTAGAGATTTATTTGCCCCATGCCGCAGTGAGGGAGGGCGAGTCCCTTGCTTTGCGCCGTATGTGGCACCTGCCTTTAGGGCAAAATAAGCTAGCTTATTACCTAAAGGACGGAACGCCCGATAGAGAGGAAATCCCCCTGGCAGATGCGCGAAAGATCCTTATAGAATATGCTCAAGCGGAAGCAGAGCAGAATCGAGCGGAGGAGAAATGGAACAAGCTTACTGTGGAAGAACTGGTCGTTGCTTTGACACCGTCGGAGTTGGCAGAAGAATATAAAAAGTATTTTTCCTTACGGCAGGCACAAATTAAACTGCTCAAAGAGCGAGGTTATAGTGACGAGACTATCACTAAGATGGACAGTTATGATTTTCAGCAGGAGGAGAAAGGCTGGCTCTTAAATGAGGAGGTTATTCGCAGTCTCAAGAATTTACACCCGGAATTAAAGGAAAAAGACTTATCTCAATGGACATATAAAAACTTAGAGGATTATGACAGACCGATTACGGAGGATAGATATGCACCTTCCGCAGCCCTTAAACAGGAAATGCTGGAGAGAGGGTTGCCGCAGGACATTGACTGGCGTGTAGCAAAGGAATTTCATGGCTGGGAGAATATGCTGGCTTATACTAATGAAGCCATCATGGCTATGTATGAAGCTAGGCAGGAGACAGAGGCATTGTTTCGGAAAGCAGAAGCCTACCGGCTGGCTGTGAGAGAGGCTTATCTTAGGAGGTGAAATCTTTTCCATCATAGTGCTTCTGGAGTTAACGACCACAATTAATGAATTGTGCCTCAGATCATTCCAATTAGGGATTTATATTTTTACCTATTCCTAAGATTTGCGAGTTATAGGGATTTTCCCGAAAATAATCAATCACTATGATATTTTTTAATTAAAAAATAGTCATACTCATGATTGCCGATTTTTTTAATTTTACCTTGTTTCACGGCCTTTTCCCATCGTGATTTAGTTATTTTGTTTAAAATTACTACTTCATCTTTGGATCTTTTCCTTGTTCCTTTATAGGATTTTCATTTTTCTTATTAAGAATAATTTTTATTATATTAGACCTTTTTCTTTCTATCTTATTAGTGAAATCATTAAGGTTTAATTCTCTCATAAAATTCACTCCTCTAATTAACATAAAGGCAGATATTTTTCCAGCAGATAATTTAATTTACTTTCTGTTTTATCTTGCAAAGACTTTTCCTTTAGATATTCCAAGTCAATAATGTGGTTGCTAGTAGTTCAGTTAAGATGCCGGCAAATAAAATCATTTTTTCATGCTTAGGTTTATCTTTAATTTCATCAATTAGTTTTCTTGCGTTTTCCATCATACTCTCCTAAATTATAAAACAAATTGTGTAAAAATTATAACATTTATAGTTAATCTTCTGCAAATCATTTCCAGAATATAGAACTAATTTTATGAAGTTAGGATAAATGATGAATCACATTCCTGTTATTAGGAACTTTGCTGGTCCAAAGCTGGCTCCCGCTCTTATAACTTTAGGTGACCAAGTATATCAAACCACAGTAAAATACTTTTATAATAACCCGCACGATTTTTCCGAATAATGGAGCGAATTTTGGTTTTCTATAATTATAAAAGTCATGGGAATGGAGGCTCATGGTATATGGGGCATTATGGAATGTATTGAACCAAAAATGGCTAATCAACAGGGGTGGAGGTGCTAGTATTAACTTTTTATTATTGATGGGACCGACTATAATGATTTTTTTGGGTTTGCATGTTATGAATAGTATACCTTTTACTTTTACGCTATTTTATAGTTGGCTATTAATTATCCCTGTAGTTTATTTAATAAAAGAAAAGCTTCCATTTTTTGAAAGCCTAAATTCTCTTGGTCTAAATTTAAATAAAAGAGCACTTCTATATGGCATATATACAGGTATTTTTTGTTTAATAATTATTTTTGGGTGTGTTTCATTACTCAAAAGTCTCTTTTTTGATATTCCTTATTTAAGAGAGTTATTAAAGGAATGGGGATTTAGTGGGAAATTATTAATAGTCTTAATCGTTCTTAATCCTTTTTTGGAAGAAATATATTGGCGAGGGTTTATATTTAAAAAGTTTAAAAGTAAATATGGGATTTATTACACAATCCTAATTACCTCATTATTTTATACCTTGTATCATTTGCTTTCCATTTTTCCAATGTTTAGATGGCCTTTAAATATCTTAGGGGTTATCCCTATCTTTGCTGCCGGAATACTATGGGGATATTTGAGGGGTAAATTTAATTCTTTATCTGGTACAATATCAAGTCATATTTTAGCAGATATAGGAATTATAATGGTATATTTAAAATTTCTAACTTAGCCCTAACTTAGCATAAAATATGGGAAGTATTTATTGCAATTAAGTGATGTTGCGATATTAGTATTTTCTAAGATTCCCCCGTTTCAAGTTAAGATAACTCAATTATAGCCCTGGGAAATATTTTTTCGCCTATAAATGCTCGATATAATTCCAACTGTTGCTGCATTAATTATAAGCTGTGAACCACCATAACTTATAAAAGGTAATCCCAAGCCGCCTATAGGTGCTAGTCCTAAATTCATAGATATATTCCATAAAAACTGTACTGCTAGAATTGATACAAAACCACTTATTAATAGCTTGGCATAATTAATCTTTACTTGTCTGACTATAAATGCAATGCGAACTAGAAACATAACAACAAAAGTAATAAGCAAAATACTTGCTATCCAGCCAAAGGTATATGTGATAAAGGCAAAAATAAAATCTGTATGAAGTTCAGGTAATATTTGGGGATCAAATGTGAGCCCTTGTCCCAAAAGCCCTGAGTTAGAAATTATTTTACTTAACTGGATGTTTAAATATCCACTTCCTAATGGATCTGCCTCGGGGTCTAAAAATGTAACGAGTCTATTTAGTCTGTAAGGTTCAGTAATAATAGACAGGACTACTATAGCTATAAATGGACCCGATATTAAGATAACTTTTTCAAATTTTGCGCCTGAAATGATCATTAAAACCATACAGGCTACTACATAAATAACTGCCATTGGAATTGAAGGCGCTGTTATAATTAAAAGCAATGGTATTGCGAATAATGCTATACCTTGCAGCAGCTTAAGATTGTTGTTCCAGTCCCATTTATTAAAGATACCTGCCAGGGCTACAATAAACAATAAGGGGCTAACTGCCACAAAGTTAACACTAAATGGTCCTAAAATCAACCAACTTCTACTACCATTTGCTTGAATACCCCAGAAAACTGTATAAATGAGAATTAAAAGGGTTCCCAGATAAATATGCTTGGAATACCTTTCAATTTTCCTATAATCAAAAAAGTACAAGCCGATAATAGAAATTAAACTCATTAATGAAAAGAGTAAACTTTTTTCAAATAATTTTATATCATATGTAAGCAAACCCTGTTTCTGAATAAAATACATTGCCAATAAGCCTAAATTTATAAAAAGAAAGGAAAATAGTAAAACGCTCCATTCAGGCTTCGGTTTATGAACTTTGTTCAACTGTTTTCCGATAATATCAGCATCTCCCATTTGAGCAATGGCTTTATCAATAGCTTCTTCTTTCAAAAAACCTTGCGTTAAATATTCTTCAGCAATTTCTTGGATATGAGCTTCAAGTTCCAGTTTTACATCTCGATGAATATCACGAAATCTAACTTGTGAGCATACTTCATTGATATAATCTTGGATTTTTTTATTGTGATTTAAGTCCATGCAAAAACCTCCCCCGTTAAAATTTTATCAACTGTTGAACGGAATGTAACCCATTCCTGTTGTTTTTCCTTTAATTCAGATTTTCCTTTGGTAGTTAGACGATAATATTTCCTTTGTCTACTACCTTCGTTACCCCACCAGTAGGATTCAATCATATTTTTAGACTCTAATGAGTGGAGAATAGGATAAAGCGTTCCTTCTTTAAAATTAAAGACACTATTTGATTCCTTCTGGATTTCTTTAATCATCTGATAGCCATACATGGGTTTACGGTTAAGCATGCTTAAAACTAAAACTACTGTACTGCCTTTAAGCATTTCATTATTTACCTGCATAAAGTTCTTACCTCCCTTTAGATTGCATCACCTATCTATGCATCGGTTATCTAGGTATCATTATAAATCTATTCCCTTAGCTAGTCAATAGATTTAATTAATAAGAAGACAAGATAAGCGTCCGAGACCACTGAAAAAGTCACATTTTTTAGCAGTTTTCCCCGGGCGATTAGGAGTCTTTCTGTTCGCCCTAAACAATATAGTAAAAAGGTTAAATTTAAATGAAATTTTAGAGGATAGTATTG
>JBMOKT010000007.1:0-21380 GCA_049323895.1 Bacillota bacterium | reverse complement strand
GCTGAGTGAACCTGCCTGCCTGGGGATCATACCAGCGGAAGCCGAAGTCTATGAGACCGCTCTTGGCATCATAATCTTTACCGGTCAAGCCCATATGGTTATAGGGGGCCAGGGTTCCGGCATACATGCCGCCGAAGGCGTCAAAGCGGAACTGGGCTGTTATCTCCCCTGTCCTGTCTGTGAGGTCTGTTATATTGCCCAAAGCATCAAAGGAGTAATACATTAACCCGCCCCTGGTCTGCAGGGTGGGTTTGCCTTGTTCTTTCCTGCCATGATAGCCGAACATATTCCGGGCTAACACTATGTCTTCTCCTGTATGGTATTCGGCGAGGGGTCCCCCTTCTCCTGTATATTCTTTGAGTAATGTGGTGCCGTCATAGAGATAGGCGGTTGTTTCACTGCGGAGCCGGGCAGATGCTTCTCCGGCTGTATTTTCGGTCTCCTGAGCTTTATCTTTGCCTTTTCCTTTTCCTTTTCCGGCATTGACACTTTGTTTGCTTTCTTCTTTCTGCCAGTATGTCTCTTCCCTTTGTATTTTCCTGCCGTAGCCGTCATAGCTGTATTTTAGGTCTGTTCCATCGGCAAAGTATACTGCTGTCAGGCGGTTGGCTGCATCATACCGGTATTCTGTTCCTCCCTCTGCTGCTTCTTTGAATTCCAGATTGCCGTTATCATCATAATAGTATGCTGTTTCACCTGCTTTAATCAGGCGGTTGGCTGCATCATAGGTATAGCTGACTTCTCCCTGGTCGGTAGTCATACCGGTACGGTTGCCTGCTTCATCATAGGTGTAGCTTACATACCGGGTAGGTTCCATAAGATAAGCCGGCAGTTCAATTGTTTCTTCTTCTAATAGTGGAAGCTTTAGTAAGGCTAATTGTTGGAGGTTACGCCATTTTCCTCCTTTGCCCCAGCCTTTGCCGGGATGTTCTTTTTCTTTTCCTAAGCCTTTGCCGGAATTGCCTTTTTCTTTTTCTCTTCCTGAATTACCCTTGCTTCCGTCGGAATTTCCATTTCCTCCGCTATTGTTGCCACCGGAGTTGCCGTTTCCGCCGGAATTCCCTCCACCATTGGAGTTTCCTCCGCCTCCTCCATTTCCACCGCCTTTACCACCTTTACTGAATATCATCACCGGTCTGTCTTTGTCAAATACACTTGCTATCGGGTCAATGGCAAAGATTCTGCCAGGTTTGCCGCCGCCTTTACCGTTAGATTTTTCTTGCCCTCTGCCATTGCCTCCGGGGGTAAGTTTCTGCTTGCCCGGAAGCTCTATTTTAGATTGGGGAAGATAGGTTTCCCTGATCTTTTGTATTTTCTCTAAGGGATATTCCACATTTGTCAGACGGGAAAGTCTGTCATATTGAAAACGGGTTTCTGCTCCATCTTCTTCCACCTGAAGTATACGGTTACCGTTTAAATCATACCGGTATTTAAAGCTGGAAATAATCCCCTGTTCTCCCCTGTTTTCAATCTGCTTTATCTGCCCTGCGGGATTATAGGAATATTCGGTTGTTATCTTGTTGGGACGATTAATTGTTTGGACCCTGCCTAATGGGTCATGGGTGAATTCAGTTATATTAGCGTCCGGGTCTGTAAAGGAAGTGAGCTGGTTTTTCTCATCATAACTATATTGACTGGTTCTGTCATCGGGGTCGGTAATGAAAGTTCGGTTCCCCACTTCATCATAAACAAACTTCAGGGTTTTCCCCCTGGCAAGATCCTGTAATTCCACTAAGTTCCCTAAGGGGTCATAGGTATATTCCTCATGACTGCCGGGGCTTTCCATTCCGGTTAATAATCCATGGGCATTATACCGAAATTGGGTCTCTTCTCCATTTGTATAGCGGACCTGTGTTAAGCGGCTGTTGTTGTCATAAGAGTATTTGGTGATCTGACCTAAAGGGTCGGTCTTTTCGGTCATATTTCCTAGGGAATCATATTTGTAGCTGTAAGCCTGTCCTAAGGGATTGTTTTCTTCCACCAGACGGTTTAAGCCATCGTAGTTTAGTTTGGTGCTGTTGCCCCGGGCATCTGTCACAGTAATCAAATTACCTGCCCGGTCGTAATCATATTGGGTTTTATTGCCTACGGCATCGGTTACTTCTTTCAGGTTATAGCGGTGATCGTAACTGTAACCGGTGATATTACCTAAGGGGTCGATAATCTCTTTTAGATTACCTGCTGGGTCATAACTATGCCGGGTTACTCCTCCTCTTGGATCGGTAATTTTGGTAAGGCGGTTTAAGACATCGTATTCATAAGTTGTTTGATTATTTAATGGATCTGTGACACTAATGAGATTACCCAAGTTATCATATGCCAGTTCTTGAGAATTACCCTGGGGGTCAGTTATTTTAGTTATGTTTCCCTGAAAGTCGTATTGATAGGAATGGCTGTTTCCCCGCTGGTCGGTCTCTTTTGTCATTCTGCCTAAAGAATCATACTGAAAAGTCTTGGAATTACCTGCTGGATCGTCCAGTTGCATTAATTCTCCCAGGTTATTGTATTTATACTTGATTATTTGACCCAGAGGGTTGGTGATACTCTCCAGGCGATTAGCCATATCATATTTATATAGTGTATGTTTTCCTTCGGGGTCGGTGATACGGATTACATTACCCCGGAGGTCATAAGCATACCGGGTTTCGTTTCCCTTGGGGTCGGTGACCTGGGTGATTTCCCCCCGGGCATTGTAATCAAATGTCAAGGAGTCATTTAAAGGGTTAATTATTTCTTTTAACCTTCCCGCCGGATCATATTTATAGGAGACGGTGTTTCCTAAGGGGTCGGTTGCTTTGGTTAACTGTCCCCGGAAATTGTACTCATAGGTGGTGATATTTTCTTCTGCATCGGTAATTTCTGTTTTTCTGTTTTGGTAATCATAACTGATATGTATGGTATTACCCAGAGGATCGGTAATTGCTTCCAGCTCTCCTAAAGGGTTATAGGTATATTTTGTGCTTGTGTCCGATTTTACCTCTTCTATTAAGCTGCCTAAGGCATTATATTCATAAACTGTTGTTTGACCTAATGGATTGGTGACTTTTTCGATATTTCCTAATGGATCATAACGGTATTTATATACTCCCCCTGCAGGTGTTGTCAATTCTTTTAATCTGCCGGCCGGGTCATAAGTGTACCGGTAGATGTTGCCTAATGTATCGGTAATTTTACTGATATTGCCATTATGGTCATAGGTATATTTTGTTTCCTTACCATGGGCATTTGTTATGGTTGATACCCTGTCCAGCTCATCATAGGTATAGCTTATTTTTCCGTCCAGGGGATATATTTCTTCCAGCAGATTATTGTTTTGGTCATAGCTATAGCGGATTTCCCCTCCCAGGGGGTCTGTTTTTTTAGTAAGCCTGCCTAAACTATCGTATTCCTGCTGGGTAGTATTCCCTAAAGCATCTGTGATACCGGTCATATTTCCCATTAGATCATAAGTATACTTGATAGTATTTCCTGCGGGGTTAACTTTTTTTATCAGGCGGTCAAAAGAGTCATAATGAAAAGTAGTTATTCCGCCTTCCGGGTCCACAATCTTCGTCCGGTTTCCCTTGGCATCATATGCAAATTCTGTAATCAAGCCTCCCGGCTCTTTAACCGTATTTATTTTCCCTCTGGTGTCATAGGTAAAGGATATTTCAGTACCTGTAAGGGCGGTAATTTTTTGTACTAAGCTGTTTGTTCCATAGGTATAGGTATTTTCTTCACCCATAGGTGTTATTACTTTCTCTATACGGCCCAGGGTGTCGTATTGATACTGATAGCTGTTACCTTTGGCATCGGTTATTGTTTTTAATTTTCCACCGGATGTATAGGCGTATTTGGTTGTCTTAATTAAGGGGTCTGTTATTTGCTTTACCCGGTCCCTATGGTCATAACTAAAGCTTATCTGTCCTCGTCCCGGGCTAATAATAGAGATTATTCTTCCTGCGGTATCATAGAAAAATTCCGTTCTTTCACCTAAGGGATTGGTTACTGCTGTAAGATTACCGTAGTCATCATAGGTAAAGGCGGTAGTATTTCCTTTAGGGTCGGTCTGGGCTAAAAGGTTCCCTTTTGCATCATAGATTAGGTTTATGGTATAACCTAAGGCATTGGTTTTGGAAATCAAATTGCCGTTTATATCATATGTAAAGCTTTCTTCAGAACCGTCTGGGTTTATTACTTTGGTTATTTTATCAAAGGAGTCTTCGTAGCTGTACTGGGTGATTTTTTCATCGGGGTAGATTACTTTTGTCTTACGATTTTTGGCATCGTATTCATATCTGGTTTGATTTCCGTCCTGATCTGTCACCGATAGGCGATTTCCTTGTTCATCATATGTGTAGGTTAACGTTTTTCCTAAATTATTGACTTCTTGGATAATCCTTTTTTGGTCATCGAAATAGTATGTCGTTTCTTTTCCCAGGAGGTCTTGGACAGTGGTATGCCCTCCTTCTCCCTCAGTAACATATGTGAATGATTTTAATTCTGCACCATTTTGTCTGGAAATGTTAATGACGTGACCACTGTTATCGTATTTATAGTTATATGTTCTTCCTTCTGTATCGGTATAGGATGTGAGCCGATGGTCCTGGTTATAACCAAAGCTTTCTTCACTTCCATCGGGTAAGATGACTTTGCTAAGGTTGTCGCTTCCATCATATTCGAAAACAATTGTCCGGCCCAGGGGATCGCTCAGTGATCTAATAAGCCCATCTTGTACTACTGTATTTATCTCCCGTCCGGCAGTATCTATTATTTTTTTCAGTCCACCATTATCATCATAATCAAACTCCATGGTGTTGCCTAACCGGTCCGTAATGGACTTAAGCACACCTGCATCCGGCTCTTTCTCCCGCCAGGCAGTTTTATATCCTTTATAGTGATAAGTAAAGCCGTCTTTATCTTTGACGGTATATGTACCGTCTGAGTTTCTGGTTAAGGTTGATCCCTGTCCTGTAGATTCTGTATAATTCCCTTTGTCCAGGGGATAGTACAACAGGGGGTCCCCATCAAAGGAGTCTACCATTAGGTCAGGGTCATCTTTAGTAAACTGATACCTGCGGTGATTCCCATCACCCCTGTATTCTACCATTTCAAAATCTTGATACATTTCTAAACGCTGGTCATAAACCATATTCCAACTATAGCCTAATAGACCCTTGATGCCTTCCTGACGCAGGTAGCTGCGGGTTATGGAGGGTCCAAATCCTACCGATGGGTAACTCAAATCAATCCTGCTTAATACTATTACCCCGTTAACCGGATCTACCTCTCCGGGGTCTTCAGTGTTTTTATTGAGCGCATTTATGTCTGTTCTGGGAATCTGGGGAACTACGCTATAGGGATCGGGAAGGTTTTTTCCTATAGCAGGCAGCATATTTTTCCAACCAACCTGACCTGTAAGGTTATACGGGTCAAACAATGGCGGTAAAGCAGTGGGTTGGGAAAAATCTGCATAGGCCCCGGCGGGTGCTATTAAGCCTGAAATAAGTATAGTGAAGCAAAGAAATATTGACAGGATTTTTGCAGATACTTTTCTTTTTATCCACATTTTATTTCCTCCTCTCAAATAAAAAACCGCCTGCGGCGTTTAGTGGCTAGTGGCTAGTAAAACACATTAAAAAGCTGTACTGGGCTAGTTATCCACAACTAAAAATTTATTTTTTCCTAAACGATAAAAAATCAGTTCCACCGTATACCGATGGAACTGATTAGTATGTTTTCTGTTTCCTTCGGCAACCCGGCTGTCATAGCTTCTAAAAAAGCCTTAGACCCGTGGCTTTGCGTCTGCCGTTTTCACGACATTTGCCATTTTCGAGAATTTATGTTCTTTTCTTACACTATACTACGCCAAAACTAAAAATTTTCCCTTTGTATACTTGTCATCTTTTTCCAGCAATTTTCGACAATAGTGTATAATATTTCACTGGTTATTAGCCATTTTTTAAACCTTTAAATATTTCCTCACGGCAATAATACTTCCTAATGCTCCGATAACAGTTCCTCCCCCTATTAGCAGGAAAATAATGCGGAACAATACCTGCTTATCAGATACTATTGGAATAAAAGGAACTGATTTTATTATATAGCTCATTGAACTGTCATAACCAAAGTATACTGTTAATCCAGCCATTATAGCACCCAATAAACCAATCAACATTCCCTCCAGGAAAAAAGGAAAGCGGATAAACCAGTTAGCGGCACCTACATATTTCATAATGCCAATTTCCTTTTTCCTGGCAAATACAGTTAAACGGATAGTGGTTGTAATTAAAAACAAGCCTGCAATAAGCATTCCTATTATTACAGCCATTCCCACATTCCTGACCCAGTTGGTAAAAGCCATTAGTTTATCAACCAGTTCCTTGCCGTAGAGAACGCTTTCCACCTCAGGGTATGTGGAAATTTCAGCAGCCAGGGAATCTACCATTTCCGCATTCACTGCTTTAACTCGGAAGGAGTCGGGAAGAGGATTATTCCCTCCTAAGGCGGTAGTTAGGTCTGCTTCTTTCCCGAAACGCTCCTGCATATTGTCCATAGCTTCTTCCCTCGATATGAATTGCAGAGAGGCAAACCCCGGGATTTTCTCTAATTTTTTTTGTAAGGCAAGGGCATCCTGTCGTTCAACATCACTATTCAGAAAGACATTTAATTCCACCTGTGATTCCATTGTTGCAACAAGATTTTGGCTATTTACTACTAACAACAAAGTGGCGCCCAGGATAAACAAGGAAATTGCAATGGTAAGTACAGAAGCAAAAGCCATTCCTTTATGGCGGGAAATTGAACGAAATGCATCCCTAAAGGTATACTGCAGATAACTACTGAATGCCACTATCATATCCCCCTTTAGCCTCATCCCGGACTATAATGCCTTTATTTATAACAATAACCCTTTTGCGCATCCTGTTAACTATATCACTGTCATGAGTTGCCATGACAATTGTTGTACCACGCTTATTGATATTATTAATTATTTTCATAATCTCCAAAGATGTTTCCGGGTCTAAATTCCCTGTGGGTTCATCAGCAATTAAAATAGAGGGGTTATTGACAATAGCCCTGGCAATTGCCACCCGCTGCTGTTCACCACCGGAAAGTTCTTCAGGAAAACAAGCATACTTATCTCCTATACCCACCATCTCTAAGACGGCAGGCACCCTTTTGCGCACCTCGCTTACCGGTGTTCCCATTGCCTCCAAAGCAAAGGCTGTATTCTCATATACGGTACGATCGGATAAAAGCCTAAAATCTTGAAATACAAAACCAATTTTCCTTCTTAATAGAGGGATCTCTTTAGTTTTCATTCTGACAATACTTCTATTATCTATCATTATCTGACCCTTAGTAGGCAGGCTATCACGGATAAGAAGCCGTGTAAAGGTAGACTTGCCGGCCCCGCTTGGACCTACTAAAAAAACAAATTCTCCTCTATCTATAGAAACGCTGATATCATCTAAAGCCAAAGTGCCATTATCGTACTTCTTAGTTACATTAAAAAACTGAATCAACTGCTCCACCCCGCAAATATAGTAATTAGTAATTAGTTGTTAGTGGCTAGTGGCTATTTTCCTTCGGACCACAAGGATAAACATTGAAAAAAATCAAACAACAAAAACGTGTCATCATGACGAAATGGCATCTCTAATATAGTTATTCGCTATTTAATATTTACTATTGACTGTTTATCTTAAAAAGCTATTTTCATTTTAACAAAAATACAGACGTTATTTGGGTAGTAATAGTTTCCAAAGACCTAAAATTCCTTCTTTCTTCCCTTACTTTCGACAGTAACCCGGTTTTTCCTTCCCTTTATCTATAAGAGGACGTAATAAAGCCCTCAGTCCCGTTGGATTATTAAATCCCGGAACTGAGGGCTGCAAACAATTTTCTACTTTCGAGCAATAACCTTTTGGACGGCACTTACAATATCTTTGACCGTTAATCCGTATTTTTCCAACAGCTCATCTGGTTTTCCCGATTCTCCAAAAGTATCCTTAACACCAACCCGCTCCATGGGTACGGGGCAATTCTCGACCAGCACTTCCGCTACTGCACTTCCCAAACCACCTAATATGTTATGTTCTTCACAGGTTACTACTGCCCCTGTTTCCTTAGCAACTTGTATTATGGTTTTAACATCTATGGGCTTTATTGTACTTATATTAACTACTGCAGCACTTATTCCATCCTTTTCTAATTGCTCTGCTGCCTTTATGCCTTCACTTACCATTATCCCTGCAGCCATAATGACCACATCTTTTCCTGGTTTTACCACAACTGCCTTACCAATTTCAAACTTATAGTCTTTACCAAAAATACCCGGCACTTTAGGCCTTCCTAAACGTATATAAACAGGTCCTTTATATTCAGCAGCTTTAAAAATAACCTGTTTGGTCTCCTCACCATCGGCTGGGACAATAACAGTCATTCCGGGGATGGCACGCATTAAGGAAATATCTTCTATCATTTGATGGGAACCACCATCTTCTCCAACGGTTAAACCTGCATGAGAAGCAGCTATTTTAACATTTAAATGGGGATAGCCAATTGAGTTCCTAATCTGGTCATAGGCCCTCCCTGTTGCAAAAACGGCAAAGGAACTGGCAAAAGGTATTTTTCCCGAAGCAGCAAACCCAGCTGCACATCCCATTAAATTCTGCTCAGCAATTCCAATATTAAAAAATCTCTCAGGAAATACCTTGGCAAAGTTTTCTGTTTTAGTAGATTTAGACAGGTCTGCATCTAAAACCACAACATCTTTGTTGACTTTTCCCAACTCAACTAGTGCCTTGCCATAAGCATCACGGGTAGCTATACTTTCCATATAATTAACCTCCTTTTTACTTATAGGTCATCTCTCTTTAGTCTGACAATGCTTAAGGGTCAAGCTTGAGCGTCTGACTTCCCAAGAAGTTAATCTTTTCAGTCTGATGTACTGAATAGCTGGTCTTGTGCGTCTGACACAAGCATTGCATGTGAACATTACAGAAATAAATGTAGCTTTCATATCAGACGCAATATATTTACCCATTAGTATGTCAGACGGGTTATGTTCACCCGGAAGTATTGTCAGACCCATAATCTTTACTTCAAAGTAATTCTGCTAGTGCTTGCTGGACTTGTTCGCTATTAGGGGCAGAACCATGCCACCCTGCCTGATTTTCCATAAAGGAAACTCCTTTTCCTTTAATAGTCTTAGCAATAATCATGGTAGGCTTACCCTTTACAGTTTTGGCATATTCTATAGCTTTTTCAATTTCCCCAAAGTCATGTCCATCAATCACCAGTACTTCCCAACCAAATGCACGCCATTTATCCGTAAGGGGCTCCGGTGACATAACATCTGCGATATTGCCATCTATCTGCAAACCATTATAATCCAGGAAGCCAATTAAATTATCCAGCCTATAGTGGGCTGCTGCCATAGCCGCTTCCCAAACCTGCCCTTCCTGCACCTCACCATCACCTAACATTACAAAAATACGGTTTTGTAAATTATCCATTTTTGCAGCCAGGCCCATCCCTACAGAAGTAGATATGCCTGTCCCCAATGAACCTGTAGACATTTCAACCCCTTTAACCTTTTTCATATCGGGATGGCCTTGTAGAGGTGAATCAATCTTCCGTAAGCTAGTTAACTCATCGGCAGGGAAAAACCCTCTTTCAGCCAGTGCTGCATATAGAACTGGAGCCGCATGTCCTTTGGAAAGGACAAACCTATCCCGTTTTGGCCATTGAGGATTTTGCGGGTCTATTCTTAACTCTTTAAAATAAAGATATGTAACAATTTCCGTGGCAGAAAGAGAACCTCCGGGATGACCTGAGCCAGCAGCCCCTGTCATTTTAATTATATGCTGTCTTATTTTTTTTGCTTTTTCCTTTAGAAGCTCTAAGTTTTTTTCATCCATAAAATCAAACCTCCATTTTTAAAATCAGTGGCTAGTTGTTAGTGGCTAGTGGCTAGTAAAGACGTGTGACCATGAATGAAAGGCTCTTTAGACGTGCCAGAATGAGTGGCAATTTTCCGGGATGTGCTACTGTGACACTGACAAATCATTTCGGTAGCACAGTAGCACGGACATTCTCTATATTTGATAAGCTTAGCACAGACCTGCAGTACTTAGCTAATAGCTTTAGCACAGTTCCTCTCTTTCACTCTTTCACTCTTTTACTAGGTTTTATTTAGTTTATACTTTTCCTTGAATTAATATTTTATTGTCCATAATCTTAACAGTTGTAACTTGAAAAGTGAAGGGTAATTTTTCCAAAAGAAATTGAAATCTTAAATTTTTTAAAATTTTATCCTGGAGCCCTTGGTTTAGCTCAAGTCCCCCTGCTAACAGCCTTGCAGGCATAAATACTACACCCGGACCTTCGGCGGGAATTAATGAACCATATGCTGTTCCCGTAAGTTTCCTCCCCAGGATACTAACCGTCAAATCAATTGCCACTTGGTCCTCTTCCAGCTTAATCCCTATACCGGAATAGTGTTTTCCAATCAGCTTATTAAGATTAGCACTGTCGATTTCTGCTGTAATAGTTCCTTCTGCTATTTCTTCAACAACAAGTTGTTTTTTCCTCAACAAATGTATCCAGTTTATTTTTACCCCATTTAGCCTTCCCTTAAAAGAGTTTATATGCCAATTATCGTAAGACCAGTTTACAATGTCTAGCCTTAATTTCTCAATTTGCCCCTTCAGACCCTCTTTTGTCCATTTGATATTAACTTCTACCTGGACATCATGGGTTCCCGGATAACCTGCATAAATAGCACGCTCAATCTCCTTCTCCAGATAATTATCAAGAGAATATAACATCAATCCAGTAATAACCAAGGCAATTATCAGCGTAAACATAAGAAACCTCACCATTATTTCACCTCTTCGCCTCTCATAACTTTATATTCCCTTATATAGGCATATTACACATTTGTTAAAAATATTTCTACGGGATATTATTGAGTGCATATTTTTGGTGGAATATGGTTATGACTATACTGAATAGTATTAATTTGTAAAAGATTTTTACTTGCAGAAATTTAGGAGGTATAAGAATGGGGAAGCGTAAAAGGAAAGTGTTAGCTATAGGGATATCCCTCCTTTTAGCGGCAACTTCTATCGGTGGTTCGTCGGTGCAGGAAGTAGCAGATGACAGCCAGCATTTACCCAAAGAACAGTTAAAACCCGAGAAGCAACCACCAAAATTAATTTCCGATGGAGATTTCTTAGCACTGGTCAAGAAGTTAAATTCAAAACTTGATGCAGATACCGTTCATTTCATTGCAAATACCATAGAAAAGTATAGTTTACAATATAATGTGCCAGATAACTTAATTATCTCAGTCATTGCTGCTGAAAGCGAATTCCACCCTTTATGCAAAGGAACTTTAGATGATACCGGTCTAATGCAGATTCGTATGAAATACGCCCCTTACTGGGCAAAATTAATGAATATTGAAGCACCCAAGAGCAGGGAAGAATTATTTGATATTGAGACAAACATTCATATGGGGACTTTTATCTTACAGCGTCTTTTAAAGCGCTATGAAGGTAACTTAGAGAGAGTTCTTGTTGCCTACAATGCAGGAGAAACCTATGTAGACCGTAAGCTTAGGGAGGAATTGGCCCTGCCTAAGACTTATGTGAAGCGGGTCAGCCGTTTTCATATGGAGCTGTGCAATGTTCCGGTTACAGCCGCTATCGAATATTAACATCCCTTTAAGTAAAGGTTAGGGTTTAGGTTTAGGCGGAGGCTGAGATTGAGGAAGAGAAAAAGGGTTACGACTAGAAAAAGCCCAAAATCAAACGTGCACTATACGTGAGATATTGGGCCTTATCTATTTACTAATGCTTTTCATTATTTGCCGCTTGCTGCTTAAGAAATGCCTGGATAAAGTCGTCTAGATCCCCATCCATTACTGCCTGGACATTTCCCTTTTCCACTCCGGTTCGATGATCCTTGACCATGCTATAAGGATGGAAAACATAGGACCTTATTTGGCTGCCCCAGCCAATTTCCTGCTGGTCACCCTTGATAGAGGCTAATTCCTTTTCCTTTTCCCTCATCTGCAGTTCTAAAAGCTTAGCCTGTAATACTTTCATGGCTGTAGCCCTATTGCTGATTTGTGAACGTTCACTTTGACATTGAACAATTATACCGGTAGGTATGTGGGTAATTCTTACCGCAGAATCTGTTTTATTGACATGCTGTCCTCCCGCCCCTCCGGAACGGTAAGTATCAACCTTCAGGTCCTTAGTATCTATCTCCACAGCTGCTTCATCACCTACCTCCGGCATCACTTCCAGGGCAGCAAAAGAAGTATGCCTGCGTCCTGAGGCATCAAAGGGTGAAATCCTTACCAGCCTATGCACACCCTTTTCAGCCTTCAGATATCCAAAGGCATTTTCTCCTTCCACAGATATAGTAACACTTTTGATTCCAGCTTCCTCGCCAGGCAACATATCTAGAACCTGAACAGAATATCCATGAGTTTCCGCCCATCTGGTGTACATACGGTATAGCATTTCCGTCCAATCCTGGGATTCGGTACCGCCGGCACCAGGATGGAGGGTGAGAATTGCATTATTCCTATCATACTTTCCGTTTAATAAAGTTTCCAATTCCATTTTATCCAACAATTGTACTAATTTTTTCATCTCGGAGTTGGCCTCAGGAAGCAAACTATCATCTTCCTTACTTAGCTCATATAAAACTTTAATATCCTCCAATATTAATTCTAATTTCTTAAAATCCTCAATTTTATCTTTAATCTGATTCAGCTTTTGCATTATCTTTTGAGCATGTTCCGGATTGTCCCAAAAATTGGGTTGCCCTATTTGTTCCTCGAGTTCTTCCAACTGTTTGCTTTTACCGGATATGTCAAAGTGAATCCCTCAAATCATTAATCTTCTTTTCTACTGCTTCCATTTCACGCCTTACTTCAAAATCCACCATCTTCACTCCCAATTTTTTTACTTTATATTTTGAAAATAATTTGAAACCACGGGTCCTTCGGACCACACGGATAGTTGTAAAAGATTTCACTTCGTTAGATTAAGAATTTCGTGCAATAAATTGCACTAGATTTTGAAACCATAATCTGGCATTAGCGAAATCTTTAATGTCAATTAATAGTCTAGCGTAAGCGAAACCCTTTGTTCTACTGTTCCTTCTTTACCTTTACCTTTCCTTTTTTCAAAAGAAAAAAGGAATTACTCGTCTTTTCCGCAGCATTTTTTATATTTCTTACCGCTGCCACACGGGCATGGTTCATTGCGCCCTATTTTATCAGATTTCACGGGTACTTTGGCCTGTTCCTCAGCATATTTATTTTCTACCACATCGGTTCTTTCTTCCGGTTTTTCAACAACCTTTACCCGGTATATATAACGGATAGTTTCCTGTTGAATTTCCTCAATCATTTGGTTAAACATATCGAAGGCTTCAAATTTATATTCTGTTAGGGGGTCCCTTTGACCATAGGCCCGTAAATATATCCCCTGACGCAGCTGGTCCATGGCATCTAAATGATCCATCCATTTAGCATCAACAATTTTTAACAGCACCAGGCGTTCAATTTCCCGTAAGCTTTCCTCGCCGAGTTCCTGCTCCCGCTGCTCATAATTTCTATAGGCCTCTTGTAGTAAAAACTCTCTTACTTCCTCGGCCTCCATGTTTTTTAATTGCTGCTCCTGCAGATTGTGATTTGGCAAAAAGCTTTGTTCTGCAGCAGCTAATAAACCCTGCATATCCCATTCTTCGGGGTAAGGTATTTCTCCCGAAAAACCGTCAATAGTCCTTTCCACTACCTTGTTAATCATGTCCAAAATGCTTTCTTTAATATTCTCTCCCAGCAGTACTTTGCGCCGTTGGGCATAAATTACTTCCCTCTGCTGGTTCATAACATCATCATATTCCAGAACATGTTTACGTATATCAAAGTTACGGGCTTCAACCCTTTTTTGGGCATTTTCTATACCCCTGGAAATAATGGTGTTTTCGATAGGGATACTGTCATCCATTCCAAGCTTATCCATTAGCCCCATAATATTTTCCGCACCAAACAGCCGCATCAAATCATCTTCCAAAGATATATAGAACTGGGTCACACCAGGGTCGCCCTGACGTCCGCTTCGACCCCGCAACTGGTTATCGATCCTTCTAGCCTCATGGCGTTCCGTACCGATAATAGCCAGCCCCCCTAAGTCCTTGACCCCCTGACCTAAAACAATATCTGTTCCCCTTCCCGCCATATTGGTGGCGATAGTGACCATTCCTTTCTGACCGGCCTGGGCAACTATTTCAGCTTCTTGTTCGTGGTATTTGGCGTTTAAAACCTGATGGGGAATACCTCTTTTATGCAGCATACTGCTTAATAGTTCGGATTTTTCAATGGAGACGGTACCTACTAAAACGGGCTGACCCTGTTGATAATTCCTAATAATTTCTTCTACAACAGCATTAAATTTCCCCAGCTCGCTTCTGTAAATAATATCTGGCTTATCTTCCCTAACCATAGGCTTGTTGGTGGGTATTACCACCACATCCATACCATAAATCTTTATAAACTCATCTTCCTCTGTTTTAGCCGTTCCCGTCATACCACCTAATTTTTTGTACATGCGGAAATAATTCTGAAAGGTGATGGTTGCTAAGGTTTGGGATTCCCTTTCAATTTTTACCCCTTCTTTTGCCTCTATTGCCTGGTGCAAACCTTCACTGTAACGACGTCCAAACATCAGACGACCTGTAAACTCATCGACTATAATAACCTCACCATCTTTAAGCACATAGTCCCTGTCCCTTTTCATTAAAGCATGAGCTTTTAGGGCCTGATTAACATGGTGGCTTATCTCCATATTTTTTTCATCGGCTAAGTTTTCAATACCCAGCATTTTTTCTATACGACCTATACCTTGTTCAGTCAATGTTGCCAGATTCTGCTTCTCATCGATGGTATAATCCTCTTCCTTTTTTAAGCGGGGAATAACCTTTGCCACGGTACGGTAAAGTTCGGTAGGCTTGTCTGCTGATCCTGAAATAATTAAAGGTGTACGGGCTTCATCCACCAAAATACTGTCAACTTCGTCTATAATTGCATAATTAAGCTCCCGCTGAACCATATTTTCTTTATACATGACCATGTTGTCCCGCAAATAATCAAATCCAAACTCATTATTGGTACCATAGGTAATATCGGCTAAATAGGAGCTTTTTCTTTGGTCATATTCTAAGCCATGAATGATGAGTCCAACCTCTAGACCCAGAAAATTATATATTTTGCCCATCCATTGGCTATCCCTTTTAGCAAGATAGTCATTGACTGTAATGACATGAACGCCTTTTCCCGCAAGGGCATTAAGATATGCAGGCAGGGTGGCCACCAAAGTTTTTCCTTCCCCTGTTTTCATTTCTGCTATGCGTCCCTGGTGAAGGACAATCCCTCCCATCAACTGGACATCAAAGTGGCGCATTCCCAGAACCCTCTTGGATGCCTCCCGCACCACCGTAAATGCCTCAGGAAGAAGGTCGTCCAAGGTTGCGCCATTCTGGTATCTCCCCTTGAATTCTTCCGTCTTAGTGCGTAATTCCAGGTCAGAGAGCTTCTCTATATCCCCTTCCAAACTATTAATACTATCTACTGTCTTTTGTAAACGCTTAATTTCTTTGGCATTATCATCAAGTAAATTTTTTAAAAATCCCAATACCATTACATATCACTCCGTTCTTATCTATTCGTCTATTCGTCAGTTCGTCTATTACTATCGGCTATTTGCATTAATTCATCATTTTTAAGCTAAAACCATTTACTTACAGTAGCTATTTTAACATATTTAAAATTTGTTATCTAATATTTTTAAAACTACTGCAAAATACCCTAAAAATTATTTTTCTTGGTTTACAGTTTAGTGTTTTGGGGTAAATATAAATACAAGGAATATTCATTTTGGAACAAGACAAGCTGTAAAATATGGAAATTATTTCATAGAAGGATAATTTATCCTGACATGGAATATTTATAACATAGTACCTAGAAGGGAGCTGGTTAAATGAATATTATTATTAAAGGCAAAAATATGGAGGTCACACCAGCACTAAAAGAGTACGTAGAAAAAAAGGTGGGAAAAATCCAAAAATATTTTGAGGGGGAGTTAGAGGCAACTGTTACCCTGGTAGTAGAAAAGGACCTGCATAGAATTGAAGTGACTATTCCCATTGATGGAATTATACTGCGGGGTGAAGAACAGACAAACGACATGTATGCTTCAATCGATAATGTTTTAGAGAAAGTAGAAAGACAGGTTCGTAAATATAAAACCCGCATTAACAAACAAATCAGAAATTTTTCAGTCTTAGATTTAGTCCCCAATGGCAATAAATCCCCGGATGATACTATAGAACAGCCTATGATTGTAAGAACAAAACGCTTTGCTGTAAAACCAATGCCCGAGGAAGAAGCTGTAATGCAGATGGACCTTTTAGGACATAACTTTTTCGTTTTCCTTAATGCAGATACCGAAGAGGTAAATGTGGTTTATAAACGCAAGGATGGAAACTATGGTTTAATAGAACCTGAATTTGGTTGAAAAATCTGGGCTAAGTCCCAGATTTTTTGCTGTAATGACAACTTTTAGATTTTTTCTTTAAAAGTTGCCAATTAAATAAAAAAAGTATATAATTACGAGAGTAAGTACAAAATATACTTACAGTTTATTTATGAAAGGAAGGATTTTTTACATGCAAGGAAAAGTAAAATGGTTTAATGCGGAGAAGGGTTATGGTTTTATTGAAGGAGAAGACGGAAAAGATGTATTTGTACATTTCTCCGCCATCCAAACAGACGGCTTCAAAACTTTAGACGAAGGTCAAACAGTTAGTTTTGAAGTTGTTGAAGGTGCCAGAGGACCTCAAGCTGCCAACGTTGAAAAGCTTTAAGATATAAGAAATTTTAGCTTTAACACAGGCAAACACTACCCCAGAGTATTCACTCTGGGGTTTAAATTTTTAAGTTATAAAATTTTGCTTAAGAATGCCCTGGTGCGTTCACTTTGGGCATTGTTGAATATATTAACGGGGGTACCTTGTTCAACAATAATGCCCTCATCCATAAATAATACCCTGTCTCCTACTTCTCTGGCAAAACCCATCTCATGGGTTACAACAACCATAGTCATTCCTTCCTGGGCCAAATCCTTCATTACCGCCAATACTTCCCCTACCATTTCCGGGTCGAGGGCAGATGTAGGCTCATCAAAGAGCATAACCTTCGGACGCATTGCTAATGCCCGGGCGATAGCCACCCTTTGCTGCTGTCCTCCTGATAGGGCATCAGGGTAGACATTTGCTTTATCTGTCAGCCCTACCTTAGCCAGTAAAGTATGGGCCCTCTCTTCTGCTTCTTTTTGACTAAGTCCCCTAACCTTGATAGGAGCCAAGGTAATGTTCTCTAAAGCAGTCATATGGGGAAAAAGGTTAAAACGCTGAAATACCATGCCTACATCTTCACGTATTTTATTAATGTCATTCTTAGGGTCTGTTATACTTCGATCATTAATTATAATTTCACCGGAGGTAGGTGTTTCCAAAAGGTTGATGCACCGCAGAAAGGTGCTCTTACCTGAACCGGAGGGACCTATTACGCATACAACTTCCTGTGGTTTAATTCTTTCAGTGATACCTTTAAGAACCTGTAAACTGCCAAAGCTTTTATATAAATCATTCACGACGATCACTGACACCAAGCCTCCTTTCTGTCCAAGTAACAAGTCTGGAAATAGTTAAAGTCATTACCAAATAAACTAAAGCAACACCAATATACGTAGGAAAGGACGCAAAGGTTACGGCAACATAAAGCTGCCCTTTACGGGTAAGCTCCTGAACACCTATGACAGCCAGCAATGATGTATCTTTTAATAAAACTATAAACTCGTTGCCCAAGGGAGGTACGATTCTCTTAAAGGCCTGGGGAAGGATTATATACCGCATGGCCTGTGTATGGGTCATTCCTAGCGAGCGGGCAGCCTCCATTTGACCTCTTTCGATTGATTGAATGCCCGCCCGAAAGATTTCCGCAACATAAGCACCGCTGTTTATACTGCACACAAAGACAGCAGCAACCATTGGTTCAATGCGAAAGGAACCTTTAGTTATTCCAGCTATTAAATAAGGGAGTCCATAATAGAATAATAATATTTGAACAAAGAGAGGAGTACCTCTGATAAAATCAACATAAATAGTGCTGGGAACTTTAAATAAAAGATTTTTTGACAGCTTGCCCAAGCCCATAAATAAACCTATAATTATTCCAAAAAACACCGACAGGGTTGTTATTTCAACTGTCAAAACAGCGCCATTTAGCAATTGAGGCATCACACTTATAATATGTCCTATATAGGATTGCAAAATCTCCATAATATCCACACCTCCTCTTGCTGAAAGGGGAGACTCCTCTTTTTAGGTTAAGCGCTATTCTTGAGGAATGTCCCAATTTGAAAGGGGACACTCCTCTTTCCGGGTAAACACTTTTGTTGAGGAATGTCCCCATTTGTAAAAATGCGTAACACATTGTGTTACGCATTTGTGCTATTAATCAATTAAAAATATTTCTTTTGAAGTTCTGCGTATTTTCCATTATCTTTTGCCTTTTTCAAACCTGCATTAATTTTTTCAAGTAATTCTTTGTTGCCTTCCTTAACGGCAAAGCCGTAGGAGTCACTCTCTAATACTTCACCCACAACTTTAATTTTACCTGGTTGCTTAGCCATAAATGCTTCAGTAACAGGCTTATCGTTAATTACAGCATCTGCACCGCCGTTCATTAGCTCCAACATTACAACATCAACGGTATTAAAGGTTTTAATCTCCTTTATTAAACCGGCATCTTTTAATTCCTGGGCTTTGTTGGCGCCTGTGGTGCCAATTTGTACTGCGACTGTTTTGCCTTTTAGATCATCTTTACCTTTTATATCCTCATTTTTGCCTGCAACTGCAATGGCAAGACCAGCATCAATGTAAGCCTCACTAAAATCAACTTCTTGTTCACGCTTATCAGTAATGGACATACCGGAAGCAATAATATCAATATTGCCCGATTGGACTGCAGGTATTAATCCATCAAAACCCAGGTTGATTATCTCTACTTTAAAGCCTTGGTCTTCAGCAATTGCCTTGATTAAGTCTATATCAAAGCCAATAATTTCACCTGTTTTGTCATCAGTCATTTCAAATGGCGGAAATGTTGGTTCTGTACCAACACGGTAAACTACTTCCTGCTTTGGTTCTTCCTTAGGTGCCTCTGCCTTAGGTTCTTCCTTTGGCTCCTCTTTTTTTGCACAGCCTACTGCCCCTAAAAGAGTAAAAATTAAGAGCATTACCAGTATTAACTTTAAATATTTTTTCATACCCGTACCCCCTTCTTTCTTCCAAAAATATCTTTTTCTAACTGTCCATAATTATACTTACTTATGAATATTTAATCAATACTTGTTTTAATTAATTTTTACCAACAATGAATTTCCATCTTTAATAAAATAATTTATTAGTTAAATATTTTTTCCAATGATTATCCTTAAATCTTTCTTTATCTTTCGCAAAAATATTTGTCGAAAACTAATTTCCACAAATTACCACTATAGTGCAAAAATCTGTGGATAATGTGGATAAGTCTGTCGATAACTTGAGAAATGGTGCATTTGCCTGTGGATTTTTAAAATTGCTGCACTAAAAAAACTTCACTTTAAACCTAGATATTTAATATCTTTGTCGAATTTATAAAAAATCCTGTTGATTTTTCGGAAAAATTTAGATGATAACAGCCAAAAATCGACGTAATAAGAACGTCGATTCATTTGGTTTCATTAAAATTTTCACCGGGCTTTTGAACATTTTTTTTACTATATACCCTTTGAGAGGCCTGTTTTTTTTGTGCTGTATTTAAATCGTTGTTTACTCTTGTAAGCTTATCTTTCAGGAGTTTTTCATTGAGCTCATCCATCTCTTTAATAGTGTATAGGATTTCACCCAGTTCCCCCAGGACTTGGGCAAGTTCCTCCGCCGCCTTTGTAGGCAGCGCCTTCAAAATTGCGGAACTAGAAAATTCCTGAAGGCCAAGGCTGTCAACAATACCGTCCCGCAAAGGCCTGAGGCTTCTGTTCATCTCATCTAGTTCCTTGATTAGCTTCTGCCTTGCGAAAATAACTTCCTCAAGTTTAACCATATCATTTTCTTCTGCACATTCTTGCTGTTTATGCGCAAGCTTAAGCATGGCTCGGTATTTATTGAGCTGCTTTTGGTATCCCTCTGCCATTGAGTGCAAAACGGGGGTTAATATTTTATTCTTGTTCACCCTCTACATCACCACCAGAATTATTCATGGCTGGATTTTTTGCCAGTTTGGCTGCTTGAACCCAAATTTCTCTAAAATCAAGCAAATATCTTTCGGCTTCATCAAGGTATTTCAAATCCTTATGAATATTAGCCTGTTGAAGGTTGTAATTAATATACTCATACATAGAAAATATAGAATGGGATATCTCAAACTCCATATTTAAACTGCCCATTAATTCAAGAACAATATCCTGACACCTGATGAGGTAATAATTCGCCTTTTCAACATCCTTTTCCTCCAAAGCTCTCCGGGCTTGTCCAGAAAATTTTACCGCCCCGTCCAAAAGCATAAGAAGAAGTTTTTCCGGGGTTGCTGTATTAACTGACTGCTGTTTGTACTGGGCATAAGGGTTATGGGCTAGGGCCAAAATAAATCACTCCTTTAAATTAGATACTGGTGACTAGTGACTGGTGACTGGTAAAAAAGGCTTATAGTCAATCGCTAATGGTCAATAGTTGAAACATTCTCAAACTGTCTTACCTTTCCACTTTTCCACTGTTTCACTATTAATAAAGCACGCTATCTTGCTTTATTAATAAAAGCTGCCTGGGATTGATAGGGATTGTATGCCTGGTGAACCTTTCTTCCTTGACGGACCTTGCCTACCTTATCTTTTAGTATAAAAAGGAATTCTGCAGCTGCATTTTTATTTTCCTTATCAATATCAATAATGGATTGAAGAATAGCTTGGAACATATTATTGTTATTACCCATCTTTTTTAAATCAAAATCCAACAGGTTTATTTTATTGATGTAAGCCTGTTTTTCATCAAGCAGTCGCTGAAGCTCATCAACGTCATTGGCAGCTAAAGCTTTTTTCTGCTCCAGGGTAAGATTGTAGATATTCTGTAAATATTCTAATTTCAACTGTTGCAAATCCTTTAGATTATTCATTAATAACACAACCTTTTTATCTTTATTACTGCCCGCCGCCGAACTGCTGCATCATCCAGGCACTTTGGGAATTCATTTGCTGCAGGGCCTTTTCCATGGC
>JBMOKT010000006.1:0-126517 GCA_049323895.1 Bacillota bacterium | reverse complement strand
AGCAGCAATACTATCCTCTAAAATTTCATTTAAATTTAACCTTTTTACTATATTGTTTAGGGCGAACAGAAAGACTCCTAATCGCCCGGGGAAAACTGCTAAAAAATGTGACTTTTTCAGTGGTCTCTAAACGTCCCCCTGTCATCCTACGCCTGGTTAATGCTTCCTATATTTTTTATGGAGAGTAAATCTAAAAACTCCCGATATCTGCTAATTTCTCCTGTAGTAAAAATTTCGACTTCACCATTGGCGTTAGATGTGTTAAGGAGATTCTCTTGTTGAAGGTAATCTCTAATTGCCATTGCCTGGAATAGTGCCGGATTAATAAAGGTGTAACCAGGATATAACTTGTTTAAATAATCGGTAATAATGGGGTAGTGGGTGCAGCCAAGCACTATTGTTTTTAAATCCGCTTTTTCCATTTGAGTTAGATGGCAATATGTTTCCTTACTCACTTCTTCTAAGGTAAACTGACCTTTATCAATAAATGCAGCTAGGTTGGGGCAGCCCTCAGAGCTGACTTTAATGTTTTTATTAAGGCTGTTTAGCATTTGCTCATAATACTTTGTTGAAACAGTAAAAGGAGTGGCGATTAAGCCAATTGTCTTTTCTTCCCCTTGGGCGAGATGCCCGACTACAGGGTCAATAATACCTAAAATTTTAATCCCATAATCAGGGACGATATCCTTTAAGACAGTGGAAATAGTATTACACCCTATACCAACCAGCTTAACATCCTTATCAATCAGAAAATTAAGCAAATTCTTTGTTAAATTAACAATTTCATCCCTGCTTTTACTGCCGTAGGGAACGTTTTTATTGTCTCCCAGGTATATTATATCCTCGTGAGGCAGGAGTATCTGCAGTTCTTTTACAACTGTAAGGCCCCCCACACCAGAATCAATGATACCTATAGGATTTTTATTATCCATATGTTCTCACACCTTTATCTCTAATAGATTAGACTTTTAAATTTTAACATAGGCAAAAAAAATATTGTAGTTAAAATAATTCAATGGGCAGGGAACCTTGTTTTCAAAAAAACGTCCATATAATGGATTTGTAAATGGACAAATTTTATAAGAAATTTGGTAAATTCAGGAGGATTAAAAAGAAGGCTGTCGAAAATAAAGAAAGGGATTAATAACAAGGGGTGGAGGTAGTTATGAATAAGAAAATTAAAAATGCAGCAGTTATCTTACTACTAATATTTTGCTTTACTATTGCATTACCAATGTCGGCTTTCAGCTATAATATCAAATATGGATACTTCCCCGATGTAGAGAACAATCATTGGGCTAAGCAGGTTATTACAAAAATGAACCTTCGTAATGTTACCAGCGGCTACGAAGTAAACGGATTGCGTTATTATAAGCCGGACCAAGCGGTAGGGCAGTTGGAAGCAGTTATTATGGCCCTTAGGACTATGGGTCTTTCCAGTAAGGAGGACCAAATTGATAAGAGCAGAACCCTATCCTTTAGTGTCCCTGACTGGGCAAAAGGGGCTGCCTTAGTAGGTGTTGATGAAGGCTTGATTGACGATGAATATTTTCAGTGGAATAAGGATGCAACCAGGGCCTGGGTTGCCCAACTTTTAGTCAGGATGATTGGGAAGGAAGGCGAAACAAATAGTGTATCGGAAGAAATTTTATCTTATTCTGATTCTTACGCCATTCCCTTTGAATATCTTAACTATGTAAAAGTAGCTGATAAATACGGTCTAATAAAGGGCAGTGACGGTAATAAGTTCAATCCTAATCAACCTGTTACCCGGGCGCAAATTGCTGCCTTTTTAAGCCGGACAGAAGGTTATTTGGACCTCAAAGCAAATAATGTGGTCATTGGTAAAGTTACAGGTATAAATGGTTCTAATATTACAGTATTAGGGGACAATGGTGAGGAATATACACTGGTATGCAATATCAGCTCTAATTTGTATGGAAATAACGGGGAAATATGGGTCACCGATTTACAGGTAAATGACCGGGTTTATGTCATAGTAGACAGTAATATAGTTAAATACTTGGATTTGAATCCCCCCCAGGCAAAAACAATTAGTGTTACCGGAACTGTTTTACAGGTTTTTCCCGGGGAAAACACCATAGTCATTAAAAATAAGAATAATAAAATTGAGACCATAGCCTTGCAAGGGGTAACCAAAATTGTTAAAGATAGCCAGCCAAACACCGTTCTAACCATAGAGAATATTGTCAAGGATCAGGAACTTAGTATTAGCTTAGATAGTAATGGACGTCCCGTAAAGGTTACAATTGTCTCTGGTTATACTGGTGGAAGCGGGCAGGGTATTGTATTCCATATAGACAAAACTTTAAGGCTGTTAACTTTAAAAAATGAAGGTGGTCTTGCAGCATATCTGTATGGCGATAATACTCAGATAAGTATCTCTAATAACCGTTTTGCATCTATAAACGATATCAAGGAAGGGGATAAACTGCAAATAGAAGAAAGTGATGGTTTAATAACCAAAATAACCCTGGTTGCCTCGGAGGTTGACCTTTCCTCCTCAGGTATTATCAAGCAGATAAGTTCCGATAGCAGGATTATTACCTATCAAACAAGTGATAACCAGTTAAAGGCCCATTTTGTAGATAACAATGCTTCCATTGACTTTAACGGGCAGTCAGGGGCTTTTGCAGACATATTGGTCGGTGATACCATAGAGGTTAAAATTGAAAATGGTAAAATTACAAGCCTTACTGTTACTAACCGTAAACTCCATGAAATGACAAAAGGGGTAGTTGTAAGTACTGATTATACAAATAGGATTTTAACAATTCGTGATAGCTCCGGTCAGCTTAATGCATATGAAATTGCTTCTTCTGCTGAAATATTGGTAAATAACGATGACGATGCATACCTCCATGAGGTTAAAAAGGATATGCAGGTTGAAATCGAACTTACAGAGGACAAAATTACTTACCTGTCAGCTAAAGATACCATATTAGGAACCATTGTCAGGGTAAGCAGCAGTACCAAAGTAATTGAATTAACCCTTGAAACAGGTGAAACCAAGAGTTATTCATTAGCGTCAGGTTTTGATATTGATATGGAAGACATCAGTAGTCCTGATTTAGACGATATAGCAAAAGGTGACGTGGTAGAGGTTAAAATTGAAAATGGCAAGATTTCGGACATAAAGGTACAGCGGACAATTACATATAAAGTTGTTGAGACATATACCAGCTCCAGCAGAGTTAAAGTAATAGATTCCGGCAATAACAGCAGGTATCTATACTTCTACAGCGCTGTTGAATTAAATATATCCGGCAATGACAATGCCAAAGTCAGCGACTTAAAGGTCAATGATATAGTTAAGGCAACATTCCTTGGATATACTTTACAAAAGGTAGAAATTGCACCTCTTTTAATAGGAACGGTAACTTCAGTTAGTTCTGTTGATAATACTATTGCTTTACAGACCTTTGATGGACGCAGCTTGAACTATAAGTTCGACAGCAGCAGCCGGGTTGTTAAAAATGGCCAAACTTACTATCATTTAGGTGTTGTAGCCGTTGGCGACAGGGTAGCTGTAGAAGAGAACCTAAGCGGTGGTAAGGTATACAGCTTGATGAATAAGGTTAGCGGTAAAGTTGGTGCAATTTATAAGGACAAAACCAGAATATACCTTCAGGTTACCCAGACCAATTGGCAGCAGTATGATATGCTGACTACTGCCTATCTGCACCAGGGAGCAGTTCAGTTAACGCCTTCTGACTTTAAATTGAATGATTTAGTGGATATTTATTTAGCTAATAATAAAGTATATGAAGTTGTTAAGAAATAGGCGGATACCCGCCTATTTTTTTTGAAAACTGGGGGAAAATAATAATTGCTATATTATCTTTGGGGTTGAATCCTAATGCTAAAAGAAGCTCAAAAATATTTAAAAGAAAACGATAAAATCGGGGGAGTACTGCGCTATGGAATTCCCGATTTCAGGCTGCCTAAGTTTATATTGGATTTACTAACGGAAAAACTGGTAGAATTAGGAGTAACAATCAGGTATAATACATTGGTTGGTCAGTATTAAAAGTAGAGGATTTAAATACAAAAGACACCCAGTCTTCAGAAAGGGATTTTATCGCCTCTGACAGCACTATTATATCCATAGGTCAAGGACCTCGGGCAAAATATTGGTTTCCACTTCAAAAGATTTAGAAATTACCTTAAAGGGTCTCTTAAAGACTGATTCTCTGGGGCAGACTACAAAGGAAGGTGTATTTGCCTCAGGTGATGTGATGTGGTTACAGGTGCCAGAACAGTTGTCGAGGCTGTAAATATAGCTAGAAAAGTTGCAGAAGAAATGTAAAGTTTTATGGAAAAAAAGGAGGAATGAAATATGTTAACTTTTAATGAATTAGCAATAAGTAAAAAGATACTCTCAGCCATAGAGGATATGGGATTTGAGCAAACGACCCCAATTCAGGGGAAAGCAATCCCCATAGCTTTAGAGGGCAACGATGTAATTGGACAAGCACAAACAGGAACAGGGAAAACTGCAGCATTTGCAATACCTGTTTTAGAAGTAGTGACGGACGAACCCTCTGTACAAGGACTGATACTTACACCTACCCGGGAGCTTTGTATTCAGGTTGCAGAGGAATTAGCCAAAATTGGTAAAAATACAGGTAAAACAGCCCTTCCTATCTATGGAGGACAGGATATTGACCGACAGATTAAGGCTTTAAAGAAAAAGCCCCAAATAATTATCGCCACACCAGGGCGTTTAATGGATCATATGGATAGAAGAACAGTTAAGCTAAATAACCTCAGGATTGTTGTGCTGGATGAGGCAGATGAAATGTTAAACATGGGATTTCTGGAGGATATAGAAAAGATTCTGGGCGAGTGTCCTACGGAAAGGCAGACAATGATGTTTTCCGCAACAATGAAACGTGAGATAGAGCTACTAGCCAATAGATTTATGAATAACCCCCGGTTAGTCAAGGTGGAAAGTCAGGAGATGACGGTTCCTCAAATAGAGCAGCATTTCTATGAGGTCTTAGAAAGGCAAAAACTAGATGCTTTATCGCGCTTGTTGGATTTGCAAACACCTGAGTTAGGTTTAGTTTTTAACAGGACTAAAAAAAGGGTGGACGAGTTAACAGATTCCTTGCAAAAACGGGGTTACTTAGCTGAAGGTATACACGGGGACCTTAGCCAAAGACAAAGGGATTCGGTTATGAGTAAGTTCCGAAATAAACAGATAGAAATTTTAGTGGCAACTGATGTAGCAGCAAGAGGGCTTGATATTACGGGAGTAACCCATGTATATAACTATGATATACCTTTAGATATTGACAGTTATGTGCACCGCATAGGACGGACAGGTCGAGCTGGTCAAACAGGATTAGCTGTTACTTTCGTAGAACCGAGAGAATTTGGTCATCTTCGCAATATCGAAAGGACCATCAAGAGAAAGATAACAAGGCAGCAGTTGCCCACCCTAGCCGAGGTAAAAAAAGAAAGACAGAAGGTAGTAGCTTCAAAGGTAACAGCGCTTATCGATAATGGAACCTTTGGGGAGTATAGATATCTCGCTGAACAAATGATGAACGAATATGATTCAATTAGCCTTTTAGCAGCAGCTCTGAAGTTAATTGGCGGGGAAATGGATAATTATCAGGATGACAATGTATTCTTTTCAGCCCCTGCATATTCTCCAAAAAATCAGAAAAAAAGACCCTATAGAGAGGATAGGAACCGCAAACCTTATCCCAAAAAAATTAAAGGCAAAAAATCTTAAATTATTGAAAATAAGCAGGGGGGATTAGATGCTTTACTTAGACAATTGTGCTACTACTCCCATCCATCCCCAGGTTTTGAAAGTTATGACTGATGTCTTAGAGAAACACTTTGGGAATCCTTCATCCCTTCACAAGATCGGTCTTGAAGCAGAAAGGCTGTTACGTAGATCCAGGCAGATTGCCGCCAGTACTTTAGGGGTGGGGGAAAATGAGATTATTTTCACCTCTGGCGGAACTGAGGGGGATAATCTGGCCATAAAAGGCACTGCCTTTGCCTACCAGAATAGAGGACAACATATTATTACAACCAAAATAGAGCATCCGGCTGTGATTGCAGCTTGCAGGCAATTGGAGAATATGGGATTTTCGGTTACTTATCTGGAAGTAAATAATTGGGGATTGATAAATATAAATGAATTAGTTAACAGTATAAGAAATGATACGATTTTAGTCAGTGTAATGCACGTAAATAATGAGGTTGGTTCTATCCAACCCCTAGATAAAATTGGCAGGATATTAAGAAATTATCCCAAGATTATTTTCCATGCGGACGGTGTACAAGGCTTTGCCAAGGTTCCCTTAAAACTTAAAGACTGGGGAGTTGATATTTATACTATCTCTGGTCATAAAATTAATGGTCCCAAAGGGGTAGGGGCAGTTTATGTTAGAGATGGGGTGAAGCCCATACCCTTATTAGCTGGTGGTGGGCAGGAGGGTGGACTAAGGTCCGGTACCGAAAACCTTCCGGGAATAGTTGGTTTTGCAAAATCTTGTCAGATTGCCCGGGAAATATTTGTCGAAAACGGTGGAAAAATAATTCAATTAAGAAAGAAATGTATTAATCTATTAAGACAAAATATACAAGAAATAATCATTAACAGCCCTGAAGACAAAGGATCCCCCTATATCCTGAATGTAAGCATTCCCGGGCTGAAAGGGGAGGTATTGGTCCATGCTTTAGAGGAGCAAGGGGTTTTTGTCTCAACAGGTTCTGCCTGTTCCTCGAAAAAAGACTTTACAAGTCCTGTTCTTAATGCCATGGGCATAGATAGAAATATCAGCTCAGGTTCAATAAGGGTGAGCTTCTCCTATGATACCGAAGAAAATCATATAGATTATTTTGTAAAGAGCTTGGGCAAGGTTTATAGTGAGTTGAAAAATGTGGGGTGATTTTATGTATGACCATATCTTGATTAGATATGGAGAACTTTCTCTAAAAGGAAGAAATCAAAAAATATTTGTCAAAAGGCTGGTAAAAAATATCCAACAGATGATTAGCAGGTTTTATGGGGAAAAAGTCTTTTTGGATATAGAAAAAGGCAGGCTTTTTTTAAGGTTAAACGGCGAAAACCCCGAAAAATACTACCAGCCTTTGGCTAAGGTGTTTGGCGTTCTTTCTTTTAGTCCTGTAAGAAAGACTGCACTTGATATGGAAGAAATAAAAGAGGTTGCATTAGGAGAATTTAATTCTCTGGAGAAAAAACCTGAAACCTTTCGGGTAACTGCCCGCAGACCTAATAAAAGGTTCCCCGTTAAATCGCCAGATGCGCAAAAAGAGATAGGAGCTTTTATCCTAAAAAACATAGAGGGGTTAAAGGTTGATTTACATAAGCCTGAGGTAGATATCTCGGTAGAACTGAGAGACGAAGCAGCTTATGTCTACACCAAAAAGTATATGGGTTTAGGGGGACTTCCTCTGGGAACTGGAGGCAAGGGTCTGCTGTTATTATCGGGTGGCATTGACAGTCCCGTAGCCGGTTGGTTAACCATGAAGAGGGGAGTAGAAATTGAGTCTATACATTTTTACAGCTATCCCTATACCAGCGAGAGGGCCAAAGAAAAGGTCTTAGACTTAGCAAAGGTATTAGCCCAGTATCCTGGGAAAATTGGGGTCCATATTGTTCCTTTTACGAAAATCCAAGAGGCAATAAGTGCTAATTGTTATGATAGTTTATGGATAACACTCATGCGAAGATTTATGCTGCGGATTGCTGAAAGGATTGCAGCTAATAGGAATGCCATGGCATTGATAACCGGTGAAAGCTTAGGACAGGTGGCAAGTCAAACTATCGAAAGCATGCATACAATTAATAACGTTACAAATCTTCCCATCATTAGACCCTTAGTGACCATGGATAAGGAACAGATAATGGAGCTTTCCAGGAAAATTGATACTTATGATATTTCTATCCGCCCCTATGAAGACTGCTGTACGGTTTTTTTACCTCAAGAACCAAAGACTAAACCCAAGGTGGAAGCATGTGAAAAAGAAGAGGCTAAACTTTCGGTTCAGGAGTTAGTGGAAGATGCCGTAAACTCTACAGAGTATATTATAGTCAGAGATAAAGAAAAAGACGAATTTGGATATTTCTAAACAAGGGATTTGTAATAATGTATAAACAGTATAGTTTGGAGGATTTACAATGCCGGAAATACCGGAAATGGAAGTATATAAGAAACAGTTAAGTGAAACTGTGGTACATAAAAAAATTAAGGAAATAACTATTAATCGGGAAAAAAGTATTAATGTGAACCCGGAAATCTTTGTTGATTTGGTAAATGAACAGTTGATTGTATTTGTCAGCAGAAGGGCTAAACATATCATTCTTACTTTAGGAAATGGTTATTATTTGGTGGGACATCTTATGTTGGGCGGCAGGATTTATTTTGCCCAGTCAGGTGAAAAGATTGGTACCCGCGGCTCAGTAATTTTTAAATTCTTGGATGGCAACAGCCTTTATTTTATTAACCTTCGTTTAGGATGGCTTCATGTACTTACCGAAGGAGAGATGGATGGATTATTTGCCAAGCTTGGTCCGGAACCTTTAAGTCAGTACTTTACTTTGGACTGGTTTAGAGAGAAGCTTGCCCAGAGAAAAGGTGCAATAAAACCCCTTTTGACAGACCAGGAATTTATTGCAGGCATAGGCAACTGTTATTCTGATGAGATACTTTTTGCAGCGGGGATAATGCCAGGGAGGAAAGCCAATGAGCTTAACATGGATGAAGTTAATAGATTGTATAAAGCTATCCCTGATATACTAAATGAGGCAATCACCAACGGCGGGTATATGGATAAGCCTTTTTATAGAAATGATAAATTAACAGGTGGCTATAATAACTTATTGAGGGTTTATGACCGAGCTGGGCAACGGTGCTTAAATTGCCAAGACACCATAATTCTAACGTCGATTTCCGGCAAGAAGAGTTTTTACTGCCCCACATGCCAGAAATAAAAACCTTACGTGTCACCGTTAAAACATTTTTAAAATCTTAGTTTCAGTGTCACGGTAGCACATCCTAATAATTGCCATTCATCGTGGCACGTCGAGTAAGCTATAATTTCATGGTGTCACGCTGTTTATCCGTGTTTATCCGTGTCCATCTGTGGCTGGCCATTATCTGGATAGTCACAAGTAAATATTTTGCCTAACAACTAGCCACTGGTTTTCTAGTCATCAGTCACCAGTCACTAGTCACTTAATATGGAGGTTTCATAATAATGAGTCCTATTGAGCGGGTTAAAGAATATCTAAAAAAACAAAAGACTAAGTTAGAAGTAATAGAGTTTCCCGAGGGGGCGACTCAAACCTGTGAATTAGCTGCTCAGGCCTTAGGGGTAGAGCCGGCACAGATTGCCAAGACTTTATTGTTTGTGGGAAAAAGGATTAATGTTCTTGTTGTCACTTGCGGCGATGAAAAAGTGGATACCAAAAAGTTGAAGGAATACTTCAGTGATAAATTTAGATTTGCTAAAGCTGATGAAGTAGAAGAAGTGACAGGGTTTCCGCCAGGAGGAGTATGCCCCTTTGCCCTTAAGAATGAAATACCAATAGTTATAGATAAATCTATTTCCAGATTTTCAGTGGTATATGCCGCGGCTGGTAATGCTGGATCAGCTGTTCCCGTTACAGCGGAACAGCTGTTGGAGATTACCCAGGGGCAGTATCTTACTGTATGCTAAATAGAGTATTCTTAGCATTTAAAATAAAGAAAATAATTTTAAACATGTTGATTTTAGGTTTGCTTTCTTTCCTGGTGATAGAAGGAATGATTTTGTACCACGCAAAATCTCAGGAAAAAATTCAGACAGACTATGCAATTATCTTAGGTGCCGGACTGTGGGGGGAAGATTTATCTTTAACCCTTTTTCACCGTCTTAACGAGAGCCTGGAATATTTAAAAGCTTTTCCTGAGACAAAGGTTGTGGTATCAGGGGGACAGGGACCTGGCGAAAACATTACCGAGGCAGAAGCCATGAAAAGGTTCCTCATGAAAAATGGTATTGATGAAGGAAGAATACTGCTGGAGGACAAATCTACCAGCACCTATGAAAACATGCTGTTTTCCAGTAACATTATAGAACGTGAAGAGGGTACAAAAAATAAAGAGGTTATTATTATAACCAGTGATTTCCATATGCTTAGGGCAAAAATGCTGGCTTCCAGGGTAGGACTAATACCTTACGGAATCAGTTCCGACAGTGTGGATTATTTAAAGCCCTATTATTACAGCAGGGAATATTTGGCTATTATTAAGTCGTTTTTGATTGATTGGTAAAAAGTTGTAGTTCCTGGAGAACATGGACATAAAAACGGCTACCCTTGGGTGCCGTTTTAAGTAAATACTATTCCCTCGCTAACCTATTGCCAAGGAAAAATATGCCTGCTATGGCGATTGTATGCCAGATCCACCAGCCAACCTGTAGAAAACTGAAAGTACCCGGGTCTACACGACGCACTAAAAATCACCCCTTTTTATACTTAGTGTCGGTCAGGTCCAAAAAGAAAATTCATAGTAAATTGAGCCAATAACTTTTCTGCAGTTTGGTGATCCGAGAGTGGTTGATTTTTTTAAAAAAGCAAAAAAAGGAAGTGAAAAAATTGTTTTTTAGAGAACCTAAAAATAATGGACTAGATTGCAGGTTATTTGGAATGCTCATTAATCTTAATGATGAATGTCCCTTTCATGAGCATTTAGATATGTACATAGTAGAATTGAGTCCTGGACAGGCAATTATGGAGATACCTATTCAAAATGAACACTTAAACCCTCAAGGTATTGCCCATGGCGGAGTTGCCTTTTCACTGGCCGATACTGCTATGGGAATGGCTATCAGAACACTTAATCATTATAGTGTAACTATTGATATGAATATCAATTTCCTAAAGCCAATCGCCAAAAGTGATAATTTAACAGCTGTTGGGAGAGTAGTCAGTTTTGGCAAAAGAATAATTGTGACAGAGGCAGTTTTAAATAACAAACAAGGAGAGCAAGCAGCTGTCGCCCGGGGGACGTATTTTAATAAAGGGAAGTATCTTGAGAATTTAGAGGGAGTTACTTGTTAATAGTGAGGCTAATGGCTAATAGTCTATAGCACTATCGCACTGTCATGCAGATTTGCTTTATAGCCATCACACTGACATGCATGTTAACAAGATAGCTGTCAAACTGACTTGCAGAATAGCAAATATAGTATGCTAGCTCTGTTTCGCCTGATACTTAACAAAATAATAGATACCGCCTAAGATGAGGGCGCTGCCGGACATTTGCTGTAGGGTTAAAGTTTCGTGGAAAATGAAAAAGGCTAATAAAGAGGCGATAACCGGTTCACCCAGAACGCTGACAGAAACACTGGCAGTAGGCAGGTACTTTAAAGCCCAGTTTAATACCGAATGACCTAGAATTGTGCAGAAAAAGGCTAAACATAAAAAAACAATATAATCTTTAGTGCTATAACCTAGCATGGGAAAATCACCAACAACCACCGTGGCTAATAATATAACGGCACTAAACCCATAGACCAAGGTTGTATAAGGCAAAATATCCATATTCCTTCTTAGATATCTGCCGCAAAGATAGTATCCCGCAACGGTAAAGGCTCCGATTAAAGCCAGGATATCACCTTTTAAGTATTCCATTCCTAAATGCAAATCACCCCAGCTTAAAATGATTGTACCTACTAAGGCAACTAGCACACCTATATAAGCCTTCATGGGGAGAATTTCCCTCCAAAGAATAAAGCTTATAATAATAACAAAGATAGGGTGGGTATCTACTAAAACCGTTGAACTGGCTACTGAAGTATATCTTAATGAAGCAAACCAGCTGACAAAATGCAGGGACAAAAAAAGCCCAGACACAAAAGCCCAGAGGTATTGCTTTCTTGTAAAAGTTTTAAAATCAGAGCGGTTGTTTTTTATGGTAAAAGGCAGGAGCATAATAAAGGTGAAGAGCATGCGGTAGGCAGCAATTATTACAGGCGGTGCTGCTGTGAATTTTACTAGAATAGATGAACTAGATACTCCTAGTACTCCTATTAGTAAAGTAAAATAAGGATTAATGGGTTTCATGTTAAACACTCCAATTTCTTTAATAATTCTTTATACATGAGAGAATTTTAACAAAATTTTCTCACCTTTACGATATTAATTTCATAAATAATTGACGAAATAGAAAGTTATTAATGATAAAATTTTTTTTAATATTGAAATTGTTCTTCAAAAATAGTATATTATATTAAACATCCAGTAGGAATTTGTAGTATGGGGTATGTTAATCAGGCAATAAAATTTAATTAAATGATGGGTAGGATGGTAGTATGGTAGGGTGATGGCGAATAGCACACTCCTATTAGGGGTGTTTTTTTGTACCCTTTTTTCCTACCTGAAAAATTTAGGGAGGTATGAAAAATGATTGTTGTAATGGAAAGAGGCACCGAAGAAGGGAAAATTGAGAACGTGTTGGAAACATTACAGAAGAGAGGTTACACCCTTCATGTATCTCGGGGTGTAGAAAGGACTGTTATTGGGGTTTTAGGCAGCAAAACTCCAAAGGATGACCTGGCAATAGAAGTCCTGGAAGGAGTTGAAAAGGTTATTCCGATTTTAACTCCTTATAAGTTGGCCAGCAGGGAACTCCAGAAGGACAATACCATTATTACCATTGGTGATGTTGTTATTGGAAGTCAGGAATTGCAGATTATGGCCGGACCTTGTGCGGTAGAAAGCAGGGAGCAAATTTCTGAAGTAGCGGAAATTGCTAAACTGGGCGGGGCCAAAATAATGAGGGGCGGAGCGTATAAACCGCGGACATCGCCATACGCCTTCCAGGGCTTAGAGGAGAAAGGTCTGCAGTATCTAAAGGAAGCAGGGGAAAAACATGGTTTGTTAATTGTCACTGAGGTAATGGACACAAGGAGTGTAGAGGTTGTGGGCGAATATGCCGATATTCTCCAGGTTGGTGCAAGAAATATGCAGAACTTTGCCCTCTTAAAAGAAGTGGGTAAAAGCAACAAACCTGTTTTACTGAAACGAGGAATTTCAGCTACTATCGAGGAGTGGATTATGGCTGCCGAGTATATCCTGGCAGGTGGAAATAAACAAGTTATGCTTTGCGAGCGGGGCATTAGGACATTTGAGACATACACCAGAAATACTTTGGATTTGTCTGTAGTTCCAATTCTTAAACAGTTAACCCATCTGCCTGTCATAGTTGATCCCAGCCATGGAACAGGCAAGTGGAGGTTGGTTAATCCTATGGCTAAGGCTGCTGTGGCCGCTGGAGCCGATGGTTTAATAATCGAAGTACATCCTAATCCCAGTGAGGCACTATCTGATGGGCCCCAGTCACTAAAACCTGAAAAGTACTATCAACTAATGGATGAACTGGGACAGGTAGCTGCTGTAATGGGGAGGAGCCTGGCAAAATCCAGAAACTTATGTAAAACTGGCACGGAAGGATAAGATAATAGGCTGCCAGGGCAGGATTAAGGAGGAAAAAACATTGGGGTATCAGAAAAAATAACTAAAGTGACCATTATTGGATTAGGATTAATTGGCGGTTCATGGGGGATGGCCCTGAAAAGGACCCATCCTGAAATAAATATTTGCGGCGTAGATATCAATTACCCTACAATACAGATAGGTATTGAAACAAAATGTATTGATTGGGGCACCTTAGATGTAGTGGAGGGAGTTGGGGATGCGGATATGGTTATTATCTGTACTTTAACTTCCTCCATAAAAAGAATTGCACAAAATATAAGTGCACATTTAAAGCCCGGCTCCTTGGTTACTGACGTGGGGAGCACTAAAGAGTTAATTGCCAATAACTTGTATGAAATTTTACCTGAAAAGGTTTATTATGTACCTGGGCATCCTATGGCGGGTTCTGAAGCCAAAGGAATAGAAGGGGCGGATTCTTACCTGTTTGAAAATGCAGCCTATATTCTTACCCCTACCCCGCAAACCAACCAGAAGGCTTTAAATACACTAAAAGGAATTATTACAGCAATAGGTGCAAAAGTTTTAGAGTTATCACCTCAAGAACATGACCTGAAAGTGGCAGCGATAAGTCATATGCCCCATGTAATAGCTTCTGCTTTAGTAAACGGGGTAAGTTATTTGGAAGAGGATAATAAGGGGGTCTTTCAACTCTCAGCAGGTGGGTTTAGGGATTTAACACGTATTGCAGATAGCCAGCCTGAGATGTGGCAGGATATTTTTATGCAAAATAAAGAAGGTGTCTTGCACAGCATTGGATATTTTCAAAGGGCCCTTGATAAAATAAAACAGGCAATTATTGACCAGGATAAGAATGAAATACTAAATTTTCTGCAAAAATCCACAAGCGAAAGACAAAAGGTTCCTGCCAAAGCAAAGGGCATTCTGCCAGGAGTTTATGAATTGGTAGTTACCGTGGCTGATCGGCCGGGTATAATTGGGGAAGTTGCATCATTACTAGGAGATGCCGATTTAAATATAGCGGATATAGAAATCCTCCGGGTACGAGAAGGGGACGGTGGTACTATTCGCTTCGGATTTGGTCATAAAGAAATCCGGGATAGGGCTTTCCTGCTGCTGAAAGAAAAGGGGTATTTAGTAAAAGTCAGAAATTAGGGGGTAAAAGACTATGGAGTTGATGATACAAAATGGCAGCTCCTTGCAAGGAGAGATAACGGTCCCTGGTGATAAATCAATTTCCCACAGGGCAATAATGCTGGGCGCCATTGCCGAGGGTGCCACTGAGGTAACCGGTTTTTTAATGGGTGAAGACTGCCTAAGTACAGTGAGGTGTTTTAGGCAGTTAGGGATAAATATTCATGTGGATGAGGAAAAGGTTATTATAGAAGGAAAAGGTTTGGATGGTTTACAGGAAGCCGAAGATATACTTGATGTAGGAAATTCAGGTACTACTATAAGGCTGATTTCAGGGATTTTAGCCGGACAGGATTTTACAACCTTCTTAACCGGGGATCAATCTATTCGCAAGCGTCCTATGGGCAGAGTAGCAAATCCTCTGCGGGAGATGGGGGCCCTGATTTTAGGCAGGCAACAGGGAAATTTAGCTCCTCTGGCAATAAGAGGAGGAAATTTAAGACAAATAAAGTATAATACACCTGTAGCCAGTGCCCAAATAAAATCAGCCATTATGCTAGCCGGGCTATATGCCCGCGGGACTACAGAGATTACTGAACCTGCCCGGTCCCGCAACCATACGGAATTAATGTTAAAAAGCTTTGGGGCTGATGTTTTGGAAGAAGATAACACCGTTTCTATACAAGGGGGTCCCCGTCTTATAGGACAAAAAATTACAGTTCCCGGTGATATCTCCTCAGCGGCATTTTTTTTAACAGCTGGAGCCATTGTTCCCCATAGTAGTTTACTAATCAAAAATGTAGGATTAAATCCGACCCGTACGGGGATTATTGATGTACTGCAAGCCATGGGTGCTGATTTACAAATAGTAAATCCTATTGAAAAAAACGGGGAAATTATGGGGGATATAAAAATACAGCACAGCAGTTTAAAAGGAATAAAAATTGGAGGGGAAATAATTCCCCGTTTGATCGACGAAATTCCAGTTTTAGCAGTAGCGGCAGTAAAGGCATCTGGAGTAACTGAAATAAGGGATGCTGAGGAATTAAAGGTGAAAGAGAGTAATCGTCTGGCTGCTATAGCTAAGGAACTGAATAAAATGGGAGCAAGGATAGAAGAATTACCAGATGGACTAAGGATATATGGAGGTTCAAGATTAGTTGGTTCAGTGTGTTCCAGTTACAATGACCATAGAATTGCTATGTCCTTGGCCGTTGCAGGATTATGTGCAGAGGGTCAGAGTATAATAGAAGGTGCAGACAGTATTGATGTATCCTTTCCTGGTTTTAAGGAATTGTTAGATTCTATTTCCCAATTCTGAGCTATAGATAAGGTTAACGGTCTGGATAGTGAGGTAATCATAAAATGGATATTAACGGCAAAACAAAATTTGCTGCAATATTAGGGAATCCCGTTGGGCATTCCCTATCGCCTGTAATGCACAATACTTTTTTTCAATTGCTGAAAATGAATTATGCCTATATCCCCTTTGAAATAGATGCTGAAAAGCTTGATAAAGGGGTAGAAGGTTTGTGGAATTTAGGTTTTATAGGTGCAAACATTACTATTCCCTTCAAAGAAAAAATAATAAAATATTTGGTTGGGATAAGCCCAGAGGCCCGATTAATTGGCGCTGTAAATACCTTGGTTCGCAAAGACAATGGCTTTTGGGGAGAAAATACAGACGGAAAGGGCTTTTTGAGGGCTCTAAAACAGGAAAAAGAATTTACTCCCCAAGGTAAACGGGTGGTAGTTTTAGGAGCTGGAGGTTCTGCCAGGGCAGTTTGTATCACCTTAGCTCTGGATGGTGCGGAGAAAATAACAATAGTAAACCGGAGCTTAGCTAAAGGAAAGGAAATAGGGAGAGTCATTGAAAAGGAGATTGGAGTGGGAGCTAAAATAGCTGGCTGGGAGGACAAAGGATTAAAAACCTTGATACAAGAAGGAGAATTGATTGTAAATACTACTCCTTTAGGTATGAAGCCAAATGTTATGGGGCTGCCTCCTCTAAATACCCAGTGGCTGACTAAGGATCAGCTTGTAGTAGATATAATTTATAGCCCCCTGGAAACCAGGTTCTTAAAGGAAGCAGCACAACAAGGCTGCCAAACTCAAAACGGTTTGGGGATGTTGATAAACCAAGGGCTGCTAGCCTTTGAAAAATGGACCGGGGTGATACCCCCGGCAGAGGAAATACGGAAAATACTCCAAAAACAATTAGCTTTGGAAGAAAGTAATAATAGGTGTTAAAGGAAAGGCGGTAAAAGCAATGCTTCGTTTCTTAACTGCCGGTGAATCCCACGGCAAAGGGCTTACTGCCATTATCGAAGGTTTACCAGCAGGAATCCCCATATCGGAAGAATTTATAAATGAGAATTTAAAACGTCGCCAGGGAGGCTATGGTCGTGGCGGGCGAATGGCCATTGAACAGGATAATGTGGAATTCCTATCAGGTATAAGGAATGGTTTAACTTTAGGCAGCCCTGTTTCTTTCATTATTAAAAATAAAGATTGGGAAAACTGGCAGGAGATAATGCAGCCTGAACCAGGGGCAGATCTTATAACAAAGCGGGTAACAAGACCAAGACCTGGTCATGCAGACCTGGCAGGAACTATTAAATATGGTTTTTCTGATATCCGCAACAGTCTTGAACGGGCCAGTGCCAGGGAAACAGCTGCCAGGGTAGCCATTGGGGCAATAGCAGGTTGTTTATTAAAAGAATTTGACATTAGGCTTTGGGGTCATGTAGTTCAAATCGGTTCATTAAAGTGCCGGGCGGACTATGAAAAATTAAATGCTGATCTATATAAAACCTCTCTTTATTGTACAGATCCGAAAGCAACACAGAAAATGGTTGCTTTAATTGAAAAAGCTAGGGAAAGTGGTGATTCACTAGGTGGTATAGTGGAGGTGGTCGCTATTAACGTACCTTTGGGCTTGGGCAGTCATGTCCATTGGGATAGGCGGTTAGACGGAAGATTAGCTCAAGCTTTAATGAGCATCCCAGCCATAAAAGGTGTTGAAATAGGACGGGGATTTGATACTGCTCAGCTGCCGGGATCACAGGTGCATGATGAAATATATTATGATGAGATAAAAGGTTTCTATCATAGAACTAATAACAGTGGTGGTATCGAAGGAGGAATAACCAATGGAGAAGAAATAATAGTCCGGGCAGCAATGAAGCCTATTCCAACCCTTTATAAACCACTAAAAAGTATAGACATGTTTACTAAGGAACAAGAGTTGGCATCAGTAGAACGTTCAGATAATTGTGCAGTACCGGCGGCAGCCATAGTAGCAGCAGGTGTTGTAAGCTGGGAAATTGCCAAGGCTTTTATGGAAAAATTTCCAGGGGATTATTTAGAAGAGATAAAAGAAAGTTTTTCTAGGTATAAATCCTACCTAAGGCAGGTGTAGTATGGGTAATATAGCTTTAATAGGTTTTATGGGGACCGGGAAAACCACTGTAGGTCTTTCAGTGGCAGAGTACTTAGGCTGGAATTTTATTGATACTGATAAGGAAATTGAAAAGAGGATGGGGATGGCTATCCCCCGGATTTTTCATGAATATGGTGAAGAAAGATTCCGTTTAGAGGAACGCCTTGTGGTGCAAAATGTTTCCAGACTGCAGAATCATGTTATTGCTACGGGAGGAGGAGTAGTCCTTAACCAAGAAAATATCAACCTGCTGAGGACATCTTCCCTGATAGTTTGCTTAAAGGCAGAAGCATCAGTAATACTGGAAAGGGTAAAAAAAGACCAATCTCGGCCATTATTGGCAGTAGAAAACCCTTTAAAAATGATAAACAAATTGCTGACCATGAGAGAACCCTATTATAAATGTGCAGATATTTATATTGACACTTCCCATCAGGAAATAGAAGCTATTAGAGGAAAGATCCTTGATTACTTTAATAAAAGGGGTATTGATAATGCAGGAACTGCATACTGTTAAAGTAGCCTTGTCCCATAGCAGCTATGAAATAACTATAGGGATAGATTCTCTGACCAAATTAGGTGAACAAGTGTCTGCATTATCTGCGGGACGCCAGGCTGTCCTAGTTAGTGATGAAGTGGTATATAAGTTGTATGGTCAACAGGTCAAAGAATCTTTGGTCAAGGCAGGTTTTGATGTATTAGTATATACTATACCACCTGGTGAAGAACAAAAAACTTGGGATAATGGGGAAAAACTGCTTACCTCGATGTTAACAGCAGGTTTTAATAGGGATGCAATTGTGGCAGCCTTAGGCGGAGGGGTTGTTGGTGATTTAGCAGGATTTGCAGCTTCAATATACCAAAGGGGCATCTGCCTGGTACAGATTCCTACCACTTTATTGGCCCAGGTAGATAGCAGTGTAGGTGGTAAAGTTGCAGTTAACCATCCCTTAGGAAAAAATATGATTGGGTCCTTCTATCAGCCCAAACTTGTATGGGCAGATTTAACCACTTTAAAGTCATTGCCTGAGCGGGAGTGGCGGGCCGGTTTGGCGGAAGTAATCAAATATGGGGTAATTTGGGACCAACATTTTTTTAATTTCCTTGAAGCTAATGCTGAACTTCTCCAAAAAAGGGAGACCACAATTATGGAGAAAATAGTCAACCGCTCTTGTCAAATAAAGGCTGAAATTGTAGTTAAAGACGAAAAAGAGGAAGGAATTAGGGCTATTTTAAATTTCGGGCATACCATCGGTCATGTATTGGAATTGGTGACCAAATATAAGGTTTATCGCCATGGTGAGGCTGTGGCTATAGGAATGGTGGCGGCGGCTAAATTGGGGGCTAATTTAGGATTGTGTAATGAGACAATTGAAAAACGGCTGCGGGATTTATTAGGCATATTAGGGCTGCCTGTGGATTTGCCCAGGATAGAACCACAATTGTTTCTTGAAAGCATGGCTTTAGATAAAAAAGTTAAAGAGAAAAAATTAGTGTTTATCTTGCCCAGGGATATGGGCAATGTAGAAATAATTAAGGGGATAGAACCTCAAAAGGTACTCACCCTATTGGGGATTAAGTGACTATATAGGAGGTTAAAATGCTAAGGGCAATTCGGGGAGCAATTGATGTGGAAAAGGATGAACCACAAATTATTTATGCTGCTGCTACCCGCTTATTACAAGAATTAGTAGAAGCAAACAACCTTGAACCAGGGCGAGACATCATCAGTACATTTTTTACGGCTACTTCTGATTTGAAATCTGCCTATCCGGCTAAAGCTGCCAGGGATATGGGCTGGAATAACATCCCTCTGATGTGCATGCAGGAAATGGAAGTGCAAGGCTCCTTGCCCCTTTGTATCAGAGTTCTCCTCCATGTGGATGTCAGTGAAGACGCAGTAATTAAACATGTGTACTTAGGCAAAGCAAAAGAATTAAGACCGGATTTATAAAGACAGCCTCAAAGGCTGTCTTTAAATATTTGACATCTAAAATTGGAACATTTTGAAAAGCATCTGTTCAAGAGCTTTACTGCATGATGTATCTGCTCACAGGTTAAACTGAATGATGCATCTCAAAAGCTAGACATCATGGAGATGCGTCATCTTAATATAACATTCATGTGATGCATCAGAAAATATAACCCAACAGAGATGCCAGCTTAGTACCAGCCACTAACAACTAGCCACTAGCCACTAAACGCCGCAGGCGGTTTTTTATAAATGCCTTCTAACGAGCCTTAAAGCGGGTTGGCGGTATCTTTTCAAAAAAATAAATCCCAAAAACCAGAGGGAAATAAGCCCCAAGGCGCTGTTAACCAAGCTGCCAACAATGAATGTTTTGCCGATAATTAGAAACCTGGAGAACTTTAAGGTGGCTAGGTCTTTAATTGCGATAAAAATATCAGGTGTTGTTTCCCTTAAGATGAAATCACCTGTTATAAAATTCAAATAGAACATTAAGGGGACTAAAGGCATGGTTAATGCCCAGGCTAAGGAACTGGCTATATAGCTGGTCCGTGTAATTTTTGCTAAAAACAAGGCTAATGGCAAGCCAAAGCCTGAGGTAGGAAAAAAATGAATAACAGTTCCACAGGCAAAACCTCCTGCTGCACAGAAGGGACTGGTCGCTATTCTTAAAAATCTTAGCAAATAATATTTAGTAAGCCTTCTGTAAGTCATCTTTTTTCCCCTTAAATTCGTCATAAAATAAATAACATGATAGTCTTAATATTATAGCATATCTTATAAATTATATTTAACTATTATTAAAAAGTTAACTTAAATAAATGAATAACAAAAAATAAAAAAAAAGAATATGTTTTTAGTGAACGGGGAAAATATGAGTACAGGAGGTGACTGTGTCATGAAAGATAAGGATAAACCCGTAGATTTTCCACAGGAATTAGCCGATGTTATTGAAGATGGGCAAAAACATGGTGTTAATGATGAATTAATGGTCAAAGGGATGGTTAGCCTAGGAAATTTAATGGGTAAATTTGTTAAACCCGATTCCCCCGAAGAGGCATTAATGAGTGAAATGTGGGAAGTTGCAACTGCTGAGGAAAAAAATATGATAGCGAATCTAGTACTTAGAATAGGAAAAGAAAGACTTGGAAGAAAACACTAGGCAAAAGCAGAAGAAAAATATCATAAAAAATTTTGTGGGTAGGTCGCCTTTAGTGAGGCGACCTATTATAATCATACATGTTTTTATAAGTCTTTTAAATATATTTTGCAATTTGCAGGAAATAATTAAGTTAAAAAGAAATATGAAAGATTGAAGTTATCTATCCGGCGGGAATTAACTTGCGAATAAAACTTTTTTTATTGTAAGTATGTATAAACTTTAGTAATAATTATAGACAGGCAAGTCTATTTAGGGGGTTTTAAGAAATGATAAAAACATTTAAGGAAGTACAGGAGAAACTTATCGGCTTAACGGAAAAGAGATACATTGCCGTTGCTGCCGCCCAAGATGATGAGGTATTGAAAGCCCTCAAAGGGGCAAAAGAAATGGGGCTGGCGGAGCCCATACTAGTGGGGGATAGAGAAGCCATTAAGGAAGCAGCCCACAGTGTTGAATTTGATTTAAGCGGTATAAACATTGAACATGAAACAAAGGTTGAACTTGCAGCCAAAAAAGCTGTGGCTTTAGTAAGTTCCGGACAAGCAAGTATAGTTATGAAAGGTTTAGTCGGAACATCTCCTTTTTTAAAGGCTGTATTGGATAAGGAAGTGGGGCTGCGTACTGATAAAATTTTAAGCCATGTAGCTGTTTTTGAAGTGCCAGGATATGACAGGCTTTTAGTTTTAACAGATGCTGCAATGAATATAGCACCTGGGATAACTGAAAAGGTAAAAATTATTAATAACGCAGTAATTGTTACCAAGGCTTTGGGTATTGATACTGCTAAAATTGCTCCCATTTGTGCCGTCGAAACAGTGAACCCTGATATGCCTGCAACAATGGAAGCTGCAGCTTTAACCCTTATGGGGGAGAGGGGGCAGATTAAAGGAGCTATAATTGATGGTCCCTTAGCACTAGATAATGCTGTTTCCATTGAAGCTGCCCAACATAAAGGAATCAAAAGCCCTGTTGCCGGTCAGGCTGATATTTTGCTTTGCCCTGACATCGAAGCTGGTAATATGACATATAAGGCACTTGTTTATCTTGGCGGTGCCCAGGTAGCTGGTGTTATTATTGGAGCTTCTGCACCTATCGTTTTAACTTCACGGGCAGATAGTTATATTTCGAAAATTAATTCCATTGCCTTAAGTTTATTAACCTGTAAAACATGCTAGTAAGGAGGAATAAAGATGAGTATGTACCGTATTCTTGTTATAAATCCCGGTTCTACATCCACCAAAATTGCTGTATATGAAAATGAAAAAGCCATTCTGGAATTAACCCTGCGCCATAGTAATGAGGAATTAGCAAATTATAATAAAGTAGCTGACCAGTTTGATTTTAGGAAAGCTTTGATTATTGATGCTTTGAAACAAAAAGGTATTGGTATTGAGAGTTTGGACTGTGTAGTGGGCAGAGGTGGTCTTTTAAAGCCTATTGCAGGGGGTACATATTTAGTGAACTCCCGGATGAAAAAAGATTTGATAAATGCAGCTAAGGAACATGCATCTAATTTAGGTGCTTTAATTGCGGCAGAAATTGCTGACAGCATTGATATTCCCGCCTTTATTGTAGACCCGGTGGTAGTTGATGAATTAGAACCTTTAGCCCGTATTTCAGGAAATCCTGAGCTGGAAAGAATAAGTATATTCCATGCTCTTAATCAAAAGGCTGTAGCCAGAAGGGCGGCAAAAGAATTAGGAAAAGGTTATGCTGAATGTAATTTTATTGTTGCCCATATGGGTGGTGGTGTATCGGTAGGAGCCCACAAAAAAGGAAGGGTTATTGATGTTAATAACGCTTTGGACGGTGATGGACCTTTTGCACCCGAGAGGTCTGGTGGGGTTCCTGTTGGCGGGCTTATTAAGCTGTGTTTTAGTGGTGAAAAAACTGAGAGTGAGATTTACAAGGAGGTTGTTGGCAAGGGGGGGCTTGTTGCCTATTTAGGAACTAATGATGCCCGAGAGGTTGAAGAAATGATTGCACAAGGAAACGAAAAAGCCAGGCTGGTCTATGAAGCAATGGCTTATCAAATTGCTAAAGAGATAGGCAGTTGTGCAGCAGTGCTGAAAGGGCAGATAGATGCCATAGTGCTGACAGGGGGAATTGCTTATTCTCCGGTATTCGTCCAATGGGTGACTGAAAGGGTTGAGTTTTTAGGACCGGTTCTGGTTTATCCTGGCGAAGGTGAGATGGAAGCGTTAGCTTCGGGCGGTGTTCGGGTTCTTAAGAGGGAAGAAGCGGCTAAAGCGTATTTTTAATTACAAGTGGCTAGTGAAAAAATTTAGACCCTGTACTTCACATGAAGTACAGGGCTTTTTATTTCCGGGAACTGATTACAGGGCATTGGTCGCTAATCCTAAGCGTTCTATCCATACCATTTTATTGCCAGAATGATTACTCCCAAAAAGAGGAGAATATTTCCTGACCAGTTAAATAAGGTATATTGCTTCTTTCTTGCTGCGAAGTCTTTTTCTTTCCTTCCTGCTAGAGAATAAAGGCCATAGGTTTTTACAACTGCTCCGGTAGCTAAAAGAATATAAGCGAATTTCGGTGTAAATATAAGAATCACCCCATTTTTAACAACAAAATTAGACATAATAATTATAGCAAAAATTACTGAACAGTAATCCAATAATTTTAAATTCCTAGCGGGAGTGAATATATGCTGCAGCTTATCATTCGAACAATAATAATTTATTTTTTACTAATTATATTTATGAGGATTATGGGCAAAAGGGAAATTGGGCAACTTTCTGCTATTGACTTTGTAGTTGCAATAGTAATTGCTGAATTAGCTGCAATACCTTTGGGAGATTTAAGAATACCGTTAATACAAGGAATAGTGCCTATTGCAATTCTGGCCTTGGCCCAAATAAGCCTATCCCTTCTCTGCCTTAAAAATAATGCTTTTCGCCGTATCATATATGGAAAACCAAATGTTTTAATAGCTAATGGTAAAATTCAACAAATTGAGATGCGTAAAGCCAGATATAACATAGATGATTTATTAACCCAGTTGAGGGAAAGAAATGTTTTCAACATTGCAGATGTAGAATTTGCAGTTTTAGAGACTTCTGGGCAGTTGACAGTGTCTTTAAAATCCCAAAAAAGACCCTTGTCCGCTGAAGATTTGCGGATTAGGACCAATTATGAAGGACTTCCGCTAACTTTAATTGATGACGGAGAAATCAACCACGAGGGGCTTAAGGATGCCAGACTGAATTTGGACTGGTTAGAAAGGGAGCTCAATAAAAGAAATATTAATTCGGTAAAAGATGTTTTTTATGCTAGCATGAGTTCTAATGGCGATATTTATTTAGTGGAAAAAGATAAGGGTCCCAATCAGGAACGGGAATTACACTAATTTTGGATTAAAAGTAAAAGAGGCTAATAGCTAATGGTCAATAGCTAATGGCAAAAAGATTATAGAAAGTGCATAATGGACTTCCATTACTACTACTAACGACTATTGACCATTGGCTATCGACCATTTTAAACGGACCATTTTATCACGCTCAGTTTAAAATACCGAAACTTATTTAAAACAGATACGTCTATATAATAGAAAACCATAAAACTTAATTTGCAGGAAAAATTTGGATAGAAGGCGAATATAAGTTTTAGTGGACAAACTATACTATGGAGGTAACTAAGATGAAGAGATTACTAACATTTTTTCTAATAATACTTTTTATTATTGGAATTGCCGGATGCTCAACAAAAGAGGGGGGAGACGTGATTTCCCCTGTTGACATTGTTGAGCGGGAGATAGAACAGATGCCTGAATATATGCAAAGCCACCTGGAAGAGCTAAGAAACAGCGAGAACTATTTTGCTTTTAACTTGGATGATGGTATTTTGCTCTTTGCGTCAAGGGGACTGAAGAATACAGGGGGGTATACAATTAGCTTTGCTCAAGCCGGAATACAGGGTGGCAAACTTTACGTTCAGGTAATTACTACTGATCCTAAACCAGATGAAAATGTAACCCAGGCTTTGACGTATCCGTATGCCCTAAGTAAAGCAGCAGGCAATAATTTACCAGACAAGGTTGTTTTTATAGAAGGGGAAGATTTCAAAAATGTATTAAAGGAGATAACTGTTACGGAAATGCCTGAGCCAGAAGAAAGTGTGATAACCCTTTATTTTGGAACGCAGGACGGCTATCTCCGGAAGGAACCCAGAGCTATAACTGGTTTGCCAACAGCGGAAAGGGGTAAGGAAATATTAGAGGAGGTAATTAAGGGAAGTCAATCAATGGATGATACACTTAATGTTTTGCCACAGGGTACCAAGGTATTAAACTATAAATTTGAAAAAGACACTGGTCTTGCTGTAGTAGACCTTTCTGACCATGTACATGCTGTTGCCGGTTCAATGGGGGAGACATTAGCTGTTTACTCTATTGTAAATACTTTAACTGAATTGCCTGGTATAGAAAAAGTGATGATTCTTGTGGAAGGAAAAGAGGTAGAATCCTTAAGCGGTCATGTTTATTTAGGCGAGCCATTGAAAAGGGATTTGGAATTATTAGAAGGAAATATCCTTAAATAAAAGGAGACGAGGATGTACGCTTTAACTACCGCTAAAATTAGTTCCAGGCACCTGGAACCAATAATGCAACAATACCCTGATTTACTAATTGAACATGTAAATAGTGAGGAAATCCTTTCTAGGATTTCCGAGGCGGAGATAATTATAAGCTATGGGGAAGACTTAACTAGTGAAATTATCTCCGAAGCCATTAATTTAAAGTGGTTGATGGTAATGAGTGCAGGTATAGATAAATTGCCTTTAAATCAACTAATGAAACAAGAGATATTAGTTACCAACGCCAGGGGTATTCACAAAAATCCTATGGCTGAGCATGCCTTCGCCTTAATGCTTCAGGACAGCCGCAGACTAATTCCTTTGCTGGACTTTCAGCGTGCCAAGGATTGGGACCGTTCTATAAGGGTCCGGGAGTTAACTGGATTAAATCTAGTTATTGTTGGAGCGGGAGCAATAGGTCAAGAAGTTGCACGGAAGGCCAAAGCTTTTGATATGAATACTTTTGGGATTAGTTACTCGGGAAAAGGCTTAGCAAATATTGATAAAATGTATAAAGCTGATGGTCTTTGGGAGGTCCTTCCCCAAGCAGACTATATTGTTTTGATCACACCCTTAACCCCTCAAACAAGAGATATGTTTGGAGAAAGGGAATTTAAAGGAATGAAAAAAGATTGTTTTTTCATTAATATTGCCCGAGGTGAAGTAGTCCAGGAGGATGCCTTAGTAAAAGCCCTCAAAGAAGGGTGGATCAGAGGGGCAGCTATAGATACCTTCCGGGAAGAACCATTACCCAAAAACAGCCCTCTGTGGGATTTGCCCAATCTAGTGATAACCCCCCATTTAGCAGGGCTTACACCTCATTATATGGAGAGGGCTGTAGAAATATTTAAGCATAACCTGGAGATTTATACCTCCGGAAAAGGAACAATGAAGAACATTGTAGACCTGAGAAAAGGATATTAGTTTCAATGGAAAATTGAAAATTGAGAATTAGTTAGCGAACACTGAAGTCTTTATGTATTTTTCTAGCCACTCTTTAAAACGGCGTTAAAGCCGCTTTTAAGTATAAATTCCCCCATCTGCTGTATACTAAGAGAAAACGGCAGGTGGGATTTATTTTGGACTTTTCAAGGGTTACAGAAAAAACAAAAGAACCTTACTTTATTGTTAAGCATAAAATTCTCAGTGTTCCTCGGGAGGACTACGAAAGAGTTTTAAGTTCCTATTTAGATCCATATACCGAAGAGGGGGTTCAGGAATTTGTCAGCAAGTACCTAGCCTCACAGGATGATCCGGGGATAGTGGGGCTGGTTGGTTTAGATTCTAAAAATGAGTTTGTATTAATTGATGCTGCCGTACGCTACAATTCAAAGGAGGAGATATGAAATGGAAAAAATAAAGGATAGAATTACCCTGGGTGTTGTGGTAGGCATTGCTGCCAATCTAATAAAGCAAGGGCTCTCATTTTTATTTAAAGAACTAGGTTGGAGTACGATAACACCTGATAAAAAAGCTGGAGGGATTTTTTTAAGCAGGAAAAAAACGAAACAACCGGAAGGTAAAATATTAGGTATTATTGCCGACTTCTGTATCGCCTGTAAACTAGCAATTTTACTTGTTTTTTTAATATCAAGCACTGGCAAGGACAATCATTTGTTAAAAGGTCTAAGTGGAAGTTCTACTGCCTGGATAGTGATGTATGGTTTTTTGAGTAGAATTGGGGGGACAGGGTTTAGTATTATTAGACCAAAAGATGCTATTACCAGCCTTTTAACCCATGCAGTCTTTGGGCTTGTCGCAAGCCAATTAATCGTAACATTAGGTGATGAAAGTCTTTTCCAACCCAAGTACCAAACCTTGAGCAATCCTAGTTCAGAAGAATTATTTACATATTAAGTTTTATCCCAAAAACTGGCAGAGCCAGTTTTTTCGCATTTTATATGCACTATCAAAATATATATATAGAAGAGTATTTTTTTGGTGGTGCTTTAGTTGATACTTAAATTACTGCTAGGCTTAACAGTTATACTTATAGGAGCAGAATTATTTACTAATGGTATTGAATGGTTAGGATGTCGTTTAGGTTTGTCCGAAGGTGCGGTGGGAAGTGTCCTTGCTGCCGTAGGCACAGCCTTACCCGAATCCATCATTCCCATAGTTGCAATTTTATTCTCTAATGATTCCGCTGCTTCACATATAGGTATTGGTGCTATACTAGGTGCGCCATTTATGTTGGGCACTCTTGCCCTTTGTATTACAGGTGTCAGTGCAAAATTATTCATCTGGCGGGGTGCAGGGGTGAAAGAACTTAATGTAAATACCAAAATAATCAGCAGAGATTTACTTTTTTTTATTGGAATGTATGGATTTGCCTTAGGGGTATCCCTTTTGGAAAACAAATCAATTCATTATCTAACAGCTTTTGTTTTATTAATAATGTATGCTGTTTATGTTTACTATACTGTTAATACTGGCGGAGAGATGGGAGATGAAGATTTAAAGCCCCTTTACTGCCATTTTTGGTCACGCCCGGGTTTAATAGTAATCACATTTCAGATAACTCTGGCCTTGATGGCTATTATCTGGGGAGCAAGCTTTTTTGTTGATGGAATAAACAGTCTTGCTAAAAATATGGGTATGCCATCTTTGGTGCTTGCCTTAATTATTGCCCCTATTGCCACGGAATTACCTGAAAAGTTTAATAGTGTTATTTGGATTGCTCAAAGAAAGGATACCTTAGCACTGGGTAATATTACCGGGGCAATGGTTTTTCAGAGTTCTGTAATCCCCGCTTTTGGACTAATTTTCACACCATGGCAGTTAAATGGTACAGCCCTTTTAAGCGGGATACTGGTATTAAGTTCAATTATTATTCTTATTTTCAACCTTATAAGGACAGGAAAACTTAGTACTTTCCTTTTGATTTTCTGTGGTGTTTTTTATTTTATTTTTATTGGAATTGTAGTTTGGGGGATGTCCTATGTTTAAATACTTAAATAGTAATGGAGTGAACTTTTTGCCTTCCCGTCACGGATATCAGCAAAAGAACTATACATTCCGACTAGAAGAGGATCAGATAGAACAAATCATCCAAGAGGCCTTTATAAAAACTTTAGCACCCAGCTTCCTGGTAGGAAAACTAATCAAAGCTACTTTAGCTTCAGGTGTATGCAGCGGTATTAGTGCATATGTGCTGCAAAGGTTTTTTGAAACCGGTCTTAAGGTGGGTGAAGAAAGTCATTATTTGGCAGTACTGCAATCAAGAACATGGGGGAGACCTTTTATTCTGGAAAGCTTGCATAATTACTTTTTGCCTTTTCCCAAAAGGCTCAAAAGATTTAAAGACGATTTTGGACTAAAAGGTGTTTTTATTGTTTTTTTGCCCAGGGCTTTATACCCGAAAAACATCTATACAGCCCACACGGTAGTCCCCTATGGATTTTCTGAGGGTCTAGCCGGCATTTCCGTTTTTGTCTATGACAGCAATTACCCTGGGGATGATTCCCGTCTAATTAGAATTAATAAAAACACAGGGCACTGGGTGTATGATGATTTTTCTGCAGACAAATGGCTATTGACAATTAACAGTATGGAAAACTTAACCCACAAAGTTTCTTTTTTGTTATAATATTTACCATAATCAAAAAAATTTGGGGTGTTATATCAATGTTAAAGGCTGTACTTTTTGACCTGGATGGCACACTATTACCCTTGGACCTAGACTTATTTATAAAAAAGTATTTTGAAGCTTTAGGTCCATACTTTGCCCACAAAATTGAACCAAAAATTTTTCTTAAGGAGTTAATGTTATCCACAGAAGAAATGATAAAAAATATTGGTCAATTTACCAACGAAGAAGTATTTATGGATAATTTTTTACCTAGAATTAAAGCCAACAGGGAAGAAATGTATCCACTTTTTGAAAAATTTTATGAAGAAGAATTTCCCAAACTAAAGGAACACACTGGTTATACCTGTTTAGCCCGGGAAATAGTGGGACATGCCTTCCAAAAGGGGTATAAGATAGTTTTGGCCACCAATCCAATTTTTCCCCGCAAGGCAGTTGAACATAGGATGGAATGGGCGGGGGTCTTAGATCTCCCCTGGAGCCATATCACCTATTATGAAAACTCAAGATTCAGCAAACCTAATCCGGCATATTTTCAGGATATTTCTGACAAGTTGGGAGTAATGCCAGAGGAATGCCTAATGGTTGGCAATGATGTTCAGGAAGACCTTGTTTCATCAACCATTGGCATGAAAACGTTTTTAGTTACCGACTGCCTTATCAACAGAGGAAATCCTCTATTCAGTCCTGATTATGAGGGTGACTATTTGAGTCTGCATAAATTTATTTTCTCATTACCGCAAATTGGAAAATAGGTTATGCTTTAACTTACTGATTTATAACTGGAGAAAATTTGCAAATAATGAAGGATTATCCCCTGTTTGGTCGAAATAATTTAGAATATTTCCTTAAAAAAATTATACTTTCTTATAAGTAAAAAAAGGAAGGGGGATGCTCAATGCGCAGAGTTCGTGGAGGAAGGAATAAGGACCGGGGGATTGTTCTAAATATGGCTGGTATGATAAAAGAAGACTGGCTTATGTACTTATTAGTCTTTTCTTTTGCCCTGCTAGGAATTTTAATAGGTGGTATCATTGGAAAATTAACGGGTACTATTGTTGCTTTATCAGTTGTTGTCTTCTTTGGTCTTATTATCGCCGGGTTGTTGACGGCCTGGGCAATAAATCGCAAAACCCAGTCCCTGGAGCAGCTTCTTATACAAAATGGACTAAAGGAGCAGTATAATGCATTTGCTCTTCTCATCAAAGAACTGGAAAGAAATCTTAATGTAGAACATGGAAGCATGGTAAATTGTGAAGCATGGCGGCAGTTAAAATATGATTTCGCATTTTTCCCCGCCTATATCCATGAAGAACTAAGTGATGCCTATGAACGCCTAATGAAATTGGAAGATTTAGACATAGTTGACTACCGTCAAGTGATATTAGAAGAATTGGATTTGCCTGTTTTAATTTCCAAACTTAGAGACTGGCAGCAAAAAATTAAACGCCAGCTGCCGTATGTTGACTAATTATGAAACTGAGGTAAATTAGCCGTCTAGTGCAAGAAGGAAGAATATCGTAATAGTCCTTGGTATAAACTAATCCTAGTCTGAAAAGGGGGTTAGTTTATGGTAGAAAGAAAAGATAACTCAAACCATAGAAATGCCAAGTACTGGTTTGAATTGGCTAAAGAAGAAAATGAACAAATCGAACTTCAACGGGAGCAGTTTGTTCGTAATGCTGCCCAAAGACGAACGGGTATAGCTGCTGATAGGGAGAAATTTCCCGATGGAGTTAAGACAGGAAGCTACAAAAGGCTACCGCCAAATAGACATGAAGAGAACAGATAAGCCGGGCAGTTGCCCGGCCTTCTATCTATTAAGCTAGTAACTAATTGTTTTTTAAAGACGAGTTACCAACTGAAGATTAGCGATGGACGAGTAGACGAAAGACGAACAGCCGATTAAGGGAGGAGTTAAGGTGAGCAGTGAAATCCATTTTAGCGTGACAGATAGCCCAATAGGAACATTAGGTTTGGCAGCCAGTTCAAAGGGATTGGTATTTCTTGATTTTATAGATTATAATGTAGAAAACTATAGTCAATCATTGAGGGAGAGACTTCCAGGATGCATAATAAAGGAAGACGGCAAATATATAGAATTACCCTTGGTTCAAATAAGGGAATACTTTCAAGGTAACAGAAAAAGTTTTTCCTGTCCTCTCGATTTGCGGGGTACCGATTTTCAAATAAAAGTCTGGCAGACTTTACAATCAATACCTTTTGGGGAATTATGCAGCTATCAGGATATTGCCCGAAAGGTCAATAATCCCCGGGGAGTTCGGGCAGTAGGTCAGGCCAACGGCAGGAATCCTGTTGCCATTATTGTTCCTTGCCACCGGGTAATTCGAAAATCAGGGGATTTGGGAGGGTACAGCAGCGGTCTGGACAAAAAAAGATACTTACTGGATTGGGAGGAAAATATACTTAAAAATGACTAAGGTTGCGCTGATTGATTGTCCTCAATATGAATTAGAACTAGTTATTTCCCAAATAAACAGGGGTATAAGGCTGCTGGGAGGTTGGGAAAAATTTATTGAGCCCGGGAATAAGGTTTTTCTTAAACTGAATTTACTGATGAAAAAACGCCCGGAAGAGGCGGTGACGACCCATCCGGTAGTTGTTGAGGCTGTAACCAGACAGTTAATTGATGTGGGAGCCAAGGTTATAATAGGCGATAGCCCAGGCGGACCATTTACTGTTAGGGCTTTAAAGGGTATATACAAAACTGCGGGCATTGAAGAGGTGGCCTTGCGCACAGGAGCACAGTTAAATTATGATGTTGAGGGTTCAGATTGCAGTTTCCCCCAGGGGAAAATAGTTAAAAGCCTGCGGCTTTGTAAAGCAATGGTTGAGTCTGACAAGATAATTTCTTTATCAAAGCTGAAAACCCATCAAATGACCAAGTATACCGGAGCGGTCAAGTCCTTGTTTGGAGCTGTCCCAGGATTACAAAAAGCTGAGTATCACCTCAAAATGCCTAAGGCTGTTGATTTTTCTGATTTACTTATTGATATAGCTCTTTGTGTAAATCCTGTTCTGCATATAATGGATGGTATTGTTGGTATGGAGGGTCACGGACCATCTGCCGGCAACCCCAGGCATGCAGGCAAACTTCTCCTAAGTACCAATCCTTTTGCCTTGGATTGGGCAGCTCTGGAGTTGATCGGGATTAAACAAAAAACAGTTCCGACTGTAAATCAAGCAGTAAAAAGAAATATTTATACAGGACCCGAAAAAGACGATTTCCTGGGTGATAAGCTAAAAACCCTGGAACCGCCTTTCCAAGCACCGGAGATAACTGGAGAAGTTAGCTTCCCTGTACCAAGGTTTTTGAGTGATTTTTTGCGTCCTAAGCCGTTATTTAGCCCCGAGGTCTGCCTTGGTTGTGGTGAATGTGTAAAGCATTGTCCTCCTAAGGCTTTGCATATTAAGGATAAGCTGCCTCAGTTAAATCTGGAGGAGTGTATCAGGTGCTTTTGCTGTCAGGAATTATGCCCTCATAAAGCCGTTAAGGTCAAAAGAAATGTATTAGGAAAATTATTAAGCAGGTGATATGCATTGGATAATTTAACCCATGGAATAACGGGTCTGGGTTTAGCATATCTAGCCCAAGAAATAGTTGGTTCTCCTCAGCCAGGACTTGCTGCCTGTGCTTTTATCTCTTCCCAGTTGCCTGACTTGGACGTAATAATTGGCAGCCGGGGGAAAACAGAATATTTGAAGCATCACAGAGGTTTTAGCCATTCATTGTTAGTTGCCCCTTTGTTTGCCTTTGCTGTTGCTCTTGGTTTTAAATCATTTATTACCGATACCAGCTTAGTTCTATTTTTTATAGTAAGTTTGTTATCCCTGGGCCTGCACTTGTTTTTTGATCTTTTAAATGCTTATGGGACAAAACTATTATGGCCTTTATCCAATAAAAGGTATGCTTGGGATATATTAATGATTATTGATCCCTTGATTATTATTTTTTTTGTACTAGGTCTTGGCTTTTATCTGTTAGAGGGTCAAAGGGCTCCTCTGTTTTCCCTTTATCCCCTCCTGACCTTATATATTCTGGCCATGGTTAATTTTCGGCAAAAGGCCAAAGGGTATCTAATCCGGAAATTCCCCGGAAATAATAATGTATGCTTGCTTCCGCCTATGGTAGGATGGCGTAAGTGGAATTATATTGTTCAGCAAGGGGAAATGTTTATTCTTGGGCAGGTAGATGCTTATCAGGGTGACATTAAGGTTAAGGAAGAATTGTGCCGGGAGAAGGAATGCAAAATGGTTGTATCCACTAAAGGTGATCCAGCTGTTCAAGTGTTTTTGGAGTTTGCTCGTTTTCCCTGGTTTTCCAAAAGTGAAAACGGCAACGAGGTAGTAGTAAAATGGTCAGATTTAAGGTATAAACTTAGGGAAAAGGATCATTTTGCATTGGAGTCAAAAATTTTGCCAAAACACTAGTATTTGCAGGGAGGGTGCCACAGACGGCACCCTTTTTTAATTTTTCCTAAATCAGGGTAGATATATTTTAATACTGCTGTAATGCAAAATTATGGTTGTGGGAGGAAAAAACATAAAAAAAAAGAAATATAAATTATTATGCATTGTTTGTTATTATGCTATTTATTTTTGTGAGGAGGAGAATTATGAGTGCACAAGTTGTGGATTGGAAGACCCATTTGCCACAGGAAGCCGGTGCTGAAGAGCTTTTCAAGTCTTTTAAAGAAAAAGCGGAAGCACTGACTGTTAAGGTTGTAAGGGTTCCTTCCAAAGAAGAGGCTGAAAAAGTCATAGCTTCAGAATTGAAATCCGCTAATGCAAAATTAGCAGTTGGTGTTCCCTTGATGTTGGCTGATGTCCAAAAAATAAAAGAGATGGCAGAAGCCCAAGGAATTGACTTTTCGCTGGAGTTGGACAGAAATTTAATTGAGAAAGCTGACTTTGGAATATCGGAATTTGATTTAGGTATTGCAGAATTAGGGACTATTGTGCAAGATGCCGACAGTGTCCATAAAAGAATGGTATCTACATTGCCCCCTACCCACTTAGCTCTTATATCCACCAAAACTATCGTAGATACTTTTTCAGATGCCTTAGACGTGATTGAAAAGGTATATAATGGTAATCCTTCCAATTTTCTTGCTTTTGTGACAGGACCAAGTAAAACGGCGGATATTGAACGGGTTTTAACCATCGGAGTTCATGGTCCTGGTCGTCTAATTATAGTTTGTGTTGATTAATAAAAAAGAAGGGGTTGAAATAATGCCAATTGATGCTGCCTTTAGGGTAAAGATTAATAAGGCTCTTAATGATCCCAGCTTACGGGGTGCATTAGGTAAATTTGGTGATGTCTTTCCCGAATCAAGGGCTAATGTATATAAAGGTATAGATTTTGAAGGATTAAGAGCAACTATTGCCTCGAATAAGTCTAAAGCCGGGGCAAATTATGAGGCATTGGCGGATCAATTTGAGGCTAATGTCATAAGAAGAGGGGGCATTGTGCATCGTGCCAAAGATGGCAATGATGTCTACCAAATATTAAAGGAAATAGCTCATGCCCGTAATGCTAAGAAATTGGTTAAGTCAAAATCAATGGCTTCTGAAGAAATACATCTCAATCAGCATATGGAAGATACCTTGCAGATGGTAGAGACCGACTTGGGAGAGTGGATAATACAACAGATAAATGAAAAACCATCCCACATGGTAATGCCTGCAATCCATTTAAGTAAAGAAAGATGTGCAGAAATCTTTACCCAGGCATTAGGCTACGAAGTACCTGCCGATATTCCTACCATGGTTAAAGTGGCGAGAAAAACCCTACGGGAACACTTTATGACTGCTGACCTTGGACTTTCAGGCTGTAACATTGCTGTGGCTGATACAGGGACTATGGTTATCTTTACAAACGAGGGCAATGCCAGATTGACTGCCACATTACCCCCTGTCCATGTTGTACTTGTAGGTTATGAAAAATTGGCAGAAAAGTTTAGTGATATTGCCCCTATTGCTAAAGCCTTGCCCAAAAGTGCCACGGCTCAAACAATTACGAGCTACGTGACAATGATAAGCGGACCTGCCCAAACCCTGAAAGATAAAGAGGGACCAGAAATTGTAGATAAAGAGTTGCATGTAATTCTTCTGGATAATGGGCGAAGGGAGTTACTAAGTGACCCTGTATTTAAGGAAGCTGGACAATGTATTAGATGTGCATCCTGTTTAAATGTCTGCCCTGTTTATCAATTGGTAGGGGGTCATGTCTTTGGACATATCTATGCCGGTGGCATTGGTTCACTTTTGACTGGCTTTTTTAACTCGTTACAGGATACCGATAAGGTACAGGAAATGTGCATAGGTTGCGGCCGTTGCCGTGAATTCTGCCCGGGGAAAATAGATATTCCTAACTTAATCCTAGAAATGCGCACTAGGGTAAGACAACAGGTCCCCCTTCCGGGACTACAAAACTTTATCGTAGGAAATGTTTTGCCTAATAAGGGATTGTTCCAATTTGGGCTGCGTCAGGCCTCTTGGGCAAGCGTCCCTTTTACAGCCAAAGGCAAAGACGGAAACAAATATATCAGAAGCCTGCCATTCGGCTTCAAAAAGCTGGCCCAATGGAGAAGCCTGCCTGGATTTGCTGCAACACCCTTTAGAGATAAAATAAAATCATTGCCGCAGAATATTAAAGACAAAAAGGGTAAAGTTGCATTTTTTGGCGGCTGCGTAATTGATTATGCCTATCCGGAAATTGGTGAATCCCTGGTAAGAGTTCTAAATAAGGAAGGATATGAAGTTGCCTATCCTGATCAAACATGTTGTGGTGCTCCAGCAGTATATATGGGCAGACAGGATGTAGCCGGGGAGATTGCCAAGCAGAATCTAAAGGAACTGGCAAAGGATGAATTTGATTATATTGTTAGTGCCTGCCCAACCTGTACCGTCGCTTTAAAGGAAAAATGGTCACATGTTCTAGAAGGTGATGAGGCTGCCAAGGCACAGGCGGAGAAAGTTGCTGCTAAATCCCTTGATTTTGTTAAATTAGTCCATACATTGAAAAAACAGAAGGAAGGGGCTTGGCAGGAGGTTGCAGCAACATGTGATGTGGCTTGTCCCGCGCCAATTAAGGTAACCTACCATGATTCCTGTCATTTAAACAGAGAATTAGGTATAAGGACAGAGCCCAGGGAAATGCTGCAGGTCCAGAGCCATCTAAATTTTGTGGAAATGGAAGAATCAGACCGCTGTTGTGGATTTGGAGGTTCCTATTGTATCAAGCTTCCTGAAATATCATCGGAACTTCTCAGCCGCAAACTTAAAAATGTGGAGAACAGCTTAGCGGACATTGTGGCTGTTGATTGCCCGGGATGTTTAATGTCCTTGAGGGGTGGAATAGATACCAAGAAATCAAATAAACGGGTATTCCATACTGCAGAACTGCTGGATGGGAAGTACTAACATCAACGGCTTTACCGTTGATGTTAAGGATAAGGATAAGGTAAAAGTAGAGATAAAGATTAATAACATAGTATAACAAAACAGCTCCCTTTTTTGGGAGCTGTTTGCATTCTATTTACGTAATTATCAAGTTCGTCTCTAAATACTAGCCACTAACCGGAGGTGTATTAAATATTTTGGCAATATTCACAGAAGCCTTCATGCAAAACAAGGTGTTTGTTTTGGGTGGAAATAACATTGTGGTTGCGCATCTCCTTGAGGATGTTCGCTACAGTAACCCGTGATAACCCTAGCAATTCGGCGAGTTGCGCCTGGGTTAGGCGTAAGGCAACCTGCTTACTATGGATAAATCCTGTATCATAGCTGCCGGAAAGAAGGCAAAGTATTCTGCTGCATCTTTCACTCGGGTTCAGGAATAATAAATCTTGATGCAAGGAGGTTACTAATTTGTATTTTAAGCTTTGAAAATTTATGAGATCCAGCACGAATTGGTGGTCTTTTTCAAGGAAATAACGGATTTGTTCCCGGGAAAATTTTATTATTTCACATTGTTCAAGAGCTGTTACTACCACAGGACTAATGTTATTATCAAGTAGTGTTCCTTCATAAATAATACTGTTTAAGCCCGTAATGAAAAGCATCTTTTCCTGACCGTCCATATGCACTAAGGAGGTTTTAAGGTTGCCACGCAGTACATAAAATAAGTAATTGGAGCGTTCCCCGGGTGAAATTAAAACTGTGCCTTTTTTAATTTTAAGCCCTTCGCCCTCATTAATATATTTTTTGATGTTTGGAAAGGCATTATGTATCCAGGGGGAGAGGGCATCCTGCAGGGAACATCTTTTTTGCAAGTTAATTACCTCCAACAGAAATTTTCTCAGGTCATCATCTATTCTCCATCTTAGTCTATCTTATTTTATTTTTAAAGGGTAGACCTTTTTTATAAAATAGGTATTATATATAGTAAGTGATTGAAACTGGGAGGTTTGTATGTTAATTGGAGCTCATATGTCAATTGGGAAAGGTTTAAGCAAGGCCATCGAGGACGCTCTAAGTATAAAAAGTACAACAATGCAGATTTTCAGCCGCAATCCCCGAGGGGGCAAAGGCAAAAAAATTGACCCTGATGATGTTGCTAAAAGCCAGGATTTAATCAGTAAGACAGCTTTCGGACCTTGGATTGCACATGCCCCTTATACTATCAATTTATCCTCAGCAAAGCCGGAAATAATTGAGTTTGGTATAAATACAATACTTGAGGACTTTGACAGAATGCAGCAATTAGGTGCTGGTTTTTTAATTGTTCATGGCGGTAGTCACGGGGGACAAGGTCAGATAAAAGGGGAACAGCTAATGGTGGAAGCCTTAAGCCTGTTGCTGTCCCGGTGCCCGGAAAATATGTTTTTATTACTGGAAATAATGGCTGGACAAGGCACAGAGTTAGTTAATTCTTTGGAACAGGCAAGTAAAATAGTTAGACGATTGGACGACAACCCCAGCTTAGGAATCTGCCTAGATACCTGTCATTTGTTTGCAGCAGGTTACGATGTCAGGAATTGGGATAAATTTTGGGGACAACTTGACAGTACACTGGATGCCCAGCGGGTAAAGGTTTTACATCTTAATGACTCCAAGTTCCCATTAGGTTCTAAGAAGGATAGGCATGCTGCTATCAGTAAAGGGGAAATTGGTGAGGATGGTATGAAGAATATTCTCTTACACCCAAGTATGCAAAATATGCCTATAATCTTAGAAACCCCGCATGACTTGCGAGGGTGGGAAGAGGAAATAAAACTTATAAGAAAATGGTGGAAGGAAGCAGGAATTTTATAATTAATAGAGTAATAGCTATAATATAGAAGAATATTAAATTCTTATGGTGCCTCTTTGAGGAGAATAGGGAAATCGGTGAGATTCCGATACGGTCCCGCCACTGTGAGGCAGAGCTGCTGCAATATCCACTGTCCTCATGATGGGAAGGAGCAGTAAGTGTTGAAGCCGAGTCAGGAGACCTGCCGTAAGAATAACTAATTTTGGATGATGGTAAAGTCCACAGCTTTTCATGCTGTGGGCTTTTTAGTTTTTATTAACAAATTAAAGGGAGGTTATATTTAATGGATTTACTTCAGACCACTATCAAGTCAATTCCAAGAGAACTGGATCAGGAGGCCATGAAAAAGGCTGGGGAACATTTGGACTTTTTACTCAAACCTCAAGGAAGCTTTGGTCGTATGGAGGAGTTGCTAATTAGCCTGGCAGGAATCACCGGTGAAGTAAAGCCTAAGTTAGAGAAAAAGGCAGTAATCATGATGTGTGCCGATAATGGAGTATATGAAGAAGGATTTCACAGCTACCCACAGGATATAACAAAGCTAATAGCGGAGCTGTCTGGTAATGAAGGGATTGTAGGAGGCTCTGTATTTGCCAGGTTTGCCGGGGCCTTAATGGTAACAGTAGATGTGGGGGTAAAAGACAATCTGGCAGGGGACCATATTATTAAGAAAAAAGTACGTAATGGAACAAATAATATTGTAAAGGGACCTGCTATGACAAGGCTGGAAGCAATACAGGCCATTGAAATTGGAATTGATACTGTCAATGACTTAGTAGACCAGGGTGTTAAAATTATTGCTGTCGGCGAAGCGGGAATTTGCAATACTACTACCAGTGCTGCGGTTCTTACGGTTCTTTTAGGAAATGATGCCGCAGAAGTTGTTGGTCGGGGCTCCGGACTTAATGACGAAAAACTTATTCAGAAAATTAAAATAGTGGAACAGGCTATAACTTTAAATAAACCTGATAAAAATGACCCTCTGGATGTATTAGCCAAAGTAGGGGGTCTGGAAATTGCAGCAATGGTAGGTTGCTATCTAGCTGCAGCAGCAAGAGGGATACCTGCCGTTATAGATGGCTTTATTTCCGGAACAGCTGCATTAATTGCTATAAAATTAGCACCCCAAGCAAAAAAATACTTATTTCCTTCACATATGTCAGCGGAACAGGGTGCCCGGAAGCTTTTGGAAGCACTGGAAATGAAACCATATTTAACCTTGGACATGCGTTTGGGGGAAGGGACGGGAGCCCTTCTGACCTTTAATATTTTTGACTGTGCTTTAAAGGTAATGGAAGAAATGGGCACCTTTGCAGACTTGCCGCAATATTAGAAGAATTAGAAAACATACTTATTACTTTGTATAACTTATACTCCCTCTATTAAATATAAAAAAGAAACGCAAAAACATTGTCAGTAAATTGACAATGTTTTTGTATTTATGCTAAATTTAAAAAGGGTATAAGAAAATTGAAAGTAGGTGTTATATGGACAGAAAGCTAAATAAAATGTTAGCTGTTCCGAAGGCAGTTATTAAAAGGCTGCCTATGTATCACCGGTTTCTTAATTCATTGATGGAGCAAGGGGTCGAGAGGATATCCTCCCAGGAATTAAGTCAGTTGATGGGCATCACCTCCTCCCAACTTCGCCAGGATTTGAGCTATTTTGGTGAATTTGGACAACAGGGATATGGATACCGTCTAGAAACTTTATATCAAGCAATTTCGGAAATATTAGGGTTGGAAAAGGTGTACCACGCGGTTATTGTAGGTGCAGGAAATATGGGTAAAGCTATAGCCGGTTATCCAGGTTTTGAACGGCGAGGGCTCAATATTCTCGGGATATTCGATAACGACCCTGAACTATTTGGTAAAACCATTGGTTATTTAGATATTAGAGATACAAAAACCCTTCCTCAATTCCTGGAGAAACATCCAGTGGAGATTGGTATTATTACCACTCCTGCTTTTGCTGCACAAGGAGTAGCAGATATATTTATGGATATGGGAATAAAAGGAATATGGAATTTTGCTCCCGTAGCTTTAAATAGCAGGAAAGGTGTAGTAATTGAGGATATACATGTGGGTGACAGTTTAATGACATTATTCTTTAAACTTAATAAACATCTGTAATACTGAAAAAACTGCACTTTTTCATGAAGTGCAGTTTTTATACTTTAGAATGTATAAAAAAACTGTACAAGTATAACTTTTACAAGGTATGATGTAAAAAATATTTTTATGTATTCAGAATTCTTAATCATTAATATTGATTTTATACTAATTCTGTTATACAATAATGGAAAATATAAGTTACTGTTAGGTATCAGGGGGTGTGTTTATGGTGATGGAGGAGAGTTTGGTGCTTGAGGACCTGGAAAAAATAAAAGCTATTGCTGACCCCCTTAGGGTTAAGGTTTTAGAAATTTTAATTCAAAGACAGGCAACGGTTAAGCAGGTAGCAGATTCCCTTGGTCAGTCTTCGGCAAAAATGCATTATCATGTTAAAGAATTGGAAAAGCAGAAACTAATCCGTCTTGTAGAAACCATGGAAAAAGGCGGTATCTTAGAAAAATACTACCGTGCAGTTGCCAAATCCTATAAACTGGACTATAAAATAAGTTGAGCAATCCTCCCCAAGGCCAGAAGGCCTTTTTTTTTGAACTATTCCTTAAAGCCTTCACCTAATGCTTCGTATACGTTGCTGACAATCACGAAGGCCCTGGGATCTATTTCCTTAACCAGTTTTTTTAGTTTAAAAAGCTGCCACTTCCCTACAACACATAAAACTATTTCTTTATCGTGTCCCAGGTATCCGCCCTTCCCTTTTAGAAAGGTTAGGCCACGTCCGATTTCTTTATCAATTGCTTTAGCTATTTGTTCATTATGGTCTGAAATAATTAAAGCCTGGGTGGCCGCGTCAATACCTTCAATAATGAAATCCGTAACCCGGCTGAATACAAAAATCGCCACTAATGAATAGAGGGTAATGGTTAAACCAAAGAAAAAGGCTACAGTACTTACAACTAAAAAGTCAAAGACAAGATAGAATTTGCCCATTCTGATTCCAAAGAATAGATTGAGGATTCGACCTACAATATCGGCTCCTCCTGTAGTACCACCATATCTAAGAACAATCCCCAAACCGACTCCGGTAATGACTCCGCCGTATAATGCGGCGAGGAGCAGGTCATCAACAGGCATTTGGTAATGGGCGGTCATGTTAATAAATAAGGATGTTGCAGTCACTCCTAAAATAGTCTTGGAAATGAATTCCCATCCCCAAAGTTTCCAACCGATTAAAAGCAGGGGGATATTACCTAAAAAAATTACTGTACCTACAGACCAGCCAAATTTATAGTGCAGAATCAAAGCAATTCCGGTAAAGCCCCCTTCGGCCAGGTGATTGGCAATAATAAAGTAGTTAATGCCGAAGGCATATAAAAAGGTTCCAAATATAATTAAAAAAAGTTCTGTTAATTTTTGCCTCAGCATTTTTTCACCACCATTTTAAACATATAAAAGGAATAAAGTGAGTCACTCTTAATATAAACTTTTTTCAAATATTTATTAAAAAGATTGTTAAAATGGTTGGCGTTAAATTTTCTAAAAAATGGCTGTTAAAAATGAAAATATAATTTTGTTACTTTGAGAGGAGTGGTAGCGTGTTTTGGAATTCGACCATTGAATGCATGCCCCGTGAAGAACTGCAGGAACTACAACTTGAAAGGCTTAAGGCTCTTGCGGAAACGGTTTATCATAATGTGCCTTTTTATAGGAATGCTTTGCAAACCATCGGTCTGGAACCAGGGGATATAAAGTCTCTAGATGACTTAAGGCACCTTCCCTTCACTACAAAGCAGGATTTACGTGACAATTACCCTTATGGAATGTTTGCTGTACCCCTCTCAGAAATAATTAGAGTACATGCTTCATCAGGTACTACAGGGAAACCCACAGTGGTAGGATATACCCGCAGGGATATAAATACCTGGTCTGAATTAATGGCGAGGACCTTAACCTGTGGGGGAACAACAAAGAATTCGGTAATTCAGATTGCTTATGGATACGGATTATTTACCGGAGGTCTGGGAGTTCATTATGGTGCAGAAAAGGTTGGTGCCTCGGTAATCCCCATTTCTGGAGGCAACTCACAACGGCAAGTTATGCTAATGAAGGATTTTGGCACAACTGTTTTAGCATGTACACCCTCCTATGCAATTTTTCTGGCGGAAACTATTGCGGAAATGGGCATCAGATTGGATGAACTAAAAATAAAATATGGTGTTTTTGGTGCAGAACCTTGGTCTGAGAATATGCGCAAAGAGATTGAATCAAAGCTGGGCATTTCTGCTATCGATATTTACGGTTTATCGGAAATAATTGGACCTGGGGTTGCCTCGGAATGTCAATGTAAGACGGGTCTGCATATTTCCGAAGATCATTTCATTCCTGAAATAATTGATCCTAAGACATTAGAGCCGTTGCCATATGGACAGCAGGGTGAACTTGTCTTTACAACACTAACAAAGGAAGGTATACCGGTATTAAGGTATAGAACAAGAGACATCTCGGTATTGACAGCTGAACCATGTGCCTGTGGCAGAACCCATGTCCGCATGGGCAGGATTAGCGGACGTACTGACGATATGCTGATTATCAGAGGGGTTAATGTTTTCCCTTCACAAATTGAAAGTGTGCTTTTGGAAATAGGGGAAACACAACCTCACTATCAGTTAATTGTAGAAAGGGTTGATAATCTGGACCAGCTGCAAATATTGGTGGAAGTATCTGAAAACATGTTTATAGATAAAATCGGCAGTTTGGAATCCCTCGAGAAAACTATCCAAAATAAAATAGAAACGGTATTAGGCATCTCTGCCGCAATAAAACTGGTAGAACCCAAAACCATACCCCGCAGTGAAGGAAAAGCCGTAAGGGTAATTGATAACAGAAAAATATGAACAGACTTAATGGCTGATTGTAAGGTTATTAAAAACTACGGAGGGATAACAATGATTAAACAGGTATCGGTTTTCCTGGAAAATAAAAAGGGAAGAATAGAAAGTGTCCTAGATATCTTAAGCCAGGAAAATATTAATATTAGAGCCTTGTCCATTGCTGAAACCAAGGATTTTGGCATTCTCAGGCTTATCGTAAACAAACCGGAACAAGCTATAAACATTTTAAAGGAAAATGGGTTCCGGGTAGGTGAAACTCAAGTGCTGGCCATCGAAGTGCCTGATACACCAGGTGGTTTGGCTAATACTTTAAAACCCCTCACTAAACAGGGTATTAATATTGAATATATGTATGCCTTTCTAGCAAAGCGGTCTGATAATGCAGTTGTGATATTCAGGGTAGATGATTTAAATAGGGCAAAAGAGGTTCTCATTAATTCCGATGTTAAGGTCTTAGAAGGGGAAACTTTGTATTCTTTATAGTAATATTGTTTGACAATTTATTTTGCTTAAGATACTCTAAAACAGGAACTTAAATTTAAGGGAGGACTGTGCCTTGATTGACCCTATTGCCTTTGAAATTGGCCCTTTCCAGGTACGTTGGTATGGGGTATTAATGTCCGCAGCCATACTTGTAGGCACCTTTTTAGCCTTACGTGAAGTACGGCGTCGGGGAATAGATGAAGATAAATTTATGAACATCCTTATTGCTGCCATTCCTGCGGGCTTCATAGGGGCTAGATTATATTATGTTATATTCAAGTGGGACTATTACAGCAAATACCCCAGCGAAATACCGGCTGTCTGGCATGGTGGATTGGCAATACATGGTGCGGTAATTGGTGCTTTTTTGGTGGGATACTTAATGATACGCCATTATCAAATGAGTTTTTGGGAACTGGCCGATATTGTTGCACCCAGCCTTATCATTGGTCAGGCCATTGGAAGATGGGGTAATTTTATAAATCAAGAGGCGTATGGCTATGAGGTTGATCCGGAAACAATCCCCTGGGCTATGTGGATTGACGGAGCATATCGTCATCCTACCTTTCTTTATGAATCAATTTGGAACCTTCTGGGTTTTATTTTCCTAATATGGCTTCGGCGCAAAGATTTTATTAAAGAGGGAGAGGTTTTTCTTAGTTACCTGATGTTTTATTCCCTTGGGCGAGGAATTATCGAAGGTTTTAGGACCGACAGCCTTATGCTGGGACCCTTAAGGATTGCCCAGGTTATGAGTTTTGCCCTTATTGTTATTGCAGCTTTATTCATCTGGTATAGAAGGAAGAATTCCTATAAAGAACCGGTGCTTAAATAAGTACCGGTTTTTAATTTGTATATTTATTTTATCCACAGCGAATAACTAACCATAGCTATAGTAACTAGTCCAGAGGATGTGATTCAATGGTAAAAAAACCAATGAAATTGGTCAGGAAAGCCAAAACGGGTCAGCAGAAAAAAGATAAGAAAGATAAAAAGGATGTAAAGACTATTAATACCAGCTTAACAAGTAACTTGGATTATATTAAAAAAGTATTTGAAAATTGCAGTGATATAGTTTTTCGGGAATTTACCATAGGGTACAAGGCCCAGGTAAAAGCAGCAATAATATATGTAGATGGATTAACAGATAAAGCCACCATTCAAAATTTAATATTGAAAAGCTTAACCTTTGAGGCTCGTAAGGCACAGCCCCACGAAGAATTCCAAATGGGAGATATTTATAAGTGGATTGATGAATCCTCCCTTAATGTTGCCGAAAAAAAACAAATAGAAAATATGGATGATGTAATGAGCGGTTTCCTTTCGGGAGATACGGCCTTATTACTAGACGGATGGAATAAAGCAATATTGTTGGGTACCAAGGGATGGGCTTCTCGGGGCATTTCAGAGCCGGACTCCGAGGTTGTTATCAGGGGTCCCCGGGAAGGTTTTACTGAAACAATACGAATAAATACTTCAATGATTCGCAGACGCCTCCATTCAAACAAATTGAAAATTGAGGCCAGAAAAATTGGAACCCATACCCAGACTAATGTTGCTATCCTTTACATGGATGGCATTGTTAATCCTAAAATTGTAGAAGAGGTTCACAGCAGGCTGGATGGTATAAGTGAAGTGGACAGCATTTTGGAGACTGGATGTATCGAGCAGTATATTGAAGACCATCCCTATTCCCCTTTTCCTCAGGTACAGTATACAGAGCGGCCTGATAAGACAGTAGCCTATCTTTTAGAAGGTCGGGTAATTATAATGGTGGACGGATCGCCTAATTGTTTAATCGTTCCTACACTATTTGTCCAATTTCTGCAATCGCCAGAGGACTATTACAGCAGAATTTTAATGAGTATTGCCTTGCGCTGGGTAAGAATTATCGGTGTTTTTGCTGCAGTAACTCTGCCGGCTCTTTATATTGCCGTTACCACATTTCACCAGGAAATGATTCCCACTAATTTAGCATTGAGTGTTTCCGGGGCCCGGGAAGGTGTTCCTTTTCCCGCCTTTGTAGAAGCCTTTATTATGGAAGTATCCCTAGAGCTCTTGCGGGAGGCAAGTGTTAGGCTGCCGGGTGCTATCGGCAGTACACTGGGAATTGTAGGTGCCTTAATTGTAGGTCAGGCAGCGGTAGAAGCAAAACTGGTAGCACCTCAAATGGTAATTATTGTTGCCCTGACAGCAATTGGCTCCTATACTGTGCCAAGCTTTGCAGCATCCATTCCCTTAAGGCTGATACGTTTTCCTTTAATGCTGCTGGGTGCAATGTTTGGTTTATATGGAATAATGCTGGGTTGGATTGCCACGCTGATACACATGATTTCCCTAAAATCCTTTAACTACCCGTATTTTGAGCCATTGGCTCCCTTGAGGATCAGTGAGTTGAAAGATGTATTAATAAGAGCACCCAGATGGCAGATGATGACCGCTCCCCAGTTCCGTAGACCTTCAGAAAAACCTCCGCAAACATTTATAAAAAGACCTTATTTCAATGGAGGAGGGAATAAGAAATAATGATTAAGCGTGGAACTATTTCACCACGGCAAATTTTTTTCATTTTAACAATGCTTTTAACAGGTATATATATTTTAATTTTACCCCGTCACTTGGTTACCATCGCAGGTAACGACGGCTGGCTTCCTTTGGCGGGAGGTGGCTTCCTAAGCGCTATTCTCCTTTTTTTCATCAATAAAATATCCATGAAGTTCCCCGGTAAGACGGTAATTGAATTTGCACCTCTTATTATGGGCAGGTTCTTCGGTAAAGTAATTGGAGTAATTTTAGTGTTTTACTTTACAATAATTTCTGCTGTCAGCCTAAGGATTTTTGCCGAAATGCTTAAATCGGTATTATTGGCAGATACGCCCCGCTGGATAATTATTACGGGTTTGGTCGGTTTAATTATTTGGATAGTGCAAAACGGAATTGAAGATATTGCCCGCTTTACTGAATTAATTGCCCCTTTTATTATTATATTTTTGCTGGCAGCCCTCATAGGAGATTGGGGACATATGGAATTAATCAGGTTAAGACCTGTGCTCCAAACAGAAATAGCCTCCCTTGTTAAGGGTTTAGCCAGTTCCTTATCTTATTTTGGTATCATTATAGTCCTCTTAATGCTTTATCCTTATGTCAATAAGCCTGAAAAGCTAACCATGACCAGTTTGAGCGCACTATTATTTGCGGTTTTGCTTACCGTAGCCTTTGTTATCGGCACTATTGCTACATTTGGAGCTTTTGAAACAACCCGCATGGCTTGGCCGGTTATAGAATTGGTAAAAATGATTCGTATTGGTGAATTTTTAGAAAGGGTAGAGTCCCTTTTCCTATCAGTCTGGCTAAGTATTGCTTTCATTAATGCCAGCGTGCTGGCATTCTGTACCATTTCCGGATGGACTCAGCTTATCAACGGAGAAAATTACAGAAAATGGACAATCCCCACGATGCTGGTCCTTTTAGCCTTGAGCCTTTGGCCTAAGGATCTCCTTGATGTACTGGGAGTATATAATTTTAATTTTACATATGGCTTTATTGTAAGCCTGCTGGTTCCTCTGTTTTTGTTTTTATTCAGCCTTTTCTTTAAAGGGGGGACCAATAATGCCAATAGGTAAAGCAGTAAGGTCATTATTTGCCATGTTGTTTTTAATTACAATCATCCTTTCCGGTTGTTGGGACAGGCAAGAGATTAACCAAATTGGGTTTGCAGTGGGACTGGGGATTGATAAAGACGGCGAGGACTATGTAGTCACAACCCAATTGGCACTGCCCAGTATGCTGGAAGGCGGCGGCGGGGGCGAGGAACCTCCTGTCTGGGTAGTTGGAGGAAAGGGACGTACTATTTTTGAGGCAATCAGGGATGTAAATACCCGTTCTGCCCGCAGACCCTTCTGGGGCCACCTTAATGTAATTGTAATAGGAGAGGATGTTGCTAAGGATGGCTTGATTCCCGTTATTGACCTTTTAAGCCGGGGCAGGGAATTAAGAAGGTCCAACTATATTGTTATAGCTGAAGGAAAGGCTAGGGATATTCTTCAAGCGGCTCCGAAACTGGAAAGTATTAATGCCATTTTTATAAGCCAGTTGATTGAAAATAGGACTGGTCAATCGGTTGCACCAGGTGTTACTTTAAACGATTTGTTAATAACACTAGACTCGCCTGGCAGAGAGCCCGTGCTTCCTAAGATAAGTGCCTTGGAGCAAGAAAGCTTTATGCCTCCGAAGAAGGAAAAAGAGGCACCTGAGGAAGGGAAAGAAGAGAAACCAAAGGAAATCCTTGAATTAAGGGGAAGCGGGATTTTTAAAAAAGACAAGCTTTTAGGCTGGATGGATGAAGAAACAACTAGGGGTTATCTGTGGTCAAGGGGAGAGGTACAAGGCGGAATACTTGTAGTAAAAAATCCCTTGCAGCCAAAGGGCAATATTTCACTGGAAATAAAAAGCAATAAGAGTTCTATTTCTCCTGCTTATTCTAATGGAGAAATAACTATTGGAATTAAAGTTGAATCTTCTTTAAACTTAGTAGAAAATACAGGAAGTGTTGGGGTGGATAGAAGGGAACATATTAAAAGGGTAAGCCGAGAAGCTGCGGAAGCTATACGTAAGGAAGTAAATAAAGCTATTGAAAAAGCACAAGAAAAAGAAACTGATATTTTAGGTTTGGGTGAAAGGGTAAGAACAAGCTTACCCCATGTATGGGAGCAAATGGAGTGGTCAGAAATTTTTCCCCGGATAGATGTTATCGTAGAAGTTCATACTACAGTTCAGGAGGCAGCCATGACATTAAAACCTGTTCACAAAAAATAACCCTTACCAGTTAAATTTATTGTAATATTTTCCCTTCCTGACGGATATGATTTATTGATATATAACCGAAAGGAAGGGAGGCTTTTAATTGTCTAAGAAATTAATTATAATTGTAACTCTCCTTACTCTTCTTGCCTTTACTTTAACAGGCTGTGGTATTTTGGATAAGCTTCTTTCAATCAAGGAAGATTTCAAAAAAGGAGACACAGCGGAGGAACAAAAACAGCCGCAGGTAGGGGAAATTGTAGTCGATACTCCGAAACTGGAAGAACCTGCTTCTAGCCAGTCCATGAAGTACAAAACCGTTCAGCTTTACTTTGGATCTTCAGATGGTGAGCATCTGGTTGCAGTTGAAAAGGATTTGCCCAAGGTTGAAGGGATTGCCAGGGAAACCTTAAATGCTTTAATAGAAGGACCTGACTTCCAAAGTGGACTTTTACCGACAATTCCTGCAGGAACCAGCTTATTGGACATCAACGTTAAAAGTGATGGTTTATGTATAGTTGACTTTAGTGAAGAATTGGTTTCCAATATGCCCGGTGGTAAACTTAATGAGCAAATGACGGTCTATTCCATTGTAAATACTTTAACCCAGTTTCCTACTGTTGACAGGGTTGAGTTTAGAGTAGAGGGAAAAAGAATGGATACCTTATTAGGTCATGTCAACTTATCGCCAGCAGTAAGTGCTAATGCCCAATTGGTAATATCCCGTTAATTTTTACTATTAACTAAACCAGCGAATGTAAAAATAGTTTATGACCAAACTGAGCGCAGCTCAGTTTTTTTTTCACCAGGAAAAAATAAATTTTTAGTTGTGGATAACTAACCAACTAACCAACTAGCCACTAAACACCGCAGGCTGTTTTTTAGTACTTATTTTAGAAAGTATAACCTTTACAAGGTAATAAGTATAAGACCAACTAAGGCTTTCACCCTATCATAGGCTCTGTGTATGACCAAGTTTCTAAATTATTAAGCATTTTTACCGTCAAAAAAAATCATTTATTTGCGAATTATGTAAAAAAATATGTTTTCTACTAAAATAATAGTCATGTAAAACATTACCATGGTTATTTTTAAAGGAATTTTGTTGATATAAAGAGAATTTAGTCAAAGTTATGAAAGGAGGTGAATTTAGGAACATTGCTGAAGAAGAAAATATTTTCAACTTTAAGTATATTGTTAGTTGCCTTAATTCTACTCTCTATATTTCCTGTTAATGTAATAGCCCAGGATAGGATAGGGACAATTACAGGAAGTAATGTGAATGTTAGAAAAGGACCAGGAACTGAATATGCTCGTACTTCACAGGTTACTGAGGGACAATTTGTCTCAATATTGACCGAAAAAAACAACTGGTATCAAGTAAGACTAAATGATGGCAGTTCAGGCTGGATCGCAGGCTGGTTAATAAATGAGGGAAATAGCAGCTTTGAAACTGCTACTGTAAAAGGGAATATTCTTAATGTAAGGAAAGGCCCTGGAACAAACTATGCTGTGATTGGACAAGCCAAAGCCGGTGCCAAACTTACTATTTTAAAGAGTGAGAATAGTTGGTATTTGGTTAAGCTGCCGGACGGCAAACAAGGCTGGGTTGCCAACTGGCTGGTAGAGGTGAACCGGGTAGCTGGTGCCCAGATAGGAATTATTAATGGTTCCGCAGTAAATGTACGCCAAAACGCCGGAACTACATATCCTTTGCTTTTCAAATTAAATAAGGGTGATCAGATTACTATTAAAGATGAGAAAAGCGGATGGTATCTAATCGAAACATCCCAAGGTTCCGGTTGGATAGCAGCTTGGTTGGTAAATGAACCCGGTGCTGGAGAGACCTCCCGAAGCGCCATAATAACAGGTTCTATTGTTAATGTGCGCCGTGAGCCGTCTACCCAAGCCCCCCGTCTATTTCAGTTACGGGAGGGTGATACGGTACAAATTATTGGTGAGCAGAAGGATTGGTATCATGTAAAAACTAAAAATGGACAGGAAGGCTGGGTAGCCAACTGGCTTATTTCTTTAGAAAGCAGTCCTGAGCCGTCAGGTCCAATTACAACGGCACCTTCCCCGACAACCCCTTCAGTCAATACAGATAATGTACTAAAGTCCGTCATTGTTACCGGGAGTGTTGTTAACATCAGACAAGGTCCGAGTTTGGATTTTGCTAATGTAAAAAAGGTAACGGGAGGCACTGAACTGAAGGTCATTGGCTCTGAAGGAGAATGGCTCAAGGTTCAATTGGTTGACGGAACCCAAGGCTGGATTGCCAGCTGGCTCACAGTGGACAAAGATTCACAGCCCCTTCCTCTGCCTAATAAATATAACAATGAGTTAAAGTTGACTTTAGATAATGAAAGGGTATTGGTATTTACTAATCTGGGAGATAAGCTAGGGGTCACAATATCCGGTCTTAAGTCTGGTCAATATCAGATTAAACGGGCAGAAGGCAACAGGCTGATAATAGAATTAAATGGCTTAAATTTAAGGGACTTAGTCCAGCCTTTTGACAATTGGGGTATTAAAGAAATAAGCATTAAGGGACAAGCTGTTGCTGTTAATTTTGACAAAGACTTTAAACATGCTTTTAAATATAATAATACAACCAGCACATTGGAAATGGATATTACATATCCGGCTGAACAATTAATTCCCGTCAAGCAAATTAAGCTTAATCCCCAAGAAAATCAGTCGGTAGTGCAGATTGCCGCTGGTAAAAGGATTGACTATACTACCCAGGAATTGGGACCCAATCGTTTGGCAATAGACCTTCCCCAGAGTTCCTTGCAGTTGGCCTCGGTTTCTGAGGCTGAACAAAATGTGGCTTTTGGACCTATACGCAAGGTAACGTCGAGACAGCTGTCTCCTGATGTGGTTAGGGTTGAAGCAGAATTAGCCCCAGGCACCCAGTACCAGGTAACCCAACAAGATGATTATATCGTTGTAGGGGCTAAATTAGCCCAGGGTAAACTGGCAGGGAAGACTATAGTTATTGACCCGGGACACGGAAGTGTACAGCCGGGCGGCTGGACCGATCCTGGTGCTATAGGTAAAGTGCTCAAAGTGATGGAACGGGATGTTAACCTTAATGTAGCTCTAAAGCTTCAGCAGTTACTTACTCAGCAGGGTGCCAAGGTTATCATGACCCATACTACTGGCAGAACCTACCTAAGTCTTGCAGGTAGGGCGGACATTGCCAATAGCTATGGTGCTGATATTTTTGTCAGTATCCATGCCAATTCCAATGAAAACCGTGCCATATCGGGAACTTCCGTATACTATTATGCCCCGACCTGGCACAGCGAGTTGGCTTCCCAAAGATGGTTGAGGCAGCGATTGGCTTTATCTATTCAGAATGAATTGGTAAAAGCCGGTGGTCGCATTGATTTGGGAATAATGGAGGAAAGCTTTGCCGTAATAAGGGAAACCAAAGTACCTTCTGTATTGGTAGAGATGGCCTTTTTAAGTAATCCTGAGGAAGAACGACTGCTTTCTACCGAGCAGTTCCGTACACAAATGGCTTGGGGGATATTTAAAGGAATAGAAAGGTACTTTAGCGGAATATAATAAAAGACCTGCGCTTTTTTGCGCAGGTCTTCTTGTTATGAATAATTGCCATTTCACCGTGATACATTGACACGACCAATCTAGTCACAAGTACTTTTTACTAGCCAACTAGCCACTAACAACTAGCCACTATTAATAAAAACCCAACGGGTTTTTATTAATTAAAGGATAATATTTCTTTTTTGTAGAAGTTTAGATAAGTATGCTCCGCAATTTAGAAAACACGGCTTGCGCCGAGTCTGTGACGTCTGGAGAAGCCTTCTCATAAGTATAATAAAATTACTTCGTTTTTTCTTGGACAATTAGGGGTATATTTAATTTGTATACCTTTTAGCTTTTAAAAAGAAATAATAAATAGGTGGGTATTATGCAAGACACTATTCTGGGTTTAATATTTATATTTACTGCTCGTGTTCTGGACATGTCAATGGCAACAACCCGAACCCTCTTTGTTGTAAAAGGCAAAAAAATTGCAGCAGCTACTATAGGTTTCATAGAAGCGATTGTGTATGTTTTAGCCCTGCAAAAAGTTTTCCAGACACTGGATAATCCCATAAATTTAATTGTATATGGATTGGGGTTTTCCGTGGGAAATATTGTGGGAATAATGATTGAGGAAAAAATGGCAATGGGATACCTTACAGTCCAGGTGATTTCATTGGTGGAACCTTTGGAACTTACTCGGAGGCTGCGCCAGGAGGGTTTTGGGGTAACGGTGATAACTGGTGAGGGGAGAGAGGGAACCAGATATATTTTGCAAATTGTATTAAGCAGAAAGATGCTTGCCAAACTCCGCAGATTTATTGATGGGTGGGATAAGGCTGCCTTTATGACGGTCTTTGATGCCCGTACTATCAAGGGTGGAGTGGCAATGTATAAAAGATAACTTGAGGCAGTGAAAATATGTAAGGTGGGTTAACTGTGAAAATTACTATTCTTGGTTGTTATGCTCCCTATGCTCCTGCAGGAGGTGCCTGCAGCGGCTATTTATTTCAAATGGAAAATTTCAACTTAATGGTGGACTGTGGTCATGGAGCATTTGCTCAACTGCAAAATCACATTAATTTTCGGGAACTGCATACCTTGGTCATTACCCATTTCCACCCAGATCATTATGCCGACATCCATGCCGCGAGGCATGCCTTTGCAGGGGCCATTAGAGATGGTTCCCGTAGTGATCCGTTAATAGTTTATGCACCGACTGAACCTTCCCATATCTATCAAGAGATAAGCCAGTGGCGGGATGTCTTTATTACTATACCTTTAGAAGATGCAATGCTGCGAAAAAATAAATTTGGAAGGGTGAAGGTAGATTTCTTTCCTACCGAACACACTCTCCCGACATTTGGTACAAGAATTATCGATGGTAACAAGGTAGTGGTTTATACTTCCGATACGGCGTGGACCACTAATCTGGCAGATGAATGTCAAGGAAGCAATATTCTTATAACCGAGGCCAGTTTACGCGAAGCAGATATAGCCCATACTATTAAGGGTCATATGACAGCTCAGCAGGCAGGCTTATTGGCCCAGAAGTCTGATAGCGGCAGGCTGCTGCTTACCCATTTTTGGCCGGAGTACAATTTATACCAGTTAAAAAGAGAGGCAGAAGTAAATTATGAAGGGGAAGTCGAACTGGCACAGGTTGGAGCTAGTTTTATCCTTTAATAACTAAACCAGGGAGGGATTATGATTGAATAGAATAGACGGAAGGCTTAATGAAGAATTGCGTCCGGTGAAGGTAACCAATAACTTTATCAAGTATCCTGAAGGGTCAATTTTAATAGAGATGGGCGAAACAAAAGTTATATGCAATGCGACCATTGAGGAAAAGGTACCCGTTTGGTTAAAAGGGCAAGAACAGGGGTGGATTACAGCTGAATATTCCATGCTTCCCCGGGCAACGGAACAAAGAAACCAGAGGGAATCTTCTAAAGGCAAAATAGGAGGAAGAACCCACGAAATTCAAAGGCTGGTAGGGAGGGCCCTTAGATCAGTTATTGATTTAAAGGCCCTGGGTGAGAGAACTATTTGGTTAGATTGTGATGTAATCCAGGCTGATGGGGGAACAAGAACAGCTTCCATAACCGGTTCTTTTATCGCTTTAGTGGAGGCATTAAAGAAACTAAAAGAACAAAGGGTTTTGCATAAGCTTCCTGTTACCGATTGGTTGGCGGCAGTAAGTGTAGGCAAGGTTAATGGACAGGTATTGCTTGACCTTAATTATTCTGAGGATTCGGCAGCGGAAGTGGATATGAATATTGTGATGACAGGCAAGGGCAATTTTGTTGAAGTGCAGGGTACGGCGGAAGAAAAACCTTTTAGCAGGGCTGAGTTGGATGAAATGCTTAAACTAGGTGAAAAAGGAATACGAGATATTATTGAAATTCAAAAAAAGGTTTTGGGAGGTATCCTTTAATGGTACAATACCTTTTATAGAGTTTCGAAAAAAAGGGGTAGCTTAATGGATAAAAAAATAGTAATTGCAACCGGTAACAGAGGCAAGCTAAGGGAATTTTCCAAGCTGCTGGAACCATTAAATGTCGAAGTGCTTTCACTGGATGATTTTCCTGAAATAGGTGAGATTGCAGAAACAGGAAGTACCTTTGCCGAAAACGCACTTATTAAGGCTAGAGTCACCGCCCAAAAAACAGGAATATTAAGTATATCTGATGATTCCGGCTTGGAAGTCGATTTTCTGCAAGGGGCACCAGGAGTTAATTCTGCCAGGTTCGCCGGTGAACCTAAAGATGACCATAAAAACAATAGAAAGCTCCTTAAACTTCTGGAAGGTGTCCCCGCAGAAAAAAGGACTGCCAGGTTTAAGTGTATTATTGCTATTGTCAACCCTAATGGAGAAGAATACACTGTTGAAGGAAGCTGTGAAGGCTTAATTCTTGAAGATGAAATGGGGCAGGGAGGATTCGGCTATGACCCCCTGTTTTATATTCCCAGTTTTAAAGATACCTTTGCTGGTCTGGATATGGAAATAAAAAACAAAATCAGCCATCGGGGTAAAGCAACAGAAAAAGCCATGGAAATATTAAAGTTAATGCTAGAAGGGGTTAGTTGGAGTTGAAAATTGGGATTCTTAGTGATACCCATGGCAACCTCTCTTTAGCCAGGGAGGCTCTAAAAGAAATGGGTAAAATTGATTTACTATTCCATGGTGGCGATTACTATACCGATGCCTGTCAACTAGCAGAAGAATTTAATGTTAATGTAAAGACGGTAGTTGGTAATTGTGATTTTTTTGTTTCTGGACCAAAAGAAGAAATATTGACCTTGGGTGATTATAAAATTTTTTTAACCCATGGGCATCAATATGGAGTCAAGGGCTCTTTGCAGAGGCTTTTTTATCGGGCTGAAGAAATCCAGGCAGATATTGTTGTTTATGGACATACCCATATCCCTCTCTATTCAGTAGAAGATAGTATTCACTTTATTAATCCCGGAAGTATAAGTTTACCAAGAGGAGATAGCCGTCCTTCCTATGGTATTTTAATGCTGGGAGATGAGGTTAAGTTTGACTTGCGGGAGATAGTAAAATAATACCACTTGTTTTACATGATAGATGGTGTTATAATTGGTTTTGCTGTTGCAGGAGAGAATTACCGTTGCAGCAGATAAAAGAAAAAGATGTTGACAAGGACAAAACAATGTTGTATACTACTCTTTGTCACGGTTCGTCGGGGCATAGCGCAGTTTGGTAGCGCACATGGTTTGGGACCATGGGGTCGGGAGTTCGAATCTCTCTGCCCCGACCAAAAACAGAAGTCAGAGGTCAGATGCAGGAAGTGAGATTTGATATGCTTTTGATCTTGGGCTTCAGAATTTAATAGATATTAGAGGATTACGGGTTTTATCGGACTTCCGACCTCGGACCTCTGACATCTTTATTGAGCGGGTGTAGCTCAGTGGTAGAGCCCTGGCCTTCCAAGCCAGTCGCGAGGGTTCGATTCCCTTCACCCGCTCCATTATGTGCCTGTAGCTCAGCTGGATAGAGCATCGGACTTCTAATCCGAGAGTCAGGGGTTCGAATCCCTTCAGGCACGCCAAAACAGAAATCGGAAGTCTGAAGTCTGAAGTCTGAAGTCCGATAAAGCTTCTGACCTCTGACCTCCAACATCTGATTACCATTTTGTGGTGGGTGTGGCGAAGTGGTTAACGCACCGGATTGTGGCTCCGGCACTCGTGGGTTCAAGTCCCATCACTCACCCCATTACTTTATAAAAGGTGAATAACCTGCAGGTAATAGGATATACTATTTATTGTCAGTGTGATTTTCTTGACAACTGCAGCTGAAATATGATATAATATCTTTTGTCGATATTATAGGGGCGTAGCCAAGTTGGTAAGGCACGGGACTTTGACTCCCGCATTCGTAGGTTCGAGTCCTGCCGCCCCTGCCATTATTACGAGCCATTAGCTCAGTTGGCAGAGCACCTGACTTTTAATCAGGGTGTCCCGCGTTCGAGTCGCGGATGGCTCACCAAATAGAAGTCGGAAATCAGAGGTCGGATGTCAGATTAGCATGCTTTTTGACATCGGCTTCAGATTAACGGCATTACCATAACAGTTTTTATTAACCAGATGCGAGAACTCGGATTATTTGGTTTTCCTACTTCAGACTTCGGAATACCGAAATCCGTTCTTTGCGGGAGTGGCGGAATTGGCAGACGCACCAGACTTAGGATCTGGCGGTTCGCACCGTGGGGGTTCAAGTCCCTTCTCCCGCACCATTTATGCGGAAGTAGCTCAGTGGTAGAGCATCGCCTTGCCAAGGCGAGGGTCGCGAGTTCGAATCTCGTCTTCCGCTCCATATTTGTACATAATGACCTCGGCTAAAAAATTAGTCGAGGTGTTATTGTATTTATATGCAAATTTTAATAATTTTCCTTTTACACGGTATTTATTATGGGTATAATTTAAAAGTAAAGTTTTGCAACAATTTACATATAATTTATAAGTTTAAGGAGGAGCATAATAACATGCAAGTTAGTACTGAAAGAATAGACAAAAAACAGGTGGAACTTACCATTGAGGTAGATGAAAAAAAGTTTGAAGAGGGATTGCAGTTTGCCTATAAAAAGATTGTGAAACAAGTAAATATTCCTGGTTTTCGCAAAGGAAAAGTTCCCCGGAAAATTCTTGAACAGAGATTTGGGGTCGAAGTACTTTTTGAAGAAGCTGTTGATCATATTATGCCTCAAGCATATATGGAGGCCATAAATAGCCTGGAAGAAGGCATTGAGCCTGTTGGCAAACCGGAAGTCGAGATTGTCCAGTTGGAAGCCAATAAACCTTTTATCTTTAAGGCCAAAGTAGAAATAAAGCCTGAAGTAGAATTAGGTGAATATAAAGGATTAGAATTAGAAAAGATAGATACTGTCGTTACTGAGGAAGAAGTAGAAAAAGAAGTGGAAAACCTGCGTCAGCGGCATGCACAACTTGAAGTAATGTCTGAGGATACTTCCATAGAAAATGGAGATACTGTAACAATTGATTTTGCAGGAAAAAAAGACGGAGTACCATTTGAAGGGGGCACTGCAGAGGACTATACCTTGGAAATTGGTTCCGGAACCTTTATTCCCGGCTTTGAAGAACAATTGGTTGGGATGAAAATTGGCGAGGAAAAAACCATAGAAGTGACTTTCCCGGCAGAATATCATAGTGAGGATTTAGCTGGGCAGCCTGCAACCTTTGACGTGAAAATAAAAGAAATAAAACGCAAAAAGGTTGCTGATTTAGATGATGAATTTGCAAAAGATGTAAGTGAATTTGAAACTTTGCAGGAATTAAAAGCTGATGTGGAGAATAGACTGAAAAACAGAAAAGATGAAAATGCGAAAAGCAATTTAAAACAGCAGGCAGTTGAAAAAGCTGCTGAGAATGCTCAGGTCGAAATTCCTCAGGCAATGATAGACTCGCAAATTGATAATATTCTGCAAGACTTTGATTACCGTCTGAGGATGCAAGGTTTATCTTTAGACAAATACTTAGAATATGCAAGTCAGAATGTAGATTCCTTACGGGCAACCTACCAAGATGATGCAGCAAAAAATGTTAAGGAACAACTGGTTTTAGAGGCTATTGCCAAGGCTGAAGGTTTAGAAGTTGATGAAGCTGATATCGAAGAAGAAATCAACCGCTTATCAGGTGTATATAAGCAAGAACCTGAAAAAGTGAAAGAGATTCTTAGCAAGCAAGGGCAAATGGAGGCAGTAAAACATAGTATTATTATTGATAAAACTATACAATTTTTAGTTGACAACGCGAAAATGCAGTAAAGGGGGTTTGAAATATGAGTCCTTTAGTACCCATTGTTGTTGAACAAACAAACCGTGGTGAAAGGTCATATGATATTTATTCCCGTCTTCTTAAGGATCGCATAATTTTCTTAGGGGATGCAATTGATGACCATGTAGCAAATCTTGTCATCGCTCAAATGCTTTTTCTAGAGGCAGATGATCCCGATAAAGATATTAACTTGTATATAAACAGTCCAGGAGGTTCCATAACTTCGGGGATGGCAATCTTTGATACAATGCAATTTATTAAGCCTGATGTTTCAACCATATGTGTCGGGATGGCTGCTAGTATGGGAGCATTTCTGCTGGCTGCCGGGAAAAAAGGCAAGAGATTTGCACTGCCTAATAGTGAAATCATGATTCACCAGCCTATGGGTGGAACTCAAGGTCAGGCAACTGATATTGAAATTCACGCAAAGCGTATTTTACAGATGAGAGACAGGTTAAATACTATACTTGCTGAACGAACAGGGCAACCTAAGTCAAAAATCGAAGAAGATACGGAACGTGATAGGTTTATGACCGCTGAGGAATCAAAAGTTTATGGCATAATTGACGAGGTTATTGAACGTAGGTCCCCTAAATCCTAGGGAGGATAACGTGAGGTGATATAATGTATAAGTTTGGGGATGACAAAGGCCAATTAAAATGTTCCTTTTGCGGCAAGGTACAGGACCAGGTTAAAAAGCTGGTAGCCGGACCGGGAGTGTACATTTGTGATGAATGTATTGAACTCTGTAATGAAATTATCGAAGAGGAACTTAGCGAAGAAACTAGTTTCGAATTAGGCGATATTCCAAAACCAAGGGAAATCAAGTCTATTCTTGACCAGTATGTAATTGGCCAGGAAACAGCAAAGAAAGCCCTGTCTGTTGCAGTCTATAACCACTATAAGCGGGTTAATTTAGGCATGAAAATTGAAGATGTGGAACTGCAAAAAAGCAATATCTGTATGCTGGGACCTACTGGAAGCGGAAAGACCCTATTAGCACAAACACTGGCAAAAATACTAAATGTTCCTTTTGCGATTGCTGATGCTACATCCTTAACAGAAGCCGGTTATGTGGGAGAAGATGTTGAAAATATCTTACTAAAACTGATTCAGGCCGCTGATTATGATGTGGAAAAGGCTGAGAAGGGTATAATTTATATCGATGAAATAGATAAGATTGCCCGCAAATCGGAAAACCCATCTATTACCCGTGATGTTTCCGGAGAAGGTGTACAGCAGGCATTGCTCAAAATACTAGAGGGTACCGTAGCTAGTGTTCCTCCCCAAGGTGGACGCAAGCACCCACACCAAGAATTTATCCAGCTTGATACCACAAATATTCTCTTTATTTGTGGCGGAGCTTTTGACGGTGTTGAAAAAATTATCCAAAATCGAATAGGCAAAAAAGTTATGGGCTTCAATGCAGATGTAAAATCTAAAAAGGATATTAATATCGGTGAAGTTCTTAAGAACATACTTCCTGAAGATCTCTTAAAGTACGGCTTGATTCCTGAATTTGTGGGACGTTTACCGGTCATTGTATCTCTGGAGGCTCTTGACAAACCGGCATTAATGAAAATTCTTACGGAACCCAAAAATGCCTTGGTCAAACAGTATCAAAAGCTGTTTGAACTGGATCAGGTTGGCTTAGAGTTAAAACCTGAAGCTCTGGAGGCTATTGCTGACGAGGCAATGCGCCGCAATACAGGAGCTAGAGGTTTGCGCTCCATCGTGGAGAGTATCATGATGGATGTTATGTATGAAATTCCTTCCAGGGAGGATATCAGCAAAGTTATTGTTACCAAGGATGTTGTTTTAAATAATGAGGAACCCCTTATAGTGACAGGTGAAAAAAAGAAAAAAAAGAAAGAAGAAAGTGCATAAATACAGAGCCCTAAGCTAACAGCTTAGGGCTTTTTTCATGGTCAGATTAGTTACTATTGCAACATTGAACGTTCGGCAATCTCAATAGCTTTTTTGACCATATTTCCACAGTTTCTGGAAGAAACATTACCAAAATCGCCATCTTGAGCAACAGTATCATAAATGCCAAGTTCTTTTGCAATCTCATACTTCAAATTGTCGGACATAACTCCACGACGACGGGCCAAAATATTACCCCCTAATTAAAGTATTTTTTAAAACTAATCTGACTAGTTACATTATTCCCTCATATTTAAGAAATTATCAATAAAATTTTTTGGCAAAAGCACTGATAATATCCTTTGCTGAAGAACATACTAAACTTAGATTACTGGTAGTTAGTTTTTAATTTTACTAGCCGCTAGTGTTTTACATTATATAAGATTTGATAGCATTAAACATTAGCAGAAGGGAGTTTTAGCTTATGTTCGGGGGTAGTTTAGGCGGTATTTTGGGTTTTGTACAAATATTTTTTGCTATAGTTATTGGTTTGTATTTTTGGAATTTGTTAAAAAACCAGCAAGGAAATAAGGTGGCAGTACAAAAAGAATCCCGCAAAGAGCTGGATAAGTTGGAAAAAATGAGATCAATAAAACTAACGGAGCCGTTAGCTTCCAGTACAAGACCTACCAAATTTTCTGAAATCGTAGGACAGGAAGAAGGGATCAAAACCCTCATTGCTGCCTTATGCGGACCTAACCCACAGCACGTTATAGTTTATGGTCCGCCGGGAGTTGGCAAAACGGCTGCAGCAAGATTAGTATTAGAGCATGCAAAAACCAGCATTCATTCACCCTTTAAAGCTGACTCAATATTTGTTGAGGTGGATGGTGCTACTTCGCGTTTTGATGAGCGTGGTATAGCAGACCCTTTGATAGGTTCTGTCCATGACCCTATTTATCAGGGAGCGGGTGCAATGGGTATGGCAGGTATACCCCAGCCTAAACCAGGTGCAGTTACCAAAGCCCATGGCGGTGTTTTATTTATTGATGAAATAGGTGAACTCCACCCTATTCAAATAAATAAGCTATTAAAGGTATTGGAAGATAGAAAAGTAATTTTAGAAAGTGCCTATTATAGTCCGGAAGATAACAATATTCCCAGCCATATTCATGATATTTTTCAAAACGGTCTTCCGGCAGATTTTCGGCTTGTTGCTGCAACAACACGTATGCCTCAAGAAATACCACCAGCTATACGATCCCGTTGTTTGGAGGTGTTTTTTAGGGGACTTCTTCCTGAAGAAATTGGGATTATTGCAAGGAATGCAGCAGCTAAAATCAAATTTCCCATTAGTGATGAGGCAGTCGAGGTAATTCAAAAATATGCCACAAATGGTCGTGAGGCAGTAAATATTATTCAAATTGCCGGTGGCATGGTTTTAACGGAAAATAGGAAAGAAATTTCTCGAGCTGACATTGAATGGGTTGTAAATAGTGGGCAATACTCTCCCAGGCCGGAGAAAAAGGTTGCTCCCCAGCCACAGGTAGGTTTAGTTAATGCTTTAGCTGTCTATGGGTCAAATATGGGAATAATCAATGAAATTGAGGTAAGTGTAATTCAGGGACGTAAAGGTCGTGGCAAAATAGTGGTGACCGGAATAGTTGAAGAAGAAGAATTTAATGGCATGGGTGGTCAAAAAATACGCAGAAAGAGTATGGCTAAGAGCTCTGTAGAAAATGTATTAACAGTTTTACGAAGAAATATGGATGTTGACCCCCGTGATTATGACATCCATGTGAATTTCCCTGGGGGTGTGCCTAATGATGGTCCCTCTGCAGGCGTAGCCATTGCCACAGCAGTGTACTCAGCTATTAAAAATACTCCAATAGATAACAGGATTGCCATGACTGGAGAGGTTTCTATCCGGGGTCATGTCAAGCCAGTGGGAGGGGTAATTGCAAAAGTTGAAGCTGCTCGACAGGCCGGGGCTACAAGGGTAATAATACCTAAGGACAATTGGCAGCGTATTTTTGAGATAATTTCGGGAATTAAGGTTATTCCTGTCGAGCGTTTGGAAGAAGTTGTTGAATTAGCGCTATTAAAAACCACCCGACAGGAAGAGGAATTAAATAAAGCACCTGTTATTGAGTTAACAAAACAACCCATACCCCTTGGTTAAAAGAACATATTAATGGGTTATAATTACAGGGTTATGTATTTTACAGCATTAAAAAGAAGGAGTAAGGAAAATGCGGCAGAATATATTATTTGTGAAATAGTTTTACTAGGAGGTGAAGTAAATGTCGGAGAAAAATAGACTTCTTCCTGTATTGCCCTTGCGGGGGGTTTTAGTTTTTCCCTATATGGTAATTCATTTGGATGTAGGGCGTGCCAAGTCAATCTCTGCTATCGAAGAAGCCATGATTCAAGATAAACAGATATTTTTGGCAACCCAAAAGGAAGCTGAAACTGATGAGCCTATGCAGGAAGATATTTACCAGGTAGGTTCAGTAGCTGAAATCAAACAAATTCTTAAGCTTCCCGGCGGGACAATAAGGGTTCTGGTTGAAGGTCTACATAGGGCAAAATCCATGGAAATAGTAGCTACAGAACCATTTTTTAAAGCTAAGCTTGAGGAATACAATGAAGAGTCGGAAAAAAGTGCTGAAATTGAAGCATTAATGCGTAGTGTTACTTTTCAGTTCGAACAGTATGTAAAAATAAGCAAAAAGATACCACCGGAAACTGTGATAGCGGTAGTAACATTGGAGGATCCAGGCAGGCTGGCCGATGTCATTGCTTCCCATCTCTCTCTTAAGGTTTCAGATAAACAGCAGATTTTAGAATCCGTTTCCGTTAAGGACAGGCTTGAAAAGTTATACGGCATTCTAACCAGGGAATTGGAGATACTTGAGCTAGAAAGGAAAATAAACTCTCGTGTCCGAAAGCAGATGGAAAAAACCCAAAAAGAATATTATCTGAGGGAGCAGTTGAAGGCAATTCAAAAAGAGCTGGGTGAAAAGGATGAAAGAGCAGCAGAGGCTGATGAACTAAGGGAGCGTATTGCTGAAGCAAACCTCCCCGAAGAGGTAGAAGAAAAGGCCCTTAAAGAGGTAGAGCGGTTAGAAAAAATGCCTCCCATGGTGGCGGAGGCTTCTGTTGTTAGGAATTACTTGGATTGGCTTTTGGCCCTTCCTTGGAATGAAACTACGGAAGATAGACTGGATATTGATTTGGCTGAGGAAATTCTTGATGAAGACCATTACGGCTTGAAAAAGGCTAAAGAGAGAATCTTAGAATATCTTGCAGTCCGGCAACTAGCAAATAAAATGAAAGGACCTATACTTTGCTTTGTAGGTCCTCCGGGAGTTGGTAAGACATCCTTGGCAAAATCTATCTCACGGGCGCTGGAACGCAAATTTGTCCGTATGTCCTTAGGCGGAGTGCGGGATGAAGCAGAGATTAGGGGTCATAGAAGAACCTATGTTGGAGCAATGCCTGGTAGAATTATACAAGGCATGAGAAATTCCGGCTCCAATAATCCTGTTTTTCTGCTGGATGAAATAGATAAAATGAGCATGGATTTCCGGGGCGATCCGTCGGCAGCTTTGTTGGAAGTTTTAGACCCTGAACAGAATAATACCTTTAGTGACCATTACATTGAGGTTCCTTTTGATCTTTCCAATGTAATGTTTGTTACTACCGCCAATGTAATTTACAATATACCTAGACCTCTTTTGGACAGGATGGAAGTAATCCGTATTTCTGGGTACACTGAGGAAGAGAAAGTTAAAATTGCCGAGAAGTACTTGCTCCCCAAACAGATGAAAGAGCATGGTTTGGAGGATGACCAGCTCCAGGTTTCTGAAAACACTTTACTGCAAATTGTTCGCTTGTATACCAGGGAAGCCGGTGTAAGGAATTTGGAAAGGGAAATAGCTGGTATCTGCAGAAAGGCAGCTAAGGAAATTGTTAAAGATAAGGACAAAAAAGTAAGGGTTTCCACCCAAAATCTGCCTAATTATTTGGGCATTCCCAGATACAGGTACGGTACTACCGAAAAGGATAACGAAGTTGGGGTAGCTACAGGCCTAGCTTGGACAGAAGTAGGCGGAGATATCCTGCAAATCGAAGTCTCCCTCTTGGGCGGCAAAGGGAAACTTTTATTAACAGGTAAGCTGGGGGACGTTATGAAGGAATCTGCCCAAGCCGGATTTAGCTATGTTAGAAGCAAAGCTAAAGAGTTGGAAATTGAGGAAGACTTCCATGAAAAATATGATATACACATCCATGTGCCGGAGGGTGCTATTCCTAAGGACGGTCCTTCAGCTGGAATTACCATGGCAACCGCATTAGCTTCGGCCTTGTCTAAGCGAAAAATACGCAAAGATGTTGCTATGACAGGGGAAATAACCCTAAGGGGAAGAGTCCTTCCTGTTGGCGGTATCAAAGAAAAAGTCCTAGCCGCACATCGCGCAGGCAGTAAAATAATAATTTTACCCAAGGAAAATGAAAAAGATTTAGAAGATATTCCCGCCAACATAAAGAGAAAGCTGGAATTTATATTAGTTGAACATATGGATGAGGTTTTAAAGAAGGGATTAGTGGAGGATTAGTAAGTGATTATTAAAAGTTCTGAGTTTGTAATAAGTGCAGTCAGCAAGAAACAGTATCCCCAGCTGGGAGTGCCTGAAATCGCCCTGGCTGGGCGTTCTAACGTTGGTAAATCATCTTTGATAAATAAGGTGATTAACCGGAAGAACTTAGCCCGAACCAGCGGTAAGCCTGGTAAAACCCAGACATTGAATTTTTATTTAATAAACAAAGAATTCTTTTTTGTTGATTTGCCTGGTTACGGGTTTGCCAAGGTTTCAGTAGGTGTTAAAGAACAATGGGGTAAGTTTATTGAAGAATATCTTTCGGGCAGGGATGTTTTGAAAGGTGTCATCCACATTGTGGATATACGTCACTCCCCTAGTAATGATGATGTGACTATGTATGACTGGCTGCTGCATTTTGATATTCCTACCTTAGTTGTAGCTACTAAGGGGGATAAGATCTCACGGGGTCAGTACCAGAAGCACCTAAAAGAAATTAGAGCTAAGATGAATCTGCCCAAGGAACAGCAGATAGTGGTTTTTTCAGCCGTTACAGGTGAGGGCGTAGAGGAAATACACAATTGGCTTTCCGCCAAAATAGGGAACGCGGGGACAGGTCAACTGTCCTAATAGGTGGGATAAGGGGACGGGTAGTTTGCCCAAATAGGGCAAGACAGAACCGTCCCCGCTTGCTTTTGTTTAGTATTGTATATTCATAAGCAGTCCGATAATAGTTACATAAAGTCCCAGTGCTAGAGGAAGAAAAACAAAGATAATCAGGTAAGCAGGCGGACCCCATTTTTCGCCCATTCTCTTTTTTATTTGTTCATATTTCCTTAATTGAAAGCTTCCCTTACAAGCTATCCAGTAACCTACAAGGTTATGAACAGCTAAATAGATAGCTATTACACCCAAAAAGAGAAAACGATTGACCTGGGACAGAGGTATGAAGACCCAGCTTAAAGCCAATAAAACTATAAAAAACTGACTATACCGCAAATTACATTCCTCCTCAAAGATTATATACCTAATTTAGTTCCGCCATGAGCATGCCTGCCAGTACAAAACCACAACCGACCAAGCCCTTAGTTGTAATTATTTCTCCCAGCCAGAGATAAGCAAATATAGCCCCAAAAACCGGTTCCATAGAAAAAATAATAGCAGTACGGGTAGGTGAAGTGAATTTTTGAACCCTGTTTTGAATCCAAAAAGCCCAGGATGTTGCCGGAATAGCACATAGTGCCAGTGCAAACCCCACTTCCTTTGTAAGACCTGTGGGAATAGTTTCCACAGCTGATGCCATTATTCCGCTGAAGATAGCAACCGCCCCAAGTTGTACAATTGTCAAAAGCTCTGTATCTAAAGAAGGTGCATATTTGCTAACTAATACTATATGGGCTGCAAAGGATACTGCACAGACAAGGATGAGCAAGTCCCCATAATTTATGGAAAGGGTTTCATTAAGTGATAGCAATGCTAGTCCTAGTGCAGCACTGACTGCACCTAGCAGGGTAAATTTGTTTGGTAGTTTGTGATTAAAGGGAATGTTCAAAAAAGGAACAATAACAACAGACAAACCTGTGATAAAGGCAGCATTGGATGCGGTGGTATACTGCATGCCAACGGTCTGAAAACCATAACCGGATAATAAAGCAATACCAATAAACAGACCAGCCAGCAGATTTTTTTTATTAAGCTTAGAGAGTTTCTTATAATAAAAAATAGCTAAAAAAATGCCTGCAATTGCAAAGCGTATAGTCAAAAACGTAAAGGGCGAGATGCCTTGTAATGCATCCTTCACAACGGGAAATGTCAAGCCCCAGATTAAAGCAACCAGCAGGAGCTGTAAATCGGCAAATAGTGGATGCAAGCTTAGTCCTCCAAAGTATTCTCGTTAATAATAACTACAACAAAAATTTTATCACAAAAACTGGGACTTTGCTATTAATCCCTTAATCTGTTCCAAATTCTTTGCCAAGTGGTTTTTTTTTCTGCTGTGTATTCTTCAGGTATTGGAATCATTTCCTGTGCCTTTAAGGCAAAAGTATTGTCAGTTAAACTTTCAAAAGGCAGCTTTTGGGATCTCATACCGCTGGAAATAATAACGTCCTGCAGTTTATCGAATCCCTTTTCACTTACAATGGGTGTATCAGTCCATATGTTTTGCTGTTTAAAACGGGATACTACCTTTTTCAGGGTATCTTGTTCCAAGTCTGGGAAATAGGGTTTTAATTTTGTCGCAATTTCATTTTCCCTGTGGTATTTAAACCAGATTTGAGACTTGTAGATAGCATTGATAAAACTTTGTACAATATGCGGATTAGTTTTTAAAAAGGAGTCCTTTACAATTATCGTGCTATAGGAAATATCATCAATTTCGTCTGCTAATGCAGCAGTTAAAAACATACCTTTCCCTAGTGAAACTGAAGCATCGGGTTCAAGGAGGTGGATGAAGTTTCCTACTCCTCCCTGGAAGGCACCTATCACTGTTTCTTGAGGAATATTATATATTAAATCTACCTTCTTATAGGGTTCTAACTGGTTTTTCTTCAATATATATTCCAGCATCAACTGGGGAGTAGAATTTTGTGAAGCACCTATAATTATTTTTTTATTTAAGTTTTCCCACTGAAAATCAGGCAGGGGTTCCCGGGCCATGAGGCAGGAAGGGTCTTTTTGAACCAATTGGGCAACATTAAGCAAACCTTCCTTTGCTGCATCACTTCTATTAATTGTATTTTGAGGTCCTGCAATAACTATTTCCGACTCATTGGAGTAAAGGGAATGGATAAGGGTGCCGTTATTATTTATGCTCAAAACCCTAACCTCAAGCCCCTCCTCTTTAAAAAAACCTAGTGCATCTGCCAGATATAGAGGAGCATATAAAACAGAATGGCTTATAGTAGATACCCTTACCGGTAATAAGGGTTTTTCTTTTTTTCCAATGCTGCAGGAGTTTAGAAGGAAGATAAAAATTATTATAATCAGCAAAAGGATAGGTTTTTTATATTTATACAACTGTTTCCCCCCCTTGGAGATGGTTATTAATATATATTCCTAAAATATAAAAATATTTTTATTTGAATACTTTTTTAAAAAATACGTAAAAATTAATGTTACTAATTTTAAATTGGAGGGGGTATCATGAAATTAAATTTAAATTTTTCCAACAGATTAAAAAAAATGAACATTAAACAAAATACAACTATAAGTTATTCGGCATTATGGTATGGTATTATTGCAGCCTGTCTGCTCTGGCTTGCTTTAGTTGGTGCAGGGACTTTCGTTATTTTGGCAGTGACTGAAGGTACCATTTACTCTATGGCCGGTTTACTAAAACTGGTCACCTGGACAATTTTTTTTCTGGGGGGATATCTTTCTGCCTATAGGGCAGGTATTAAGGGTTGGCAGCATGGACTCTGGACAGGTATTTTCCTGGGACTTTTTTCTGCTATTTTTCTATTGGAGATTGTACCTGCAGTTATTGCCTGGCAGGATGTTTTGTTCCAGTGGTTTGCAGCTGCTATCTTAGGAACTTCTGGTGGACTGATAGGTCAAAAAATGGTTAAAGATAGAAAAGATCGCAAAGGCTACAGTTTCAAAGAGGCTAAGAAAGAAAGATTTGTACAGCTTGACAGAAGCAAATAGTTTTGTATATTATTTTTATAACTGCATCTAACTAACTTCCTGAGAAGGGGAGGAGTAGGGAAAGTAGAGACCACAGAGAAGGGAATTCATAGGCTGGAAAATTCCCTGGTTTGTCTAGTCCTGAAGTAGCCCCTGAGGAACTATTCTGAAATCAAGGTCAAGGTTAATTTTAAGCATCTGGATTAGCACCTTATTGGAGCCTCATTATGCTAATCTGAGGACTGTTTAGTAGGAATAGTCGGGTTTGCCCGTTACAGCTTTTAAGTTGTCACTGTTGTGAAATTAAGGTGGTACCGCGGAAGAAACCTCTTTCGTCCTTATCCGGATGAAAGGGGTTTTTACTTTCTAGCCACTAGCCACTATTATTAATATAGGGAGTGTGAAAAATATGGAGGAAAGAAAAAGTTTATCTAAGGTTTATGATCCTAAGCAGGTGGAAGAAAAATGGTATACCCATTGGGAAGACAATAAATATTTCCATGCCCATGTAGATTATGATGCACCCCATTATTCAATCGTTATGCCCCCGCCAAATGTGACGGGGTCATTGCACCTGGGACATGCCCTGGACAATACCCTGCAGGATATCTTAACCAGATGGAAAAGGATGCAGGGATTCAATACCCTGTGGCTTCCCGGCACAGATCATGCGGGAATTGCAACCCAGGCCAAGGTCGAAGAACAGTTGGCTAAGGAAGGGACCAATAAGCACCAATTAGGACGGGAAAAGTTTCTGAAAAAGGCTTGGGCTTGGAAACACCAGTATGGAAATACCATTACCAAACAGTTGAGAAAACTTGGAACTTCCTGTGATTGGGAGCGGGAAAGGTTTACCATGGATGAAGGATGTTCGGAGGCAGTTAAAGAGGTTTTCATCCGCTTGTTTGAAAAAGGGCTGATTTACCAGGATAACTATATAATTAATTGGTGTCCAAAATGCCAGACTACCATTTCTGATATTGAAGTAGAACATTCTGATGAGGAAGGTAAGCTCTACCATTTGCGTTATCCGACGGAAGATGGGGCTGATTACATTGAGGTTGCCACAACCCGCCCGGAAACAATGCTTGGAGATACTGCTGTCGCTGTTCATCCTGAGGATAAACGATATGCTCACCTAATTGGTGCGAATTTAATCTTGCCTATCGTGAACAGGATTATCCCGGTAGTTGCCGACACTTATGTAGACAGTAAGTTTGGCACAGGTGCTGTTAAAATAACTCCTGCCCATGACCCTAATGATTTTGAAGTAGCTAAAAGGCATAACCTGCCCCAAGTCGCTGTTTTGGACAAAAATGCCGTAATGAATGAAAACGCCGGTTCCTTTAAAGGCTTGGACAGATACGAATGCCGCAAGCAGATAGTTAAAGAACTGGAAAGCAAAGGTTATCTCATTAAAATTCAGGAACATGGACATGCAGTAGGCCATTGTTACCGCTGCGATACCGTCATTGAGCCCATGGTTTCCAAACAGTGGTTTGTAAAGATGCGTCCTTTGGCGGAGCCTGCTATTGCAGCGGCCAAAGATGGGCGGGTTAAATTTGTACCTGAGAGGTTTACCAAGGTCTATTTGGACTGGATGGAAAATATCAGGGATTGGTGCATCTCCCGTCAGCTGTGGTGGGGGCATCGGATACCTGTTTGGTATTGTCAGGAATGTGGTGAGGTAATATGCTGCAAAGAAACACCTCAGTCCTGCCGCAAATGTAATTCTTCCCATCTGGAGCAAGATCCGGATGTTCTTGACACATGGTTTAGTTCGGGGCTGTGGCCCTTCTCAACTCTAGGGTGGCCTCAGGATACCAAAGATTTGGCAAAATATTACCCCACCAGCGTTCTTGTAACAGGGCGGGATATAATTTTTTTCTGGGTTGCCAGGATGATTTTTACCGCCTTAGAGTTTATGGATGAAGTTCCCTTTAGAGAAGTCTTTATACATGGCTTAGTTTTAGACGGGCAGGGCAGAAAAATGAGCAAGTCCCTTGGTAATGGCGTAGACCCCTTGGAAGTAATTGAACAATATGGTGCCGATACCTTGAGGTTTATGCTTATCACTGGAAACACCCCGGGAAATGATTTGCGTTTTCAATTTGAAAGATTGGAAGCCGCCCGGAATTTTGCCAATAAAATTTGGAATGCAGCCCGTTTTGTCCAAATGAATTTAGAGGATTATCAGGAAGATGGTCTGCAACCATCCTACAAAATGGCAGACCAATGGATTATCAGCAGGTATAATTCTACTGTTAAGGAAGTGACGCGACTTTTAGAAAAATATGAATTAGGAGAAGCTGGGCGTGTCTTATATGAATTTATCTGGAATGAATTTTGTGACTGGTATATTGAACTGGCAAAACCCAGGTTATACGGCAAAGAAACCGCAGAAAGCAAAGCTGTCGCCCAAAAAGTTTTAGCCAAAATCTTAGGGGGCGCCATGGAACTTCTCCACCCCTTCATGCCTTTTATTACGGAAGAAATTTGGCAGCATCTGCCCAATCAAAAGGACAGTATAATGCTCACCACATGGCCTCAGGTTGAAGAAGAACTTATTGATAAAAAAATTGAAGATGACATGTCATTAATTATGGATATAATTCGGTCTATCAGAAACTTAAGAAGTGAGCTGAATGTACCCCCTGGTAAAGAAGCAGATGTTTATATTCTGGCTAATAAAGAAACCAATAAGGAGATTATTGGTAATGGAATGGAGTATATTAAGTCTTTAGCGGCTGTCGGGGAATTGCAATTGGAATTAGAAAACAGGGAAAAACCGGAGCAGGCGGTAACAGCTGTCGTCCAGGGTGTGGAAATATTCTTGTCCTTAAAAGGCTTAATAGATATTGATAAAGAAATTGCCCGTTTGGAAAAAGAAGTAGGCAAAGTTAATCAGGAAATTGAGAGATTAGAGAAAAAGCTGGGTAGCGAGGGCTTTGTATCTAAGGCACCCCAGGACGTTATTGCCAAAGAAAGGGAAAAATTGGCTAATTACCTTACCAATAAGGAAGCCTTGACCGCCCGAATCAACAGCTATAAAGATTAGTCTACATTAAACTACTAGTCACCAGTCACTAGCCACTATACTACTAGTCACTAGTCACTTGTTTCTAGTATTACAGGAAGGTGACTTTATGAATTATCAGGAAGCCCTAGATTTTTTGCATGACTTATGTAAATTTGGAATCAACTTAGGTCTGGAAAGGATAGAACTGCTTCTCAGACTTTTAGGGGAGCCTCAAAAAAAAATTAAGACAATCCATATTGCCGGGACAAATGGAAAAGGTTCAACTACTGCCATTATTGCATCTATACTTCAGGAAGCAAAGCTAAAGGTTGGGGTGTATACATCTCCCCACCTTCATAGCTACTCTGAGCGCATTAGAATAAATGGAACGGACATTGAAGATAATGACTTTGCCCGGGAAATGGAGAAAATCAAGAATATTGTACCTCAAGTTTTAAAAGTTACAGGGGAAAATCCCACTGAATTTGAAATTTTAACAGCCCTTGCCTTTAATTATTTTTCTCAGCAACAAGTCGATATTGCCGTAATAGAAGTAGGGATGGGTGGCAGGCTGGACTCAACTAATGTTATACTCCCTGAAGTTTCTGTATTGACAAGCATAAGCAAGGACCATACAGACTACCTTGGTAATACCATTGAAGCGATAGCCAGGGAAAAGGCAGGAATAATAAAACATAAGCGACCTGTTGTTAGTGCCTATCAGGATGCAGGTGCCGAAGAAGTGATCAAACAAACCTGCAGGGAATTGGACTGCCCGGTATTTTTTATTAAAGAATACAGTTTTAACCCCCAAAGCTATAATAGTCAAGGGCAAGTATTCCATCTTAATACCGATAGGGATTATTATTCAAGTCTTCATTTAGCACTTTTAGGTGACCATCAAATAGAAAATGCCATAGTAGCTATTAAGACTATAGAAACTTTACAATCCCAGGGTTGGAAAATAGAAAAAGAGCAAATTTATTCAGGGATAAGAAAGGTTAAATGGCCTGGACGCCTGGAATATCATCAATTTAAAACCCAGGTTTTGTTTGATGGAGCTCATAACCCTGAAGGGGCACGCAGTTTATCCCAGGCGATCCCCAAGTATTTCAATTACCGCAAGTTAATATTTGTATTAGGAGTACTGGGTGATAAGGATAAACAAGAGATTATCAGGCTGCTAGGACCCTTGGGTGACGTGTTTGTAGTTACTAAGCCCCCCAATCAGAGGGCTGGAGACTGGGAGAGTTTAATTAATTTGCTGGAGCCCCTTGAGAAGGAAATTATTACTGTGGAGGATTACCATCAGGCAATTGATAAAGCTTTTTCTTTGGGGGAAAAAGACGACTTGCTATGCATAACCGGCTCCCTCTATCTGTTGGGGGAAAGTCGTGAATATGTTCTAAAAAAATTTTCCTGCTCATAAGTATAGTAAAGAACCTTGCGGCTTGATGCTAATGGTAACCTGTAACACGAGTGGGTGAATTAATGAGAAGGATATTTGCTTTAATAATCCTGACCATAGTAATTGGTGCTGCTTCAATTTTGTTTGGACAGTTACTGGGAGGTTATTATATTTATAATCTGCTGTTAGGGGACAACCTGCCCCAGGTTGCTAGTAAGCAGGTTAAGATTCCCGCCCCTCCTGTTGAAAAGAAAATGGTACTTAGATTGGAGCCGATTGATTTTTACACAATACAGGTAGGAGTGTTTTCCGATGTAAGATCTGCCCAGGCTACCATTGATAGGCTTGTCACCCTAGGTTTCAGACCCTCTGTCTCCTCGGATGCCCCTTACAAGATTTGGTTAGGCTGCTTTAGCCAGAGGGCAGAGGGAAAGGAACTAGAACAGTCTTTACAAAAGGCTGGTTTTGAAGCCTTTATTGGTAAGGGTTTAATAAATGATCGGGCACTAAAATTTTTTAGTTCAAACCTATATATGAAGGAAAAACTTGCTCCTGCTTTGGGCAAATTTGATATTGCCTTTAACCATTCCCTCAAGATGTTCCAATCCCCAAAGATTTCTACTTATGAATTGGAAATTTGGGAAGATATGCTTAAGCGCCTGCAAGATGAAGTCAATGAAAGCATAAAAGCAATTGATGGTGTTTTAGTCCTGGCGGAAAGCAGGGAATTTGAAAACGAGTTGGTTAAAGTCAAAGAAAAAGCTGTGTCTTATAACGATAGTTTAGGAGCCTTATTGAAAAATAAGTCGGACAAAGGGGTTTTGTACAGTCAGAGCTACCTGCTGGAACTGATAGGAGCATACCATAGCCTAATATCTGATACTAACCATAAACAGGGTATCAACTAGATATATGATTCACCATTGGAAAAAATCTACTTTATTGTCGATTTCTTTTATTGTATGCTATACTATAGAGAAGAAGGAGGGGGATGCCGATTGAAAACCCTAAAGATACCGGAAGCAACCATTATCAGACTTTCAGTTTATTCCCGTTATTTAACCCAATTAGATAAAAAAGGTGTAACCAATATATCATCAGGAGAAATTGCCGAAGGGGTAGGCGGAAGCCCTGCCCAGGTTAGAAAAGATTTAGCCTACTTTGGCGAATTTGGAACCCGTGGGGTTGGCTATAATGTTAAAGATTTGAATCAGCATATTGTAAAAATTTTAGGCTTAAATAAAAACTGGCGGGTAATTATTGTTGGAGCTGGAAATCTGGGATCTGCCTTAACTCAATATAAAGGTTTTCGTGAAAGAGGTTTTGAGGTAGTAGCGGTTTTCGATAACGACCTTAATAAGGTGGGTCTTACTTTAAATGGTATACCCATTTATGCCGTATCCAAGTTAAATGAAATTGTACGGGACAAGCAGATTGATATTGGGATTCTTGCAGTTCCCTCTTCCTACGCTCAGGATGTAGCAGATGGCATGGTTGAGAGTGGAATTAAGGCAATTTTAAATTTTGCACCTATTGTTATCTCCGTCCCTGAAGAGATTGAATTGAGAAATGTTGATTTAGCTGTAAATTTGGAGATATTAACCTTTAACCTTGAGTTAGGCAGGGATAGAAATTAAACGCCATTTCTACTGGCGTTTTTTTATCGGAAAAAATAAATTTTTAGTTGTGGATAACTAACCAACTAGCCACTAGCACTAAACGCCGCAGGCGGTTTTTTAATACAAAATACCTATTCCAAGAATTACAATCTGGTTATTTCTTGTATACATCTACTAAGGGTGATAAACTTATCCTAGAGTATAGTCGCCTATTATAACTTTTTGGAGGAGGGTTTTTATTTGAGAAGCGGTTTTAAAAGCCCCTGGCTTTTGGTAATATTACTAGTAATTGGCGGATTAATCGGGACACTTTTGGGACAAACCTTAGGCGGATATCTGCCAATATTAAAAACCGGCTTTCAGCCTATTGGGTTGGCGCCTACTTCCATTAACTTAGTTGTTTTAACAATAACCTTTGGGTTAATAATAAATATTAATGTAGCTAGTATCATCGGCTTTCTTTTAGCCCTTTTTATTTATTTCCGGTTGTAGGAGGTTTCCTAAAGTTGTGAAAATTATCTTGGCTTCAGCATCTCCCAGGCGTAAAGAATTGCTTAATCAAATTAAAATTCCATTTGAGGTCATGGTTAGTAATGTTTTTGAAGGAAGTCCTGGGGAGGATGAGCCCGCAGACTGGGTGCAAAAGTTGGCCTTAGAAAAAGCCCAGACCGTGGCTATTTCAGCGGAAAATAGTATTATTATTGGTGCTGATACTATTGTCGTCAAGGATAATAAGGTTCTGGGCAAACCGGAATCAGAGGACGACGCTTTTAATATGCTTAGGTTCCTTTCCGGTTCCAGCCATCAGGTAATGACGGGCATTGCGTTGGTGAATACATTTACTAAAGGCTGTATCACCGATGTTGAAATTACAACTGTAAAATTCAGAAAGCTGCAGGATGAAGAGGTTAAGGCTTATGTAAAAAGCGGTGAACCTATGGATAAAGCGGGTGCCTATGGCATTCAAGGTTTAGGGGCCCTTTTGGTGGATGGTATAAATGGCTGTTACTTTAATGTAGTTGGGTTGCCATTAAACAGGCTGTCCCAGAACTTAAAGAAAATGGGGGTTGAGGCTTTCCATGACTTCACCTGAGTACAGGCTGACTTTAAAAGAATATCCTGTTGAACTCCAACCGCGGGAAAGGCTTGACCGGTATGGAGTGCAGGTCCTTTCGGACCGGGAATTAATTGCAATTTTATTGGCAACAGGCTCCAGGGAGTCAACGGCCCTGGATGTTGCAGATGCTATCTTAACAAAATATAAAGGGCTAAAAAATCTCCACGGCTTAACTGTCCAGGAGCTTTCCAGTATTAAGGGAGTGGGTCTTGGCAAGGCTGCCCGTATTTTAGCTGCCCTGGAAATGGGTAAAAGGATCAGTCTCCAAGGCGGGGAGTTTAGAGCTGCTATCCAATCACCGGAGGACGTTTCTAATTTAGTTATGGAGGAAATGCGGTTTTTGGATCGTGAGCATTTTAGGGCACTGCTCTTAAATACTAAAAATCAGGTCTTAACTTTGGAAACAATTTCCATAGGAAATCTTAACAGTTCCCTGGTTCATCCCAGGGAATTGTTTAAGGCGGCTGTCAAACGCAGTGCCGCATCCATTATTTTATTGCATAATCATCCTAGCGGTGATCCAACTCCCAGCAAGGATGATATCGAAATTACCAAACGGATTATAGAAGCAGGGAAAATTATGGGTATTACAATATTAGACCATATAATTATTGGTAATAAAATTTACTTAAGCATGAAGGAAAAAGGCATAATTTAGGCAATAATACTAATAGAGTCAAAATTTTAGATTGTTGCTGCTATGTAGAAAGTTTCTAAATAATAGACGACATTTCGAAGGGAGATATCAGAATGTTTTTTGCAAAAGACATAGGGATTGATTTAGGCACTGCTAACAGTCTGGTTTATGTACGGGGCAAAGGAATTGTTTTAAGGGAGCCTTCAGTTGTAGCTATACAAAGGGATACTGGTAGTGTATTGGCCGTGGGTGAAGAAGCAAAAAAAATGATAGGAAGAACACCAGGCAATATTGTTGCTATCCGCCCTATGAAGGATGGTGTCATTGCTGATTTTGAGGTAACCCATAATATGTTAAAATATTTTATTAATAAAGCATTAAAGAGTAAGAGTATCATTTCCAAACCAAGGGTTGTGGTTTGTGTGCCTGCGGGAGTTACCTCTGTTGAAGAAAGGGCAGTAAAGGAGGCAGCTATACAGGCTGGTGCCAAGGAAGCCCACCTGGTAGAAGAGCCCATGGCGGCGGCTATTGGGGCGGGACTGCCTGTCCATGAACCTACAGGAAATATGATAGTAGATATTGGGGGAGGAACCACCGATGTGGCTATTATCTCCTTGGGCGGAATAGTAACCAGCCGTTCCATTAGGATTGGCGGCGATGAAATGGATGATGCCATCATCCATTATATTAAAAGAACCTATAACTTAATGATAGGTGATAGAACAGCAGAGGAAATAAAAATTCAAATAGGCTCTGCTTATTTGGAGGATACCAAGGCTACCTACCAGGTAAGAGGAAGGGACTTGGTAACCGGGCTGCCTAAAAACATTTCCGTTACCAGTAAGGAAATACAGGATGCACTTAAAGATCCTGTAAACAGCATTTTGGAAGCCATAAAAGTTTGCTTGGAAAAAACACCTCCCGAATTAGCCGCTGATATTATGGATCGGGGTATTGTTATGGCTGGTGGCGGTGCTCTGTTAAGAGGACTTGATCGGTTAGTTGCCCAGGAGACAGGTATGCCTGTTCATGTTGCTGATGATGCTCTTTCATGTGTAGCTATTGGCACCGGCAAAGTCTTGGAAAACATCGACATACTAAAACGGGTGGTAATTACCAATAAAAGAATTGGATAGGATTGGTGGTCTACAGTGACCCAAAAGTACAAGATTATTAGAAATATCATTTTAATCATTGCTTTACTAGTTGTCCTTCTGACTTCTGCCAGGATGACAGGTATTGAAAGGGCAGGGCTTACTCCCCTTGAAGCACTGGTTAAAAATGCGGCAGCCCCGTTGCAAAACGGGGCTACCGGTGCTATTCAGAAAGTCAAGGACTTTTTTGGCATGTTTGCGGAAATAAACGCTCTTCGTGAAGAAAACGCCCAGCTTATTAAAAAAATCAGTGAGTTAAATAACGAAATAAATTCTTTGCGGGACTATGGTTTAGAAAACATTCGTTTACGCTCGCTTTTGGAGTATAAACAAGCCCATGCAGATGATTTTAAACTGTTAGCCTCACAAGTCATTGCCAGGGATCATAGTAATTGGTACAGTACTATAACCATCAATAGAGGAACTAACGATGGAGTTAAAAAAGATATGGCTGTTGTCACACACCAGGGCTTAGTAGGAAGGATTATTAATGTCACCTCGGAAGCAAGTGAGGTACTGTTGATTTTAGACCAGGAAGGTGCGGTCGGAGGCAGGGTGTGGGCTACTAGGGAGACTCCCGGAGTGGTGGAAGGTACAGGGGATGGCAGCAGTCATTTGCGCATGATTCACCTGCCCCATGACGTAAATATAAAGATAGGTGATATAATTGTGACGTCAGGACTAGGAGGTCTGTTCCCACCGGAAATTAGGATTGGTGAAGTGATAGAAGTAAAAGATGATGTTTCTGGTCTGATGAAACAAACAATTATTAAACCCTTTGTAAATTTTGCTCGACTGGAGGAAGTGTTTGTAATATTGGAAATTAATGAGGGCTACCGCATCCAGGAAGAACTGAAAATGCAAACAGAAGGGGGCGTTGAACAATGAGATATTTAGTTCTAGCCCTCTTGGGTTTTGTGTGCCTTATTTTACAGTCTACTTTATTCAATGAAATGATAATTGCCGGTGCCAAACCTGATTTAATTTTAGTAATTGTTATACTTTTTGCTTTATTTAACGGACCTAAACAGGGAGCGGCAGCTGGGTTTGGGCTGGGGTTGCTTGAGGATCTGTTTAACGCTAAATTCCTTGGCTTAAATGCAGTGAGCAAGCTAGTTATAGGATTTTTGTTAGGTTTTTTGGAAAAACGGATTTTCAAAGACAACTTTTTAGTCCCTGTATTCTCCTTATTTCTAGGTTCTTTAATCTATTCCCTAATATATTTTCTTTTTACAAATATAGTTGGGTACTCTTTGAGTTTTGATCAGGTTATAAGGGTTACCCTTCCCATGGCTATCTACAATACATGTTTTGCACCATTCATTTATGGTAAATTTTATAAGTCTAGCACTAAGGGGATTCTTAAGAAAAATGCAAGTATGTAGAGTTAGTGGCTAGTTGTTAGTGGCTAGTGCCATCACACTGACCCCAAATATTGCTTGTTAGTAAAAGAGGAAGGAGGCTGGCAGAGGTGAACGGCAAGAGAAGGAAAATACTTGAAAATGATATAAAAATAATGTCTCGGATTGTGCTTGTAATTTTTCTGGTCTTGATTTTTCGCCTAGGCTGGCTGCAGCTTATAGAGGTAGAAATTTATAGGACTAAGGCGGAAAATAACAGGATGCGCCTGATAACAATTCCTGCCACCAGGGGTAATATCATCACAGCCGATGGGGTAACTATTGCAACTGACTACCCATCTTTCCAAGTATCTATAACTTATTTAGGCTTGAAGGAACAGGATAAGGTTGTTAAAAGACTGTCTGAAATATTAAATGATCCTAAAATTACCCCTGAGTATATAGATGAACTAATTAAAAATAATAGGTCTCGACTCTTTGAGCCAATCGTAGTCAAAAGGAATATTGATATTGAAACTGTTACTGCTCTTGAATCCAGGCGGAGAGAACTACCGGGAGTAACTATTGAACCTGCCCCCGAGAGAAGATACCCTTTTGGCAATTTAGCAGGACATGTATTAGGATATTTGCGTGAAATAAATGAAGAACTTGGCAAGGAAGGGTATGAGGATTACAAACTTGGAGATTTAATAGGTAAAATAGGTGTGGAAAGACAGTATGATAAATACTTAAGGGGCAAAAATGGATTTCGTCAAGTTGAGGTTAACGTAAATAACAGACCCATTAGGGAGGTTAAAACTCTTCCGCCGGAGCCTGGTAATAATGTTATATTAACTATTGATTATGATTTGCAAAGGGCGATGGATGATGCTTTTGACAGAATTTTAGCTGATTTGCAGCAGAACCCCAGGTCCGATAAAGCAAAAGCTGGTGCCGCCGTTCTTTTGGATGTCAAAACAGGCAAAATACTTGCCATGACTACTCGGCCTGATGATAGGATAACTGTTCAGAACAAAGCAATACAGGGTCGGTATATCCCCGGTTCCACTTTTAAAATGGTTACGGGCATTGCTGCTTTAGAAGCAGGGAAAATAACACCTAAGGATAATATTTACAATCCTGGCCGCTACTGGTTTCCACCATATATTAAGAGTGTAGCACCTGTTGGTTCCATGAACTTGTATTCGGCAATTGCCAAGTCCGATAATGTTTATTTCCAGGAATTAGGGAGAAGGGCCGGTATTGATGGCATCTCCAAAGCCGGTGCAGAACTTGGTTTAGACGGACCTACAGGTATAGATCTGCCTTTTGAAAATAAAGGGGATTCTCCCTTACAGGGGCTGCCGACTATTGCCAAGAGGATGCAGTATTTTGATTGGGCTGCGGCAATTGTTAATAAGAGGTTTGAAACCCGGATCCAAGAAAAAGAGGAAAATTATAACCAATTACTTGATGCTGCGGGAAATCAGGATGAACGAAAACAGATTGAACGCCAAAAAGCAAGTGAGATTAATAGATTAAAGGCGCAATGGGAAATTGATTTAAAGTGGAACACTAATTGGCATGATGTGGATACTTTTAATATTGCTATTGGTCAGGGACGGCAAAATTATACACCTCTGCAACTGGCTAATTATGTGGCAACCATAGCTAATAATGGAGTCAGGTACAAACCATATGTAGTAGAAAAAATAGTAAACACCAAAGGTGAAGTAATCCAAGAATTTCAGCCGGAAGTAGCCGCTCATGCAAATATTTCCTCCAAAACCCTGGAGGAAATACGCATAGCCATGACCCACACTACTGCACCTGGAGGGACAGCTTATTCACTCTTTAGCAAGTTTCCCAAAGAAATAAAAGTTGGTGCAAAAACTGGTACTGCCCAGCCTGGACAGGCTGGTTACCGGATAGGGGATAAGCAATACTATGACGGTTTGTTTGTTGCATTTGCACCTGCTGATGACCCCCAAATTGCTTTTGCGGGTGTAGTGGAATTTGGCTACAGCGGAGGGGGTTCCGTAGGGAAAATTGCCCAAGCTGTATTTGAGGAGTATTTTAGTCTTACTCCAAAGGTGGAAAATGTAGAAAAAAAACCAAATAACGTCGAAAGCTTTGTTTTAGACTAAAATTATCAAATATATTAAAAGCTGATGTCTAGAAATGATTAAAAAACGGGGAAAAAAATCCCCGTTTTTTAATCCCAGCTTGCAGGGATAATCATTTATTTTGTAGAAATTAACAAAGGATTTTCCATATATTCTACACATTTTAATCTTACATAGAATAGAGGAGCAGAAATGGACACAGTAGTTCTTAAAGGAAGCCGCGAAGGAGTTGTTGTGCATTTAAAACCTGATGTTGAATTCGAAGAGCTTTGTCTAAGATTACAGGAAAAAATTAAAGCAGCTGATTCATTCTTAGGTTCAAAAACCGAAGTGATTGTTAACACAGGTGATCGAGGCTTCGATGATGGACAAGCCCAAAAAATAAAGGATATTTTTGATTCCCTGGGACTGGGGGTTAAAAAGTTTACTCCTGAGATTAACAAAGGAAATTTTATGGATGAGATTGTTCAAAGCAAGATTTTATTTGACGATAATCAATTTTTGGCACAAGGTCCGTCGCTGATTATTAGAAAAAACCTTCGTTCAGGACAGAGTATATATCAAGAGGGTACTGTTATTGTTTTCGGAGATATAAATCCAGGTGCCGAGGTAATTGCAACAGGGCATATTCTGGTTATTGGTAGTTTAAGAGGTATTGCCCATGCCGGGGCAAAAGGTGATGCTAATGCTGTGGTATTTGCTTTGAAACTGCAGCCAACCCAGTTAAGGATAGCCAACCTCATTACCAGAGCACCTGATGAGGAAGTGTTAGTTCCATTGGAACCCGAGATTGCCCGCATTAAAAATGGGATGGTTGTTATTGAAAAATATTTGCAAAAATAAGGAGGATAGCCATGGGTGAAGTTGTTGTTATAACATCAGGGAAAGGCGGAGTTGGAAAGACTACTACTTCGGCCAATATTGGTACCGGATTGGCGGCACTAGGCAAGAAAGTAGTTTTGGTTGATACTGATATAGGCTTAAGGAATTTGGATGTGGTTATGGGTTTGGAAAACCGCATTGTATATGATTTAGTTGATGTTACCCAAGGACACTGCAGATTAAAGCAGGCATTAATTAAGGATAAACGCTTTGACGGGCTATTTTTATTGCCGGCAGCTCAAACAAAGGATAAAACTGCAGTTAATGGGGAAGACATGTGTAAACTGTGTGAGGAATTAAAGGCAGAGTTTGATTTTGTAATAATTGACTGTCCGGCGGGAATAGAGCAAGGCTTCAAAAATGCCATTGCCGGTGCGGAAAAGGCTATAATTGTAACAACACCTGAGGTTTCAGCAGTAAGGGATGCCGATAGAATAATAGGCTTGTTGGAAGCCAATAATTTACCTGGTCCTAAGCTTATAATAAACAGAATTCGCCCTGATATGGTTAAACGGGGTGACATGATGAATATTGAAGATATGATTGATATCTTAGCCATTGAGCTGATGGGTGTAGTACCCGAGGATGAGTACATTGTGGTTTCTACAAACAAAGGCGAACCCGCTGTACTGGACATGGATTCCCGTGCAGGTCAAGCTTATCGCAATATTGCCAAGAGATTAACCGGTGAACAGGTACCCCTAATAAATCTGGATTATGATGATGGAATAGTAAATAAGCTAAAACGTCTATTAGGCTTTAAGGGATAAGGAGGTTTGAATATGATTGACTTCCTAAAAAGTGTATTAGGAAAAGAAGCTCCCGGAAGTAAAAATGTAGCTAAGGAACGTTTGCGTTTAGTTTTGGTACATGATAGGGCCACCGTCTCTCCCCATCTTTTAGAAAGCTTAAAGGAAGATTTGATTAAAGTTATTTCAAACTATATGGAGATTGATGAACGAGCTTTAGATGTACAGTTAAATAAAGAGGACGATTCGGTTGCTTTAGTTGCCAATATTCCCGTATTAAAGATGAAACGTTCTTATCAGGATGCAAGGGCATAACATGCATGGTAGATTTGCGGTAAGTGGCTGACAAAACCTGGCTTATAGCCAATAGTCGATAGTCAATAGTAGGGAACGACCTCTGTGTCGTTGCGTGAGTTTCTTTTTCGATGTCACGGTAGCACATCATTATAAATTGCCATTCATCGGTCACGTCAAGAAAGCTAGACTTATATGTTGACACGTGCCTAATGAGCTTCGCTGCATAATGTGTTAACCATTTATTAGATATAGATTATCGATTCTGCTAAGGTTATAATATAAACGCACGATCATACCTTAAATTAATGAGGGATAAAAATGGGTTTCTACAGGAAAATTCTCAACAAACTAGATTACACATTGATTAGTGCTGTTGCGCTCATCCTAGTGATGAGCCTGTTTATTTTAAACAGTGCAACGGCACACCTTTCCTCGTCCTTTTTGACAAAGCAAATTATGTGGATTTTTGTCAGCATTTTTGTTTTAATGGCTACACTAAGAATGGAATATAGTTTTTTTACCAAATACACCAGGTATCTTTATGTTTTAAATATCTTGCTGCTGGTTGCAGTATTTGTTTTAGGGACAGAGGTAAAAGGGGCTCAGTCCTGGATAATCATACCTGGGGTGGGAAGCATTCAACCTTCCGAATTCTCTAAGCTATTGCTAATTATTACTTTTGCCCATTATTTGGTTTTAAAGCAGGGTGAACTTCAAACATTTAAAGATTTAATCCCGGCATTTATTTTTGTAGCCATACCCTTACTATTGATTTTAAAACAACCTGACTTGGGTACTGCCTTGGTTGTTGTTGCTATTATGGTAGGGATGCTGTTTGTAGCCGGCGCCAGCCGCCTTATTCTCATTGGACTATTTGGCGGAGGTACCCTTGCCGCTATTGGTTATATATTTGGACACTTAAAATACGGCTGGTGGATTCCTCTAAAAACCTATCAGTTAAATCGTATTCTGGTTGTCTTTGATTCTAATATTGATCCCAGAGGAGCAGGCTGGAATGTCTGGCAGTCGAAAATTGCCATTGGCAGCGGAGGTCTTTATGGCAAAGGTCTAGGAGGAGGCACTCAAAGTATGGGACAGTTCCTGCCGGAACAGTGGACGGATTTTATTTTTGCTGTTTTGGCTGAGGAATTAGGTTTTATTGGTGCTGGATTATTGCTTGTGTTATTTTTAATTGTCATTTATCGCGGGCTTAAGATTGCCTTACTTTCCAGAGATCTTTTCGGCAGCTTGATTGCTACGGGTATTGTATCAATGTATTTATTCCATATTATCGAAAATGTAGGCATGGCAATGGGCATTATGCCTGTAACAGGCATTCCCCTGCCTTTTGTCAGCTATGGCGGTAGTTCCATGCTGACAAACATGATTGGACTGGGGTTGCTGCTGAATATTTACATCCGCCGCCAAAAAATAATATTCTAGGGTTGCTGTTGAAAACAGCGCCTAGCTGCGTTAACTAAATGGGGACATTCCTCTAACTATGGAGCTAAGCTTCAAAGAGAGGTGTGTCCCCGTTTTAGTTACGCCTCCGGTCTTGCTGCCCTTTTATTGTTTGTTTGTATCATAATCCGGGTAAGAGGAACAATATACAGAGTGTATTTGAAAAAGTTGTTGGAGGTCACAATGATTCCTATTCGAGATACAGTCAAGTCTAAGAGTTTTCCCTTTGTAAATTTCATTATTATTGCTTTAAATATTATGGTTTTCTTTGGTGAATCTTCTTTAAATCAGATGCAGTTGACGGAGCTATTTTACAATTTTGGAGTAATTCCCAGCCATTTTAGCGAAACTTTAAGCGGGGGTAATTATGTGGGTGCTTTTATACCACTGATTACATCTGTCTTTCTACACGGAGGATGGCTGCATATTATCAGTAATATGCTTTTTCTTTGGGTGTTTGGTGATAACATCGAGGATAGGACAGGGCACTTTAAGTATCTTATTTTTTACTTATTGGCAGGGGCAATTGGCAATTTGGCACAAATATATGCAAATCCTGCTTCAACTGTCCCCATAATAGGGGCTAGCGGTGCAGTTGCCGGTATACTGGGGGCATATTATTTTAGTTTTCCCCGTTCACGAATCCTTGCTCTGGTACCCATTATTTTCTTTTTTACCCTTGTTGAGGTTAGAGCTTCAATTTTTATTATCTTTTGGTTTGTCCTGCAGGTTTTTAATGGTTTGTTTACCTTAGGGGCAATCGGCAATCCGGTGGCCTGGTGGGCCCATATCGGAGGATTCCTGGGTGGTTTGATTTTAATTAGATTATTTAGTAAAAAAAGAATAGCTGTAATGTAGAATAAAAGGCATTGGTAAAACTAAAACTAAATTTAGTAAAGAAAAACAAGTAAAGGGGTGGAGTAAATGGTTGATAAAAAATGTAAAGGCTGTAGTAAATTTTTAAGTAACGACTGTACCGGTTTAGGCGAAGTTAATGCTAGTGAGTGTCGTAATAAGCTTAGCAGCCAGGAAAAGGAAGTAGATGTGGCAGGCTGCTGTTAGTATTATATCCTTTATTATTTAATGGTCAGAAAAACGGGCACTTCTCATGGTGGTCCGTTTTTTTTTTGGTATATTTTTTTAACCTCAATCGTATGTAGAAGTGAGGAGGGGATTAAATGAAGTATTGGAAATATATTATTATTATAACATTAGGTTTACTAGTGTTAATTTTAATTATTTTTACTTCGGAAAATAAAATCTCAAAGTTAGAGCTGATATCTCTTAAATATAATGGTTCTTTTTATATTATTCCACCAAAAGACATGAGAAGAATGCTCAACGAATCTAAAAAAAATTCGGAAATAAGTATTCAAAAGGATTTTGAATACTTATTGAGGGTTGTGGGAGAAAAGACTACGGATAACTATTATTTTTCCCAGCCAGGTGTTATCTATAATAAAAATGAAGACAAATGGATTAATGCAACTCCTCAATTAAACAGTGTACTGGAAAATGCAATCAGAGAACTTGAAAAACAGACCCCCTTTGGTGAACTTCTGGACTGGAATGAAGTGGATGGAATATTTCCCAGGATGGCTAAGGCAAAGTTGAGGGATTTGGATACGGGATTGGTCTTAAATATACAGAGGAGAGGCGGAAGTGCTCATGCCGATGTACAGCCCTTAAGTGCTCAAGATACTGCTACACTAAAACAAATATATAATGGTCACTGGAGTTGGAAAAGGAGGGCAGCTATCCTTGAAATAGGCAATTATAAAATTGCCGCATCCATGAACGGCATGCCCCATGGTCAGGGAGCAATTCAAAATAATTTCCCGGGTCATTTTTGCCTGCACTTTTCTGACACCCGGACCCACTCAGGCAATTCTGATTTAGCCCATGCATTGATGACAAGAAAGGCCGCTGGATGCATTGGAGAATATCTTATGGACAAGACTGCCAGGGAAATGGTTGAAATAGCTCTTACCTCAGTTGCCCAAAACGACCCACTGTTAGTAGCCTACTCATTTGTATTGGAAGAGAACATTGGTGAATTGTTAGAGTATATGAAAAAGATAGCAAGTTTGAAAATGGATAAGATTGAAGAAGTGTTGCCTAATGAGTTTACAGTAGCAATCAGCTGGTATGAGACAGGAAAAGGGGAAAATATTAAAAAGGAGTTTGCGGTTATTGTAGATGCCGTGGAAGGTAATAAGTTTTTGGTAAGACCTGCTGAAATAATAAATGCTTTCCTGAAGCAATAAAATATGGACCAGGCAGGTGTATCAATTAAGCATTGCAGGGATAATTTATTAGCGGATAATAATTTTGAAAAATACAACAATAATAAAATCTTATTAACAGAAGGCTGTTATTGTGCTATTATTAACATTGTGTGTTAAAAAAATTTATAGTATAAATTCTAGTGGTTTATTTTTAAAATGGTAAGGGGAGTTCATTTTAGTTTGGAGGGTTTTTTATGTCGGCTACGGAAATGCTTTTTACTTTTTTAGGTGGCTTAGGACTTTTTTTATTTGGTATTAAATCAATGTCTGAGGGATTGCAGGCAGTAGCTGGGGACAAGCTTAGAATTATTTTAGAGAAAGGAACAAAATCACCTATACGAGGCGTTATCACAGGAACTATTGTGACGGCTTTAATACAAAGCAGTAGTGGAGCTACTGTACTTACTGTTGGTCTGGTAAATGCCGGGCTTTTACCTCTAAGACAGGCTATAGGTGTCATAATGGGGGCCAATATCGGTACAACAATAACTGCTTATCTCATTGGCTTTAAGTTGAGTGCATATGCGATGCCCATAATAGCTTTAGGGGTTTTCCTTTTATTTTTCTTTAAGAATAAGAGAATTAATTATCTCGGACAGGTTTTCTTGGGATTCGGTTTATTGTTCTATGGGATGGATGTTATGGGTGATGGGATGAAGCCCTTAAGAAGTTCTCCGTTCTTCATTGATTTAATGACCGATGTGGAAAATAACGCTTTATTGGGTGTGCTGATAGGCACCATTTTTACGGCCATAGTTCAAAGCAGCAGTGCCACTATTGGTGTACTGCAGGAACTTGCGAATCAGGGTATAGTAAATTATTTCCAAGCCATTCCAATCCTCTTTGGCGATAATATTGGTACAACCATTACAGCTTTGCTAGCAGGGATAGGGGCTACAGTAGCTGCAAGAAGGGCAGCCTTAACGCACTTCCTCTTTAACGCTATTGGTACAATAATATTCCTCCCTTTATTTCTTACCGGTATTTTTCCAAAGGTGGTAATATTATTTACAGACTATATTTATATACTTCTCCCTGGCTTCGAAGGCACATGGGAAAGTCTAAATATTAAAATGCAAATTGCGCAGACCCATGGTGTATTTAATATCAGCAATACCTTAATCCAGCTGCCTTTTGTAGCTCTATTAGCTACATTGGTAAGCAAGCTGATACCTGGTGAAGAAAAGGAATTGGACAAGAAACCCCAATACCTGGAGCCAAGGCTTTTGGGAAATGCTCCTGTTGCTATTGCCAATGCCAGTAGAGAGTTGTTGCGGATGGGGCGCATAGCCAGTGAATGTTTTGATAATGCAGCCGAATTCTTTGTTAGCCATAGACCTGAAAATAAATCATCTGCTGCGCAATTGGAAGATGTTGTAGACCAGTTGGAAAAGGACATTACTGAGTATGTGGTTAAAGTTTCTGCTGGCAAGAAACTTACTGACGAACTTGCTAAACGAAGTTATGTTATTTTGCAGGCTGTAGGGGATTTGGAGCGGGTCGGTGATCACTCCGACAATCTTGTAGAGTTAACGGACTATGCACTGGAAAACAATGTGAAGTTTTCGGAAACAGCCATGGAAGATTTGCAATTGATGATTAAAAAGGTTAAAGAGATTTTAACCCTATCCTTGGAAGCCTTGAAGACTGATAATATTCAACTGGCTAAACAGGTTGTAGCAAGTGACGATATTATCGACCAAATGGAAAAGGATTTGAGACGGGGACATATTGGCCGCTTGAATGAAGGGACATGTAACGGCAGCGCCGGAGCTGTCTATCTAGATATTTTGAGCAACCTGGAGAGAATCGGTGACCATGCAGTAAATATAGCCGGTTATGTACTAGGGGAAAGATAATAAAAACCTGTGTTGCCGATGCAACACAGGTTTTTGCATAAAATCGTCTATTCGTCTGTCGTCTGTTCGTCTACTCGTCCTAGTTGCTAATCTAGACAACTATCACCAGTATCTATACACGCCCACTTTCTTAACTAACTCATTAAATAACTTTTTTAGCCACTCACTTTATGCCGGACAAAACGTTATCCCAATTAATCCGGGACCTGTGTGAACTGCCATGGAGGCAGTCGTTTGTCCTAAGAAATACTCTGCTATATTTAGATTTTTATCTCCTTTTAAGTTATCTAATACATATTGGGCATCTTCAAGTGCATCGCCATGGAGTACGCCTAGGTAAACTCTGCGGGATCCCACAGCGTCTTTAGCAATCTCAATAATCCTATTAAGGGAGCGGTTGCGACCTCTGGCTTTTGCGACTGAATAATAAATTCCTTCATCGTTTATGGAAATAATAGGCTTAATATCAAGAATATCGCCTATGGTGCCTTCAACCAGACCTATTCTGCCCCCCTTACGGAGATATTCAAGGGTTTTGAGAACAAAAAATACTTTTGTTTCACTTATGAGTCCCTCAACCTTGCTAATAATGGTCTGCAGGGGAATGTTATTTTTTATTCCTTCAGCGGCATGCATGACCAAAAAACCTAACCCAAGGGACAAGGCCTTGGAGTTGATAACATTAATAGCAAGTCCTAATTCTGACACCTTTTCCCTAAGACCATTTACCATCGAAAAAGTACCGCTTAAGCCATCTGATAATAAAATAGCCAGAATGTGGGTATAGCCATCTTTTTTAAGTTTTTCAAAAAGCTCCCAGGTTTCTCCCACAGAGGGCATAGAAGTTGTGGGAACTTCCGTTTTAAGCCTGTGATAAAATTCCTCGGAAGTAATATCTACCCTATCCCGGAAATCCCCGTCCTTGAAAATAATCCGTAAAGGTAGAATATGGATGTGGTACTTATCAATAATTTCTTGGGGTAAATCGCAGGAACTGTCTGTTATTAATGCAATTTTCTCCATTAAAGACCTCCTAATAACTAATTAAATATAAAGTTTGATATACGCCAAAAAATCTATAAATTCCTGCCTTTATTAGTAATATTTACTTTTAATCTAATTTTAAAACAAAAAATTAGACCCCCAGGTCTAATTAGTTGAATCTTTAAATATTTTATCAAAGTCAATAAACATCAAAAAAATTAAGGTAATTAGGAATGCTTCCGGACCATCGAGAAAAGCTACAAGTTGATACATTTTATTATCTGTCTCCTTTTATTAAATATTATGGCTATTTGGAATCATATTATGTATCTTTGGCTTGTTTTTTTCTGGCAAATATGGACTGAAATGTTTTAAACAACGACGATAAATTAAGAGAATGCAGGTTAGAGCTTATAGTCTTTTCTTTCCCCTTTCGTTGGAAAAACTTAGTTTATTTTTATACTTATAACTATAACTTTTGCTGTTTTCTAAAAGCTTAGTAATATATAGATGTATTTATAATTTACAAAAAGAAAGTTTAAGTCTAAAATTAAATATGTAGTGAAAATTTATGGAAGATTAAAATATATAACTCAAGGTGGATTAATATGAGCGAAAAAACTGCCCCTTTGACCAGCCATTTAGATGATTTAAGAAAAGTACTTATAAAATCATTTATTGCTGTTTTCCTCGGTACAGTGATTAGTTACGGATTTTTACTGGATAGGATAATGAAAATTGTGGTAGGACCCTTAGACAGCCTGGGGCAAGATTTAGTCTTTTTAGGGGTAACAGAAGGATTCATTACCCATTTGAAAGTAGCGTTTTTTGCTGGAGTTATTATGGCCAGCCCGATTATCATCTGGCAGCTTTTAAGCTTTATTATGCCTGCTTTATACAGTAATGAAAAGAAAGTGTTTTTTCCTGTTTTCTTTCTGGGTATCATCTTATTTTCCGGGGGCATAGTTTTTGGTTATGTTTTTGTACTGAAGCTGGGATTAAGAATATTGCTGATTGATTTCAGCGGTGGCTTGACACCCATGATTTCCGTAAGCAAATATGTTTCCTTTGTCATTTCCTTTTTACTTCCCTTTGGATTAGTTTTTGAGATACCTCTAATAACCTACTTCCTGACAAGGATGGGTTTTGTAACACCCCAGTACCTGCGCAAAAATAGAAAATATGTGATTTTATTGATGTTTATTCTAGCAGCGGTCTTATCACCCGGACCAGATATAGTTGCCCAATTGTTCCTGGCTCTGCCCATGCTCCTGTTATATGAATTCAGTATTATTATTTCCTCCATTTTATACCGTAAGAAAAAGAAAAAAGAAGAAGAGGAAGAACAGGAAGCCTAAAAAACTCGCCTGCACCAAGTAGTGCACGGCGGTTTTTTATAAGAAAGCATAACTTTTACAAGGTAATAAGTACAAGTGCAACATCGGCTTCCGCAGTCGCCAAAAGCTCGGCGCAAGCCGTGTTTTTCTAATTCATTACCGTATTAACATTTACATCTTTGCCTGGATAAACAAAACAGATAGAGAAATTTGGAGGATTTTTATAGCAGGTGACTTTCCCGAGTTTTTTAGGGGCTTTGTAACATTGAAAAGATGCTAAATAAATGGCAATAAGCTACTAATAACTGATGAAGGTGACATGGTTATTATTACTTAAATATCTATAGAAAAATGAGTATGCTTACAGCAAATTTGGTCGGTTTTATCCGGTCATTGGGTTTTAATTAGTTTTATAAAGGGTATATATACTGTAAATACAGAAAGGGGAGTTTAAAATGACTGCTTCGAATGTACGAGTGCGCAGTTTAATGGGAAAAGAAGTTATATATTTGAAGGATGGTTCTTTCCTGGGTAAGGTTCAATCGGCTGTTGTAAATTCTGGGGAAAAAAGAGTAACAGGAATTACCATTAAACTAAAAGGCATCCTTAGCGGAAAAAGTTTTATACCTTATTCCCTTATTCAGTCTTTTGGAGTACACAGTATTACTGTTAAGGATGAATTTGACCCTGAGGTTATGGTAAAGGTAAGCGAAGAAAAAGAAATAATAGATATGCCTGTAATTACTATTACTGGTACTATGCTTGGAAATGTTGATAATTTTAGTTTTGATCAGAAAGATGGCTCAATTACTCAATATATTCTGACAGGCGGTATCGTGCATGATTCCTTGGAAGGCAAGGGGATTCTGAGGGGGGACCAGATATCCAGGATTGGTAAAGATGTCATTATCGCCAATGCCGATGTGGATGAAAATGACCTTGAAGAATTGGATGTTGAATATACAGAGATGCAGGAAAACATATCCTCAGCCTTAGAACAAACCAAGGAAATATATGAGGATGCCAAAGGGCAATTGGCAAAGTCCCAAGAAAAACTTGAAAAGGGATTAGAAAATGCTAAAACGTCTGCGGAAAATACCTGGCAGCAGGTAGGTAATAAAGCTAAAAGTATTACTGAGGAGTGGACAAAGAAGATAAAGGAACAGGCTGATAAATTAAGCGGCGAAGCAAAAGAATTATTCGCTGAGGCGCAAGAGGCTACGCAAATACAATTGGAAAAACTTAACTCGGTCAAAAATAAATGGCAGGAAAAACTAAGCAATATCAAAGGTAAGCCCCAGGATGAAATAGGAGAATCATTATTAAATGAGATACGTAATAAGACTGTAAGTAAAGTATTGTATGACAATGAAGGAAGTCCAATTATAATACCAGGGCAAACTATAAATGATGCTGTTTTGAAAAAAGCATTGGAGAAGGGGAAAATACATGAACTCTTTATGCTGGCAGCCGCCAAGGATGTAGAAGATGAAATTGAAAAAATAGAGCAATAAATGGACTTGTTTAACAAAAACTGAGCTTGGCTCAGTTTTTGTTTTTTAGGGAGGAAAAATCATTTAGTAAAAGAATATTAATAATATCAATTTTAAGCAGGTGAAATAATGCAGACTATTATTAACAAGCATCCGGGAAAAACCAAGAGCCAGTTTCTCCATTTTTTTGTTGTAGCAACCCTGGCCGCCCTAATATTTTTCTGTTATTTAGTGAATAATCCAAGACTTGCGGTTTTTTGGATATTTGGTACTGCTTTTGGATTTGTGGCAGAAAGAAGCAGATTTTGTTTTGTTGCAGCATTTAGAGATCCAATTATAGCCGGAAGCACATCACTTTTGCGTGCCATGATTATTTCCCTGGCAATTATGACTGTATTTATTCCCCTAATCCAGTATCATACCTTAATGAATGGTGCCTCTATAATACCAGGACAGATTGACCCGGTTGGGCTTAATAAGGTAATTGGCGGTGTTATTTTTGGAATCGGAATGGTTATTGCTTCCGGATGTGCTTCAGGTACCTTAATTAGAATTGGCGAAGGATTTGTCCTTCAACTCTTTGTTTTATCAGGGTTTTTGGCAGGTTCTTTAGCCGGGGCAAAAAACTTTCATTGGTGGTATAAAAATTTTATTGCCAAGGGGTCGGTAATACACCTATCTCAGCTATTCGGATGGTTCGGTGCTGTAGCCATTCAGCTTTTTGTTTTGGGAATTTTATATTACCTGGCTCTAAAATTTGACCAAAAAAACAATATTATGATTTAGTGGTGAAAAAAATGACCATATTTCGTTTGGATTGTCTGTATGAGGTCTGTCCGATTCCTTTGCTAAAAACAATGAAAAAGCTGAAAGAACTAGGTCCTGGTGATGTCCTAATTGTGGAAACAGATCATACATGTGCTGTAAAAAATATTAAGGAATGGACAGAAAAACAAAGTCTTCCCGTTGAGGTTATGGAAGTAGACAATGGGGAGTGGGAGATACATATATCCAAATGCTAGGGGGAGCACAATGGAGAATATTAAAACTAAAAAGGTTTGGTCATATAGGACAGGTGCAATATTACTGGCAATACTCAATATCATATTGTTTGCAGTGGCAGGAAAGCAATGGAAGGTTACCAGCGGAATTACTTATTGGGCTGCCTGGCTTTGGCAGGGATTGGGCGGAAATCCTGAACAATGGTATTTTTTCTCGGCTAATTCTACGCATGCCAAAAGCTTGCAGGAAACAGTATTCACTAATGAAGCCTCGGTGATGAACCTGGGATTGGTTGCAGGAGCCTTAATTTCTATTTTGTTTCTTTCCCAGTTTAAAATACGCAAGGTTAAGTCAAAAAAACAGGCTGCAGTTGCAATTTTGGGAGGGTTCTTAATGGGATACGGAGCTCGTGTCGCCATGGGATGTAATATTGGTGGTTTTTTTAGCGCAATTCCTTCCTTGTCTCTCAGCGGCTGGGTTTTTGGTATTTCTGTCTTTGCCGGGGTTTGGGTAGGCAGCAAAATATTAATTAGATTTTTATTATAATAAAAATCTAATGGCAAATAGTCAATAGTTGATAGTTTATAGTAGCGGAAGAGTGAAAAAGTGCAATAAATAATAACCTTTAGTATTAGCAGACGCAAAATTTTCACATAAAAGTAATTCTAGTTACTAGTAACCAGTCACTAGTAACTTTTTCTAACAGAATCCCCTTTTGTTAGACATAATAAAATCATAAAAATCCTGCTCTGTTTCTACCAGACCCATATTTTTATTATGCACCAGGTAATAGTTTGCCCGGAAGGATATGCCAGAAATCCTCACTTCTTTAAGCACCCCGGTGGCTAATTCTTTTTTAATTGCTAAGTCCGAAAAAACCGAAACCCCTTTACCGGCTACAACTGCTGATTTAATAGCTTCTGCCGAACATAATTCCATTACTACATTGACATCTTGCATATTTATTCCTGCATTAGATAAAGTAGAAGAAAAAACGTCTCTGGTCCCTGACCCAAGTTCACGGATAATAAAGGGTAAGGTCAGGAATTGTTCCATAGTTATTTCATCATATGCATAAGCTGTCGGTGAGACTGCTATTTTAAGGATATCGCTGGTGACAAGAATTTTATTGATTTGCTTGTTGACAATATCCCCTTCAATTAGTCCAATCTTGGCTGAACCTTGCAAAATATTTTCCATAACGTTAGTAGAGTTTGTAATATCAAGGAGTACATTGACATGGGGGTATTTTTCTTTGAAAAGATACAGGCTGCAGGGAAGTGCATAAGAACCCACAGTTGTACATGAACTCACAATTAGTTCCGTTTTTTGCTTCTTGTAAGAACTAAGCTGTCTCTCTATATTCTCTTGAATGGAAAGGATAGATACCGCATAGTCATAGACAATCTGCCCTGCATCTGTCAATTCCACCCCTTTATTGCTCCTTTCCAGAAGTTTGGTACTCAATTCTTTTTCTAAAGACTGGATTTGAATACTTACACCAGGTTGGGACATGTTTAAGAGTTTTGCCGCTTTAGAGATGCTATTGGATTTGACAGCTAGATAAAAAGTTTTTAGATATTCCAAATTCATGGCATTTCTTACCTCCCAACTTTACCATATAAATTAATTATACAAATTATTATAAAACCCTTCTTGTTTTTTGAAAGAATGTTACAATCTTCACAATACAACATATAATTTTTTTTTATATTAGTTATTAAGATAAATAGGAACATCTTTAAACCATGAAGAATATAATTATTTAATTCAACCTCAAATATGTTATAATTTAAAATACACCTGTTTAAAGATTGGAAATTGCGGTTATATATTAAACATAGCTGGTAGGAAAAGAGGGGATATTATGTCACAGGTTTTTAGTCTTGCAAAGCTGAAAGTTGGTCAAATTGGGGAGATTGTTGAGTTAAAAGAAAATGGTCAGACAACCCTTAAGAGTGAAAAACTTGGCATAGCCAAAGGTATGTCGGTAATAGTGCTGCAGCAAGCCGTAGAAGCAGTAGACTGGCTTGTTCAGGTGGGGTACAATCAGATTACCTTAAGTAAGGAAATGCTTAATAATATAAAGGTTAAAGTTGTAAAAATATAATGAAGACCGTCGCTAGACGGTCTTTCATTTTTTACGAATAATATTTAATTTTTACTTAATTAATTATTACTTTAAAATATAATTTTAACTAGCCACTAGCCACTAGCCACTAGCCACTAAGCTTTAGCTAAATAGAATAAGCCTTGTAACAAATGGAACACATGGGAGGTACTTTTTCTTCAGCCAGCTGTTTCTCAAGCTTTTCGTAGTTATTATAAATCAGCTTAGCATTGGGCTCATCTTCAAATGTTTCCGCCATATATTTGTTAAAGATGTCTACCCTACGTTTATAGATATTCCTGAAGCTGCCATATTTTTCGTCGTTCCATAATTCCGGTATGCCTAAGGAATTGACATTACCTACCTGGTAAGGTACGAGTTCATATTGGGATTCATTGAAATATATACTGCCTTTTTCCAATGATAAAAGCTGACAGGGCGCCAATTCGCCCTTCCAATTGATATAACAATTCTTTAACGGACTCATTTCACACATAACTGATTCATTAGCGACCAAAGGTTTAGCACTAAAATATATACCATGACGGTTAGCATTCTTTTCTGCCTCGGCTACCAGAATTTCATATTCTTCCGGACCTTTCGCTTTACCCTGCTTAAGAAGATCACCCCTATTTTCATCGGAAACTTTTCCGCTGAAGACTTTTTGCTGGTTTAATTCTTCTGTAAGGAGGAATTTAACATTACTAGCTGTTATTTCATCAATTTGGAATTGTTTTGCCATACCAATAAACTGTGGAAGGCAAGATATGCTAGTGGTTGTCATCGGGAAATCAATTACTATTTTAGGGGTATCTTTCCTGATTTTTATTATACTTTCTACATAATCCCCTACATAATTAAAATCTTTGTCCGCCGGATCAAGGGTAAGGGTTATTTGTTCAATTCCTAGGTCAACAAGCATCCGGGCTGTTTCCGGGCTAAATTTTTGTGCTTTACAGCTAATGGTAACAAGGCTGCAGTTTTCCCGGGCTTTTTTCAACATTTCTGCAAATTGAGGGTGGTGAAAGGGATTCCCCCAGCCGGAAAAATTAATTCTTTTTACATTTTCAAAATGTTCCGCTGCCTTTAGAAATGTAGACCATTCCATTAATGAAAAGCTTCCTTCTCCAAAGGGGGGATAATAGCATGCTTCCAGCTGAATTTCATCGATAATACGGTTCTTTTTGGGGGTTTTTGAGCCAAAGAGATTCGAAAAAAAGCCCATGGATATTCCTCCTAAAATTTATCAGAATAATCTATAGCACCAATTAATTTTTACAAATTCCCTAAAATTCCTGCCGGTTTAAAAAATATTTTTCCAGGGTAAGATAATTTTACATTAGTTGAAGGAGGAAAATTTATGACCAATAAACAACTAATAAAAGAATTATTAGAAGAGCAAAAATACGGTCAACTGGTAAAAATTGCAGGCAAAAAACACAGCCAGACCTTAAAGTATATACAAATGAACCTGTTTGGCGACATAAATGAATCATTAAGATGGTCTGCACTAGAGGCAATTGGGCGTCTTACAAGAGAATATGCCCCCAAAGAAACGGAAGTATATAAAAACTTAATTCGCAGGTTCCTATGGGCAATGAATGATGAAAGTGGAAATGTACCTTGGAGTTCCCCCGAAGGAATAGGTATAATTATAGCAAATCAGCCTTTTCTCTTTGGAGAGTACACACCCATGTTAATCACAAATGCCATGGATAATCCCATGTGTCACCGGGGAATGCTTTGGGCAGCAGGTAAAATAGGTAGTATCAGGCCTAGTTTGGTAGTTCCCTTTATGGGATATATTTTGCCTTTCCTGGAGGAAGAGGATATTGAGTTAAGGGCCTATGCTGCATGGGCGTTGGGGGAGATAAGCTGCAAAGATGCATTGCCTAGACTTAAGAACCTTGATAACCTTGAAGGTAAGGTGAATATTTATAGGGAAGGCAAATTAAGCGAGGTAAGTATAGCTTCTTTGATAAATGAGTCCATAGGCAAAATAGAATTAGCCTCTTAAAAAACAGTCCGCAGTAACTACTACTGCGGACTGTTATCTTCTTGAAAAAGTTACTCTATTATCATTAACTATCAACTATTGAAATAAATCCAGCACAGATTAACACTGATTCACTACACATTACACACTGAGCACTGGTCACTAGTTTTGATGCTAATAACTTCGACTATTATGGCTGCTTTTCTAATTCCTCAAACCATTGTGGGTGGTGGTTCTTTGCCCACTCTCGGGCAACTTTGCCATGGAATATAGTGCCTATTGTACCTGGATTAGCTAAACTTCCTAGATAAGCATGGGCAATAACTCCTGCAAATAAGCCTATTGCAGAAATACCATGAAGAACTGCTGCCCAAACTAATGAGTTCAGACCAAATTTTGTCGGATAGGTAAGCATATACCCTGAAAGAATTATAATAATGCTAAAGATGGTGCTAAACCAGTAAAATGCTTTTTGCCCGGCATTGAATCTGCCTGAAGGCGGATGAATCTCCTTGCGGGTCAAATAGCCGCCCATAACCTTAAACCAATCCCAGTCATATTTTTTAAACATACTGTCCTTTAGCCAAATTACGATAGAAACAAGAGAGGAAAGTATGAACAACACGGCAAAGACTAAATGAATTTTCAAAGCGGCTGCATAATTTACTCCAATACTTCCTACCTTAAAAACAGCAAAAGCAATACCAGTAACTGCTAAGATAATACAGCTAATCATCCGTATAAAATGAGTTGTTCTTTCCAGAACATTGAGTCTGGATATTTCCGGCTTTAGTTTGCCCAGGCGTTTTGCATTAGGACCAATTATCAGATAGTGACCGGCAATACCGGCAATAACGCCTACCGTACCAAGTAAAACAATAATTCCGATATACTGTAGATAAAGATTATTAAAATTGGCAGCTAAAGGACTAATTATTCCGTAGGAAAACATGGGTCTACCTCCCCCTTAATATAAAAACTGTTTTAAAAGATAACCCCATGGAGGCATGGGGTTATTTGGTATCCTTCATCAGTGATTTAAGCTTCTTAACTGTTGTTTCGTTAGTTATTTCGACTTCTTTAGTGTCTGGCTTATCGCCCAGCATATCATAGGTAAATGCACCAAAGCTATGGTCTTGGGTAAAGTGGTTATAGGGGTCAGTGGGGTTTATCCACATGACTTCCTTTTGATCATAGGTTTCTTTTTTGTGGCATTGGGCACAGCTTTCCTGGAATGAGTCCGCTTTTAACATTTTATTCTCAACATTTACTTTATGGGAAGTATGGCAACTTAAACAGTTAACATAGCCACTGGTATAATGCTCAGAAGCAAACCAGTTCCTTGTTCCATAATGATTTTGGGCAATTAAGTAATCGCCGTCTTTGGCTTCGCTTGGCTTCCCTAAAGTATGGCAGCTTATACATGCTGATTGGTTTATACTTATGGATTGTTTATTTTTAGTTTGGGCATGAATACTCCCTGGTCCATGGCATGTTTCACAACTGATTCCTGACTCAATATCCCTAACGGCCAGGTTTTGTATTTCCAGACCTGGGCTATGGCATTGTGAGCAGGAGTAGGACTTTGCTCCCCAATCTTGCTTGCCGTCGGTATTGTAATCCTTTAAAGAAGCAGCTGCTATTTTGTAGCCCTGTTCGGTTTTTTCTAAGGCAGCTATTCTATACAGTTTTCCGGAAAATTCTTCTACTTCCGCTACTATGTAGTCATCCATCATAACGCCATATGAGTTTTTCAGGTTAAATTCCTTGCTAACAGGGTTTTCCTTGTTAGAATCATCCCAGATAGTAACAGTCTGATTCCAGTCTACATCATACTGTTCAAGGGACTTAAAAATCCCAGCGTGGCTTGTCATAGCAAAGCCTTTTCCAGTCTCATCATGGCAGGTTATACATGCATCTGAGCCAATATAAGCCGCCATTTCCTGCACTTCCTTAGTATTGATTTTCTCTTTATTGTCCGGCAGATTACCCGCACAGCCCACTAAAAGGAGTGATAGTGAAATAGTTAGCAAAAAGGAAATTATTAGATGCCTGCGCAAGCTTGTTACCTCCCTTCTTCAAATATGAAAAGCAGTTTTGTCATAACTAAATATTATTATAAATATTAGCTTAAAGCAATAAATTCATAAAATTTATTTATATTAATTTTCCCCCTGTTTATTATTATAGGTATTAGCAAGAAATTTAATTATAGTATTTTTTATACCAGAAAGTATGACTTCGCAGAAAATATTAATTTTGTTTTTGCCTCTTTACCTAAAATCTGATAAACTAATTCTGAAAAAATGTCTTAAAATATTAAAATGGGGGTTACCCTGATGATCGGAATCAGTAAACTTTTGGTTGATACAAACAATTTTGGTGACTCATTACGATACAGCCACGGTGCAAAGGGGACCAGCCATGGAACTACCCATGGTCGGGGACCTGTTGTGGTCTGGAATTGCACCAAAACGTGCAACCTCAAGTGTATTCATTGTTACGCAGGATCAGACAATAAAAAATACGACGGTGAGCTGACAACGGAAGAAGCCGTTAAATTTATCGATGACCTTCGGGAATTTAATGTACCTGTGCTTTTAATATCCGGCGGGGAACCCTTTATGCGTGAAGATATTCTTTACCTTGCTGATTATGCAGCAAAACGGGGAATACGTACTACATTTTCTACAAATGGAACCTTGATTAACCGCAAAACAGCCAAGAAACTTAAGGAAATAGGCGTAGGTTATGTAGGTATAAGCTTAGATGGACTGCAGGAGAAAAATGACCTTTTTAGGGGTCAAAAAGGTGCTTTTGATTTAGCTTTACGGGGAATTGAAAACTGTGTGGCTGAAGGGCAAAAAGTAGGATTGCGGTTCACAATTAATCGACATAATTTTCAGGAACTTGAAGGTATTTTTGATTTAATTGAAGAAGAAAACATTCCCAGGGTTTGCTTTTACCATTTAGTTTATTCGGGTCGTGGAAGTGAGATGGTAAATGAAGACATCTCCCATGGGGAAACCCGTAGTGCCTTGGATTTAATTATTAATAAAGTACGGTACTTTAATGATAAAGGGCTTGATAAGGAAGTATTGACTGTAGACAACCATGCCGATGGGGTATACTTGTATCTTAAACTTCTTCAAGAGGACCCCCAGAGGGCGCAAAAAGTGCTCGAGCTCTTAAAAATAAATGGTGGTAATCGTACTGGAATTGCTATTGGTGAGGTAGATTGGTATGGTAATGTACATCCTGACCAGTTTACACAAAACCATACCTTTGGCAATGTCCGGGAAAGGAAGTTTGGGGAAATATGGACAGACATATCCCATCCTATCTTAAATGGATTGAAAAACCGTAAACCCTTATTAAAAGGAAGATGTGCTTCCTGTAAATGGCTGGACATCTGTAACGGCAACTTTAGGGCAAGGGCTGAAGCAATCAGCGGAGATTTTTGGGAATCAGACCCGGCTTGTTATCTAACGGACCGGGAAATAGGCTTAACAGAAGGGCGGTAAAAGATGGATAATACCGACAAGAAATTGTTAACTATTATTCAAAAAGATTTTCCTATATGTTCTTCCCCTTTTCAAAAGCTGGGAGAACAATTGGGTATATCAGAGGAAGAGACTATTAACCGGATAAAAACCCTTAAGGAACAAGGGATTATCAGGCGTTTGGGCGGAATCTTTGACTCCCGCAAGTTAGGCTATAAAAGTACGTTATGTACTATGGAGGTTCCTGCAGAACAATTGGAGGAAGTCAGCAAGATAGTTAATGAATACCTTGGGGTAACACATAATTATTTAAGGAACCATACCTATAACCTGTGGTTTACCCTTATCACCCCATCGGATGTACATCTGCAGAAAACCATTCAGGAAATAGAAAACAGAACGGGACTAAAGGTTCTTAATTTGCCCGCGTATAAAATGTTTAAGATAAGGGTCAACTTTAGTGTTCCAGGTTCCGGGGAGGGGAAGAAGATTGTTTAGCGAATTAGACAAAGCCATAATCAGGCAACTTCAAGAAGATATTCCCTTAGTGCCCAGACCCTACAAAGAGATTGCAGAAAGACTGGGAATAGCCGAAGAAGAATTGATGATGAAAATCGAGGAATTTCAAGAAAAAGGGTATATTCGCCGCTTCGGAGCAGCTTTAAGGCATCGGGAAATGGGACTTAAAGCGAACCCGATGATTGTATGGCAGGTTCCCGGGGAAAGGGTGGAAGAAGTAGGGCGACAATTGGCTTCCTTTGCCGAGGTTACCCATTGTTACCACCGACCTATGCTCCCCAAGCTGCCCTACAATGTTTTTTCGATGATTCACGCCGAAACAAAGGATCAATGTTATGAATTGGCTAAAGCCATGGCAGAAAAAATCGGTATAACAACATATGAACTTCTTTATAGTGAAAAAGAACTTAAAAAGACCAGTATGCGTTACTTTTTAGAATAACTGATAACCGGCCGCCGCCGGTTTTTTGTTTTTATTTTTTGGGGTAACTCATAAAAGGAAATTGAGGTAATTTATTAATAGGATGAGTAAAAATAGTATAAAATAAGAAAATCTAAACCTAAGCCAGATGTTCGTTTCTCATTCATAAACTATAATTATATTGTGAAAAGGTGAACTTTTCAAACATCTAAAACATTGGGGTGTTTATATGAAGCAAAAAGAAATATACCAATCTTGGCTAAAAGCAGTAAAAACACATGATTTTGAAGAGACCGAAAGGTTATACGCTGAAATATTAAGGGAGTTCCCCGATTTGAGCGGGGTGCATTATCCCATGGGTGTCTGGTATAAAGAAAAAAACCTCAACCAAAAAGCCTATGATGCTTTAATAAGAGCCCTCAAGACAGACCCGGACATAATGGCAGATACATATTATTATTTAGGGAATGTTTTAAGGAACATGGGTGATTATAAGGAGGCAGTTTTTTATTATACGAAGTCTTTAGAGAAAGACCCTGAATTTTTTGAAGCCCAATATAATTTAGGAAAAGTTTACTCGATGATGGGTGAAAATAACCGGGCCTTGGAGGAGTATAAAAAAGCACTAAAATTGAATAAACAGGATTTGGATACATATGTTAATATCGGTGTGGAATTTTCTAATTTGGGACTTCACCAGGAGGCCTTGGAAATGTATCAGTTGGCTCTTGCCATTGACCCGCATTCTTCTTTGGTTTACTCCAATATTGGTGTGGAATATGCCCTTCTAGGACAGTATGAACAGGCGATTAATTACCATAAGAATGCTATCAAGCTAAATTCCTTTTATGGCGATGCCTGGTATAATTTGGGATGCTCCTATGCTTTAAACAATAATCAGGTAGATGCTATTAAGGCTTTGGAAAAGGCTTTCAAAATTGATAAGGAAAACATTTTCTATGCAAAAAATGATCCCGAACTTGAATCTATACGCTCCACCCCGGAGTTTAAAAAACTTATTGAACTTAGTCTTTAATAATAAGCCGTGTTTTCTAATACGGTAGATTCAGGCAATTGAAAGTTTTCACAAGAACTAAGAGGATATAAGAAAAATTTATAGAATATATTACTACCTAATTTTTTGGGTGGTGATATTTTGGACGAGAAAAGTAAATACTTTGTCTATTTATCCTCTGAAGAACAGGAAGTTTTTCGCCAATATGCCATGTCCCTGGTCTTTCCCAAAGAACACACAATTTTTTCCCCAGGGGATTTACCTAACTATATTTATTTTATCGAAGCAGGAAAGATAAGAATTTATCGTATCACCATGGATGGGGAATATATAACTATTTCCATCAGGCACTCGGGAGAGATTTGCGGTCTTGCAGAGGCTTTATGTGATATGCCCCGCCAATGTTTTGCAACTACTTTGGAAATAACAAGGCTGTTGGCTATTAAAAAAGAGGACTTTTCCAAGATAATTTTAAAAGAACCCCAATTGGGTCTGAAGGTAACCCAGGTTCTAAGCAGAAGGCTCCGTCATGCGGAAACAATTATCCATGATTTAGTCCACTATAATGTGGAGGCCAGGCTGGCACGACTCCTGTTAAGCATGGCTAAACAGTGCGGACGCAACCACGGAGAGGCTACTATGCTGGATATCGTCCTAACCCATAAGGATATTGCCAGTATGATTGGTACTTCCAGACAGACAGTAACTTCAACTTTACAGCAGTTAAAAGACCGGGGAATTATTGATTATCATAAGCGGGAAATAATTATAATGGACTTTCTTAAGCTGCGCAGCTTAACTTAACACCTCATTTACGAGGTGTTTTTTGGTTTGTCGCCTAGCCGACATAGTAATTGCAAGAACCGCGACACAATAAATGCAAGACACCTGACGGAAGTTAGCAATTTCACAAGGTATATTTTTATTAGATTTATGCTTGCTATAAACAGATGAAAAATAGCTGGCATAAAGGGTTTTTATGAAAGGGGTGTAAATCGGGTCCGATTACTTTAGGGCATAGTTCACTAATTGAGAGGAGGAATTATTAATGAGTACTGAAACTGTAAAAGTTTCTAACACTAATCCTTCATTATTTGAAGGATTAAACCAAAAACAGTTGATTGGTTTGTTTTTAGGTTTTGGATTAATGTTTCTGCTTCATTTCGGACCGGCTCTTCCCGGGCTGAAGCCGCAGGCACAATCTATTTTAGGTGTCTTTTTATGGTTCATGGTTATTATGATTTTTAACTCTTTACACAAATTTGTGGTAGGATTATTGGCACCCGGTTTTGCCGTTATGTTGGGTGGCTTTAAGATTCCTGAAGCATTCTCGGCTTTTTCCAGTGACGCTTTTTTTCTTACCGCCGGTGCTTTTACCTTTGCCGCAATTATGATGGGTACACCTCTTGGCAAAAGAATTGCCATTACAATAACAGATGTATTCCGTTCAGTTAAGGTAACAAGGATATTTTTCGGATTATCTGCCGCTGACTTTGCTATTAGCGGGTTTCTGCCAACAGTAGCGGAAACAGGTCTGCTTCTTCCCTTAGCTAAAGGTTTCAGTAGTTTAATGAAAGGAAAGGAAGATGATCCTGAAGTACAGCGAATTAATAAGGGATTATTTCTGTTGATATGCGGTTTAATGCCCTTGTTCACCAGCATGATAATATTAACAGCCCATTTCCCCAATATTCTGATGGCTGGTTTTCTGGAAGAGGCTGTGAAAATAAAGGTAACATGGATGGATTGGTTAGTGTTAAACATCCCCCTTTGGGGATTAATGCCGGTAGCGTTCTTTTATACTGTGTGGTATTACAAGCTGTGGAATGTGGAAATTCCTGGTGCAGCCGATGAGCTCCCCAAGATGAAGGCTGATTTGGGACCCACTACCTGGTCGGAAAAATGGGCCTTGGGCGCACTTTTAATTTGTGTCGTTCTTTGGATAACCGAAGGCAAACTACACAGCTTTAGTACAGGCATGGTTTCCTTAATATTAGTTCTATTGGTCTTCTTGCCCTTTAGCCGTATTAAGTACAGCCAAATTGGTCCCCATATCATGTGGGATACTTGGATTCTTTTAGGCGGAGCCATTTCTATGGGTACTGCCCTTCATAAATCAGGAGCTATCCAGTGGCTGGTTGACCTGATTATGGCCCCGATGGGTGACGCCCTTTATACACTACCCCCAATAATTGTACTGATTCTGGTTGTTATCGGAACCCAGATTGCCCGGGCTGGCTTGGTCAGCGCAGCTGCTATGGGTGCCATGTTTATTCCTTTATGTATAACCTTAGCACCAACACTAGGCTTCAACGTATTGCCATTTACCATGATAGTTGTAAACAGTCTGAGTTATTCCTTCTTCCTGCCAATGTCCATTACAGCCTTCTTTATCGCCTGGGGTGCTGTTGATATGTCTATGGGTGAAGTTATAAAATTCGGTGCTCCATTATCAATAATATGTAACATCTATACAGTTTTAACAATGTCTGTATGGCTTCCTTTGATGGGATATCCCTTGATGATGTAGATGGTAAAACAAAATGATTGGAGGTAATTACATGTGTGCAGAAAAGGTTTTACCAAAAACCCTGGATGAAATTCAAGTCGAAGTTTTAGAAACGGACTTTTTAATAATTGGTGCGGGGAATGCCGGGTGCTTTGCGGCAATTGAGGCTAAAAGACAAAACCCTGACCTTAAAGTAACATTGATTGAAAAGGCATATATTGACCGCAGCGGATGTCTGGCAGCCGGAATGGATGCCATAAATACTTACCTGAAAAAGGACCGTACTATAGAAGAATTTGTAAAATGGTCCCGTTCCCAGGCCGGTGGTATCATTAGAGAGGATTTAACTATTAAGTTAGCAGAAAATCTCAATAAGCCTGTTGAGGAATGGGAAGAGTGGGGACTGCCCATTAAGAAAGACGAAGATTCTGAAGAATATAAAACCAGAGGCAAATGGGATATTACCATTCAAGGTGAGTCAATGAAGCCCATTATAGCAGAAAAGGTTAGGGAATATGGCTGTGAAATCCTAAACAGAGTAACGGCAACCAACTTCCTGACAGCTGAGGGCAAAGTTATCGGTGCAGTGGGGTTTGGGGTCAGAGACGGAAAAATGTATGTTGTTAAAGCTAAGGCTACCTGCATTGCCACAGGAGGAGCTGCAGGACTTTATAAGCCCTATCAGAATGACGGCGTCGACAGCCATCATCAGTTATGGTACTGCCCCTTTAACGTAGGAACCGGCTATGCCATGGGAATTAGGGCAGGAGCGGAAATGACAACCTTTGAAATGCGCTGGTGTGCAACCCGCACCAAGGACTTCAATGGACCCATTGACACTATCTCCGTTGGTTATAAAACGCCTATGATAAATGCCAAAGGTGAACACATTCTCGCGGAACGCTACGCCCATATAGGAGGGGAAGCCTCACCCCGCTACATCAGGGCCAATGTACCCATGGAAGAGTGGCTGGCCGGCAGGGGACCTTGTTATGTTGATACTCGGGGCATGAGTGATGAAGATATTAAGAGTATGAAAACAGATTACCTAAACGAACGTCCTACCTATGTTTTATTCTTAGCAGCCCGGGGACAGGACTTGAAGCAGGAGCCGATCGAAATTTTTGGAAATGACCCTTATATAGTAGGCGGTCATACAGCCAGCGGTTATTGGGTAGATACAAATTGGAGCACAACTGTTCCCGGTTTGTTTGCCTGTGGCGATGTTTCCGGCGGAGTTCCCAATAAATTTGTGGGCGGCTGTGCTGCTGAAGGTTTGTTGGCTGCCCAGGGTGCAATCAGCTATATCGCCGGACTTGAAGATATGCCCCAGATTGATGACGGTCAAGTTGAGGCTGAAAAAAGCAGAGTGTATGCTCCGCTATTCCGTCAGATTTCCGAGGGCGACGGGGTAAAATGGCGGGAGATGGAAGAAAGACTGCAGCGTCTGATGGATGAGTATGCCGGGGGAGTGCATCAGTTTTTCCGCATGAGTGAAGAGCAGTTGAAGTATGCCTTAAAGCACCTCAAAATGCTCCAAGAACAGGTTAAATACCTGGTAGCGGAAGATCTCCACGATTTAATGAGCTGCCACGAGGTTATTGACCGTCTGGATGTGGCCGAGGTATTAATTTACCACCTGCTGTACCGGAAAGAAACCCGTTGGCCAGGCTGGCAGACCCGGACAGATTATCCGGAAGTTAATGATGAATTTGACTGTTTTGTTAATTCTAAGAAGAATGCAGAAACAGGAGAAATTGAGGTATTCAAGCGCCCCTATGAACAGATTATTCCAGGCGACCGTTTAAAGCCTTAAGATTGCTGAATTTTAATTATCTTCATAAAAGGGGGAATTACCATGCCACCAAAAATAAATTTGAACAAGTGTGACGGCTGCAGGGCTGAAGACGAGCCATTATGCGAACAGGTATGTCCAGGAAACCTGATGACCTTGAAAGACGGCAGAGCCTTCTGCCGTGGTGACCGGGACTGCTGGGACTGCATGTCATGTACAAAAATATGTCCACAAAGTGCCATCGAAACAAGATTGCCTTACCAGTTGGGTTACTATCCAGCCAAGCTGATACCCAGGGTAGGCACCAATAAAATTATGTGGACCTGTGTAGATATAAACGGAAATATCGAACGGTTTGTAGTGAAAACAAGGAACGACTAGCTGGGAGGACGAGAGATGACTACGGGAGTAATTCTATGCCGCTGCAAAGGACTCATTGACAACTTGGATTTTGCCTCGCTGGAGGAGGCAATAAGTAAGCGCAAAGATGTAGATGAAGTCCTTACTTTAGACCTTGGCTGCAGTCCAACAGGGCAAGAAAAAACCCTAGGGTTTATAAAGGAGCGGAAAGTTGACAGATTAGTCGTGGCGGCATGTTCTCCTTTAGTAAAGGGTGACCTGTTTTTAGCCCTAGCTAACGAGGCTGGACTTCCCCAGCAGCTTTTGGAAGCGGTAAACCTGCGGGAGCACTGTGCCTGGGCAATAGCAGATGGAAAAAAGGCAATGGAAAACGCAAGGGTTAAGATTGCCATGGCGGTCAGAAAGCTCTCCAAGGCAAAAGATATAGGGCAGTGGTCACTAAATAGTGCCTTTATTAATACTTTGAAATGTGATAAATGCAAACGATGTATTGAGGAATGCCCTAATGAAGCAATGCAATTAGGGCAGGACGGATTTCCACGGGTTGATGAGAAAAAATGCGTAAGATGCGGGGTTTGCGCAGGGGGGTGTCCCCTGGGGGTTATTTCCCTGCCTAATTTTAGACTGGAAGAAATTAATGCCATGATTGAAGAGGCAGCTAAATCAAAGGTTGAGCCTTCTTTGGTAGGTTTTTTGTGTCCCCATGCCTACGAAGAGGTTGATTCCGCTGCGGCAAAAGGATGTTCTCCTATGGCTAATTTAAACATAATCCAGGTTCCTTGCTCTGGGGCCGTAAATATGACCTTGGTCAATGATGCCTTGTCAAATGGAGTTGACGGAATAATTATTGCTGGTTGTGAACAAAGCCAGTGCCAATTGCGCAAAGGCAATGAATACGCTAAAAAGAGAATACTTAACCAACAAGAAACCTTGGAAGAAATGTTCTTGGAGAAGCAACGTTTGGAGTATATGGCTTTCGATGAAAACTATACACCGTCGGCAGAAATCAATAGCAATATCTGCTCGAAATGCGGTATTTGCATTCAGGTTTGTCCCTTTAAGGCAATATCTTACTCCCCAGGAGAAAGTAAAATTCAAATTAACCCTCAGGGCTGCAGGTGTTGCGGAACATGCAGTGCAGCTTGTCCTTCGGGGGCAGTCAGTTTACCTGAAGCAGGCGATGAGGAGATTATGGGCACTATTGATTTGCTGCTGGGGGAGGGTTGATAATGGGTAAAATTGTCTTTTGCAAGAGTGAATTGTGCGGTACCAATAAAATTGATCTGGATAGATTAAAGGACCTCAAAAAATCTGGTTTTCAGGTAATTGAGTTTAATGACTTATGCGGCAAGCTAACGGAAGTTAATTCCTTAACGGAAGATTTGATCATCGTGGGCTGCAACGGTAAAGTAATAAAAGGAAAAGTTGATGAGAACAATAAAAAAATAGTATTTGCTGACATACGGGAGCAGTGTATCTGGCAGTTATCTGATGAAGAAACCTTATATAAGGAGATTCTTTTACAGGTCAGACTAGCCCTTCATCGTTTGAAATTCAAAAAAAGAATTCTGGGAATAAAACTGCAAGCTTTTGACACAAAGATGACCAACTATCTAAATGAAATACAAAACTTAGGTCCCAATCCTTTTAAAGCTTAATATATATTTCTTTGGGCATGCCAGGTATCCTTTGGGCTTGCTCTCTTTTTTTATCACATTTTTTTACTGTGTTTTAAAGCTGTCTTGGACATGTTATGATATAATAGTAAAATTAAAAGTAACAGACTAGGGAATGAAAGATTTAAATTACAAGAAAAAGGTGGAGGAGAAAAAATGGTTTCAGGTCTAGTAAAAGAATGGTCAAAAATCGAGCTGCCTAAGATGGTCCGGGTAAGACAAAAATTTCAAGGAGAACCCCTGGAGGATATCAGCGGAGAAATAAAAAGACAATTTACCGCTCAAAATTTAGCTGCAAGGTTGAAACCAGGTGCAAAAATTGCAGTTGCAGTAGGGAGCAGAGGAATTAATAAAATAGATTTTATCACTAAACAAGTAATTGATTTATTAAAGAATTCAGGTTTTGAACCGTTTATTATTCCTGCTATGGGCAGCCATGGTGGTGCAACTGCTGAAGGTCAAACTAAGGTTTTAGAAGAGTATGGTATTACAGAAGAGACAATGGGCGTACCCATTATATCCTCTTTAGACGTAGTGGAAGTAGGCAAGACTACCGCACCTTCAATTGAGGGAGAATTCCCCGTGTATGTTGATAAGGTAGGCTACAATTCCGATGGGATTGTTGTTATTAACAGGGTTAAACCCCATACTCTTTTCCGTAATGATATTGAAAGCGGTTTGATGAAGATGCTGGCAATAGGGCTAGGCAAACATCAGGGGGCGACTATGACCCATTTGCAGGGTTTTGACAGGTTTGGTGCTATTATACCTGCTGTCGGACAAAAGATTTTAGAAAAAGCCCCCATCTTTTTTGGTGTAGGCATTGTAGAAAATGCTTTTGAACAAACTGCAGACATACGCATTGTTGCTAAAGAAGATTTTGTACAAGCTGACAAGGAATTGCTGGAAAAGGCTAGGGAATTAATGGGTCGCATTATGCTGGACGAATTGCATGTATTGGTTGTCAAAGAAATCGGAAAGGAATTCAGCGGTGACGGCATGGATCCCAATGTGGTAGGTCGTTATTTAAACCCAGAAGTTGTACCCGATATAAAAATACAAAAAGTAGTGGTCTTGGACCTGTCGGAAAAAACCAAGGGTAATGCCTGTGGTGTGGGAGCAGCTGATGTTATTACCAAGCGTTTATTTGACAAAATAAACTTTTTAAAGACCTATATTAATGTTTATACATCAACTGCTTTGCATGGGGCCAGAATTCCTATGATAATAGATACAGATGAAGAAGCGCTGCAAGTAGCTCTTACCTCCTGTGTCAGGGTTGTTCCTAAACAATATAAGATGGTATATATCCCTAACACTCTGTTCTTAGAAGAGTTATGGGTTTCAGAATATTTAGCGCAGCAAATAAAAGATCATCCTAATTTTGAGGTAGTTGGTGAGCCGGAAGAAATAAAATTTGACCAAGAAGGTAATATAATTAACTTACCCTTCTAGAAATTTATTTACAAAAAAGCCGTCTCCGGGAGGCGGTTTTTTATAACACCAGAAAAAAATAAATTTTTAGTTGTGGATAACTAGCCCAGTACAACTTTTTTAATGTGTTTTACTAGCCACTAACAACTAGCCACTAAACGCGGGAGGCGGTTTTTTAGGTATGATTATTTGTTATAATGCTTCTGGATACTATCTTCAATTTTTAAGGAGTGGAAATGATGGTAAAAAGAATTAGACTTTTTACAGTAATTTTACTATGTTTAATGCTTTTTATAACTGCTTGTAAAAATGAAAAATTAGGAGAATCTATAACTAATAAAACACAAGACCAGCTTATTAAAGTCGGAGTTTTGCCCATAGAAGATAATCTGCCATTTTTCGTTGCTGAATCAGAAGATTTATATAATAAAAATAACGTTAAGGTAGAGTTGGTTCCTTTTAGCAGCGCCCGGGAGAGGGATATTGCTTTGGAGGCCGGTGAAATTGACGCTGAGCTGGCTGATCTTATTGCCGTAGGGTTAATTAAAAAAGGCGGGAAGAATGTTAAGGCTGTGACACTGGGTCTGGGGGTTACCCCTGCCGAGGGCAGATTTGCAATTTTAGCTGCTCCCAACAGCAGCATCCAAAAGGCCGAAGATTTAAAAGGAGTGCCCATTGCTATTTCTAACAACACCATTATCCATTACTTGGCGGAAAAAATGCCTCAGGAAGTTGGAATGCTGCCAGAGGATATAAAAACCCAAGCTATACCTGATATGAAATTGCGTTTAGATTCCTTGCTGGAAGGCAAAGATGTACAAGCTGCCTTGCTTCCTGATCCATTGGCAACCCTTGCCGAAAAATCAGGTGCCAGGGTCATAATTGATGATACAACGCTTCCAAGCAATCTATCCCAAACAGTGATTCTTTTTGATGAAGAAGTAATCAATAACCAGGAAGAGGATGTGGCAAATCTATTAAAAGCGTATACTGAGGCTAGCACAAAATTGAACAATGAGCCTGAAAAATACAGGGCATTAATTATTGAAAAGGCCCGTATTCCTAAGCCTCTGGAAAACAGTTACCCAGCACCAACTTATTCACCTTTAGAACTACCCAGTGAAGAAATGATCGGCAAAGTAATGGACTGGATGGTCAGCAAAGAATTGTTAGCTAGGCCATACAGTTATGAAGAAATTGTTGATACCAGGTTCTTAAAACCTTAAAAAAAAATTCATGAGGTTAATATGATTGAAATTAAGGAAGTATATCTTGCCTATAACAATTTAAATAAGGATACCTATTTAGAGGCGCTGCAAGATATCTCCCTGTCCATTGACAAGGGGGAAAGGTGTGTCTTAATTGGTCCCTCGGGCTGCGGTAAAAGTTCCCTGTTATTTTTATTAGCAGGATTAGTTAAACCCAGTAAAGGTCAGCTTAGTATAAATGGCGGGGAGGTTAAGGGTCCGCGAGAAGAGATTGCCTTAATTCTTCAAGATCATGGATTATTTCCCTGGAAAACAGTACAAGAAAACGCTGAGCTGGGCTTAATGATTAGGGGTGTTCCCAAAGCAGACAGGAAACAAAAGGTTTACAGCCTTTTGAGGTCATTAGGGATAGAGGAACATAACCACAAATATCCTGCCCAGCTTTCCGGGGGGCAAAGACAAAGGGTAGCCATTACCAGGGCTTTGGCCCAGGAGCCTCAAATCCTTTTAATGGATGAACCCTTTTCAGCTTTAGATGCATTAACCAGGGAGCAGCTTCAGGAACTGGTTCTGGAGATTTGGCGGGAGAGACTATTAACCCTGGTTATGGTTACCCATAATATTGAAGAAGCGGTTTTTTTAGGCGGCAAGATAATTATTTTATCCTCCCAGCCGGGCAGGATAATAAAAATAATAAACAATACAGCATCTGGCGTTGATGCTTTCCGTGAGTCAAAAGAATTTTATGATCTATGCAGTTATGTGCGGAGTGTTTTGGAAGGTGAAAAATAATGGGCACATCCCTTATGAAAAAAATAATAAGCAGTGTGATGGCTGTATTATTTGTACTGTTAGTGTGGTTAGCGGGAGCCCTCTTCTTAAATAAACCCTTTCTACCGACACCCCAATCTGCTCTTGCAGCATTTTTTTCCCTCTGGCTGGACGGGGTATTGGAACAGCACTTTCTTATTAGTTCTTACCGTGTAATTGTCAGCATAGCAATTGCCTTTATCATGGCGGTGCCTTTAGGATTAATTTTAGGTAGGAATGAAAAGCTGGATAGACTGGTTTCTCCTGTTATTTATGTGTTATACCCCTTGCCTAAGATAGTGTTTTTGCCCATAATTGTAGTCTTAATGGGCTTAGGTAATCTTCCCAAGATATTTTTAATAACCATAATTATTTTTTTCCAGGTAGCAGTGACTGCTCGGGATGCCAGTAAGGGGGTACCCTTTCAAAGCATTCAGTCTATGCGTTCTCTTAATGCTAGTACCTGGCAAATATACCTGCATCTAATATGGCCCTATTGTCTTCCTAAGGTATTAACATCTTTGAGGATCAGTTTAGGGACAGCGGTGGCAGTCCTTTTTTTGGCCGAAACCTTTGCCTCTACAGACGGGGTTGGTTATTTTATTTTGGATGCCATGGAACGGAGGGAGTATGGGGGCATGTACGCAGGGATTATTGCCATGGGGCTTTTAGGTCTCTTAGTATATTGTGTTGTTGACTATATTGAGTATGTCTACTGCAGGTGGCAAAAACTTTAAAACAAATCAAGCCGGTACACTGAACTGTTACCGGCTTGATTTGTTGTTAGGCATAACTGTGAAGTCCGGGGAGAAGGATATTAACCCCGGCAAAGGTAAAGAGTACTGCCAGGAAGCCAATAACCACAAGAATTATTGATTTTTTCCCTTTCCAGTTTTTAATTAGCCTGGTATGAAGATACCCTGCATAAATAAACCAGGTTATTAAAGACCATGTTTCTTTTGGGTCCCAAGACCAGTACGTTCCCCAGGACATTTCTGCCCAAATTGCTCCGGTTATTATCACCAGGGTTAAAAAGGGCATTCCCACTACAATTAATTTATATGTTAACTCTTCTAAAAAGTTTATTTCTGGTAGTGAATCTAATAACTGGCTTGACTTCCCTTTTTTAAGATAGTTATCTTTTAATAGATATACTAAGCCTATTATAAAAGAAACTGCAAAAGCACCATAGGAAACAACCGCCGTAAAAACATGGAAATACAGCCACTTACTCCTTAATGCAGGCATGAGTTCCTTGGGCGAGCTATCCATGAGGATTAACCAGGCAGTTAAGATAAATACCATAGGAAGTGCAAAAATGCCGATATTTTGCAGTTTATACTTATACTCAACAATAATATAGATAAGAACAATGCCCCAAATAAAAAAGAGAAGAAATTCATACATATTACCCAGGGGTGGATGACCTGTATGGAGGTAACGGATGACTAAAGAAGCAGTATTAGCGAGAAAGCCGATTCTGGTGAGATAACTGCCCAGGTGTAAATCATTGTTGCCATTTGTCCAGCCATATCCCTCGCCAACTGCTGCTGTAGTCAGAGAGTTTCTGATTTTTCTTGTGAATAATGTCTGCCAGCCATAACAAATGGAGGCGGCCAGATAACATATGAAGGTGATAATAAGAAAAATAGACTGATACTTTTCCATTAGTCATTACCCCCTAGTAAACTAATTATTTTGTTTTGCAATTCATCCTTTTGCCAGTTGCCCTTAACCAAGACATTTACCTTAGCGGCTTGCCTTGTCTTATCTGCTAAGATAGATACTTCCTGGTATTTTCCGAACCATGACAAGGAAAACCCCAGGGACATCAGCAGAAAGCCTAACATTACCAAAGGCACACCTGGATCTTTTTTTACCCTAATTATTGAATAAGGTTCAACCTCTGAATAAATCATGTTCAAACCTTTAAAGGGGGTTACCTCTTTCCCAGGTTCCAAGATAAAGCTTTTTTTTAATTCGCCCTCTTCAAAAGAATTAAGGACAAAATCTCGGCCTTTGTTGGTAAATACCATATAGGTATCATTCATCAAACTTATAGGCTGGTCATGGTTAAAGCTGATGCTTCTTTCCTTTCCTCCCATATTAATTTGTAGATGATGAATATAACCATAACCGTATTGGTAAAATTTTATCCCCCTAAATTCAAATGGGTTATTTACTTTGGTACTTCCTTGGACAGGCTCTTGGCCTTTTGAGGTAATAATAAAATCGGACTGCCAATTTTCCGTACTGTTATTTTTATCATATAAAGTCTGAAAGTCTTTTAGTTGGAACTGGGCTTCGGAATAGACATCGTTGGGCAGGGGTATTGTTTCGCCTACGAAGCATTTTATATTTTCTGCAGTACCAAAATTACCAATAATTCCTCCTGTTACAATAACTAAGATGGAAATATGGATGACATGAGGTGCTGCAAGGGTTAGTAAATTTTTGCGAGCTGATATAAAAACTTTTTCTCCACAAGTTTCTAGTGCTACTGTAAATCTGTTTTTCTTTAGATAATCCTGTACTTCCAAAATACCCTTTTCTGCAATGGGTAAATCCGGCTCTTCCCCATTTTCCATACTATTTAAAAACCTTTTTGGTTTGCTAAAGAGTTGTTTAAATAAAAGAGGCAGTTTTTTAAATGTACAAACTGTTAGGTTAAGACACAGGAGAAGAACTAACCCCCGAAACCAAATTGAAGAATATATAGTCGTGTTGGGAGTAAAAGTTGCAACTATTGCTGATATGGTAATTAAAGCGAACAATGCTAAGCCAAACTTCATTGATGCAAAGATTTTTGTCATAAATCCTTGTCTCCTTCGTAAGAAAAAGTTAAAAGTATATTATTAAGAATAAAGCCCAGTATTAACTGAGCTTTTTAAGGGGGTTAATCAGGTTTTGGGAATAAACCGGATTAATTACATATGGGCATCGTGACAGCTTAGACAATCCATTTTGCCCTGAACACTGTCAAGTTGACTGTCGGTACCAACATGGCAGCCCATGCAGCTTTTGAATTCTTCGGGGAATTTAAAGGTTGGAGCAAATTTCCCATCTAAAGCTAAATTCATCAGTTCTGCGGCTCTTGCAGCTGTATCACCGGTTAGTTTACCACAGCGGTCCTTCTTTTCATCGGAATTAATCTTAACTTTTGCCTCTGCTGCCCATTTAGATACTGAGGCATGGCAAAGGGGTGACATGGCAACAGTTGTTACCTGATTTTTAAATTTTGCGTATTCCTCGTGCTTATTTGAGGGGAAGGGGAATAGGGTGTACCATCCCATTAACTCATTTCCTAAATCGGCATGATTTTTTACCCCGAGGTTGATTACGGCTAATGCTCCGTTTAATGCACCACATAAGCTTCCCCAACCATACACTCCACCAAGACCGTAGCGGTATGCATCCAGGGGCAAGGTTTTCCATGGTCCGCCGGCTGTTTCCTGCAGAGTAGTAAGTAAGGCCTTTGCTGCACCATACATGCAGCCTCCTTCAAAATATCCTTCATAACCCTTTTTCCTGACAACATCAACATCTAGTTTTTTGTAGGACCAGGGTAATGCCGGGACCTCTGACGATGTATTGCCGCCACTGGTATTTGCAGCTGGTGCATTTGTTGAACAACCTGCTAAACCACCCATTAGCAGCAAACCTGCTGTACCGGCTCCGGCAGCAATAAATTTCCTCCGTGTTAAAATTTTCTTGCTTTCGTTTTGTTCATTCATAACTCACCCTCCTAGTTACTCTCAAAATAAAGTTTTTGATATAAATAAATTTATAGGGGTATAAAAAATCCTCCTTTCCAACCAAACAAATTTTTTATTATATTTATAAGCGATATTTATATTAATATGACATGGTTTACAAAATTCCTTCTAAAGTAGGAAAAAATTTTCACAAATTTTTCACAAATTTTTCACAAAAGGTTAAAAAATTAAAACCTACCAAAATAATTAAGAAAATAATATTACAGACGGGTATAGTAAAGAAAATTTTTTTGCCTATTGTACAAATAAATTTATGTGTCAAAATCCAATCCTCTTTCATACATTGTAAGTGTGAATAAGGATTTTTGAGGTCAATGGCGCCCTCGAAACGTTGTTTAATGTTTCCAGGTGCGCCATTTTTAATTTTACTACTTAAGGAAGGTGAGATAAAAATGTGTGGAATTACTGGATGGATAGACTTGGAAAAAGATGTGTGTTGGGAGCAGGCTCTTATTGAAAAAATGACAGCCACATTAGCCCATAGAGGACCAGATGCATCAGGAACGTATTTGGCGGACCATGCAGCTTTAGGTCATGCCCGTTTGAGTATTATTGATATAGAGGGGGGCAGGCAGCCTATGACCCGAAGGGGAAAAAATAATACCTTCACTGTTGTCTATAACGGTGAATTGTATAATACTGAGGAAATTCGCCGGGAGTTAAAGCAGCATGGATATGTATTTACCAGTCATTCAGATACAGAAGTACTGCTGAATGCTTATATTCATTGGGGTAAGGAGAGTGTTGAGAAGTTTAACGGCATCTTTGCCTTTGCCATCTGGGATGAAAATAATGAACAATTATTTTTTGCACGGGACCGCTTTGGAGTAAAACCGCTGTTTTATGCAGTAATCAATAACTGTTTAGTCTTTGGCTCCGAATTAAAAGCACTTCTAGTCCATCCACTAGTAAAACCTGAACTTGATGAGGAAGGGCTGGCGGAAATTCTTTCTTTAAGCCCTTCTCGTACACCAGGGCATGGAGTATTCCGCAATGTCAAAGAGCTGCGCCCTGCCTGTTATGCATACTATGACCGCAGGGGCTTAAGGATAAATAGTTACTGGTCTTTAACCAGCAGACCCCATGAGGATGATTTCGAAACAACCATAGAAAAAGTAAGGTATTTGGTGGTAGATGCTATAGAAAGGCAGTTGGTTTCTGATGTTCCGGTCTGCACTTTCCTGTCAGGAGGACTGGACTCCAGCACCATTTCCGCTGTGGCTGCCAAACATTATCAGGAGAAGGGGCTAGGAGTATTAAATACCTTCTCCATTGATTATGTTAATAACAGCCACTACTTTACAGCCAGCGACTTCCAACCTAATTCTGACAGCGATTGGATTGAAAGGGCAGCAAAAGCATTAAACACAAATCATCACTATATATATTTTGATACCCCTCAACTGGTTAATGCTCTGGAGGAGGCAGTAACCTACCGTGATTTGCCGGGAATGGCAGATATAGACTCGTCATTATTTCTTTTCTGTAAAGAAATCAAAAAACACGCAACGGTAGCCTTATCCGGTGAATGTGCTGATGAAGTATTTGGCGGATACCCTTGGTTCTATAAAACAAACCTTCTTCAGCTAAATAATTTCCCCTGGCTAAGGGCTGTGGATGAGAGGGCAAATATCCTTTCGCCCCAATTAAGAGAAATAGTTGATCCTCTCACTTATTCCAAACAAAGGTATCAGGAAACATTGCGGGAGGTTCCTTACCTGACTGGAGAAAGCCATTTGGAAAACAAGCGGAGGGCAATGGGTTACTTGAATTTCACCTGGTTTATGGCCACTTTGCTAGACAGGAAGGACAGGATGAGCATGGGGACAGGATTAGAGGTAAGGGTTCCCTTCTGTGACCACCGCATTGTAGAGTATGTGTGGAATATACCTTGGGAAATGAAATTTTATCAGCAGCGGGAAAAAGGTATTCTTCGCCAGGCTCTAACTGGAATTTTGCCTGATGATATACTGTGGAGGACGAAAAGCCCCTATCCCAAAACCCACAATCCCAGTTATCTAAATGAAGTAAGAAAGGTATTAGGAGATATTATTAATGATTCCCAGTCACCCTTAAGTCAGATTGTTAACATAAGATACATTAAACAGTTAATGGCTTCCGATATGTCCAAATATAATAAGCCCTGGTTTGGTCAGTTGATGACAGGCCCCCAACTCTTCGCCTTTTTAATACAGGTTGAGATATGGCTCAGAAAATATAAGGTGAAAATATTATAGCTAAGACTATCCAGCCCAAGTTATCTTGGGCAATTTTTTATACTTATTCGGAAGGTATAACTTTTACAAGGTAATAAGTATAAGTTCAATTCTAAAGGATTTTTTTAAAAAGAATAGTAATATATAAAAAAAACATTTTTTTAATTTTATTGGGGAGTTGGGGCATATGGAGGGTACCTTATTGGAACAAGAAGACAAATATCAAAAATATTTTAAAAATTCTATTAACGCAATTTTTGTTGCCGATAGTAATGGGAACTATATTGATGTAAACACAGCGGCATGTATTATGCTTGGGTATTCGCAAGAGGAACTGCTAAATCTAAGTATAGCCGAAATAATACCTGCTGAAACCAGGGATATAGTAATGAAGTCTTTTGACCTGTTAAAAGTAACTGGAGAACTTGTTATGGAGGCAACATTGGTAAAAAAAAATGGTACTATATTTGACGTGCAATTAAATTGTTTTAAGGCTTCGGAAAAAGAGTTTGTGGCATTTTGCCATGATGTGACAGAGCGTAAACAGGCTGATAAAGCACTAAGAAGCAGTGAAAAAAATATAGGGAATTATTCAATAGCGTGAAAGATATGCTTTTGGTGTCGGAAGTTGATTATCAAGGAGCAAATGGTAGGTTTATAGAGATTAATGAAGTAGTTTGTGAAAAGTTAGGTTATAGCCGTACCGAACTGCTGCGGATGTATCCTCATGATATAACCCCTTATGACCCCTTGAGCCGGGATAGTGCTGTTTTATTAGACAAGTATCTCGCAATAGGCGAGGTAACCTTTGAAACAGTGTTGATTTCAAAATTTGGCTGTGTTATTCCAGTGGAAATAAATGCCCACACAATTGAATATGACAGTAGAGAAGCAGTTCTTTTCATTGCCAGGGACATTACTGAGCGGAAATTAAATGAACGCAAACTTGTTTACAGTGAAGAAAGATACCGTCAGTTGGTAGAGCTTTTGCCTGATGCTGTAATTGTCCATGATTTATCTGGTAAAATCCTGTTTGCTAATAATGCTTCAGTAAAGATATTAAAGGCAACGGGAAAAAAACAATTGTTAAGCAGATTAGCAATGGATTTTCTTCACCCAGCTTTCAGGGAGGCGGTACAGGAGCGTTTGAAAGCTGTTAAAAGACTAGGGACAGTACCTTTTGAGCAGGAAATAATTATTAACTCAGCAGGTGAAGAGGTAATAGTAGAAATATCAGGAATTTTAATCGATTATTATAACCAGCCGGCAGTAATGCTGGTCTGCAGGGATATCTCCCAAAGAAAACAAGCTGAACAAGCATTGGAAGAAACCCAAAGGGTATTATTTGAAAAGGAAAAACTGGCACTAATAGGTCAAATGTCTGCCGGTATGGTCCACGAGGTCCGCAACCCTTTAGCTGTAGTAAGGGGGTACGCCCAGCTGTTAAAGATAAGACAGTATGAAAAAGAGAAAATAGATAATTTTGTAGATTCCATCATATCTGAAATTGACAGGGTAAATGTGCTTATCTCTGATTTTTTACAGCTGGCACGTCCTAAGGAAACAAGGTTAAAAAGGGAATCTATTGTTAAGATTATTAAGGAACTTTTAGAAATAATAACTCCCCAGGCCATGCTTAACAATATTCAGATAAAGCATACCATTGTGGGAAATAATTACCATTGCTTAATTGACAAAGACCAAATAAAGCAGGTGATTTTAAACTTATGCAGAAATTCTATAGATGCCATGACTAGTGGAGGGGTTATATCTATTAATATCAAAGAAATCTCTGAAGCTGAAGAAATAAGTATTGAGATTGAAGATAACGGATGTGGTATACCACCGGATAAACTAAGCAAACTTGGGACACCTTTTTATACCACTAAGGAAAAAGGCACGGGTTTAGGTTTAAGCATTTCATATTCGATTATAAGAGCTCATGGGGGCAGGATTGAAGTTGAAAGTACAGTTGAAAAAGGAACCAAATTTATAATATTTTTAAAACAAAATAATAAGTCAGGATGGTGAATGATTAGTGGATGTGAAAGGGAAAACAGCTTTAATAACAGGGTCAGCCACGGGGATTGGTCGGGCTGCAGCCTTGGAGCTAGCAAAAAAAGGTGCAAATGTAGTTATTAATTACTCCAAATCGGAAAAGGAAGCCCGGGAAACCTTAGAGGAAGTTTTAAAAATTGGGGTAAAGGCCATTCTTATACAGGCAGATATCTCACAGGATGACCAAGTAAGAGAGATGGTACGGGAAGTCGAATCAAAATTTGAACGAATTGATATTTTGGTTAATAACGCCGGTACCACTAACTTTGTAGAATTTGCTGACCTAGAAGGATTAAAGGAAGAATATTGGGACAGAGCCTTCAATACTAATGTTAAAAGCATCTTTTTTGCTGCCAGGGCGTGTGCAGAACAGCTGAAAAAAAATAAAGGATGTGTGATCAATGTTACTTCCATTGCCGGCTTAACAGGCAAGGGAAGTTCAATGGCTTATGCTGCTTCCAAAGCTGCTGCTATCAGCTTAACCAAGTCTTTAGCTCTCACCTTTGCACCAGACGTACGGGTAAACTCAGTTGCTCCCGGAGTTGTTTTAACTCGCTGGGTTGAGGGGAAAGACGAGCATATTGCCATGCTGTCCAAGGGTACTCCCCTGGGAAGAGCTGCTTATCCCGAGGATGTAGCAGAAGCCATTGTCGGTTTAATAACCGGCGGGGATTTTATAACTGGCCAAACCATTGTAGTTGATGGTGGCTTTACTATTAGTTAAATTAAAGCCTTGACAATTTTCGGTCAAGGCTTTAACTATATTTTTTTATTAAAGCTTGCATTACCTGATCGAAGCTCATAGATCCCATCTCTTCCAGTACTTTATCTGCTTTTGTTGGGCGCTGCAAAGAGCCTTGTAATACTATATTTATTAACTGGTCTTTTGTTACCTGGATGGAATCAACAAATAAGACTCCTCCTAATATGCCAAGAATAATAAGGACCTGGGCAGGGGTTAAGGTGCAGCCGCTACGTTCTTGTTTATTTTTGTTTGGTTGATTATTGTTTGGGTTGTTCGGTGTATTTAAATGTTCATTAATACCTTCTAAAAGTCTGCTTAGATACTCGGCAGTTAACACAGGCAACCCTCCTAAGATATAACAATGGGCTCCTCAGTTATAGGAGTAGGTATGGCAAACCCTGTTACAAAAAGAATAAATAAAGCAACGACAATTATTAATAAAAGGTCGTGCCTGCTATTTTCTTCATTGGACATAATCTCACCCTTGAATTTTTTATATATTTATTATATTTTCTGTTTAGTTCATCTGTGATTAATATCTTTATTATTTCTAAACCAGGAGGTATGAAGGTCTTCATCTACTAAATTGCTCTGCAGTATTCTCACTAATTCTTTTTTTTCCTCCACTGGCGGAAGGGATAGAATTAACTGCTGGTAGTCATGCATAGCTTTCTCTTCAAGCAAAATAGCAATCTGCAAAATCTGTTCTTTAGATCCCAAGGAAAGGATTTCTCCTACAGCACTGCCTGTGATGGGGGCAACAATATCGCTTAAAATGCTAGGTTTTCCACCTAGTTTTTTTATTTGGGCTGCCATATTATCCACATGCTGCTGTTCAATAGCTGCAATTCTCTCGAAAACCAAGGAAGTATATTTGTTCTGGAAGCGGTTACTTAGTGCAGAATATAAATCTACTTGACTCAGTTCCAAGCTATAAAACCAATTCAATTTTAATAATAACTCTTCCCTATCCATAAATACCTCCCAATAAGAAAAAATAATATAAAAAAAGCAGGTTTTTCAATTAAATAAAAAGAAATTACTTACTGCGAAAGGGGGAAATTATGACTGAAAACTACAAATCTGTTCAAAACCAAAAATGTGAATACTTTCCCTGCCATAAAGGTGTGGAACAGGAAACCTTCAACTGCCTATTTTGCTACTGCCCCCTGTACCTTTTAAAAGAAAACTGCGGCGGTAATTTTAAATATACTAAAAATGTCAAAGATTGCTCAAATTGTATAATACCCCACTCTAGGGGAGGTTATGACTACATCAGGAATAAAATGGACAAGGTCATAAAACTTGCCGCAAAGGACTAAATTTCTTTAGAAACATCGGCTCTATGGACCAGATAACAAATGTTGCTCAGGAACAGGCTGAAATGGTCCGAAATTTAAATGCCATCGTGCAACAATTCAAATTAAGCTAAAAGGAAAAAGCTATCGGGGTGGTTGGATGACAGAAGGGACTATTTTTAATTTGCAAAGGTTTTCTATCAACGATGGACCAGGTATTCGCACTACAGTTTTTTTAAAAGGGTGTCCCTTAAACTGCTGGTGGTGCCATAATCCTGAAAGTCAAAAATTTGAGAAAGAATTAATGTTCTGGAATGACCGCTGCATTAATTGTGGTCAGTGCCGTAGTGCTTGCAACCATAGCCAAGGATGTATCCTGTGTGGCGAGTGTACTGTCAGTTGTCCTGCCGAGGCAAGAGAAATGAGCGGTCGTAAAGTTTACCCGCAACAAGTACTGGATGAAATAAAAAAGGATTTGGTTTTTTATGAACAATCCGGAGGGGGAGTGACCTTTTCAGGTGGAGAGCCTTTGTGTCAGCCCGCCTTCCTGGAAGAGACCTTAAATTTGTGCCGCTTGGAGTATATCCATACAGCTGTTGACACTTCAGGATTTGCTCCCTGGGAAACTTTTGAGCGAATCACCCCTTTAACGGATATATTCCTATATGACCTTAAACATATGGATGATGTAAAGCATCAGAAGTATACAGGTGTTTCCAATAGAGGTATCTTAGAAAACTTGCAAAAGTTAAGTCTCATTCATCGCAATATTATAATTAGAGTCCCCCTAATTCCCGGGATAAATGATGATGAATTAAATATAATCGCCATTGGCCATTTTGCATTAAATTTAAATTTAAGGAATATAAATATCTTGCCGTATCATGATACAGCTAAAGATAAATACCTGAGATTAGGAAATGCCTATAAACTACCGCAAACATCAAGACCTTCGCAGGATAAGCTGGCACCAATCCAAAGCCAGCTTGAGGAATTAGGACTAGTAGTAAAAATAGGAGGTTAAATTATGAATGAACGGATAGCAAAATTAAGGCAGCAAAGCTTGGAGACCCCTCCTTCTATAAGTATGGAAAGAGCCTTATTGGCAACAGAAGCTTACAAAACCTACGCCGGTAAAGTATCAGTCCCCCTTTTGCGGGCATTAACCTTTAAACATATCATGGAGAACAAAACTATTTGTATCAATGACGGTGAGCTAATTGTAGGAGAGAGGGGACCTGCACCCCAGGCAACCCCTACTTATCCGGAATTATGCTGCCATAGTATAGAAGATTTAAATATAATGAACGATAGGGACAAAATTTCCTTTGCAGTCAATGAACAGGCCAGGAAAATTCAGAGTGAAGAAATTATTCCCTACTGGCAGGGGAAATCTATGAGAGATTTATTATTTGCATCCATGACTCCAGAGTGGCAGCAGTGCTACATGGCAGGTATTTTTACCGAGTTTATGGAACAGAGGGCTCCGGGGCATACAGTAGCAGACGGTAAGATCTATGAAAAGGGTTTTGTTGATTTTATGTTTGACATAAATCAGAGCATGGAGAGCCTGGATTTTTATAACGACCCTGAGGCTTACGAAAAACACGAACAGTTAAAAGCAATGTTTATTTGTGCCGATGCAATAATTACCTTTGCTAAACGGCATGCTCAAAAGGCCCGGGAAATGGCTAAGGCAGAAGCAAATTCTCAAAGGAAAATGGAACTGGAGAAAATTGCCCAAGTATGTGAACATGTACCAGCCTATAAGCCCAGGGATTTTTGGGAGGCCATTCAGGCGTACTGGTTTATCCATTTAGGGGTTATAACAGAGCTTAATACCTGGGATTCCTTTTGCCCGGGAAAACTTGATCAGCACTTATATCCCTTTTACAAGGAAGGTATTGATCAGGGAAAATTAACCGGAGAACAGGCGAAAGAGTTGTTGCAATGTTTCTGGGTAAAATTCAACAACCAGCCAGCACCGCCCAAGGTGGGCATTACCTTGGAGGAGAGCGGAACCTATACGGATTTTTGTAATATTAATATAGGCGGGGTTGCACCAGATGGTTCTGATGGAGTAAATGACTTATCATATATACTGCTAGAGATAATTGGTGAAATGAGGATCCTCCAGCCCAGTACAAATATCCAGGTCAGCCGCAAAAACCCCGATAAATTTGTGAAAAAGGCCTGTGAGGTAATTAGGCAAGGACTGGGGCAGCCATCTGTCTTTAATACAGATGCAGTAATTGAAGAGCTCCTGCGTCAGGGCAAGGCTATAGAAGATGCTAGATGCGGCGGAACAAGCGGATGTGTGGAAACTGGAGCTTTTGGTAAAGAAGCATATATCTTGACAGGTTACTTTAACCTGGTAAAAGTATTGGAAATTACCCTTAATAATGGAATAGACCCCCGTACAGGCAAGAGGATTGGTCTGGAAACGGGACTTGCCCAGTACTTTACTACCTTTGAACAACTAATTGAAGCTTTCAAAAAGCAACTAAAGCATTTTATTGATATTAAGGTCAAGGGGAACAATTTTATTGAAAAACTATATGCCTTATATATGCCTGCTCCCTTTTTGTCTATTATTATTGATGATTGCATAAAAAAAGGTAAAGATTATCATGGAGGCGGTGCCCGCTACAATACCAGCTATATACAGGGTGTTGGCATTGGCAGCATTACCGATAGTCTTTCGGCAATTAAGCTGCATGTTTTTGACCGCGGCACTTTGACAATGGAAAAAATGATGGCAGCCCTCAACGATGATTTTGCAGGATATGAGAAGGAACAACTGCTATTCCTGAACCGTACACCGAAATATGGGAATGATGATGAGTATGCAGATTCTATAATGAAGGAAGTCTTTGATATTTATTACAATGAGGTTAACGGCAGGAAAAATATGAAAGGCGGCTGTTATCGCATTAATATGCTGCCAACAACCTGCCATGTTTACTTTGGGTCGGTAATTGGTGCAACTCCTGACGGAAGGAAGGCTGGGGAGCCCCTTTCTGAAGGGATATCTCCAGTACAGGGAGCGGACAGGAAGGGACCTACTGCCGTTATTAAATCTGCTTCTAAAATGGATCATTTAAGAACGGGAGGAACCCTGTTAAATCAAAAGTTTACGCCACAGATTGTGGAAGGTTCCGAAGGTATCGAGAAATTGACCCATTTAATACGTTCATATTTTAAACTGGACGGTCATCATATCCAATTTAATATTGTCAGTGCCGATATTTTAAGAAAAGCACAGCAGGAGCCGGATAAGTACAGGGATTTAATTGTTAGGGTTGCCGGCTACAGTGATTACTTTAGAAATTTAAATAAAAAGCTTCAGGATGAAATAATTGCAAGGACTGAGCATGCTGCATTTTAAGCAGGGATTTTTAATC
>JBMOKT010000005.1:0-22108 GCA_049323895.1 Bacillota bacterium | reverse complement strand
AGAGGCATCTTTAAAAGGGATGCTAAGACCAGATCTGAGGCTATGTCCCTCATAAATTTTGGGAGCTAAGTGGGTTAATGCTTTAGGTTGCGCCTTAAAGCAGATTGTAATTTTCAATAAGATTAAACTACAACTGCCTATTTTGTTAGGAACATCTAGAAAATCTATGATTGGCAAGATATTAGACCTTCCTCCTAAGGATAGGGTTGAAGGGACTCTGGCTACTACAGTAATTGGCATTATGAAGGGTGTTGACATAGTTAGGGTACATGATGTGCAGCAGAACCTTAGGGCTGCCAAGGTAACTGATGCTATTTTACGGAGTTGATACAATGGATAAGATTATAATGAAAAACATGGTTATCTTTGGTTATCATGGACTTTTACAAGAGGAAAATATCCTTGGTCAAAGATTTTGTGTTGATATTGAAATGTCTTTAGATTTACGAAAAGTTGGTACAACAGATTGTGCAAACGATACAGTGAGTTATGCCGAGGTCTATAAAATGCATGACCTAAAGGGACAAGGAATTTTTAAACTTGATTCTAATTTATCTGGGGTGCTAAATGATTTTAATGATTGATAATTATGATTCCTTTACTTATAACTTAGTACAATATTTAGAATGTTTAAAAGAAGATGTTTTAGTATATCGCAATGATAAGATTTCTTTAAAAGCAATTAAAGAGTTAAATCCTGATGTTATTGTCCTATCACCCGGACCATGTACCCCTTGTGAGGCAGGAATAAGTAAAAACGTAGTTGAATATTTCAAAGGCAAGATACCAATACTTGGTATATGCTTAGGCCATCAAACAATTGGACAAGTCTTGGGGGCCAAGATTATTAGAGCCATAGAACCGGTTCATGGTAAGGTACATGCTATTAACCATAATAATTCAGGTGTATTTGAAGGATTAAAAAATCCCCTAAATGTTACTAGATACCATTCACTGGTAATTGACAAAAATACCTTGCCAGACTGCTTAGAAATAACAGCGGAGACCCCCCAAGGGGAAATAATGGGAATACAGCATAAGGAATTTCTTTTGGAGGGAGTACAGTTTCATCCAGAAGCAATTTTAACTGAAATGGGTTTTGAACTTTTAGCAAATTTTTTGAACAGAGCCAAAAAATTATAACAACAGCGGGTGTAAAATGTTAATACGAGAAATAAAGACTTCCCTCAATAGCTTTGAAATATACTGCCTTTTTAACGAGGAACCCTACAGCTTTTTTTTAGATAGCGGCATGGATCATAAAGGCTTGGGTAAATACTCTTTTATCGGTGCTAACCCCTTCATGATTCTAAAAAGTAAGGATGATTCAATTTATATTGAGGAAAATGGAATAGTATCAAATTTCCGTGGTAATCCATTGCTTAAATTAAGGGAAATACTATCAACTTTTAAGAAGAGTTGCCGTGTAGATCTACCCTTTCTAGGGGGGGGCGTTGGATATTTAGGGTATGATTTATGTCATCATATCGAAGCCCTGCCGAGAACAGCAGTTGATGATGTGGGTATTCCCGATTGTTACTTTGGGTTTTACGATGGAATTGTTATAATTGACCACGTTCACAATAAGGTTTTTGCAGCGGCATTGGGCATAACAGGTTCGGAAACAGAAAAGGTAAATAATATTATTGCAAAAGTTAGGAAAGGTGAAAAGCAAGGCAACGCAGCTTTTTCATCTAGAAGGAAAAAAGCGCCGCCAGTTATTACCTGTAATTTTACTAAAGAACAATATTTGAAAGCAGTGAACAAAATCAAAGAATACATTAAGGCCGGGGATATTTATCAGGCTAATCTTACCCAGCGTTTTGAATGTAATTTAGAGGAAACACCTTTGGAACTATATGCCAAATTACGTCAAATTAACCCAGCTCCTTTTGCCAGTTTTATTGATTTTGGTGAGGGACATATTGTTAGCAGCTCTCCGGAAAGATTTATTAGAATAATTGATAAAAACATTGAAACAAGACCCATTAAGGGAACACGACCTCGAGGCAAGACTTTTGAAGAAGACCAAAAAAACTCCAGTGAGTTACTAGCTAGCGAAAAGGATAAAGCTGAATTATTAATGATTGTTGACTTAGAGCGAAATGATTTAGGTAAGATTTGCAAAACGGGAACGGTAAAGGTTCCCCAGCTTTTCCATCTGGAAGAATACCCTACCGTTTACCACCTGGTTTCTACCGTTGTGGGTGAACTTAAAGATGGATGTGATGTGGTAGACTGTATTCTAGCGTCCTTCCCCGGCGGGTCCATAACAGGAACACCTAAAATCCGGGCAATGGAAATAATTGATGAGCTAGAACCAACCCAAAGAAATATTTATACTGGCTCAATTGGATATATTGGTTTTAATGGTGATACCGATTTAAATATTGTGATAAGAACTATTGTCTGCAAAAATCAGAGGGCTTATTTTCAAGCAGGCGGTGGTATTGTTTGGGATTCTAATGCTGAAGAGGAACACCAGGAATCCCTACAAAAAGCTAAGGCACTAATTAACGCCTTAAGCAGCTAACTATTCTTTATTATAGTGAGGGGGGAAATTATGTATATACATTTTAATGGTCAGATATCTAAAAATACTATCCCCCATATTTTGCCCTCCAACGAAGGGTTTTTGTATGGCTATGGTTTATTTGAAACAATTAAACTCTTAAAAGGCAGAATTTACTTTTTTTGCGAACATTTTGCAAGAATGGAGAAGGGTTGTAGACAATTAGGTTTAGAGCTTAAATATTCGCCTGACCAGATACTTAATTACTGCTATCAATTATCAGAGGCAAATAAGCTTACCAACGGGGGCATTAGAATTACTGTTATTAAAAACAAACCGGAAAACTCCCTGATTATTACAACCAGGGAAAATATTTATGGTAAAGAAATATACCAAAGAGGCTTTAATATATGCTTTGCATCCACCAAGAGAAACCCGGAATCATTATTGGTTGGAATAAAATCAAATAACTTTCTGGAAAACTTACTTATACTTAACCAAGCGAAACAAATGGGTTATGACGAGGCTATTTTTTTAAATATTTATGAAAAGGTTAGCGAAGGCGCAATCTCAAATATATTCTTTGTGAAAAACAACATAATTTTTACTCCGTCTAGTGATTGTGGTCTTTTGCCAGGCATAATAAGGGACAAGGTTTTTGAAATTTCCTCTCAACTCAATCTTACTTTGAAAACAGGATATTTTACTAAAGAAGAATTACTAGATGCAGATGAAATATTTCTTACCAATTCTTTACTAGATATAATGCCAGTTTTCCGGATAGAAACGAAGGACTTAGACATTAAGCGAAATTATGTTACGCAAAAGTTACAAATGGCACTCCACAAACTATATGACTCTAATTAGCTGTAAAGGTAGCAGAGATTAACTATTTACTTGGCAAAGCATTGTGAAGCTTTACTTTAGTGGATGTGCAGGAGTATATGGATACTAAGAAGTTTTATTAGGGAAAAGACCGGCATTAAACGCCGGTCTTTTCACGTTAATAGTGTATGGTCTAATTGCCGAAAGTATAAAATATCCGAGAGGATTTAAAAATCAAATCCCAACTGGACAGGGGAAACGCCAACTTCCCTTTGCCCCCATGGAAAATCATTCAACCTTAAAGAAGTAAAAAGGAAAGTTCGATTACTTTTGCAATGGAATATAACCACTATAAATAAAAATAGCTAAAACAATACCTGCTGCAACAGTATAAATAATACAGGGAAAAGCATTACGTCTGATTAATTTTCCCTCAACTCCAATGGTCCCTACCGTAGCACAGGCAGCAACAACATTATTAACACAAATCATATTTCCTACAGCGCCACCTACGACCTGCAGGGCAACTATTAGTACTGGGGGCATAGCTAATTGTATGGCTACATCATACTGGAAAGCAGAAAATAAAATGTTTGAGACAGTATTGGACCCCGACATAAATGTACCTAGTACTCCTATGAAAGGTGAAACAAAAGGCCAGGAGTTACCAACTATTCTTGCTGCGGCTTTTGCCATTTCAGTCATCATGCTGTCAAGACCGGCGTTATTCACTCCGGACTTTAGCATTAACTGTACCAGTGCTACTCCAAAGACCAAAGCAATTGTTGCTCCTGTTAATTGTTTAATTGTAGTAATCCATGCATTTTTTATTTGTTTACCATTCATTTTATGGATTAAATGGGTTATTAATGCTACAAGGATAAATGGTACTGTACCAGGCAAATAAAGATAATTCAAACTATATGTCAATTGTTCAATACCCAAAATATTTGTACTTGCAAAGGTTGGTGTCTGAAGCAAAGTCTTGAGACCCAAAGCCGGGATCCGCGTAATGACTAGAATCAAGGCTATTAAAGCATATGGTATCCAGGCCCGTAATAAAGGCATTTTCGCCTCCCCCATATCTTCGACATTAACCTTACCCGTCCAATCATTTTCCCATTCACTTTTATCAGGAAAATCCCACATCTGCTTTGGTGTCAGAACACCTGTTTTTGCCGCCCATAGTACTACCGGTAAACCAAAAAAAGCACCTACTAGCGATGGAAATTCCGGTCCCAAAAACCATGCTGTTATAGAATAAGGGATTACAAAAACTAATCCTGAAAAAATTGCGAAAGGTGCAGCTAAGCCAACTATAACTGTTAATATCCAGGCTAGGGGCAGGGCACGTTTAGCAGACCAGTTGAACCCTGCCATTAGGACTATTGTCACTAATATTGGTATAAATGCTATAAAAGCCGACATTAGAAAGCCCCCTGTTAAAATTGATTATTTAGTACTTCTCTATTTATAATGTCATTGGGAATATTACCTTTAGAAATTTCAATAATTCTATTTATACAGCCCCTTTATTTTACCCTGAATCAATTCATCGGTTATTGCTAATCCATGGGTAGATAATATAACATTGTCTAATCCCACAAGTGGATGGTTAGGTTCTAAAGATTCATTTTCAAAGACATCAAGTGCTGCTCCAATTTTTTTTTGACGCAAGGTGTTTGTTAATGCAGTCTGATCAATTATTTCCCCACGTGCAGTATTTATTAAAAATGCCGTGGGTTTCATTAGTTTTATTTCTTTCTTTCCTATTAAGGGAAGAATAATCATTAAACCCATCAAGTTAAATTGCTTGGGTGGCTACTAACTTTTTCTTGCGAATTAATTGTGTAGTAATTGCAATTATTAGCAAAAATAGTCCAACTATATCTGTTGTAAGTCCCGGTTTAATCATTAAAATAGCAGTTGTAAAAAATAATACTTGTTCAAAAAAATTGAGCTTTAAAATAAAATATTTTTCCATAGCAGCTCCTAACGCAATAATACCTACAATAGCAGTTATGGACATCTCTATTAGCTTTAAAATGGGAAGCGGATGTACCTGTAGTAATAGGATTGGTGAGTAAACAAACATCATGGGCACAATAAAACCTGCTAACCCTAATTTTAAACCTGTCATAGCAACCTTATTTGGTGGTGCATCAGCAATTCCCGCTGCTGTAAAAGAAGCTAATGCTACTGGTGGAGTTAGGTTGGATAAAACAGCATAGTATAATACAAACAAATGGGCAGCTATAGGAATAACATCCATTCTCATTAAGGCAGGAGCAGCAACTGTAGCTGCCGTTATATAGCATGCAGCCGTTGGCAATCCCATTCCTAGTACAATTGACGCTAACATAGTCATAACAAGCGCAATCATTAAATTACCACCGGAAAGATCAATTATATTTGTTGCCATCATTGTACCTAAGCCAGTCATAGAAGAAATTCCTACAATTATACCAACAGTTGCGCAGGCTATTGCCGGCGAAAGAGAAGCAACAGCACCATTACGTAAAGCGACAATAATTTTTGTTAAAGACATCCTAGTATCCGTTCTAATAGAACTCACCAGTATTGTTGAAATAATACCCCAAAAACCTGCAAATAGTGGAGTTCTTCCAGAGATTAATAGATAAATTACCAAGCCTAACGGGAGAACTAAATGACCTCTTTTTATAATTACTTCTCTTAAAGAAGGCAGCTGTTCTTTCGGTAATCCTTCCAAACCTAGTTTTCGCGCCTCCAAATCCAGCATTACCCAAAGAGCAAGATAGTAAAGTAGTGCAGGAATTAATGCAGCTGTAATAACCTGTAAATATGATATGCCCAATATTTCTGCCATTATAAATGCTGAGGATGCCATAATTGGCGGCATTAGGGACCCACCACTAGAAGCAACAGACTCAACTGCACCAGCAAAATGTGGTTTATACCCCACTTTTTTCATTAAAGGTATGGTAATAGTACCTGTTGTAGCAACATTAGCCACTGCACTTCCACTAATAGTTCCCATTGCCATACTCGCTAGTACAGCTACCTTACCAGGTCCTCCCGGTCTATGACCAGCCAATGCCAAGGATATATCATTAAAAAATTCCGAGGACTTATTTTCTCCAAGAAATGCTCCAAAAAGAATAAACATAAAGATAAAGGTGGCAGAAACTCCTAAAACAACACCAAATATACCTGTTTCTGTATAGTACATTTGATAAATAATTCTCTCAAAGGAGAAGGGGACAATTTTAAAGCTTCCCGGAAATAAGTTGCCATACTTGGCATATACTAAAAAAGTTCCGGAAAGAATTACCAATGGAAGACCTACTGCTCTACGACACGCCTCAAAAATTAACAGTATTCCCATTAATGCAATTAATATATCTTTGGTATCCGGAAGTATTCCCGTAGTAGCAAATATATTGTACATTACATACATATACATTGCCGAACCTACACCTAGGGCTGCCAATAAGAGATCTAAGATCGACGGATTGCTTTTCTTATAACCTTTTCTCAGTGGAAAAATTATGAATATTAGGGCAATTACAAAAGCTAAATGGGCTGCTCTTAACTGTATTGCTAATATTTGACCATAACTATTAAAAAATAAATGATATATGGACATAAATACTGTAATAAACGAAGTTATCAATGCCCATTTTCCTTTAAAATTAGCTGTAGGAAACTTTGCAACATCTAACGCTTCAATTAAATTTTTAATAAATACTGGCACATTTATCACTCCTTCTTATCGTGCACATATATTCAGCCTAGATTATTACTTTTTCCATACACCTTTTTCTTCATAATACTTTATAGCACCTTCATGAAAATCTATTTGTACTCCCTTTGTTGCAGTCTCGAGTTTTATCAATGTTGTTGCTTTATGAGCAGTTTCAAGAAAATCTAAGTTTTCAAAGATACTTTTTGTAAGATTGTATATTGTATCGTTGTCCACTTTACTACTGGTAACCAAAATGTTTGGATAACCTGGTATTCTAACTGCTTCAGGTTGATTAGGGTATGTATTTGCTGAAACCTCATAATCACTATATAAGGGGTCTTTTTTTGATAAGTTTGCAAATTGCTCATCAGTCAATGATAGAATATGAACATCTCCTGTTGCCATTAAATCCGCTACAGCTGAACCCGGAGGAAATGTATTAAAAAGACCTCCTGCTACTTGCCTGTTCTTCATAGCTTCGACTGCTTCAGCATAATTTACCCAAACTGGCTCTACATTTTTTTTATCGCCATCTTCTTCTCTGTAATATAATCCCATTGAAGATAAGATTGAATATGAGTCAGTTTCTGTTCCACTTCTAGCTGCACCAACAACAAACTTTTTACCTTTTAAGTCTTCAAAGCTTTTTATATCTTTAAGAACTACAATATGGTTCAAATTGGGCCATAAAGTTGTAATCGCCCTCAAATCCCCGTATTGCTTATCTTTGAATTGATCCTGTCCAAAGAATGCCCAATTACCTACTGTAGCCATCATCATAGCGACCTGAGCTTCATTTGACCTTAATAATCCAATATTGTCTACTGAACCACCAGTTGACATTGCAGAAGAAGTAACCCTAGGTATTTTACTATACAATTGTCCTAATGCAACACCAACCGGGTAATAAGTTCCCCCTGTATTACCTGTAGCTATTTTTATAAATACTTCTTTGGGTTTGTTACTATCTTGTTTCTTATCATCATTATTATCTTGACAACCTGTAACAACTAAACTAACCGCCAACAAACAAATAAATAATACTAAAAATGTCTTATTTAACCTTTTCATATATATCCTCCTTAATAATTAACTTTATATTTTTTAACTAAGTCAGTATCCACCTTTAATCCTAGTCCAGGTGCTTCTGGTGCATAAACATATCCATTTGCAACATTATGTAACGTTGCGGGTTCAACAAATAGATCAGATAGAAAAGTTTGCAAATAATGTTGTCTTGTAAAATACTCCATCATAGGCGCATTAGAGATAGCAGTCACTAACGATATATGGACTTCTTGCACAGCATGAGTAACACATGGCATGTTCCATGCCCGTGCCATTGCAGCGACCTTCATCCATTCTGAAATGCCACCAACTCTTGTAACATCTGGTTGTACAACATTAACTGCTTTTCTAGTAATTAAATCTTTAAACCCATACTTGGTGTATTCATTTTCTCCACCTGCGATAGGTATACTACTGAATTTTGTTAAATTAATAAACCCTTCAATATCATCAGGAGCAACAGGTTCTTCAAGCCAGTAAATATTATATTGTTCTACAGCCTTTATAAATCTAAGTGCAGTATTAAAATCCCAGGCCTCATTGGCATCAATCAGAAGATCTATCTCTTCCCCAATTGCCTTTCTAACTGCTTCTACCCTTTTTGAATCAAAAACTACATCTTTCCCTACTTTCATTTTTATTGCTTTAAATCCTTGGTCTATATACCCTTCCATTTCCCCAACTAGTTCTGAAATATCATTTCTTTCTGTATAAAATCCACCACTTGCATATACTTTTATCCTATCTGAATATCCACCTAATAATTTGTATACTGGAGTATTGGTTTTTTTGCCAATAAGGTCCCATATGGTCATATCAACACCGCTTATAGCTCGGACCGCCGCACCCTTTCTTCCGTATCGAGTAGTTCCACGATACATCATGTCCCAGAGTCTCTCAAAATTAAATGGATCCTGGCCAATAACCATTGGTTTGAGACCCTTCTCAATTATTGTGTTAATAACTTGCATTTCACTTCCAAATGCCACTCCTAAACCAGTGAGAAAACCTAATCCTGTCACACCTTCATCAGTAAATATTTCTATCAGAAGTACATCTCTACCTGATATTTTCCTTGCTGCATCACTTATATCTTCTTTAAAAGGTGCATAAAGCAAAGTAGTTTTTAAATCAATTATTTTCAATTATGTGTCCCCCTTGACTGCAAAAAATAAACAACTAAAAGTGCACCCTCCTTTCCACTAATATCGGTTTGCACTACTAGTTGTTGCAAAAATTATGCCATATAAAGAATTGTCTGTATATTTTAACTTTTTGTTATAAACAAGGTGCTTCAAAAAACAGCTCTTGTAAGATAGGATATTGTACCGTTTCAGAATGAAATGCGTTTCATTGAACCAATTTCACATTGAAACGCGTTTAAGATTCTATGTTCTGTAATCTACGCCATAATGTTGTTTTACTAATTCCTAGTTGTCTTGCTGCTTCAGCTTTATTGCCATCAGTTTCCTTCAATATCTTTAAAATCAGTCTTTGTTCTTCTTGCTGTAAAATGGATTGCTTCTTTATTTCTCTTTTAGTCGATTTATCGTTATTTCCCATCCCATCATCTAATATTTCAAAAATATCATTACTTGTTATTATCTCTTTGTTACTTACTATAACTAATCTCTCGACAATGTTTTTTAACTCTCTTATATTTCCTGGCCAATCATAATTGATTAACAGGCTCATCCCTTCATTATCTAGTTCTAGATTTGTTTTTCTTAACTTGGAACCATATAGCTGAATAAAATTATTAGTTAATTTTCCAATATCTTCTCTGCGCTCACGTAATGGCGGTAGCTCTAATCGTAAAATATTTATTCGATAGTATAAGTCTTCACGAAATACACCTTTAATTACCATGTCCTTGAGGTTCTTATTTGTTGCACATATTATGCGAACATTAATAGGAATTACTTTATCATCACCTACACGCATTATTTGTTTTTCCTCTAAAACTCTCAGAAGTCTCGCTTGTACTTGCTCAGATATTTCACCAATTTCATCAAGAAATAAAGTACCACCATGAGCTAGTTCAAACAGCCCAGGTTTCCCACCTTTTTTCGCACCCGTGAATGCCCCGTCGGCATATCCAAATAGTTCACTTTCAAGTAGATTTTCTGGAATTACTGTACAATTGACCGCTACAAAGGGCTTACCATTACGGCTACTTGCATTATGAATACTTTGGACAAACATTTCTTTACCAGTTCCACTTTCTCCCTGAATTAATATGGTTGAATCTACTTCTGCATAAAATCTAGCTTTCTCAATAACTCTTTCCAAAAGAGAATTATCAGACCTTATTATATCCTCAAATTTATATCTCGCTATGTGCCCTTTTTGATATAGTTTCCTGCGGACATTATGTTCTAAATCTTGAAGCTCAGATAATTCTTTAAAACTAATAATCGCTCCGAGATTTTCATTATTGAGTCTTATTGGAGTCAGGTCACATATATAGGTTATGTTGTGAATAACCCTAATTTCCCCATTAATCTTATTGCCATTTTTTATTCCCTCAATTAACTTATTATCATCCACTATTTCCATAATATTCCTGTGTTTTGTTTTTTCTCTGTTTGGGTTAATTATTGCAAGAGCATTGTTATTTATATGAATTATCTCACCTTTACTATCCACGGAAATAATACCTTCATTTACAGAGTCAAATAGTATCTTTAATCTTTCTGCTAACTCCCTCTCTCTTCGTACAGCATCTAGTACTTTAAAAGCCTCCTTTATCGCTCCTAACACAGCAGGCTTTTGTGATTTTATCAATATACCATGTATGCCTAATTTCTTCGCATACTCTACCGCCAGCTTGGCACCAATAATTACAGTGATGCCTTCTCTTACCGCAGATTCCACTGACCTTGCAACATCTTTTTCATTTTGCACTAGGAATTTCTTAACATCTAAATCTAAAATTGGAGCAATTACTTCTGCACCCTTTATTAAAGAGTCAAACCCAATAACGGCAATTCTGTTCGATAGCTTTCTTGCTTGGTCTAATAACTTGATAACATCATACTCAGTTATTGGTATATCAATTATAGGAAGAGATATTTTGGAATTTCTTATCTTTGTTGTTGTTCCTCCCCTTGAAATTAAAACTCTTAGACCATTTTGTTGAAACTTACTGGCTACAGAAACACCTTCATCTAAAAATCCCATTTTTAATAACACCTTTTCAGGCAGTTCTCCGTTAATTTCCTCGACCAAAGAATACAACTCTTCATCAGGTGCTATAACTCCAATCTCTATATTTAACAAAATTCCACCTCATAAACGTTTCGAATTATTATTGTTTATTATAAAGCATAGTCCATATATTCAAAAGAGTTAACAGAAACTTCGTTATATTTGTGTTTTTAATTACCTAATAAATAGAAGCAAATTACTTATGGCTGTTCTCCCCGCCCGGAATATACCTATTCCTCCATACTTGAATATCTTAATCCACGAATTTCTTTAGCTTTGCCTATTATTATGAAAATTACTTGGCACTCCCTTTGTAAAACAACTGGAAAACTCATGAAATTGTTTCTAACGAGGTTAGATTGTATGCTGGAGCAGGAGTGGAATCCTGTACCCAAATATCCCATGTCTGGGTCGACTACTAGAGTTGCTCGTGTAAGGGAGTTATTATCCTGCATTTAAATTCCTCCTCATATAATTTATTCATAAATTGTAACTACTTGTTTGTAATTAATATATGTTATTCAGTATCTATACCTTCTGTTAAATCAGTAATAAACTAGCTGACTATATTGAATGAGATTACCAGAAAAGAAACAAAATAAATAATAAATTCAGGTAGGAGGTTCGATATGGTTTCTTTTTTTGTTTCTGTAATTGTATTGGTCGTAGGATATTTTGTTTATAGTAAAGTGGTTGAAAAAGCATTTGGAATTGATGAAAATTTGGAAACTCCAGCAACTCGCCTTGAGGACGGTGTAGACTATATTCCTCTCCCGGCATGGAAAATTTTTTTAATACAATTTCTAAATATTGCTGGTTTAGGACCAATTTTTGGAGCCATTGCGGGAGCACTCTGGGGGCCAGTTGCATTTTTGTGGATTGTATTTGGCTCTTTGCTAGCAGGTGGAGTCCATGATTATTTTTCAGGAATGCTTTCAGTAAGGCACGATGGGGCAAGCATTCCTGAAGTAGTAGGTAAATACTTGGGGGGCTCAGTAAAAACTTTTATGAGGGGTTTTTCCACCCTGGTTCTTATCTTAGTTGGTGTCGTATTTATCTCGGGTCCTGCAGGGTTGATTGCAGGATTAACACCAGAATCTTTAGACAAACAGTTTTGGGTTTATGCAATATTTGTCTACTATGTAATTGCTACCATAGTTCCCATTGACCAGTTAATAGGGAGAATTTATCCTATCTTCGGTTTAGCCTTACTTTTTATGGCTATTGGAGTTAGTGGAGGTATTCTTTTAGGAGGCTATAATATACCCGAAATAACACTTGTTAATCTGCACCCTAAACAACTGCCAATATGGCCCTTATTATTTGTGTCAATTGCGTGTGGAGCGATTTCGGGCTTTCACTCTACCCAGTCGCCACTAATGGCTCGGTGCTTAACTAATGAAAGGCAAGGGAGGTCTATATTCTACGGTGCAATGATTGCCGAGGGTGTTGTTGCCCTAATTTGGGCAGCTGCTGCAATGTCTTTTTTTGGGGGGACACCTCAACTAGGGGAAGCCATGGCAGCAAACGGCGGTGCCGCTTATGTTGTAAATGCAGTTTCCAATACGTTATTAGGTAAAATAGGCGGAGTTTTGGCTATTTTAGGAGTGGTAGTAGCCCCTGTAACATCCGGAGATACCGCCTTTAGAAGTGCACGGTTGATTATAGCGGATTTTCTCAGTTATAAACAAGGACCCATAGTTAACCGGCTAGCAGTAAGTATTCCTTTATTTATTGTTGGTTTTATCTTAACCAAGATAAACTTTGATATTGTTTGGCGTTATTTCGCCTGGTCAAATCAGACCTTAGCCATGATTGTACTGTGGGCTGCTGCCATGTATTTACTGATAAATAGAAAGAATCATTGGATTGCTACTTTACCTGCAGTCTTTATGACTGCAGTATCCACAACTTATATTTTAGTTGCTCCAGAAGGATTTAAGTTGGCAACCTCAATCGCTTATCCAATTGGAACTGTATCGGCTGTTGGAGCTCTAGGACTTTTTTTAACGGTTGGCAAAAATAGGTTAAAAAAATAAGTCGGGCATCCCGACTTATTTTTAACCTATAAATGAACTTGGTACTCTAAAGAAATGGTCAACAATTTTTTGGAAAAGTTCAGACCCGTTTTTAGCTTTAAAATAATCATCACCGATTTTAGCTATAGCTTGTTCTTTGCAGACATCACAAAAATCTAAGCAATTTTGAACTTCAGTTTGATATTCAGGATGATTTTGGTTTAAAAGTTCAACTACCTCTTTTGTAAAGCTATTGTTTTTGCAAAAAAGCACTTTCATTTTTATAACCTCCAAAGTAATAAAGCTATTTATATTAAGTTTCACAATCCAGTAAAAATTATTCTCAAAGTAACTACTCCCGGAATAATTAACTATACTTTCCATCATACTACCTAATGAATAAGTTAATTATTAAAATAAGGAGGTGTTATCATGGTTGTTGTAGCCAATTTTACAGATAAGTTTCAATCATGTATTGATGCATGTTCAAAATGTGCCCAGGTCTGTTATGAATGTTTCCATGCATGTCTTAACGAACCTGATTTAAACGATAGAAAAAATTGCGTTAGCATGCTTGTAGAATGTGCTATGATGTGCCAAATGTCTGTATCTACGATGGCAATGAATGGACAATTTTCTAAAGAGCACTGCCAATTATGTGCAAAAATATGTGACACATGTGCAGATGAATGTGCCAAATTCAAGGACGATCATTGTCAAAAATGTGCTGATATTTGCCGCATGTGTGCAGATGAATGCAGAAGAATGGCTAGTATGTAATTTAAAATAAATCTTTGATAGTTTTATTTATATTGCTTCGTTTACAACTACATGTGGATTAAAACAGGGACTGATTTAATGTCCCTGTCTTAATTGTATCAGCTTTTTTATTATTCTACTAAAAAGAGAACGCAGGGATAATTCCCTGCATTAAGGAGGTATATTTTGAGGTCAAGCCGGGGGTATTTTGCTTACACCTCATATATATTAAATGCCGAGGCATGCTAACATTATAGGCTAACTTTTTGAATTTTCTTTGGCTAATTCGTTATTAAAATGTGAAACTTTATTTATTTGGTGATACAGTTAATAACTTCACTATATCTTTAAAGAGATGTTCACTTGAGATAATTTCCATTCCCGATAGTTTAATGTTTTTTTCTGTTCTTCTATTAATATTTACTCCGCCTAACTTCACAGATAAGGGATTCAACCTATCCATTAACGGTCCTAAAAATATTCCCTCACTTCTAACATGCTCAAGGAGATACAAGTTACCATTAGGTTTAATAACTCTCCTTAATTCTTTAAACCCCAATACCGGGTCTGGAACTGAACAAAAAACACAGGCTGTTATTATGGTATCAAATATATTATCTTCAAAAGGCAGTTTTTGGATATCAGCCTCTAGAAGCTCAACAGGGACCTTGGCCAATGATACTTTTCTTTTAGCAACTTCTAGCATTTTCGGACTAAAATCTATACCGATTAGCTTTTCTATGTTACTCTTTTCAGGATAGTGAACTAAATTAGCACCTGTCCCTACTCCTGCTTCTAATACTAAGCCATTTGCTTTGGAACATAATAATTTTCTCCATTTGCCCATCATCATTTTCTCCATTGGACCCAAGGCCATATCATATGAAGAAGCTTTTTTATTGTATTTAGCTTTAATTACTTCTGTATCACTGATATTCATAAAACCACCACCTCGTTAAATTATTAATAAACAATAATACTATTTGTAAAATCTAAAATTTATTAACCCCTTCTTAAATCATAGACATATAATTCTTTGCAAATATATTATACACAATACAATTTATATCTAATGCTTCTATGTAATGGATTATACATAAAAGGGTAGCTTAGTGCTACCCCTTTACTTACCAGCCCATCATTGAACCATATCCACCCATCATAGCACCACCCCCCTGTGGTGGTGCTTCCCCATTGTTACCATTGCCAAAATACCCGTTCATTACCCCATTTGTACCATGACAGTATTCATACATTTGTTGGTAAAACTCTTGGCTTAATGGGTCTTGTCCAGGAATCGGAGCTTTAGGAGTGATTGTTTCTGCGATAGCAGTTCCCGCTAAGGTAATAAGTAATAATCCTCCGATTAGAATTATAGTTGCTTTTTTCATGGCTTAATTCCTCCTTAGGTTTATTGTGTGATTATATATTAACAGAGGAATATGACCAAACTAAGGCATAAATATGAATATTTTATGAACTTTTAGGTTGCATTCATTATCAGCAATTCTCTCCCTTTACATAAGATAATATTATTATTTACGTATATAGAATTCACAAAAAATTCATTTTTCTCTAAAATTTACTACATTATTACAGGATATACTACTATTTGTAAGAGTATCAAGATTAGATTATCCCTTTAAGTGCAGGAGAAAAAAAAGCAATAAATCTTTTATTGTCTTGTAAATAATTTATATTGAGGTGAATAATGTCAGCTACAAAAAAATATTTTGCAGTTCTAATGATTATATCTTTATTATTAGTTGTATTTGGTGGCATTTATATATACAACAAAATATACGATTACCTTATCGATAATTTGGGCAATGAGGCAGTAACAATTGCAAAAGCAACTAGCTCCTTAATAAATTCTAGTAGTAAGATGTTTTTTTCAGAAGATAATATAAGTCCCGAATTTTACTTTGGAGTAAAACAACATCTTAAAAATACACTTAATCATAATAAAAATTTACTTTACATTTATTATTTACATAATAATCAAGGCACGTTTCAGAAAGTAGCAGACACAAAAGATACACCGATAAATATAGATTACCTTATCGGAGAAATTGCTTATAATACTTACATATTAAATAAGGAAAGTTTTGATCAACATTTGCAAGTAAATAAAGGTAATACTTTCCTTAATGCCTTTGCCCCAGTAGAGATTAATAAAAAAATTATAGGATTAGTGGGAGTGGAAATAAACGCTCAAAAGATTATTAATGAAACCAAAAGAATAAAAAGCTATCTTCTTATAAATGGCCTCTTACTGTCGCTTCTATTAACTTTTACTAACTATAAATTTGCACAAATTATTGTATCTAGAAATCAACTATATTTAGGCTCAATTAATAGCTTATTAGATAGTATTAATGCTAAAGACAATTATACCCTGCAGCATTCACTAAATGTATCCTACTATTCTTCTTTAATAGCTAAAGAATTTGAATTTTCCAAGAGAGATGTCATTAGCATTGAAAATATAGCTAAACTTCACGATATTGGTAAAATCGGAATTAAAGATGCTATTCTTAACAAGGTTGGACCCCTCAATGACATAGAATATGAAACAATAAAGCAGCACCCTTTAATTGGGGCTCAAATACTATCTCACCTGAGTAAATCTAATCAGTTTCTCTCAATAGTAAGAAGCCATCATGAGCGATTTGACGGTAATGGTTATCCCTTTGGATTAAAGGGTGAGGATATACCTCTTGAAGCTCGAATAGTTTCTGTTGCAGATACTTTTGATGCAATGACTACAAAAAGACCATACCGCCCAGCATTATCCTATCAAGTTGCTGTTCAGGAATTAGTTAAGAATAAAGGTTCACAGTTTGACCCCGAGGTAGTTGATGCATTTATTAGGATTTTAGATAAGAATAACTTAATAGGAATTATGAGATGAAAAAACTAACCCACTTTATATCCGAAAGTGGGTTAGTTTTTTCATCTTATAATATTTCGACTTTATACATATATCCAAGAAAAATTATTTATATCCCTTTGTTATTATATATTGTCTTTTAGTAGAAGCTGCATTATTTTTATGATATTGCTCTATCTCTTCATCAATATCAGTAATACGTATTAGAATTGAATTTTTCTGTACGGTATCGGCATTTCTCCAAGCATCCAATAGTCTACCTCGCTCTTTTTTTAATGTTTTGAATTGAGTATTTGTCATTTAAATCCCTCCCAAATTTATATTTTAATGATCATTATCAAAAGATAACAAAACAAATATATGATCCTAATGAAATAAATTTTTTCTATCGAATGTATTCCAATGGGTTACGAGGTTGACCATTAACAATAGTTTCTAAATCAACATGGGGACCCGTACTCCTTCCCGTACTTCCCACTAAAGCAATAACTTGCTCTTGTGAAACTTTTTGCCCTACTTTTACATTAACCTTTGAAGCGTGGGAGTATCTGGTAACAAACCCTTGTCCATGGTCAATTTCCACGTGATTACCATAATTACCCCTCCATCCCGCATAAGTTACAGTGCCTGCAGCTATAGCTTTTATCGAAGTACCCGTAGGAGCGGCGATATCTATTCCCCTGTGAAAATCCTGTTTATTACTAAAAGGTGATTTTCGATTTCCGAAAAGGGATGTAATTTTCCCTTGTACCGGCCAAGGGTATTGCCCTTTTACTCTGTCCCTAGAAACACGCCTGGTTCCTCTAAGTATAATCTTTGTAACAGGCTCTTCAAGCACCTTTTTTGTGATTACATTCTGCTCCACTATTAATCCGTTAAGTAGTTTTGTAGAATAAGTAACTTCCTGCTTACCCTTTATACCATCCTGTTTAATTTTAGTGGCTCCCGTATCAATACTATTATCATTTACATATCTAACCTCAAACGGGATATCTTCTACTCTTTTTTCAATGCCTTCAACTTCTACATTAACTTTTGGTTTCATACTGATCACAGATAGCTTTTGTCCTGGTTTGATTACGTCCGATTTTAGCTCTGTATTGAGTTGTTTTAAATCTTCTACTTCTAAATTATTATCACTAGCTACTTTCCATAAACTATCTCCCTCTTTGACGGTATAAGTGCTATACTCTTCGGTTCCCAATCTTAATAATTGGTAAGCGGTTTCTACTGTTGATATTTTCTCAATAGGCACTTCTGCAGGAATAATTTGTACCATTTCATTAAAATCGACTCTATTAACAGCTTCAAAATTATCACTTGGAATAACACTTTCTTTAATTTTGGCCAAAACATTTTCCGCTTCATCTGAATTAATTAATATTACTTCCTGTACTCCATTAACAACTATTGCAGCCGCTAATACAACCGATAACTTTTGCTCCAAAATCTCCTTTAGCTCTTCCTGATGAGTAATGGAGCTTTTTCGGATTTTTTTAAATTCAATTTTTAGATTATCATGATTTAGAGCATTAGATGAGTAAGAATTATGTCCGGTAATAATGTTTGTAATAAGGCTTTCTACAAGAATTTGATTATCAGTGATTCCTACTAATTCTTCATCTATATAGATACCATAGATACCCATTACAGTAGCATAATTGCTTAAAAATAGTACAAGCACCGCAAATAGAGTACATATAATAATACGATTTCTTTTCAAACCAAATACCTCCGAGATTTCCCTGCCATTTAAGAGTAAAGTTTACCCTCCCGAAATTTACTTGTGTTAATTTATATATTAAAAATTTGTTAAAGTTTAGAGCAATATGTGAATGTTCTATGAAATTTAATAAACTTACCAAAAATTAAATAATTTATAAGTCAATACCGTTATAAATGTTAAATTTTTCTCAAAATATACACAGTTTTATAAAAATATGTAGAAATAATTAAGCTGCTCTTTTACAAAAGTGGGTGGGAAACCTTGGTGCTATAACCAATTATTAAATAACATAGGATGAGAACAATAATATTCTTGCACCGGAACATAATCAAGAAAACATAATGCACCAGGATACTGTAAGCCATGCAAATCAAAAAATGCCAATGAATAATTATAATAAGATGCATAACTAAAATATGTTATACCTATAGGGGGCGTATCGAACTTTAATTTCGATACGCCCCTTGTGTTTCTTTTTTTATGCAGTATTTTATAGGTTAGGGTATCCCCTATAATCATGGTATTACATACCTATCGGAAGTTTAAAGGGAATTAACTTAGCTGTGAATGTTGTTAATAAAGTAAAGTTGCCTGTTAGGATTAGTATGCCAAGAGCAATAATTATTGTTCCTGTGACAATATTAAGTGTTTTTGAAACTTTATTGGTTTTATGAATCAATTTAATAATTTTATCCATATACAATCCGGCAACTATATAAGGTATTGCTAAACCAATAGAGAATAAAAACATTACTAGCATTCCATTTGTTACAGAACCAAGAGAACCAGCCATAATTAGAATTGAATAAAGTACTGGACCAATACAATGGGAGCAAGCAACAGCAAATATAATTCCAACTAAAAAGGATGAAAGATAACCCGAACCGAATTTAGCTTTATCTTCTGGCATATTGCAGCTATTTATGAAACCTAATTTTATAATTCCAACTAAATTTAGCCCAAGAATTATTACCAGAATACCACCTAAATATTCAAAATATCTGCCATACTTAGTTAAAAATCCTGCCATTAGCCCTGCTGCCCCACCTGCTAAGGTAAAGACGATTGTAAATGCTAAAATGAACATTAAGGTGTTGCCAAGAACATATTTTTTTAGATTTCTATCCGATGGTAAATTACGTAGTTCCTTTAGAGACAACCCTGTTATCATAGAAAAATATACTGAAAGCATTGGTATGATACATGGTGAAATAAAAGAAATTATTCCAGCTAAAAATGCTATGATATAAACTGACATATGATTCTACTCCTTTATCCCTAAAAATTCTTTTTCCCAAACAAATTCCCGCACCGGCAGATCAATAAAATCTTTAATAATTAATTTTATATATTTTGTATCTGGAGTTATAAATCCATCTTCAGGAAAAAGCAGAGTATTTATCACATGGTGACCTCCACCGCCTGTAACCTCCCAAGTTGGATTTCCTTTTGGACTATTTCCCTTATCATCAATAAGAGTTGCATATTTACTGAACTCATACTCATCAAGGTTATATGAATGATTATCCATTTGCACCACAAAGGTTAAGTACCCGCTTTTCCCCTGACCTAATGGATTAGCAAATATTATATTCATCTCTAACCCACCTTCATCATTTTTGCGCTCTAAAGCTTTGGGTTTGAATTTTTCGCCGTCATTTGCCGTACTGCAACCAGCAACTACAAAAGCTATAACAAAAATCGCGATTAAGATAATTATCTTTTTTTTCATCCCTTCTCCTCCTCCGGCTATTTCCTGCTATTAAATTATTTAAACTAACAGTCTACTACTCTGCCAATTACTCTAAAAATCACCTCCGAGAACAATAAATGCATTATTACTTTTTTTTATTATAGAAGGTATGTTTGTTAAAGTTATGATTTAACTTTGAACATTTCTTGAATTTTAGTGAATTTCTTTTGTTTAAATAGGATATTATTTGACTTATTTACTTTCATATAAAAACAAGCGGATTGGTTTTATAAATTAGCAATAATTTATTAAGCTTCACAAAAATATCTAAATAATTTCACAATTCAATAAAATATTTAATTTATAATTAATTTAGAAATTAAAAAATACTGAATAGAGGTGAAATGCTTATATGGAACGAATTTCAGGAATGCAAAGTGGAATGAATATGAATAATGCCGGTAGAGCACGACATAAAGGGAACATGTCTAATTGTAATAATAAAAGTTCAAAAACCTTAGATCCCAGTAATCAATTATCCACTTCTCAAAATTCCGGAGATAACAATGATAGTGCACAACCAGGTAACATTAGCAACAGTATAAATATCACTATATAAATTTAAATTACATAATTATTAAGGGGTAACAAGGCAGATCTTGTTACCCCTTAAATCTTGCAAATAATGACAGTAAAATAATAAAAATTATCCCACATTAATGTGTGTGTCAATAATAACTCCTCCATATATCCTTCCCTTGCTTATTACTACCTTATTGTATTAAACTCTATTTTAAATAAGTTCAAGTCAATTGCATTGGTTCAATAATAAGCAAATAATTTGTTATATTTTAAGACATAATTTTTCATCATTGGCTACTTCTTTGAAAAAATCACATTTTAAACAATCTTTAAATTTTTGGGCAAACGTTCCCTGAACTTCTCCACCACAGAATGTTCCGGCAACCTTCCAGCAATAACGACCTGCATTTTCACCATCATTCATTCCATTAAATGTTTTATCTATTGCCGCAGGACAAACACCATACTGTGCTACGTTCTTACCTCCATATTCTCTGCCACATTTTTGATATTCCCAACAATTTTTCTTCATAATAAATTCTCCTCCACTCTTTTTAAGTTAAATTGTAACTAATCTAATCTTATATATTAGATTTGTATAATTCTTAAATAAAATTTGATGAAATTATGAAAAAATTACCAATAAATTATTATATTTAACCCAATACTATTAAAAATATAGGTCTAACACTTCAAAAAATAGAGGCATAGAATGCAAAAGATAAGTTTCTTTTACTATCTATACCTCTTGAGTTAAACCTATATTAATTACTTAGCCAATAGGAATACAGAAGCCGAAAGTGCTTCCTTTAGACTCTTCTGATCTAACCCACACTTTACCATTATGAGCCTTAACTATATTTTGGACAATTGATAAGCCTAGACCGGTTCCACCTTTTGCTCTGTTTCTGGACTTGTCAACCTTATAGAATCTCTCCCAGATAAAATCCAAATCTTCTTTTGCTATCCCTGCCCCGGTATCGGAAACTTCTATACATATTTGATTTTCTTCCTTAAAAGCTGTTATTACTATTTGTCCTTGATCAGTATGCTTTAGGGCATTTTCAACTAGGTTAATTAGTACCTGCTGCATCC
>JBMOKT010000004.1:0-22575 GCA_049323895.1 Bacillota bacterium | reverse complement strand
TTAACTCAAAAATCATTGAATGACTTTTGGGCCAAACGCATGTTTTACAACTGTTCAATTTTCAAAGAACTTTTTCTCTCGTCTCCGCTCTCTTGCGGCGACAAAAGCTATTATATCATCTTTTGTCTTCCGCTGTCAACATCCAATTACTGGCTGTAAGTTGTGGTCGTTAACATTGACTAAAATTGTCGCTGAGCGGTCAGCGACATTAGTTATAATATCATGGAATACCTTTTATGTCAACACGCATCTCTCTATTTGTTCAATATTTTTCCCCTAATAAGGCAAAATTAATTCTATTATATAAGACTGGGCCGAATCATGTCAGCCCAGTCTTATATAGTCATTCTTTATCTTTTATTCCTTTTGCCTTTTCCCTTAGATTCACTATCTTCGCTATCGTCCTCGGCATCATCTTGGTTGTCATCGTCGTCGTCATCATCTTCATCATCTTCATTGTCTTCTCGATTTTGTTCATCGTCACTAGCTTCTATTTGCTCAGCAGCTTTTTCCCCAGACTTCATTTTTCCTTTATTAACTACAGCTTCTCTTTGTGCCTTGTATTCCTTTTTTATTTCTTCTTTCTGTTGTTTAATTTCTTTTTTCATTTCTTTAACCATTTTCTTTTCTTCTAGCTTTAACTGCTTAAGCTTATTTTTCATTTCTTTTTTAATAAGCTCTTTTTGAACATCCATTTCTTCGTCCATTTCTTCAGTTTCAACTACTTCTTGCTCTGCCAAGGTCTTATCTTCAATCTCTTCTGTAGTGATCTGTTCCTTTGCTGCAATTACAAGTTTACCTATCTTCTTGGCTACCTCACGTTTTTTAATACCTAATTCTTTTGCTGCGTCGCCCCAGCCGAGACCCTGATTTCTTAGTTTTATAACTTCATCAATACTAACGTCGGCGTTGTCAGCCAATGATAAAGCTATACTTATTTCACCAAAACCATAACCAGCTTCCCTAAGAGCCTTTACTTGCTCATCAACTGTTAAGCCTGCTAAAGATATAGTAACTAGTTTGTCATTTTTAACTTCTTCTGTTTCAGCATCCTCTTCTGTATTGGAATCTTCTTCACTCTCTTCTTCAGTTACTTCTTCTTGTTCTTCTTCAACATCTGTTTCTTCATCTGTTTCTTCTTCTGTTTCTTCTTCAGCCACTGCTTCCTGTTCTTCTTCTAATTGGTTAATCAGCTCAGAAGCAGTTTTAATAACTTCTAGATTCTCTTTTAGGGCAGCTAGGTTCTCCTCTAAGCTTGGCAGCTCAGTTTTTACTTTATTAATGATTTGAATATTCTCATCTAACAGCTTTTCAATTTGTTCAATTACTTCTATTATAGCCTGTCCATCTTCAAGTGTTGCTTCAGCTTTTCCTTGGGCGTCCAGTAATGTTGCCGCATATTCCTGAACCATTTTCTTAACCAGCTCTATTTTGCCCGCCTCGTCCATGGCCTGAGCTTCCGCTAATCTTTTTTCCGCAAACTCCGCTAAAAGTGCTGCTTTATCTTCAGAGGTGAAGGTTAAAAACAACTGAACATTTTCAAACAACCTTTTAATAGTATAGAACGTCTCGTCAGGAGTAGTACCTGGGTCAACATCAATAATAACTACCTCAACTGGCTCTTCGCCGTTATCTATTTCCACCTCTACTGTAGTATTAGCATTCTCATCTGTTGTTTCTTCAGAAGTTTCTTCGGCTACCTCGCTTTCACTATCTTGGGTTGCACTGTCCTCAACCTGTGTAGCTGTTTCCGTGTTAGACTGTTCTACTGATGTAGTTTCAGCAGCGAAAGCTCCCGCTGCGCCAATGTTAAAAATAAATAAACACAACACCATAATTGCAATAACTTTTCTCTTCATTTTATCTCCCCCAATTTTATGTAATTTCCAAGGCGCCTTTTGTTATTACATATTTCGACCAGGCAATTACCTTTATGAGGGCATAAAAATAAATCTGGGCTAAATACCCAGATTTACTGCGACTACACTAGGACCATTAACGATGGTCACTATAAATTTCTACTAGCCACTAGTCACTAGATGCCGTTTTTCAACACCCGACCACTACTCTCTAGGGCGGAGGGTCGGGAAAAGTATCACATCCCTAATCGACGGCGAATCAGTTAACAGCATCACTAAACGGTCTATACCTACACCTAATCCACCCGTGGGCGGCATGCCATATTCTAAAGCACGGACAAAATCCTCATCCATCATATGGGCTTCATCATCGCCTTTTTCCCTTTGTTCCACCTGCTTTTGGAACCTTTCTTTCTGGTCTATTGGGTCATTCAGTTCGGAGAAAGCATTAGCTGTTTCTCTGGCTACTATGAATGCTTCAAATCTATAGGTGAAATTGGGATCATCCTGTTTTCTTTTTGCTAAAGGCGAAACCTCTATAGGATAGTCAATTATAAAAGTAGGCTGTATTAAATTTGGCTCTACAGTTTCCTCGAATATCTCATTTAGGACACTGCCTTTGGTGGCATCTTTGGAAACTGCTATTTTAAGATTCTTAGCTGCATCCCTGGCTTCCTCATCAGTTTTGATTTCATTAAAATCTACACCAGCATACTTTTTAACTGCATCCACCATGGTGATTCTGTTCCAAGGAGGAGTCAAATCTATCTCAGTTCCCTGGTAATTTATCTTAGTTGTGCCTAGACACTTTTCAGCGATATAAGCAACCATTTCTTCAGTCAGCTTCATCATGTCATTATAATCAGCATATGCCTGATATAATTCCATCATGGTAAATTCGGGATTATGCTTTGTCGAGATTCCTTCATTTCTAAATACCCGGCCAATTTCATAAACCCGCTCCATACCACCGACAATCAGCCTCTTCAAATGAAGCTCCAATGCGATACGCATGTATAAATCTATGTCCAGGGCATTATGATGAGTAATGAAAGGACGGGCACTAGCACCCCCAGCTATTGCATGAAGAGTGGGTGTTTCTACTTCTAAAAATCCCTGTTTATCTAAATATTCACGCATAGCCCTAATTATCCGGCTGCGCAGAATAAATGTTTCCTTAACGTCAGGATTCATTACTAAATCAACATAACGCTGTCTGTAACGCAGTTCTACATCTTTCAAACCATGAAACTTCTCGGGTAGAGGATGAAGCGATTTTGTTAAAAAGGTCAACTCTTTAACGGCAATAGTAGTTTCGCCTTTGTGGGTTACAAATACTGTACCTTTCACTCCCAAGAAGTCACCGATATCTGCCTTCTTAAATATTTCGTGGGCTTCTTCTCCCACATCGTCCAGGCGGGAATAAATTTGAACTTGTCCACTCACATCCTGCAGGTTGGCAAAACCTGCTTTGCCATGCCCCCGTTTAGCCATTAACCTGCCCGCTACCACTACTTCGATGTTGGAAGCAGTTAACTGCTCAGCATTTTCTAGAATATCTTTGGCGTGATGGGTTGTTACAAATTTCCCTCCAAAGGGGTTTATTCCTTTTTCCTTCAATTCTGTCAGCTTGTCTAAACGAACCTGTATAAGTTCATTTACATCTAAAATTTGTTCTGTCACAGCAAACAATCCCCCAATACTTTAACTACTTACTTATTACTAATATCAATAATTTCAAATTTTAGTTTTCCAGCAGGGGCATCAACATTTACAACAGAACCAACTGAATTGCCTAATAATGCTCTACCCACCGGTGATTCATTCGAAATTAAATTTTGCAGCGGATCGGCCTCTGCAGAACCTACTATCTTATATTCGATAACCTCATCAAATTCAATATCTTTTAAGGTAACGGTGGAACCGATAGAGACTACGCCGCTTACTCTTTCATCATCCTCTATTACCTTGGCGTTCCTTAACATTTTTTCAATAGTTATAATACGTCCCTCAATAAAGGCCTGCTCATTTTTTGCATCTTCATACTCTGAGTTCTCACTAATGTCACCGAACTCGATAGCCTGTTTAATCCTCTCAGCTACTTCCTTCCTCTTTACAGTTCTTAAATGGTCAAGCTCTTCTTCTAACCTTTGCAAACCAGCCCTGGTTAAAATAACTTCTTTTTCAGCCATCTTAAACTCTCCCTTATTAGTTTCTTTTTCTAATCTTTTTATGCCATATTCCTCTCTAAAGTTACAAAATATTTTTAGACGCTATATACTAGAATAAGCACTAAAGCCCTTCGGCTTCAGTGCTCTTTGCTCTAACGGTAATTATAATAAGGGTATACACATTTGTCAAGGGTTTACAGTTTAACCAAATTGTTCTCCCATATTCATTAGCTGGTATTCTGATAAGAAATACCATTTTAATTGATGTTGCTTCTCATTTAAGATTCTCATGGGTTATTGTATGTCAGCCTACAATACTATATCCCCCAGCGACTTTTTTGCGTGCGGATTCTTTAATCTGCAGTATTTTTTCACTGGTTAAAGTTTTCTCAAAGCTGCGCAGCCCAGCCAGCCTGAAATCATGCTTGTCGGCCAGGGCTTTAATTTCCTTGACACCCTCTATACTCAGGTCCCTGCCCAATGAAAAAGATTCCCATCTATTTTCTAAGGCTAAAATCATTGTTTCAGCCATGCAGGCATAAGCTAAACCCTTAGGAAATCCAAAGTTAAAATTAAAATTAACTTTGCCCGGGACCTTAATTACTCCGCCTTCAATAACCAGTACATCCTTACGGGTCTTTTCAACTGTCAGAGAAACATCCCTAGGTCTAGCTACATCACAAACAACCGCTCCAGGCTTGAGTATGTCCGGATCAATCACCGTATCCATGGAAGAGGTGACTGAAATAATAATATCGGCTTTTTTCAGGACTTTTTGAGGTTCACTGCTGACTTCCACGGCAATACCACTTTCATACATAATATTTCTGGCCAATTTAGTCAAGCGTCCTTTATCCCTGGCCAGAAGCATAAGATACTTGCACTCTTTAGCTATAATACTGGCCGCTACACTGCCGATGGAACCTGTCGCACCCAAAACGGCAACATTGGCCTCTTTAATGTCTATATTCATTAGCCCTGCTCCCCGGACTGCAGCTTCCAGAGCGCTTGCCACAGTATAGCTGTTTCCCGTTGTTACAGGGATATTGCTGTTTTGGCTCACCGTTATACCCGCATCTCCCACTACAGAAGTCATGGCTCCCAGACCTACAATCTGGGCACCTAATTTTTCAGCAACTTTTACGGATTCAATAATTTTTTTGATAGAGACCTCAGTGGGTAGTGTCAGCAGCTGTCTTGTTGTCAAAGGACAAGCTATAAAATATCCTTCCACTTCATTATGGGGTGACTTTACACCCTCTATATGAGATACTTTCATAGGCGGCAGATACTTAAAGCTTTTTTCCACCAAATTTGCCGGAAGCTTTTCTAGAAGCGGGAATTTCCTATATATATCAGCTACCTCAATCGGATGAATAATAAATGCAAATTTGTTCATATTTATTCCCCCTAAGCTAATTTTTCTTTTTTCAGGTCGATAATACGGGGAACAAATCCTACCTTATCTAATAATTGCTGGTAATCTTCTGCTGTCAATTCTTTCCCTCCACCGGACAAAGCAACTAATACTGCCTCCATGACATTAGTACCAAAGGACCTGCCTCTAAATTCGGGAGTTGTTGTGACAAGCATCTGTACACCCTTGGCTCTTAAAAGCTCAATATCCTCTTTGGTAACAGTATTTGTGAGAATCATTTTTCTCTCTAGATTTTGGGGCAGATAACGTTTTATGAACAGGAAATCCCCCGCAATAATATCCGCCTCCTGATAATACTCACCATATTTGCTAATGGTGATATCCTGTTTTTTTCCAGTTGGATAGATCATCTCAAAAGGCAGCTGACAGGCAATAGGAGCAATAATCTTTGCCGCCCGCTCCAATGTTTTTAAGGAGCGCAGCGGCCAGTCAAGCCCTAGTCCAAATATCAAGTCACCATAAGTGACATGTGCACCTGCCTGCTCCAGCCCTTGGGCCATACCAAAGCGGTCAACACCACATACCAGGAGCACTTTTTTGTCCTGCAGTCCTATTTTCTCATTACCCGCTAAATACTCAACTACTTTTCGTTCCAGGGTGTTCTTAAGACCGCTGCCATCCACCATTGGGGTTACCTTAGCCGCATCCCGAAGTTTTTTGGCGTCCCGGAGAATATAACGCTTGTTTCCGGCTACTATATACAGGTCGATTCCACCCATACCAAAAGCATCTACTTTGCCATCCAACTCTTTTATGTACCCAATGGCTTTATGCATATCCCCATCGGTGCCGATTCTCTCAATAATAAATTCTTCCCCGAGAATATTTGTCTCTACCCGGTGGTCCCTTTTTTTTGAACCAAGACTAATACTTACCACCCGTTTCATGAATCATTCCTCCTTGGAAGCCTTTATCAACCCTCTTAACTGCTCCGGTACCACATACTGGTCTTCAGAAAGGGGAGACCGCCCTAAAGTGATTTGCAGAACCTCTCCCTCTAAGAGACCGCTTATCAGCTTAGCCCTTTTATCAGACATCAAAAGCAGAACAACATCATGCTCCCTTATCTTGCAGATGTTATACATGACTTGGTCAAAAAGTTCCAGCCCTGATTTATCCTTTAAGAAAGTCCATCTTTCCTGTTCAGTTAATATCAATGTGTAGTCTACACTTTCTTCCCTGCAGACTTCTAAAATTTCCGCCTTATTCAAAACAGGAAAGCCTATCACAGCAATTTTCTTACCCTTCCTTACTTCCCCCAGCTTTTCCAAGCGGGAGATAAAAGAACGATCAAGGTTAAATTTTTGGGCAACCTCCTGCTGAGAATAACCGCCTATTCTATACTCCAAAATATTAGTCAATGCTTTTTGTATTTTAGAACGGCTGATTATCTTATCTCCAATACGAATAAAGTCCAAGAATCCCCCCCTTTAACCTACTGTATTCATATCCATTTTTGTGCACAAATATGCGCACATTTTAATTTTATCATTTTCTGTATAATATTTCCAGTTGAGGGGGGTTAAAATATAAAAGCCCGACCGAAGCCGGACATTAAAAATAAAATATTTTTACCACATCAAAGTATCCCCCATAAGGATATCTTGCTTTGCCACCTCTCCAGCAGCTAACTCCAACACGTGAACTGAGTCCAATTTTGTCTCTTTGGTACCCGGCTGCATGTTTTCCCTTAGCCAAATCACCTTTTTATCAATATCCACAAATATTACATCAATGGTAAACTTCATGCCAATGCAATGAATAGAACTACAGGGTGTTAGGAGCATTCCTTCCCCCTGCCCCAAACCTGTGTATCCTAATAGCCCCTTAAGCCGCAGGTAAAAAGTGTCGGCAAGTTCAATCTTGTCGCCAATAATTTTATTGTTCCTTAGATTGCGAACAGTTATTTTTTTCATGTTACACCTCTATGACTATTAGCTTTATTTATTGTATGTTTACTAAATTCCTTTTTCTCCTATAAATAATACTTGAAAAGACAATCTTTTATTTGCCTCCTAAATTTTCCAAAACCTCTAAGGCTGCGGGCCCCAACAAAACTATAAAAATAGTAGGAAAAATAAATAGGACCATTGGTATTAACATTTTAATAGGTGCCTTCATAGCCTTTTCCTCAATTCGTTGTCGGCGTTTTCTTCGTATTTGCTCCGACTGAATACGCAATACATTCCCAATACTTACCCCTAATTGGTCAGCCTGCACCAGTGCACTGATAAATGTGTTAAGGTCTTCTACGCCTGTTCTTAACCCTAAGTCCCTTAGGGCCTCTCGCCGTTGTTTACCCATTTTGATTTCCTGAAGAGTTTTTGCAAATTCAAGGGAGATGGGTCCCTTTGTCTTCTGTACTACCCTTTGCAAAGCTGAATCGAAGCCAAGCCCTGCCTCTACACTAACGGTTAATAAATCAAGTACATCAGGCAAATCCTTAGTTATATCTGTCTGCCTATATTTTATTCTAAGATTAATATACATTTCCACTAATATGTATCCAAAGCAAATTCCCATTAAAGCAGCAACAATATTTATTGCCGGACCGGACTTTGTAAAAAAGGCTAGTAAATAACCAGTTGCTCCTACCATCACAGCAATTGAATAATGTAATGATAAAAACTCGGTAGAATTAAGCCCTCCAGGATTGCCGGCAAGCAGCAGTTTTCTCTCTAAATTAGTCTTTTTTTTGGCAGGTGTAAACCTCTTGGTAAAATTGGATATGTAATTTAAGAAAGGTTTAATAATTCTGTCCATAAAAGGTCTTTGCAGTTCGTCCAACGGCTCCCTATTGCGTTCTCTTTCAACCTTTATTTTCTTGAGGCGGGATTCTATATGAATTTTTTCCGAAGCAAGAATCAAATAGCCTCCGTAAATAAACATAACCCCTGACAAAAAGCTTAAGAACACTATGAGCCACACCATTACACTATACCCCCTTAAACTTCAATACTGACAATTTTCTTAATAATCATAAACCCAATTATTTCTGATATTACTCCCGCTACTAAGAGCATTATACCTGCCTGTTTCTGCACTAACTCCATAATATAGCCGGGGTTAATTACTAATAAAACTGCAAATAAAATGGGTGGCATAAACCCTATTACCATACCAGATATTCTCCCTTGGGCAGTCAATGTTTTAATCTCACCTTTTATACGAATCCTTTCTCGCAATGTAGTAGATATATTATCAAGTATTTCTGCCAAATTACCGCCAATCTGCCTTTGAATCAAAACAGCCGTTATCATCAAATCTAAATCATCGCATTCTACCCTTTCTGCCATATTGGCAAGGGCCTGTTCTGTGGGTGTTCCAAAACTTATTTCCCTTAATGTCTTCCCGAACTCCAGAGCTAAAGGTCCTGTCATTTCCTTACTAACCAATTCCATGGACTGTTGAAAGCTAAAACCGGCCCGCAGTGAATTTGACATTACAGTTAAACAGTCACCTATCTGCAGACCTAATTTTTCAAACCGCTGTTTCTTTTTTCTTTTAACAAAAAAGTTTGGTAAAATAAAGCCTAATGACCCTAAAACAATAGCTGGTCCAATCCCCCCAAGGAAGAAGCCAATTATCCCCAGAAATGAAATGTTAATAATATTAAATACAATAAACTCCGAACCACGCATAGGTATATCGGCCTTAAGCAATTCGTTTTCAATTTTTTTAGTGTAGCTTTTGGCTTCAAACACTTTACCTAAAATACTAAGAAGATTTTTAAGTTCCAACTTTTCTTTATTGGCGATATGATCATCAATAATTACCTGACCGGGAGTGCGTGTAAATTTTTTCATACGATTTAATATTTCCCGTTTTTTTGCGGTCAGTATTAGATATAAACCTATAAACAGGAAAATTACAGTAAGTGAAGTAAAGATGGTAATTAGTGCTAACATATATGTCATCCTTTCGGATTAAGGTAGAAATATATCATCCTGCAGTTTGATTCCCTCTGCTTCTATCTGGCTGATGAACTTAGGTATAATACCGGTAGCCCTATGTTCCCCTATAATATTGCCTCTGTCATCAATACCTTTTTGTTCATACCGAAAAACATCCTGCAGTACTATGACATCTCCTTCCATACCTACGACCTCTGTGATATGGGTTATTCTCCTGCTCCCATCCCTGAGCCTGTTTTGCTGTACAATCAAATCTATAGCTGCAGCCATTTGTTCTCTAATTGCCCGTACTGGAAGTTCCATCCCCGCCATAAGTACCATCGTTTCCAATCGTGCAAGCATGTCTCTTGGGGTATTGGCGTGACCTGTTGTCAGCGAACCGTCATGACCGGTATTCATAGCCTGAAGCATATCTAAAGCTTCTCCAGCTCTAACTTCCCCTACAACTATCCTATCTGGACGCATACGCAAAGAATTTCGCACTAAATCTCTCATGGTGATTGCCCCCTTGCCCTCGATGTTGGGGGGTCTAGTCTCCAGCGTGAGTACATGCTCCTGGTTGAGCTGCAGTTCAGCTGCATCCTCTATTGTCACAATCCTCTCATCATTGGGAATAAAAGAGGAAAGCACGTTTAAGGTTGTTGTTTTACCACTTCCTGTACCTCCGGAGATTACAATATTAAGTCTTGCCTTTACACATGCATCGAGAAATTTTGCTATGGATGGGGTTACCGTACCAAATCGTATCAGATCATGTATTCTTAGAGGGTCCTTGGAGAATTTCCTGATTGTTATACTAGGACCTTTCAATGACAAGGGAGGAATTATAGCATTTACCCTGGAGCCGTCAGGTAAGCGGGCATCAACCATAGGCATACTTTCATCTATCCTCCGCCCTATTGGAGCAACTATCTTTTCTATAACATGCATAACATGGTTATCATCCCTAAAAGTAATATCCGAAAGGGTAAGTTTCCCCTTTCTCTCCGCATATACCTGTTTGGGTCCGTTAACCATGATTTCAGATACATCTTCGTCCCTTATTAATTTTTCAATAGGACCAAAGCCTAAAACTTCTGCAACCATCTCTACTGCAATCTTTTGTCTTTCCGAGAAAGGCAAAAAACCGGCATCCCTATCAAGAATAGCAGCAACAAACTCTTCAACCTTTTTGGCAATAGTATCATCGGAGATGCTTGTGGCCTTTAATTCCTTATCCATATTTTCTATTAATTCTTTATGAATTTTTATCTTTAATGACTCATATTTATCAGTATTTTCTTCCTTCTGCCTCTTTTGCTCCCTTACTTTTGGGGCTTCCGGAGTGTTTTTTTGTTGATCTAAACGTTTTAATAAGGACATTGCATCTCACCCTCTATCCAAACAGCTTTCCAAAAAACTTACGCTTCTGTCTGTTTTCCAGCAGCTCTTTTTGATATCCTGTATCATCAATAACCATGTTTGTAATTTGTTCTACGGCTTTACTTACCTTGGAACTGGCATTACTAATGACAAAAGGTATGCCTTTATTGACTGAGGTTACTACCAGCTTTCCATCACTGGGAATTTGGTTAGCGATGAGAAAATCCAAAGCATTCTCTACATCATTTGCATTAATACCTAAATCCTCTGAAGCCCTATTTAGGATAAGCTTCGTCTTTCCCTTATGATGGAGGCTGTCTAATAGCTCTAGGCTTAGTTTCATGTTTTTTACCGTCGGTAAGTCCATGGTCATCACCAACAGAACTTGATTTGACATATCTAGTGCGCTTAAGTTTGTATCCTGAAAAAAAGGAGGTGTGTCAATTATTACATAGTCATAATTTTGGCGAAGAATCGTTAGGATTTCTAATATATTATTAGGTGTTACCAATTCTGAATACTCAGGGCGCATAGGTGCAGGTAATATTTTTACCCCTGAAATATGTGGTATGAGATAACTTTCTACCAGCTCAATATTTAATTGACCCCGCTCCTGCACCAGTTCAGCCATACTCTTCTTGGGACTTACATTAAAAAAAACCGAAACATCTCCAAACTGCAAATCTAAATCCACCAACACAACCTTTTTCCTAGTTTTTTTAGCTATCTGTGCGGAAATATTTACTGCTAGTGTAGTCTTGCCTACACCGCCCTTGGTGCCGAATATCGTAACTACCTGCGGTTTACTGTCTTTTGCCTTACCGAAGATTTTTTTGGAACCTTCCAGCTTACCTAACCGCTTCCGCTCTAAATCATATGTTCTTTTAATGGTATCTACTAATTCATCTGCACTAAAGGGCTTAACTAGATATTCCCTGGCACCTGCCATCATTGCCTTCTTCAGATATTCAGCTTCTCCTTGGACACTAATCATAACCACAGCGATATTTGGGAGGTTTAACGAGATTTTCTCCGTTGCCGCGATACCATCCATTATCGGCATGTTAATATCCATCAAAATAATATCGGGTAATAACTGCTCAGCTTTTTTAATAGCCTGTTCACCATTTGCAGCTTCGCCAACTACCTGAATGTCCTCTTCCAGCTTCAGTAAACGGTTAATATTTTCCCTAGTCTCAGTTATATCGTCTACAATTAGGACCTTTATTTTCTCCATACCATTTACCTCCCGGGTAATTTTTTAGTTATTGGCTAAGAAAGTCTTCCATTTTAAACGGTGCACTATAACCTTTACTGTCATCAACCGGTGACCTAAGCATTAAACGGATAACTCCCCGTTGGTTAGCCATCATGAGAGGTTTTGCTTCTGCTAATGAAACAGCAAGGGTCACAGTATTAATTTCCACTACATTAGCAGTACTTTCACTTATTCTTTCCATAGTTTTACCCACGGCTAAAACCTCAATATCCTGTAAAACTAACAGAGTATACGGCTTTTCATTTTGTTCTCCTATGGAAACAGTCCCTATTACATCAACATGATCGCCAGGTCTAATCAGACCAGCAATGCCGCTAACCTCGTCAACGGGCACAGTTAGTGCTCGTTTCCCCTTAGGAATTAAGTAGGCTAAGCCTTCCTTTTTTTCACCTTGCTCAATTAATTGATTTCTCATGATACTCTCGCCCGCGGTAATGGGGACTAAAACAATTTTACCGACAATTTGAGTTTTATCAATAAACTCCTCAGGATGCATATATTGTGAAGGTATTTTTTTGGGGCCAACCATGGTACTTGAAATTATCGTATTGGCAGGAATATCCTGATTTGCTACTACTATTTCCACATAATCAGTGTCATCAATTGCCGCTTTTACTTCCTGAAGGTAATTTAAAACTAAATACGCAGTGGTTAATCCGAATACTAAGGCTAACAATATTACTAACTTATTACGCATCTCGTCACCCCATTTGTTATGTATACAATTGTGAATAATTAATACTTTAACTATTACACCTAATGCCTTTACTCTTCTTTACTTTTGCACTATAAATTACTTACTCCACTAGCTTTATTCCAAGCAAACCATAATCTTGCGAATCAGGGTCAATTTCCCCCACAGCTATTGTTCTAACAAACTTACCTTTTACATAACTATCGTTTCCTTGACCGGTAACATCGTCAATTAAAAACATTGAAAATCCAAGAATTTTAACTGTCTTATGTCCAGCTGCCTCAATAACGGGAACTTTAATTAATCTTGAACAATCTCTTTCGAAATGATCAACTGTACAATAGGGCGTGTGTTTATCCTGGGAAATCCTATAATCGATTGCATCCTTTGTTGGCCCTGAAATGTTTCCTGTTTGGATATCTATTAAATCACCTATTTTTAAATTTCCATCATAACCAAAACTCAAATTATCTTCATATGTACTGGCACCTGGTCCGCCTAGGGCTAAAGCACCAAACCATCCTGGGCTAATTTCACCGGTTAAGTTACTGGTGTCTCCTGCACCTACTTTGAGGGTATACTGCTGACCAAAAACAAAATCATGTTTTTGAATTCCTAAAGGAGCAGCACCATTAACACCTACAATAGAAGCGACTTGCGCCGTGGCAGTATGTCCCACTCTTCCGCTGTCAATTCCCAAGATCTTGGCAAATAAGAGATTAATATCTTTTTGAGAAGAGACCTTTATTTTTTTATTACTGTCAAAAATTTGGATAACCAGATTGTTTGCAATCAGACCATTTGCTGTACCATACTCTACGGCTTTATCCACAGCAGTCTGCGGCTTATAGGGCAACTCCTGTGCTCCTGCCAGGGCAGCTGCATCAACCGCATTAGCTAAATCTGCTTTTTTATAATATAAAAGACCCGTATCAGCCACAAAAGCCAAAAATCCAAAAAACACAGTTAAACCAAGGGTAAAAATAATAATTGCACTCCCACGCTCATCCTTTAAAAGCTTCTTAACCATACTCTCTACTCCATTCTCATTACAGCCTGACCTTTTGCAATAAAAGGATCACCTATAATGTTTGATATTACCGGAGCATAAATATCTACTGGATATTGTAATTTTATGGTGACTGCCTCTCCGCGATGCCTGGAGGAGGCTGAAGGAGATATGCTGATATTTAGCTTTGCAGCGTCCAACATAGGAGTCCCATTTTGTATTTTTGTAATAATCTCCATATCAGTTGCTCCAACAGATGCATATCTGGCACCATCCCTCGCCCCATTTGTTAGAATTAATTGGGTACCGAAAACCCTCCCGAACTCAGTTACGCCAAAAACAATCATTAGTAAAATGGGAAGAACAAAAGCCAGTTCCACTAAAGCTTGTCCGCGCTGATTTTTAAATAATTTATATATCATTCATGTCACCCCACAAAATAGGCTGAAATTGCCCCTAAAGTTATGGCTATACCATATGGGAACATGTTATTATCACTTTTGAATCCAAATGACACAACCTTGAACTGTGTTGTAAATAATACAATCAAGCCGTTCCATAACTCACCTAAAGTTTGAAACAACCTGCCTTGGAACAGCAGAATTACCATTGCTATAATACCACCGGCAAAACCCATTCCCAGGCATGTGTAAAATATAAATTCCGGACCTTTTATAGCACCTATCGTAGCTAACAATTTTACATCACCGGCCCCTATCCCCCCCCAGATAAAGGGAAGCAACAGAAAACCCAGTCCAATAAAAAACCCCTTGATGGAAAATAATAAACCGGTAAATCCAGTATCATAAATATTTAAAAGAATTCCGCCAATAACAGCTGGGAAAAGAACGATATTGTATATTTTTCTTTTCTTAAGATCTGTAAGCAAGCAGATGAATAAAGTAACTAACAGTAGAACATCACCCATATAGATCCCTCTTTTCAGCTGTTTTAAAATAGCCCTACTAGAGAGTAGGGCTATTTTATACTTATCAGCAAGTATAATTTTTTATTGCAAACCATTTTTAATACTTTGCAGCCTTGTAATGAGACTATTGCCTACGTTCTGCAGAGAAAAAATTAGAGCTAAAGAGATGAATATAAGTACGAAAGCATATTCAAGTATTCCCTGTCCTTCTTCCTCCCGTAGAAGTCTCCCCATAAGCATACCCATATAGTCTTTAGGGTGTAGCTGGTGCTAAAGCGTTTTTAACATCAGTAAATTTAGTCTTAAGGTTTGTTCCAATGTCAGTTAGTAAAGTGATAGCAACCACAGATATTAAGGCAATTATTAAACCATACTCAACCATACCTTGACCTTCTTCTTCACTCCATAATCTTTTTACTAAATTCATCATTTAAAGCACCTCCAAAATTATTTTTAAATTTTAGGGTCACCGGTAACTTCCCCTTTGGGTGATTTCATCTTAACATCAAAGCTCGTCCCCTTGGAATCCGGCACAAGTCTTATTTTCCAAAGCTGACTGGGGTCCTAGAATAAGATAGGAGACCCTAAGGTCTCCTAGACTTTTGTCATATATTTACAATCCTTAATATTTCTAAATAAACTCTCCGACTTGGAAGAATAATCCATCACCAAACAATTCTTATCAATATACCTTTCGATAAATCTCCCCAATTCCTGACGGTCGTTTAGTAAAATTACCGAAAAATAATTATAGGGATAGGCAAGCCTGTTAATTATCTCTACCGTTTTATCCCGGGAATTCAAATCGACAATATATAATTTAACATTGTCCCCCAACTGTCGCTGAAAAACCAGCACCCTCCTGATTATTCCTTCGATAATAGCTTCTTTATTTTTTACAATCACAATCAAATGTTCACACTTTGCTGCATCATCCATTCCCTCATAAGTACCTCGGTAAACACAAATAAAAAACCAAGCAATAAAGGTAATGATACCTAAAACCAGTACCCAGTCTAAGTAAAGCATCCCCAGCCCCCCTATTTATGGGTATACTTTATAGTATTCCATGGATTGGGGAAGAGTGACGGGTAAGTGGCTATGGTAAGTGGCTAGTTGTTAGTGGCTAGTGGCTAGTATAAAAAGTGACTGGTGACTTGAATTAGTATTAGTTTGAGAGTTTGATAGTGCGAAAGTACAATTCTTTAATGAATAATAAATTCGGGGACATTCCTCATCGTCTAAGCGTTGCCACTGAAGAGGTGTGTCCCCGTTCCTTATTTACGATTTTTGCTGCTACTTTTCACCAGCCTATAAATTAACAAGCTTGTTTTTGATGGCATAGAGGGCAGCTTGCGTCCTATCCTCCACATTCAGCTTTCGAAAAATATTGGTGATATGGTTCTTCACCGTTTTTTCGCTGATATACAAACTGTTGGCTATATCCTTATTAGCCAACCCCTTTGCTATCAGCTGCAGCACATCAACCTCACGGGAAGTAAGTTCATCATTAGAAGAAGGTCTTAGTTTCCGTTCAGAGAGCCGGTTGAATTCACCCAACAGCTTGGCGGTAATCTCCGGATGGATTACCGATTTACCGGCTGCCACATCCTTTATAGCCGCGATTAACCGTTCCGGCTGGATATCCTTAAGAACATAACCCGATACCCCTACCCTGACCAGTTCAAAAATATATTCTTCATCATCATGGATAGTCAGAGCAATGACACCGATTTCCGGCATCTCCTGCTTGATGATTTTAGTTGCCTCGATACCATTTACACCCGGCATGTTAATGTCCATCAAAATAACATCTGGCTTGAGTTTGCGGGTCAAATTTATAGCCTCGTCACCCCGGCTGGCTTCAGCTATTATCTCTATTTCTTCCTCCAGGGAAAGTATTTTGACTAATCCTTCCCTTAACAATGCATGGTCATCAGCAATCAATAATTTAATACCCATTTGCGTCACTCCTCTTCAGAACTTTGAATAGGAATACTTATATAAATAGTGGTTCCTTTTCCTTCATCGGAGACAATACTAAATTCCCCGTTCAAAAGTTCAACCCTTTCCTTCATCCCCAGCAAGCCATAACCATCCCGATCCTTGTCAGCGAAAATCTCAGCTACGTCAAAACCTTTTCCGTTATCTTGTATTTTCAAGTAAGCAGCGGCCTTTGAAATATCTAAGATTGTTATGACCTTCTTAGCCTGGGCATGCTTTTGTACATTTTGCAGTGCCTCTTGTATCACTCTAAAAATAGTTACTTCTAAAGTATTCGGCAGCCTGGTAATATTTTCTGAGGGTACAAAATCAACTAAAATTCCATATCTTTCAACAAATTCTTCAATATACCTATTCAATGCAGGCACCAGACCAAGGTCATCCAAAGCCATGGGCCTTAAATCATAGATGATTTTCCTGACATCCTTGAGGCTGGTACGGACCAAATCCTTAAGATTTCGAATTTCCTTTTTAGCTAATATAATATCTTTATCAATCAGCCTTTCGCAGAACTCGGCCCTAAGTACTATATTAGCCATAGACTGAGCAGGACCGTCATGAATCTCCCTGGCTACCCTTCTGCGCTCTTCCTCCTGGGCTTTTATTATTCTTGCACCCAGATTACCCCTGGCTTCGATTTCTTCCAGCTTATTATTTAAACCCTCTATATTTTTCATCAGATAATTTAAAGCAACACCTACATGGGAAACTAACTGCTCTGCCTTTGCTACAGTATCCTGCTGCCTCTTATACTGTCTTTCAAGTTCCGTCCGCTCTTCCCTCAACGACTCCTCTTTATTACGCAGGATTTTTACCTCGGCCTGTAGATTGCTAGCATTAAGGTAAGCCTTACGGATGTCTTCCTCAGTATATTTTTTTATATCCCGGCTTACCTCCATTAATCGTACACGAGAAGCTTTTTCCAGCCTCTCCGTCTTCTCTACTTGGTTTATCACCTCTACAACCTTTTGCTTAACCATTTCCAGTTTTCCAAGTATCCGCTCCGCCTCAGCCCTGGCATTCTCAGCTATGTCAAAAATTTGGGTTTTACTGTTTTCTATAACTTTCAGCGTTTCTTCTATTATTTCTTCCAAAGAAGGTACAATGGAGTTCTTTTTCAATGTCAATCACCTGCGCAAAAATTTATAGTTAATTCATACTGTTAAGGGACTGGTAAACCAGTGGCTAGTTGTTAGTGGCTAGTGGCTAGCAAATAACGTATCAGCATGAAATTTTAACTTGCATAACGTGTCTCGGTGACATTGCAACATAGAAGACCTTAATCTAGTGCAACTTGTTGGCACGAAATCTATTATCTAACGTAGTCTAATCTATTTTCTGAAAGATAATATCTGCCTATTTATTTCTGCATAAAAGGATATTTATCCTCCTATAATAAAGGTAGAAGCACCATAAAAGGTGGTGAAACCATGGCTGATTATAACAATACCTGTGCCAGATGCGGTCAAGCCCTTGATCTTGTAGAGGAACAAATATCCGATTACAAATCCAGTACAGATAAGAAAGGAAATGAACTCTGCCCCCGCTGCTACCAGGATATGTGTGATCAATATTAAAGCTGAGCTAAGCTCGGCTCTTTAAAATTTACTTAAAAGTTAATTCATGGGTCAAGAGGCGTGTAAGGGGGTGGCAATCTTTCAAAACGGATGGATCACAAGGTTTTTCTGTAGCCACTGTAGCCACTAGAATAGGAAAAAGCCTCCGTCGGAGGCTTTTTTTCTATTCTATTTTAAAAAGCACATCTCCCGCACTTACCGACTCCCCCACTGAAAACTTCATACCCGTCACAGTTCCCGAGGTAGGTGCCAATATCTCGTTCTCCATCTTCATTGCCTCAAGGATAAGAACAATATCACCCGCCTGGACCTGAGTGCCTTCTTCCTTGATTATCTTAAACACCTTGCCCGGCATAGGTGCAATAACAGTACTTTCGCCGCTAACGGCTGCTTTAGGCTGTTCTGCCGCCTTTTCCTTCTTTACCTCCTGAACAGGAGCAGCCTCTTTTTCAGCCTTTTTCTCAACTTTATCTTCATAATCATCCATATCAACCTTATAGCTGTTACCATCCATAGAGATTTTCAATTTTTCAATTTTACCGTTAAAGTTGAAATTGATGCTTCCTGGGCGGTTAGTTTTCCTATTGGCTGCAAATTTTGCAACACTGCCTACACCAGAAGCCAGGTTAGCCGCAATAGGCTGCACCGGCGCAGCTTTTACTTCCGGCTGTTTTAACTCTTTCTTGGGCTCCGGTTTGGGCTGAGTTTTTTCCTCCTGTAAAGTCCCTTCCAAGAAAGGCTTTGCAACCTGTGGGAAAAGGATGTACATTAATAGTTCTTCCATGTTTTTCGCCAGGTCCCCTATTTCTTTCTTTGCAGCTTCCAATTGTGGCTCTATTAAATCTGCAGGTCGAACTGTAATGGGAGTCTCATCCCCAATAATTTTCTTGCGAATTTCTTCGTTTACCTTTCCAGGGGCTTGCCCATACTGACCTCTCATATAGTTCTTAACCTCATTGGTAACCATTTTATATCTTTCCCCGGCAAGGATATTAAGAACTGCCTGGGCTCCTACAATCTGACTGGACGGTGTTACTAAGGGGGGATAACCTAAGTCTTCCCTGACCCGGGGCACTTCTTTTAAAACATCTTCCATTTTATCTAAGGCATTTGCCTGGGATAGCTGGGTAATAAAGTTGGAAAGCATGCCTCCAGGTACTTGGTAACGCAATACATTAACATCAACCCCTGATTTATAGACATCAAATTCTTCATAGTTTTTTCGCACATCTTTAAAGTACTCAGCCAAGGTGGAAACTTGATCAAGGTCAATGCCTGTGGTGTAACCACCTTCATTTAATACAGCAACCATTGTTTCAGTGGCAGGCTGTGATGTGCCTAATGCCAATGCCGAATTGGCTGTATCAACAACATCTGCGCCTGCTTCAATAGCCTTAAGATACATCATAGCCCCCATACCACTGGTATAATGGGTATGCATCTGGATAGGCAAAGCAATTTCATCCTTTAAGGACTTAACCAATTCATAGGCAGCATAAGGGCTTAAAATTCCGGCCATGTCTTTGATACAGATAGAGTCAGCTCCCAGCTCTTTCAAGTCACGACCCAGTTTCAGGTAGTACTGCAGGTCATAAATAGGACCTAATGTATAACTGATAGTTGCCTGCACATGCTTGCCTGTTTTCTTTACTTCCTCCATAGCTTTCTGCATATTACGGACATCATTTAGGGCATCAAAAATTCTGAAAATATCAATGCCATCTTCCGCTGCCTTGGCAACAAAAGCTTCTACAACGTCATCGGCATAATGTTTATATCCAACAAGGTTTTGACCCCTTAACAGCATTTGCAGTTTCGTTTTCTTGAAGACTTTTTTAAGAGCCTTTAGCCTCTCCCAAGGATTTTCATTTAAAAAACGCATACAAGAATCAAAGGTAGCTCCACCCCATACCTCTAAAGAATAAAAACCCATTTCATCCATTTTTTCAGCTATCGGCAACATATCTTTTGTTTTCATCCTTGTAGCCAGTAAGGATTGGTGTCCATCCCGCAAAGTAGTATCTGTAATCCCTACCAGACGCTTCTGCTTACTCATTAAATCACTCCTAGTCAAATTTTTCTTTTTCTCTTTTCTATATTATTACATAATATCCTCTAAAAAAACTGTATATTTATTTATTTTCACATACTCCCAACTAAAGAAAATGCAACCCAGGGTCATTATTCGTCCCGCTTGGTCGTCACAAATCCCGCTATTAATACTCATACATAAACATGGTTTATTGAATATGACAAGGATTTTCTATAAATAAGGAGAATAACTCTAAGTCATTTATTTCACTGGTTAATTTTTCTAATGGGATAGTCTGAATGTCTAACCCCAAATATAACTTATAAGACATATGGAGGTAACACAGAAATGGCTACAAAAATTGCAATCAATGGATTCGGAAGGATTGGAAGACTTTGTTTAAGAGCAGCAATAAATCGCCCTGATTTAGAGATTGTTGCTGTGAACAGCACTGCAGATCCTAAAGCAAGCGCCCACTTATTTAAATATGATTCTACCCACGGAACCTATCAGGGAGAAGTTCAGTGTGATGAAAACCATCTTATTATTGATGGAAAAAAAATAAAACTTTTATCAGACCGCAATCCCGAAAACCTCCCTTGGGGAAAATTAGGTGTAGATGTTGTTATAGAGTCCACAGGAAAGTTTAACTCTAAAGAAGGTTCAGAAGCCCATCTAAGGTCAGGTGCAAAGAAGGTTATTCTTACTGCCCCCGGCAAAAATGTTGATGCTACCATCGTAATGGGTGTCAATGAAAATATCTATGACCCCAAAATGCATAACATAATCTCCAATGCATCTTGTACTACAAACTGTCTGGCACCTATAGTGAAAATAATACATGACAACCTGACTATTAAGAGCGGTCTGATGACTACTGTTCATGCCTTTACCAATGATCAAAACAACCTAGATAACCGTCATAAAGATTTACGCAGAGCCCGCGGTTGCAGCCAGTCCATTATACCAACTACAACAGGAGCTGCTAAAGCAGTTGCAGAAGTAATACCCGAATTAAAAGGCAAATTAAACGGATTGGCATTACGGGTACCTACACCAGATGTTTCACTAGTAGACCTTGTAATAGAATGTGAAGAAGAAATCGCTGTGGAATATCTGAATAATCTTATGAAGAAATCATGTGAAAATGAATTGAAAGGAATACTCTCTTTCTGTGAAGAACCTCTGGTATCCATAGATTTTACCGGTAATCCCAACTCAGGTATTATTGATGGACTATCCACTATGGTAGTAGGACCCCACACAGCAAAAATACTAGCCTGGTATGATAACGAATGGGGCTATAGCTGCAGAGTACTGGATTTGGCAGCCTATATAGGTAACCGGTTAGCGAAAAATCAGCATAAAATGGCAGGATAATTTAAAAAGTTACTGGTGACTAGTGACTAGTGACTGGTGACTAGCTAGTGAAAGAGTGGAAGAGTTTAATTCAATAAAAAAATAATATCGCAAAATATAGCATAAAGTGTCTTGCGAGCCCTTGAGGGCGCGTGGCAATCTCTAACTAAGATTTTGTTCCAGTTAATTCCTTCCCCTCCAAAAGAGAAATACCCTCCTACCGGAGGGTATTTCTTTGCCACAGATTAAATAATGAAAAAATAAATAAATAAGTTCAACATCATCCAGTTCTGCGGCAGGGCGGGGTTGCTGCAAAGCAGCTGTATTTAAAGGGGGGATTTATACAATTTTTGACAAACCAGTTATTAGTACTACTCTTTATTCTTGGTTATAATAGTAATTTTTTCTTGTCTTGCCTCTAATTATAATATACATTAGGATGATTAGCAAGCTTCCCAGTTCAATCCACGGCATGAGAATTTTTCCCCTTTCACCCATAATTTGTAACATAAACCCTAAATATGTCAACGTCTTTTGTACTTTAATAATACTCTTTTTCAACACCTTGTCTATACTTAATGTATAAAAAAAGACCCGGGTCCCAAAAGAAAGGGACAAAGGTCCTAAGTATCTTGTCAATAAATTTCTTAGATGGCGTCACAAGAATGTCTAGCTTACCTGACGCATCTGCATCCTAGTCTAGCTTTAAGGATGCATCATCTTATGAGTCACTTTTTTGGTATGCATCATGGAATGAATCCCAATAGCAGATGCATCTTGCAGAATCTACTTGCATCGGATGCCGACATAATGTATAGCAAAAAAAATCCACCTTTTTAAGGTGGATTTTTTATCCTGGCAACGACCTACTCTCCCAGGACCCTGCGGTCCAAGTACCATCAGCGCAGGAGGACTTAACTACTGTGTTCGGAATGGGAACAGGTGTGGC
>JBMOKT010000003.1:0-22846 GCA_049323895.1 Bacillota bacterium | reverse complement strand
AGAGGCATCTTTAAAAGGGATGCTAAGACCAGATCTGAGGCTATGTCCCTCATAAATTTTGGGAGCTAAGTGGGTTAATGCTTTAGGTTGCGCCTTAAAGCAGATTGTAATTTTCAATAAGATTAAATTTGAGATTAGGTGGGAAACATGATGGGTATTAATAAAAATGTGGAAATACGGTGTGGTGAAAAATATACCTTAAAATTAGGAACTAAAACATATATTATGGGGATCTTAAATATTACTCCTGATTCCTTTTCCGATGGCGGGGATTTCTTTAGTATTGATTCCGCAATAAGCCAAGCAAGAAGGATGGCTGCCGAAGGGGCTGATATAATTGATGTGGGTGGTGAGTCTACCAGACCTGGATCAACGGAAATTGACTGCGGGGAAGAACTGAATAGAGTTATGCCTGTAGTAGAAAGACTGCTTAAGGAAGTAGATGTCCCTGTATCGGTAGATACTTATAAGGCTGCTGTAGCAGAAGAGGTTCTAAGGGCCGGAGCCCACATTATTAACGATGTGTGGGGCCTAACTAAAGACAAGGAAATGACCAATGTATTAGCCCGTCATAAGGCACCTGTAATAGTTATGCATAATCAGATAGGAATTCATTATGATGGAGATATTATGAAGGAAATCAAGGATTTTTTCAGCAAATCTATCCAAAAGGCTTTAGACGCTGGTGTGGAAAAAAACAATATCATTATTGATCCTGGTATAGGTTTTGGAAAAAACCCTGAACAGAATATGGAGGTTCTGGCTCGTCTGGATGAGTTGCAGGAACTACAACTGCCTATTTTGTTAGGAACATCTAGAAAATCTATGATTGGCAAGATATTAGACCTTCCTCCTAAGGATAGGGTTGAAGGGACTCTGGCTACTACAGTAATTGGCATTATGAAGGGTGTTGACATAGTTAGGGTACATGATGTGCAGCAGAACCTTAGGGCTGCCAAGGTAACTGATGCTATTTTACGGAGTTGATGCAATGGATAAGATTATAATGAAAAACATGGTTTTCTTTGGTTATCATGGACTTTTACAAGAGGAAAATATCCTTGGTCAAAGATTTTGTGTTGATATTGAAATGTCTTTAGATTTACGAAAAGTTGGTACAACAGATTGTGTAAACGATACAGTGAGTTATGCCGAGGTCTATGAAATGGTTAAAAATATTGTTTCCCAAAGAAGGTTTAGACTTATAGAAGCATTAGCGGAGACCTTAGCGGCAGATGTTTTAAAAGAATTTACCCTAATTGAAGAAATATTGGTTAGGATAAGAAAACCTGAAGCACCGGTAAATGGAGTTTTTGATTATTTTGGTGTTGAGATAAGGAGAAAAAGAAGTGATTGATGCTTATTTAGGAATAGGCAGTAATCTAGGCAATACAAAAGAAAATCTAATGGAAGGAATAAGATTGCTTCAAAATCATGGACAAATAAAAGCTATCAAGGTTTCATCTTTATATAAAACAGAACCTATAGGCTATAAGGAACAGGAATGGTTTTTAAACGCTGTTCTCTGGATTAAAACTGAGTTGTCTCCCTTAGAACTGCTGGAGTATTGTCAATCCATTGAAAGCAAGTTAAAGAGAAGGCGGGTGATTAAGTGGGGTCCCCGCACTATCGATATTGATATTCTCCTCTACGGCAATCTAAATCTAAATGGAGAAATTCTTACTATACCACATCCCCGGATGACCGAGAGGGCCTTTGTAATGATCCCACTTGCAGAAATTTCTCCTCAGTTAGTTATTGGAGAAAAAAGTATTAAAGAGCTTACGCTAGACCTAAAGGGACAAGGAATTGTTAAACTAGATTCTAATTTAACTGGGATGCTAAATGATTTTAATGATTAATAATTATGATTCCTTTACGTATAACTTAGTACAATATTTGGAATGTTTAAAAGAAGATGTATTAGTATATCGCAATGGCAAGATATTTTTATCGGTGCTAACCCCTTCTTGATTCTAAAAAGTAAGGATAATTCAATTCATATTGAGGAAAATGGAATAGTCTCAAATTTCGGTGGTAATCCTTTGCTTAAATTAAGGGAACTACTATCAACTTTTCAGAAGAGTTACCGTGTAGATTTACTCTTTATAGGGGGACCGTGGATCGGCCCTGCCATGCAGACCCAGATTTAAAATTAAAAGCCGCGTGTTTCCCAAAAAGGAAATACACGGCTCTTCTCTTTACTAGCCACTAACAACTTGTAAAACTAAAAACTATCGGCTATTGACCATTAGCCATACCTAATCTGTGGCTTAATTTAAATTTCTTAGAAGCTCAACTGTTTTTTAATTCTTTCAATAGCCTGTTGGGTATTTTCTTTAGTTCCGAAAGCAGTCAAACGGAAATAGCCCGCCCCGGAAGGTCCAAAGCCTGTCCCTGGCGTACCTACGATATGGGCCTTAGTCAATAAAGTATCAAAGAATTCCCAAGAATCCATGTTATTAGGGGTTTTTAACCAGATATAAGGGGCATTGACACCGCCAAATACCTCTAAACCAATACTTTGCAGTCCTTCTCTGATAATTTTGGCGTTAGTCATATAATAATCAATAGTTTCTTTAATCTGCTTTTTGCCCTCTGGCGAATATACGGCCTCAGCAGCTTTTTGAATTACATAAGGTACACCATTAAATTTAGTAGTATGGCGTCTGTTCCAGAGTTTATTTAACTGGTGAGCTTCTCCGCTTTCTGTATAAGCCATTACTGTTTTAGGGACAACCGTATAAGCACAACGAGTTCCCGTAAAGCCTGCAGTTTTGGAGAAGGACCTGAATTCAATAGCTACATCCTTTGCACCGGGAATTTCAAAGATGCTGTGGGGTACATCTTCTTCCTGGATAAAGGATTCGTAGGCAGCATCAAAAAGAATTATGGAGTTGTTGTCTTTGGCATAATCCACCCATTTTTGTAATTCATCTTTAGTAAGGGTAGTACCGGTGGGGTTGTTTGGCAAGCACAGGTAAATCATATCAACTTTTTCTCTAGGCAATTGGGGTACAAAGCCATTTTCTGCGTTACATGGCAGATAAACAATGTTTTCGTATTTCCCATCCTTATAAATACCAGTACGACCGGCCATGACATTGGTGTCAAGGTAAACAGGATATACTGGGTCAGTAATAGCTACCACATTATCCAAGCCGAATATTTCCTGAATGTTACCTACATCACATTTTGAACCATCGCTGACAAAGACTTCATCAATATCTAAAGCTACCCCTCTAGGTTTAAAATCATGCTCTATTATCTTTTCTATCAAAAATTCATAACCTTGTTCGGGACCATAACCCCTAAATGTTTCAGCCATGGACATTTCATCTACGGCAGAGTGCAAGCTATTTATTACTTCAGGTACCAGAGGTCTGGTTACATCACCAATACCTAAACGGATAATGTTCGCATCGGGATTTTCCTTTTTAAACTGGGCAACTCTTCTGCCTATTTCGGCAAATAAATAGCTTCCTTGCAGCTTAAGATAATTTTCATTAATTTTTGCCATATTCAAACTCCTTCCATACCATATTGTTATCAATTATACAATAAATTTCCCTATAATGGTAGTTTGCCCATAAACAAACTTTCTGTTAACAAAAAAATACTTTTTCATCTAACTTAAAAAAAGGAAGTCTAAAAAATTAGTGGAATATAATAATATTGCATAATTATAAACTTATTATTTTAAGGGGTCTTTTTAACATGCAGAAGGTGTATTTCTCCAGTATGTATTCACTCTTTGTAATAGTATTTTTAAACGAATTACTGGTTATTGATCAAGGGTTCAATACTATAGTAATGTCAGGATTGACAGTAATATTTTTGTTTTCATCCTTATGGCTGACCAGGGGCTTCCAGTTTTATATTTCAATCATATCCTTGATTTTAGGACATTTTATTTTGTTCAACTACGGTTTAGGCTTGGACCTTTGGCATAGCAGTATTACAAAGGGGATTGGAATGGCGGTACTCATGGTCGCCATTCCTCTAATATCTTTTCCTGTTAAGCATGGAGGATACTTAGATGCAGTGGAGAGTTATATTCTTAAGAGAAGTACGAAACAGGGTTTTTTATTTTCTTTTCTAGCAGTTCTGCACCTGGCACTAACCGTTGCCTTAAATATTGGTTCCATTCCTACTATGCAAAATTTAATAGACAAGATAAAGTTTCCTAAACGGTATTTAGCACAATTATATACCGCAGGATATTCATCCTACATGGTATTTTCACCCTATGATGGTGTGGTTAACATGGTTTTATTATTTAGCGGCTTAAAATACTCCCAGTATTTATTTAGCGGACTGGTAATGGTAGCTGCTATTATAGCGGTATCTGCCGTAATTCTTTTGACCGATAAAAAGGTCCTTGAGGAAATGAAAGTAAGCCTTGGGTCCAGTGAAACTAATCAAAACGACGGGAAAACCTATGAGCTTTTATTGCATATCTGCCTTTTAGTTATTTGTGCTTCCATTGGTGTAAACATAATTCCTTTTTCCAATCCTTTGTATGTCATTGCGGTAATAATTATTTTCTATTCAACGGTTTGGGGCTTAATGGTGGGCTGTTTAAAAGAATATAAAAAGGAATTAAAAACCTATAGCAAAAACTTATTAAGCTACAGAAGTTTTTTACCTTTTCTGATTTCGGCAAGTTTTTTAGGAACCCTCATATCCTACACACCTTTTAAGGAAAATATAGGAGGCATTTTATTATCTTTTAATTCTCTGCCCGTTTACCTGATTGTATTAATTTTTATACTTTTTGCTGTTATACTTAGCCTTTGTGGTATTCATATGATGATTACCGTCACCACTTTGGCTTTAACTGTTAATCCTGAGGTAGTAGGGTTGTCAGCCACGGCATTTGCACTGACCCTTTTAACCTGCTGGTATATGGCTATGTGCATTTCCCCTTTTGCCCCATTTGCGGTCATAGTGGCGGAAACAATAGGTGACAAGCCCGTAAATGTTACCTTTAGATATAATGTTAAATTTCTTGTTGTAATGATCTTTCTGGCTCCGGCGATTATTGCAGCAGTTAATTACTTGACTTAAGATAAAGGAAAACTGGAAAGGAGCCGGGCTTAGCCCCGGCTCCTTTCCAGTTTTTGTAGGGGGATAGAAGTTTATCAAATGCCAGTGAATATCCCTTCCTCTAACAGTTGTAGGGAATGTTTAGTTAAGAAGAAGTCATATCCGGCAGAAATAAATTTGTTTTGAGCGGCTAGGTAGTCAAATTCATTTTGTAAGTATTCCGATTTGGAAATTCGCCCTGTTTCAAATCTCATCTTATTCCATGCAAAGCTTTTTTGAGTACTATCCCATTCAATTTTTGCTAACTGGAAATTCTTTTGTTTGCTTTTCATTTCAGTTATCAAGTTATTAATACTTTCTTTGAGAGCTAGCCTCTCATCCTCTATTTGCAGTTCCTTTTCCTTGATTTCTAGCCTGATTAAATCCGACTGATAAGCAGTATCCTTTACATCTTCGTCATCCAAATCACTTTGTTTTCTTTTTATGTCCTTTTCCAACTGCAATATTTTGTCATAATCCTGGGAAACCTTGGCGTATAGTGTGGCAGCGGTAGGAATAACTGCCGTTTCCGGAACAGTAAAATGTACAAGTGTTAACGCGGACTCGGGATCTCTGCCCAGCATGTCATTAAATTTGCTTTTGGAATTTTTAAGGGAGTTGGCTGCCTCGATAATGGATTTATTAAGGGTGGAAGTTTCAATTGCCAGTTTATCAACCTTTCCCTGGGTGCTATTGCCCAATTGCAGTTTTTGCTTTTCAATGTTTAAGAGAAGCAGTTTATATTCCAGTTCTTTTTGCTGGGCAGCCAGCCTGTCTTCCTGCCCAAGGATACTGGTATAAAGCTGCTCTATGGTATAATCCAGTTGTTTGCGATAATTATCCCTATCCTGTTTTGCTTTATCATAGGATTCCTCCCTGTCTAGCATAGTATCTCTTAAGGAAGAGGCTCTATCCACTTCAGAATCCAATTTCTCTTTAGCGGAACTGATTTGTTTTTCTACATTCGCTAACTGCAGTGAAACATCATTGCCTTGGGCTTGTTGTTCGTTAAGATAAAAATAGTAAGGGAGAAGATTGTAATATGAGGGGGTTTTGGCATCATCATAGGCGTCCTGTGCTTGATAGTAGGAATATTTAGCCTTCTCAACACTTAGGTCATATTTAGCCAGGTTTCTGCTGCTTTTTGTCAGTTCCTTGGCTTGTTCCAATGTTAAAACATTGTCAGTTGCCATAACCATCGGGGCAGTCAGCATCAATATAATAGTCAAAATAATTATTCTGATTTTCATAATCCACCACCTATTCATATCGCAGCGCATCAATGGGATTTAGGTCAGCGGCCTGCCAGGCCGGATAAAAACCAAAAAATATTCCGGTAACAACTGAAAACAGCAGACCTAACAATACACCGTTAAGAGTGGGCAGTGCAGGGAGCTCAAAGTATCTTAGCAGTGGAATAGTAATACGGCCGATAACTACTCCAATTATCCCGCCTGCGAGGCTAATGATTACTGCCTCTGTAAGAAACTGCCCAAGTATCTCTTTCTTCTTGGCACCAATTGCTTTAAGGGTGCCTATCTCCTTTGTCCGTTCCTTGACAGTAACAAACATGACATTCATTATCCCTATGCCGCTGACAATCAATACGACTACTGCCACTGAAAGGAGGAGAAGGGACATAGTTCTGGCTGTTGCCTGGGCTGCCGCCAGTCTGCTGCCTGCATCAATAATTCTAAATTGTTCTGCTCCACCACGGCGGTGGGTTTCATTAAGGATATTGGTAATATCCTGGATGGCAGCCTGGACTGTTTCCAAATCCTTAGCAACAGCATTAATAGTGGGATTAGCTCTGGTCCCCAGCAAAAACCTTTCTGCTGAAGAGTAGGGAATGAAGGCGCCGTCATCAAAGCTTAGCATGGAACCTGAATCACCTTTACGTTCAAGTATTCCCACTACCTCAAATCTCCTGCTGTTAATATCCAATGTTTTGCCTAGTATTTCTGTAGGGTTGCCATCGGTATAAATCTGCGCTAGTTCAGAGCCAACAACGGCAACCCTGTTCCGTTTATTTTCATCTTCCTCTTCTAGGAGCCGCCCGGAAAACAAAGTGAGGTTATTGGCCTCTTGAAAATCAGGTAGTATGCCAAAATACGGGCCTCTGTTGGAGTAATTCCCATGCTTGAGAGTACCTGAACCATTGAGAACGGGGAAAGCCATGGAAATGTTGCTGCTTTGTCGTATAAGCTGCGCATCTTCTTTGGTTAAGGGATCCACAACCCTGCTTCTTGAGGCGGGCATAACCATTAAGGTGCCTACATTCAGCCTCGAGTACTGCTCATTTACCTGGGCTTCGCCGCCTTGTCCGATAGCAACTACAAGGAAGATGGTAGCTGTACCTACAATTACCCCCAGGGTAGTTAAAAAAGTCCGCATTTTGTTATGGTATATGTTGATTAGTACAATCTTGATCAACTGTTTTGCTTTCATTTAATCACCTGCTTAGCAATAACAACAACTTCGTTTCCTTCCAAACCTTCTAAGACCTCTACACTGATACCATCGGTAAAACCTGTCTTAATTTCCCTATTACTTATTTTGCCGTCTTGCTCCAATACCGTTACAATTTGTTTTCTATCAATGATTTTAACTGCTTTATAGGGAACTATTAAACAATCCCTTACATCTTTCAGGATAAAGGTCATCCTGCTGGTCATGCCATCTCTGATTTCCTGATCAGGATTTAAAATGTCTATTTCCACTTCATAGCTGACCAGCCCTGAGGAATCAGTAGTTGGAATGGCATTAATGCTCTCTACCACGCCGGAATACTTCTTGTCGGGAATAGCTTCTACAGTTACATCAACTTTCTGACCTATTTTAATGCTGGCTATGTCATATTCAATTACCCTGGTAATGGCTTTAACGTTGTTATTTTCGTGTACTACCGCAAAATCTTGTTCGTCCGAAATGCTTTCACCTGCTTTATTAGCAAGATTAAGAATCGTACCGGCAACGGGGGAATAAAGAATAGTCTCCTCAAGATTCTCCCTTGCCATATCAGTTGCTAAGACATCTTGATTCAATTCATTATCTTGGGAATTCCTAAGCATAATTTCGTGCTTCTTAAGGGAATTTTGGTATTCCAGTTCCTTATTTTCCAATTCTATTTTTTTCATACCCCTTTCCGACGGGGAATAGGCTTCGGGTATAAGCTCCATTTCTTCATATGTACTTCGGAGGGCTTCCAGGTTATATTCCAAATTTTGCAGCTTTAATTTATCATCCAAAATATTTATCAACTGCTGCTCTTGAGCATCTTTTAATTTGGCTAAGGCAAGCTGGTATTGGTCTTGATACTCACGGTCATCAAGCCTGGCAATGATATCCCCTTTATTTACCAAATCACCTCTTTTAACTGCTGTCTCTGCAATGGTGCCTTTTACGCCAAATCTTAAGTTAACCTTGGAAAACTCTATAGTGCCGTCCGAATCTAGACCTACTATAATGTCTCCCCTGTTTACCCTGGCTTGCTCGTATTGTAACTCCGCTGTCTGGGTTGTTTTTTCCCTGCTGAACCAGAAAATTGTCAGAATAGCCAGAAGGCTTATCAAAAGGAGCAAGATTATTTTTTTGTTCTTTAGTATATTCAAAACACTTAGCCTCCTAATTCAGATATTTTCGTAAAATCTGCCATCCCTGATATATACAACTTTTTTTGTTTGTTCGGCCACTTCTGTATCATGGGTAATGATAATAATGGTATTGCCTTCTTTATTTAGCTCCTTAAAAATCTCAATGGCATCCCTGCTTGATTTGCTATCTAAATTACCGGTGGGTTCATCAGCCAAAAGCAGGGGAGGATTCCCCACAATCGCCCTGGCAATAGCAACCCTTTGCTGTTGTCCCCCGGATAATTCATTGGGGCGGTGGGTCATTCTATCAACTAAACCCAACAGTTCTAATTTAGCCTTGGCAGCTTCCATGGCTTTCTTTTCTTCTACTCCCCTATAAAGTAGAGGGAGCATCACATTTTGGAGGGCGGTCAGCCTAGGCAAGAGGTTAAATTTTTGAAAAATAAACCCAATTTTATTGTTCCGAATGTCTGCCAACTGGTCGTCTTTAGCTCTAAGTACATCTATGCCATCTAAATAATATTGGCCAGAGGTGGGTACATCCAAACAGCCAAGTATATTCATCAAAGTAGACTTGCCGGAGCCTGAGGGTCCTAAGACAGCAGTAAGGTCATTTTCCCGCACTTTGATACTGATATCATCAAGGACCTTTAGTTCTTCGGCACCATTTGCATAAATTTTTACAATATTTCTGGCATCAATAATACATCTCGAATCATTTGCCATTAACGGGTACCCCCTCCCAACCCTCCAGGGAAAACTCCGGGGAAACTTCCGCCTTGGCTATTCCTTTGTCCATTGCCTGTAGTCCCTGTTTTGGAACCAATGCCGCCTAGTACTTGTACAAATTCCACATAACCTTCGTATTTCCAAACCCTTAGTATTTGATCCTTTTTTATCTCTGTCAGGTCAATTATGGTAGGGTTGGTGTTTCCCCTTTGCATCATTACAATAGGAGTGCCAACTGGAATTATAAATGGTTCAGTTTCCTGGGCAGTTGGATCCTGAGTGGGAATATTTTGTGGTTTTTGCCCTTGGTTACTAACAGCTACATTATCACCTGGCTGAGGCTGGTTGCTATCATTAGTCTCTCTTTGCTGGTCACTGTTTCCTCTTTGACCTATGCGCTGTCCTAGTGCCGGGTCCATTTTGATAATTGTAACTTCATTGCCGATTACTTCTTTAACCCGCCCCATCAAGTCTGGTACCCGCTCAGGGACTGCCGGGGCTTCAGTTGGTGAGTTTTCTTGGACTATGTTGGCGGTTGCTGTTTCTTTATTCTGGCAGCCCATAATAAAAAGCAAAGCTGCTAGAAGTAAAAGTAATACGATTTTTTTAAAGTTCATAACTGTCACCTCAAATATAAAAAGTACAATTCTATTTTAGGAAATTTTTGTGATACTTTGGTGATGGGAAAATACATTTTTAAAAAAGTTTACCTGATGTGAGGGATTTGTGATGGAAGTATGAGTAAAACATGAATTTTTCCCGTAATTGATTATTTGCCCATTGCCTGTGATATAATTTTGTACTATAGCAATGTAGTATTGGGGTGGTAAGATGGCAGGACTGAAAATACTTTTAGTGGAAGATGAAGAAAAAATGAGAAATGTTCTAAAAATATATCTGGAGAATGAAGGTTATACAGTTGAAGAAGCAGCCGACGGGAGCCAGGTTGAGAGGTTAATAAAGACCAGGAATTATTCCCTGATTATTTTAGATATAATGCTCCCTGAAATTGATGGACTAACAGTATGTAAAGAGATTCGCAAATTCTGTCAAACACCTATTATTTTTTTAACTGCCCGCTCCGCTGAATTTGACAAACTGTTAGGTTTTGAATTAGGAGCCGACGATTATATTACTAAGCCCTTTAGCCCCAAGGAGTTAGTAGCTAGACTCAATGCCATTATTAGAAGAAGCAATGGTAATGGTCAGAATTTAAAAATCTTAACTGTGAGGGGTATTAAAATTAACCTCAATGCAAAACAGGTTACTGTGGATGGTGTAGAAGTATCATTGACCCCAAAAGAATATGAACTTTTATATTTTTTAGCTAAGAATGTAAATAAGGTTTATTCCAGGGAACAGCTCTTAAACTATGTCTGGGGCTATGATTTTTTGGGAGATTTGCGTACGGTAGATACCCATATCAAACAGCTTAGGGCTAAAATTGGTCAATACAAGAATTATCTGCATACTGTATGGGGTTCCGGATATATGTTAAAGGCGGGGGAATAGGATGATTTCATTAAGAAGAGGGATTACAGGCAAGCTCTTAACAGGAATGGTTTTTTTGGTGCTGTTAATATTACTAATCATCTGGATTTTCCAAATTGTTTTCTTAAAGGGCTTCTATATTAATGAAAGAAAAAACACGCTTCTGGGCGAAGGGAAAAAAATAGCAAACCTGTACTCAGGAAATGAAGTTTTAAATACCACTCCCGAAATCAGGGATGAGCTTATTTCCTATGCCGCTTCATTACCTGGATCCATAGCTATATTGGATAGCAATAATAACCTGCGGGAGTATGTCTTTTTTAGTGACGCACAGATAAGACCCTTTGAAAGAATTGAGGACTTAGCAAGGAGAAAAATGATTGATTGGCTGCAAAAGGACCCTCAGATTATGGAAAAAATTGCGGGGCAGCAATCCTTTTCCATCACCAATACTAAATTCCGGAGGCCCTTTACCTTAGTAGGCATTCCCATAACGTCCAATAATCAATGGCTGGGAACTCTGATTCTAGAAACTCCTTTAGCACCTATCGAGGAATCAACCAGTATCTTAAAGAAACAGCTAAGTATTATCACCTTTATTTCATTGGTGATAGGCATCATATTTGCCCTTTTAATTTCGCGCCATTTAACAAAACCCATACTGCAGATTTCCCAGGCAGCGGAGAACATAGCCAAAGGTGATTTTAATACCTCCATTAAGATAAAATCCAATGATGAAATTGGTTCACTGGGTCAGATAATAAATAACCTGCCTATCGAACTGCAGAAGCTGGAGAATTTCCGCAAGGATTTTATTACAAATACCACCCATGAGTTAAAAACACCCATCAGCCTGATTCAGGCATATGCGGAACTGATTAGGGATTTAGAAGGGGAAAAAAAGGATGTGCGTGATAGAAATCTTCAGGTAATTATTGATGAGGCCGACAGGTTAAATAAAATAGTTGAGGATATATTATACCTTTCCCAAATTCAGCCGGAAGACATCAAGTTGAATTCTAAGGATTTTTTAGTGGTCAATACTGTAAAAAACGTCATCCAAAAACTTAGCTTTTTAGCCAAGAAAAAGAATATTCAAATAGATTTTAATTTTGAAGACGAATCTATCAAGGTCCATGGAGATGAAGAAAGGCTCTACCAGGTTTTTTTTAATATTTTAAATAACGCCATAATATACTCCCGTGAGAACACTAAGGTTGTAATCAATCTCACCACTGATAAATGTATTGAAATAATTGATAACGGAGTGGGTATTCCGGAAAAGGATTTGCCCTATATTTGGGATAGGTTTTATAAAGTTGATAAATCCCGTAAAAGGAACAGCAATAGTACAGGTTTGGGACTCGCCATCGTCAAAAATATTTTGGATGCCCACCTTTTCCCATATGGTGTGGAGAGCCGCATAAATGAAGGAAGTGTTTTTTGGATTCAGATGTGAAAACAAACTTGACTCTCCTTTTGCTGCTAATGTATAATTCACTCAAAGTAAATATTTTGTGATGACAAAGAATAGTACATGGTGGGAAACCTGCAGAGAGCTTGTGGTTGGTGTAAACAAGCGGTGAAACATTATGGAATGGGCTTTTGAGCAACCAAACCGAAGGGAAGGAATCCCGTAGGCTTTGGCGTAAGCCTGGACGTTACAGCAGGCACCGTAAAACTAACGGTCTAAAGTGATTTCAAGCTAAGTATTGAAATAATTAGGGTGGCACCACGATCCATTCGTCCCTAGCATAAGGGATGAAATGGGTCTTTTTAATTTTTAGGGATAAGCTAATAAGGGTCGATAGTCAATAGTCGATAACTAATAGTAAAAAAGTAAAAAACCATTAGCCATTGACGATTAGCTATTAGCCCAGTATAAGGATTACTATTATTGATTAAGGAGGATATTTATATGGCAGTTATTTTTTCAGGTATTCAACCTAGCGGTGTAATTACCTTGGGCAATTATTTAGGAGCTTTAAAGCAATTTGTCGAGCTGCAAGATGAGCATGAATGTTTCTTTTGTGTGGTAAACCAGCATGCTATAACTGTGCCCCAGGACCCCAAAACATTAAGGCAAAACAGCCGTAAACTGGCGGCTCTCTATATAGCAGTGGGATTAGATCCTCAAAAAATCACCCTTTTCATCCAGTCCGAGGTACCGGCTCATGCCCAGTTAGGCTGGATTATGGAGTGTATAGTTCATATTGGGGAATTGGAGAGAATGACCCAGTATAAGGATAAGTCCCTGCGTCAAAAGGAAGGAGTGTCGGGAGGACTTCTTACCTATCCTGCCCTAATGGCGGCAGATATTTTATTATATGGTACAGATTTTGTACCAGTAGGGGAGGACCAGAAGCAGCACTTGGAAATCACCAGGGATATCGCGCAACGTTTCAATTTCCGTTATGGAGAAATTTTTACTCTTCCTGAAATCAGGATGCCAAAAACAGGAGCCAGGATAATGTCTTTGCAGGAACCTACAAAAAAAATGAGCAAATCTGATGAAAATGATACAGCATATATCTCTATGTTGGATGATATGAAAACCATTGAGAAGAAAATAAAAAAGGCACAAACCGACTCTGAGGCAAGTGTCCACTATGATTTAGAAAACAAACCCGGCATAGCCAATTTAATGACCATATACTCCGCATGTACAGGAAAAGGCTATGATGAAATTACCACTCTTTATCAGGGTCAAGGCTATGGTGCCTTTAAGAAGGACTTAGCTCAGATAGTTGTTGATGCCATTAAGCCTATCCAGGAAAGATATAATCAACTTATTAATTCCGATGAACTGGATAAAATCTTAGATGAGGGTGCGAGAAAAGCTAACTTAAGGGCAAATGCAATGCTGGAAAAGGTAGAAGGAGCAATGGGATTGAGAAGATAAAACCGGCTAATGGTCAATGGCGGATGGACCATGGGAAAATAATAAAATACTATTGGCTATGGGCTATTTACTATTGACCTATACTGAGTTAGGCTCAGTATTTTTTTTGCAGGAAAAATAATGTAGTGTTATTAAAAAGGGAGAAATAAGGTTGATAAAGAATGTATTATAGGAGCCAAGGCTAACGGTTAGGCGTTATCTTGTTTATAGGGATTGGAATAATGGTAAGATTTTTAATATATTGAATAAGTAGAAAAATGTCTAAAGGGGGATTTTAGTGAAAAAAAACAAAGCTTTATCTGTACTAATTTTATTTGCCTTAATTTTATTCACAACCAGCCTATTAACCGGATGTGAAGAGAACCTGTATGCTACAAATCAGGAGGAAAAACCGCAGGTTGAGGAAAAATCTCCAGAGGAACTGCAAAAGGAAAAAGAAGCAGAGGAAGAGAAAAAGAGGCTTGAGGAAGAAAAAAGACGTCAGGAAGAACGTGCACAAAAAGAATTAGCCTTAAAAGAGGAATTAGGACCTTTTTATGTACCCCTTCCCCCTGAAGAAAAAATTGATAATCCAAGGGTTAAGGCCCGAGGGATTTATTTGACGGGAAATACTGTTGCTTTAAAAGATAAGTACCCTCAAATGTTGGAACTAGTGGAAACTACCGAATTGAATGCACTAGTAATTGATGTTAAAAACGACCATGGCCTCATGAGCTACACGAGTGAAATTGAAATTGTCGGTCAGGTTGATGCCAACTATAAAGCCCCTGTTAAAAACATGAAGGAAGTACTTGCTGATTTAAAAGAAAGGGATATATACCCTATAGCAAGGATAGTAGTTTTTAAAGACCCTAACCTTCCGGAAAAAAGACCGGAGTGGGCTTTACAGAAAAAATCCGGCGGAGTCTGGAGAGATAAAAAGGGTGTGGCATGGGTTAATCCATACGAGAAAAAGGTATGGGATTATAATATAGCTATTGCTAAAGAAGCGGCATTAATGGGTTTTAGAGAAATCCAATTTGACTACATTCGCTTTCCTGAGAATGCTATGAGGGTGGATCGGGAAGTAAACTATGGAGAAAATCTGGTAGGTAAGGATGAAATTATTGAGCAGTTTATAATCTATGCCCGTGAGCAGCTAAAGGATTATAATGTACATATAGCTGCAGATGTATTTGGGGTAATAGCTACCTCCTGGGGGGATAGTGATAAAATAGGTCAGACCTGGGAAAGGATGACCTCCCAACTAGAGTATATCTGTCCTATGATTTATCCCAGTCATTATGGTCCTGGATATTTTGGTTTCAAGGTACCTGATGCAAATCCCGTAGGTACTATTAGAATGTCGTTAATTGACTCTATCGAAAGAAATGCCTCTGTAAAAAACCCTGGTATAATCAGACCTTGGCTGCAAGGCTTTACAGCCAGCTGGATTCCTGGATATATTTCTTATGGTTCTCGGGAAATCAAGCAGCAAATCGATGCTGCCCTAGCTTTGGGGGTTGACGAATATCTTATTTGGAATGCTAATAACCGCTACATTAAGGAGTCCTTTGGGACAGATGAGGAATACCAGAATAAAGCACTAGCTTTCCAGAAGGAGCGACAAGAAAAAGGTTTAGATGTTTTAGGAAGGACCAATTCCCAAGCCCTGGAGGATCTATTAAATTACTTTAGCAAGAAAAACTGGCGTGAGGCACTGGTTCTTCATTCCAATGGCTTTACCATGGACTTTACAAACTACAAGGAATGGATGGATAGTTGGACCGGCAAGCTGGCAGACTATCAGGTTGTTTCCAGTACCATTACTGGTGAAGAGGGTGTTTATGAGGTGAATGTGACTATTATGCAAGGAGATGAAGCAATAACCCTTGCTAATCAGAAATTCCAAGTAATTAAAGAAAATAATATTTGGAGGGTTAAGGCTTCGGAAGAATTATTGAAAATACTGACCCAGGAAATCCCTCCTGCTCCAGCCGCTGCAAAAGCAAACTAAAATTGTCTGAAATAAGGCTTCACTTTCCAAAAAACGGGGAAGTGAAGTTTTTCTTTGTACTTATTAAAAGTATAACTTTTACAAGGTAATAAGTATAAGCACAACATCGGCTTTGCAGTCGCCAAAGGCTTGGCATAAGCTGTGTTTTTCTAAACCAAAAAAAATTATTCCATTTCTGCTAAAAGTGCTAAAATATATCCATAGTGTCATTTTAAAAGGAGTTTAGATATGAATCGGAGCAAAGACGAAACAACAGGAATAATATATGGTGTACTGGCCTATACAGTCTGGGGGATACTGCCCCTTTACTGGAAATTACTGAATTCTGTTGCTTCCTATGAAATTCTTGCCCATAGGATTTTCTGGTCCTTTATTTTTGTTGCTGTTTTATTATATTTCTCCTCTGATTGGGAAAAGATGAAGCAACTGCTTAGTAATCGTAAAAACATTGCTGTAATTTCATTGTGTTCAATTATTGTTACCATTAACTGGGGTATATATATCTGGGCCGTTAATTCCAATCAAGTTATTGAAGCCAGCATGGGGTATTATATTAATCCCTTGGTAGTATTCCTTTTTAGTGTGACAATTTTGAAGGAAAGATTAAACAAGTGGCAGGTTGCTGCTATTCTCCTGGCAGGTGCGGGGGTATTGATAATTACCCTGGAATATGGAAAAGTCCCCTGGATTGCTCTAGGTTTAGCTTTAAGCTTTGCTCTATATGGTTTAATTAAAAAATTGTTAAAGGTTGATTCATTGGTTGGTCTGGCATTGGAGACTGCAGTAATTGCTCCTTTCGCTTTTTCCTTTATTATTATGAGGCAGGTGCAGGGGGCAGGTGCTTTAGGATCAGTGCCTATCCCTACAGTAATATTATTAGTTGGGTCGGGTATTGCAACAGCAACTCCTTTACTTTGGTTTGCTCAAGCTACTCAGCGGGTAAAATTTTCAACTATTGGGTTTCTACAGTATATAGCACCTACACTTTCTCTTTTATTAGGAGTAGTAGTTTTTAAAGAGCCTTTTATGGGAACACATTTACTAAGCTTTAGTCTTATTTGGCTGGCCCTGATTATTTATTCACTATCCAATTCTTCCTTATTAGGAAAGAAAATTCACCATTCCAAAGCTGTGAAGGAAATATAATTATAAAAGAAAAAGGCTTTCCACTGTAAAGGGGAAGCCTTTTTCTATACCTTAAATATTATTAAGCACTATAGTTTTCTAAAAAGCTTAGTACCTCATTAATATCGGGCAGTTCCTTAATCTCATATATCTTGAAAAAAATTATTTTACCTTCTTCGTCAAGGATGATATTAGCCCTTTCTGAGAAACCTTCCTTTTCCCTAAAGATCCCGTAAAGTTCAGCAACACCGCCATGGGGCCAAAAATCCGCAGGCAAAGAGGTTTTTTCCACTTTTATTTCTTTTGCCCATGCCTTTTTGCAGGGAACCGAGTCTACACTAAAGCCTAAGGCTGTAGTATTAAGCTGTTGGAACTTCTGGTAATTTTCTTCTAAAGACTGCATCTGAAGTTTGCAAATATTGGTCCAAGCAAGGGGGTGGAAGGATAAAAGCACTTTTTTCCCCTTTAGATCATGTAAATCTACAAATTGTCCATTTTGGTCTTTAAGGCTGAAAGGAGACCCAAGGTCACCTACTTTTAAATTGACCATGTTATCACTCCTAATTTATTGATAATGTTGTATTACCCAAAAATCTATATAAAAAAACCCTTTTCTGATATAATTCTAATAAATGAAAAATTTGGAAACGAAAACATCTGTAGAGGTTCTGTCCAGCCCACTATGCTGGCTATTGCTATTCAAGGCATTGAGCCCCAGCGCAGGGGGGCTGTAAATGGCACTGTCTTTGCAGCTTTTGATTTAGGAATTGGTATCGGCTCACTGACTTTAGGCTTAATTGCAAATGCTTTAGGCTTTTCTGCAATGTATTTGCTGGCATCTCTCTCTCCCTTAATTGGATTAGGACTTTTCTTGTTCTGGCCCCCTAAGAATTAGTTTAGTTAAATTGTCCAGACGTATTTTTTTATGTTAGAATAAATTATTCTAAATAAACTAGGATTTGATATTTCTTGAGGAGATGATGTAACATGTACAACGAGAAAGTAATTGACCATGCTAAAAATCCACGGAACCAGGGTGAAATGGATAATGCCGATGCTGTAGGTGAATTTAGTAACCCTGATTGCGGCGATTCCACTGTAATTTATTTAAAAGTGAAGGATAATATCATTACTGATATTAAATTTGATACTTTTGGCTGTGCAGCCGCTGTGGCAAGCAGCAGTATGTTAACGGAGATGGTGAAAGGGAAAACTTTGGAAGAAGCTTTAAAAATAACTGAGGATATGGTAGCAGAACAGCTAGGAGGACTCCCCGAGCATAAGCTCCACTGTTCATTGATAGGCGTAGATGCCCTGAAAGATGCAATTAAAAACTTCATGAATGAGGCTAAATAAAGTAAAACCGGTCCCATGGCCGGTTTTCTTATTTTTGCGGTGGCTAATGGTCAATAGCTAATAGCTGATGGATAAGGACTAGCTGCAAGTTGCCAATTTTAATACGGCTTCCGCAGTCACTAAAGGCTCGGCCCAAGTCGTCTTTTCTAATCTGTGTCCATCCGTGTGTGACGAAGTGACCCGTGGTTAAATTTCCATTTTCTACTGGTGACGCTTGTGTCATGTAGGTCTGTGGCTGGTTATTTTTCTAGCCAACTAACAACTAGCCACTCACAAAACGCCGTTTTCGGCGTTTTGTGTATAATTGTTTGCCTTTAGAAAATAATAAATTGGTAAAAGATACAGGTTTGTTTGAGGGAGGGGTAAAATGCTGATCACCCTGGTAAGGTCAATAATTTTATATGCTTTAGTTGTATTTGCCCTAAGGCTCATGGGTAAGCAGCAAATAAGCCAATTGCAGCCTTTTGAGTTTGTTTTGGCCCTAATGATTGCTGAACTAGCTACTATTCCCATGGAAGATACAGGAATACCACTTTTAAAGGGTATCATTCCAATTATTATCCTGCTCTTTGCCCAAGTAACTCTCTCATATCTTTCACTAAAAAGCCAGGGCTTTAGGAAAATTATTTCCGGAACACCGTCTGTTTTAATAAAAAATGGGGTAATTATAGATGAAGCCTTAAAGAGAAATAGGTATAACATAAATGATTTGCTAGAACAACTAAGAATAAAAAATTATCCAAATGTAAATGAAGTTGCATATGCCTTTCTAGAAACCAACGGCGAACTAAGTATCATTCCAAAGTATGAGCAGAAGCCTCTTGTTATAAAAGATATGAAGCTACCTTCCAAACATATAAAAATGCCAATTACTTTAATATTAGATGGTTTAGTTCAAACAGAAAATCTCAGGCTGGCAAACCATGATTATGACTGGCTCTTGGAGACACTTAAAAAGAATAATATTGATAGACCAGGGGATGTGTTGGTAGCAATGTTAGATACAAATGGAGAATTTTATGCACAGGTAAAAGAGAAAAATTCAGCATAAAGGTGGGGTGTTTGTTTGCGGGTGTTAGTAGTTACTATAATAATTACGTTGTTTATCCTTGGACTTTCTTTTTTTTCAGTTTATATATTAGACAACACGGCAGCAGTTCTTATTGATTTACTAGGAGGGGTTGAAGCAGCAATTTTAAATGAAGATTGGAATAATGCGGAACAAAGACTGGCAGTATTGGAAAAAAGATGGGAAAAAACCCATTTTTTATGGAGCATGTTAATTGAACATAATGAGATTGATAATATTGACATTAGTATTGCTCATATTAAATCATACGTGAAATTTAAAGCTTCAAACGATGCATTTGCTGAGGTAAGTGCCTTATATAAAATTTTTGAACATATTCCTGCTATGGAAAAGTTTCGAATACAAAATATTTTTTAACAACCAAGGGCTTGAGTTATGCTTGGTTGTTTTTTTGTTCTTAATTCAGTTTTTGCAAAAAATAGTTTATAATATTTAAATAGTATAAATATTTATAACTGAAGGTGAAGGCAATGTTAAACAATCCATATGTTTTACTAGTATTAGCTACTTTATTTTGGGGAGGAAATTTTGCTTTAGGAAAAGCCATCAGCGGAAGTATCCCTCCAATGACCTTATCCTATATACGATGGACTGAGGCTCTTATATTTTTTCTTCCTTTTGCCTGGCAGGAGGTCAAGGGGCAAAGGGATAATTTAAGGGCAAACTGGAAAACTTTTGTCTTGTTGGGAATCACAGGCGTACTTGGTTTTAATATGTGTGTGTACTTATCTGTTCAATATACAACAGCTATAAATGCGTCACTGATTAATTCTTTTGCGCCTATTGTAGTAACTTTATTAAGTATGGTCTTTATCAAAGAAAGTATTTCCTCTAAACAAGCAGGGGGAATTGCCATATCCTTAGTGGGAGTAATCTGGATAGTCGCCAGGGGGGATATGGAGAAACTACTAAATCTTGCCTTTAATACCGGTGATTTAATTATGCTTTTTGCAATAGTACTATGGGGTATCTATAATATTGTATTAAAGAAACAAGGGAAAATTGCACCTCAAAGGACAATTTTTGTTGGTTCCATGGTAGGAGGTTTAATATTTGCTCTTCCTTTAATCATTTACGAGAACGCAAAAACCGGATTAGGTTGGATAAGTCAATTGACAACAATACATTATTTAAGCCTTTTGTATTTTGGCATATTTCCTACAATTTTTTCCTTTCTATTTTTCAATAAAGCCATGCTGGAAGTAGGACCCACCAAAGCATCGATTTTTGCAAATTTAGTGGTAATTTTTGCTGCTGTCTTTGGTATTATTTTTCTGAAAGAACAATTACTATTTGCCCATATTGTGGGCGGGGTTTTGATTATATTCGGAGTTATTCTGACTACCCAGAAACAGCATGCACTACAACAAACTAATAAATCTAATACAAGCCATTAAATATTTAAATAACTGTCCACTACTTTTTAAAATTATAATAGGGTTAGACATAAATATTCATTGTGCGGATACATTTGTGAAATTTAATACAAATTCAATGGTTGGGAGATGAAACAATGGAGGATTTAAAGGTTGTTGTCATTGGAGGAGTTGCTACAGGCCCTAAAGCGGCGGCCAGAGTAAAAAGGTGTAATCCCCATGCTAAGGTAACCATAGTAGAAAAGGGAGAATGGCTGTCTTACGGAGGTTGTGGATTACCTTATTATTTAGGGGCTGCCGTTAAAGAACTTAAGGATTTGATGTCAACATCTTGGGAAGCAGTGAGAACACCGGAATTTTTTAAAGAAGCCAAAGACATAGATGTATTAATGGGTTGGGAAGCAACAGCTATAGATAAGACTGGTAAGAAGATAACTATTAATAACAATAAAACTAATGAAGTCCGGGAATTAGAATATGACAAACTGGTATTGGCAACAGGAGCAGAGACCGTTGTTCCTCCTTTGGAGGGTATAGATGCCGCAGGTGTTTTCTTCTTAAAGAATCCCCAGCATGCTTTAGATATTAAACACTACTTAATGAACAACGAAGTGCAGAACGCAGTTATTATTGGTGCCGGTTTAATAGGGATAGAGTCCGCTGAATCAATGGCCAACTGGGGTGCCCAAGTTACTATTATTGAAATGCAACGGCAAATCCTGCCCTTCTTGCTGGATAGGGAAATGGCCATGTCCCTGCAATCTTATCTTGAACAAGAGGATTTAAATATTGTTACAGGCACAAAAGTTCAGGAGATTTTAAAAGATGATTTGGGTAAAGTTAAGTCAATAAGAACCGAGCAAGGGTTAATTGAGGCACAGATGGTTCTAGTCTCAACAGGGGTAAGACCTAATGTAAATTTAGCTGCCCAGGCAGGCCTAGAGGTTGAGAAGGGCATAGTTGTCAATGAGTATCTGCAAACCAGTGACCCGGATATTTATGCCGGAGGTGACTGTGTTGTCTGTAAACATCGGGTTTCCGATAAAATGGTATATGTACCTCTTGGTTCAACAGCCAATAAACACGGACGGATTATAGGAACAAATATTTGCGGAGGCTCCGAGATTTTCCCCGGAGTACTGTCCACCTCTATTGTAAAAATATTTGATTGGAATGCCGGTCGCTCAGGTCTAGGCGAGGAGGAAGCAAGAAAATTGGGTTATAATGTTGCAGCTGCATTTGTACCTGGACCTGATAAAGCCCACTTTTTCCCTGGGAAAAAGCTTATGCTTACCAAACTGATTGGGGATAGGGATACAGGCAAATTACTGGGAGCACAGTTAATTGGACCTGGTGACATTGCCCGCAGGCTGGATGTAATTGTTACAGCCCTTAGTTTTGGTGCTACCGCCCACCAGTTAGCCAACCTGGATCTGGCCTATGCACCACCCTTTAGTCCAGCTATGGACAACATTATTAATGCCGCTAACGTTTTGAAAAATATTATTGAAGGTAAGGCTAAGAATATTGGTTATGAAGAATTCAAAACAAAATTAAATTCACAGGATGCAGTATTAGTTGATTTGCGAACTGAAGAAGAACGCAAGGGTAAAAAACTCCCTGCACAGAACATTCTCCATATCCCCTTCGAAGAGATAAGGACGAGGGTGTCGGAAATTCCTGCTGACAAGGAAATTATCGTATTCTGTATTCTAAGCACCCGTGCTTTTGAGGCACAGGTAATTTTGAACCATCTAGGTTTCAAAAACGTGAAATTTATTGACGCCGGAATCCAGTTCTGGCCCTTCTAAAAGAGAATTGGCTGTCAACGAGGCAGCCAATTCTCTTTTTATTAATGCTATTAACTAAGAAACTATCCACAATATTACGGAGGTATATTGCGGTCATTAATTCCCATTTCACCATTCTTTTCCACAATAACAATAATTAACGAGAAGACAAGATAAACGTCCGAGACCACTGAAAAAGATATCATAATAATTGGCAAATAGGGTATGGATTGTAGGAAAACAAAGAAAAACCCCCTAAAATCCGGTATAATAGAGTTGTTGAGACACTAATACCAGAGGGGGTTTTTCC
>JBMOKT010000002.1:69533-128105 GCA_049323895.1 Bacillota bacterium | reverse complement strand
TCCATGGATTAGATCGTGCCCGCGGGTACGGTCTAAGAAGTATGTCAACACAAGCAAAGTTAACTGCATTAGCTGTTAACTTAAAGAGGATAGCAGCAATACTATCCTCTAAAATTTCATTTAAATTAAACCTTTTTACTATATTGTTTAGGGCGAACAGAAAGACTCCTAATCGCCCGGGGAAAACTGCTAAAAAATGTGACTTTTTCAGTGGTCTCGCACCTGTCCCCTTGTCCCTAAGCTATCGACTATTAGCCATTAGCGACAAAGAAACCGACATCACCATGCCGGTTTCTTTGTCATTTATATCTCTTTTGCTATCAACTCCGCCATTTCTTTTGTACCTACTACCTTGCTATCCTTATCAGCAATATCAATGGTCCGATAGCCTTCTGCCATTGTTTTTTCAACAGCCTGTTCTATGGCTGCTGCCCCTTTTTCGTGCCCGCAAGTGAAACGCAAAAGCATGGCGGCAGAGAGGATGGTGGCTACAGGATTAGCTTTATTCTGCCCTGCTATATCAGGTGCTGAGCCGTGGGAGGGCTCATAGAGGTTAATCTTTCCGCCAAGGCTGGCCGATGGCAGCATTCCTAAAGAGCCTGCGATGGAGGCAGCCTGGTCACTTAAGATATCGCCAAACATATTTTCTGTTACTATAACATCAAACTGACCGGGATTAATAACTAACTGCAATGCAGCGTTGTCAACATAAAGGTGCTTTACCTTAACCTGAGGATAGCTTTGAGCAGTTTCGTTTACTATTTCCCTCCACAGACGGGAGGTCTCCAAAACATTTGCTTTATCTACAGAGTGCAAGATTTTCTTTCGTTTATTAGCTATTTCGAAACCTTCTTTTACTATTCTGGATATTTCTTCCTGGGTATAGGTGATAGTATCAAAAGCACCCTGCCGGGTTCTTCCTTTTTCACCGAAGTATGCTCCCCCTGTTAGTTCCCTTAATACTACAATATCGACACCTTCTAGATAGCCTTCCTTCCAGACCACCTTATTTTTTAAGGCAGGATAGTACTTAACAGGTCTTAGATTGCAGTACAGACCTAATGTTTTGCGCAATTCCAAAAGAGCAGCCTCGGGTCTCATTTTTCTCTCTATATTATCCCATTGAGGTCCGCCAACTGCACCAAGAAAGACGGCATCACATTCAGCTACTAATTTTTTGGTTGAGTCAGGAAAAGGCTGTCCTTGGGCATCATAACCACAACCCCCAAAAAGTCCTTCACTAAATTCAAGATTAAGACCAAATTTTGCAATAACCTTATTTAAAATAATAATTGCTCCGTTGATTATTTCAGGACCGATACCGTCACCGGCCAGTACAGCTATCTTAGTCATTAAATTTCACCCTATTCTTAACATAGTTTAAAAGATTACCCGCTTTTATTATTTCTTGAATAAAAGGGGGAAATGTTTCAGTTTCATATTCCATCCCCGAGGCCTTATTGTAGATATATCCTTGGCTTACGTCAACTTCAATGGTATCACCGGTGGAAATACCCCACACAGCCTCTTCGCTGGTAATGATGGGCAAACCAATGTTGATAGCGTTACGGTAAAAAATCCTGGCAAAGCTTTGTGCAACTACACAACTGATACCGGCTGCTTTAATGGCCACTGGAGCGTGCTCTCTAGAGCTTCCACATCCGAAATTCTTGCCGGCAACTAAAATATCACCCTTTTGTATTTTGCCAATGAAGCCTGGTATAACATCCTCCAAGCAGTGCTGCTTTAAATTTTCCTCACTGGCATCATTAAGATACCGGGCTGCAATAATTAAATCGGTATCGATATCATCTCCTACTCGCCAAACCTTGCCAACATACTTAGTCATCTATATTACCTCCTCTGGAGCAGAAATTTTACCTGTAATAGCAGATGCAGCTGCTATGGCTGGATTTGCTAAATAAATTTCGCTTTCCGGATGTCCCATTCTACCAACAAAATTTCTATTGGTGGTAGCAAGAGCCCTTTCACCCTTAGCCAGGATGCCCATATAGCCGCCAAGGCAGGGACCGCAGGTGGGAGTGCTGAATACTCCGCCAGCTTCAATAATAACATCCACAATTCCCTCTTTGATACACTGTTGATAAATTGCCTGCGTTCCCGGAATTACTATTAATCGCAAATATGGATGAACCTTTTTGCCTTTTAAAATATTGGCAGCAGTACGCATGTCTTCTAATCGCCCATTGGTACATGAACCTATTACTACCTGGTCAATACTTACATCACTAACCATGTCTATTGCCTTGGTATTGGAAGGCAGATGGGGAAATGCGACCTGAGGTTTTAATGTTGCTAAATCAATTATTATTTCCCTTTTGTAGCTGGCATCAGGGTCACTTTGGTAATACATAAAAGGTTTGTTTACCCGCCCCCGTACATAGTCTCTGGTTGCCTCATCATAAGCCATTATTCCATTTTTAGCTCCTGCTTCAATAGCCATATTCGCAATACTAAATCTGCTGTCCATTGATAAATGCTCTAAACCGTCGCCGGTAAACTCTAAAGCTTCATAGCGGGCGCCATCGACTCCAATTTTACCAATTAAGGCTAAAATTACGTCTTTTCCCACAACCCAAGGACTACTTGGCTTGCCTTTCAAGGTTACTTTGATGGATTCAGGAACTCTCAGCCATACTTCTCCAGTAGCCATGGCAGCGGCCACATCGGTGCTCCCTACCCCTGTAGCAAAGGCCCCTAATGCACCATAGGTGCAAGTGTGGGAATCAGCGCCGATAACTAAATCCCCGGGCGCTACAATCCCCAACTCGGGAAGCAGGCAGTGTTCTATACCCATTTTCCCAACCTCATAATAATGGGTAAGCTCCTGTTCCCTGGCAAAATCCCTGATTGCCTTACATTGTTCAGCGGATTTGATATCCTTGGCTGGAGAAAAATGGTCTGGAATCATCACAACTTTATGGCGGTCGAAGACTTTTTTAGCGCCCAGTTTGTTAAATTCGGTAATGGCTACCGGCCCCGTAATATCATTACTAAGTACCACATCTACCTTGGCATTAATTAGTTCCCCCGCCCTCACCTTCTCCATACCGGCATGGGCAGCAAGTATTTTTTCAGTTATTGTCATCCCCATTATCTTCACATCCCCTCTGCTTTATTGCTCTCTTCATAAATTTTGGTCATATTAATAGCCCTGTTGATTGCATTCAAATAGGCTCTGGCACTGGATTCGATTACATCCACACTTATTCCGCGGCCGGTAAAGGACCTATCCTGGTAGCCCACCCTGACCACGACTTCACCCTGAGCATCCCGCCCTGAAGTTACTGAACTAATAGAGTAGTCTTCCAAGATAAACTCCTGATCAACTATGCTGTTTATGGCGGCATATGTGGCTTCAACAGGTCCTTTGCCAATACTCGCCCTTTCCTCCAGCTTGCCGTTAACAATAACCCCGATGGTTGCTGTAGAGACAATATTGGTGCCGGAAGATACGTTGATATAGGAGAACTGGTATGTCTCAGGCCCTTTCAATGCTTCGGTATCAATAAGGGCAATAATATCCTCATCCAGAACATTTTTCTTGCGGTCGCACAACTCCTTAAATTTTTCAAAGGTCTTGTTCAGTATTTCTCCCTCTAAATCATAGCCCAGGTTTTGCAGGTGCAGCTTAAAAGCATGGCGCCCAGAATGTTTACCCAGATAAATGTTAGTCCCTGTTATACCAATCATAGCAGGATTCATAATTTCATATGTTTCTCGTTCCTTGATAACTCCATCCTGGTGTATGCCCGATTCATGAATAAAAGCATTCTTGCCCACAACAGCTTTATTAGGTTGAATAACCATTCCCGTCAGAGTACTGACTAATTTGCTGGTTCTGTAAATCTCTTCCTTGTTGATATTGGTGTCTGCATTTAGAAAGGCCCGACGGGTATATAATGCCATTACCAGTTCTTCTAAGGAGGCATTTCCAGCCCTTTCCCCTATGCCGTTGACGGCTACTTCTGCCTGGGTTGCACCATTTTTAATAGCGGCAAGAGAATTGGCAACAGCCATTCCCAAATCATTATGACAGTGGACACTAATGGCAGCTTGATTTATATTAGGCACCCTATCCTTGATAGCTTTGATAAACTCACCAAATTCCCAAGGGGTAGCATAGCCTACTGTGTCAGGAACATTCACCGTTTTAGCCCCTGCCTTGATTACTGCTTCAAACAATTCACAGAGAAAACTCAACTCGCTGCGGAAGGCATCTTCCGCGGAAAATTCGACGTCATCTGTAAATACCTTGGCCATCTGTACTGCTTCAACAGCACTTTTAAGGACCTCATCGGGAGTTTTCTTCAGCTTATGCTTCATATGAATAGGCGAAGTAGCAATAAAAGTATGGATTCTTGGTCTTTTAGCATCCTTTAGCGCTTCCCAGGCCCGCTTGATATCAGCTTCATTTGTTCTGGCCAAACCTGCTATGATAGGTCCTTCCACCGATTGGGCAACTGCCTTGACAGCCTCAAAATCACCGGGCGAAGCTATGGGAAAGCCCGCTTCAACGCAATCTACGCCTAACTTTGCAAGCTGTTTTGCAATAGCAATCTTCTCTTTAACATTAAGGCTAACTCCTGGTGATTGCTCACCGTCTCTTAATGTGGTATCAAAAATAAAAATATTTTGCATTTTTCGTCCTCCTTTTTTTACAAATCCCAAATAAAAAACCTTCCGTCTCTAAAATAGAGACGGAAGGTTACACTTCCGCGGTACCACTCTAATTGACACAAAGACAAAAAAGCTGCCTTCATATCCACCTCTTTCGGGCACTAACATACCCTATCCTTTTTCACGGTAGGCATTCCGTCCAAATCTACTTTCCCTTAGGATTTCGGTTGGCAACTCCAGGGTGAGTTTCAGCCTTAATATCTACTGCCTTGCACCAACCGGCAGTTCTCTGTAAAATACTCCAGCTTACTGATCCCTCTCACAGTCTTTATTCTATATTAAAATGTTTTTCCTTAACCTGAAGTTGACATGCTCAATTTCAATTATATAACACAGGTTAGTTTTAATCTGTATTATAAACAAGTGTTAATCAACTGTCAACAGGAAAATTATCTTCCATTTCCTCTAAACCATTTCCAGCTAAAACTATGGGATAAACAAGTTCTTCAGGAGGCAGGGGGCATTCTATAACGGTAAACTTGTTATTAAAAGCGGCTTCCTGTAGAACTCTGGCTACATCATTACCGTCAGCAATTTTTAACCCTTCTGCTCCATAGGCTTTGGCCAAAAGCATAAAGTCAGGAGTTTTATTAAAATCAACAAAGGTATACCGCTGACCGCAATAAAAATGCTGAAGCTGTCTTACCATTCCCAATCCACTGTTATTAAAAATCAGTATTTTTATGGGAAGATCCAGTTCTGCTATGGTCCCTAATTCAGGCATCCCCATCTGAAAACTTCCGTCACCAGTAATAACCCACACCTGTTTTTGAGGGAACGCCAACTGAGCCCCTAATGCGGCCGGTATTCCATAACCCATAGTGCCTAGACCGCCTGAGGAAATAAAAGACCTGGGATGGGTAAAATTATAGTGCTGGGCGGTCCACATTTGGTGCTGCCCTACATCTGTAGTAATTATAGTATCCTCCGGCACTATACTCTGCAGTTTTCTTAGAACCCAAGGAACATTTAATCCTGGATTAACAATTATGTCCTTATTCGGATACTCTGCATTTTCTTTAACTTTGTCCGTTTTTTTAATGACTTCCAGCATTTCCCCCAGAACCTGATTTAAATCTCCAACAATAGGAATATCAACAGGAACATTTTTACATATTTCTGAAGGGTCTATATCGATGTGAATAACTTTAGCCTTAGGTGCAAAGCGCTGCGGATTACCAACTACCCGATCATCAAAACGCATACCTAAAGCCAAAAAGCAGTCTGATTCCTGTACTGCTAGATTGGCCGCCTTATTTCCGTAGGTTCCCAGCATCCCCAAAAAGGCTGGTGATGTGCCTGAGAATGCACCCAAACCCATTAAAGTTGCCACTGCCTTAGCCCCTGTAAGCTCCACCAATTGTTTGACTAAAGAACCACTATCGGAGCTAATAACACCCCCGCCTATGCAGACTACGGGATTTTTAGCCTCCATGAAGGTCTTAACAGCATTTTTGATCATGGTGGGATGTCCTTTTAGATTTGGTTTATAGCTGCGCAATTCTACCTTTTCTAAAGGTTTGTATGTGCAAGAAGCCATGGCAACATCCCGGGGAATGTCTATTAAAACAGGTCCTGGTCTGCCGCTTTGGGCAATATGAAATGCTTCTGCAGTAATTTTCGGTAAGTCCCCAATATTCTGCACCAGGTAATTATGTTTGGTAATAGGAGAAGTAATACCGGTAATATCCACCTCTTGAAAAGCATCGGTTCCAACCATAGATCTGGCAACTTGTCCGGTAATTATAACCAGAGGAATGGAATCCATATAGGCTGTTGCTATACCCGTCACCAAGTTGGTTGCACCAGGCCCCGAGGTTGCAATACACACCCCGGCTTTGCCTGAAGCCCGGGCATAACCGCTTGCCGCATGGGTTCCCCCTTGCTCATGCCTCACCAGAACTTGTTTAATGGGGCTTTCCATTAAGGCGTCAAATATTTCCAACACAGCTCCGCCTGGATATCCAAAAATCAATTCAACACCCTGGTTTTCCAAAGCTTTTACTAAAATCTGTGCCCCATTTAACTCCATATGAATCAACCCCTTATTTCTTCAACCAGGGCATGTGTGCCCGTAATTCTTTACCAACAGTCTCAATTAAATGGTCTTCCCCTTTTCTTTTTAGAGCTGTATATCTAGGTCTGCCTACTTGGTTCTCTAATAACCACTCTTTGGCAAAATGACCTGATTGCACTTCATTCAAAATCTTTTTCATCTCTTTCCTTACGTCATCATTAATAACCCGTCTGCCGGAAACCAAATCACCAAATTCTGCTGTATCACTGATGGAATATCTCATCCAGCCTATACCGCCTTCATACATTAGGTCAACAATCAGCTTCAATTCATGCAGACATTCGAAGTACGCTATTTCAGGCTGATAACCTGCTTCGACAAGTGTATCAAAGCCGGCCCTTACCAGTTCGGTCATGCCGCCGCAAAGAACGGATTGTTCACCGAAAAGGTCGGTTTCTGTTTCTTCCTTAAAGGTGGTTTCTAAAACTCCTGCTCGGGTGCAGCCGATAGCCTTGGCAAAAGCCATAGCCTTATCCCAGCACTGACCTGTGGCATCCTGATATACAGCTACCAAACCAGGAACCCCCTGCCCCTCTTTTACTAATCTTCTAAAAACATGACCGGGGCTTTTAGGAGCTACCATAAACACGTCCACATCAGCAGGTGGAACTATTTGTCCATAATGGATGTTGAAACCATGAGAAAAACTTAAAGCCTTACCTGCCGTTAGATTAGGCTTAATATATTTTTCATATATATTTTTCTGGTGTTCATCTGGAACTAAAATATGAATGATATCTGCTTCTTTACAAGCTTCTTCAATGGAGGCTGCCTTTAGGCCGTCTTCCGAAACTTTGTTAAAGGTAGCACTTCCTTCTCTTAAGCCAACTACTACTTGGATTCCGCTATCCTGCAGATTTTGAGCTTGGGCATGCCCCTGACTTCCATAGCCTAAGACAGCTATCTTTTTACCCTGTAATAATTCCAAACTTGCATCCTTATCATAGTACATCTTCGCCATTGAATAACTCCTCCTGTATACGTGGGCGCGTGGAGACGTTGGCGCGTGAGCGCGTCTTTGTCCACCACACTGACCACTGTTAATTTTTACAAATATTTGCTGTTTCACTGCATTATTTTATATACTTTTCCACTGTTTCACTCATAAAACACTAGTCACTGGGCACTAAGCACTAAGCACTAAGCACTAAGAAGCCTTCGCGCCCACGCGCTCACTCGCCCACGGGACCAAAAAGCTGCCCCTAAGCAACGTCATTTGCTTCCTCTTACCATAGCAACAGTGCCGGTTTTGACAATTTCCTGAATACCAAAGGGCTGCAGCGACCTAATTATGGCCTGGATTTTATCTTCATCCCCTGTGGCCTCAACAATTACTGATTTTTTCCCTATATCTACAATTTTAGCCCTAAAAATATCCATTAATTGGGCTATTTCCCCTTTGGCTGAGTTATCTGCTGCTACCCTTACCAGTAATAACTGTCTGCTGACCGTATCTTCATGGGTTATATCATTAACCTTTATGACATCTATCAGCTTATTTAACTGCTTAGTTACCTGTTCAATTATCCTTTCATCCCCGTCCACAACAATAGTCATGCGGGAAATGGAACTATCATCGGTTTCACTTACTACCAGGCTTCCAATATTATAACCCCGCCGGGAGAAGAGACCGGATACCCTAGAAAGTACACCTGGATGATTTTCAACCAAGACTGCTAACGTGTGCCTCATTTTTCCAACTCCCCCAAATATGGTCTAAACCGCATCCTGCCGGTACCATGGGAAATACATTTGCCCCTGGATCAACCTTTACATCTACCAAGCAAGACTCTTTACCGGCTAATATAGTCTTCAAAGTTCTTTCCCGGTCTTCAGGTCCCCTTAAGGTTAATCCCCTTAATCCATAAGCCTGGGCTAATATTTCCCAATCAGGACTCACATCCAGGTTAACCTCAGCGTAGTTTTCATTAAAGAATAATTCCTGCCACTGCCTGACCATTCCGAGAGAACCATTGTTAATAATAAAAATCTTAATAGGCAGCTGCCATTGCTTGATTACCGCTAATTCTTGGATATTCATCTGCAAGCTTCCGTCTCCCGTTATTAGTACTACCTTTTTATCCCTATTTGCCAACTGGGCACCGATTGCAGCCGGCAGACCAAAGCCCATAGTGCCTAAACCGCCGGAAGTAATAAAACTTCTGGTTCTGCGGGGATGGACATATAATGCTGACCACATTTGATGCTGACCAACATCAGTCACTACAATAGTATCTTCATCAATCAAAGAATTTAACTGTTCCAGGATAGCCTGAGGATGTTGACTGGATGGGTTTGCTTTTATATTATCCTTTTTTAAATTAATCATGTTTATCCAATCTTTATTGTTTTTGGCAGCCCACAATTTCTGACAGAGATAACTTAGAAAATCACCACAGTCTCCTACTATTGAGAAATCAACAACACAGTTCTTATTGATTTCTGCTTGATCAAGATCCACATGAATTATTTTAGCTAGGGGCGCAAATTCCTCAAGCTTACCTGTTACCCTGTCATCAAAACGCACCCCAACAGCAAGTAAACAGTCACAATTCTGAATCGCCCAGTTTGCCTGCATAGTACCATGCATTCCTACCATACCTAAGAATAAAGGATGATCCCCGGGGAATACACCTTTACCCATTAGAGTAACTGCAACAGGGATTTCATTTACCCTGGCAAATTGCTGTAATAGCTGTTCGCTGCCTGCTGACATATTGACGCCTCCACCCGCAAGGATAAGGGGTCGTTTGGCTTTGCGCAGCACATCCGCAACCTTTTCAACCTCTGTTATGTTTAACTCCGGCTTCCTTAGTTTTTCCAAGATATGATTCCGGACCTCTGGTGGCTTAAGGCTACCGTTAATTTTTTGGGTAAAAACATCCTTAGGCACATCGATAAGTACAGGACCAGGTCTTCCTTCCTTGGCAATAAAAAAAGCCTCTTTAACAATATGTGGAATATCATGTGCGTCTTTAATCATAAAACTATGTTTGGTTACAGGCAGGCTCAAACCAATCATATCAGCTTCCTGAAAGCTATCTTTGCCTAAAAAACCAGATGCAACCTGACCGCAGACAGCTACTACGGGGGATGAATCCATTTGGGCAGTTGCTAATCCCGTTAAGAGATTTGTTGCCCCCGGACCGGAAGTTGCAAAGCAAACACCCACCTTACCAGTTGTCCTGGCATAGCCATCTGCTGCATGAACAGCACCTTGTTCATGACGGGTAAGGACATGTTTAATATTGCTATTTTTTAGTACATCATAAAGGGGAATAACGGAACCACCAGGAATACCAAAGACGAGTTCAACACCATTTTCTTCAAGACTTTTTAACAAGAGCTCAGCACCTAACATAAAGCACCTCCAATTTTTTTTGAAAGGTTAGAATGCCAGCTCTGCAATGCTACCCAAAAATAGGTATCCCATTTCTTGATATACCTGGTTTTTGGGAGCTATCACCACCACTAATGGGTGGGACTTTAAAGTACCCACACCGATCACCCCATTTTAAAAATATTTTGTGAAACTAAAACTTTACTAAATATCTAGCTTAGAAATTAAAAAGACAGCAAGCCCCTGGTTGGAACTTGCCGCCGGGTATTTTATTCCCACGGTGTACTGGAAATGAATCTCCGATTCAGTGGCTACAGTAACTACAGTATCTACAGTGTCTACAGCAAAACTTAAAATAACTTAGGTAAACACTTTAACACTGTTATTACCAGCCACCAGCCACTAGCCACTAGCCACTAGCAATCAGGCTTCACCCTAATTATCCAGCTGTACCGCTCGGTCACAATCCCCAAGTATCTAAAGGTGAGCAATCCAGAGGTTTTCCGACCTCTGACTTCTTACCTCCGACCTCCTTTGGGTGGAACCCTAGGCACACTTCCAAAAAAATTTATTATATAACAGTTGTTTAATATTTTGTTATTATGCAACAGCCTTGGATTAAGTATACAAAATTACCCCCTGCCAAGTCAACAATAAAAAAACTTTTTTAGTACAAAAAAAATAAAAATATTTTTTAATAAAGCAGGAAATTTTATAAGAAAGAAGAATATATCTTTTGAGTGGTCATACCACCGACCTCTTACCAAGAGGTCAGGTAAAGATATATTAATATTAAAAGGAGGTAATTTAAAATGGCAGTAAGAGTTGCCTATGTTGTTGATGAGGTAAAAGATAATGTTGCTACAATTCTCTCCAACGACATCAAAAAAGGAATGACTATCCCAGTACAATTCGATGGTCAAGAACAGCAAGTAACTGTATCCGCTGATATCCCCCATGGTCACAAGGTGGCTATCAGACCAATCAAGAAAGGTGAAACTATCTGGAAATACGGCTTAAGCATCGGTGATGCTATGGTTGATATTGAGGTAGGGGAACACGTTCACATTCACAACATTGAACCAGTTCGGGGTCGTGGCGACCTTCACGCTGATAAGAAAGGAAGTGCATTTTAATGGGTAAATGGTATGGATACCGTCGTCCCGACGGACAGGTTGGCTGCCGTAACTACACTTTAGTTCTTTCCGCTACTGTTTATGCCAACAGTACTGTTGAAAGAGTTGCTAATACAATCTATGGTGCGATTCCTATTACTCACCACTTAGGTCGCTGCCAAACAAAATCCGACTTAAAAATGACTTTTGATGTACTTTGCGGTATGGCTAACAACCCCAACGTTGGTGGCGTTGTAATAGTTGACCATTTCCGTGAAGACTTATGTAATATTGATGATATGGCACATGAGATTTCAAAAAGCGGTAAGTTAATTGAAACTGTAAATATTAGAGACATTGGCGGTGCTATCGATGCAACAGCTGATGCTACCAGAAAAGCAATGTACATGACTAGAGAACTTTCCACATATCAAAGAGAAGAAGCTGACATCAGCGATTTCCTCTTTGGTTTAAACTGTGGTACTTCTGATACAACATCAGGTATTGCTTCCAACCCAGCATTAGGCTTCTGTTCCGACAGAATAGTTAAAGAAGGCGGCCGTTCCATTTTAGCTGAATTCCCCGAATTAATGGGAGCTGAGCCTTGGTTAAAGGCAAAAGCGGTTAGTGAAGAAGTAGCTAACAAGATTGATTCTGAAATAGCTGCTTACGAACAAAGAATTTTTGCAACAGGTGAAGACATCCGCGGTTCACAGCCAACTGGCGACAACATTGCCGGTGGTATCAGTACAATTGAAGAAAAATCCTTAGGTGGAGCTAAGAAGAGTGGTTCCGCACCTATCCAAGACGTAATCGGCTATGCTCGTATTCCTGGCAAAGCACCTGGAGTATACATGATGAACACTCCAGGTCATGGTGCTGAATCTATCACTGGTATTGCAGCTGCCGGATCCCAGTTGTTAGTATTCTCTACCGGTGGTGGACATACTATAGCCCACCCCATTATGCCTACAATTAAAATTACTGGTAACATTAACTCCTGGAAACGTATGAACGATACCGTTGACCTTGATTTATCCGGTATTTTAGCTGGTACATTAAGCTTAGAAGAAGCTGGAGATGTAATCTACAAAGAAGTTGTTGACACATTAAACGGTAAACTTACCAAAGCCGAAATCTTGTTAGAAAGAACCGGTTTTGCCATCCACAGAGTAGGTTTAAGTATCTAATTGCTAAATACAACAAAGGCCACTGGTATTTTTCCAGTGGTCTTTATTTTATTTAAAACATATTCAGGGGATAACTAGGGAAGCAAAACACAGAATAGTCAAAAATATGTACAAATAGTTAATTATAAGTTTTGTAAAACATTTTTTATATCGGCAGGAAATCTCCAAGATATACAGAATAATAATAACTAAACTGATAGGACCTCCAAGGTCCTGACACGCATTCGGCAATTTGCGACATTTAGTAATTATTTTTAGAGGAAAGGTGATACAAATGATACCTGTGCAAGATTTAACGAATCTAACTATTGAAATTATTAAAAAGGCAGGGTTTCCCGAGGAAGATGCAGAGATTATTGCTGATTCACTTATTCAAGCAGATTTAAACGGCGTAAGCACCCATGGTTTAGCCCGTTTAAACCTATATATTGAAAGAGCAGAAAATAATGCATTAAATAAAACCCCTGATTTAAAAATTCTTAACGAAACCCCCTCCACTGTACTCCTTGATGCTGATGACGGAATGGGAATTGTTGCCTCTAAAAAGGCGATGGATATGATTATTGAAAAAGCCCGTATAACAGGTATAGGTTTTGCAAGCATCCGCAACAGCAACCATTTAGGTGCCCTGGCATATGTAACTAATTACATCCAGAAACAGGGTTTAATTGGTTTTGCCTGTACAAACACCAGCCCCATTATGGCTCCTTTTGGCGGGCGTTCCCCTGTTTTGGGAAATAACCCCTTTAGTGTTGCCATACCCTATGAACCGCCGATTATCTTTGATACTGCCCTCAGCGTAACAGCCCGTGGCAATATTATACTTGCTGACCGGGAAGGCAAACCCATACCTGAAGGCTGGGCTGTTAATGATAAGGGGCAGATTACTACTAATGCTAAAGAAGCATTATTGGGAGCTGTTTTACCTATGGCCCAACATAAAGGATATGGAATGGCTTTTCTTGTGGAAGTATTATCCGGTGTACTTACTGGTGCCCAATATGGAGTTAATTTAGGTTCTTTTGTTCCACCTGATTATTCAAAGCCCCTGGGATTTGGACACATAATAATGGCAATAAATATAGAAAGTTTTATGGACAGGAAAGAATTTGACTCCAGGCTGCATGACCTGGTAAAAATGGTAAAAGAAAGTCCTAAGGCAGAGGGCGTAAATGAGATATTTGTTCCTGGTGAAATTGAATATAGAAGAAATTCCAAAGCACAAACTGAGGGGGTGAACTTAAAAGAAAGTACTATTCAACTGTTAAAAGACCTTTGCTCAAAATACAACATAAGGGAGGATATTTTAAATGCGTAAATTAAGTCTATTAGCAATTATTTTAATTTTAGCTTTAGCTGTGGTGGGTTGTGGTGGAGCTAAAACCAATACAGGTGAAAAGCCGGCTGCTGAACAACCAAAACAAGAGAAAATTGTCTTAAAAGTTGGCCACGCAATGCCTGAGTCCCACCACTTCCAAAAAGGTTTACTTAAGTTCAAAGAATTAGTAGCCCAAAAAAGTAACGGTCAAGTTGAAGTAGAGATTTTTGCCAGTGGTGTTTTAGGTGGTACAAGAGACAGAGTTGAAGCTGTTAAAATGGGTACAGGTGACATGGAATTAGTTGGCAGCCCCGACTTAGCAAGATGGGTTGACCAGGCATTAATTTTCGATATGCCCTATTTAATTACTACCTATGAACAAGCCGATAAGATTATGGATGGGGAAATTGGACAACAAATCAAAAAACTTTCCGAAGAAAAAGGTTTTAAACTTTTAGAATTTGGTGAAAACGGTTTCCGTAATGCTTTCAACAAATTCAGACCTATCAATACTTTAAAAGATATTGAGGGCTTAAAGTTAAGGGTTTATCCAAGTGCAGCCTACACAGACACTTTCTCAGCTTTAAAAGCCTTACCAATGAGTACAGACTGGGGCGAATTATATACAGCTCTTTCCCAGGGTGCAGTTGATGGTGCAGAAGCTACAGAAGCCCATTTTATTTCTAACAAGTTTTATGAAGCAGGACAAAAGTATTTCTCAAATACCCGTCATATGTATGTACCTGTAGTTTTCATTATGAATAAAGCGAAATTCGATGGCTATTCCCCTGAAATTCAAAAAGCTATCCAAGAAGCTGCCACAGAGGCTATGAAATTCCAACGTCAAGCTTCCAGGGATGATACCACCAACCTGGTAAAACAAATGAAGGAATTTGGTGTTGAAGTAAATGATGTAGCTGAATTAGATAAATTCAAAGAAGCTACCATCCACATTTGGGATAAGTATGCTGATAAAATTGGCAAAGACCTTCTAGAAAAAGCTAAAAACATGTAAGTAGCAAAACATAGTAAGTGGTGTAATAATTACACCACTTACTTCTCCATCTATCCTACTAAATATCTTATAGGAGGGTTAGTGTGAAAGCTCTTTCTGATAAACTTTTCTATTTTGTGAAAATTTTAACCCTTATTGTAATCACAGTTATGACCGTATCGGCTTTCCTGCAGGTAATATTCAGATATGTTTTTGCATATCCCCTTATCTGGACTGAAGAGGTTGCCAGGTTTATGTTTGTCTGGTTGACCTTTCTAGGCAGTGCGGCGGCTATAAGAACAAAAAACCATATAGCAATGGACCTTCTAGTGAATTTTTTTCCCCAAAAAATGCAAAAGTTTGTTAATTTACTTGCCTTAGCAATCTTCTTTGGATTTTGCCTGCTTTTAATTAAACAAGGGATATTCCTTACTACCATGAATATGGAGCAGACTTCCGATGCTTTGGGTATCCCTATGGGCTATCCTTACTTAGCTATTCCCGTAGGTGGTGCCTTAATGGCATTCTTTATCCTGGAGGACATGCTTAACCTCATTAGAAAGGAGGCCAATTAATGTTACCCGTCCTGTTATCTATCTTTATTGGTACCATGGCAATTGGAGTTCCCATTGCAGTTGCTCTTATTCTTGGTGTAGCAGGAGGATTGTATGTCAGTAATATCCCTCTGCTGTTAATTGGTCAAAAAATGTACACAGGAATTGACCAATATACCCTTTTGGCTATCCCCTTCTTTATTCTCGCAGGTACTATCATGCAGCATGGTGGTATGGGTAAAAGACTAGTGAGATTAGCTAATGTTTTAGTTGGCCATATTTCCGGAGGATTAGGCATGGTTTCCGTTGTAGCATCTATGTTTTTCGGGGCCTTAACCGGGTCAGCACCTGCTACAACTGCTGCCGTCGGCGGCATTACTATCCCGGAAATGACCAAAAGAAACTATGACCCAAGATTTTCCGGAGCATTATGTGCATCTGCGGGAATTTTGGGTGTATTAATTCCTCCCAGCATTCCCCTTGTTTTATACGGTGTAGTGGCTAACGTCTCCATCATAGAATTATTTATGGGTGGAATAATGCCGGGTGTTATTTTAGGACTGCTGCTTATGGTTACAACTTATGTTATCTCTAAAAAAAGAGGCTATCGGGCTGAGCAGAGAGAAAGTTTCCAAGAATTTCTATCTGCTCTTAAAGATTCTTTTCTTGCCCTTCTAGTTCCTTTTATAATTTTAGGCGGTATCTATGGAGGTATTTTTACTCCCACTGAATCGGGGGTTGTAGCCAGCGTTTATGCCCTATTAATAGGCATGTTTTGGTATAAAGAAATTACTTTCAAAAAATTACTTACTATTGCCTATGATGTGGCAGAAAATACAGCCACTATCATGTTGGTAGTGGGTGCCGCAACTTTGTTTGGCTGGATTTTAACCAATCAGGGTGTCCCCCAAAAGGTAACCCAGCAAATCCTTACCCTTTCCGATAACCCGATAATTATTTTGTTTGTACTAAACCTAATATTCCTGGTTATCGGTATGTTCATGAATCAGGGTCCCGCCATACTGATTCTAGCACCTATTCTTATTCCTGTTATCAATAAACTAGGCATAAATGTAGCCTTTTATGGTGTAATAATGACCATGGTTTTATCCATTGGACAGATCACACCTCCTGTTTCCCTGAACTTATTTGTTGCCAGCAGAATAACAGGTTTAAAACTGCAAGATTTAGTTCCTGATGTCATGCCATTTTTATTAACACTAATTATCGGTGCATTACTCTTAACCTATATGCCGGATGTGGTTATGCTTATTCCCAATCTAATGAAATAGCCTCCTAACAACAGGCACTATCTGATGATAGTGCCTTATTATTCCGAAAATAGTGATTTTCTCAACATACTTATTTCATGTTGCAGGATTTTCTAGCTATATACAGAATAAATAAGTTTAAGGTACTATTTGGAGCATTTGCAGAGATTCTTTTTGCATAAAGTTAGGTGATAAAAATTATGCCCCCTCTTTTTAATCAGGTTAAAGAAAAAACGCACAATGTTTCGGAAAAAATCATGCGGGAAATTAAAGAATCTATTACAAAAGGCAAATTAAGACCTGGTGATAAATTGCCGGGAGAGCGTGACTTAGCAGGAATTATGGGCGTGAGCCGCAATAGTTTACGGGAAGCATTGAAATCATTAGAGGCAACGGGTGTAGTAGAGATTAAACATGGACAAGGGGTCTTTGTCGCATATAATACTACCGATTTCTTTATTAAGCAGTATCTAGCTACCCTAAGTATTGATAAAGGTAAGCTGCGAGACCTTTATTCGGTAAGGATTGTTTTGGAAACTCAGGCCGTGGAATGGGCTTGTCTTAGAGCCAGTGATGATGAATTGGAAAATATAAAAAATTTAATAATCCAAACCCGAGACCAGGTTGCCAAAACCGATAATATTTGCAATATTTTAGCTGAAAGTGATTGTAGTTTCCATAACATGATAATGAAAGCTTCCCATAATTATGCCCTAGAGAAACTAATGCCCTCACTTTTTGACTTGCTTATAGATGCCCGGGTGCAATCAGCAAAAATAGGCAGAAATATGAAGTCCTTAGAGGAACATTATTATATTGCCGAAGCATTGCAATTGCGCGATCCTCTACAGGCCCGCAAAGCCATGGAGTTTCATTTAAATAGTGTAGAAAAAGATATTTTAGATAACTAGTGATAAGATAATTCTCACTAGTTTTTTTTTGCTTATTTAGAAAGTATAACTTTTACATGCTAATAAGCATAAGTGCAACATCGGCTACCGCAGTCGCCAGAGGCTCGGCGTAAGCCGTGTTTTTTTCTAATTAAAATATGAAGTATTTCTTTGTCGAAAGCTGCCGTATTTTTACCTGAAATAATTTGTCTCTACCTGGAGGAATTACATTATTTGTAAAGAATACCTAAATATGTATAATGTTTAAGGGCGTGAGCCTATATACAGGGGAGGAAAAAAAATGAGGAAAAAATGGTTTGTCATCTTAATTGTGTTAATTTTAGCAACAAGTTTAATTGCTGGCTGCGGAGGAGCCAAAAAAGAGGAAGCCAAAGAGGACCCTAAGAAGGAAGAACCCAAATATCCTACAAATTCCATTACATACGTAATCCCCTTTGATGCGGGGGGGCAATCAGATATTGAAGCCAGAAGGCAGCAGCCACATCTGGAAAAAATCCTTGGTCAGAAGGTGCTAATTGAGTATAAACCTGGTGCCGGTGGTGCCTTAGGATGGACGGAACTGACAAGGGCTAAACCAGATGGCTATTACATGACAGGAATTAACATTCCCCATATTATTCTCCAACCGGCCCAACGGAGTGATGCAGGTTATAAAACTGAAGATATCAACCCAGTTGCACTTTTCCAGGCAACTCCTGTGGGCTTGGCAGTATTAAAGGACAGTCCCTTCCAGACAATTGATGACTTCATTGCCTATGCTAAAGAAAACCCCGGTAAAATAACTGTAGCGGGTTCCGGAACCTTGTCAGGACATGATATTGCCAGACTTCAGTTGGAGAAATATGCCGATATAAAATTAGAATATATTCCTTACACAGGTGCGGCACCTTCGCTCCAGGCATTTTTAGGTGGACATAATATGGCTATTTTAGCCAACTCTAATGACTTGGTTCAGCATAAAGATAAAATTAGGGTATTAGCTTTCGGTTCAGCTGAACGCTATAAGGTATTCCCTGATTCTCCTACATTTATGGAAAAGGGATTCGATATGCTGCCCAGTATTGACAGGGGTGTAGGCGTTCCGCCTGGAACACCTGCCGAGGTTATCAAAACCCTTGAGGATGCTTTTATGCAAATTGCAAATGACCCTGAAATCCAAAAGCAAATGGTAGAGCAAGGCTTTGTCCCCCTTGCTATGGGGCATGAAGAATCAAAGGCATATATAGAGAAAACCAAACAACAATATTTGGAAATTCTTGCTGCCGTTAAAAAATAATAAAACCTTACTGGCTTGCACCGAACATTTCCGGTGCAAGCCTTAGTTACACTTAGGAGGAGTTGTTATGGCAGAAACATTTATCACTGCATTGGTCAATATTTTCGAACCCTTTAATTTTATCTTTATGACTATTGGTGTAACTCTGGGCATTTTAGTTGGCTGCCTTCCCGGATTAACAGCAACAATGGCTCTTGCAATACTAGTACCATTTACTTTTACTATGGAGGCTATCCCTGCCCTGATGACTTTGGGAGGTATTTATAGCGGTTCCATGTATGGGGGCTCTATTTCCGCCATCCTCGTTAATACTCCCGGCACACCTTCGGCAATCGCTACAACCTTTGACGGCTTCCCCCTCACTAAAAAAGGAATGGCTGAACATGCTCTTGTAACATCAGCCTTTGGGTCTAGTATTGGGGGAGTCTTTGGTGCCTTTTGCCTTTTGATATTAACCCCCATACTGGCAAATGTTGCTTTAAAATTTGGACCTCCTGAGTATTTTTGGATGGCAATCTTTGGATTAACTATCATTGCTACCCTTTCGTCTCAAAACATACTTAAAGGTCTTATTGGCGGCGCCCTAGGTTTAATGATAAGTACTATCGGGCTCTCGCCTGTTGGGGGGGATTCCCGCTTTACCTTTGGATATTACGGTCTTGCTGCAGGGGTTGACCTTATTGTAGCTTTAATTGGCTTTTTCTGTATCCCTGAGGTTTTTGCAATGGTAGAAAAAATCACCAAGGAACGCTTTAAAATAGCTGAGTATAAACCTAAAAAAGGTGTCCCCCTACAGGTTATGAAGGAATTATTAAGAAAGCCGATGCTTCTCTTTAGGTCATCTGTAATAGGCACCTTTATTGGTATTGTACCGGGTGCAGGCGGTAATATCGCAGCATTAGTTTCCTACAGTGAAGCCCAACGCTGGTCTAAAAAACCCGAAGAATTTGGAACAGGGATAATTGATGGTGTTGCTGCCGCCGAAACGTCTAATAATGCAGAAGTAGGCGGTTCCTTAGTGCCTCTTTTAACCCTTGGTATTCCAGGCGCTCCCCCTGCTGCGGTTATCTTAGGGGCTATCATGCTGCAAGGCATGGTTCCTGGACCAGAGCTGTTTACTAAATATGGAGAAATTACTTATACCTTTATCCTCTCCTTGGTAGTAGCAAATATAATTATGGGATTTATAGGGTTCTATGGTTCTAAGTTTTTTGCCCGCTTAATCAATATCCCTGTTAACTATCTTGCCCCCCTCATTGTCTTTATGAGCGTCATAGGCTCTTTCAGCATTAGGAATAATATGATGGATGTAATAATTATGGTTGTTTTCGGTGTCATCGGTTATTTTTCCCGGAGGCTGAATTTCCACCCGGGACCTATAGTACTGGGTATGATTTTAGGACCTTTTGCTGAAAACGGGCTGGTTCAATCTATGCTGATGGGCAGAGCCGCAGGCAATATTTGGACAGTATTTTTCACCCGTCCCATATCCATTGTCTTAATTATCCTTTCAATTATATCGGCGTTATGGCCTTTTATCGCAGAATGGCGTAAAAATAGATTAAACAAAGGGGGGCTTGATGCAAATGCGTAATAAAAATATTGTTATTGCCTTAGTACTGCTGGCTTTTTCCCTCTTTGCCTGGCTGGAAGTAAAAGACTTGCCTGATATAAGCAATATCTTTCCTAAAGTTTGTATTTTTTTTATTGTTGTACTTTCCATCCTGTTAATAGCGCAAAGTCTCCTAAATATGACCCCTAATTTTATCGTAGAAAAGAAAAATCTGAGGTATGTAAAAATGCTTGCCGCGGGAATTGCAGGCTATGTATTAACTATTATTATCCTAGGTTTTAATATAAGCAGCACCTTATTTTTAGGGATTTACGGTTATTTATTTGACCCAGTACGCACCAAAAAAAGCCTGCTCCAATCCTTTAGCATAGGTGTCTTTGCCACAGCGGTGTTTTATATCGTCTTCGGTATAATTTTTAATGTCCCCTTGCCTGAGGGAAGGCTGTTTGAATAGAAGTACGTGACTGGTGACTCGTAAAACCAATGGCTATTTTTAGTGGCTAGTGCCATTCATCGTGTCACATGAATGCTAAAATTACTTGACGTGTCACGATGAATGGCAATTTATTGGGATGTGATACAGTGACACTGAAAAAAAAATAAGACCGTATACACGGTCGTGATTACCAAATGCTGCAGGGAGTCTTTTTTTCTACAATTCTTTCTAATTCATCAGAAATATTTAGTTCTACTTCGATATGCTCTTGTTCTCTTAATATAGGTGCATTCATGAAAAGATACCTCCTAATTCTAATATCTTAAATACCAGAGAACTAATATTAGCTATCCAAAATATATATAATGTATTATTGTATATTACTATAGCGAGGTTGTTTTGTGTTATATAATACCCTCTTTATAGTAAGTATATGTATCATAGGGTAAAATTTCAACTGTTCTAGATAAGAATATTGTATACAATTGCACGAAATCTATAAGTTGTTTATTTTTCATTATAATGGAAAAACTATATATAAAACTTTTTTTAATGGGGGTATGAAGATGTCAAAACAAACAGTAGACAATTTAAAAGCCGCTTTTGCCGGAGAAAGCCAAGCAAGAAATTTTTATACTTTTTGGGCAGGGGTAGCTAAAAAAGAAGGCTGGCTGAAAATTGCTGAGGTTTTTGAAGAGACAGCCAGAAACGAGAAAGAACATGCTGAGGTAATCCTTAAACTCCTGAACGGTATCAACTCTAGTAGTGAAAACTTAAAAGTTGCAATTGACAAGGAAACCTATGAATATGAGGATATGTACCCTAAGTTTGAAAAAGTCGCGCGGGAAGAGGGTTTTACTGAAGCAGCTAATTATTTTAAACTTGTCCAGCAGGTAGAAAAGCACCATGCCGATAGATTTGCCAAACTCTTAGGTTCCCTGGAAAACGATACCCTGTTGAAAAAGGATGAATCAATCAAGTGGAAGTGCCGGGAGTGCGGATACATAGCTGATGGCAATGAACCTCCTGCCAAGTGTCCTCTGTGCGGTCATGACAAGAGTTACTATGAACCATTTATGGAGGAATTTTAAGATAGTGGCTAGTAACTATAATTTGATTCAAGGGTCATGGTCGATAGTCGATGGTCAATAGCTCATATAATAAATCGTGTCACCATGAATGTCTATCTTTCATGATGTATCCCATAGATGCAATTTATTAGGAATCTCATCGTTATATCGAAATAATCTTTATGAAAAGTTTTATAACTGCACAAATAAAACTGAGCAACCATTTTTTCGGTGCTCAGTTTTTAATATGTCCTGTTTTATAATTTTTATCGATACAGCAGATAATCTTCACTGCAGCCACTATAGGTTAGATAAGCATATAGCTATCTTTTAGCTATATGTTTATCTTTAACACATTATTATCCTTATCCCAGGTTATAATTGCTTTTTTGCCAGTAATTGATTCAAAAAGCTTTTCCATGACACCAGTATGAACAAGGGTTACCCCTAACTCATTAAACAACAGTGGCGGTACATTAACATCATTTATTGTTTTCCCGTTTAACTCAATGTTAACCTGGTTTTTAAAAACAGTCAGGGTCTCCGGAATTCTCTCTGCTTCCTCGGGAATATAGTCAATAACTGTATATGCCTCCATAAGCATTGGAAAATCAGATTTTACATAACTGGTAAACCAATCGAAGGGTATATACATATAGCCATTATCGGTCAGTCCCCCTCTTCCCCAGCTCTGAACCACCTTTATCCATTTTTTCTCTTTATTATATCGGACGGCTACCATGGCATGGCCGCCGATTTTTTCTCCTGCGACCCGGGGTGGAACCCAGCCTTTGCGGGCTTTATAGAAGTTTCCTAAAAGGTAGATAGAAAAAATTACTGGCTTTTTTTCAGACAGAGCAACTAAGATATCATTTAAATCCAGACACTTAGTATAAGCAATAATCCTGTTTTGGTAAGCATTTCTTAATATTCTGCCTAAAGTTTTAGTATTAGGTAAGGGCTTTTCATAATTAGCTATTGTACTGGGAAAAAGGATTTCCTTACAAATACCTCTAATACGCAAAGTCTCTACAGCAGCTTTCACTGTACTCCCCTTGGTTTCCGGGGGTAATCCGTCGATCTCTCTATTCATTTTATAAAGAAACATAGCTGATAAATCAACCATCTCTCCAGTTTCAAAATACTGGTTAATCATTTGGAGATAAGCTCCGGCTTCTCCTGTGCAGGTAGGAAGATCCCCCTGATTATGTATAATCAAAGGTATCTCCTCTATTCCCTCTTCAACAGGAATCTGGTCGACAGTTTTTTTATTTACAACTCTATATAACCAATCCCGAGGATCTTTCGGACTGGGATAGGCCCCGGGATGAGGTATAGATGCCATGTTACCACTCCTTTTCTATTTCTGGAACGTTTATTATAGTATATTTTAAAACCTTGTTTTGAGTTCCGTAAAAATCAAGGACAAGTTATGGTTAGTATCAAATTGCTGCCGCCGCTAAGACTTACTTCCATCCCGAAGTTAAATATAAAATACGCTAATCTGAAATCCCCCCTAAAAAATGAGATTTGTATTCCGGGGAAAATTTCAGTAAGCTCAATGGAGGTACAGCGGTCAATAAGACATTCGAAATCCTGAAAAACATCAGCTGATTTAATATATACTTTAATGTTTTTAGTTTCTTCATTTTGCAGGCTATAGCAGGTAAAAAGTGAGCACGCAGGGTAAACGGGCACCAGTTTCAAGTCCGGAGAATAATTAATCTTTGTGGGCATTTTATCACCCAAATAATTTATATCCCTTATCATCCATTTGCTTTCACTCTTTTGCATAACGGCTCTAATGCCGTTACTTATATTACCGTCCATCCCTGGATTGTCCTGGTAATATGCCAAAAATACTTTTCTTTCTTCAGAAGCATCTACCTGTTGTATCTTTAAAACATCAGTTTTTTTGATCCTCTGTCTGAGATCAATAATCCTTTTTAGATTAATCAAAGGATGCCTGACAGCATAAGTCAAATTATTTTCAGGAAAGGCAACCCGCAGGTTTGGAGAGCAATAGCTTAAAGCCTCTTGGGCCAGACCCAATTCGATAGCCTCACAAAAGCCCCAAAGAACACTTTTTGCCTCTTCCAAGTTTACACGGTTTTCCTCATTCCAAAAAAATATATGTGTCTTTGTGTTGACTAAACTGGATTTTTCTTCATCCCATTCATATACTTTCTTGGTTCCGTGGTCTGCAGTATCATAGCATCTATCAATTACAATTATTTTGTTATCTATTACATCGGCACTCCCCTCTACCTCTAATTCACAAAATGTAACACCATTTAAAAGATAGTTAAATACATATATTGCGGAATGACCACCATTGCCTGCTGTTATTACAACTAAACCCTTTTTATCATCTAATTGTAAAGGATGCACCTGATATACATAACGACCAGGCAAATATTGATCAAAAAGCCACTCTCCTTGAGAATTTACTGCAGCAAAATTTAGGGAACCATTTAAATATGCGATATACATTTCCTCTATTCCATCACCATCCAAATCCATCATAAAAACTCTATTAATTTCCTCTATGGTGTGAATTTGGTTAAAAGCTGAGTAATAGGGGAGAGTTAGAGGATCATTTAAGCTTAAGGTTTCATCATCTAACCATTCCCCTCTAATTCCAAAAACTTTGGTAAACAATTCAAGGGAAACATTATTAAAAGGGTCTTTTATTTTTAGTTCTTTTTTACCTCGTTTAACTTTAAAGCTTTCTAAACAATCCTCCCAGATTGTAGTAAAGCCAAACATGGATATCAAAAGCTGTAAAGGAACAAGGGTTGTGGTTCCTTGCTTCACCGGCAGAGTTTCTGATAAGTTATCCTCCCAGGAAAAATCGCTTCCATAATTACTTGAGATTAATGCCCTCACATCGTTTACTTTGATATTATTAATTAATAAACTTCTGGCAATCATCTGCAAACCTCCGAAAGCAAAATTATAATACATAATATGTTCTTGCAGTAACTAATGACCAAGTTTCCTCAAGACTATAGGTAACTGGCAACTATTTTTACAGCCTTTTTATATTTTTTTTATAATTACTTGTTGAAAAGAGAATAATATTGTATATTATGAAATTAGGGTCTATATTTATAATGCTATGATTGGAAAAAGTAGCTGTTTATGGTTGACATGCAGAGAGCCGGCTGGCTGGTGAAAAGCCGGAAGTACATAAACAGTCAAGTACACCCCATGAGCATAATGAAAAAACATTACGGCTGACACCCGTTACAGTGTTTAGAGGCACCTTTAATAGGGGTGTAAACTAAGGTGGTACCACGGGTCTGCTCGTCCTTACAGGATGGCAGACCTTAATTTTTATCAAGGAGTGATTTTCCATGGCTAATGTATACGACATTTTACTGGAGAGGGGCTATGTAGAGCAGGCTACCCATGAGGAGGAGCTAAGAGAACTGCTGGAAAAAGAGCAGGTTACCTTTTACATAGGTTTTGACCCCACCGCAGACAGCCTTCATGTGGGACATTTTATCCAAGTGATGGTTATGATGCATATGCAAAAGAACGGGCACCGCCCTATTGCAATTTTAGGCGGCGGAACTGCTATGGTAGGTGACCCTTCGGGCAAAACCGATATGCGCAAGATGCTCACTAAGGAGCAGATTCAACAGAACGCCGAATCCTTTAAAAAGCAATTCTCCAGGTTTATTGATTTTGGTCCAGAACAGGCTTTAATGGTCAATAATGCTGACTGGCTTTTAGGTTTGAATTATATTGCTTTCCTGAGGGAAATTGGCAGGCATTTTTCCGTAAACAGGATGTTAACGGCAGACTGCTATAAAAACCGATTAGATCAAGGTTTAACCTTTTTAGAATTTAATTATATGATTATGCAATCTTATGATTTCCTAGAGCTTTACAGGAGATATAACTGTAAATTGCAGATGGGCGGAAGCGACCAGTGGTCAAATATCATTAACGGAGTAGAATTGATACGGAGAGCCGATGGAGCTGCTACCTATGGTTTAACCTTTAAACTCTTGACAACCAGCGAAGGCAAAAAAATGGGCAAAACCGAAGCAGGAGCCATTTGGCTGGATGCTCAAAAGACTTCCCCTTATAATTTCTACCAGTACTGGCGTAATGTGGATGACGCTGATGTGCAAAATTGTCTGGCATTGCTTACCTTCCTTCCTATGGAAGAGGTTAAAAGGCTGGGAGCTTTAGAAGGAGCCGAAATCAATAAGGCCAAAGAAGTGCTGGCCTTTGAAGTAACCAAATTGGTCCATGGTGAAGAAGAAGCAAATAAAGCACAAATGGCAGCTAAAGCGCTATTTGGTTCTGCAGCTATGAACGAAGCATCTATTCCCTATTCGGAGCTAAAAAAGGCTGACCTGGAAAATGGGATGGATATTCTTACCCTATTGCAAGAAGCTGGTCTAATTGCCTCAAAGAGTGAGGGAAGAAGGTTGGTGCAGCAAGGAGGCATTTATCTGGGTGAAGATAGGGTTGAAGATTTTAATATTATAGTTAAGGAAGATATTTTCCAGGATGGGAAGGTAATGATTCGCAAGGGTAAAAAAATATATCACCAAATTCGGTTGGTATAGGACGTTGAAAAACGGCATCTAACTGCGTTATTTTAAGAACCCTAGATCCTCAACGTATTTTAATACGCTTCCGGTCTAACAACTAGCCACTAAATAATAAGCAGCCATTACTGGCTGCTTACGTATTTTTGATGTTTTTCAAATCTATCTCGGTCATTCTTTTTCAGGTATTTCTTGCGAAGGCGCAGGCTTTGGGGAGTAACCTCCAGATACTCATCATCACCTAGGTAGGCCACTGCCTGTTCTAAGCTTAACGTCATAGGAACTTTTAGTTTTACGGTATCCTCTTTAGTGGATGAACGAACGTTGGTCAAAGCCTTTTCTTTACAGACATTAACAACTAAGTCCTGTTCCCGGTTGTTTTCTCCTACTACCATTCCTTCATAAACCTTAGTACCGGGGCTGATAAATAAAATACCCCTATCCTCAGCGGCTAATAAACCATAGGTATTTGCCGTCCCCGATTCATGGGCAATTAATACACCGTTTCTACGCCCGCTGATATCACCTTTAAAGGGTTTATAGCTGTCAAAGCTGTGGTTCATAATGCCATAGCCCCGGGTATCTGTTAAAAATTCAGTCCTAAAACCCACTAATCCCCTAGCCGGTATGGAATATTCCAAACGGACCTGTCCATTATTATTTACCATATTCACCAGCTCGCCTTTTCGGTAGCCAATTTTCTCCATAACCGCGCCCATGTAGTCTTCTGGAATATCAATAGTTAAATACTCAAAAGGTTCGTGGCGCACATCATCTATCTCACGGAAAATTACCTGGGGTTTGGAAACCTGAAACTCCAATCCCTCCCTGCGCATTTTTTCAATTAAAATGGCCAAGTGCAGCTCACCCCTTCCGGAAACTTTAAAAATCTCCGGACTTTCGGTTTCTTCCACCTTTAAGGAAACGTCGATTTCCATTTCCTTCATTAATCTGGCACCTAATTTTCTAGCAGTTATAGGTTCCCCTTCCAAACCTGCAAAGGGTGAATTATTTACAATAAAACTCATCTGCAGAGTGGGCTCATCTATTTTTAGCAGGGGTAAGGCTTCCTGAGCTTCTACAGCACAGATCGTCTCACCCACATTAATTTCACCCAATCCAGTAACGGCAATAATCTCTCCCACCGAGGCCTTTTCGATTTCCACCCTTTTCAGCCCCTGAAAGCCAAAAAGTTTAGTAATTCTATTGTATTCAACTGTACCCTCCCGCTTTAAAACAGCAACCTGGCTACCGGTCTTAATCTGCCCTCTGTTAATACGTCCGATAGCTATGCGACCAATATAATCATTATAGTCCAAAAGGGTAACCTGCATTTGCAGTGGTGCTTCTAATTTCCCTGGAGGTGCAGGTATATTTTTTATGATAGCCTCAAAAAGGGGCAGCATGTCAGACCCCAAGTCATCAGGATTATCTCCCGCAATGCCTTTTACCGCTGAGGCATATATAACAGGGAAGTCAAGCTGTTCTTCGTTTGCACCCAAGTCAATAAACAAGTCCAGGACCTGATCTACTACCTCCATAGGTCTGGCACTTTCCCTATCCATTTTATTGACCACAACTATGGGGTTCAGGTTTTGCTCCAGGGCTTTGCGTAATACAAATCTGGTTTGGGGCATACATCCTTCAAAGGCATCCACCACCAAAAGGACCCCGTCTACCATTTTCATAATTCGTTCTACTTCACCGCCAAAGTCGGCGTGACCCGGCGTATCAACGATGTTAATTGTATAACCTTTATAGTTAATTGAAGTATTTTTAGCTAAAATAGTAATACCCTTTTCCCGCTCCAGGTCATTGGAGTCCATTACCCTTTCCACTACATGTTCGTTAGCTCTAAAAACCCCAGATTGGGATAAAAGCTTGTCCACCAAAGTAGTTTTACCATGGTCAACATGAGCTATAATTGCTATATTACGTATAAGATCACGACTCATTGCAAATTTCCTCCTTTAATACACTCACCAAAGTATTTTATGCTTAATTCATAATAATTACAAGTGTTATTTACCCCCTTACAATTAATGGCAAGTAAAAAAACTGAGCAAAGCTCAGTTTTGGTCAATAGTCGATAACCAATAGTCAATAGCATGAAATCGAAATTCTTTTTTCATAATTCTATTTATAAACTTTCAATTCTCAATTTTCAATTCTCAATTATTAATTATTTCCCCCCATTGCCTCTAGCCATACGGGCTGTATTTTTCATAAACTCATAAGCACCCACAGTAAATAAGCCCATGGCAAATCCCGCAATTGCCCCCTTTAATGACATCTCTAATAATAGGAATCCCATTACTAAGCCTGTTAAGCCCAATACCCAGGGTATCAAATTATTATCAAGGGGAGTATGGTGCTTTAAAAGCCATCCAAAACCATACAAAAATACAAAGGCTGCCATAAAAGGATTATCCATAATTACTTTAAAATAATCCAGAAACTCCATTTCTTTACCTCCTCCTAATTATTAGTAATACTTATGCATTAGAGGAGGAAAATAAACCCCTAAAGACCTAAACAATGAAAAGTATGGGTAAACAGACCATGTGCGACTCTATACTAAAAAAAGGCAGAAGAACTGTTAATGCTGCAGTATGGTAAAGAACTGCATTGTAGATATAACTGGAGATGCTATAGGGGAGGACAGGGGCTTATAAATATAAAAAAAACCGGGTAGTTACCCAGTTTTTTGTTTTATTATCCTACGTGATCCGATACTTTATATAAAAGATTATTAAAGAATCTAAGCTCATCCTCATTATAACAATCCAGCATTTTTGCTATAAATTCCTTATGGGGCAAGACTGTTTTATTATAAAGCTCCTTCCCCTCTCCTGTTAGTTCAACCCGAACAATCCTTCTGTCTTTTTTATCCTGTATCCTTTTTACCAAGCCCCTTTCTTCCATTCTACTTATAATTGAGGTTATATTTGAGTTGACACATGCTGATTGTCTGCTTAATTCTGACATAGGCGTAGACTCTTCAACAGATAGATTCCAAAGGATGCTGAATTGACTTGGTGTTGTTCCATATTTACGCAAATCATCTTCTGCAATGCGCTGCAATTTAGCAAAAGTCTTCCGAAATAAAGACCAGGTTTCTAATTGCTTATGCACCCAATCAACTCCTTCCATAATTTGTTTAGGTAACTTTATATTTTCTACATGAATTATCTGATTCCTTCTATTTTTCTGAAAACTTATATAATTTTCTATAATTTCAGTTAAAAATATAAGTTACTAAATTATTTTGGTCTAATTTATTATTTAAGTAACTACTTATTAAAAAGAAAATTATTTTAAGTATAGGAGTAAACATGCTATCAATTCTATTTCATAGTTTTTTGGCAGGAATAGGAACCCTTCTTGGGTGCATTCTGGTGCTAATTTTCGGAAGACCGGGCAATAAGCTGTTGGCATGGATGCTGGGGCTAGCCTCAGGAATCATGTTAGCTGTAATTATAACTGACCTTCTGCCTTCAAGCTATAATTATAGTAGTCTGACTATTGCCGTTATTGGCTTCTTATTGGGAAATTTGTTTCTCTTTGCTATTGATTTTATAATTTCCTGTCTCCCTTTTTTTAAACAAATGCTGCAAAACAGGAAAGGCTATTATTTAAAAATGGGCTATTTAATAACTTTAGGTATTGCCCTCCATGATTTGCCCGAAGGAATTGCCATTGCTGCAGGCCATTCCGCAGAATATAGATTAGGGCTGATTATTGCCATAGCTATTGGCTTGCATAATATTCCTGAAGGAATGGCTGTTGCTGCCCCTTTAAAAATGGGAGGGATAAGAAATCCTTACATTATCCTTTTAATTGCCGCTGTCAGCCTCATTACCCCCCTTGGAGCATTTCTCGGTATCATATTGGTATCCATATCCCCTTCTTTGATTGGTCTTTTACTTGCCGTAGCAGGTGGAGCAATGAGCTATATAGTAAAGAGCGAGCTGTGGCCAGAGTCCCGAAAAAAACATCCTAATTATGCCCAACTAGGTGCCTTTTGTGGAATTATCATTATGCTGGCAGCAAGCTTGCTGCATTAATGGAGCAGGCTGAAGGAAAGCTCACGGGTCTGACCTTGTGGGGCAGGTAAAGGCAATCTCGAGAGTACACTTTATGGGACAGGTTAAGGTAAAGGCTCAGATTGGGTAATGCATCCGATGAATGGGAACATCTTGGGAGGCATCTGCTCATAGGTCATACTGAATGATGCATCCGATGATTGGCAATTTACCTTGATGAATCCAAATAATATTGTTTATAATCTAGCACGACTTGTTGTGCGGAATCTTTAATCTAGTGAAACGAAATCTTCTTTTCACTTTACCTGTCATACAGAGTGCCTTTTAAGCTTACCTCTACCTGACGTAAAAATTTCGCCCAGAAGATTACCTTTACCTTATACAATACTAGTTCACTAGTATTGTATAAAATCCTTCTGGTTTACAAAAACTTATCAGTAGTACAGCACAGGGGGATTTGTATGCATAAAGTTATTCTTTTGGGCATCATCGGCTTATTATCAGGCGTTGTTAATGGTCTGTTAGGAATTGGCGGGGGAACAATCCTAATCCCTGCCATGATTTTTTTATTGGGAGAAAAGCAGCATAAAGCACATGGTACCTCTTTAGCAATAATACTGCCTACAGCTTTTGTAAGTGTTTTAATATACAGGTATAACAGCTATCTTGACCTGAGTCTCTCCTTGAAGGTTGCTGCAGGAGCCGTAATTGGAGGATACATAGGAGCAAGGCTGATGAATAAAATACCTGCCAAAAGCTTAAAAAAGTTATTTGGTATCTTCATGGTTATTGCCGGTCTAAGGATGGTGTTTTAAGTTGCTTATTTTTGTTATTGGTTTAGCAATGGGTATTTTAAGCGGGCTGGCAATCGGCGGGGGAACACTTTTGGTTCCAGCCCTTATTTATCTGGTGGGTACAAAACAGCATGTAGCCCAGGGCGTTTCTTTGGCAGCGTTTATTCCCACTGCAGTTGTCGCCGTTTTTACCCACCATAAGCAAGGGAATGTAAAATTCAAGCTGGCAGCATACCTAGCCGCAGGAAGCCTAGCGGGTGCCGTTGCAGGCTCTCTTCTGGCCGGCAGCTTAGATGCCTATATCCTTAAAAAGGTATTTGGATTTTTCTTAATAGGCATGGGAATCTATGAGTATGCTGGAAAAAGCAAATTAGAAAAACTTGATAAGAATAATAGATAAGTGGCTAGCGGCTAGTTGGTTAGTGTCTGAAAAGATTATTTTTCCTTGTAAAAAATTTCACTGGTAGGATTTTGGCGGGTCTATGTTGAAAAAGATATTAATTTTACTATTTTTTACAAGGTGATAATTTTATGAAATTGGCTGGGAAATATATGTATATGGGCATTATTGCCTGTACAATTATCTTAATAATTGGTTGTAACTCCAATACAGACAATTTAAGTTATACTCTCCCCCACTTACCCTACCCCATTGCCAAGGAAAGGGTTTTAATTACAGTAGCCGGACAAGGTCCTGAAGGCCTGGTGGTAGCTAAGGTATGCGATGATTTAAAGATTCGCAATGTTTATAACTATAAAGCAAATGTAGAAGATTTAGAAGGCAGGAACAGCTTACTAATAGTTGTGGGCGTAAGTAAAACCGGTATGGAAAGTATTCATACCGATTTTACTAAAGAAAAGGAAAGGGTAGAAAAACTGGCTGCCAAAGCAGCAGAACAGAGAATACCCCTGATAGTGCTCTATCTTGGCGGTCAAAATCGCTGGGATGAACAAAGCCAGCAGTTGTTGACCAAGATAGGTAAATACGCCAACTATATGATAGCAATTAGTTCTTTGGAAGGTGAGGAGTTTTTCAGAGAATTAGCCTCCATTAAAAATATGCCTTATACCTTAGTTAGAGACCTGGAACGCTTTAATATACCTCTGAATTCTGTTTTCCGCTAGGTGAAGTTTATGAAAAATAAATTATTAAGCTGGCTGCTGCTGTTTTTCTTGTTTTTCTCTTTCTCCTTTCTACTCAAACACCTCCTGACACCATTTTCAATTAACATACTTGCCGATTTAGAAAAAAGTATTATTACTTCCAATAACGGTTTGTTAATCATTGCCGCCTTAAAAACAATTATTTATGAAACGTTTATAGATTTACCGGTTTTCTTATTAGCCTATAGTTTTGTATATTTTCACTTTAAAGATTTCACTCTGCCCCTTAAATTTATTTATATGTCTTTTATAACACTTGCCCTTTATTTTATTAATCTGGCAATATATGAAATCCGGGCTGAAATATTTATTTTTTTGCTGGTACTTGCTACCCAAACGGCGTTATTGGCAATTTATCATAAAAATCAGGAAAATTTCCTCTCCAGCATATTTGTCTTGTTTCAGATAAAATTTGCATTTTCTTGTCTCTTATTAGCCCCTGGCTTAAATTCATATGGTGTTGGTTATACCGATTTGGTAACAGGTGTGAAAATTGGAGCCAGCTATTTAAGCAAAAATACAATACTCAATTTTTTTAGTGTTGCTTTTTTTAGCCCCTTTATGATCAGTGGTGTTTTTTTTACCCTTTTTTCTATTCTCTATAAAAGAAGGCTGGAAAGTGAAAAAAGGGAGAAGGACAAAGAAAAAGAGCTTCTCAAAATGCAAATGTTTGCCGAAGAAGCACAGGTCTGGCAGGAGCTGCATTTTCTGGTGCATGACCTGAAAACGCCCCTTATGACTACCGCTGGGTTAAATTCCTTAATTGAAATGAAGACAGACAACCCACAAGTTAAAGAATACTGCCAAAGAATTGATGAATCAGTAGAAACGGTAAATGAAATGATTTCAGAGTTTCTCCATAATGAAAAAAGAAAAAAAATTAATGTGGAGGAGTTTATCAAATTTGTACGGGCCAATGTAGTTGTAAAAAATGCTTACCCTCAAGTTTTTTTTGAAATAAAAGAAAACCTGCCCTCCATTAGTATTAACAGAATCAGGATGGCACGGGCCCTTATTAATGTTATAGAAAATGCAATTTCTGCCGTAAGCTTTCAGGACAACCCAGTCATTTCTATAAAAATAACCACCAATAGTAATAATGATATAGTTATTACCACCAGCGACAACGGTATAGGCATCGCTAAAGACAACTTAAATAAAATATGGCAGGTCAACTTTTCTACTAAAGAAAAATCCCATGGGTTAGGGATGAGCTTTGTCAAAAAAGTAATAGAGGACCACCATGGGCAAATAGATGTTTTTAGTACAGAAGGAAAAGGAACCGAGGTAATAATTATTTTGCCGGGAGTGAAAAACCATGAAGCAGATACTGGTAATTGAAGATAATCTTGATATTCAATATACCCTCAAAGAAATATGCAGCCATGCCGGATGGCAGACTATCATGGCAGAAAATGGCTACCTTGGTCTGCAGCTTTTTAAAAATAATAAATTTGACTTAATTATTGCCGATTACCATTTGCCTGTTTTAGACGGTTTAATGACCCTCAGAGCAATCCGCGAAATAGATAAAAAGATTCCGGTGTTAGTATTAACCGTTGATGAACGACAGGAATTGGCAGATGAACTCTTAGCCGCAGGGGCCACTGATTTTGCCCTCAAACCCATCAAGGCCCCAGATTTGATTGCCAGAATTATGATAAACCTAAAAGTTGGAGCCCTTACCCAAGAGCAGGAATCGGCCTATATTAATAAAGGAATTAATAAAAACACCCAATCTATTATTATTAATTATTTACGCCACATAAAAAGCCCCGTATTAATTGAAGAAATATCCCAAGGGACCAATCTTGCCTATCAAACGGTTCACCGCTACCTTTCCTATCTGGTACAGGAAAAAATGGTGGAATCCGATTTTGACTATGGTAAGAAAGGGCGTCCTAAAAATGTTTATTGGCTCAAAAACTGAAATAATCTGCTTTTGCAAAGACCTTCTCAGACAGGTCTTTATTTTTTGAGAAAAAAGAGAAAAAATCACTCCATAAGGAATTTTATGGTATTGTGTTTTATATCAGCATCTTTATTTTTGTCTGTTATATTTCAGTTTGGGAGGACTTTACTTGACTGAGCAAAAGATTTTGGAAATAAAGAACTTAAAAACCCATTTTTTTACAGAAGCTGGTATTGTAAAAGCCGTTGATGGTGTAAGCTTTAGCCTCAAAAAAGGACAGACCCTGGGTATTGTGGGCGAATCGGGCTCTGGAAAATCTATTACCGCCTTATCTATCATGGGTTTAATTCCCACACCTCCCGGCAGGATTGTAGACGGGGAGATTTTGTTTAGAAATATTGACCTCACAAAGCTTCCCGAAAAAGAGATGAAAAAAATCCGCGGTAATGATATAGCCATGATTTTTCAAGATCCCATGACTTCTTTAAATCCCGTCCTGAAAATTGGTGAGCAAATAGCTGAGGCAATTATCTACCATCAAAAGCTAAGTAAAAAAGAAGCTTGGCTCAAGGCAGCCGAAATGCTGGAAAAGGTAGGTATTCCCCAAGCGGGTATAAGGATTAATGATTACCCCCACCAATTCAGCGGAGGAATGCGTCAAAGGGCAATGATTGCCATGGCCCTGTCCTGTAACCCACAGCTTTTGATAGCCGACGAGCCTACTACTGCATTAGATGTAACAATCCAAGCACAAATCCTGGAATTAATGAATCAGCTAAAAAATGAATTTGAAACAGCAATTATCATGATCACCCATGACCTAGGTGTTGTAGCTGAGCTCTGTAATGATGTGGTTGTCATGTATGCGGGTCAACCCGTTGAAATAACAAATGTCAGCACACTATTTTCCCAGCCAAAACACCCATATACATGGGGTCTGCTCTCCTCCCTTCCCAAGCTCGATGATGATGAACAGGGCAGATTAGTACCTATTGAGGGCAGTCCGCCGGACTTGCGCAATCTGCCTGCGGGCTGCAGCTTTGCAGAACGTTGCAAAATGGTCCAGGAAAAGTGCTTCAAAACAGCTCCCCTGCTCAAAGAAATAGAGTCGGGTCATACTGTTGCATGTCACCTGTATTAGAAATGGGGGATTTTATGTCAGGAGCAATACTAGAGGTTAAAAACCTAGTTAAATATTTTCCTATCAATGAAGGCATTATTTTTCCTAAACCTGTTGGATACGTGAAAGCCGTTGATGACGTATCATTTATCCTGCATAAAGGTGAGACCCTTGGTCTTGTTGGAGAAAGCGGCTGCGGAAAATCTACTACCGGCCGTTGTATTTTACGCTTATTGGAACCTACCAGTGGACAAGTGTTTTTTCAAGGCCAAGATATTGTTAAGCTGGAAAAATCAGAAATGCGTCTGTTAAGAAAGGATATTCAAATTATCTTTCAGGACCCCTATGCTTCATTAAATCCCCGTCTAACTGTAGGAGAAATGATTGCAGAACCCATGGCCAATTTTGAAATAGGGACCGCCAAAGACAGGGAAAAAAGGGTTAAAGAACTGCTGGAAATAGTGGGGCTAAGCTCTTACCACTCCTCACGTTATCCCCATGAATTCAGCGGAGGGCAAAGACAACGCATAGGTATTGCCCGGGCCCTTAGTGTCAATCCCAAGCTTATAGTTTGCGATGAGCCTGTATCAGCCTTAGATGTCTCCATCCAGGCCCAGGTATTGAACCTCCTCAAAGATTTACAGAAAGAATTTGATTTGACCCTTTTATTTATAGCCCATGACTTAAGCGTTGTAAAGCATATCAGCAATCGGGTAGCGGTAATGTATCTAGGGCGAATTGTGGAAATGGCTGATTATAAAAATCTTTACCGGGAGCCACTTCACCCTTACTCCCAAGCCTTATTATCTGCCATACCTATTCCCAATCCCCGATTAAAAAAAGACCGTATTCTACTGGAGGGGGATGTGCCAAGCCCCATAAACCCACCAGCGGGATGTAATTTTCACACCCGGTGTCCTAAAGCAGATGAGGTCTGTCAACGTGTCAAGCCTATTTTGCAGGAATATAAAATCGGACATTTTGTTTCATGCCACTATGCAAATGAATAATTAGGAGGTGAGATGGTCCATATCTTGTATCAGTAAACAATATTATTAAAATTAAAGGGGGTAACCTACTGATGAAAAAGAAATTTATTTTGGTCTTAATAACACTATTATGCTTATCACTAATAATCATCGGCTGCAACAGCGGTACTGAAAACAAGCCGGAAGCTGAACAGCCTAAAGAGCCGGCACAACCAAAGGAGAAGGTGCTTGTTTTTGCTAGAGGCGGAGACAGTGTTGGTCTGGATCCAGCTAATGAAACCGACGGTGAATCCTTTTATGTTGCCAGAAACATTTTAAATACCTTAGTTGATTATGAAGATGATAATACCGATATTATTCCCGGACTTGCCAAAAGCTGGGGACCAAAGGATAAAGACGGCTTGGTATGGACCTTTAATCTAAGAGAAGGAGTAAAATTCCACGATGGAACTGCTCTTAATGCTGAAGCGGTTAAATTCAACTTTGACAGGTGGATGTTCGAAGACAACCCCTACCGTCATGAAGGGGAAGCCTTTGAATACTGGAGTTATATGTTTGGTGGTTACCCCGGAGTTGTTAAAGAAGTACGGGCAGTAGATGAGTTAACTGTTGAAATAGAGCTTTCTCAGCCCTTTGCACCATTTATCAATAATTTAGGTATGCCTTGTTTTGCTATCTCCAGTCCGGAAGCCATTAAAAAACATGGTAAAGACTACTTCAAAAATCCTGTAGGTACTGGTCCGTTTAAGTTTGTTGAATGGCTTAAAGATGACAAGATAGTCCTGGAAAAGAACACCGAATATTGGGGAGAAGGTCCTCTGCTGGATAAGCTTATCTTTAGAGTAATTCCTGATAACTCCGCCGCCTTAATGGAATTGCAGGCAGGCACTATTGATGTCATGACAGGTTTGAACCCGGAAGATGCTAAAATAGTCGAGGAAGATCCAAATCTGCAGTTGCTGTTAAGACCAAGTATGAATGTAGGTTATTTAGCTCTCCATATGGAGAAAAAGCCCTTTGATAACGTCTTGGTAAGAAAAGCGATGAATCATGCCATTGACAAACAAGCTTTGATTGATGCATTCTATGCCGGCTTTGCTAAGCCCGCAAAGAACCCGCTTCCTCCTTCCCTCTGGGGTTATAATGACAGTATTGTAGACTATAAATATGATCCTGCCAAAGCTAAAGCCTTATTAGCTGAAGCCGGTTATCCTAATGGCTTTAAGACCGAGTTATGGGCTATGCCTGTAGCGCGCCCCTATATGCCCCAGCCTAAAGAAATAGCAACTGCTATTCAACAGCAGCTGGCTGAGGTTGGAATTGAAGTTGAGATAGTAACTATGGATTGGGGTACCTATCTGGAAAAAGGTGAATTTGGTGAGCACACTATATACACAATCGGTTGGAACGGAGATAACGGAGACCCCGACAACTTCCTCTATGTACTTCTCGATAAGGATAATGCCAAGGTAGGTTCTGCAGGAAACTTTGCTTTCTATAAGAGTGACAAAGTCCATGACCTGTTGATTGCAGCCCAGAAGGAGACCGACCAAGCCAAGAGGGCTAAACTTTATGAGGATGCACAGGTTATTATCCATGAAGACGCTCCTTGGGTTCCCTTAGTGCACACAACTCCTCCTATTGCTGCTAAAAAATCTGTTAAAAACTTTATACCCCACCCCACAGGTGGCGAATCCACCTTCTGGAAAGTGGATATAGTTGAGTAGAATTCTTGGGGGGCCTCAGGCTCCCCAAAATTTAATCTTTTTACTGCAAGGGAGGCAATAACTGCATGCTTAACTACATTTTAAAAAGGCTCCTGATGCTGATACCTGTGCTCCTTGGGGTAAGTTTATTGGCCTTTTCCATTATACATTTAATTCCCGGAGACCCCGCCCGCATCATACTGGGTGAAAGGGCAAATGAGGCCTCTATTTTGGCTTTGCAGGAAAAGCTGGGATTAAATCAACCCCTCTATATACAATTTTGGAATTTCCTCAAAAATGTTCTTACAGGTGATTTAGGTACATCCATAATTACTAATGAAAAGGTGAGTTATGAGCTTTTAACAGCTTTTGCGGCAACTATGGAACTGACAATTGCAGCAATGATTATTGCAGTAGTAGTTGGTATTGCCGCTGGTACTATTGCCGCTGTCAAACAGTATTCCATATTCGATAATTTAAGTATGGTAGGAGCACTGGTGGGAGTTTCCATGCCCATCTTCTGGTTAGGGTTATTGATGATTTGGGCTTTTGCCTACAAACTTGCCTTGTTCCCTCCTTCTGGAAGATTGGATGTAGCATTGAATGTACCCCGCATTACCCATATGCTTCTTGTGGACTCTCTTTTAGACGGTAATATTACTGCCTTCAAAAATACCTTGTGGCATCTTGCCATGCCCAGCTTGGCCTTAGCTACTATCCCCATGGCCATAATTGCCCGCATGACCCGTTCCAGCATGCTGGAAGTGATGCGGCAAGATTATATTAGAACTGCTCGGGCCAAAGGCCTGCCGGAAATAGTAGTAGTTTTCAAGCATGCCATTAAAAACGCTTTTTTACCGGTTATTACAGTCATTGGCTTGCAGTTCGGCCTTCTCTTGGGTGGAGCTGTTATGACAGAAACTGTTTTTTCCTTTCCTGGTTTGGGGCGGAGGTTATATATGGCCATCATGGCCCGCGACTATCCAGTGGTTCAGGGAGGCATTTTATTAATTTCCTTCTGTTTTGTCTTGGTCAATCTGCTGGTAGATTTAACATACAGCCTTATTGACCCCAGGATTAAACTTGAGTAGGTTGGGAGGTAATTATGAAAACTATCAAAGAAATAAATACAGGTCATCCCCCCCAACCTGCACAGAATAAAATTGAAAAAAAAACCGGCGGGCTTTGGCGGGATGTATTTAAACGGCTTAGGAAAAACAAAACTGCTATCTTCGGTGGAATAATTATTGGTATTTTGCTTTTTTGTACGGTATTTGCACCCCTAATTGCACCCCATGACCCGGAAAAAGGCATCCTCAAGGAGCGTCAAAAACCACCCTCAGCCACATATTTATTAGGCACTGATTCCCAGGGCAGAGACGTATTGAGCCGAATCATTCATGGTGCAGGTATTTCTGTCCAAATAGGTGTTATTTCAGTGGGCATAGCTTTAATAATAGGCAGCATTTTCGGTGTTGCCGCAGGGTATTATGGAAAATGGGCTGACACTTTAATAATGCGGCTGGTAGACATTATGCTGGCTTTTCCTACCATCCTGCTGGCCTTGGCCATAGTAACAATCCTGGGACCTAGCTTAAGAAATGCCATGATTGCCGTGGGTATAGTAAATATACCCCGCTTTGCCCGCATTGTTCGTTCCTCAGTCCTATCTGTAAAAGAAATGGAGTATATAGAAGCCAGCAGGGCTATTGGCTGTACAGATGGTCAAATAATTACACGCCATGTACTGCCAAACTGCCTTGCGCCCATAATAGTGCAGGCCACTCTTACCATTGGAACAGCAATACTGGAAGCTGCAGGTTTAAGCTTTCTAGGTCTGGGTGCCCAGCCCCCCATGCCCGAATGGGGAGCCATGCTAGCCGACAGCAGAGGTTACCTTCGGCAGGCGCCTTGGTCTGTCATGTATCCCGGTCTGGCTATTATGCTGACCGTCCTTGGTTTTAATTTGCTGGGTGATGGGTTACGGGATGCTTTAGACCCCAGGTTGAAAGAATAGAAAGGTTGTTTATAGTGGCTAGTAGATTAGTTACTAGTGACTGGTGACTGGTGACTGGTTGGACATTCTTTTTACCAAAAAAGGCCTGCTGTGGAAATCACAGCAGGTCTTTTGTTAATTCTCTATTTCAATTCTTTAATCTTTACCTTTACCTGTACCACAAGGTCAACCCATGAGTTTCCCTAGCGAAGCCAAACCTAAATTAACCTACGGTTAATTTACTCCAGGTACAGGAATTTCCTGACCATTTTTAGCCTCTTCTGGGATTTCAAACTTTTCAGCCGTATCCAAATTATAGATCTCATAGGAGGCGGACATTTCCATGCCAGCAAAAATTCCTGCCAGTTCTTTGGGTACTGTACCACTATCTACTAATGCCTTGCCCAGGTTTTGTATATTTTCCGTCAAATCCATTGAAGTCTTAACCGTCTCTAAGGTAAGCTTATCAATCCACAGCACATACTTAATATCACCCATTTTGCTCAGGAATTCAGGTCCAAAAGGCATATTGGCCTGAGAAAAATTCATGCCCGGCATTTGCTTCATCAGATCTTCATAGATCTCACTGGAAGCTGCCATTTCAATTTTAACTGTATCCTTTTCTCCTACTTTTTCCTCCTGATTAAGGATTTTAGCTTCTTTAAGGTTTTCTAAAAAAATCTTCATGTTATTTGCCGGATCCATATTCATCATTTCCGCCAAAGAAGGATCATTCATGCTCATCTTTATCCATTGTTCTTCTACTTTTTGATAAACATTAAGACCTTTTTCCGTTTGCTCCATGTATTGTTCAATAGCTACCGACTCACCTGATTCAGGGTCTTTTGTTTGCAAAACCATCTTCATTAGCATTGGTTTTTGAAATATAGTGGCCTTACCATCGAGGGTCATATCAAGCTTGCCCTCAGGTGTTTCCATTTTCATTTGCATTTGCAGATTCATATCATAATTTTGCACCTGGGCCATTTTTTCATAGGTACCTTCAATAATTTCCTGAGCTGATTTACCCTTAGTTAAATCCTTAGTGCCACAGCCGGTTGCCACCAACATAACAAGCAGTCCAATAAGTAAAATTCTCTTGAATTTTAACATTTCAAAACTCCTTTTCTTAAAATTCTTTATTATTATATATCTTTACTGATACATAAAATGAGACCAGCGTCAGTAAAGCTGCAGTCACCAACATGCCTATTAGTTATAAAAAATCCCACCACGGCAGATTTTTAATAAAACTTTAATGACAGCATACTAAGGAGTGGGGCACTTCCAAACCATGATTTGCAGCTAAATCTTTATCAGCTAAAACTTCCTTGGGATTGCCGGTTTTAATTATTTTCCCATTATCCAAAACAATCACTCTGTTGCAAGTCTCTAAGATAAACTCTAAATCATGGGATGCTATCAGCATCGCTTCTTGTTTGGCATCCTTTAGAAAATTAATTAGCTTTCTCCTGTAACGGAGATCCAAGTTTGATGTAGGTTCATCATATATAACAAGCCTAGGCTCCATTGCTAGAACACCAGCTAGGCTGACCAGCCTTTTTTCCCCTCCTGATAATTCATGAGGTGGTCGGTTCCCTAGAGATTTTATCCCCATTATCTCTAAGGAATCATCCACCCTTTTTTTTACTTCTTCATCGGACAATCCCATATTTTGCGGTCCGAAGGCGATGTCATCATATACAGAAGGGCAGAATAACTGGTCGTCCTGATTTTGAAAGACCATGCCTAATTCCGGTCGGAATTCTCCCTGCTTAACAGTTTTATTAAATAGTAAAACCTCTCCGGCCGTAGGTTTTATAATTCCTGCCAGGATTAGAAAAAGAGTAGTCTTGCCGGCACCGTTAGGTCCTACAAGACCAACCCTTTCCCCGCTTATTATAGTTTCATCAAGGCTTTCTAATACCTTTCTGCCACATGGATATTGAAAATTTAATTGTAAAATTCTAAGTACTTCCTTTTGCAGTTTCATTGTATGCCTCCAGTTACTATGGTAGCTAATCTTTACTAAAAATTAATGGTATGAGCGTTTAGATAACTTTGAGCTAACAGCAATCCCAGGGAAATTGCAATAAAAACAGCGGTAATGAATAAATCCTTGGGGTATATTTTTGTGTGGTATTTAAAACCTCTGGCCTGCCCATAACCTCTAATTGCCATGGCAGAAAAGACCCTCTCCGATTGGTCAAAGCTACGGATAAACATGGTACCCACCATAGATGCCAGAATAGCCAAATCTTTAAAAGACTTTGCCTTAAATCCCCTTAAAGTCATAGCATGGGACATGGTTTTCAAATAATTGCTTATCTCAAAAAAGTATCTATAAGTAAATGTCATGATATCTGCAAATATTACAGGTAAGCCTAATGACCTCATAGCTTTAATATTTTCCGTAAAGGAACTGGTTCCAAATAAAACTATCACCAAGGTTAAAATGCTTAAAAACCTAGCTCCAACCAATACAGCAGTTAATAGACCCTCCTTTTTGACGCTAAGGGGTCCTATTGTAAATAATACTGTGCCTTTGGACACGAAAATCATCAGTACAAGCATAATGATAAGGAAAAAGCCCGGTAAACGCAATCTTTTTAACAAAAACCCCACAGGAAGCTTTGCAAACAGGTAAATAATAAAACTGATCAGCACAATAAAAGGTGCTAAATAAAGTTTGTTTATAAAGGCAAAGGTAAATATCAATGTCGTTATGCCAATGAGCTTTACCCTTGGCTCCCAGTTGTGAATAACAGTTTCCAAGTTATTATATTTATCCAGCCACATGTTTTCACCTTTTATCTAAACCTAAAAGCTTAGGCTTTACTTTACTGACATACATAAAAAGAAATGCGGTAAATATACCCTCAACAATAATGAGAGGTATATGGGCTATACTTAGGGCATAGATAGCTTGTTTTTCCGCTATAGCATCAATATTTGCCGGGATAAAATTCACTAACGTAAAATAAAAAAATAACACACTTAAGGCTAATGCCATAGCCCCTGTTATAAATCCTGTAACCGCAAGCCTAAATTTATTTGCCCTGATAATGTCTATGCACCCCTTATAAATATAAAAGCTGACTAATGCCGGCACCCCCATAATAACTGAATTTATACCTAAGGTAGTTAATCCTCCATAACCAAATAAGACTGCCTGGAAAAATAACGAAATGCTTATAGCGGGGAAAGCATAAAAGCCTAAAAAAGCCCCCATAATTCCGTTGAGTGCCAGGTGGACACTTACGGGAGGTACCGGAATATGAATAAGAGAAGCAACTAAAAAAGCTGCAGTCATTAAAGAGGCTTTAGGTATATCTTCTCTAGGGTTTTCCTTCTTATTGATATTTTTTAATGAATATACAGTTACCATTCCAGCAATTGCGTATCCAGCTATACTTACACCACCTGGCAGTATACCATCAGGAACATGCATTAATTTTTCCTCCTACCAAAGAATAAAGCAGTGCCTATTAACCCCCAGACAACTGACGCGGTCATCACCAGCTTTTGGACCAATGAATATCCTGTATTTGCTTTAACCGATGCTGTATCGCCGACTTCTATATTGATTTGTGCACCGTGACCTGCTTTTCTGACCTGAATCGTCCAAATTCCCTTTTCCCTTAAATCCGGGGTAAAAATATATTGTCCTTTTTCATCAGCAGTACCTGTGATCCAAGGGACAGCAGGGTCCTGGGGAGAATAAACAATAATTTGAGCATCGGCCATAGGCTCACCGCTATCAAACCTGGCTGTTATTTCATAAGACATCTTATTAGTGTATTCTATTTTTGCCCCATGGGCATAGCTGGTTACGGGAATGAACAGCATAACAGCAATTATAGCTGATACTAATAGCCTTCTCACTTAAAACACCCCATTTATTACTTCTTTTCTACAAAACAGTGCCCTTCCCCTACGTGGGGTAAAGAATAAAGAAGTTCTGACAGCTTATTATACTCCTCTTTATTTAATAAAGCTTTTAATGCTGGCTGGTCAACTTCCAGCTTACCGTTTTCCGCTAAAACCGCCAAAGGCTCAAATCCTAAGGCACCTAAATTCAAATCATCATCAGCAGGTGCTTCAGCATCGCCAAAGATATGATCTAAGTGGAAAGTCATTTCCAACTGGGCCTCTTTTCCTTGTTGTACAATACCTTTGCGCACATCGCCTATATATTCTCCTGCCCTTACCCGCAATTCCTGGTTTAACTTAATATTAAAGTTAACGATTTTCCCTTCTTTTTCTGCCTTACCTTTTAATATTAACATATTTCCCTCTGCAATGCCTTCAGTACCTTTTACCATATCCCACGAGATGGCATTATAGTGTCCTGCAGGTACACCTTCCACTTTATCTACAACTGCAGGTTCGCTGCCTTTGGCTATATCAACCGTATACACTTTATTTAAACCAAGCTTTTTGTCATATTTTATTTCTCCACCTTTATAAGCATCATAGGGTGGATTTGCCTGATAACCAGTTATATCAGCAAGAGTAATATATACATTGTCAAAACTAATCCGCCAATTATCCTTAGAGATAAATCCTTCCCGGGCAAAGTCTTCACCGTTTGCGACAAATGCTAGAGTACCTGTCTCCTTAGTTGTGCCTTGTTCCTGTGTACAACCAATAAAAACTACAGTTAATAAAATAACTGCTAAAAGCAAATAAATTCTTCTCATGGTATTTTCCTCCTTTAATCGTTTGAAAAAAAGACCATAGAGAACCACCCTTAAGGCAGACCTCCATGGTCTGTTTACAATTTTTTGCGGACTAAAAGAAAATACACTTCTTGTGTAAATTATAATATTCCCGAAATCTTGGCAGAAAAGCATAACAACTGTTTCATACAGTATTTTAAAATTATATTCTATCCCTCAAAATATTTTTCCTCTATTTATTAGGGAGCTTTTATAAAAAATAATACTGGTAAATATTAGACAAATTTATTTCTGCTATCCTCAATGACCTTTCTGGTCTGCAGAGGAGCAGGACCACCTGGGAGATTCCTTTTTTCGATACAGGTAAACACAGAGATTTCTTTATAAACATCTTCTTTAATCAAAGGGCTAAAGCCTTGAAATTCCGTTAGTGACAAATCGTCCAAATTTTTACCATTGCTTAGACAATATGCTACCAGTTTGCCTACTACTTCATGGGCATCCCTAAAAGGCAGGCCCTGCTTGACCAGATAATCCGCCAAATCTGTAGCATTGGTAAAACCGCCTTTGGAGGCCATCAGCATTTTGTTCTTATTAACTCTCATTGTTGCCAGCATGGGCGAAAAGACTAAAAGGCATTTTTTTAAGGTGTCGACCGTATCGAAGAGGGATTCCTTATCCTCCTGCATGTCCTTGTTATAAGCAAGGGGTAAACCCTTCATTACCGTCAACATTGCCATCAGGTTGCCATAAACCCTACCCGTCTTTCCTCTGATTAATTCGGCCACATCGGGATTTTTCTTCTGGGGCATGATACTGGAGCCTGTACTGTATGCATCATCCAGGTCAATAAACTGCACCTCTTGAGAGGACCAGAATATTATCTCTTCACAAAAACGGCTTAAATGCATCATGGTAAGGGATGCAAAAGACATAAATTCTATAATATAATCTCTGTCACTAACAGCATCCATACTGTTAAGGGTTATTCCATCCAAGCCTAATTCATGTGCCACCTGTTCCCTGTTTAAAGGGAAGGTAGTTCCCGCCAAAGCACCTGAACCCAAGGGGGAAACATTAATCCTTTTCATACAATCACTGAGTCTCTCTTTATCCCTTAGAAACATTTGAAAATATGCTAATAGGTGGTGGGCTAAGGTAACAGGCTGTGCCCGCTGCAGATGAGTGTAACCAGGCATTACTGTATCGGTATGTTTTTCTGCTATGTCCAACAATGTTTCTAATAAGTCCTTTAGAAGCTCTTGCAGGGCTTCTGATTCTGCCCTTAAATAGAGCCTGGTATCTAAAGCCACTTGGTCATTCCTGCTCCTGCCTGTATGAAGCTTTTTGCCAATGTCTCCGATTTTCTTTATAAGCAGTACTTCTACGTTCATATGGATATCTTCTGCTGCTAAATCAAACTCTACCTTGCCCTCTTCAATTTCCCCCAGGATTTCCTGGAGACCATTGATAATCAGCCGGGCATCCTCAACAGGAATTATACCTGCATCCCCCAGCATCCGGGCATGGGCAATACTGCCTTTGATATCCCAGTAATAAAGCCGTTTATCAAAGGAAATGGAGGAATGAAAATCCTCCACCAGTTTGTCGGTATTTTTACTAAACCGTCCACCCCATAACTTCTTCATATAGCAAACCCCTTAGCTAGTGACTAGTGACTGGGTACTGGTGACTAGTGACTAGAAAAATATTTAATGTGTATATTTAATGCTTGGCATCTGCTTCGGAGCCAGTTTTTCGGGATGCATCACATGAATGTTAAATCTGCATGAAGCATCTGCTTCTTGGTTACCTTAAGGGATGCATCAAGTTAAGCTGTCATTCATCCAATTCATCATGCAGGTTATATTATATCGGATGCATCAATTAGAATAGCTCATAAGCAGATGCCACCGGTTAGCTAACCCTTAACATTCTTCATCATCAACGCCCTAACTTTAAGTGGCAAACCATAAAGATTGATGAATCCTTCGGCATCCTTTTGGTTGTATACCTGGTCCTCACCAAAGGTTACAAATTCTTCATTATACAGGGAATAGGGTGATTTTGCACCTGCTGGCAGGCAATTCCCTTTATACATTTTCATTTTTACTATTCCAGTTACGGTCTGCTGAGTAGAGTCAATAAAAGCATCAAGAGCCTCTTTAAGAGGTGTATACCAAAGACCATCATATACTAATTGGGCATATTTTACGCCGATCATATGCTTATATGCCATAGTATCCCTATCTAATGTTAAAGCTTCCAATTCCTTATGGGCTTTATGCAGCAAAGTACCCCCCGGTGTTTCATAAACACCCCGGGACTTCATACCAACTAAACGGTTTTCTACCATATCCACAATACCGATACCATGTACTGCTGCAAGTTCATTGGCTTTTTCCAGCAGTTCAACCGGTCCAAGCTTTTCCCCGTTAATGGCAACAGGCAGCCCCTTTTCAAATTCAACCTCTACATATTCCGGCTTGTCAGGAGCATTTTCCGGATGGTTGCAAACCATGTATAAATCCATCAGCGGCTCGTTCCAGGGATTCTCCAAGTCAGCACCTTCATGACTCAAGTGGAACATATTACGGTCCATGCTGTATGGACGTTTTTTAGTAACTGGAACAGGAATGCCGCGGGCTTCGGCATAATCCACTGCATCCTCCCGGGATTTTATATTCCACTCCCGCCAGGGAGCGATTATTTTTAAGTCAGGGCTCAAGGCCTTAACAGTCAGTTCAAAACGAACCTGATCATTACCTTTACCGGTAGCGCCGTGGGCAACATAGTCTGCCCCTTCCTTCTCTGCAATCTCCACCAGTTTTTTTGCAATCAATGGTCTGGCAAAAGAAGTACCTAATAGGTATTTACCTTCATATTCCACTCCTGATTTAAGGACAGGAAATACAAAGTCCTTTACAAATTCCTCTTTTAAGTCTTCAATATATATTTTACTGGCACCTGACTTAATTGCCTTTTCATTCAAAGGTGCTAATTCTTCCCCTTGTCCTAAATCTGCAGCCATGCAAATAACCTCAAGGTCATAGTTCTCCTTGAGCCAAGGGATAATTATGGAGGTATCCAAACCTCCCGAATAAGCTAAAACTACTTTTTTCATCTCTATAAAACCTCCTGTTTTATATTAGTGGCTAGTTGTTAGTGGCTAGTGGCTAGAATTTTAAAAGTTTAATAGTGTGATAGTGTGATACTATCTCGCCCACTGCAATATTAGCGCTTTGTTATAACAAAGCTGCAAGTATTGCTTTATGCGCATGCAATCTATTCTCCGCTTCATCAAATACCACCGACTGGGGTCCTTCCATAACTTCGTGGGTTATTTCTTCCCCACGGTGGGCGGGTAAACAGTGCATTACTATTGCCTTTTTATCTGCCAGCTCTAACATTTTATCATTTATTTGGTATTCCTGGAAATCATTTTTTCTCTTCTCCGCTTCTTTTTCCTGACCCATACTTGCCCAAACATCGGTATAGAGGACATCTGCACCCTCGGCAGCTTCTTTGGGATCATTAACAAGTATTATCTTCCCACCATTTTCCTTAGCAAAATTCATACTCATCTTTATTATTTGTTCCTGAGGCTCATAACCCTTGGGAGTAGCTACTCGAACTTCCATGCCTAATTTTGCTCCTGCAATCATCAAGGAATGCACCACATTATTGCCATCACCGATATATGCCAGTTTTATCCCTTCCAGGTAACCCTTATGCTCAACAATTGTGAGCACATCGGCTAGGGCCTGGGTGGGATGATACAGATCTGTCAGGCCATTTATTACCGGTACATCAGCATATTTAGCTAATTCATCAACCTCCGCTTGTGCATAAGTTCTTATTAGTATCCCATCAACATATCTGGATAATACTCTTGCTGTATCACTAATAGGCTCACCCCTGCCCATCTGCAAATCTTGGGTACTTAAAAAATGGGCTAACCCGCCCAATTGATACATGCCTGCTTCAAAGGAAACCCGGGTCCGGGTTGATGACTTCTGAAATATCATTGCCAGGGTTTTCCCCGCCAGAATTTCCTTGCGAATTCCTTGTTTATGGTATCCCTTCAACTCTACGGCTAAATCTATCAGTGCCTTTATTTCATCCTTAGTGTAATCTTTTAAACTTAAATAATCTCTGCCCTTTAATTCCTGGAGCATCAAATACGCCTCCTTAATCTCAATTATGTATAATTATACATAATTGAGTATATTCATGCAATAGCCCAATAAAAAAATATCCGTTATATTGACGGATATTTTTTAAGTATTTTTTGAGATTGCCATGCCCTTAAAGGGCTCGCAATGACAGTTACTGCAAATATCTCTTGGCCCAATCATTCTCAATTCTCAATTCTCCATTTTCAATTCTCTATTAGTTTTCTTGCAATGCTTGTGTCAGACGCAAGATATTTACCCAGAAGTATGTCTGACAAACAAGCTAGACCCGTGAGAATCTCAGACGCAAGAAACTTACCCCAAAGTATAACTGACAAACATAATTAACCCGAGAATATTACTAGCCACTAGCCACTAACAACTAGCCACTTTTCATGTGTTCCCTCCAAACCCTCTCCAGCAGGCCATCATCAGTTAGCAATTCCAATGCTGTTGCAGCCAGGGCTTTAGTAGCAATTTTCAGTGTCTTTTCCCCTTCCCTGCTTCCTGCAAGATGCATAAACTCCTGGCTGTGGGCTGAAAATTTGCCTTTTCCTAAAGGTAGATAAGGATGGATGGAAGGTACTTCCCAACTAACATTCCCCATATCCATGGAACCTATTATTTGCTGGTAGTTCATATCCATTTTTACCCCTTGCAACTTTACCTGCTCTTTAAATACATGTGCTAACACAAGATTAGTATTCATCGGTAAATATCTTGGTTCAAAAGGTTGAATAAATGCTTCGGTTTTATTGCGGGAAGCTATCCTATCCACTATCTCCTTGAAATCTTGAATCGTCCTTTTTAAAATATGGGTATTCATTGCCCTGATATAAAATTTACCTATTGTTTTGTCCGGTATTAAGTTAGGCGTACTGCCGCCGTTAGTGATAACACCATCGATCTGGGCTTCAGGGTAATAGGCTTTTCTATAGTTTAAAGTTTCCTGATAAAGGTTTACCAATGAAATCAGGGGGTTCCCCCTCTCCCCTCTGGAGCTATGTCCATGGAAACCCAAGAAAACAACTTCTAATGCTTCTAAGGCTTGGGAAGTAATATTTATGACAGCTGATTGCCCCGGATGAAATATTAAGGCTGCATCACAATTGGCAAATGCACCTTTTTCTAATAAATGGACCTTGGCACCATTTGTCTCCTCTGCGGGAGTTCCTAAGACGGCAATGGAACCTGACCAATGCTCTTTTAAACCCGCTAAAGAAATGGCTGCCCCTAGACCTGCCCCTGCAATTAGATTATGCCCACATCCGTGCCCTAAACCTGGCAGAGCATCATATTCAGCTAGGAAAAATATTCTTGGCTTGTCTTCACCTAAACTAGCCAGAAAGGAAGTTTCTACTCCTAAATAAGGTGTTTTACATTTGAAACCATGTTTATCCAGGACTCTAGTCAATTGCTCTACTGCCTTATATTCCTGACCGCCCAATTCTGGATTGTTATGAATATGAAGGGCTGTCCCCCAAATATCATCCCATAAATCATCTATGGCTTCAAATAAGTAGTTTTTTAACTCCTTCGGCAAGCCAAGACCCCCTTTGCCAGGAAATGACCTTAAAATATATGCAGCAAAAAACAGAAATAGAAGTGAAATAGTGAAATAGTGGAAAAACTAGCCACCAGCCACTTCCTGTACTATAATATTTTCTGAGGTGATTTTCGTTGTTAGACATAACAAAGTTTAGCGGCAGACAGGCTGATATTTTAGATATTCATAAATTTACCAAATTTGCAGTCCTTCTCCCTGTGGTCGAATATAATAACGAAGAATCAATATTATTTGAAATCCGTTCCAGCAGCTTAGCTGTTCAACCAGGAGAAATCTGCTTTCCCGGGGGAAGAATAGAGACCCAGGATAAAGACGAAAAAGAAAGTGCCCTTAGAGAAACCTGTGAAGAATTGGGCTTAACCAGAAGTGATATCAACATTATTGGACCTTTGGATGTTTTGCTTACGCCCTTCGATACAAAAATTTCACCTTTTGTCGGGCGACTTACAGACTATACACAAATAACTCCAAACCCCAGTGAAGTGGAATCTATCTTTTATGTCCCCCTAAAATTCTTTCTAGAAAACAGACCGCAAACCTATTACTCCAATATAACGATTTCCCCTCCTCCAGATTTTCCGTTTCATCTCTTGCCCAATGGCAAAACTTATAACTGGCGAAAGGGTAAATACCCGGTGCATTTTTATATCTATGAGGACAAAGTTATATGGGGTATTACAGCCCGAATTCTGTATAATTTCATTCAAATAATAAAAAATGACTAAGCGCACAGCTTAGTCATTTTTTAGCTAATAGTCGATAGTCAATAGCTAATTATATTTGATCCGTGTTAATCCGTGTGGTCCGAAGGCCCCGTGGTTTCAAATAATATTTAGGACAATTTTCATGAGATTACCGCGCCCTAAAAGGGCTCACAATTACAGTTAAACATTCTCAATTTTCCATTCTCCATTGAAATTACCTTACGTGCCCACGCGCTCACGCGCCCACGTATTAACGCTAAGATACTGCTGTATGGAGTTATAGTTAAGCTGACCATTTCCCTTTGCAACATGTATAGTGTCTAAAAAGGCCTGAGCAGTATCTAAGGATGTAAAACAGGGTATGCGGTATTCTGCAGCAAGACGTCTAACCTGGAAGCCTTTGCTGCCCTGATTTTTCCCCTGGCTGGGTGTATTGATTACCAGTTGAACCTCACCATTTTGCAAAAGCTCAACAGGGTCATCAGCGTTCCCAACCTGGACACCTTGAGCTAATAAATAGGCCGCCGTGGATTTCGTCGCCAGCACCTTAAAACCTGAATTAACCAAACCTTTGATGACAGGCAGGGTGTCTTCATAGTCCCTGGGGGCAACAGAAACCAGGGCTGTGCCCTCTAAGGGGAATTTACTCCCTGCACCGGTAATAGCCTTATACAAGGCCCCGGCAAAATCATAATCAATACCTAGCACCTCACCGGTAGATTTCATCTCTGGTCCCAGAGAAGTATCTACCTTACTCAATTTTTCAAAGGAGAATACAGGTGCCTTCACAACAGTATAATCGGGTTCAGGCCACAAACCATAGGGATAACCCATTTCCTTAAGGCTTTTATCCAGCATAGCCCAAGTTGCGAGCTTAATCATAGGTACTCCTGTAATTTTAGAAAGGATAGGCACAGTCCTGGAAGCCCTGGGGTTAACCTCAAGTACATAAGCCTCTTCATCGGCAACTACAAACTGTATATTAAAGACGCCTTTAACATTCAAAGCTTTGCCGATTTTCTCAGTGTAAGCAAGAATTTTTTCCTTTACCTTTTTGCTGATGGTCTGGGTGGGGTAAACTGCCATACTGTCTCCGGAATGAACCCCGGCCCGCTCAATATGCTCCATTATGCCTGGCACAAGGATGTTTTCTCCATCACCAACGGCATCAACTTCCACTTCCTGCCCTTTTATATATTTGTCAATTAAAATGGGATGCTTGGAGGATATTTCAACAGCGGATTCCACATACTGGATTAATTCATCCATATTGTGTACAACCTTCATAGCCCTCCCCCCCAAAACATAGGACGGTCTTACCAGAAGGGGAAAGCCTAAATTCTCAGCAATTGCTTCTACCTGATGAACCCCGGTAGCTGTTTTCCCTTTGGTTTGAGGGATATTTAGCTTATTCATCAGCTTTTCAAACTTTTCCCGATCCTCAGCGGCATCGATATACTCTACTGGTGTTCCCAGAATATTAACTCCCAGACTGTGAAGCTCCTCTGCCAGGTTGATGGCAGTCTGACCCCCAAACTGTACAACTACCCCTAAGGGTTTCTCCTGTTCCACAACATTCATTACTTCTTCAACGGAAAGGGGTTCGAAATATAGACGGTCCGAGGTATCAAAATCTGTACTTACCGTTTCCGGGTTATTGTTAATTATTACCGCATCAAAGCCCGCCTCCTGCAAAGCCCAAACAGCGTGAACGGAGCAGTAGTCAAACTCAATCCCTTGACCGATTCTGATAGGACCTGACCCCAAAACTAAAACCTTAGGCTTGCAGTTAAACTGGGCTTCATTTTCCGATTCATAGGTAGAGTAATAATATGGTGTTTCAGCTTCAAATTCACCGGCACAGGTATCAACAATCTTATAAACAGGCTTAATATTACTGCTGTGACGAATACGGCGCACCTCTATGGGCTCCAGTCCTTTTAATTTGGCAATGTGTTCGTCACTAAAGCCCATCCGCTTTGCAGAAAATACTAAATCATAGGTTAAATTTTGCTCGGTTATCCTTCTTTCCATAGCAACAATGTTTTGTATCTTCACCAAAAAGAAGGGGTCCATCATGGTTAAAAGCTTGATTTCTTTAATAGTCCAATTCCTGCGGAAGGCCTCTGCAATAGCAAAAAGTCTTTCATCATCAGCCTGCTTCAGCTTATTCTGCAGTTCCATTTCCGTCCAGCTTCCACATTCCTTTAGGGTAAGACCTACAACCCCTGTCTCCAGTGAACGAACAGCCTTGAGCAAAGCGCCTTCGATGGTCCGCTCAATAGCCATTACCTCGCCGGTAGCCTTCATTTGGGTGCCCAATAATCTATTGGCAGTTGCAAACTTGTCAAAGGGCCAGCGGGGTATTTTGGCTACAATATAATCTATGCTGGGCTCAAAGCAGGCACTGGTTTTACCCGTAACAGGATTCTTAATCTCATCCAGGGTAAACCCAATGGCAATCTTAGTTGCAACCTTGGCGATAGGATAGCCTGTAGCCTTAGAGGCCAATGCACTAGAACGGGAAACCCGAGGATTAACCTCAATAACTACATAGTTCTGGCTGTCAGGGTCCAGACCAAATTGAATATTGCAGCCGCCTTCCACTTCAAGCTTCCTAATAATTTTTATTGCCGCTGTCCGCAGCATCTGGTATTCCTTATCAGTCAAGGTCTGGGTTGGAGCAAATACAATACTGTCACCTGTATGGATACCCATGGGGTCCATATTTTCCATGCTGCAGATTATAATACAGTTATTTGCTCTATCCCGCATTACTTCAACTTCAATCTCTTTCCATCCGGCTACACTTTGTTCCAGCAAAACCTGACCTATTCTGCTAACCTTTAATCCTAAAGAAACTATAGATCGGAGTTCTTCTTCATTGGAAGCAATGCCTCCCCCGGTTCCCCCCAGTGTATAGGCCGGTCTAACTATTACAGGAAAGCCCACCTTTTCAGCAAAGGAATAGGCATCCCTAAGGTCAGTGATGATGACACTCTCTGGGATAGGTTCACCTAATGCCTGCATAGTACATTTAAACTCATCCCTGTCCTCAGACCTTTTTATAGCCTCCAGGCTTGTTCCTAATAATTCTACATTATACTTTGCCAATACGCCCTTCTCAGCCAATTCTACAGCCAAATTAAGACCCGTTTGACCCCCCAGACCGGGAATTATCCCCTGGGGTCTCTCCTTAGCAATAATTTTATCTAAAGTTTCCACATTCAAAGGTTCTATATAGATGCTGTCTGCAATATTCTCATCGGTCATAATGGTCGCAGGGTTGGAATTTACAAGGATTACTTCCAAGCCTTCCTCTTTGAGGGCTTTACAGGCTTGTGTCCCGGCATAATCAAACTCCGCCGCCTGCCCAATAATTATTGGACCGGAACCTATAACCATTACTCTTTTTAAATCTGTTCTTTTAGGCATTTTAATCCTCCCGGATTAGTTACTAGTTACTGGTGACTAGTGACTAGAAAAATATTTACGTGCTACCGTGACTTCATGTCGCCGTGGGACTGTGCAACTCTCAATTATTGCTCCCCACTGATTCACGCGCCCACTTGTTTAATCATCTCGTAGAAATGATCAAACAAATACGCTGAGTCTTCCGGCCCTGGCGCTGCCTCAGGATGATATTGCACCGAGGAAATAGATAAATATCTATGCCTGATTCCTTCAATGGTATTATCGTTAAGATTTCTATGGGATACATAAACATCCTTTGGTAAGGTATCTTCATTTACGGCATAACCATGGTTTTGAGAAGTCACATAAACCCGGTTAGTCTGTAAGTCCTTTACAGGATGGTTAACTCCTCTGTGACCGAATTTAAGCTTATAGGTATCCGCTCCTAAAGCTAATGCAATCAGTTGGTGTCCCAGGCATATACCACAAACCGGCACTTTACCCAATAAATTCTTCACTGTATTAATAGCATAGGGCACATCCTTGGGATCTCCCGGTCCATTTGACAAAAATACTCCTTGGGGATTCAAAGCCAAAATTTCATTGCAGTTGGTGGCTGCAGGCACCTGATATATGTCAAAGTCCTTCAGAGCCAAACCTTTAATGATACTTGATTTTGTTCCAAAATCCATTACAACCAGTTTTGGACCTGAACCAGGTATATGCAAAATCTCTTTAGTGGATACGGTTTCTACCAGGTTTAAACCATTTGCAGCAAATCCCTGTTGATTGACCTCAGGATTTGTATTAATGAAACCTTTCATTGTTCCTCTGGAACGGAGGTGCCTTGTTAAAGCCCTTGTATCAACACCTTCTAAACCTACAATCTGGTTAGCCGCCATAAAGTTTTCAAAACTGTTCTCAGCTTGCCAATTATTGTGATAGCCGCAATTTTCCCTAACTATAAATCCTCTGACATGGGGTTTTGCTGCCTCATTATCACTTTTATTTACACCGTAGTTGCCGATGAGGGGATAGGTCATCACCACTATTTGCCCCGCATAGGATGGGTCGGTGATTACCTCTTGATAACCGACCATACCGGTATTAAAAACTACCTCTCCCAAGCTGTTGTCCCGATAGCCGAAAACCTTGCCGGGAAAGCATGTGCCATCCTCCAGTATTAATACTCCTGACAATTTTTTACCTCCCATACAGTAGACTTCCGATAGGACAAGCCTCATCCTAAATCCAACCTCGAATTTCCAATCTCTAACCTCTAATTCCTGTTGCTACTATTTCAACAACCTGGTCAATTTCCTCTTTGCTTACGGTTAAAGGTGGTACAAAGCGCAGGATTTTCCCACCTACCGCATTTATTAATACTCCCTTTTCCAGGCAGTGTTCAACTATAGGCATCGCATCAACCTCTAATTCACATCCAACCATTAAACCAAGTCCTTTTACCTTGGTAATTTGCGGAATTTTATCTTGCAATCTCACAAGTTTATTTTTAAAGTATTCACCCTTTTCCACTACCGCTGCCAGGAACTTTTCATCCAACAGGACTGACGAGGCAGCAAGAGCAGCTGCCGTCGCCAAAGGATTGCCGCCGAAGGTAGCTGCATGGTCTCCCGGTACAAAAGCAACTGCAACTTCATCTTTAGCCAGCATGGCTCCAATTGGCACTCCGCCGCCTAATGCTTTTGCCATGGTAATAATATCCGGACTGATACTAAAATTCTGATAGCCGAATGCCTTGCCCGTTCTGCCCATACCTGTCTGAACCTCATCAACAATTAACAGCAGGTTATTTTTACGGCAAAATTCCTCTACACCTTGCATATACTCCCCAGTTGGAACATTAATGCCACCCTCACCCTGGATAGGTTCAACCATCACTGCACATGTTTTCTCAGTTAGGGCACCTTCTAAGGCTGCTAAATTATTGAAAGGGACATATTTAAATCCCTCGGGTAGAGGCATAAAGTCCTTACGATATTTTTCCTGACCGGTTGCAGTCAAGGAACCTATGGTACGCCCATGGAAAGACTGCTCCATAGTAATTATTTCATAGCGTCCCTTACCCCATTTCCGGGCCAGTTTGATTGCTGCCTCATTGGCCTCTGTTCCGCTATTGCAGAAAAAGGCTTTATCACAGGAGCTATTTTCAACTAAAACTTGGGCCAGTTTAATTTGGGGTTCAATCCAGTACAGGTTTGAACAGTGGATTAGCTGCTCAACCTGTGCCTTAACTGCATCAGTTACTACTTTAGGACAGTGCCCCAGTGAATTAACTGCTATCCCGCTGACAAAGTCCAAATATTTCTTACCTTCAGAATCCCATACATATGTTCCTTCCCCTTTTACAAATACCTTGGGAAGCCGCTTATAGGTATTCATTACATATTTCAAGCCTTGTTGTACCATATCCATTTATATCACTCCTTAACTACCATAGTACCGACACCTTTATCGGTGAATATTTCCAAAAGCAATGCATGAGGCAGCCGTCCATTAATAATATGAACACTCCGTACACCGCCCATTAAGGCCTCCATACAGCATTCAATCTTAGGAATCATTCCGCCTTCAATTACTCCGGTTTCGATATAATTGCGCGCCTGGCTGAAACTTAAAGAAGAAAGAAGATTTTTATTCTTGTCTAAAACACCCTCTACATCTGTGAGCAATACTAGTTTATCTGCTTCTAAAGCACTGGCAATGCTTCCTGCAACATAATCAGCATTAATATTATACACTTCCCCTTCACAGTCAGTGCCTATCGGAGAAATCACAGGAATATGACCCTGTTCTATTGCGCTGTATATGAGCTGGGGATTAATGTGGTCCACTTCTCCCACAAAACCTAAGTCAACCTCTACTCCATTTTTGGATGTTTTCTTTTTAGTTACCTTAATAAGTCCGCCGTCTATGCCGCTGAGTCCTAAAGCCTTACCGCCGTTTTTGTGGACTGCACCGACTATCTCTTTATTGATCTTGCCCACCAGAACCATTTGCACAATTTCCATTATTTTTTCATCGGTAACCCGCATCCCGTTCACAAACTGAAATTCCTGTCCGGTCTTTTCCAGCCAGTAATTGATGTCCGGGCCCCCGCCGTGGACTATGACAGGATTAATGCCCACATACTTCATAAGTACAATATCCGTAATGATCTTGTCTTTCAACTGGGGGTCAGTCATGGCATGACCGCCATATTTGATGACAACTGTCTTACCGTAAAACTTCTTTATATAGGGCAGTGCTTCGATTAATATCTCTGCCTTAACCATGGGTTCCATTGGCATTCATCCTCCTAAAACCAGTGGCTAGTTGTTAGTGACTAGTGACTGGTGACTGGTTTTTTTACTTTTGGGTGAAGATTGTTAGTCAGTTATACTTAAGGGCTAACATTTTGCGTCTGTTATGCTTACGGGTTAAGATTGCTAGTCAGACATACTTAAGGGTAAAAATTTTACGTCTGGCAATTGCTTACAGGCTTAGCTTGTTTGTCGGTTATTACTCATGGGTTAAATTTGTGTGTCAGAATATTAAAAACGGAGATCGCCGCGCTCCGCTCGCGATGACAAGTACTAACGTATTTTGGGGGCGTTCAAAAGTGGTAGATAGCTAGGCGCTTTAGCGTCCGAAACCGCAGTAGTATAAGTAATACTTCGAGGATTTCGGGCGCTAAAGGAACGACGTTAGATGCCAATTTTCAACGTCCCCACTATTACGTCCGATAATCAGCATTTATACGGACATAGTCGTAAGAGAGATCACACCCCCACGCCTTCGCTTCAAATTCGCCCAGCTTCAGTTCTACAGTAACTGTTACTTCCTTCTGTGCCAGTATTTTGCTGGCTTTATCCTCGTCAAAGCTCAGCCCCGTACCGTTTTCAG
>JBMOKT010000002.1:0-69433 GCA_049323895.1 Bacillota bacterium | reverse complement strand
AGATCACACCCCCACGCCTTCGCTTCAAATTCGCCCAGCTTCAGTTCTACAGTAACTGTTACTTCCTTCTGTGCCAGTATTTTGCTGGCTTTATCCTCGTCAAAGCTCAGCCCCGTACCGTTTTCAGCCATTATTAAATCACCAATAAAAACATCTACTTTATCCGGGTCAACCTCAGCACCTGAATAACCTAATGCTGTAACAATACGACCCCAGTTGGCATCTTCACCAAAGAAAGCAGATTTAACTAAACTTGAGGAACAGATAGAACGGGCTGCCTTGCGGGCATCATCCAAGGATAAGGCGCCCTTGACGTTGACTTCAAGTAATTTAGTCGCCCCTTCACCATCCTGGGCAATCATTTTAGCCATTAAAATGGATACTTCATTGATTGCTTCCTGGAATTGGGTGTAATATTCACTCTCCAAGGTAATCAAAGGATTTGCTGCTAAACCATTGGCCAATAATACAACCATATCATTTGTACTCGTATCACCATCTACAGTTATCATATTGAAGGACGTATTGGTTGCATCGGTTAATACCTTCTTTAAACACTGGATATCCACATTGGCATCTGTAGTTATAAAGCCCAGCATCGTGGCCATATTGGGGTGTATCATTCCCGACCCCTTAGCCATAGCACCAATGGTTATTTCCACTCCACCTAACTCCATTTTGACTGCAATTTCCTTTTTAACCAGGTCCGTTGTCATAATAGCTTCTGCGGCATCAGGACCGCCATTACTATCAAGAATAAGGACCGCTTCTTTTATACCGTGCTCCAGTCTATCCATAGGCAGCGGTGCACCAATTAGACCTGTTGAAGCAACAATGACATCCTCTGCTTTTATTTTTAAAACTGAACCAGCCATTTCAGCCATTTGCTTGGCTGACTCCATCCCCTGTTGCCCCATACAAGCATTAGCAATACCACTGTTAACTACTATTGCTTGTGCCATTCCATCTGTTAGATGCTCTGCTGTAACCTTGAGGGGTGCAGCTTTAAATTTATTTATGGTATATACAGCAGCAGCTTTAGCAGGTATTTCCGAATAAACAACTGCTACATCTTTTTTCCCTTTCTTGCGTATTCCTGCTGCATACCCTGCAGCTTTAAAACCTTGTGGTGCTGTAATTCCACCCTCAACTATCTTCATACCTTTTTCCTCCCTAGTTATTAAGCTTTCGCTTAAACTAATTTCTCGATTTTCAATTCTCAATTGTTTTATTACGGATAAACCGGTGCTGTCATTAATCCTGTCGTTTCATCCAATCCAAACATCAGGTTCATATTTTGTATAGCCTGCCCTGATGCTCCTTTGACTAAGTTATCAATAGCAGATACAATAATTATTCTTCCTGTTCTTCCATCATAAACTGGTGCAATATCACAGAAATTCGAACCGTAAACCCATTTGGTTTGAGGTAAATTATCCTTCTCTCTAATCCTGATAAACGTCCTTCCTTGGTAATATTCCTCATACAAGACTCCTAATTCCTTATTGGAAAGAGGTACAGTTGCTCTTCCATAAATGGTGGAAAGAATGCCTCTATTCATGGGTACAAGATGGGGTGTAAAACTAATTTTTATATTTAATTCAGCCAAAAGGCTTAGTTCTTGTTCAATTTCCGGGGTATGTCTGTGGCAGCCTACTTTATATGCAAGAAAATTATCATTCATATCGGGAAAATGGGTTTGCTGGGTCAAAGTTTTTCCCGCACCGCTTATTCCCGATTTACTGTCGATAACAATTGTCTCCGGATCAATAAGTTTTTTCTTAAGCAGTGGTGCCAGCCCAAGGATAATGCTTGTAGGATAACAGCCAGGGTTAGCAATGATTGAACTATTTATAATTTCTTCTTTATAGATTTCAGATAGCCCATAAACACTTTTAGATATTAGCTCCGGGCTTTCATGCTCCACTTCATACCATTCTCTATATTCGTCAACACTCTTTAAACGGAAATCTGCCCCCAGGTCAATGACTTTAACCCCAGCTGCATTAGCCTCTTTTACAATGGGAGCTGACTTGCCATGGGGCAAAGCTAGAAAGACAACATCTAAACCATCAATGAAGTTTTCTACATCCATCCCTTCTTCAATTAAGGGTATTATGCCCATCAAATGAGGATGTGCCATACTCACATCATTGCCCGCATTACTCCTGGAGGCAGCTTTCCTTATTTCAACCTGAGGATGATTTAGCAGCAATCTAATCAACTCTCCCCCGGTATATCCGGTAACTCCCATAATTCCAGCCTTAATCTTCATATAACCACCTCCAAATAATACTGTTTTACTTTTTATAATTATACATATTTATGTATATATATGCAATAGAATTTTGAAAATATTATACACTATCCCGCTTACGCTAGATTTAAAGAATTTGCTTCGCTAGACTATCTAGTTATGTTGATTATATACTTGGCTATGTATTACTAGTTTGTTATTGCCAATAATTAAAGGAGATACTCTAAAGTATCCCCCCAAAATTATAATTCTCCATTTTCAATTCTCAATTTAATTAAAGTCCCATCTGGTCACGGTCTTTTTCTGAAATAATTTCATTAATAAAAACTGTTCTTTCTTCTAGCAAATCCACTTCAGGGAATTTAGCTAACAAACCGCCATACTTATCAGTTACCAACTTGACAATAGGTCTAGTAGGAAAGTTGGTATGAAGCCCGATAACAACCCCCAAGGAACCAGTGTTAATTCTAACTAAACTCCCCACCGGGTAGGGAACTACATTCCTGGTAAAGGCTATTACCAATTCAGGATGAAACATCCTCCCGCTTTCTGAGACTATTTTTTCAATAGCCTGGTAGGGATACATCCTATCCCTCATATTCGTTGGGGAAACCAGATTATCATAGTAATTCGCAATTGCTGCTATTGCTCCAAAAAGGTGTATCTCTTCACCTTTCAATCCCCTTGGATAACCGGTTCCATCATATCTTTCATGATGCTGAAAAGCAACATGGGCGCAGGCAATATTAATATCCTTGTTTTGTCTTACCAAATTAAAGCCAATACTGGCATGCTCCTCATCTTGCGCAATACTTTTTCCTATATCATGAAGAATGGCGCCCATGGCAAGATTTTTTAATTTTAACTGATCTAGCTTCATTACCATTCCTGTTACTATAGATAAAACCGCAACAGCTATACTATGGTTGAACAAATGTATGCTCTTGGACCTTATGTCTAAAAAACTTACCAAAAGATTAGAAGCAGAGGCAATATCATCTAAGATTTTATTAACAATTTCACTCACATAGCGAATATCAATTTCTTTGGATACCTTTGCCTGCTCCATTGTCGTTTTAATCATCTTTACTGATTGAATACGTACGGAATCGTGAATGAGATCTTCTGTTTCCAAGGGGCCTACAAGCTGGTCCTCAATATAGACAAAGGGTATTTCCAGTTCTTCCAATCGCTTTATATAGTTACTTTTGATGATTGTACCTTTATGCAAAAGTATACGACCCGATGCATCATAAATAGGCTTGGCAAGTTTTTGTCCTTCTTTTAAATTTTCTACATCAATTCCTCGCATAAAACTCTTCCTTTACCGTAATTTCTAGTAATTACTATTGCCTGGGAAATTTTTCGACAAAACTATTTAAAAACCTTTTCTAGATTCAACAATATTATCAACCTATCTTCAATTTTGGCGATTCCCTTTATAAATTCTTCACTAATGTGTACTGAAATTGATGCAGAATCTTCAATTTGACTATCATTTATTCTTATTACTTCTGCAACCTCATCAACAATCATGCCTATAGTCTTATCATTTACAGTTACCACTATAATCCTTGTATCGTCATTTCTTTCTTTCGCCGCAACCTTAAACCTAATTTTCAAATCTACAATGGAAATAACCTTTCCCCGTAAATTTATTACCCCTTCTACATAATCGGGAGTATTGGGAATTTTAGTGATTGCTTGTAATTTTACAATCTCGTTAACCTGGGTTATGCCTATCCCATACTCTACTTTATCTAATTTAAAGATAACAATTTGTTGTTCCGACATTTTTCCCTCTCCCCATTCACCCCAAATATAATACCTTAATTTCCTCACATCTTTACAAAATTCCTTCTTTAAATAAAAAAAATGCTTTATGCATTTTTTTGAGTGGCTAGCCACTAACATTATACATTTCCCAAATAAACCCTATTAAGATATTTCCTTGCCCCTTCTTCCGCCCTCTTCAATGTATCCATTGGTGTTTTAGGGATATCTAATTGATAGTTTGGAAAATACCTGGTAAGGTGTAATGGAATTTCAGGGGAAAGGGAGCTAAGCCATTTCGCTAACTCCTCTATTTCTTCAACTGCATCATTTTCACCGGGTATAACTAAAGTGGTTATCTCTACATGACACTTGTCAGCCATTAGCTCAACGGTTCGCTTTACAGGACTAAGCTGTCCCTTGCAAAGCTTAGGATAAAATTTATCATTGTAAGCCTTAACATCGATATTTGCAGCATCTATATATGGAAGCAATTCCCATAACGGCTCTTCTTCAATATAGCCATTGGAAACCAAAACATTTTCAAGATTATCTTCATGCATTTCTTTAGATGCATCCAAGACAAACTCATACCACATTAGAGGCTCCGAGTATGTATAGGCTGCACCAATATTGCCATCACTCCTATGCTTCTTTGCTAACTGTGTTAGAGTTTTTGCATCTATGTCACATTGTTTTGGTTCCACTCCATGAGCAATCTCCCAATTTTGACAAAAAGAACATTTTAAGTTACACCCAAAGGTACCAATTGATAGTATATAGGAACCAGGGTGAAAATCATAAAGAGGCTTTTTTTCTATTGGGTCTAAGGCAATGGCTGTACATTTGCCATAGTTAATTGAAATTAACCTCCCCTTGTCATTCTTCCTAACTCTGCAGATACCAAGATTGCCTGGGCTAATTACACAATTATGAGGACACAACACACATTGTACAACATCCTTATCCTTTTTAAACCAATACATGGCTTCCTTGAACATTAGATTCACCTCTTGTAAGTGGCTAGTTGTTAGTGGCTAGTAAAAGATAGTGACCAGTGACTGGTGACGGGTGACTGGCAGATATTTAGGGTGTGATGTACCAGGTAGTCATTCTTTTTCGTCTGACACAACCATTGCATGCCATCCATAAAAATATCAGACTAGCAATGTTCACCCAGAAGCGTTCAGACTAAGAATATTAACCCCAAAAATTAGAAGTCGCCCCACGGACATGCAGAAAATCCCTTCAGCTTTAACGCCGACATGCAGTATATCCCGTTAGTAATATCTCGTCACCTTAAACCTCTCTAACTCAACCTTCTCATTCATCCCTATACCCGCCTTTTGCTTGGCAATTCGCACCTGCTCCTCTGCATTATCTATACCTTCTAACATTGGAAGTAAAAGTCCCTGGCGCATACCTTTCCTAACAATCACCCCATAAATCTCAGGATTAAGCTGGTTGATACTATCTATTCTTTCAGGTTTTTCTAAGATATCAACAGAATAGGTAAGCTGCTCAAGTTCATCATGGTCTACGGGCTCAAAGCGCGGGTCTTCAGTTGCTGCCTTTATTGCATTAGCTTGTATTTCTTCCGCAATTGAGTTCTTGGTTGCACTAATAGTACCAATACAACCCCTTAACTGACCCTGCTTCTTAATTGACACAAAGACTCCCTTTTCTCCTTTGAATTCTTCCGGTATATCTAAAGAAGCAGGTAAAATTTCCTCTCTTTTAATATACTGCTCTATATTTTCCCGTGCCCACTTTACAGGCCAGCTTTCATCTTCTCTAACTCTTTTAATCTTATTTTGCTGGTCTAATCTAATTTGACTTAATAACTTCCTGCTTTCAATGCTTTTGCCCGTCTGTAGTCCAGCCACCAAATAGCCTACACCAAAGGGTCCTTCATAAGAGTATACTTTTGATTTTATTTCATAACCATCCAAAATCCCTAAACCAATAATTATAGGTCTTAAACCACATTCTCCGGCTTTAGATATGAGACCAGGTTCAATATTAAACATCCTGAGGACATCACCCTCACTGACAGCCTGTACAATGATTTCATCAAAAATCTTGCCCTGTGGGTCGAACCCTGCCGGGGCATCATGAGTAAGCCTATGGGACATATCTCCGCTTATAATTACCACAACCCTCTTCTTTTGTTGCTGGATAACCTCCTGCATAAAAATCCCAAATTCATATAATTGATCATAGGGAAGCAGACCAATATTAATAGGGAGGATAGGCACATTAATGCCTGCCTTGTCCAAATAATAAAGAGGAACCAATATCCCATGGTCTAAATCAAGGTTAATACCATAGTTGTTGGCATCCATATCAGTTAACTCTGCCACCATGGGTTTGATTTTTCTTGCACCTTTTAATAAGTTATTACTTAAATCCTCGGCAAAGGTTTTTTGCATACTAAGTTTTGACCCAAATCTTTCAAAAGAACCCCTTAGTTTTCGAGGATGGGATATGGTCAGGGCATCCTCAAACACTGCCCCATGGGGTGTTATAAAGACTAAAATTTCGGGGTCCAGTTGTTTTATTTGTTTAGCAATTTCCTCCATAGCTTGTGCCGTTTTTTCAACTTTTTTAAGTTCTTCTTTCCCGATCTCAGGAATAATTATAGGCGGATGGGGACATATGGCTACCATCTGCAGCATGGAAATACCTCCTTATTTAGTGGCTAGTTGTTAGTGGCTAGCGGCTAGATTTATGTTAATAACAAGGGACTCGTGCTTCCTAAAAGATTAGCTTTAATGATGTGTCCGATGAATGGTAATTTATCTGGATGTGACATCGTGACATCGAAAAGATGACTTGATGATACGGAATATATTTAGGGTTTTCCGGCGACACGGTAGCACGGACCTAAATAATAACCAGTAAGCTGCCGCACGGACACTTTGTATAGCCCATTAGCTTACACACGTAAGAAGCTAATATATTCATTAAGCAGCTTAGTTAGTATTTTATCCTAAAATGCAAAAAAATTGTTCTAATCCTACCGCTATTATTAATATCCTGTAACAAACAAGTTTTTATTAAACTTAACATTATTTGAAAGAGATTGTCACGCCCCAAGGGCTAATGACAAATCGGGAGAGCATTTATTCTTTAGTACCCATGCAGATAACTTTCAATGCTTGTGTCAGACACAAAATTCTAGCTTAGAAGTATGTCTGACTAGCAATTTTAACCTGTGAGAAATGTCAGACGCAAGATCCTAGCTTAGAAGTATATCCGACTAACAAGCTTGACCCCTAAGCTATGTCAGACGCAAAATCCTTACCCAGATGTACAACTGACAAAAAATCTAACCTAAAAGAAGATATCTAGCCACTAGCCACTAACAACTAGCCACTCTTTAACTAACTATATTTACTTTTAAAAATATTGAGGTGAAAATTATGAAAAAATTCCTCCTTGGCATATCCCTTCCTGTTCTCACCAGTTTATTAATTGTAGTTTTATGTGTATCAAGCTTTGGTTACTGGTTTTATCAGATTGGCAGTTATGACAAGCATATCCAAACCTTGTCTTGGGCTGTAGCCAGCAAAAAAATTGTAATCGACCCTGGTCACGGCGGGATTTTTCCCGGAAAAGTAGGTAAAAATGATTTAGTAGAAAAGGAGATTAATTTGCAAATAGCCAAAAAACTAGCTGGCATATTTGAAGAATCGGGCGCTATGGTTATTATGACCCGCAATACCGATCAGGATCTGGTGGACCCTGACTTGGAGGGGAGATTTCTTGTAAAACAGCGTTCCGATTTAGACAACCGGGTTAAACTGGCAGAAAAATACAATGCTGACTTATTTATTTCTATCCACTGCAACAGTATTCCTTCCGAAAAATGGTCCGGTGCCCAGACCTTCTATCCTGCCGATTCTAAGGAAAGCGAAATATTGGCTAAGAGTATCCAGGAGCAAATAATTTCCCAAATAGGTAATACTAAACGTCAGGCCTTGGTTAGAAAGGACACTTTTCTTTTTGATAACCTTAAAATTCCCTCGGTCATAATAGAGTGCGGCTTTATATCCAACCCCAAGGAAGCAGAGTTACTTACTCAGGAGGAATATCAATACCGTTTAGCTTTTGCTATTTATTCTGGCATGGCAAAGTACTTAGCAGGAGAAGCAACAGTGGTAAATGAATAAAATAAAAACCAGCCTCGAATGAGACTGGTTTTACTATTATCTTTTTGAGAACTGGGGTGCACGTCTTGCACCTTTCAAGCCGTATTTCTTTCTTTCTTTCATTCTGGGATCCCTTGTTAAGAAACCCGCTCTTTTTAAAGCAGGACGAAGGGTTGGTTCTGCTTTTAATAAAGCCCTGGCTATACCTAAACGAATAGCACCTGCCTGACCGGTAGTACCACCGCCGTTTACTTTAGCAACTACATTAAATCTGCCTTCTGTATCAGTTAAAGCCAATGGCTGCTTAGAAATCATCTCTAGTGTCTTTTTACCGAAATAGTGATCTAATTCACGGTCATTTACTGTAATTTGTCCATTACCAGGAACCAATCTTACTCTGGCAACTGATGTTTTGCGACGTCCTGTACCATAATATTGTACTTGAGCCATGGATTACGCCTCCCTTCCCCATACTTCAGGTTTTTGAGCTTCATGCGGATGATCCGCACCACGATAAACTTTTAATTTTTTATACATTTGGCGACCCAATTTTGTATGGGGCAACATTCCTTTGATAGCTACTTCTAAAGCTAAATCAGGCTTTTTAGCCATCAATTCCCTATAGCTGGTTCTTTTCAATCCACCAGGATAACGGCTGTGGCGGATTAATTCTTTTTGGTCTAACTTATTACCAGTTAAAATTGCATCCTTGGAATTAATAACAATTACATAATCGCCGCAATCAACATTGGGAGTATAGGTAGGTTTATGCTTACCTCTTAGAAGTGTAGCAACCTCTGTAGCTACTCTACCAATAGGTTTGCCGGCGGCATCAACAATATACCACTTTCTCTCAACCTCATTTGGCTTAGCCATATAGGTCTTCATTCCTTATTTACCTCCTTAAAATACCATGTTCACAAATTATGCTTGTTTTTATTTTTAAGATCCGGGGCTCTGGATCATTAAAATAACAAGATAGAAAAAACCACAATAGTAGTTTATTAAACTATAAGCTTCATGTCAAGAATAGAATACTTTTTTTAAACATAATCCGTGGGGTGGCGCAGTTTGCCCAGCTAACACCCTTTTTTGAGTCAGAAAAACTTCTTTTATAGATTCCAAATCCCTTTTACCCTTGCCTAACTCCAATAATGTGCCTACAATTATCCTAACCATATTATATAGAAAACCATTCCCCTGTATATGAAACTCCCATAACTCACCTTGGGGGACAAAATCGCAGGAAAAAATTGTTCTTTCAAAATTCTTTACTGTTGTCCCACTGGAAGCAAAACCTTTAAAGTTATGGGTGCCAATAAACATTTGGCAGCCTTTCTTGATAAGCTTCTTATCTATTTCATAGGGTACAAAGTATGCATAATTCCTATAAAAAACAGATGGAATGCGGTTATTATAAATACGGTAAATATAATATTTACCTTTTGCAGCGTATTGGGCATGAAAACTTTTCTCTACCTCTTCTATTGACTTAATTGCTATATCAGAAGGGAGTTTGCAGTTTATAGCCAAAGGAAAACGTTCTAAAGGTATTTTAGATTCTGTAAAAAAGTTAATTACCTGGCCTTCAGCATGCACACCGGCATCAGTTCTGCCTGCACCCGTAATCTTGACAGGTTCCTTTAAAACCCGCATCAAACAGCTTTCCAGTGTTCCCTGAATAGTAGCAAGTTCTTTATTTTGTTGTACTTGAAATCCATGGTAGTTAGTTCCGTCATATTCAATAACAGCCTTCAGGTTACGCATAGTTTTCACACCTTCTAGGGTTAGTGTGGCTAGTTGTTAGTACTGACATCTTGAATATCCCTTAAATCTTATACACTGTCATGCAGTTTACTCATAAGCCATCAACTAACATTCAGATTACTTAGGTGCCTTCACACTACTATAAATTTAGCCTGCAATCCTGGAATAAATGGTTACCACCAAAAATAGTGCTGTTATCACCATAGCTCCTGTATCAAGAGAAGTATACATAAGCTGCTTCATCCGGGTTCTATTGTCTCCCCCCCGGTAGCATCTTGCTTCCATAGCCATTGCCAAATCATCCGCCCTGCGGAAAGCGCCCAAGAAAAGAGGAACCAGTAAAGGAATCAAGGCCTTGGCTCGTTGGATAATATTTCCGCTTTCAAAATCTGCACCCCTGGCCATTTGGGCTTTCATAATTTTATCTGTTTCTTCAATCAATGTAGGGATAAAACGTAAAGCAATGGTCATCATCATAGCTAACTCGTGAGCCGGTACGCCAATTTTCTTAAAAGGGTTTAAAAGCTTTTCAATCCCATCAGTTAAAGAAATAGGAGTGGTTGTTAAAGTAAGGACAGATGTCACAGTAACCAGTAATATTAAACGGGTACCCATGAAAATACCTTGTCTAAGTCCTTCCTTAGTAACAACAAGAGGTCCTAATTGAGCTATTACCGTTCCGGGTGTCATAAATATATGCAGGCTCACTGTGAGAATAATAATAATTAATAGTGGTTTGAGCCCTCTTAAATAAAGCTTTATCGGTACCTGTGAGAGCAAAATAATAGCTAAGGAGAATAAAAGTATAAAATAATAACCGTAAGCGTTGTTAATAATAAATAGACCTGTCATATAGAAAATAACAGCAAGAATCTTAGTCCTGGGGTCTAGTCTATGAATAAGGGAGTTGCCGGGAATATATTGACCAATGGTAATATCCTTAAGCATTTTGGTCCCTCCCTCCCTTGATTATTCTTAAAATTTCCTCTTTAGCTTCTTCCATTGTCAAAAGGTCTGTTTTGATAGGAAATCCTTTGTTTCCTAGGCATTTAACTAAGGCGGAGACAGTTGGAACTCCTAAACCGATAGCTTTTAAAATCTCCGGTTTTTGAAATACCTCCCGTGGCGTCCCCTCCAATTCCACTTTTCCCTTATGCATAACAATCAATTTGTTGGCTAAACGGGCCACATCATCCATGCTATGGGAAACTAAAATAATTGTTATTTTTAGGGTTTTATGCAAATACTTAATTTGCTCTAATATTTCATCTCTTCCACGAGGGTCAAGTCCCGCTGTCGGTTCATCCAACACTAAATATTTTGGTTCCATGGCTAGAACACCGGCAATAGCCACCCTGCGTTTTTGCCCGCCGCTTAAATTAAAAGGCGATTGGTCCTTTATCTGCTCATACTTAAGGTTCACCATTTCCATAGCCTTTTTAACCCTTTGGTTTACCTCTTCCGACGAAATACCCAGGTTCAAAGGTCCAAAACTGATATCCTTTAAAACTGTTTCCTCAAAAAGCTGGTGTTCCGGATATTGGAAGACCAGACCCACCTTTTTCCTGATATCCCGCAGTTTTATACCTTTTTCAGTTATATTAACACCGTCTATTCTTATTTCCCCTTTAGATGGCTTTAAGAGTCCATTTAAATGCTGAATAAGAGTTGACTTTCCCGAACCTGTATGCCCAATCAGTCCTATAAAGTCACCCTCATTTATTTTAATATTTATATCCTGCAAGGCATGGGTTTCGTATGGAGTACCAGTTTGATATGTGTGGTACAGGTTTAATATCTCTATGGACATAAAGCCACCACCATTTCCTCAATAGTCATCACATCTTTTGGAAAATCTGGTAGTACCTTATTGAGTAAAAATGCCAATTCAGTAATAGGGGGAACATCCAAGCCTAATTCTTTCAACTTGGCAACTTGAGAAAAAACTTCCCTGGGACTTCCTTGTAAAACAATTTCCCCTGCTTCCATGACAATTACCCTATCTGCATGGACGGCTTCTTCCATAAAATGGGTAATATGCACAATAGTTAAACCCTCTTCTTTATTGAGCATCTTAATAGTGTTTATTACTTCTTCCCGTCCTGATGGGTCAAGCATTGCCGTCGGTTCATCCAGAACAATATATTTAGGACGCATTGCAATTATGCCCGCAATGGCTACCCGCTGTTTTTGCCCTCCTGATAACAAATGAGGTGCCTTAGTTTTATATTCAGCCATACCTACTAAGGATAGGGCCTCATCAACCCTTAGTCTTATTGACTCAGGTTGAATCCCTAAATTTTCCGGACCAAAAGCTACATCCTCCTCAACGGTTGTAGCAATCAGTTGATTATCGGGATTCTGAAAGACCATACCCACCTGCTGCCTTATCTCCCACAGCTTGGTGTTATCAACGGTATTCATTCCATTAACCAATACCTTCCCCTCAAAGGGAAGCAATAAGGCATTTAAATGTTTTGCTAAGGTTGATTTACCTGAACCATTATGACCTAAAACCACAACAAATTCACCCTCAACAATATCCAAAGTAAGATTTTTAACTGCTGTGAGCTCCTCATTATTTCCTATTTTATACTTGTGTGTTAGATTTCTTATCTCTATCATATCTCTCACCCTATTAATGAAATACCTGCCTTACATGTATTTCAGTGCTACAGTACTACAGTACTATAGTTCCACTGTATCTGCAAAAGAAAAAGTTCAGATATTTGCATTTCTCGCCCACTCGCTCACTTGCCCACTTATAAACATCCCTATTAATTATCTCGAAATTATAGAAGCCAGGAAATACAATATCCCTGACCTCTAAATGACTCTATTCAACCAATTCCACAACAGCCATAGGAGCAGCATCACCACGGCGGTGTCCCAATTTCAAGACACGAGTATATCCACCTTGCCGTTGTGCATATTTAGGTGCTATTGTATCAAATAATTCTTTAACAACGGTTTCGTCCATCAGATAAGCTAATGCCAGTCTGCGGGCGTGTAAATCACCGCGTTTGCCAAGAGTAATCATTTTTTCCGTTACTCTTCTCACTTCTTTAGCTTTAGGCTCTGTGGTCTCAACTTTGCCGCTTTTTAGTAAAGAAGTCGCCATATTTCTTAACATCGCCCTGCGTTGTGAACTAGTACGACGGAGCTTTCGATAGCCCATACCATTAACCTCCTTTACCCACAAGGTAGTCTAGGATTATTCTTCTGAATATCTTAAACTTAAACCAAGAGCTTTCATTTTGTGCTCAACTTCTTCCAGAGACTTTTTACCAAGATTTCTAACCTTCATCATGTCTTCTTCAGTCTTCTGGGTTAATTCATACACTGTATTAATTCCAGCCCGTTTCAAACAGTTGTATGAACGCACTGATAAATCCAACTCTTCTATTGTCATATCAAGTATCTTATCTTTTTCTTCTTCCTCTTTTTCAACCATAATCTCCACATCACCCATGCTGTCGGTCAAACCAACAAATAATCTCAGGTGATCACTTAACACTTTTGCCGATAAACTAATAGCTTCATCAGGTCTGATACTGCCGTTAGTCCATACCTCTAGGGTAAGCTTATCATAATCAGTTCTTTGTCCTACCCGAGTATCCTCAACTATAAAGTTAACTTTTTTAACAGGAGAAAAAATAGCATCAATAGGAACTACGCCTATTACATCATCTTCTTTTTTATTCTTTTCGGCAGAGACGTAACCTCGTCCCCGCTCAACTGTTAATTCCATGAATAACTTACCGTTATCATCTAAAGTAGCAATATGGAGCCCAGGATTTAGAACTTCCACATCACTATTTATCTTAATATCACTTGCTAAAACTTCACCCGGACCTTCCACTTCCAAACGGATAATTTGGGTCTCGTCAGTGTCTATTTTTAAGGCAAGAGATTTAAGATTAAGAATGATATCAGATACATCCTCTACAACACCAGGAACTGTGGAAAATTCATGAAGAACTCCTTCAATTTTAACCGATGTAACAGCGGCTCCCGGTAGAGAAGATAACAGTATCCGACGCAGCGAATTTCCGAGGGTAGTACCATACCCTCTCTCTAAAGGCTCGACGACAAATTTACCATAGGTATTGTCATCGCTTGCATCAACACATTCTATTCTGGGCTTTTCTATTTCTATCATCATAACCCTCCTTCACATACCTGGCATAACCCCAAAAAACAAACCAGGTAATGATTATCTACCGGGAGTATAGCTCGACAATCATCTGTTCTTGGACAGGTAAATCGATATCTTCCCGAGTAGGTAAAGCAACTACTCTACCGGTAAGATTCTCTTTATCTAATTCCAGCCAAGCAGGGGGTGTCTTTTGCCCAAGATTATCAATAATTGCACTAATAATCGGTGACTTTTTACTTTTTTCCTTCATTTGGATTACATCACCAACTTTAAGCTGCATGGATGGAATGTTAGCCTTATGGCCATTTAAGGTAAAATGATTATGGCGAACTAGCTGTCTAGCTTGAGGTCTGGAATCAGCAAAACCTAAACGGAAAACAACGTTATCTAAACGGTTTTCTAAAAGACGCAATAGATTTTCACCTGTTACACCCTGCTGACGGTCAGCTTTAGCAAAATAAGTTCTAAATTGACCTTCTAAAACACCATATACACGGCGAACTTTTTGTTTTTCCCTTAACTGCATTCCATATTCACTATTTTTGGAACGGCGTTGACCATGCTGTCCCGGTGCATAGTTCCTTCTATCAATAGCACATTTTTCTGAAAAGCAACGGTCACCTTTTAAATATAATTTTAAACCTTCTCTGCGGCATAAGCGGCAAACTGGTCCTGTATATCTTGCCATTTCTCGTATAACACCTCCTAAACTCTTCTTCGTTTTGGTGGACGACATCCATTATGAGGAATAGGAGTAACATCCTTAATCATGTTTACTTCTAATCCGGCAGCTTGTAAAGAACGGATTGCTGCTTCTCTTCCGGCACCTGGACCTTTTACCATGCACTCAACTTCACGCATTCCGTGTTCCATTGCGGCTTTAGCAGCAGTTTCCGCAGCCATCTGTGCAGCAAAAGGAGTACTTTTTCTGGACCCCTTCATTCCAATGCCACCAGCGCTTGCCCATGAAATAGTATTACCATTGGTATCAGTTATAGTAACGATAGTATTGTTAAAGGTAGACTTGATATGGGCAATACCCTTATCTATATTTTTACGTTCCCGACGTCTTACTCTAGTTGCAGCAGCCTTTGGTTTAGCCATTCTTTTTTATCACCCCTTTATTTCTTACGTTTTGCGCCAACTGTTCTTATTTTTCCTTTACGGGTTCTAGCATTAGTTTTTGTACGCTGTCCTCTTACCGGTAAACCTTTACGGTGTCTAACACCACGGTAAGAACCAATTTCAACCAGACGTTTAATGTTTAGAGAAATCTCTCTGCGCAAGTCGCCTTCAACCCGCATTTTACCGATTACTTCTCTAAGCTTAGCTATTTCTTCTTCTGTTAGGTCTCTAACCCTGGTATCAGGATTAACCCCAGCTTCAGCCAATATTTTTTGTGAAGTTGATCTGCCAATACCGAAAATATAAGTCAAACCTATTTCAACTCTTTTTTCCCTTGGTAGGTCAACACCTGCTATCCTTGCCATCTAGTGCACCTCCTATAACCCAAAATTCGCACTCACCCTTGTTTTTGTTTATGCTTTGGATTCTCACAAATAACCATTAGTTTACCTTTTCTTTTAATAATCTTACATTTTTCGCAGATAGGCTTCACAGAAGCTCTGACTTTCATTTTTTATTACCCTCCTTATCGGAAGTATCTTATTTGAAACGATACGTAATACGCCCACGGGTTAAATCATATGGCGAAAGCTCTACCGTAACCTTGTCTCCGGGTAATATTTTAATAAAATTCATCCTTATTTTTCCCGAAACATGTGCTAGAACCTGATGACCATTATCTAATTCAACCTTAAACATCGCATTGGGAAGAGGCTCAATTACAGTACCTTCAACTTCAATAACATCCTTAGACATACTTTGTGACCTCCTTATTCCACGCCAACCATAGTCAATAATCCTTGCAGAGCTTGGCGAATATCAGCATTGGTAACCTTTATTCCGTTTTCAACCTTATCTTTAATGGATTCTGCTACCTTTTCTGTATACCATAAATGGCTGACATTTTTCTTTTTGGGATTTTGAATCCGACGGATGTCGCCATCAACAACATACACAAAATCATAGTCCCATTTAAAGACGAGATAGTATTTATCCTTATCTCTGCCAGCTCTGGATTTGACAAGTTGACCAATTTTAATTTCCCGGGTTGACATATACTATCACCTTAGATTTCAGTTAAAATTAAAGGACCTTTTTCGGTAACAGCAACCGAATGTTCAAAATGGGCTGATAGTTGCTTATCTTTAGTAACAACAGTCCAGTTATCCAATAAGGTTTCTACTTCATAAGTCCCCATATTTACCATTGGCTCTATTGCTAAGCACATGCCCGGTTTTAATCGGGGTCCTCGTCCAGGCAATCCAAAGTTAGGCACTTGTGGTTCCTCATGCATTCTAGTCCCAATACCATGTCCGACAAAATCTCTGACTACAGAGTATCCTTTATCCTCAACATAAGTTTGTATCGCATGGGATATGTCGGTAAGCCGATTATCCACTTTTACCTGTTCAATCCCTTTATACAAACATTGTTCCGTTACATCTAACAAGTGAGCAGCACCTTCGGATATTTGACCAACCGGCAGTGTCACAGCAGCATCTCCATAATATCCATTAATTACCGCACCAATGTCAATACTTATAATATCACCACTTTTGAGGGCCCTTAAACCAGGAATCCCATGAACAACCTCTTCATTAAGAGAAGCACAAATGGTTGCCGGAAATCCGTGGTAACCCTTAAAAGCTGGTACAGCACCTTTCTTTATTATGAAGTCTTCAGCCACTTGATCCAACTCTTTTGTAGTCACCTGGGGAACTACTGCCCTTTTGATTTCCAGATGGGTTTCGGCAACTATCCTGCCAGCATCCCGCATATAAGCAAGTTCCCGGTCGGATTTAAAAACAATCATGCTACTCTCTCCCTAATACGGTAAGAATATCAGTTAAAACCTGGGGCATAGGCTGTGCACCATTTATATCTTTTAGCAAACCCTTTTGGGAGTAATAATTGATTAAAGGTGCAGTCTGTTCATCATAAACATCCAACCTACTACCTACCGTTTCAACCTTATCATCATTTCTTTGATAAAGTTCTCCACCGCATTTATCACAAACATCTTCCTTTGCTGAAGGATTAAATATAACATGATAAGTTGCACCACAAGTCTTACAAACTCTGCGGCCTGTTAACCTTCCCACAAGCTCCTCTCTTGATACTGTTATATTTATGACAGCATCGAGACCCATGTCTAGTTCAGTTAATATTTTATCTAAGGCATCTGCTTGGGGAGCAGTTCTTGGGAAACCATCTAAAAGAAAGCCGCTCTTGCAATCAGGCTCAGCCAATCTTTCTTTGACAATCCCGATTGTTACTTCATCAGGAACCAATTTTCCCTGGTCCATAAAGCTCTTTGCCTTTGTTCCAAGTTCAGTTCCTTCTTTTATAGCTTTTCTAAACATATCCCCTGTAGAGATGTGGGGAATGTTTAAAACTTGGGTTAACTTCTCAGCCTGGGTACCTTTGCCGGCACCTGGAGGTCCCATCAACAAAATTCGCATTATTTTCCCTCCTCAAGGCTTTACTTCATAAAACCTTCGTAGTGGCGCATTAAAAGACTAGCTTCTAACTGTTTCATAGTCTCCAAGGCAACCCCTACCACAATCAGCAATGCAGTTCCGCCAAAATAAATAGGTAATTGAGTAGCTGTCATTAGCAAAGTAGGCATTACAGCTATGAGAGCTAAGAAAATTGCACCAACTAAAGTAATTCTATTCATAACTCTGGCAATATACTCGGAAGTAGGACGACCTGGTCTTAATCCCGGTATAAATCCACCATACTTCTTGATATTATCTGCAACATCCATGGGATTAAATGTTATGGCTGAATAGAAATAAGTGAAGAAAATGATAAACATTGCGTACAAGAAGTTATAGAAAAACGATTGAAAATTAAACACGTTGGTTACCCACACAGCAAAGCTGTTATCTGGAAACCATGATGCGATAGTACCTGGGAACATCAAAATTGACATTGCAAAAATAACTGGAATAACACCTGCAGAGTTCACCTTAATAGGTATATGAGTGCTTTGTCCGCCATATACCTTACGCCCTACAACTCTTTTGGCATACTGTACGGGAATGCGGCGCTGTCCTTCCTGGATAGCCACAATACCAACCACTACAGCTAAAGCAATAATTGCAAATATCAATACTACAAAAATATTGGTTGTACCTGCTTTAACATAAGCATACATTGCCGCTAATCCACCTGGTAAGCTAGAAACAATACCTGCAAAGATTATTAAGGAAATTCCATTTCCTATGCCTCTCTCAGTTATCATTTCACCCAGCCACATTAAGAAGGCTGTTCCGGCGGTTAGTGTTAAAGCAATTAATAAAATACTAGTCATGCTGGTGCTTGTTAGGGCACTGCGTAAACCAAAGGAAATACCGATGGCCTGGATAAAACCTAAAAGAACTGTTAAATATCTTGTATATTCAACTATCTTCTTACGTCCTTCGGCACCTTCTTTAGCCAATCTTTCCAAATAAGGTACAACAACAGTTAAAAGCTGCATAATAATTGATGCGTTAATATAGGGTGTAATACTCATAGCAAAAATAGAAAACTTCCTAAAAGCACCACCTGATATTACATCAAAAAAACCAAGCAGCTGACCCTCTTTAACCATTTGATCAATTATTTCCAGATTGATTCCTGGAACGGGAATATGGGCCCCTATTCTAAAGACTAAAAACATCATTAATGTGAATACTATTTTTTTGCGTAAATCCCCAATTTTCAAAGCACTACGCAGAGCCTGCAGCATTATATCACCTCTACTCTGCCGCCAGCTGCTTCAATTTTCTCTTTAGCAGCTGAACTGATTGCATTAACCTTTACAACTAAAGGTTTATTAATCTCACCCTTGCCTAAAATTTTAATTCCACCATTTTTAACTTGCTTTACCACACCAGTTTCTTTTAATAACTCAGGTGTAATTTCTGTATCAGCAGCAAACTTTTCTAATAAAGTTAAGTTAACTTCTGTGTATTCTGTTTTGAATCTGGCATTTGAAAAGCCCCTCTTAGGCATACGGCGCTGCAGTGGAGTCTGACCGCCTTCAAAGGATGGACCTTTGCCTCCGCCTGAACGTGCTTTTTGTCCCTTATGCCCTTTGCCGGCAGTTTTACCTAAGCCAGAACCAATACCTCTACCCTTACGTTTTGGTGCATGCTTTGCACCTTCTGCAGGTTTAAGCTCATGGAGTTTCACTGAAAACACCTCCTGTTTTAAGCATCAACTTCTTCAACATCAACTAAATGACTGATTGCATTCACCATACCCCTAATAGCAGGTGTATCCTCATGAATAACATAACTGTTTGTTTTCTTTAGGCCGAGGGTTTTAGCAACCTTTCTTTGTTGTTCAGGTCTGCCAATAACACTTTTCACTAATGTTACTTTAATTTTTTTAGACATTTTTAAATCCCCCTAACCTAAAATTTCCTCTAAAGTTTTGCCCCGCAGTTTAGCCACATATTCAGCTTTTTTCAAAGATGCTAAACCTTCAAGTGCAGCTTTAACAGTGTTTAACGCTGAGTCAGAACCTAAGGATTTGGTTAGGATATTTTTAATACCGGCTAATTCAACAACAGCACGAACAGAACCACCGGCAATAACACCAGTACCTTCGGACGCAGGCTTTAACATAACTCGACCTGCACCATAACGACCTACTACTTCATGAGGAATTGTAGAATTAACTACTGGAACTTCAATTAGGTTTTTCTTTGCATCTTCGATGCCTTTGCGGATTGCTTCGGGCACTTCATTGGCTTTACCCATGCCGACACCAACAATTCCATTGCTGTTGCCAACAACTACAAGGGCACTAAAGCTGAAACGACGACCACCTTTTACTACTTTAGCAACCCGATTTATATGAACTACTTTTTCGCTTAAATCAAGTTTACTAGCATCTATCCTCGCCAATTGCCTTTCCCTCCTTCACCATAGATTAGAACTGCAGCCCGGCTTCCCTAGCCCCTTCGGCAAGGGATTTAACACGACCGTGGTAAATGTTTCCGCCCCGGTCAAAAACTACTCTGTCAATCCCTTTTTCCAAAGCCCTTTTAGCAACTAACTCGCCAACCTTCTTTGCCACATCAACATTACCACCGTAACCTTCTAAGTCCAAAGAAGAAGCTGCTGCCAGAGTAACGCCAGCTACATCGTCAATAACCTGGGCGTAAATATTTTTCAAACTACGATATACACATAAACGAGGTCTCTCAGGAGTACCACTGATATTATGTCTTAATTTCCAATGTTTTTTTGCACGAATTTGTTTTTTGGGAGTTTTGGTAATCACTTTTGCTTCACTCCTTTCACCGAAAATAAGAGCTCACGCTGCTTATTTTTTAGCCCCTGCTTTTCCAGCTTTGAGTTTAATTCTTTCGCCTTCATATCTGATTCCTTTGCCTTTATAAGGCTCAGGTTCTCTTACTGCACGAATGTTTGCAGCTAGGGTTCCAACTTCCTCTTTATCAATACCTTTAACGGAAATCCTGTTAGGTGCTGGAACTTCAATCACAATTGTATTTCCAGGTTCAAATTCAACAGGGTGGGAATAACCAACCTGTAAAACTAGCTTCTTACCCTGTAATTGCGCTCTATAACCTACACCGACTAACTCCAAATTTTTCTGGTAGCCCTTGGTAACACCTTCAACCATGTTATTTACAAGGGTTCGGGTCAGTCCGTGCAAGGATCTATGTTTATTACTGTCTGATGGGCGGTTAACTAAAATTTGCTTGTCTTCAACTACAATCTCAATTTCATTGTGAAGTTCCCTGGTTAATTCACCCTTTGGTCCTTTTACAGTAATCACATTTCCTTCTAAAGCAACTTGAACTCCGTCAGGAATATTGACGGGAAGCTTACCAATCCTGGACATAATCACACCTCCCGAGCTATTTCAATTATATTTACTACCAAACATAACAAATTACTTCGCCGCCTAAACCATTTTTACGAGCATCTTTATCGGTAACAATACCTTGGGATGTTGAGATTACTGCAATTCCTAATCCACCAAGCACCCTTGGAATTTCGTCTTTCTTGCAATAAACTCTAAGACCTGGCTTGCTAATACGCTTCATACCAGTAATAACCTTTTCTTTATTGCTGCCGTATTTTAAATAAACACGGATTATACCTTGTTTTCCGTCTTCGATTTGCTCGTAATCTTTAATAAAGCCTTCGCTTTTAAGAATATCCGCCAAAGCTTTTTTGGTTTTGGAAGCAGGAATTTCTACTTTTTCATGCATAACCATATTTGCGTTACGTATTCTCGTTAAAAAATCAGCAATCGGATCTGTCATAACCATTTTCAGAGACCCCCTTCCATTAACTTGAGGTTTACCAACTGGATTTTGTTACTCCGGGCAACTGGCCTTTGTATGCTAACTCACGGAAACATACCCGGCAAAGACCAAACTTACGCATATAAGCACGTGGACGACCACAAACCTTACATCTGTTTACCTCACGTACTGTATATTTTGGAGCTCTTCTTACTTTAAATGACGTTTTCGCCACTGTATAACCTCCTTAAATTTTAACTTGTAAACGGCATTCCAAGGAGCTTCAACAGTTCTCTACCCTCTTCGTCGGTTTTAGCAGTAGTTGTAAATACTACCTCCATACCACGAATTTTATCAATCTTGTCGTACTCAATTTCGGGGAAAAGCAACTGTTCTTTTAAACCTAAACTATAATTTCCCCTACCGTCAAATGACTTAGGAGAAACCCCTCTAAAGTCACGAACCCTGGGTAATGCTATACTAACTAACTTATCAACGAATTCATACATCCGTTCGCCCCGTAGTGTTACTTTAACACCGACCGGCATACCGGCACGAAGCTTAAAGGCTGCTATTGACTTTTTAGCTTTAGTTACAACTGGCTTTTGACCAGCAATAATAGTTAGATCTTGTAGTGCTGCGTCTAGAGCCTTGGGGTTTTGAACAGCCTCACCTAAACCTATATTAAGAATTACCTTTTCAAGTTTAGGGATTTCCATAACGTTTTGATAGTTAAATTTTTGTTGCAAAGCCGGTACAACTTCGTTTAAATACTTTTCCTTTAATCTAGCCATCCGGTTTTAGCCTCCTTTCTGCCAGAAACTATTTATCAAATACTTCGCCGCATTGATGACAAGTACGGACTCTTTTGCCATCGCCTAATTCTTTTTTGGAAATTCTTACACCTTCACTGCATTTTGAGCAGAAAGGCATAACATTGGAAACATGAACTGGAGCTTCCCTCTCAACTATGCCGCCTTGGGGCATTTTTTGGGTGGGACGGGTATGCTTCTTCATGATATTAATACCTTCAATAATGACTCTGGATTCATCAGGGAAGGCTTGCAAAACTTTACCTTTTTTGCCTTTATCTTTGCCGGCAATAACTACTACGTTATCACCTTTTTTTACGTGCAATTTATTCTTCGCCACTTTTTTCACCTCCAAAGGCTACAGCTTTTACAGCACTTCAGGAGCAAGAGATATGATTTTCATGAAGTCTTTCTCCCGCAATTCTCTAGCAACAGGTCCAAAGATACGGGTCCCTCTTGGACTTTTATCATCTTTAATAATTACAGCTGCGTTTTCACTAAAACGTATATATGAGCCGTCAGGTCTTCTCATAGCAACTTTAGTTCTAACCACAACAGCCTTTACTACATCACCTTTCTTAACAACGCCGCCTGGTGTTGCTTCTTTAACAGAAGCAATTATTATGTCTCCTATAGAGGCGTAACGGCGTTTGGAGCCTCCCAAAACCCGGATACAGAGTAATTCTTTGGCTCCAGTATTGTCACCCACTTTAAGTCTGGTTTCTTGTTGAATCATGCCAGGTTACCTCCTTTCGGCAACAGGTCTATATGGGATTATAGAATAGGTGCCTTTTCTACGATTTCTAGCACACGCCACCTTTTATCTTTACTGATTGGACGCGTTTCCATAATTTTTACCTTGTCCCCTATACCACATGCATTTTCAGCATCATGGGCTTTATACTTTTTAGTAAGTTTTGTGGTTTTATTATATAGAGGATGACGGAAATAATTTTCTACAGCTACGGTAACTGTTTTTTCCATCTTATTACTTGTTACTACACCGTAAAGGACTTTACGGTTACCTCTTTCCATCCGTACTAACCTCCTTTAGCTAATTTATGCTTTTAACTCACGTTCCCGCAGAACAGTTTTAGCTCTGGCAATATCCTTTTTAACCTCATTAATCCTCATTGGGTTTTCAAGTTGACCAGTAGCCATTTGGAAACGCAAATTAAAAAGTTCTTCTTTGAGGTTATCCACCTTGCGCACTAATTCATCAACGGTTAAATCCCGTAATTTATTAGCTTTCATTTGCGTCACCACCCATTTCCTCCCGCTTAATAAACTTGCATTTCACGGGCAATTTATGCATTGCAAGACGAAAAGCTTCACGGGCGATTTCTTCAGGAACGCCGGCCAATTCGAACATTACACGGCCAGGCTTAACAACTGCAACCCAAAATTCTGGGGAACCTTTACCAGCACCCATACGAGTTTCTGCCGGTTTTGCAGTAACAGGTTTGTCAGGAAATATTTTAATCCAAACCTTACCACCCCGTTTAATATAACGGGTCATCGCAATACGTGCAGCTTCGATTTGACGGTTAGTAATCCAGCCTGCTTCTAGTGATTGTAGTCCATATTCACCGTAAGAAACATTGTTGCCCCTTTGTGCTTTACCAGCCATTGTACCCCGGTGAGGTCTACGCCATTTTACTCTTTTTGGAACTAACATTTTTATTCGCTCCCTTCCTTAGGTTGAACTTTCTTAGCCTCAGGAAGAACTTCTCCTTTATAGATCCATACTTTTACGCCTATTTTTCCGTAAGTTGTATCCGCTTCCGCAAACCCATAGTCAATATCAGCTCTTAAAGTATGCAAAGGAACTTTACCTTCACTGTACCATTCAGTACGGGCAATTTCCGCACCGCCCAAACGACCTGAAACAGCAATTTTGATACCTTCTGCTCCCATCCGTAATGAACGGGTAACCGATTGTTTCATCGCTCTCCTAAATGCAATCCTGCGTTCTAATTGAGAAGCAACGCTTTCTGCTACTAATTGGGCATCTAATTCAGGTTTTTTTACTTCTTGGATATTTATGTTAACCTGTTTCTTGGTCATTTTTTCTAGTTCGGAACGTAATGCTTCAACTTCCGATCCGTTACGACCAATTACAATACCAGGTTTGGCGGTAAAGATAGTTACTTTTACACGGCTGTTAGCTGCTCTTTCAATTTCGATATTAGCAATGCCGGCTTGAAACAACTTCTTTTTCACGTACTTACGGATTTTTAAATCTTCATGGAGGAGTTCTGAATAGTTTTTATCGGCATACCATTTGGCATCCCAGTCTTTAATGATACCAATCCGCAATCCTTTTGGACTTACCTTTTGACCCACTTAGTTATCCCTCCTTTTTTTCAGATACTGCCACTGTAATGTGACTAGTTCTTTTGCGCATTACATCTGCTCTGCCCATGGCTCTTGGTTTAAAGCGTTTTAATGTTGGACCTTGGTCTACATAACAACTGCTGACAACTAAAGAATCAATATTCATCTCATAGTTGTGTTCAGCATTGGCTACAGCAGATTTCAAAACTTTTTCTATCAGTTCTGCACCTTTATTAGGTGTGAATTTTAAAATCGCATATGCATCACGAACATGTTTACCCCTGATTAGGTCAATTACTTGACGTGCTTTGCGGGGCGAAATTCTTATAAATTTTGCAACAGCTTTAGCTTCCATAGCTAGAACCCCCTCTCCTTGTTCTATTTAAGGGATGTGGACCGTTCAGTATGGGCACCGTGACCTTTAAAAGTCCTGGTAGGAGCAAACTCTCCTAATTTATGCCCAACCATATCCTCTGTAACATATACAGGAACATGCTTACGACCATCATGTACAGCAATAGTATGACCTATCATTTCAGGGAAAATTGTAGAACTACGAGACCAGGTTTTAAGCACCTTTTTTTCATTCTTCTCATTCATCGCCTGTATTTTGGTTAACAGCTTTTCATCAACATATGGTCCCTTTTTCAATGATCTACTCATGAGGTATGATTAGCCTCCTTTCGCGCAAGATTCAAGATTTGATTATTTCTTGCGTGGTTTAACAATGTATTTATTATTAATATTACTCTTCTTACGGGTTTTGCCACCGATAGCAACTTTACCCCAAGGTGTCATAGGTGCTTTACGCCCGATAGGAGCACGTCCTTCACCACCGCCGTGGGGATGGTCTACGGGGTTCATTACAACACCGCGGACTGTAGGCCGCTGGTTCTTCCAACGGGAACGACCGGCTTTACCTATAGTAACATTCTCATGTTCAAGGTTACCTACTTGACCGATAGTAGCCTTACATTCAATATGCACCAAACGTACTTCACCGGATGGTAATCTTACATGGGCATAGCTTCCTTCTTTAGCCATTAACTGTGCAGCTCCACCGGCCGAACGGCAAATTTGAGCACCTTTTTTAGGTTTCAACTCGATATTGTGGATAACGGTACCAACAGGAATATTTTGTAACGGCAATGCATTACCTACCTTAATATCAGCATCTGGACCCGATACTATTGTGTCACCAACTTTTAAACCGTCAGGAGCAACAATGTATCTTTTTTCTCCATCAACATAGTTAAGTAATGCGATTCTTGCAGAACGATTTGGATCGTACTCTATGGTAGCAACCTTTGCAGGAATACCATCTTTATTTCTTTTGAAATCAATTACGCGATACTGCCTTTTATGTCCGCCACCTTGGTGACGTACTGTTAAACGCCCTTGAGCGTTTCTGCCGGCATGTTTCTTAAGAGGTTCAACCAATGATTTCTCCGGCTTGTCAGTTGTAATTTCTTCAAAAGTAGAAACCGTCATCTGACGTCTGCCGGGAGAAGTAGGCTTGAACTTTTTGATTGGCATCACAGTTCCCTCCTTCTTAAGTTAGTGGCTAGTTATTAGTGGCTAGTGGCTAGCTTTTTCGCGCCCACGCGCCCACGTAACAACGCGCCCTCGTGTTTTATAGTCCATCAAAAATTTCTATTTTGTCTCCATCTTTTAAGGTAACAATGGCCTTTTTCCAGTCAGGTCTTTTACCTTGGAAGCGGCCCATACGCTTAATTTTACCTTTAACAATCATTGTTCTAACTTCTAAAACCTTCACTTTAAAGATTTCTTCAACGGCATTCTTGATATCAATCTTGTTTGCCTTGAGGTCAACTTTAAAATAGTATTTGTTGTGCTCCATACCAGCTACTGATTTTTCAGATACCAGCGGTTTCACGATGATGTCGCGTGGGTTTTTCATTACGCCAACACCTCCTCAACCTTAGAAACAGCCTCTTTAGTCAGGATAAGTTTATCATGGGTTAAGATATCATATACGTTTAAGCCTTCTGCAACCAACTGGCTTACACCAGGAATATTCCTGGAGGATTTTAAAACATTCTCATCCAAATCAGCAGTTACAACAAGTGCTTTTTCAGCCTTAAGGGCATCCAACACCTTAACCATTTCCTTAGTCTTAGGCTGATCAAATTTCAATTCATCAACAATAATCAGTTGTCCATCTAAAACTTTAGCTGACAGTACTGATTTTAGAGCCAAACGTCTTTTCTTCTTAGGAATGGAATACCCATAATCCCTGGGTTTTGGCCCGAAAATTATTGCACCACCGCGCCATAACGGAGAGCGAATTGTACCAACCCTTGCACGCCCAGTACCTTTTTGTCTCCATGGCTTGCGTCCTCCACCTCTTACTTCTCCCCTAGACTTAGTAGAAGAAGTACCACGGCGTAAACTAGCCATTTGCATCACAACAGCTTCGTGAACAACACTCTCGTTGGGCTCTATTCCAAAAATCTCATCATTTAATTCGATTTCGCCTACCTGTGAGCCTTGTGTATTATATAAAGCTACCTTTGGCATCGTAGTTCCTCCTTTCTGGTAACAAAATCTGCCTTGTAAAAGTGATTTTGTTGAAACGTTTAACGCCTTTGCGTCTATTCGTCTTGAACTATACTACTTGGACTTTACTGAAGCTTTGATAGTTACTAAAGTTTTTCTTGGACCAGGTACAGAACCCTTTATTAGTAAAAGATTACGTTCCTTATCAATCTTTACTATTTGTAAATTTTGTACTGTAACCTTCTCAGCACCCATCCGACCTGGAAGCTTACGACCCAAAAATACTCTGTTATTTCCCTTTGCACCCAATGAACCGGGGCGTCTATGGTATTTGGAACCGTGAGCCATTGGTCCTCTGTGGAAGTTGTGTCTTTTTATACCACCTGCAAAACCTTTACCTTTGCTGATGCCTGATACGTCAACTTGATCGCCCTCTGCAAAGACATCAACCTTTAATTCCTGACCAACTTTGTATTCATCCGCATTTTCCAAACGGAATTCTTTTAAGTAACGGAGAGGTTTTACCTGACCTTTAGTAAAATGACCCTTTAGGGGTTTGTTTACCCGAGTCTCTTTTTGTTGGTCAAAACCAACCTGAATAGCTTCATAGCCGTCAGTTTTGGCTGTTTTAGTTTGAACCACCACGCATGGACCAGCTTCAATAACTGTAACAGGAATCGCTTTGCCCTGCTCATCAAAAATTTGTGTCATTCCCACTTTTTTACCTAGTAAGGCTTTCATTTCTTTTGCCACCTCCTACAAAAAGCTATATTGCAAGACATATTCGTTTACAATTTAATCTCAATATCTACCCCAGCAGGCAAGTCCAATCTCATTAGTGAGTCTACAGTCTTGGGTGTAGGCTCTAAAATATCGATTAATCGCTTATGGGTACGCATTTCAAACTGTTCCCTGGAGTCCTTGTTTACGTGAGGAGACCTTAAAATAGTAAAAATGTTCTTCTCAGTTGGAAGAGGAATAGGTCCTGAAACATTGGCCCCCGTCTTCTTTGCAGTCTCCACAATTTTTTGAGCAGACTGATCCAAAATTTTGTGATCAAAAGCTTTTAAACGAATTCTTATCTTTTGCTTTGCCATTAAAATTCCCTCCTTCGCGCCCGAATTAAATTACGGACATTCTCAGCAGAAATTTCCTAGTCCACGGTGTCTGGCGTGTCGCCGTGTCAGCAACCTCCTGCCTCATCGCATGTCATGCACACTTTTATAATTATAGCATAATACTATTAATTCTGCTAGAACAAATTGCATTTATTCCAGCAGTGGACAATAGTCAATGGTCAATAGCCAATTGCAAAATTATTTTTATTGCTATCAGTTACTATATCAAAATATTATTCAGGGGCGAGACTACTAATCTCGCCCACTGAAGTTAATATTATTGGCTAATATATAAGAAGCATCCCAAGTGGGTTAACATCTTCTGACGCATCCTATGCAAGCGAATATTCCTTGAGGCATCTGCACCAGGGTCTAGCTCAATGGATGCATCAATAAAGTTTATCATTCATCTGATGCATCATGCAGTATGACCTAAAAGCAGATGCATCCCGGTAAATTGCCATTCATCGGATGCCGCTGTCAAGCTTAACCCTTGAGTAATTAAGCCTTAATAGCTGAAACTACTCCCGCTCCAACAGTGCGTCCGCCTTCACGGATAGCGAAGCGTAAGCCTTCTTCCATAGCGATTGGAGTGATTAGCTCAATCTCCATTTTGATGTTGTCGCCAGGCATTACCATTTCTACGCCTTCTGGCAATAATGCTACACCTGTTACGTCTGTTGTACGGAAATAAAACTGTGGTCTGTATCCGTTAAAGAATGGTGTATGACGTCCGCCTTCTTCTTTTGTTAATACGTATACTTCTGCTGAAAACTTGGTATGCGGCTTAATGGAGTTTGGCTTTGCCAATACTTGACCACGTTCGATTTCTTTTCTGTCTACACCACGCAGTAATGCTCCGATGTTGTCCCCTGCTTGTGCTTGGTCTAACAGCTTGCGGAACATTTCTACTCCTGTACATACGGACTTACGGGTTTCTTCTCTCATACCTACGATTTCTACTTCCTCACCAACTTTGATTGTTCCACGCTCTACACGGCCTGTTGCTACTGTTCCACGACCGGTAATGCTGAATACGTCTTCGACCGGCATTAAGAAGGGCTTATCTACTGCACGTTCTGGTGTTGGAATGTATTCGTCTACTGCTGCCATTAATTCATGAATCTTTGCTGCCCATGGACCTGTTGGGTCTTCTAATGCTTTTAAGCCGGATCCTCTGATTACTGGAATGTCATCGCCAGGGAATTCGTATTGGCTTAATAGCTCTCTTACTTCCATTTCTACTAATTCTAATAATTCTTCGTCATCTACCATGTCGGATTTGTTTAACCATACTACGATATATGGTACGCCTACCTGACGAGCCAACAGAATGTGCTCACGAGTTTGGGGCATAGGACCGTCTGCTGCGCTTACTACTAGGATTGCTCCGTCCATTTGTGCTGCTCCGGTAATCATGTTCTTTACATAGTCGGCGTGACCTGGGCAGTCAACGTGAGCATAATGGCGATTGTTTGTTTCATACTCTACATGGGCTGTGTTGATTGTAATCCCACGAGCTTTTTCTTCTGGTGCTTTGTCAATCTCGTCAAACTTCGTTGCTTTTGCTTGTCCTGATAAGGATAATACAGCTGTGATAGCTGCTGTTGTTGTTGTTTTACCATGGTCAACGTGACCAATGGTTCCAATGTTTACGTGGGGCTTGGTTCTTTCAAACTTTTGTTTTCCCATCTTTCATTTTCCTCCTTCAATATTAAAATAAGTCAATATTTTGGGTATAGTTACTAGTTACTAGTGACTGGTGACTAGTTATTACCCGTAGCCAAACCAGTCCACTCTTTCACTGTTTCACTTTTTCACTCTTGCACTAGTAGTAGTTATCTTCCTTGACGCTTAGCGACAATTTCTTCAGAAATATTCTTAGGCACTTCCTCATAATGGGAGAAATGCATAGTATAAGTTCCACGACCTTGAGTTTTAGAACGCAGGTCTGTTGCATAACCAAACATCTCTGATAGAGGTACAATTCCTCTTATAACTTGAGCATTACCTCTAGGTTCCATACCTTCTATACGTCCACGACGGGAGTTTAAGTCACCCATGACATCGCCCATGTACTCCTCGGGGACAACTACTTCCACCTTCATTACAGGCTCAAGGATAGTGGGGTCTGCTTTAGTCCCTGCACTCTTAAAGGCCATAGAACCAGCAACTTTAAAGGCCATTTCAGAAGAGTCAACTTCGTGGTATGAACCATCTACTAAGGTAGCTTTAATATCTACTGCAGGATATCCTGCCAAAATACCATTTTCTAATGCTTCTCTAATACCAGCATCAATTGGGGCTACATATTCCTTAGGAACTACACCACCCACAATCTTGCTTTCAAACTGGTATCCTGTACCGGGCTCCAATGGTGAGAATTCAACAACACAATGTCCGTATTGACCACGACCCCCAGACTGACGGATAAACTTACCTTCAGCCTTAACAGCTTTGCGGATAGTTTCCTTGTAGGCAACTTGTGGTCTGCCGACTTTTGCGTCAACCTTAAACTCTCTTAACATCCGGTCAGTGATGATTTCCAGATGGAGCTCACCCATACCGGCAATGATAGTTTGACCCGTTTCTGGATCAGAATAGGTTTTGAAGGTTGGATCCTCTTCTGACAGCTTAGATAAGGCAGTGCCCATTTTCTCCTGGTCAGCTTTAGTACTGGGTTCAATAGCAACCCGGATAACCGGCTCAGGGAATTCCATGGATTCAAGAATAATAGTATCATCTTCTGAACAAAGGGTATCCCCTGTTGTAGTATCCTTGAAACCAATTGCAGCTGCGATATCACCAGCATACACCATTTCGATTTCTTCCCTATGGTTAGCATGCATTTGCAGAATACGACCCAATCTTTCTTTCTTGCCTTTTGTTGAATTGTATACATAGGATCCAGCTTTTGCCGTACCGGAGTATACTCTAAAAAAGGTCAATTTCCCTACATAAGGGTCGGTCATAATTTTAAAAGCCAGTGCACTAAAAGGTTCACCATCGTCAGCTTTACGGAAAGCCTCTTCATCATTATCAGTTAGAATTCCATGAATAGGCGGAATATCTAAAGGTGATGGACAATAATCAACAACTGCATCGAGCAGCAATTGTACACCTTTATTTTTAAAGGCAGAGCCACAACAAACAGGTATAACTTTAACATCGATGGTTACTTTACGCAGAGCCGCTTTAATTTCCTCCAGGGAAAGCTCCTCTCCGTCAAGGTATCTCATCATTAAATCTTCATCACTTTCAGCAACAGCTTCCAGTAATTTTTCTCTGTATTCAGCAACCAAATCGGCCATATCCTCAGGAATACTTTGTTCTTCAGTACGAGTGCCTAAGTCATCGGCATAGAAGTATGCCTTGTTTTCAACTAAATCAACAATGCCCTTAAATTCATCCTCACTGCCGATAGGCAGTTGTATAGGAATAGGATTGGCACCTAGTCTGTCCTTAATCTGACCGACAACATTTAGGAAATCAGCACCCACTCTATCCATTTTGTTAACAAAGGCAATCCTCGGAACACCATACTTATCAGCCTGGCGCCATACTGTCTCAGACTGCGGCTCCACACCACCAACTGCACAAAATACAGCTACAGCACTATCAAGTACCCTTAGCGACCGTTCTACCTCTACTGTGAAATCCACGTGCCCTGGCGTATCAATAATGTTTATACGATTTCCTTTCCATTGGGCAGTAGTAGCAGCGGAAGTAATTGTAATACCCCGCTCCTGCTCCTGAACCATCCAGTCCATCGTAGCAGCCCCATCATGTACTTCACCAATTTTATGCACCCGGCCTGTATAGAACAAAATCCGTTCAGTGGTGGTGGTCTTCCCAGCATCGATGTGAGCCATTATACCTATGTTTCTTGTTTTATCTAATGGAAAAGCGCGAGCCACGTTTAAATCCTCCTTCCAAATCTGTATAGGTCACAAAATCCCTGGGTTACCCCATGAACAACCACCTATTATTTTACCAACGATAATGGGCAAAAGCCTTGTTGGCTTCAGCCATTTTATGTGTATCTTCCCGCTTTTTAACTGAGCCGCCTGTATTATTGGCGGCATCCATTAATTCACCAGCCAGCCTTTGCTCCATGGTTTTTTCACCACGCTTGCGGGCATAAGTAATAATCCAACGGATACCTAAAGTCTGACGGCGGTCAGATCTTACCTCTACAGGGACTTGGTAGTTAGCTCCCCCAACTCTGCGTGCTTTTACTTCTAATACCGGCATTACATTTTTTAAAGCCTCTTCAAAAACTTCTAAAGGCTCTTTACCGGTCTTGGTTTTAATAATATCAAAAGCGCCATATACTGCTTTTTCAGCAACGCCTTTTTTCCCATCAAGCATAACTTGATTAATAAGCTTAGTTACACGTTTACTATTGTATAATGGATCAGCTAATAATTCCCTTTTGGGAACAGCACCTTTTCTAGGCATGGTCTCCCCCCTTCACACTATTTTTTGCCTTTTTTCGGCCGTTTTGTACCATATTTCGAACGTGATTGATTACGGTTTTGTACACCAGCAGCATCTAGTGTACCACGTACTAAGTGGTAACGAACACCTGGCAGGTCCTTAACACGACCTCCCCTTACAAGTACCACGGAGTGTTCTTGCAAGTTGTGTCCAATACCTGGAATGTACGCAGTTACTTCAATCTGATTTGTCAACCTTACCCGCGCAACCTTACGCAATGCGGAGTTTGGTTTTTTGGGTGTAGTTGTATAGACTCTTGTACATACTCCTCTTTTTTGTGGATTTTCCTTTAAAGCAGGAGCAGTAGACTTTTTCTCAATAACACTTCTACCTTTTCTAACCAACTGATTGATTGTTGGCATCCCCTACACCTCCTTCCTCGAGTCATTAGCTAATATAAAATGGTTGGGAGTCGGGACCTATGAAAGACCCCGACCCATTAACTTTATTTACTCTTCTTAATAAGGGCAGCAGTAGCTGCTCCCACCTCAATGCCAAACATTCTGCCCAATTCCTTCATGGAAGGTACCTTTATTATCTCAACGCCCTTAGACCTGGCTAGACCTTCCAAAGGTTCGACAACACGGCTTTCAGCATCTTTGGCAAGATAAAGTACCGAAACCTCATCCTTTTGCAATGCCTTAGCAGTTTGTTTAGCACCTATGACTTTAGGCAACTTCTTTAAATCACTCAAGGGCACTAAAACCTCCCCCTATATTACACACTAGGATATTGTATCACCCTAAATATTTGCTGTCAAGCTTCAGGTTACTCTTCCATTTCCGCTGCCAACTGCTCATGGGGAACAACTTTTAAATTTCTGTATCTGCTCATACCCGTACCGGCAGGAATAAGCTTACCGATTATTACGTTTTCCTTAAGCCCCAGCAATGGGTCAACCTTACCTTTTATCGCAGCATCAGTTAATACCCTTGTTGTTTCCTGGAATGAAGCAGCCGATAGGAAAGAATCAGTTGCTAAGGATGCCTTAGTAATACCCAAAAGTATTGGCTTAGCTGTTGCAGGTTCTCCGCCATTTTCTATTGCTCGGTTATTTTCATCTTCAAAGTCGAAAATATCCACTAAACCACCAGGCAATAGATCGGTATCACCGGCTTCTTCAACTTTAACCTTCCGAAGCATCTGTCTTACCATTACCTCAATATGTTTATCGTTGATATCAACACCCTGCAAGCGGTAAACCTTCTGAACTTCTTGCAACAGATAGGATTGGACGCCCCGTATTCCTTTAATCCTCAACATGTCATGGGGGTTAACCGAGCCTTCCGTTAACTCCGTTCCTGCCTCAACCTGTTGACCATCCAACACCTTAATCCGAGACCCATAAGGAACTTGGTAAGATCTGGCTTCCCCGTCACCAGAGATAACTTCAATTTCTTTCCTGCTCTTTATTTCATTTATTTTAACGACTCCGTCGGCCTCTGCTATAATGGCCTGCCCTTTTGGTTTCCTAGCTTCAAATAATTCTTCTACCCTAGGTAAACCTTGGGTTATATCATCACCGGCTACACCACCGGTGTGGAAGGTACGCATTGTTAACTGTGTTCCCGGTTCCCCTATAGACTGGGCTGCAATTATACCAACTGCTTCCCCTATGTCAACATGTAAACCAGTAGCCAGGTTCCTTCCATAGCACTTACGACATACACCATAACGAGTTTTACAGGTTAAGGCTGATCGTATGTCTATCTTTGTAAAGCCGGCTTTAATAATCTCTTCTGACATATCATCGTCAATCATTTCGTCTGCTTTGACCATTACTTCACCTGTTTCAGGGTGAATAATATCCTTGGCGGCAAAGCGACCTGCAATTCGTTCTTCTAAGGGCTCAATAATTTCATTTCCGTTTTTCACAGCATCTACGCTGATTCCATCTACAGTGCCGCAATCATCTTCTCTGACAATCACATCTTGCGCAACATCCACCAGGCGGCGGGTGAGGTAACCGGAGTCAGCAGTTCTTAGAGCTGTATCAGCTAGACCTTTACGAGCACCGTGGGTAGAAATGAAGTACTCCAATACAGTTAAGCCTTCTCTAAAGTTTGCCTTGATAGGCAACTCAATTGTTCTACCAGAAGGATCTGCCATCAGACCCCGCATCCCAGCCAACTGACGGATCTGCTGAATGTTACCACGGGCACCGGAGGTAGCCATCATGTAAATATTATTATATTCATCTAAGGTTTCTAAAAGGGCCTTGGTTACACCATCTGTTGCTCTATTCCAGACATCGATAATCAGTTGATATCTTTCCTCTTCGGTGATTAAACCCCTTCTAAACTTCTGTTCAATACTTTCAACCTTGGCATCAGATTCACCAAGTATTTCCACCTTTTTCTCCGGAACAATAATATCGCTTACGCTTATGGTTATACCGGCTTTAGTAGAAAAAGTAAAACCTAGTTTCTTAATGCCATCCAGCATTTCAGCAGTAGCACTGGAACCTAGTTTGCTGTAGCATCTGGCAACAATTTTCCCCAATACTTTTTTAGTTACAACCTCATTGATAGCCCCTACTTCTTTGGGAATTACCGAGTTGAAAATAACCCTGCCAACGGTTGTATTTAAACGGCTGCCATCTGGTTGACGCACAAGTATTTTGGCATGAATATCAACTGCCCCAGAATCGTACGCCATCAAAACTTCATCTGTATCCTTGAATAGTTTACCTTCTCCCAATACGCCTTGTTTTTCAACAGTTAGGTAATAGGAACCTAGTACCATGTCCTGGGTTGGTGTGACAACAGGCCTGCCATCCTTGGGGTTCAAAATATTATGGGCTGAAAGCATTAGTATTCTTGCTTCCGCCTGTGCTTCTGCCGATAAAGGAACGTGAACAGCCATCTGGTCACCGTCAAAGTCGGCGTTATAAGCTGTACAAACTAAGGGGTGGATTTGCAGTGCACGACCTTCAACAAGTACAGGTTCAAAAGCTTGGATGCCAAGCCTGTGTAAGGTCGGTGCACGGTTTAACAGTACCGGGTGTTCCTTAATTACCTCTTCCAAAACATCCCAGACTTCAGTCTTAACCCTTTCAACCATCCGTTTGGCACTTTTGATATTATGGGCATGACCGTCATTTACCAGCCTTTTCATAACAAATGGTTTGAATAACTCTAGTGCCATCTCCTTGGGAAGACCACACTGGTGGAGTTTCATTTCCGGTCCAACAACGATAACTGAACGACCGGAATAGTCAACCCTTTTACCTAAAAGGTTCTGACGAAAACGACCCTGTTTTCCTTTTAGCATGTCACTCAAGGACTTTAGTGGTCTGTTGCCGGGACCTGTTACCGGGCGACCCCTGCGGCCATTATCTATCAATGCATCTACTGCTTCCTGCAGCATTCTCTTTTCATTACGGACAATAATGTCCGGTGCACCTAAATCCAACAGCCTCTTCAGGCGGTTGTTCCTGTTTATTACCCTCCGATATAGGTCATTTAAGTCGGAGGTTGCAAACCTGCCGCCATCCAATTGAACCATAGGTCTCAGTTCAGGAGGAATAACAGGAAGAACATCCATTACCATCCAAGAAGGTTCATTGCCAGATTTTTTTAGTGCCTCAACAACCTCTAGACGGCGGATTGCTCTAATTTTTCTCTGCCCGGTAGTTTCCTTAATCTCCAAACGCAATTCTTGGTATAAACTTTCTAAATCAATTTCATCCAAAAGATTTTTAATGGCCTCAGCACCAATTCCTGCATCAAAGCGGTTGCCATATTTATCCTTGTACTCCCTATACTCCGTTTCCGTTAACAGCTGTTTCTTCATTAGCGGAGTGTCGCCTGGATTAATTACTATATAGGAGACAAAGTAGATTACCTTCTCCAGCGAGCGGGGCGACATATCTAAAAGCAGACCCATCCTGCTGGGGATCCCTTTAAAATACCAGATATGGGAGCAGGGGGCGGCCAACTCAATATGACCCAGCCTTTCCCTTCTTACTTTTGAGCGAGTAACTTCAACACCACATCTATCACAAATTATTCCTTTGTACCGTACTCTTTTATATTTACCACAGTGGCATTCCCAGTCCCGTGTTGGACCAAATATTTTTTCACAGAACAAGCCTTCCCTTTCAGGCTTTAAGGTTCGGTAGTTTATTGTTTCCGGTTTTTTTACTTCTCCGCTGGACCAGGCACGGATTTGTTCCGGAGAGGCTAAACCAATACGCATTCGATCAAAGTTATTAACATCTAACAAGGGCCTCGCTCCCTTCCCTGAATCATTTTATTTCTTAATCCAATTCGTCCTCGTCTTCATCTTCGTCTCCGTCAAAGCTTATTGCCACGTCATCAAAGTCAATATCTTCGTCTTCTTCTATCTCGTCATCGTCAACAAACTCCTCATTGGAAACCGGAGCTTTATCCAGGCGCTCATCATCAACCTGGATATCCAATCCCAGCTCTTTTGCAGTTTCTGCAATGTCTTCTTCTGCTTCACGGATTTCTATTTCTTCATCGTCTTCAGAGAGGATTTTTACATCAAGGCATAAGCTTTGCAACTCTTTAACCAAGACCTTGAAGGATTCGGGCACACCTGGCTCAGGTACGTTTTCCCCTTTAACAATAGCTTCATATGTTTTTACCCGTCCCACAACATCATCTGATTTAACGGTGAGAATCTCTTGCAATGTATAGGAGGCACCATATGCTTCCAAAGCCCATACTTCCATCTCTCCAAAACGCTGACCTCCGAATTGAGCTTTACCACCCAACGGCTGCTGGGTAACCAGTGAATACGGACCCGTGGAGCGGGCGTGGATTTTGTCATCGACCAAGTGGGCTAATTTAAGAACATACATATATCCCACTGTTACGGGATTGTCAAAGTAGTCCCCGGACCGACCGTCTCTCAGTCTAAACTTGCCGGTTTTATCAAAATGGAGATCAGGTCTTGCCCCATCAGCTTTAATAAGCATATCAAAAATATCATCCTCTGTAGCACCATCAAATACCGGTGTAGCCATATGCAGACCTAGAGCTTTAGCTGCCATGCCCAGATGGGTTTCCATTACCTGTCCGATATTCATTCTGGATGGTACCCCAAGTGGATTTAATACAATTTCGACGGGAGTTCCGTCGGGTAAGAAAGGCATATCTTCCTCTGGCAGTATTCTAGAGATTACACCTTTGTTTCCGTGGCGACCAGCCATTTTATCTCCTTCGGAGATTTTCCTTTTCTGGGCAATATAAACCCGGACAATTTGGTTTACTCCAGGAGCCAATTCATCTCCATTTTCCCTGGAAAATACTTTAACATCAACAATTTTGCCCGCTTCACCGTGGGGAACTCTTAATGAAGTATCTCTTACTTCCCTTGCTTTTTCACCAAAGATCGCACGCAGCAATCTTTCTTCAGCAGTAAGCTCGGTCTCTCCTTTGGGAGTAACTTTGCCCACAAGGATATCCCCTGGTCTTACTTCAGCGCCAACCCGGATAATTCCCCTGTCATCTAGATTCTTAAGGACGTCTTCACCAACATTAGGTATATCACGGGTAATTTCTTCGGGTCCTAACTTTGTATCTCGTGCATCACACTCGTATTCTTCGATATGGATAGATGTATAATAGTCCTCTTTAACTAATTTTTCACTTATTAAAATAGCATCTTCATAGTTATAACCTTCCCAAGTCATGAAAGCAACCAAAACGTTACGCCCCAGGGCTAATTCACCTTTGTCCGTTGAAGGTCCGTCAGCCAAAACAGCACCTCTTTCAACCCTCTGCCCTTTTTTGATAATAGGCTTCTGGTTTATACATGTTCCTTGGTTAGACCTATCGAATTTTGTCAACTTATATGTTTCCGACTTGCCTTCATCGGTTTTAATGATAATTTCATCAGCAGTTACCCGGTCCACAACACCACTGTTTTTAGTGATTACTAAAACACCTGAATCGTAGGCGGCTTTAAATTCCATCCCCGTACCTACATAAGGTGCATCTGTACGCAGCAAGGGCACGGCCTGACGTTGCATGTTAGCACCCATAAGGGCACGGTTAGCATCATCATGCTCCAAAAAGGGAATCATAGCCGTAGCTATGGAAACTACCTGTTTGGGGGAAACGTCCATATAATCAACTTTTTCTGAATCCACAACCAAGATTTCATGACCGTGGCGGGCATTAACTTTCTTCCGCAGGAAACGCCCTTCTTCATCAAGAGGAGCATTAGCCTGGGCAATAACATAATTATCCTCTTCATCAGCTGTTAAATATTCTATTTCTTCCGTTACTCGACCCTCTTCCTTGTTTACTTTTCTGTAAGGGGCCTCAATAAATCCAAATTCATTTATCCGGGCATAGGTACTTAATGAGCTTATAAGTCCAATGTTTGGTCCTTCCGGAGTCTCAATGGGACACATGCGACCATAGTGGGAGTGGTGAACGTCACGAACTTCGAAGCCCGCACGTTCCCGGCTTAAACCACCAGGACCTAATGCACTGAGACGTCTTTTATGGGTCAATTCAGCCAGCGGGTTTGTCTGGTCCATAAACTGAGAGAGCTGGCTGGAGCCAAAGAATTCTTTGATAGCTGCAACAACAGGACGAATATTAATTAACACCTGAGGTGTAATTACATCGACGTCCTGAATAGTCATTCTTTCCCGAACCACCCTTTCCATTCTGGAAAGACCAATACGGAATTGGTTCTGCAGCAATTCCCCTACAGAACGCAAGCGACGGTTTCCTAAGTGGTCAATATCATCGGGTCTTCCTTCGCCTTTCACCAGCTTAATAAGATATTTAACAACTGCAATAATATCTTCTCTGGTGATATGTTTTACTTCTTTATCAATATCAAGCTTTAGCTTTTTATTAAGCTTATAACGCCCTACCTTTGCCAAATCATAACGTTTGGGGTCAAAAAAGAGTGTGTTTAACAAGGACCTTGCACTCTCAACTGTAGGGGGTTCGCCTGGTCTCAATCTTTTATATACCTCAACAAGGGCTTCACCCTCAGTTTCAGTGTGATCCCTCTCTAAAGTCATCCTTACCCGTTCATCATTATCAAAAAGTTCTAAAATCTGCCCATTGCTTCCATAACCTAAAGCACGTAATAAAACAGTAGCCGGCAGCTTTCTCGTCCTATCAATTCTTACAAATAAATTTTCATTTAAATCAGTTTCAAATTCCAGCCAAGCACCCCTATTGGGGATAATGGTGGCATTATACAGCCTTTTGCCGCTGGTATCAATTGTTTCTGAATAATAGACACCGGGAGACCTAACTAACTGACTTACTATTACCCTCTCAGCACCATTAATTATGAAGGTACCTTTAGTGGTCATTAAGGGAAAATCCCCCATAAATACTTCCTGCTCTTTTACTTCACCAGTTTCCTTATTAATAAGCCTAACTTTTAAACGTAAGGGGGCTGCATATGTAACATCTCTTTCTTTACATTCCTCAACATCATATTTGGGTTCCCCCAGTGTGTAATCAACAAATTCCAAAATCAGGTTTCCAGTAAAATCCTGAATGGGGGAAATATCTAAAAACATTTCCTTTAATCCCTCATCTAAAAACCATTGATATGAGTTTTGTTGAATTTCAATAAGATTAGGCATTTCCATCTTTTCCTGGATTTGAGCAAAACTATGCCTTTCTCTAAGTGCACGAGCCGGATTGTTCAATTACTCTCACCCCTTAGCGTTATTTAAAGAAATATTCTGCCGTCAAACATTTAACATCCCAAAGTAACATACAGCAATACATGAAAGTCGTGTTTTGTATTACACGGTTTCCGTATTGCCTTCTTAACTATTTGGCCTTCTTTTGTTGGTAAAATATGTATTAAAAAACACGGCTTTGCGCTGAGCCTTTTGCTACTGCAGAAGCCAATGTTGCACTTATACTTATTACCTTGTATAAGTTTTATTTTCTGATAAGTATAAAAAAACGTACCTTAAGTATTTTTGCCAAAAATAAACTAGTATATTCTTTTAAATTCTCTTAATACCCCTTCCCATATACTAATAATTTAAAATTTGCCAAAGATTAACATGAAATCGCATTTTATAATGCTAGCATAACCAAAAAATAAAGTCAAGAACTTTTTGGAAAAAGTGGGTACATGGGCACGCTAGAAGAAGATTAATAATTGTGCATTTAACATTTTCATGTTTGCCAACAACTTTTAGAAGCTTTTTAGCAGTAACGCGCTCACGCACTCACGGGAAAACGTGTTGACGTAAAAAACACCCTTACGGGTGTTTTTATTACTTAATTTGTACGCTTGCGCCTGCTTCTTCAAGTTTCTTCTTAATTTCTTCTGCTTCTGCTTTTTCAATTTTTTCTTTAACTGGCTTGGGAGCACCATCAACTAGGTCTTTAGCTTCTTTTAAGCCTAAGCCGGTAAGTTCACGAACAACCTTAATTACGTTGATTTTCTTGTCGCCGGCAGATGCTAAGATTACATCGAATTCAGTTTGTTCTTCTACAGCTTCAGCAGCAACAGCAGCAGGCATAGCAGCTACAGCAACAGGTGCAGCAGCACTTACGCCAAACTCTTCTTCAAAAGCTTTTACTAACTCGGATAATTCTAATACAGAAAGACCTTTCACTAATTCAATAATTTCATTTACTTTAGACATTTATATTTCCTCCTTAATATTTAAACACATATTTAGATTTATACAAAAAGTGTTAAGCACATTCTAAGCTTCTGCTTCCTTGAGTTTTCTGACTTCTTCCAGAGCATAACCAAGTTTTCTGATAGGTCCCTGTAATACATTGACCAGACCAACAATTGGTGCTTGGAAAGCTGAAGCCACCTGACCAAGCAATACTTCCCTTGAAGGAAGGTCAGCCAATGCTTTAACTTGGTTAACACCAATCATCTTACCTTCCAGTATGCCGCCTTTAATTTCAAGGTTTTTATGATCTTTAGCAAACTTAGAAAGAACTTGAGCAGGGGATACAGCATCTTCTAGACCAAAGGCAACTGCAGTTGGTCCTTGGAAGTATTCTTCAGTGCCAGAAATACCTGCATTATTAGCAGCAATTTTCAACAAGGTGTTTTTTACAACTCTGTAATCAACTCCAGCTTCTCTAAGCTTACTTCTAAGTTCAGTTACCTCAGCAACATTAAGACCACGGTAGTCGGTAATAATTACGGATTTTGCACCATTAAACCTTTCGGTCATTTCTGCAACAAGCTGTTTTTTGGATTCGAGGCTACCCAATATTGTTCACCTCCATTCGTATTTGGGGTTAATATTTTCGGGCTCAGTGACTAGTGACTAGTCGCTAACCCAAACTAATATACACAATCTTTTACTAGCAACTAGCAACTAGCAACTAACAACTAGCAACTAAAATAAAATCTGCCTCCGTAGACATACGAAGGCAGATTAACATTAATTATTATTAATATCATCCTTAGCCTCGGCAGGAAATTAAGTCCTCAGACACCTGCTGTCTACAGCGCTCAATTATTTGCTTTTTAATATTAAATAATATAACTTATTCAGGCGTAAATGTCAAATATCTGATGCAAATTAGCCTTGAGCTTTAGCAGTAACCTTTAATGGGTTAATTTTTACACCAGGTCCCATTGTAGATGAAACAGTTACACTCTTCATATACTGACCCTTAGCGGCTGAAGGCTTAGCTTTAATTAGGGTCTCCATTAATGTTTGGAAGTTATCCTGAAGCTTATCAATTTCAAAGGATGCTTTCCCAATTGGAGCATGGACAATACTAGTTTTGTCAACCCGATATTCAATCTTACCGGCTTTTACTTCGTTAACAGCCCGCTCAATATCAAAGGTAACTGTCCCAGTTTTAGGGTTTGGCATTAAACCTTTAGGTCCTAAAAGGCGACCTAGTTTACCAACAGTACCCATCATATCAGGTGTAGCAATAGCTACGTCAAAACCAAACCATCCACCTTGGATTTTGGCAACCATATCTTCTGCTCCAACGAAATCGGCACCAGCTGCCTCTGCTTCCTTAGCCTTTTCACCTTTTGCAAATACTAAAACACTACGTGTTTTCCCTGTACCATGGGGTAATACTACCGCACCCCTAACCTGTTGGTCGGCATGGCGAGGGTCAACACCAAGCTTTACAGCAACTTCAATAGTCTCATCAAACTTTGCTGTCGCCATTTTCTTAGCTAATTCTAAAGCCTCGTTAGGCTCATAATATGTTTGTTTGTCATATCCTTTTACGGCATCAAGATATTTCTTACCATGTTTTGGCATTATTAATAATCCTCCTTTGTGGTGATTGCGGAAATAATCCTCCCACATATTTAAACAAATTCGCCGCAGCGAATTTGTTAGTAACTGGCACTGTTAGGTTAAGGTTAAGAAAACCCATGCTTAAAAACCAGTCTCAGCCTTAACCTCAACCTGTCCCAATAGGGACAATTTATCCTTCAACGATTTCAATACCCATACTACGGGCAGTTCCTTCAACCATCCTCATAGCGGCTTCTACAGAAGCTGCATTCAGATCCTTCATCTTTGTTTCGGCAATTTCCCTTACCTTAGACTTAGGAACTTTAGCAACCTTTTTGCGGTTTGGTTCACCAGAGGCTCTTTCAATTCCTGCAGCTTTTTTTAATAATATAGCAGCCGGCGGAGTTTTGGTAATAAAGGTAAATGATCTGTCCGCATAAACAGTAATTTCAACTGGAATAATTAATCCCACTTGGTTTTTTGTTCTTTCATTGAATTCTTTACAAAAACCCATAATATTTACACCATGTTGACCTAATGCCGGACCAACAGGAGGAGCCGGGTTCGCTTTTCCGGCAGGAACTTGTAATTTAATAAAACCTACAACCTTTTTTGCCACTTCGGGTACACCTCCTTAGACAAGATGTGGTATAGCGGGTTTTAACCCTCCCACTACAACAAATAGATTATGCCTTATCAACCTGAGTGAATTCAAGCTCAACAGGTGTCTCACGACCAAACATGGACAATAGCACTTTTACTTTGCCTTTATCGGGATATATTTCCTCAATTGCACCTAAGAAATTCTCAAAAGGACCAGAATTTACCCTTACACTCTGACCGATATTGAGATTAATTTTAGCCTTTGGTTCCTCAACACCCATTTGTTTCAACAAGGCTTTTGCCTCAGAGTCATGCAAGGGGACAGGCTTGGAGCCTGTGCCAACAAATCCGGTAACTCCTGAGGTATTCCTTACTACATACCAAGAGTCATCTGTCATGAGCATTTCAACTAATACATACCCCGGGAAGACTTTGCGTTTGGTTATTTTACGTTTGCCGTTTTTAATCTCCACTTCATCCTCCATAGGAACAAGAATTCGAAAAATCTTATCTCCCATGTTCATGGACTCAATACGCTTCTCCAGGTTAGCCTTAACCTTATTCTCGTATCCCGAGTACGTATGTATTACAAACCATTTTTTATCCATAACACAAGGGTCCTTATAAAATTACAGGACCCTCACCCCCTCAAACGTACTTCTTAGATTAACAACTCCAAGACAAAGCTAAGGGCAGAATCAACAACCCATATCATAGCAGATACAATCACTACTGCAACAAGTACAACAGAAGTATAAGTAACCAATTCAGATCTGTTGGGCCAATGGACTTTTTTAAGTTCATTCCATGAACCCTTGACATATCTTTTGATTTTTTCGATTACACCTGGTTTTTTGTTGTTTTCAGCTTGTCTTACACTCATTTTCTCCACTTCCCTAATTACTTAGTTTCTTTATGAACAGTATGTGTTTTACAAAACGGGCAGTATTTCTTGAGTTCAATTCTATCGGGATTGTTTTTCTTGTTTTTATTACTGCTATAATTACGGCGTTTACAATCAGTACAAGCCAAAGTAACACCAACGCGCACTGCCGCCACCTCCTAGTCCAATCTATCTATAATAAAATACTTTTTTATCAGTACCTTATCTACTTTAGCATACCACTAACTGGCATGTCAACTGTAAAATCCCTTAGAAGTTTTGTTTATTAATAAAACTATCAACTTTGGGCATATAAAGCATTAATAATGTTATTTTTACCATTGGCGGCAAAATCTAACCCATTTTTCCAGGCAGAGAATAAAAGCAGGACTTACGTCCCGCTTTGTAGTTTGGTTTAGTAGTTTGATTATAAGAAGCATCCCAAGTGGGTTAACATCTTCTGACGCATCCTATGCAAGCGAATATTCCTTGAGGCATCTGCACCAGGGTCTAGCTCAATGGATGCATCAATAAAGTTTATCATTCATCTGATGCATCATGCAGTATGACCTAAAAGCAGATGCATCCCGGTAAATTGCCATTCATCGGATGCCGCTGTCAAGCTTAACCCTTGAGTAATTAAGCCTTAATAGCTGAAACTACTCCCGCTCCAACAGTGCGTCCGCCTTCACGGATAGCGAAGCGTAAGCCTTCTTCCATAGCGATTGGAGTGATTAGCTCAATCTCCATTTTGATGTTGTCGCCAGGCATTACCATTTCTACGCCTTCTGGCAATAATGCTACACCTGTTACGTCTGTTGTACGGAAATAAAACTGTGGTCTGTATCCGTTAAAGAATGGTGTATGACGTCCGCCTTCTTCTTTTGTTAATACGTATACTTCTGCTGAAAACTTGGTATGCGGCTTAATGGAGTTTGGCTTTGCCAATACTTGACCACGTTCGATTTCTTTTCTGTCTACACCACGCAGTAATGCTCCGATGTTGTCCCCTGCTTGTGCTTGGTCTAACAGCTTGCGGAACATTTCTACTCCTGTACATACGGACTTACGGGTTTCTTCTCTCATACCTACGATTTCTACTTCCTCACCAACTTTGATTGTTCCACGCTCTACACGGCCTGTTGCTACTGTTCCACGACCGGTAATGCTGAATACGTCTTCGACCGGCATTAAGAAGGGCTTATCTACTGCACGTTCTGGTGTTGGAATGTATTCGTCTACTGCTGCCATTAATTCATGAATCTTTGCTGCCCATGGACCTGTTGGGTCTTCTAATGCTTTTAAGCCGGATCCTCTGATTACTGGAATGTCATCGCCAGGGAATTCGTATTGGCTTAATAGCTCTCTTACTTCCATTTCTACTAATTCTAATAATTCTTCGTCATCTACCATGTCGGATTTGTTTAACCATACTACGATATATGGTACGCCTACCTGACGAGCCAACAGAATGTGCTCACGAGTTTGGGGCATAGGACCGTCTGCTGCGCTTACTACTAGGATTGCTCCGTCCATTTGTGCTGCTCCGGTAATCATGTTCTTTACATAGTCGGCGTGACCTGGGCAGTCAACGTGAGCATAATGGCGATTGTTTGTTTCATACTCTACATGGGCTGTGTTGATTGTAATCCCACGAGCTTTTTCTTCTGGTGCTTTGTCAATCTCGTCAAACTTCGTTGCTTTTGCTTGTCCTGATAAGGATAATACAGCTGTGATAGCTGCTGTTGTTGTTGTTTTACCATGGTCAACGTGACCAATGGTTCCAATGTTTACGTGGGGCTTGGTTCTTTCAAACTTTTGTTTTCCCATCTTTCATTTTCCTCCTTTTTTAACTAAATTCTCAAGATTAAGTACTAAAATCGATGATTTTCTCTTTCTCACACGAAAATATTCTACAGTATTTAAAAAAGACTGTCAAATGTTTAGTTACAGGACATTTTTTGTGGTCAGTGGCTAGTTGTTAGTGGCTAGATTAGTTGCTATACTGCCGGACATAAAGCCGACTCATGCATGCAAAAAACTCGGATGATATATCTCATCCGAGTTTCAATGTGGTGGCGGCGCAGGGATTTGAACCCCGGACACTGCGGGTATGAACCGCATGCTCTAGCCAACTGAGCTACGCCGCCATATAGTAAGCATCACAGCTTATTTCTGGAGCCCATAACCGGGATTGAACCGGTGACCTCCGCCTTACCAAGGCGACACTCTACCTACTGAGCTATATGGGCAAAGTGGTTGCGGGAGGAGGATTTGAACCTCCGACCTCCGGGTTATGAGCCCGACGAGCTGCCAGCTGCTCTATCCCGCGCTATTCTGATGTCAGTCTTCAGAAGTCGGATGTCAGAATTAATTGTTTCCGACTTCCGACCTCAGACCACCGACTTCTGTTTGTGGTGGAGGGGACAGGATTCGAACCTGTGAAAGCGTAGCTAACAGATTTACAGTCTGCCCCCTTTGGCCAACTCGGGAACCCCTCCACGTTAGTGACTAGTATTTATGCCAGTATTGCCTGTGAGAAAGATGGAGCCGGCGATGGGACTCGAACCCGCAACCTGCTGATTACAAGTCAGCTGCTCTGCCAATTGAGCTACGCCGGCGTCTGTCTGTTTGACTGACAAAATCTATTTTATATCAAATCCAGCATAAAGTCAACACTTTTCTGCTGGTATTTCGAGGAAACTAGTCCCTCTTTTCCAAATACCGTTCCAACTTTCTTTTTACCCTTTGCAGGGCATTGTCAATAGATTTAACATGCCTTTTCAGGTCGACTGCAATTTCTTGATAGGATTTGCCCTCCAAATAAGACATAAGGACTTTCCACTCAAGAGAACTTAATATTTCACCCATCTTTTCTTCAATATCGTCAAATTCTTCCCGGCTGATAATCAACTCTTCAGGATCAGTAATTTTAGAACCAGAAATTACATCAAGCAATGTTCTGTCGGAATCCTCATCATAAATAGGCTTATTCAAGGAAACATAGGAATTTAAAGGTATGTGTTTCTGTCTGGTAGCAGTTTTAATGGCAGTTATGATTTGACGAGTAATGCACAACTCAGCAAAGGCACGAAATGAAGATAGCTTATCATAACGGAAATCGCGAATAGCTTTATAAAGACCAATCATTCCTTCCTGGATAATATCTTCACGATCAGCACCAATGAGGAAGTATGACCTGGCTTTAGCTCTGACAAAGTTTTTATACTTATTAATCAAAAACTCCAGAGCATAGGTGTCACCATCTTTTGCAAGCTCTACTACTTTTTCGTCTTCCATTACCTCAAAGGCGTCAATAAAATCTTGCTTTGCAGTAATAGTCATGCTCTCGCCTCCACTCAAAAATTTGCAACATTATGCAGTTGTTCGAATATTATTTCAATAATCCCTGCTAATCGCCGAGTCAATTATAGGACAGGAGTTCCAATATAACTTCAGTTTGTCCAATATCACATTGATAATTATAACCGAGATTGCAAAACTAAGTCAAGGGAAGTTTAAGCCTATCCCTTACCACGCCGCCATTCTTCCAGAATATGCTTTATCTCATCAGATAGATGGGAATCCAAGCTATATGCCTTATTTCTGGTTTCCCGAATTAATTTGCTATTCTCTTTTATTGTCTGTTCAATGTCAGCAACAAACTCCCGGGCCGAAATGCGGTATGCCCCTTTGCCCCAAATCACTTCCTGTTCTGTCTTATCAGAGGTTGCCACAAATACTGTGTAGTTCTTTATATAGGAGCCAATCAATTTCTCTATTACCAAATCGGCGGGTACTCCTTCTCCAGAAAAAATTACATCAACCCCACCATGTTTTTCCCTTCGTTCAATACCACCTTTTACCTGGTGAGCATCAAAGACTACAATTACTTTTATGCCCTTATAGCCGGAAAAATTACTAATAATATCCAACATTTTTTCCCGGGCATGTTCAAAGTTTTCTTCCTTTAATCTTATGAGCTGTGGCCAAGCATTTATGACATTATATCCATCAACAATTAATAGATCCCTTCGGGGCATTACATCACCTGTCTTCAAGTCATATTTGGGGTTAACAAAGCGTCTCCGGAGTTATATATTAGATCGGTAACGTCACTCCTGTAATTTTTTCCGTCGGCTTGACGTCTCCTAACTATTCCGCTGCCTAACTGTTTCATATAAAACTACACCTGTTGCCACCGAGGCATTCAGAGAATTTATATTCCCCTTCATAGGAATGTTAATTAGAAAATCACACTTTTCTTCTATTAGTTTGCTTAATCCTTTACCCTCACTGCCGATAATTATTACCAGAGGTCCCTTTAGATTTTGTTTATAAATATCCGTGCCCTTTAATGCAGTGCCAACTACCCAGCAGCCCTCTTTTTTCAATTGATCTATGGTTTGGGCAAGGTTAGCAACCCTGGCTACAGGAACATATTGTACAGCTCCAGCCGATGCTTTAGCAACTCCCTCCGTTAAAGGAACTGCCCGTCTTTTGGGAATAATTATGCCATGGGCACCGGCTGCATCCGCCGTTCTCATAATTGCCCCCAGGTTATGTGGGTCTTCAATTTCATCCAACATCACAATTAAAGGGTCCTCATTTTTGCTTCTGGCCCGCTCAAGGATATCCTGCCAATCTACGTAGTCAGCTGCAGCAGCAAGAGCCGCTACCCCCTGGTGATTTTGATTAGGGAACATTTTATCCAGCTTGTCCTTATCCACCATTTGGTAAGGAATCCTTTTTTCTTTAGCCAACTTGACAATCTCTTGGGTAGGTCCTTTTAATGTCCCTTCAGCAATAAAAATTTTATTAACTGATTTATCCGATTTTAAAAGTTCTAAAACCGGATTTCTCCCAAAAATCTCGGACATAATTTTGGCTCCTTTACTTTGTAGTGCATCGAATGGATGCTGATATAATGGGATGCATCGGCTTATAACCTATACTGCATGATGCATCAGATGAATGATAGTTTACCAAGATGCATCTGTCAGGTGTCACACACGATGATGCATCCTATAAGCTTAACCAGAAAGCAGATGCGTCATGTAATTTTAGCATGCATGTGATGCATCCCAAAAATCTTAGCCTAAAGCAGATGCCATGCCTTTCACTCTTCCACTATTTCACTATTTTTAAACTTTTCCCTCATTTCCTTGGCTTGTCCACAGGTGAATTTGCCTTCTGGGCAAGGACCGCTGATACAACCAGGTCCAGCATTTCTAAATATATTCGGGGCAACCTCTTTGCATTTTTTCAGCGTTTCTATTGCTAAAGCCCTTATTTCCCATTGCGCCCTATTGCAACACCTTAAATTAAAAAAGTGCAGCAACTGACGGGCATTCATAGTAACAATCATTTTAGTTTCTGCTCCATTGGGTAAAATAAACCGGGCATCTTCATTGGATTTTTCCCCTTGGTTGCCAAGTTTCACCAGCCATTGGTCATACCAACTTTGGATAGTTTTCATTTGGGATTCGAATTCTTGTACAGCTTCATCCCCCAATTCAGCTATTTTAGGAGGAATTATATAGTTAAATATTTCTTCAGAAGCTTTTTGCTGTTCACTTACATAGCGTTGTGATTTTACACTAAAGCTAGCAATTCTGTGACGGGTAATTTGAGCTAAAAGGCTTCTTGATACACCCTCTACCCCAAAAGTAAAGGATGCATGTTCTATAGGAGACAAATGTTCCATATCCAAAAGCTTATCAATAAAAGGTCCCTGGTCCTGCTCCTCAATCCCTTCCTTCAGTTCAAGAAGTCCGCTGGCAGTATAGCAAAGCTTAGCCCCCATTGCTATAATTTCTTCCGGATCAGGTGTAAATCTTAACAACTCAACTCTCAAACTAACTCTTCCCATAAAAAATTCCTCCATTTTTTAGTGGCTAGTTGTTAGTGCCTTGTGGCTAGAAAAACCCGTGACATCATGAATGTCTGGTTGGCATGACGTGCCACGATGGATGTCAATTTATCGGGATGTGACATCGTGACGCCGAAAAATCATTTCTGTAGCACAATCGCACAGACATTCTGTGTCTCGAATAAGCTTACTCACGGACCTACAGTGTTTGCGCAATAGCTTTAGCACCGCTGCATTAGTCTTCGCCAAGCAACTCCAATATGCGGTTAACTTCCCTTTTTAAAAAAAGGTATCCTATTAATGCCTCAAAACCGGTGCTGCGTCGGTAAACTGTCACCTCTGTATTTTTGGGAACATGCCCTGATTTTGCGTTGCGACCTCGGCGAGCAACTGCTAACTCCATTTCAGTCAATTTCCCCTCAATTCTTTCCAGCAGTTTTGCTTGATGTTTGGCATTTACCATTTTAACTGATTCTTTATGTAAACCCTGTACCCTCACATTACCCCTTTCCAGCGCTTGGGTACGAATATATAATTCATATACCGCATCACCTATGTATGCCAATGTTAGCGAAGGCAACTGGGCAGGATCTCCTTCATAATCAAAGAATAACATAACAAATTTTACTCCTTCAGTAAACACTATTACTATATTATATCATTATTATTTACTACTTAAAGAAAAAAACGCCACTTCAATTTCAAGTGAACGCCTTTTTAAAATCTCCATTCTCAATTTTCCATTCTCAATTGCCTTTATTCATTCTCAATTCTCAATTTAATTAACTATTCCGCCTTCCAACTAGTCCCCTGTGGCGAATCTTCTAAAATTATACCCGCTTCCTTAAGTCTATCCCTTATCTTGTCAGCTGTCCCAAAGTCTTTTTCCTTCCTTGCCTTTTGCCGCAGCTCAATAATTAATTCCATTAAAGAATTTACAACTTTATCGTCATCTAACCCTTTGACAGCAAAAGAAATGCCTAATACCTCCAGCAATTGGTCAAAAACCTCCTTGGCTTGTTCCAAGGCAATTTTATCTAAGTCCACTTCTTTTACATAGGTGTTTACTTCACGGGCCAATTCAAAAAGGGCAGCAACGGCCAAAGCAGTATTAAAATCATCATTCATAGCTTCATTAAAATCTTCCCGCGCTTTTTGCGAGGCCTCGATTAATCTTTCACCTTTTCCGGAATTGACTGTCTTAACATTCCTTTCCAATTGCAAATAGGCATTTTTTAATCTTTCTAAACCTTTTTGGGCCACCTGCAGCTTCTCATCATCAAAATCCAAGGGACTGCGGTAGTGGGTAGCCAAAAGGTAAAAACGTACCACCATGGGGTCAAATTTATCAAGTATTTCCCGCAGGAGGAAAAAGTTACCCAGTGATTTGGACATTTTTTCCTGGTTGATGGTGATAAAACCGTTGTGCAGCCAATATTTAGCCATAGGCGCATCCAAAAGGGCTTCAGTTTGGGCAATTTCATTCTCATGATGAGGGAAAACCAAATCATAGCCGCCGCCATGGATATCAAATTCCTCTCCTAGATATTTGCAGGACATAGCAGAGCATTCTATATGCCAGCCTGGGCGTCCTTTTCCCCAGGGACTGTCCCAGGCGGGTTCCTCTGGTTTAGCCTTCTTCCACAGGGCAAAGTCCAGGGGGTCATTTTTCCGTTGGTCAACTTCAACTCTTGCCCCGGAGAGGAGGTCATCTACACTTCTTCCGGATAATTTCCCATAGTCAGCAAATTTCCTGACACTAAAATAAACATCCCCGTCAATTGCATAAGCATATCCCTTATCAATCAGCCGCCGAACAAAATCTATAATTTCATCCATATGTTCACTTACCTTAGGGTGAATATCCGCCCGCCTAACTTTCAGCTTATCAGCATCCTCAAAGTATTCTATAATGTACCTGGAGGCTAGCTTTAGGGGGTCCTCCCCCTCTTCATTAGCCCGCTTGATAATTTTATCATCCACATCGGTGAAATTCTGAATATAAGTCACCTTATACCCCAAGTATTCCAAATACCGTCTGATGGTATCAAAAACTACTATGGGACGAGCATTCCCCAGGTGAATAAAGTTATAGGTGGTGGGTCCACACACGTACATCCGTACATGCCCTTCTTCCCGCGGCTTAAATTCTTCTTTTCTCCTGGTTAGTGTATTATAAACATACAAAACCTTACCCATTATTTTTTACCTCCAATTGGTGTACTTTCGATTCCAAACGCTGAACTTGCCGCTGTAAGCATAGAAGCATCTCCTGTATCGGATCAGGTAAATTATTGTGCTGTAAATCAATCTCATTAATTCGATCCTTATTCAAATTTTTACCGTCTTTGATTACTATTTTACCAGGAATACCCACTACTGTACAATTTGCCGGCACTTCTCTCAATACAACTGAACCTGCACCAATTCTTACATTATCACCTACCGTAAAAGAGCCCAGCACTTTTGCCCCTGCGCTTATTACTACATTATTCCCTATGGTTGGATGGCGTTTTCCTTTCTCTTTCCCTGTTCCACCCAAGGTAACCCCTTGATAAATAGTAACATTATTCCCAACCTCAGCAGTCTCTCCAATAACTACCCCTGCCCCGTGGTCTATAAAAAGACCTTCACCTATTTTAGCCCCAGGGTGAATTTCTATTTGGGTTAAAAAACGTGCTGATTGGGATATAAATCGTGCTAAAACAAACCATTTTCTCTTATAAAAGAAATGAGAAAAGCGATGAAACCATATTGCATGCAAACCTGGATAGTTTATCAGAACCTCCAATACGCTTTTTGCAGCGGGATCCCTTTCAAATATAACCGCAATATCTTTTTTTATCCTCTTAAACATTGTATCTCCTCTTTCCCTTATAGTTTAGCTTGCTGGTCAGCATCCAATGCAAGTCAATTTATTGGGATGCATCTTCTTCCAGGCTTTTCCGTATGATGCATCCGATGATTGCCAATCTTTCTTGATGCTTCTTTTGAGCTAGACCTAAAAGCAGATGCGTCAGTCAGAATTCACTTGTATGGGATGCATCCTATGATGAATCCCTATAGCAGATGCATCATTCAGGTTTAGCCCAAAATAAAAAGCCCTTCATCCCATATTACAGAGACGAAAGACTTCGCGGTTCCACCCTGATTGGATAGTTTAACTAACTATCCCTCTCAAAAGCCTTTAACGGAGCCAACCGTAAAAACCTACTATATTTCGTAAGCTAAAGCTTACGAAAGGCAAGGTACCTCGACTCGACCTTAAACTCAGCCTTAACCTTAACCTTATCCAGGCGCAGCCGGATACTTCAGTTTTTCAATTCACGGGTGCACTTCACTAGTAATATCTCCTAGGTTCGCTTACAGCCGCCGACAAACCCTCTCTGCAGGATAATTAAAAGCTACTCTCCCGATCATAATCTTTTCTTTACTAGCCACTAGTTTGCTTCACTTATTATATTAGTATAATTATACCTCGGGTCAATTCCTAGTGTCAAGGTATGAATTAATCATTATCTGCTGCCCATTGTCCTGGCAAGTCTTTTTTCTACTAATTCTTTGCCAAGTACAGGTATTATATAGTGCAGGTCGGGACCGTGCATCTGACCTGTCACAGCAACCCTAACAGGCATAAAGACGCTGCGCCCGCCCAATTTAGTTTCCTTTGTAATATCTTTTAAGGCTTTTTTAACTCCATCCGGCTCTAAAACCTCCATTTGGGTAAGCTTTGTTTTTAAAGCCTCTATTACTAAGGGTACTTGTTCTTCTTTTAAAACCATTTTTGCCTCATCATTCTCAAACTCAACTTCTTCACCTACAAATATACCCATAAAATCAGCAATATCACTTAGGCTGTGGATTTTTTCCTTAACAGCAGTGACTATCATTTGCGCCCACTTATACTGTTCCTGACTTAATTCCTGGGGTAGATATCCGTCCTTTTGTAAAAAAGGGATAGCCAGTTCGGTGATTCTCTCTAAGGAACTCTGTCTTATATAGTAACCATTAATCCACTTTAGTTTTTCCATATCGAAAACTGCCGGGTTTTTGGCAACCCTGTCCAAAGAAAACTGGGCAATCAACTGTTCCATGGAGAAAATTTCCTCTTCTCCGCCAGGGGACCAACCTAACAGGGCTAAAAAGTTGACCACAGCCTCGGGAAGGTATCCTTGTTCCTTATATTGAACAACGGAGGTGGCTCCGTGCCTTTTACTCATTTTAGTCTTATCTTTTCCTAAAATAAGTGAGATATGGGCAAATTTAGGTTCCTGCCAGCCTAAAGCCTTATAAACCAAAACCTGACGCGGTGTATTTGATAAATGTTCCTCCGCACGGATAACATGGGTTATTTGCATAAGATAGTCGTCTATAACTGCTGCAAAATTGTAGGTAGGTATGGCATCAGATTTAACAATAACATAGTCACCTATACCATCTGATTCAAAAGAGACATAACCCCTAACCAAATCATCAACTACTACCATTTCCCCCACAGGGACTTTAAAGCGTATAACAGGCTTTCGGCCTTGGCTTATGTACTTTTCTTCCTCTTCCCCAGTCAAATTGCGACAGCAGCCACTGTATCGGGGAAGTTCACCTTTAGCTGCAAAGGCTTGCCTCTGCTCCTCCAATTCCTCTTCAGAGCAATAGCACCGGTAAGCCATACCTTTCTCAATCAATTCGCCGGCATATTTTTGGTAAATCTCAAGTCTTTCCGTTTGTCTATAAGGACCAAACTCTCCGCCTGCATCGGGACCCTCATCCCACTCAAGCGCAAGCCATTTTAAGGATTCAATAATGTTAAGTTCCGATTCCCTGCTTGATCTTTCTAAATCTGTATCTTCAATGCGCAATACCATTTTTCCGCCGTATCTTCTGGCAAATAGGTAATTAAATAAAGCAGACCGGGCACCACCAATATGTAAAGGTCCAGTAGGACTTGGTGCAAAGCGCACCTTAATATTTTCCATTAAAAAACCTCCTAAAAAATAGTGGCTAGTTGTTAGTGGCTAGTGACTAGTAAAAACCATAAAAAAAACGTGACATCGTGTCGCCGTGACATCGAATAACACTTTTTCACCATAGATAAGTCTGATAATGTTTATAATTTTTAATTCTCAATTTTCAATTCTCAATTTGCTTTACCTTTACCTTTTCATTTAAGCTACGCTTTCAGGATAGTACACACCGCATAGGAAGCTATCCCTTCGCCTCTCCCAGCAAAGCCTAGACCCTCAGTAGTGGTAGCTTTTACATTGACCCGCAAAGGATCAATGCCTAAGCAGCGGGCAATATTATCCTGCATTTGAGAAGTAAAAGCTGCTAGTTTTGGTTTCTGAGCTACTATAGTTGAGTCTATATTATTTACCACAAAACCTTGTTCTTTAAGAATAGTCTCAACCCTCTGCAACAATTCCAGACTGGAAATACCACGATATTGATTATCGGTATCCGGAAAATGCTTGCCTACATCACCCTGACCTGCAGCACCTAAAAGAGCATCCATTATTGCATGTACTAATACATCTGCATCAGAATGTCCTAATAGACCTTTTTCATAGGGTATTTCTACCCCACCGAGTATTAGTTTCCTCTCGGCAACTAACTTATGTACATCATATCCAAAACCAATCTGCATAGAAATCCCCCTATGATCTTGACATAGATGAGCGTTTGCTGAGAATACTAATCCCCAGACCAATATCCTCAGGGGTAGTTATTTTTATGTTTTCATAACTGCCTAAAATAACTTCTACCTGATGTCCCAGCAATTCTACAAAGGAAGCATCATCTGTGCCAATAAAACCAGCTTTTATGCCATTTTCATAAGCTTGTTTGATTAAGTCTTTGCTAAATACCTGGGGTGTTTGAACAGCCCACAACTCACTCCTGGGGATAGTCTCTATTACCTTATTATCAGAACTGACCCTTTTAATTGTATCCTTTACAGGGACTGCAGCAATAGCAGCCCCCTTTTGCATCCCAGCGTTAATCGTTTCGGAAATAATATTAGGTGCAATAAAGGGTCGTGCACCATCGTGCACGACCACTAATTGGCACTCACTTGGAAGCGCCTTTAATCCGGCATAAATAGAATCTTGCCTTTCCTTGCCGCCGGGTATCACCTTAAGGACCTTACTAATCTTATAAGGATTTACTACCTGGGAAAAGCAAAGTTCAATCTCATCTTCTTTAACTACCACAATAATTCCTTCAATTAAAGGATGCTGATGTAGAATCCCTAATGTATGGGCAAGTACAGGCTTGTCCTCTAAAGATAGATACTGCTTATTTAGTGCAGAACCCATTCTTTTGCCTTGCCCCGCAGCAGCCACAATTGCAACGGTCTTATACAATGCCGCCCACCTCATTAAAGCTCTTTTTTTCATCTTTAAGTTTGGCAAAAATCATTCTCCCTGCAGCTGTTTGAAGAACACTAGTAACTAATACTCCTACAGTTTCTCCAATCATCCTTCTGCCATTCTCCACGACTATCATGGTGCCATCATCCAAGTAAGCTACACCCTGACCTGATTCTTTGCCATCCTTTATAATCTGCACAACCATTTCTTCACCAGGCAGCACAACAGGTTTTATAGCATTAGCTAATTCGTTTATATTTAAAACCTTCACACCTTGCAATTCAGCTACTTTATTTAGATTATAATCATTGGTTACAACATAGCCATCCAGGACTTGAGCTAATTTAACCAGTTTGCTGTCTACTTCCGAAATATCGTCAAAATCAACATCAGAAATTTGCACAGTAATATCTAGTTCTTTCCTAATTTTATTTAGAATGTCCAACCCTCTTCTTCCCCGATTCCTCTTTAGGATATCGGAAGAATCAGCTATATGCCTTAATTCTTCAAGAACAAAATTAGGAATTACTAAGGGTCCTTCTACAAATCCAGTTTTGCAGATATCGGCAATCCGTCCATCGATTATCACACTTGTGTCCAACACTTTATGCTTTGGCTTATTTTCGCCTTTCCCAACCTTATCCTTAGAACCAAATTTAAATATAGAAAAAATCCCCAACAGGTCTTCTTTCTTTTTGGCTCCGACACTCATGCCGATATAACCTAACAGTAAACTTACAAATATAGGAATGTAAGTGCCAATAAAAGGAATCCTTGAAAATGAATTTCCTATAAAAGTAGCTATTATAAGTCCAATAATCAAACCAATGGCTCCACCCAGCAGTTCCTGGATGGGCATTTTCTGCAGACTGCCTTCAATCCAGCCTGTTAAAGCAAGAACCCACTGAATAATTCTAGGTGCAAAAACAAACCCTAGCAAACCTAATATTATCCCAGGGAAAACCATTAAGGCAAGTTTTATCTCATTATTCGCAGGAAGGGTTAAGAACTCACGGGAAACAAAAAAACCTAAATACAAACCTGCCGCAGCACAAACAACTCCTATTCCTATTCTAACCAGCTTTTTTATCATCTTTTCACCCCCTTCCCAGGTTAATAAACTTTAGTTATCATTATACGCTAGTTTGTATGATGCTTTCAAGAACATAAAGCCTTTTATTGCTAAATAATTGAAAATTAAGTTAGAAAACACGGCTTACGCCGAGCTTTTGGCGAATGCGGGAAAAAAACAAACCAGGCTAAAAACCTGGTATTTATGCAAAAAGCTGTTCTAACATAATTTTTATTGAATCTTCTTGTTCACCTCGGGCGAGAACCAGTTCACTGATTAAAATCTGGCGTGCATTCTCAAGCATTTTCCTTTCGCCCGTGGAAAGTCCTTTGTCTTTGTCTCTAAGGGTTAGATTCCTAACAACCTCAGCTACTTCATAAATGCTTCCACTTTTTATTTTTTCTAAATTTGCCCGATAACGCCTGTTCCAGTTAACAGAGGTTGAATCATCGGTATCCTGGAGGATGGAAATAACCTTGTTGACATCTTCGCAGTCAACAACCTGTCTTAAACCTATTTCATTAATATTATCAATCGGGATCATGACTTTCATATTTCCAAAGGGCATCTTCATGATATAATAACTTCGTTTATCCCCGAGTACTTCTTTTTCCTCTATTGCCTCAATAACACCGGCGCCGTGCATCGGGTAAACTACCTTATCCCCAATCTTAAACATTATCTCACCCCCAGAATCACTTTGTTAATATTCTATCAAAAATACGAGCGTTTGTCAAAATTTAATAATTATATCACGGTATTTTAATAAAAGTCAATGATTTTTGGTGCTAATTTTTGTGTTAGAAACGGGTTTTGTGCAGGCTTAAATAAGTATGTTATTACATTGACACGCATAACTTACAGTTCTATAATACTACTAGGAACCCACATAAGGGGAGTTGTTGGATATGAAAGATTCCATGTGCAATGATTTTCAACAAACCGTAGAAGATTATCTGGTTAGACACCAAAGTATTTTAGATATTTTATCCAAAACCCAGGAAACCACTGCTCGCATTAATCGTGCAGTAACCAAGTCAGTAACCCAATGCGGCTGTATGGAAATCCAAGGTAAAAAGAATGTTATGCAGGAAGATGCCAGCCTTGCCGATATGAAGTCCCTCCTTTCCACTCAGTTGGAAGGAAATTTATGTGAGCATTGTAAAGATGTTGTTATCCAAGAGATTGGCAAAAACCTCTTTTATATTACCGCCCTCTGCAATGCCCTAGGGTTGAGCTTAGAGGAAGTCCTCGATCAGGAGCATAAGAAAATTAAAACCCTGAGATACTTCAATTTGACTTAAAAACCCCGCCCTAACCGGCGAGGTTTTTTATTGTCTACTGCTACGCTTTCCTCAAGCAAAATCTTAACACAAGATAATACTTATGCGCGCAAAACGTACAATATGACAGAAAAATTTAAATCGCCTTAGGCGTTTTAGTGGCTAGTGACTAGTAAATTACACAGTTTAATAGTGAGATAGTAGAAAACGTGACATCGCGAAATCGAAAATACTCTTTAACCTTTGATTATTCTGTACCACTGTAATTACTGTAGCAAAATGCTCAAACAGCATTTTTATGTAGTCCATGTGGGGAGGGGACAAAACCGGAGGCGTACAAGAGGATTCGACCTGACCCAAAAGCATACGGTGGGGACATTCCTGGCTAAAATATATACTCAGACTCAGCAGGTGTGTCCCCTGACCTTGTAATGCCGCTTTTCAAGCCGCCCCCTAAATGTGGCGGTCCATGAAAATCTGCTCCCTCAACCTCCTCAATCCGTCCTTGATATTTCTAGCCCTTACCTCACCAATTCCTTCCACCTCATCTAATTCTTCAATAGAAGCATCAAGAATACTCTGGAAGCTGTTGAAAGAAACCAACAAGTTGTCAATAACCTGGCTGGGCAGCCTGGGAATTTTATTCAACAACCTATATCCACGGGGAAAAACAGAGATATCAGTATTATTTTGCATAAGAATATAACCAAGCTCCCTGGCAATATTGGGCAGTTCCAGCAGCTCATCTGAAGACCATGACCGAAGGGTATGCAAAATTTCCTTAGGTTTTTTATTATTTCGCTGATAATCCTTAATTACTTCTAGTCCCTCTTCCTCAACATGGTCAACCAATTCTTCAACCTGCATTCGGATTAGCCGTCCTTCCACCCCTAATTCAGTAATGTATTTTTCTAATTCCTTTACGATTCTCATCACCATTTCTGTCCTTTGCAAGACCTTTGCTACATCAAACATAGTAACCAGATCATCATATTCCAAAGCACTCAAATTATTTAAACCCCGATCCAGAACGTTCTTATACTTTTCTAAAATCTGCACTGCTTGATTTGCTTTGGTAAGAATAACACTTATATCCCTTAAGTAGTATTTGATGATTCCCTTATACAAGGTAATCACGTTTCTCCTTTGAGAAATAGAAATTACTAGTTCGTTTGTCTGGCGTGCTACCCGCTCCGCAGTTCTATGCCTTATCCCAGTCTCTGTGGAAGGTATATTTGAGGCAGGAACTAATTGTGCGTTCGCCACTAAAATTTTTGAAATATCTTTATTAAGAATAATTGCACCATCCATTTTAGCCAATTCGTAAAGATAGGAAGCAGAAAATGGGGAATTTATATGAAATCCCCCTTCAACAATATCCATTACGCTCTGTGAATCCCCGATTACAATTAAAGCACCGGTTTTTGCCCTAATAATATCCTCCAGCCCCTGACGCAGTTTTGTTCCAGGAGCAATCATTTTCAAAGCATCAATTAAATTCTCTTCATAGTTCTTCTCTATTTCCAATACTATCCCCCCAAAATTATATCCAGGGTCTCTCCTACATTTCTTACACCATACACATCGATAGGAAATCCGTGTTTGTTTTTAATATTACTAAAAGGAATTACCGCCTTATTAAATCCTAATTTATGCGCTTCACTAATTCTCTTCTCAATATAGTTTACCGCTCTTACCTCACCAGTTAAACCGATTTCGCCAATAACAATAAAATTGTTTTTTACAGGTACATTTTTAAGACTGGAGACAACAGCAGCGGCAATTCCTAAATCGATGGCAGGCTCATCAATTTTCAGTCCCCCTACTATATTAATATATGCATCATAATTGCCGAGATTCAACCCTATCCTTTTATCTAATACAGCTAGTATCATAGCTGCCCTGTTATAATCAGTGCCGGTTGTCATTCTCCTAGGTTGCCCAAATATGGTCTGGGATACCAAAGCCTGCAGCTCAACTAGTAAAGGTCTTGTGCCCTCGATACAGGGTACTACCACAGAGCCTGAATTATGGCTGGGTCTCCCATTCAGGAATACTTCCGAGGGATTGCTTACTTCCCTTAAGCCCGTCTCTTCCATTTCAAAGATACCCAATTCATTGGTTGAACCAAATCTATTCTTTAACCCCCTTAATACCCTATATTGATAATGCCTTTCACCCTCAAAATATAAAACTGCGTCTACCATGTGCTCCAAAACCCGTGGTCCCGCTACTGAACCGTCCTTTGTAACATGCCCTACTATGATAACCGCAATACTTTTGCTTTTGGCCCAGTTAAGAACCTTTGCGCCGCATTCCCTTAGCTGGCTCACGCTGCCGGCTGCAGAAGTTAATTCAGGAAGATACACTGTTTGGATGGAATCTAAAATTATTAAGCCCGGAGTAATACTATTCACTTCCCTTTCAATTGAGTCCAAATTTGTTTCAGCTAAGATAAGCAGTTTTGCATTAGCTACCCCTAACCTCTGGGCCCTCAGCTTAATTTGGTTAGCCGATTCCTCACCGGTTATATATAAAACAGACTCATCTATTTTCACTTTGTCTGCGCACTGTAAAGTTAAGGTAGATTTGCCAATGCCAGGATCACCGGCTAAGAGGATTACCTCTCCCGGGACTAGTCCGCCCCCTAATACTCTATTAAATTCGGGTATTCCGGTATCAATCCTGTCACTTTCACTTGCCGAAATTTCTTTAAGAGAGGTTGGTTTATTCTCACCATTCATTTTTATGTGTCGGTCACTGCCTGCCCGTACAATTTCTTCCACAAAGGTATTCCAATTCTCACAACCCGGACAGCGCCCAACCCATTTTAAGGTTTCATAACCGCATTCACGGCAGAAAAATTTTGTTTTATTTTTTGCAGCAGACATACGAAACTCCTCCTAAGTGGCTAGTAGATTAGTTACTAGTGACTGGTGACTGGCCAGTTTGATAGTGTGATAGTTTGATAGTGTGATAGTTGGTTAGTACTTCCAAAGCCGTCTAACATAAACTTAGCTTGTCATTGCGAACCCTTTAGGGCATGACAATCTCTCTTCAAGATTATCTCACCGGTACATCAACATTAATTGACACTCATCGGATGCATCAGCTATGAATATCCCATAAGAGATGCATCCCAATAATTTGCCATTCATCGAATGCCACCTGATAGACTTACCCATAATTCTCAATTCCTAATTATACCATAATGTAAATTAATAAAGTCACCACTTTGGGTGACTTTATTAATTACATGCTTTTGTATGCCGCTTTTCAACGACCTATTCTATTCCAATACTATTTTGTCATCCTTAGCATCCACAACAACCTTAGCTCCCGGCTTATAGGTTCCCTTGAGCATTTCCTCGGCTAATTCATCTTCAATCAGCTTCTGAATTGCCCTGCGCAATGGTCTGGCACCATAGGTAGGGTCAAATCCTTCTTTAGCCAATATTTCCTTAGCCCCATCGCTTACTTCCAATGTCATTTCATTCTCTTTCAATCTCTTTTCCAGTTCAATCAACATTAAACCGACGATTTCTTTAATATGGTCTTTTTCTAAAGCGTGGAATACTATTGTTTCATCTATCCTGTTTAAAAATTCTGGTCTAAAAGACTTCTTAAGAGCTTCCATTACTCTTTCTTTCATTGCTTTATAGTCATCATTTGCATTAGGCTGGGTAAAGCCTAATGGTCCTGTCTGCTTCAAGTGACTTGCACCTACATTGGATGTCATTATTAAAACGGTGTTGCGGAAATCAACAGTCCTGCCCTTACTATCAGTAAGCCTTCCATCCTCTAAAACCTGTAAAAGAATGTTGAAAACTTCTGGATGGGCTTTCTCAATTTCATCAAGTAAAATAACTGAGTATGGTTTGCGTCTAACAGCCTCTGTTAACTGTCCGCCCTCATCATAACCAACATATCCCGGAGGAGCACCTACCAATCTGGAGACAGCGTGTTTTTCCATGTATTCTGACATATCAATTCTTACTAAAGCGTCCTCATCACCAAACAAAGCTTCTGCTAAGGCGCGGGCTAGCTCTGTTTTACCTACCCCGGTGGGACCTAAGAAGATGAAGGAACCGATGGGGCGTTTAGGATTCTTTAACCCGGAACGAGCTCTTCTCACCGCTTTAGAAACTGCCTTTATTGCATCCTCCTGACCAATTACTCTCTGGTGCAGAATTTCCTCCATTTTTAAGAGCTTTTCTGTTTCCTCTTGGGCTAACTTGCTGACAGGTACGCCGGTCCAGCTAGATACAATTTTAGCAATATCCTCAGCGGTAACTGTTTGAGTTTTACTTAAATTTTCATTTTTCCATTGTTCCTTTTTGTCGCTCAATTCTTGGCGTTTCTTTTGCTCACGATCCCTTAATTCAGCAGCTTTTTCATATTCCTGTGCCATGACAGCAGCCTCTTTTTCCTTACTTAAGACTTCGATTTGTTCCTCAAGCTCCTTTAAATTTGGAGGGGCAGTCTGTACCTGGAGTCTAACCTTCGATGAAGCTTCATCAATTAAATCAATTGCCTTGTCAGGTAAAAACCGGTCTGTGATATATCTATCTGACAGAGATACAGCCGCCTTCACGGCCTCATCAGTAATTTTAACGCTGTGGTGTGCTTCATACCTATCCCTTAAGCCAAACAAAATAGCTTCCGCTTCTTCCACAGTCGGTTCTGCCACCTGAATTGGCTGAAAACGCCTCTCCAAAGCAGGATCCTTTTCTACATGCTTACGGTATTCATCAAGGGTAGTAGCTCCAATAGTCTGCAACTCACCCCTGGCTAAAGCAGGTTTAAGGATATTAGCAGCATCAATTGCTCCTTCAGCAGCACCTGCTCCTATTAAGGTATGCATTTCATCAATAAACAGGATAACATTACCCACCTGTCTTATTTCTTCCATAACCTTCTTAAGTCTTTCCTCAAACTCTCCCCTATATTTAGAGCCGGCAACCAATGAGCCCATATCCAAAGCAACAACTCTTTTTTCCTTTAATACCTCGGGGATATCGCCATCGATTATTCTTTGCGCCAACCCTTCAGCAATAGCAGTTTTACCAACCCCGGGTTCTCCAATGAGTACTGGATTGTTTTTTGTTCTGCGGCTCAATACCTGAATGACCCTTTCAATTTCCTTCTGACGACCGATCACAGGGTCTACTTTATTTTCCCTAGCCATGTTTGTCAAATCACGACCGAATTCATCCAGAGTAGGCGTTTTGGTTTGTGTCCCTGCCCCGCCTTTGCCGCCGTGCTTTCGGCCATTAACCTGACTTTCGTTATTTGGTATTCCACCTAGAAAGGCCAAAACCTGTTTTCTTATTTTATCGGGGTTAGCACCTAAGTCTAACAGTACTTGGGCTGCCACACCCTCTCCCTCGCGGATTAATCCCAGTAAAATATGCTCAGTTCCTACATAGTTTACCCCCCATTTTGTTGCCTCATCTTGGGCAAGACCAATTACCTTTTTAGCGCGGGGAGTAAAACCGAGCTCAGTAGTGCCACTTTCACTTCCTGCTTTGACAAGCTTACTTATTGTTTCTTTAACCTTGTCTAATTCTATTCCTAAAGCCATTAATGCCTTGGCTCCAACTCCCTCACCTTCCCGCAACAACCCCAAAAGAATATGCTCAGTACCTATAGCTGGATGGCTTAAGTTTCTCGCCTCTTCCTGGGCATAATGCAATACCTTTTGAGCCTTTTCTGTAAATCTCTCAAACATATTTAACACCTCCAATTAACTTAACTTTTCTTTAAATATTTCTGCTCTTTTAATGTCTCTTTCTTTGGAATCCATTTGTTTTTTCGCCGCCACCTGCAAATATGCTGGCTGGCATAGTAAATAGAGTTCATTAATAAGCTTTAGTTCAACACCATCTATCAATCCCAGGACTTTACCTAGTCTTAGGTCAGAAATCAAATCTAATGCCTCTTGGGAAGAAATCACCTTAGCATTTGTCAAAATACCATATGCCCTGCGAGCCTTATCTTCAATCTGAAGACCGGCATTTTGAACAAGATAATCTTGCGAAGCCTTTTCCTGTGCAACAAGTCTTTTGGTTACAGAACTAATATTATTTATTATCTCCTCTTCTGATTGACCTAAACTAATCTGGTTAGAAATTTGAAATAGATTCCCCAATGCTTCTGTCCCTTCCCCAAAAATACCACGAACAACTACCCCTAACTGGGAAAGCTGAGTTAGTATACGACCTGCCTGTTTTGTCAATACCAATGCCGGCAGATGCATCATTACCGAGACCCTCATTCCTGTTCCTAAATTAGTAGGACAGCAAGTAAGAAATCCGTATTTCTCATCAAAGGCGTAGTTTATCTTTTCCTCTAATTTATCATCAATACTATCGGCAATTTCCCAAAGGGTATCAATTTCCAGCCCTGATGCAAAGCATTGGATTCTTAAATGATCCTCCTCGTTAACCATAATACTTACTGAGCCTTCTTTATTAAGTACTACACCTTTGTATTCAGGCTTTTGTCCATGGACAGGACTGATTATATGTTTTTCCACAAGTACCTGTCGTTCAAGCTCCGGTATATCTGTCAAACGGTACAGCTTCAAATCTTTGTCACCCTCAAAGGATTTTTCTAACAACTCTATTACGGAATTAGCAGTACCTTCAGTCTGTTTAAGGGGAAATGGGAATTTCTCTAAATTCCTAGCTAGACGGATTCTCGAGCTTAGTATAATCTCGGGATATTCCCCTATCCCTTCAGTCCAAACACTATGGGGCTGCTCAATCAGTTTACTTATCATTATCGAAGCCCCCTTTATCATCTCTGTTTTTTTCCAATTCCTTTATTCGATCTCTTAACTGAGCAGCTTTTTCAAACTCCTCATTGAGGACTGCTTTCTGCAAGGATGCCCTTGCCTCCATTAACTCCTTACGCATCCTGATATTTTCACCTGTTCTTCTTGGTATCTTGCCAACATGTTGGGTATTACCATGAACTCTTTTTAATAAATGTTCCAACTTATCTCCATATACCTCATAACATTTATCGCAGCCCATTCTACCAATTTTAGTAAACATACTATATGTTAAGCCGCATTTTTCACATTTTGATTCCTTTTCCTTATTAAAAGTTCCAAAGGGAGCAAAGGTTTCCCCCTCCAGCATACTAGTTAAAAAGTTAGAAAAAGAAAAATCGGGTACAAGTGTAAAACCAATCTGATCTTGTTGTTTCTTGGCACACTGCTCACAAAGATGCATTTCTTTTTTCTGTCCATTAACAATTTTAGTCAAATGTACGTTAGCTGGTCTCTTTTCACATTCTTCACAATACATGGTTACCCCCCCTAACTGATTAGTAACTTAAATAACTTTACTAATAAAATAATATTCTTATGCTTAAAAAGTGAAATATATTTACTACTTATAATTATTTAGACCTTCTTAAAGCATTCTAAACATCCTGGCGCAGAACTGTTGACAGCACACTCTGTAATATCTGCGCCCTAAGGAGATCCTTCCTATCCATAGAAAATGGCGCCAATAGATTGTCACTTACAATATTTTTTAAAATAAGTCCTTCTCTTCGGGTTAAAAAACCCTCTTTCTGCAAGTGTTCAACAAAACCTCTTGCTTGATTATCCGTTACTTCACTGCCAATTATTTCATCCAGGAGATACTTTAAGTCATTATTGTTATTAATACTTAGACGGATAATCCTTACATAACCTCCCCCACCTCTACGGGTTTCAACTATATACCCATGGGCAGGTGTAAACCTGGTACTTAGTACATAATTAATTTGGGATGGCACACACTCAAAAAAATCCGATAAAGCACTCCTCTGTACCTCAATTACACCATTATGGGCTTTCTCCAGCAGATTTTTTAGATATCTTTCAATTTCTCTTGATATGCTGCTCATTTTCAACCTCACCACCTGACCATGTTTGACCTTTATTTATATAATAAATCTTTTTTCCTTTATGGTCAAGTATGGTCAAATTTAAATTATTTATTCAATTACCGACATATTTGTTATAAGCGTTTATGGCAAAATAAAAATGGCTGAGTTAATACTCAGCCAACAAAGCCTACGCGTTTAATTTTTTCAATAATAACTCCCGATTATCCCTTGTTTCCATCCACTTGCCAAGAAAGAAAGTAACAATTGCTGCCAGGAAGAACCTTGTAATAAGTAAAGCCCAGCCGTTTGCCCCAATAGCTGCAAATACTAAAGTATCTTCAAATATAGCATGATTTAAACCTAGAAATACATTTGTCAAAAACATATCCCTAGCAGTTAATCGACCTTCCTTAGCAGCTTGTAAAATAACCCCGGCACCATAAGTCAAGCCAAATACGGTACCAACTATTAAGGGAAAAGTAGCTTCTTTCGATAAATACATACGCTTAGTAAGGGGCTCAAAAAAACTACTAACTCTATTTAAAATATTAAGTTCTCGGGCGAACCTGAGGACTAACATTATTGGAAAAACGATTACTGCTATTTGGGTAATTGTATTTAAACTATTTGTTAAAGCCTCTACTACGATATCTACAAACACGTTTTAGCCTCCCAGAGTTAGATTTAGAATTAATCCTGCAACGATAGCCATTGTTATTCTAATTAAAACAATTTTACTCCCGCTGGAACCGGATTTTTTAGCAATCATAGTTTCCACCGGAAGGCTGTGGCAAATCAAGATCATTGTACCGATAATAGTTATTTCTTTTGAAGTGAAAGGAAAGGATGTAATTGCAGGAATTGCCGGATATACCGTTAATGCATTTGCTATCACTATCGGCATGGCAGCTTCCCCTGGCAAACCTAAAAGCAAAGTGACTGGCTGGAAGAATGAAACAAGCCAATCAATAAAAGGAGTATATTTTAAGAATGTAATCACAAAATAAACGGGGACAATTACCTTTGCCAATTCCCATGTTGTCTCTACCCCGTCTTTTAAACCTAATTTAAATATTTTTTTATATTCCACCAGAACACTTCCTCCTATTTTAAATGACTGAAACTATTATAACATTAATTCAATTTTGAAAAACATCAAATTAATTTATTTCATAATTTAATAAAAACCCTAAACAAAAAACCGAAACCATGAAGATTTCGGTAATTGCTTGCAATTAAGCAGAGCGGTTAGCTTTAGGTGTAATATAGTCTGTACTCATTTTTTTCCTTATTCTTTGAACAGCATTATCAACGGATTTGTTTTGTAAATTTAACCTTATTGTTATTTCACTATAAGAATGTCCATTGATACGTAGTGTCAAAACCTGTTTTTCCATATCAGAAAGGGCAGAATTAACCTTTAACATCAATTCGTTGATCGTTTCCCTCTCAACAACTAATGCTTCTGGGGATGGAGAGTCGTCCCTAAAGTAACGGTCAACAAAAGTTTGGTACCCATTGCCTGTCTTATCATCTTCACTTTCCGCATACGAGTAGATGGGAATTGCATCGTTTAAAATTTGGTGTTTTTTGCGGTTAGATTTTTTAATACAGGAATCTATTTCTCGTGTAATGCAGAGAATTGCAAAGTTTTTGAATTTTTTTCCGCAGTCAGGATTATATCCATGAACCGCTTCTATCAATCCTATTGTCGCTTCTTGCAGTAAATCTTCTTTTTCACCATCTTTAAGAAAATATTTGTCGCAGATGTAGTATAAAAGCCCTTGATAGATTTTAATTAAGTATTCCAGTGCCCGGCAATCTCCTTCTTGAGCCAATTTAACAAGCTGTTCTTCTGATATTTCTTTAAAATCAGCCCTCATTAAGTCCCACCCCATCAAACCTATGTTTTACTAAAATTTACCACAAAAATACTACTCTTTAAACAATCTTTAGTCCTAAATGACTAGGACTTAGGTCCTGTTTTTTGTCGAAATAAACATAAAAAGACATAACCTTATCAGGTTATGTCAGGTTTTTTGGTGGAGGGGACAGGATTCGAACCTGTGAAAGCGTAGCTAACAGATTTACAGTCTGCCCCCTTTGGCCAACTCGGGAACCCCTCCATATGCTTTGTGGTTAAATTTTTGGTCAGTGTCACATGAATGTCTAGCTTACATGACGCATCTGCACCAGGGTCTAGCTTAAAGGATGCATCATCTTTTGAGTCACTTTCTTAGGATGCATCATGGAATGAATCCCAATAGCAGATGCATCTTGCAGAATCTACTTGCATCGGATGCCGACATAATGTATAGCCGTAAAAGGACATAAAATTGGCTCCCCGAGTTGGGCTCGAACCAACAACCACTCGGTTAACAGCCGAGTGCTCTACCATTGAGCTATCGAGGAGCATTAATATTTTGTTAAGCTTTAAGGAGCATCACATGAATGTC
>JBMOKT010000001.1:0-23513 GCA_049323895.1 Bacillota bacterium | reverse complement strand
GAGAGGCCATCTTTCCTTCTCAAGCCATGCGGCTTAAAAAGCGTATCCGGTATTAGCTCCGGTTTCCCGGAGTTATCCCAGTCTTAAGGGCAGGTTACCCACGCGTTACTCACCCGTCCGCCACTAAACGGAAGTCAGTCGTCAGAAATCGGATATCAGAATTAGACAGTTCTTGAAGCTTAATGTGCTTCTTAATCTGACCTCTGACCTCTGATGACTGACCTCCGAATCGTTCGACTTGCATGTGTTAGGCATGCCGCCAGCGTTCGTCCTGAGCCAGGATCAAACTCTCCAATAAAAATATAAGAAATGTGTTATTAAATCAGTTTCCACTGAAACACATTTTAATATTGCTATCCTTAGCACTTTGCCTGATTGGCAAAGTATCTAAATCAAAAGCATATATTGTAAGCTTGATTAGCTCATTAAACTTGTTTTTTTAACTCAAAAATCATTGAATGACTTTTGGGCCAAACGCATGTTTTACAACTGTTCAATTTTCAAAGAACTTTTTCTCTCGTCTCCGCTCTCTTGCGGCGACAAAAGCTATTATATCATCTTTTGTCCTCCGCTGTCAACATCCAATTGTTGGCTGTTAACTTCAGGCTTTCTTGCTCACCCTTTCGCGGCGACAAGAAGTAGTATATCACCTTTCTCCTTACTTGGTCAACCACCAATTACTGGCAAGAAGCTGAAGAATAATTTTGCGCCGTTATTATATCCTAACGGCGCAGCTGTTATACACCAAATAACACCCTTCGCATTTCTCTGACGTGCTCACATGCCCACGACTGTATAGCCTTAAAAGAACATAAAATTGGCTCCCCGAGTTGGGCTCGAACCAACAACCACTCGGTTAACAGCCGAGTGCTCTACCATTGAGCTATCGAGGAGCATTATCATTAATGCTTATTAGTTATTCTTTTGGGTTTGGTCAATAGCCTATGGTCTATAGTCAATGGTTTTATTCCATTGGCTATTGGCTATCGACTATTAGCCAACATAGAGTATAGCAGTATTATCAATACATTTTTATTTTACCTCTTTTGTTATTATTGTCAAGATTGTCATTGCCCCGGTAAGCTTCCTTTAAGCAGATTATTGAAGCCGTCCAATCGTAATACTGTATTAGGGACAGAACCTACAATTATAGTTTCCGCAACTGGTGCCTGGGTGGCTACAGTAATTTTATCGGTTGCCATTGGGACCACCACTCTAATTGAAGTATTAATGTCCATGTATATAATATGCCTGGTTTGGTTTATTCCTGCTTCGCTAAAATCCTGTGCCAGCTTAACATTTATTTCTCCCACAGGTAAAATCTTAATATTAATTTTAGGACCATGCGCTGCAAAGAGATAGCTCCCCAAAGCCTGACCAAGAGGAATTTCAATAGATTCTTCACTTAAGGATTCAAGAGCTTCCTTAATTCTTATATTGGTATCTGCAATGAGGCGACTAATTTTAATAGTGTTAGCCTGGATAAGTGTAATTTTATTGTCCATATCTTTATGAACCTCTACTAGGTCATTGTATTTAACATTTTCTAAAACTTCATTATATATTACTTCATTAATTGCCTGGGTGGCAATTAAATTTGCCCTGGATTCTGCCACAGCTTTTATAGTTGGTTTAAGATTATTTTCAACCAAATAAATAGGTATTATTATTAAACTGATAATTATTACAATAATAACAAAAGGTTTACCGATATATATTCTTCTTCCACCCATTCTTCGGAGCAAGACTGACACCTCCTTTTTTGTACATAATATATGTGAGTAATCTTTAAAGGTGAACCTAATTATAAAAAAAGAAGATTCAGGAACCACAATTAAAATTATTTCGTCATTTAATTAGGAAACTATATTTATTTTTCTGTTAGATTTGTAAAAGAAGGTAGTTGTTTTATACAAATTATGAATGTGCTATAATATTGCAAGCGGGATAAAGGAGGTTAACAGGTGACTAGAAAACAAGAAAGAAAACAAAAATTAAATATATATAGAGTCATGATACTAATCGTTCTATTACTGGTATTTATTTTCGGTGGTGCCGGTATAGGCTTTGTAGCCGGTGCCATAAAAAACATGCCCAACATTGAAAGTGATAAAATTGAGGATTATGCTATCACCTCAAATGTTTTTGACAATAAGGGCAATAAGGTAGACGAGCTTCATGGTGCAGAAAACAGAATACCCGTAAAGCTTGACCAAATCTCACCACATGTTAAAGAAGCCTTGCTGGCTATTGAAGACCAACGCTTTGAGAAGCACCCCGGAGTTGACTTATACAGACTGGCTGGTGCAATGGTTGCCAATTTCAAAAGTGGTCGTGTAGTCCAAGGTGGAAGCACAATTACCCAACAGCTAGCCGGTCTAGCTATGCTTGATAGAACTGAAAAATCATATAAAAGAAAAATACAAGAAGCAGTTATTGCAATCAAATTTGAAAGAGATTATTCCAAAGATGAAATTTTAGAGTTTTACCTTAATAGGGTGTACTTTGGTCACGGAGCATATGGTATTGAAGCAGCTTCCCAGACTTACTTCGGGAAATCTGCCAAAGATTTAAATGTTCAAGAAAGTGCGATGCTAGCAGGAGTGATTCAAAATCCGTATAAACACTCCCCTATTTTGCACCCGGAAGCTGCAAAAAACAGAAGGGCTGTTGTATTAAATGCTATGGTTGATTTTGGGAAACTTTCTCAAGAAGATGCCAATAAATTAAAATCAACTTCTATTGAAATTAATAGAAAAACACTGGCTAAAGCCGAATATAAATATCAATCTTTTGTTGACCATGTTATCGAACAGGCTATTGAAGTACTTGATTTAAAAGACAATGATACTAAAATGCTTTATTCAGAAGGCTATAATATTTACACTACTTTAGACCAGACCGTGCAAAAGAAAATGCAGGAGGTCTATTCTAAGCCTGAAAATTTCCCAACTGGAAAGAAAGATTTATTAATCCAGTCTGCCATGGTAGTTCTGGATCCACATAGTGGTGAAATAAAAGGTATTGTCGGCGGAAGAAATCAGGAGGGAAAACGGAATTTTAACAGGGCCACCCAGGCATTACGCCAACCTGGCTCTGCAATTAAGCCTTTAGTTGTATATGGTCCTGCATTGGAAAAAGGCTATTCCCCGGCTACTGTTCTGGATGACTACCCAGAACCTTACAGCACCTATGAAGGTGTCTGGGCTCCTAAAAACTATAATAATAGGTATCGCGGTTTAGTTTCCATGCGTACTGGTATTCAATGGTCCATTAACACCGTTGCTGTTAAAATGCTTAAGCAAATCGGCGTTCCTGAAGGATTCAGATTTGCAGAAAACTTAGGTGTCTCGACCTTAGTGCCTAGCGGGAAACAAAATGACATGGGTCTTGCCATAGCATTAGGTGGATTAACAAAAGGATTAAGTCCTCTTGAATTAACAGCAGCTTATGGAACCTTTGCCAATAAAGGAGTTTATGTAGAACCTCATGTCATAACAAGAATCGAAGATAAGAACGGTAATGTTATTTGGGAGCATAAAACAAAAAAACGGGTTGTAATGAGTGAAGAAACAGCCTTTTTGATGTCAAGTATGTTGGAAACCGTTGTTCAAGCTGGCACAGGTACTAAAGCCAAACTGCCTAACCGCTCAGTTGCAGGAAAAACTGGTACGACTTCAGATAATAAGGACGCTTGGTTTATTGGTTATACCCCGGAACTGGTAGGTGTGGTCTGGCTTGGATATGATGAACCTCAGGAAATGAGTAACGTTATAGGTGGAGGTAATGATGCGGGACCCATTTGGAAAGCTGTAATGGAGGTTGCCCACCAAAACCTGCCTCCCAGTAGGTTTGAAAGACCTGCAGGAATTGTAGATATTGCAGTTGACTATAAATCAGGGCTCCTTCCCAGTGAATTAACTCCTCCGGAATTTGTTGTGACTGAACAGTTTAATAAAAATTTCATTCCTACGGAGATTTCAAATGTATGGGTACAGGCACAGATCGACCCAGAGACAGGACAGCTTTACACACCCAATTGTCCATCACCACCTGTTACAAAAACATTTTTGAAGAGGCCTCAGCCTTGGATTTCCGAGGGACTACCCGATAGATTTGTTAACGTAGTTCCTGAAGATGCCCATTTAGAATTGCCTAATCAATATTGTACGCTGCATGGTTCTTCTTCCTCCCCCATTAGTTTAAGGGGTGAAGCAGTAACCCATAATGACAGCAGTATTCTAAAAGCTGCCAGCTTAAGCTGGAATTGGCTGCAGGGAAATGAAAATACTATTTACTATATCTACCGTTCCACAGAACCAGGCTTTATACCTAACGCCAATAACCGCATAGCGGTAACTGATGATAATATCAACAACTATGTTGACGATACTGTAAAACCAGGTGTCAAATATTACTACCGGGTAGTTGCTGTTGATAGATTAAGTAATATTCAAAGTCCATCCTCCAACCAGATTGCCATACCTGGTGAAAATAAATCAGACCGTGCAATGAAACCACCTAAACTCAACGCACAGGCTAAAGAAGTAAACGGCAGGCTGCTTATTGAATTAAACTGGTCAAAACCCCATGAAGACGGCAATTTTAACTACTATGTCTTCAGATCTGAAGACCCTGGTTTTCAACCTAGTGCCGGGAACCAAATAGGTCAATATGATAACATCAAAGACACTAAATATATTGATGATGAAATTGAAATAGGCAAAACATATTACTACCGGGTACTTGGTCATGATGTAGAACTTAACCGACAAAGTCCTTTGTCTAATGAGGTAATGGTTGGCATCCGCATCCAGGGATAATTTTCAACAAAAAAAATCCGTTCGTTTTTCGAACGGATTTTTTTCTTTACTGGACACTGGACACTCGCTGTAAGGTGCTTATTTTTTCAATTCTACTACCGTAACCCCCGTTCCTCCTTCATTAAACCCCCCGGAACGGATAGTTCTCACATGGGGATGTTTATTCAACATTTCCCTTACAGCATTTCTTAATACCCCGGTTCCCTTGCCATGGATAAGATAAACCTGGTTTAAACCACTCAAATATGCATCATCCAGGTATTTATCAACTGCAGGAATCGCCTCTTCCACATTCAGACCGCGGAAATCGAATTCATTCTTAATAGCTTCACTTTTACTGGACACAATTTTGCCTATTCCTGTTTTTTGCGTTTCGTTTTTCTTTTTGATTGTTTGTACCTCATCGAGTTTTACATTTATCTTCAGTATTCCCGATTGCACCTGCAGTTCCTCATTATTGTTGGGTAACGTTACGACAGTTGCTGTTTGGTTAAGCTTAGGAATAAAGACTTCCTGCCCTACCTTTAGATTAGTGGGTTTTTCTCCAATAACCTTAGCACCTTTCAGCACTTTGGCGGTAAGGGCATCCTCCTTATTTTCCAATTCTTTTTTCAGTTCTAATGCCCTCTGTTCAGCCCTGACCATTTCTTCTTTAGCTGTCTCCCGTATGGTCTTCAGTAGTTCTTCGCTCTCTTTACGGGCCTTTTTTATAATTGCCAAGGCTTCTTCTTCAGCCTTTCTAATAATGATATCTGCATTTTTTTGCACTTGCACTTCTTGCTCTTCAATACTGGATAACATTCTGTTTGCAGCCTGCAGTTTTTCTTCTGCAGCCTGTTTACTGACTTCACTGGAGAGTCGATTTTCTTCTAAAGTCTGTATTAGTTCCGAAACATCCTGTTCTTCCTTGCTGATTAGTCCCCGTGCATATTCAATAATTGATTTTTGCAGACCAAGCCTTAATGCAATCTCAAAGGCATTACTTTTGCCAGGAACCCCTACTAACAAGCGGTATGTTGGTTTTAAAGTCTTAATGTCAAACTCTACACTGGCATTTTGTACCCTGTCTTCTGTAAAAGCATAGGTTTTCAAGTCACTGTAGTGGGTAGTTGCAATTAATTTTGCTCCCGATTTCTTTAAATAGTTTAAAATAGAAATAGCTAAGGCTGCACCTTCTGATGGGTCTGTACCCGCACCTAGCTCATCGAGGAGAACCAGGGTTTTATTATCGGCATTAGTTAAAATGCCCACAATATTAGTCATGTGGGAGGAAAATGTACTAAGTGATTGCTCAATACTTTGTTCATCACCGATATCGGAATATACCTTATGAAAAACTCCTATGGTGCTTCCTACTTCCGCCGGAATATGCAAACCGCTTTGGGACATTAAGACAAAAAGACCTACGGTCTTTAATGTAACTGTTTTACCCCCTGTATTTGGACCCGTAATAACTAATGAATCAAATTCCAACCCTAAGGAAACAGTTAGAGGGACAACTTCCTTAGGGTTAATTAATGGGTGCCTGCCTCTTATGATATTTACCATCTGGCTGGGTGAAATTATAGGTTCAATACCATCTAGTTTCTCACTCAAGCGGGCTTTGGCAAAAATAAAATCTATCTGGGCAAGAACTGTCACATTTTCCCTTAGTTCTTCAACATACTGACTTATTTTACCGCTTACTTCAGTTAATATTCTTATTATTTCATTCCTTTGGTCAACAGTTGCTTTTCTTAGTTCATTATTCATTTCTACCACTGCCATGGGCTCAATAAATAAGGTTGCACCACTGGCAGACTGGTCATGAACAATTCCTGGGATTTGTCCTTTATACTCTTGTTTTACAGGAATAACATACCTATCCCCTCTGATGGTAATTATTGAATCCTGCAGATACTTTTGATTACCCCTGACCATACTTTCTAATCTCTCTTTAATCCTGGCTTGTAAAGTTGTTATCTTTTTTCTTATGCTTAAGAGGGTCGAGGAGGCATTGTCCTTAACTTCACCATCGGGGGAAACAATCCTGTCGACCTCTTCTTCCAGTTCTTTAAGGATAATCAAACGGTCTGACCACCATTCCATACGGGGTGTTGTATACTGTTTCTTTTTGTTTCCCAAAAAGTTTTTTAACTTACGGGAGGCATATAATATATCAAGAGTTTTTAATAATTCCTCAGGCTCTAGAATACCCCCGATTTCAGCTTTACGCAGTTGAGTGCGTATATCGATAATACCTCCTAGAGGAATTTGGGGTTCAAGCCTGCGGATTAATACACCCTCGGTAGTTTCAGCTTGCCAAATCTTAATTTCCTCAATATCAGCAACGGGAACAATTTTCTCTGCAATTTCCTTCCCTAGAGAAGAACTGCATTCCCCCACAAGTTTCTCTTTAATTTTGTCATATTCCAACTTCCTTAAACTTAAATTATTCATTTCTCTATCTCCCCCTCTTGCCTCAAGTACACTAACAAATCATTATAAGACTCCCCTAAAAAAATGACCTGTGGTAAAACCTTCTGGCTGCAATTCTAATAGTCTATCATTAAGACCTTCACTGGGTTCATAGGAATCACGATTCTGATACCATTTATCTATGGCATTCCTATAGGCTTGTGTAGTGGTTCTCAGCCATTTAGGGTCTTCTTTTTGCCCCTCAATGCGAATGGAGTTAATCCCAGCAGCTAAAATCTTCTTGATATCTTTAAATAAATTTAACGGTTTTGCGTTATAAATCAACATTCTGCAGTTTTCATCCATTTCAATTGGAAAAACAAACTTCATCCGGTCTTTCAACCCAAAATTTCCTCCTGTACATGCACCACTGCAAGGATTTCTAAAGCTTTTGTTGCCCAAAACACTGCCTACGGTACAATGTTCACTAACCATAAGGGGATAGTTTCCATGAACAATTGCTTCTAAAGGAATATTACCTAAAAATGAAAAGTCATTTATTTGCTGCAGGTTAAGTTCTGGTGATAATGTTATCTGGCTGCAATTGCTCTCTCTTAGTTTAAGAATAGTTAAATCATTAAATACATTTAAGGTAAAGTCAATCAATATGTTTGCAAAATTTTGCTCCATAGCCAAATTAAGGGTTCCTAAATTCCCCACTAACAAACCGTCAAAATTTAGGCTTTTGATTTTATCAAGATCAGCCTTGAATTTATTCATTTTTGCTTCTGAAAAGAGCCTGGGCAGATAAAGTACTGCCTTTCTTCCTCTGCCTCTGCAAATATTTATGGCTTCCTTATAGTCCTCAATACTAAACTTGGGCTTATTTTTAAAGCCTTCCCAGGTCAGGTATACCTGATCGGCTCCACCATCAATAGCCTCTTTCAAAGCTGCCATGTTCCCTACCGTAATTGAAAGCAACGGTTTGCTATCAACAAATTTCGGTTTTGGTATTTTGTTAAATAGGTGACTAACATTTTGCAGATAAGCTTTTTTATCAGGAATTTTTTTGTAATGATTAGCCTGTCGCGCAGTTAATAATCCTTCAACAACTTGACGCCGCAGGTTATTAAATTCACTTACTGGAACTATAAGTTCACTATCTAGTTTTACTGTTAAATTCTTTAATTCAAAAGGTGTATTTCCTAAACGGGAAAATTGTTTAGATACAGTTTCATAGTTAATAGGATGTTTGTGAGCCCTTTCAACTATATAGCTGCCCTGACCGCTGAAGCTATATCCTTCATCATCCCAACCCAAAACACTGACTGCCTTATCTTCTTCAATACTAATTTCTAGATTTAGACCAATTTTTCTGCTTATCTTTGGGGATAAATAGCTTTCCTTTGCCTTCTGCATTAACTGGCTGTCGTGGGTTTTGAAAATCCTGTCACCCACCCGCGGCTTCCCTGAAACCTTTATTGCTGCCTCTTGCCCGGGATAAGCCCTAGAAATCAAATTTTTACCTAAAAATATCTCTTTTACTTCCCCAGCAATCCTACCGCCTTTAGTTACCCAGACCTCATAACCATCACCTACGCCAAGCTCCTCCACAAGTTTGATTTTAATTAAGTTTTGTTCAACTTGGCTAATCCTTCCTAGAAGTAATCCCCTGTTATTAGGTCTTTTATAACTCATTAGGTCTTTTCCTTGGTTGCCAAAATAATAGCCTGTAGTAAAATCCCTATTGAAAATTTGTTCTAATTCCTTCTCTTCTTCCTTAGAAATACTAAAATCATGGGGGTTAGAGTAGTATCTATCAATAGCTTCACGATAATTTCTTACTACAGTAGCTACATATTCCGGTCTCTTCATTCTGCCCTCAATTTTCAACGATACTATACCTGCAGATATAAGTTGGGGAATATGTTGTATCATTTTTAAATCCTTGGGACTTAATAAATGTTCTCCTACACAAGCAGGGTCTATTAATTGTTTTCCTAATGAATCAACAAGGGAGTACTTCATTCTGCAGGGTTGGGCACACCTACCCCTGTTCCCGCTTCTCCCCCCTATCATGCTGCTCATTAAACACTGTCCAGAATATGCAAAACACAGTGCGCCGTGGACAAAGGTTTCTAACTCCAAATATGTTTTTTCTTTAATTAATTTAATGTTTTCAAAAGAAACCTCTCGTGCTAACACACCCCTGGTAAAACCCATTTTTTCCAAAAACTTTATCCCCTCTGAATTGTGGACAGCCATTTGAGTACTGGCATGGAGCTCCATTTCCGGTAATACATTGCGAATAAAAGCTGCTGCACCTAAATCCTGAACTATAATGCCATCAACTTGGTATTGGGCTAGTTCATAAGCATAAGATACCAGTTCTTTAAGCTCATTGTTAGCAATTAAGGTATTTACAGCAACATATGTCCTCACATTACGACTGTGGGCAAAGTCTACTGCATCTTTCAATTCCTCTCCCGCGAAATTATTGGCATACTGCCGCGCACTAAACATACTGCCACCTAAATATACTGCGTTAGCCCCATTTTCTACCGCAGCCCTAAAGGACTCCATATTTCCGGCCGGCGCCAATAACTCAATCTTTTCCATAAGACTTCCCCCATTTAGTTTCTTTTTATCCTAATAATTCCTGAGCAGCAAATTATATTTATACCCTTTTCCTCAATTTTATCAAGAATTAAATTCATACCTAATGAATCACTTGCCATATGCCCTGCAATTATTACATTAATATGGTTTTTCTCTGCTTCTTTTCTGTGTTTTTCACCCATATGCATACCTACTATTGTTCCAATCCCTGCAGCAGCAAGTTTTTCATATGCATTCTCAGAACCACTTGTTCCTCCGGTCATATCTACAAAAATCTTACCTGCCTTCCTTTTTTCTGAGCCAGCTACAACTTTGGGTCCAGCCCCCATTTTCCTTGCTTCATCATATTCAGGTATCTCATTTAGGATTTTTATCACATCACCCACAGTTTGAACTTGTTTTTCTTTAAAAATCTTTTCCAAGAAAACCTGTACCTGATTATCAGCTGGAGTATGGGCACATATTAAAGGAATATCTAAAATTCTTGCTGCGTCTACTCCCCTATTATGATTTAAAGGCAGCAATCCTCTCTGTACTTCACTAATACGAGAAGACAGTATACCTTGGGCGACATTAATAGGTACACCTAAACTGTGCAAAATATCTTCCTGAAGTTCCATAACCTCATGTAAACCGGCTAATGCTTTGCCCTCCGGGTGGTGGCTGATTACTAAATCAATTTTCGTGCCCCTTTCTGTTAAACGATCGGCCAATAGAATTTCTGATGTATCGATGTCAATCCCTGCCAATAGAGTACTAACCTGCCTATTTACATCACCATATAAAACTCTTGTGTCAGCATAAGGATTAAAGAGCTTGTCGGTATCAAAATATTTTTGGTCTTCCTCTTTTAAGTCTTGATGCTCCTTGGCCTTTTGTTCAAGAACCTTTTCTAAATCCCCTCCTCTGGGGTCAGCATCTTTACCCATTTGTACAATCAGTTGGTATATATCCAATATTTTCATTTTATTACCTCCTGTTTTTTTGAAAATATGCCTTAATCTCTTCGTAACTCCAAGAATTTATTATTTCTTGAGAGGTCTGCCAGCCCCTTTTGGCAGTCTGGACACCAAACGCCATATCAGACATGCGGTCTATACTATGGGCATCTGTGTTTATTGCAATCCTTACACCTTTTGTTCTGGCAAACTGTAAATGTTTGTCTCTTAAATCAAGACGGTCAGGAGATGCATTTATCTCAAGAATCTTTTTGTAATGGGCTGCTATTTGGATAACTTTCTCTATATCCACACTATAGCCTGGTCTTTTCCCCAATACTCTCCCTGTTGGGTGAGCAAGTATATTGACCAAAGGATGCTTCAATCCTTTTATAATCCGTTCTGTCATTTCCACTTTGCTCATATGGAAATGAGAATGGATTGAACCAATAACTACATCCATTTTCTCCAAAATATCGTCTTGAAAATCCAAAGACCCATCCTCTAGGATATCCACCTCTATTCCTTTTAGTATTTGAATCTGAGGATACTTGACTTTCAATCTGTCTATTTCTTTAATCTGTGTAGAAAGATCGGCGGGACTTAATCCTCCGGCAATTTTTAATGATTGGGAGTGGTCAGTTATCGCAAGGTACTCATATCCTATAGATATACCTTTTTGTATTATTTCCTCAATTGTATTTGCCCCATCACTCCAACGGCTATGGATATGCAGGTCCCCTTTTATATCACTGATATCAACTAGTTTTGGAAGAATCCCTTCTCTGGCAAATTGAACTTCAAACCCTGTTTCCCTAAGCTCTGGAGGAATCCAAGGCAAACCTAGCTGTTTATAAACTTCTTCCTCCCCATCAAAATGCAGCAAGTTGTTGCTTTGTAATTTTAATGCTTGAAGATGGTTTGCTGAACCTGTTGTTTTGATTAAATCCAAACCCCACCTGTTTTTATCCGAAAAATACAATACAATTGGCAGACCAAGGAGCGAATCCAGTACAACTCTTCTATTCTCTATCCTTCCTCCGGTAATCATGGGCAGTTCCACCAGTTGTTCTATAGAGTAATTCATTGTTGCCGCCAGAAGGATTTCTATCCTATTTACCTCTTCAACTCCCCTCCTTAATGAACCAACAAGGAAAACCTGGCTTATGCCTGGCCAGGTTCTTAATTGATTTATTAAAGTTTTCCCATAATCTAGTGCAATCCCTATGGGTAAATATTCAGGTTTATCCTGAATTATTTTAATTCCTCTTAATATGGCCATTTCTATTTTACTGTTAAAACCTTTTAGTTGTCGAATTTTTTTGCTTTTTACAGCCTTTTTAAGCTGCTCAAGGTTGTTAATTCCAAATTCTTCAATTATCTTTTTTAAATCATTATCTTTTACTCCCGGAAGGAAAAAGTTAGACTCCAACACTAAAAAACCCCCATCAAAGACTTATCAGGATTAATTATTTTCAAAAAAACAATTATTTAACCCTTTTTGCCCTCTTCCAAAATCTGGAGTAATTTGTCGTAGTCATTTTGCAGTTTATACAACTCATCGGCTATATTTAAGGAGGCTAATACTGCTACTTGCTTTAGTGAAAGATGGGGATTCCTTTGCCCGATCATATTCATTTTTTTGTCCACATAGTCGGCAACTTTTATTATGTAAGAACTATCATTACTACCTTTTATATAGTAGTTGTCACCATATATTTGAACTTGCACTGGTTTACCCTGTGCTCCCTGCTGCAATTTATTCACTCCTTCATATATCCTTTCATTTCCATGATAACATGTTTTCGTGATAACACAAAAAACTCCTGCTTAGATGTAGAATAAAACAAAAATGCCTGCAAAAGCAGGCATTTTCATCATATCATAATATCAGGTTCTTAGACTGGCTTTGAATTTTTCAGCCAGGGCTTTTTGTATTTTTTCATGGATATCATTAATCTCTTTATCAGTCAAAGTCTTATCCTCTGCCTGGAAGGTTAGGGCAAAGGCAATGCTTTTATGACCCTGGGGTATTTGGTTGCCTTTGTAAAGGTCAAAAATTGTAGTTTTAGCTAAAAGCTTTCCTCCTGCTTGAGTGATAGCTTCAATCAAATCTGCAGCAGAAACGTCTTCCCTCACTACGACAGCTAAATCCCTGTTAACAGCTGGATACTTGGGTAGGGGTTTAGCATTTATTTCTCTCATACCCATTTCCAAGAGCATACTAATATCTAACTCGGAGATATAGTTTCTGGCTACAAGATCATAATTTTCAGCAACTTGAGGATGCGCTTCACCTAAAATACCTACTAATAAACCATCAGCATAAACTTCTGCAGTTCTACCGGGATGATAGGAAGGATTATCTTTTGTCGGCCTAAACTCCACTTTATCAATCTTTAGCTCTGAAAGAAGGCTTTCCACTATCCCCTTTAGATAGTAAAAATCTACTATGCTGCCTTTTGAGCTCCAATCCTCCCCAAGGATACCTCTCACAGCAATCCCAAGAACCCATTTTTCCTCAGGTAAAACAGCACCCTGTGGAAATTCACCGGGAATATAAATTTTACCCAATTCAAAGATTCCCAGGTTTTCATTCCGACGGTTAATATTTTTTCTCAAAGTATCCAGCAAACCAGGCAAAAGTGTAGTACGCATATATGCCTGTTCTTCGCTTAAGGGGTTTAATACGGGAATAGCCTTTCTTTTTAAGTCATTTTCTCCTAACTGCAGTTTATCAAAATTTACTTTATTAATAAAACTGAAGCTGATAATTTCAGCCAAACCAGCATTTACCATAGTATCAATGGCTTTATCCCGCAATTTTTGCTCCGCGGTTTTTTGTCCTTTGCTCGTTGCCCCATAAGGCAAGGTGGTAGGAATGTTATTGTAGCCATCAACCCTGGCTACTTCCTCAATTAAGTCCTCAGCGATAGTAACATCAGGACGGTAAGGAGGAACTTCCACGGTTATTCCTGCATCTGTTTCCGCAAGCATGTTGAATCGTAAGGATTTTAAGATATTAACTATTTGAGCATCAGGAATCTCTGTACCCAATACTTGGTTTACTTTGCTTTTTTCCAGGTAAATCTCTGTCCGCTCAATGGGATTGGGATAATTGTCAATACAGCATGCAATTACTGTTCCACCGGCCAATTCCTGTAAAAGCTGGGCTGCTCTACTTGCTGCATCTACCGTTGTTTCAATATTTATTCCTTTTTCAAATCTTATTGATGCCTCTGAGCGCAATCCTAATTTAGTAGATGTTTTTCTAATACTAGTGGGATCAAAATAAGCTGATTCAATAAGAATTGTTTTAGTATTATCCGTGACCTCGGAATTCAAACCACCCATAACCCCGGCAATAGCTACTGCTTTTTGTGGGTCAGTTATTAATAGCATTTCTTCAGTTAATTCCCGTTTGTTTTCATCAAGGGTGGTTATTACTTCACCTTCTAGTGCACGGCGGACAATAATTTTTCCCTCACTTAAGAAATTGTAATCAAAAGCATGGAGGGGCTGACCCATCTCTAGCATTACATAGTTTGTGACATCAACTACATTATTAATCGGGCGCATCCCTGCACACCGCAATTTATGCTGCAGCCAAAGGGGTGAAGGTTTGATTTCAACATCTTCTACAATTTTTGCTGCATACCGGCGGCATAGCTCAGGGTCTTTAATCTCAATTTGGACCAACTTTCCTAGATCTTTTTCCACTTCCTTAATTTTTATTTCAGGTAATTTTACTTCTTTGCCAAAAAGAGCTCCCACTTCACGAGCGATATTAATGACACTTAGGCAGTCGGAACGGTTAGGTGTCAGGTCAAACTCTAATATACAATCATCCAAATTTAAATATTTTACAGCATCCATGCCCAAAGGCGCTTCGCTGTCCAATACTAAAATACCATCCCGCTGCTCGGGTGTTAAGCCTTCCTCGTCAATTCCAAGCTCCTGAGCAGAGCATATCATGCCCTGGGATTCTGTCCCCCGTAGTTTTGCTTTTTTAATTGTTAACCCGCCTGGCAGCTTTGCACCTACAAGGGCAAAGGGAATTTTTTGCCCGGTTTTAACATTTGGTGCTCCGCAAACAACCTGAAATTCATTTTTATCATCAGTAGTAACGCGGCATAAGGAAAGTTTTTCTGCATTGGGATGCCTTGCGGCTTCCAATACCCTGCCTACCACTACATTTTCTATTCCTTTATTAAGATATTCTATATTTTCTAATGTGACTCCGGAGTTGGTTAATTTATCGGCTAATTCTTCCGGAGTTACTTGTATGTCCACATATTCTTTTAACCAGTTAAAAGATATTCTCATTTCTACACCTCCTAAAACTGTTGCAGGAATCTTAAGTCATTATCAAAAAGCAGCCTCATATCATTTATGCCATATTTTAACATTGCAATTCTTTCCACGCCCATACCGAAGGCAAAACCTGTAACCTGTTGGGGATCATAGCCCCCATATTTTAAAACATTGGGATGGACCATGCCTGAGCCCAATATCTCTAACCAACCAGTATATGAACATGATTTGCAGCCTTGACCACCACAAATACCACAAGATACATCTACCTCAGCACTTGGTTCAGTAAAGGGAAAATAACTTGGCCGAAAACGGATTTCCCTATCTTGCCCGAACATTTGCTGGGCAAAAACTAAAAGAACACCTTTCAAATCACTCATGCGTATGCCTTTATCAATCACCAATCCCTCTATTTGGTGGAACATAGGTGAATGAGTAGCATCATCATCTTTACGGTAAACCTTACCAGGGCATATTATTTTTACCGGGAGCTGGGGTGTAAGGCTTTCCATGCTCCTAACTTGAACAGGTGAAGTATGGGTTCTTAAAACAACCTCCGGAGTAATATAAAATGTATCCTGCATATCACGTGCTGGGTGGTCTTTGGGTAAATTCAAGGCCTCAAAATTATAATAATCTGTTTCAATTTCCGGTCCTTCAGCAATTTGAAAGCCCAATCCCATAAATATTTGTTTTGCTTCCTCTATTACCAAGGTTAAAGGATGTTTTGTTCCTCTTAAAACAGGCTTTCCGGGCAGGGTAACATCGATAGTTTCTTTATTAAGCTTCTCAGCTTGTTCCCCCATCTTAATCTTTTGCATTTCCTCTTCAAAGATAGCAGTCAACTCATCTCTTACCTCGTTAGCCAGCTGCCCTATCAGCGGTCTTTCTTCTGGTGATAATTCCCCCATTCCCCTTAAGACCTGGGTCAATTCACCTTTTTTTCCTAAATACTTCACTTTTAAATCATTTAATTCTTCCAAAGTGGAAATTTTACTTAATACTCCATTAAATTCCTTTTTTATTTTTTCCAGTTGTTCTCGCACTGCTAACCCTCCTTGTAATGAAAGGGCACACACCTTTAATTAAAAGGTTTCTTTAGGGCTCAAGGTATGTCCCCTAAAATTTATAAAAAAATATAAAAAAATAAAACTCTCGCCCTAAAAGGGACGAGAGTTGTTTTCCCGTGGTACCACCCAAATTAATTCATAACGATAATGAATCCACTTATTACTCGATAACGGCGAAGACCGGTTAAACCTACAAAATTTGAGCAAAATATTTTTGTAAGTGGCTAGTGGCTAGTGGCTAGAGTATTATTAAAAACTATCACCAGGACTAGTAGTTTATTATGAATAATGCTCAACTAAATTTCAGCTTAACAGCTTAGGGGCGAAACCTGTTTCTTGCGATACTAAAAAGCAGCAAATTATAATTACAACAGAACTCCCAGTCTCGGCTCCGTCTCCCTGGGTAAGTATAATTTACAACAGTTCCCCGTCATTGCACTTACTGTATTAATATTTTACGATAAAGTAGGTAAACATTAATAGATCCCGTTGCTTCAAAGAGACGCCACAAAAAATCACGACACACCATTGTTATTACCTACCTTCCTGTTGCTTGCTATAGCGGAATTATACCACAAAAAATACCTATTTTACAACTGAAACCATTTTTTGTCTGATAATCTCATAAATAATTACAGAACCTGCTACTGCAACATTTAATGATTCGGAATCAGGTGAAAGTGGAATTTTCACAGTCTCTTCCCCTGTTATAATATGCAGAGGTCCTTGAGCTTCGCTCCCCAACACTAAGGCAGTCTTTTCCGGATAAGCCAATTCAAAGTAATATTTGGATGCCCTTATATCTGCAACGACAATGGATATGCCTAATATAGACAACCTGGTCTTGAACCATTCTACATCATCAATGTAAAAAACAGGAAGTTTTAAAAAAGCTCCCATTGTCGACCTAAGAGTTTTTTCATTATAAATATCAACAGTTCCTTTTAAACAAAAAAGTCCATCAATGCCAGCTGCTAACGATGTTCTTATTAATGTTCCCAAATTTCCAGGATCCGAAACCCCATCCAATACTAGAAATGTTTTACCTGTATCTAAAACATTTTTAATATCCCAATAGGGTTTATTTACGATAGAGGCAATACCCTGTGGTGTAACAGTAGACAAAGTTTTTTCTAATAGTTTTGCATCGACTATGTATACTTTCCCGGGCAAGCAATTTGCCAGTTCTTTTATTTCCTCATTTTCCATGAGGGTTTTGCTGATAAATAATCCTTCAACTTGCGCCTTTTTCTCTATAACCTCTTTACAGATCCTTATGCCTTCAACTACAAATTGTCCATATTGCTCTCTATACTTCTTTTTTTTTAAAGCATTAATTTTTTTTATCCAATGGTTTTGTTCAGAGTTTATTATGTTCACAACACTTCAACTCCCTAAAGCACATACTTATCAGATAGAAAAAACGCAAATTGCAAATGGAAAAGCAGACCTATTGAATAAGCCTGCTTATCTTCTTAACTATTTTTTGCTACACTAACCAGTTGGGCAAATGCTTGGGCATCACTAACAGCCAATTCAGCCAGCATTTTACGATTTATCTCAATTCCCGCTTTTTTAAGACCGTTAATAAATTTATTATAAGACATGCCGTTTTGTCTGGCAGCAGCGTTAATACGCGCAATCCAGAGTTTGCGGAAATCTCTTTTGCGTAATTTACGGTGAGCATAGGAATACATTAAAGCTTTCATTACAGCCTGGTTAGCAACTCTAAATATTTTAGAGCGCGCACCACGGAAACCTTTTGCCAGCTTTAATATTTTTTTATGTCTACGGCGTGCAGTAACGCCCCTCTTAACTCTTGCCATATTATTTTACCTCCTAGTTTTTACTTATAAGGAATTAATTTAATTACTCTTTTTGCATCGCCTTCAAACATAATGGTAGATTTACGCAAATTACGCTTTCTCTTAGCAGATTTTTTCTCTAAGATATGGCTTTTAAAAGCATGAAATCTTTTAATTTTACCGGTAGCAGTTTTCTTAAATCTCTTTGCTGCACCTCTGTGAGTTTTCATTTTTGGCATAAGAAAATCCTCCTCTCTGCTATGTCTAGGAATTAATTGGTGTCAAAATCATAATCATGTTTCTGCCTTCAACCTTAGCTTCCTTTTCAACTTTAGCAATGCTCTTCACTTGTTCAGCCAAACGGTCGCACAGTTCCTTACCTAATTCAGGGTGGGTAATCTCCCGGCCCCGAAACATGATGGTAACCTTTACTTTATCACCGTTTTCTAGAAATCTTACTGCATTCCTAGTTTTGGTATCAAAATCGTGGTCCTCAATATTGGGGCGCAGTTTAACTTCTTTAACATTTATAATACGTTGATTTTTTCTAGCTTCCCGTTCTTTCTTGCTCTGCTCATATTTGAACTTACCATAATCCATAATGCGGCAAACGGGAGGAACAGCGTTAGGAGCAACTTCTACCAGGTCTAAACCGCGCTCGGCAGCAATCTTTGCTGCTTCTTTAGGGGGCATTATGCCTAATTGTTCCCCTTTTTCATCAACTAGTCTAACCTCTTTTGTTCTAATCTCCTCATTAATCCTTAAATCCTTGCTAATAATTTGTCACCTCCAAAAAAATAAAGCGGACGAGTTTACCCATCCGCTTTTAAAAGACATATATGACACATATAATAAGAAAACTAAAATCATATGTCATAACCCTAACAAGCTTGCGCCGTAAGGTGAGAAGCGGATAGCTTCTTCTTTTCAGTTTATTTTATACTTATTTAGAAAATATAACTTTTGCAAGGTAATAAGTATAAGAGCAACATCGGCTTCCGCAGTCGCCAAAGGCTCGGCGCAAGCCGTGTTTTCTAATACTTATTAAAAATATAACTTTTAAAAGGCAATAAGTATAAGAGCAACATCGGCTTCCGCGGTCGCCAAAGGCTCGGCGCAAGCCGTGTTTTCTAACCGGATTTATTCTACCATCAAAGGGTTATCCCTGTCAAATATTATTTCTTCCCAGCTATTTCATCTTTAATACTGGCAATAAGGGTATCAAGAGCAATTGCCCCTAAATCACCTTCACCCCGCTTGCGCAAACCAACAGTTTTTTCCTCTGCTTCTTTGTCACCTACAATCAGCATATAAGGAATTTTTTGCAGTTGTGCTTCCCTTATCTTATACCCAATTTTTTCGTTACGGTCATCAAGTTCCACCCTGATCCCGGCATTTTCTAGAGCAGAAAAAACTTCTTGTCCGTAAGCTACATGTTTGCTGGTAATAGGAAGCACTTTGACCTGAACGGGTGAGAGCCAGGTTGGAAAAGCGCCTGCATAGTGCTCTGTAAGTATTCCAATAAATCTTTCTATACTTCCAAAGGCAACCCTGTGTACCATAACTGGACGATGTTTATCGCCATCCTCGCCTACATAATTTAAATCAAATTTTTCCGGCATCTGGAAATCAAGCTGGATTGTACCGCATTGCCACGTCCTGCCGAGGGAATCCTTCAGATGGAAATCAATTTTTGGTCCATAGAATGCACCGTCACCTTCATTTACAATATATTTCATACCTTTTTCCTTTAGAGCTGTTTCTAAGGCGTTGGTAGCTTTCTCCCACATTTCATCGGAACCCATGGCCTTCTCAGGTTTGGTGGATAATTCAACATGGTATTCAAAACCAAACAGCCTATAAACTGAATCTATTAGGTTTATAACACCTACTACTTCTAGGGTAATCTGGCTTGGAAGCATAAATATATGGGAGTCATCCTGGGTAAACGCCCTAACTCTCATTAGACCATGGAGAACGCCTGATAATTCATGGCGGTGAACCAGACCCATTTCACAAAGACGCAAAGGCAAATCCCGATAGCTATGCAGTTTACTGTTGTATACCAACATTGCTCCCGGACAGTTCATTGGTTTAATGGCAAAGTCACTTTCATCTATTTCAGTGAAATACATATTTTCTTTATAATTTTGCCAATGACCGGAACGCTCCCAGAGCTCTCTATTTAGAATTATAGGTGTTTTTATTTCCTGATAACCCCATTCATTATGCAGTCGACGCCAATAATTTTCTAATTCATTGCGGATTATCATACCTTTAGGGTAGAAAAATGGGAAGCCGGGACCTTCATCCATGATGGTAAATAATTCCAACTCTTGTCCAATTTTGCGGTGGTCGCGGCGCTTAGCTTCTTCCAAACAAAATAGGTATTCATCCAACTCAGATTTTTTGGGAAAGGATGTTCCATAAATCCTCTGCAGCATCTTGTTTTTTTCGCTGCCCCTCCAGTATGCCCCTGCTACACTAAGCAGCTTTGGAGCCTTGATATGCCCTGTACAGGGCAAATGGGGACCGGCACACAAATCAACAAAGTTGCCTTGCTGATATATAGTAATAACAGCATCCTCAGGAAGATCTTCAATTAATTCTATCTTGTAATTCTCTCCCCTGTTTTGAAAAAACTTTATGGCTTCACTTCTAACCAATTCTTTTTTTACAAATTTATAATCCTCTTTGATTATTCTTTCCATTTCCTGCTCAATTTTCTCTAAGTCTTGAGGAGTAAACTTATGCTCCGAGTCAAAATCGTAATAAAACCCGTCTTTAATAGCTGGTCCAATTCCCAATTTTGTTCCCGGAAAAAGGTTCTGTACTGCTTCCGCTAAAATGTGAGAACTGCTGTGACGGAAGACATCCTGTCCTTCCTTTTCCTCAAATGTAATAATAGACACCTGTGAATCCTTTTGAATAGGAAAATTAAGGTCTGTAAGCTTATTGTTCACTTTTGCCGCCAGGGCTTTTTTAGCCAGTCCTTTACTGATATCTACGGCCACATCTAGAGGAGTAATTGATTGTACATCGTATTCCCTTACTGAACCATCAGGCAATGTAATTTTTATCATTTTAATTTCCTCCTTATTAATGAAAGGGGACATACCTTTAATTTAAAGTTTAACTTAGGGTTCAAGGTATTTCCCCAATTTAATGAAAGGGGACATACTCTATTAGAAGTTAGAGGTTAGAAGTTAGAGGTTAGAATAAGTAATTCTTTGTAGTTTAAATTAAATAATAAATTTACAACTTCTAACATTTTAACATCTAGTAGCTAAAAAGTTCCCCTAATTTATTTAAAAATAAAAAAACTTCCCAGTCCATATAGGACGAGAAGTCTATCCCGCGGTTCCACCTAATTTGGAAGAAAAATCTTCCCACTTTAAAAGGCTGATAACGGTGCCTTTCCGGTTGAATAAACAGCTCCGAGGTGGTTCAAATCATAAATATTTCCGAAAACATTTCCAGCCTAGATGTTTTCTCTCTGGGGTAATTTATAATTTGCATGTCCTCATCCTTGCTTTTAACTAAATTTAATTATAGTTATTTTAAATTACTGTGTCAACAACATCAAAACTGCCCCTTGCAATATACCAATTATCAGTCCCACAAGACCACCTAAGTATTCAATATGTTTTAGCTCCCTCTTAGCCACTAATAATACCAGCTTTTCCAATTCCCCTATGTCCAATTGATTTATTTTCCCTTCAATCATTGCTGCAATAGGAATACTTTCTTTAAGTTCTTCTAATAACATCGGAAAACTTTCATTAAAAAATCTCTCGACTTCATTTTGAATAATTGTCTCCAATGAAGTGAGAATATTTTCCTTCAGTATGGGAGGTACAAAAGGAGGAAAAAATCTAGAAATCCTATTCTTTATATTGCCAATGATATTTTTACTGATTTTTTCCTGTATATCTTTTGTATTTAATTGGGTTAAAATTTCCTCCCGGGATAACAACTCTTGTTCAACGGTTTGTCCAATAATTAAGGCTAATTCAGCACGTCTTTTAGGAATTAAACCTTGTATTGTAAAAATTCGAAATAACCTAAATGGTTTATAAGGACGAAATATCAATTTTACAGCTAATACATTGGTACTCCAGCCTATTATTGCCCCCAATAAGGCTGACACAAGAAAATATATATACATATAATCACCCTATTAATATTAGCAAATCTCCAAAAGAAAATAAAGCAAAACCCGGCTTATATAAACCGGGTCTAACCTCGCTCACATATTAAACATCCGCTGCATCTTCTTGATTTTTTGCCAAATACATTTTCGATTGTTTTAACAGTATCCTTAGATCCGCTCCTTGTTTTATGAATTACTACTAAGCGGGGGGCCAAAGTTATTAAGGCACTTATAAGTAAATCTTCATAGTTGATGCTATTATTCATTAGTTCTAAGGAAAAACCATCTAAGTATTCATTCTCAATTTCTTTGCCATCTTTATCAACTAATTTAAACGTTCCATCTTTTATAAATATAATATGGACTTCGTTTACCTTAGGCTCTTGTATCTCCACAAAATATTTTAAAAGCCTGATGAATTCCAGATATTCTTTTTCCATCAAAAAATCATCTACTGCTGAATCGACTACATCTTCAATATCCATCATGAAGTCCTTCAGCCTGAAATTTACGAATCCTTCAACCACCAATTCCTTGTTCTTCTCTAAATAATCCAAAACCCGCTGGGCAATTTCATCCTTTTTTGTAACCGGTCTAAATTTCAACTGGTCAGATTTCAATAACTCCAAGGCCTTGCTTTTAATATTCTTTTTTTCTTCTTCATTAAAATAGTAATAATGATCTCTGATAATTCGTTTCATCAGTATATGAACCCAGTCTTCCACTATAATATCAGCAACAGTATTTGCCAATAGATTTTTAAACTCCAGTGCTGAAATATTTTGTTCATAAAGTTCATACCCTAAGAAAGTAATATTTCCTTTGTTATTTATTTTATAATTAAATTTATAAGGCTCTAAGTGATTTACTACTTTATCAACAAACATTTGAGGATTTTTTGATGTACCAACATGAAATGCCTCTGTCAAAAATCTTCACCCCTTCCTTTGCCCTACTATTATATGAGTGGGTGACAAACGATATACTTCAATAAGTATTTCAAATTTTAACAAATTAGAAAAACACGGCTTGCGCCGAGCCTCTAAGCGACTGCGGAAACCGATGTTGCTCTTATACTTATTTCCTTTTAAAATTATATTTTTAATAAGTATTAGAAAAACACGGCTTGCGCCGAGCCTCTAAGCGACTAATGTTAATATTAGTCAAGATAATAAGATGAGCTTGCCTCCAAGTGATGGTAGTACTTAAATAATGGATTAAAGATATCATTAATCCTTAAATATCATTGGTAATCTCCTGAAAAATCATTAAATTAATGCGGTTGCATTACAAAGGGTAAAAAAATAAGGGTTTACGGAAACCCGCAAACCCTTATATGGTGGGACTAAGTGGGCTCGAACCACCGACCCCTACGATGTCAACGTAGTACTCTA